>NZ_AP014546.1:0-1200000 GCF_016592555.1 Neptunomonas japonica JAMM 1380 | reverse complement strand
CATGGCGCTGGCTATTATTGGCATGTACCCACTTGGCCTTTATATCGACTCCTTAACTTATTATGACCCTGAATATAGGACTGTTCCTAACTGGCATAAAAGCATCGGGATCTTACTCGCCATTACACTGGTTGTTCGTCTTAGCTGGCGTGCTATTAACCTTCAGCCTGCACATATTGCTTCACACTCAGATTTAATTAAGCGGATAACTAAGCTAGGCCACGCAGGGCTCTACCTGCTATTAGTGGTTGTTTTGCTCTCTGGTTACCTCATTTCTACAGCGGATGGCCGTGCCATTAGTGTATTTGGTTGGTTTAGCGTCCCGGCTTTACCTGAGCTTGTTGAAAACCAAGAAGATGTTGCTGGAGAGATCCATTTCATTCTTGCCACTGTATTTATTTCATTAGTAGCACTGCATGCCATTGCTGCCTTTAAACATCACCTAATCGATAAAGACTCAACACTCAGTAGAATGTTGGGCACCAAGGAGAATTCATGAACACATTGCTTAAAACATCACTTGCACTCGGTGGATTAGTACTCGCTTCTTCACCGCTATATGCAGCTGATTATGTTATTGACACTAAAGGCGCTCACGCAACTATCGAGTTTCGTATTCAGCACTTAGGCTATAGCTGGTTGAATGGTCGTTTCAATAAATTTGAAGGACAATTCAGCTATGACGAAGCTCAACCTAATAATTCAACCGTATCTGTAGAGATCGATACAACAAGTATTGACTCTAACCATGCTGAGCGTGATAAGCATCTTCGCAGCGGCGATTTCTTAGATGTGAGTGAGTTTCCTAAAGCTAAATTTGTAAGCACACAATACAGCGACAATGGTGACGGTACCGCATCTTTGGCAGGTGACCTAACTCTACACGGTGTAACTAAACCGGTAGTGCTAGCGGTTAGCAAGATTGGCCAAGGCGATGACCCTTGGGGCGGATTTCGCGCAGGATTTGAAGGCTCAACTGAAATCAAACTTAAAGATTTTGGTATCAACTATAACCTAGGTCCAGCATCTGAAACCGTCTACCTAAACCTATCTGTTGAAGGTATTCGCCAATAGGCAGCCCACTAATTAATCACGCATAAAAAAAAGGCACCTATTAACGGTGCCTTTTTAATTTGCATAGTCAGCTCAGTTTATAAAAACAGCGCCGCTATTAACTACAGCGCAGCAAGAATAGTTTCTGCCTTGCTTACTTCAAACTGCTTTGGTGCCTCAACATTTAACTGCGTCACAACACCATTATCAATAACCATGGCATAACGCTGTGAACGTAACCCACCAAAATCACCGGTTTCCATTTCTAGCCCTAGCGCCTTAGTCAAAGCTCCAGCACCATCAGCGAGCATAGTGATCGCTTCAGCATTTTGCTGTTCACCCCAGGCACGCATAACAAATGCATCATTCACTGAGATACAAGCGATCAGATCTACACCTTTTGCTTTAATGTCATCTGCTAATACAACAAAACCTGGAAGGTGATGTGCAGAGCATGTTGGCGTAAAGGCTCCTGGTACAGCAAACAAAACAACTTTTTTCCCGGCAAATAATGTATCTGCCGTTACTGTATCCTGACCGTCCTTTGTCACCAGCGTTACAGGTACTGCTGGAATTGAGCTTCCTAGTTGAATCATGATAATCTCCACAAAGTCAGGGGCTCAGTTTAATCCGATTTTGCTCAAACAAACAGAGCCAATCTCTAAGGGCTTTCTTTATTCGTAACGTCGACCATCGAATTCAATCCACCCACCCACATGTCGCTTAGCTGGGTCATGATGTGTCCAATGCACTACACCACCCTTTTCATTCCATTCATACTCACCTTTAAAGCGAATAGTGTCTCCTGATCTTAACGTGTTAAGCCGTGGTGCCAAGTCAATATTATGTGCAATGAGCACCGTTTTTCCCGAATTAACTTTAACCAATATACGTTGATGCCTCGAACCTTTTGTATCATCGGGCAGCACTTTTAATACTTTACCGCTTTCTGTGACAATGAGATCACTTTGCTTATCTCTAAAAGCCTTTGCGATTGCACTCTGCGAGCCACTATCTACTTTTGATGCTCGCGCTACAGAGGTACTAGATTGAGAAGCAGAGGTTGCGACAGGACCTGTCTGACCACCCGGTTTGTATTCATTAGCAACCCACACCACACCCAAAATAATAATGAGCACAATACGTAACTTAGGGCTTAAGGGTATTTTCACAAACTTATCCTTAATTGTTAGTGTTAACTGAAAATGTATTCATTGTACCTTTCCTCACGATTACAGTAATGTAGCAGCAGTACCTTTTCTTGAAGCTGAATAAATTCAAGGACATCAATATTTTTATAAGCGAGTAATAAAATATTGAGTAATGAGCTTTATTAATCCAACCAAAATAAATGCGTAAATGTATAGAAAATGTCTCTTTTTTACTGTTTCTTCTAAGCCACACAACTAAAAGGATAGCTTGTAATCATGGTAGCTAACATCGTTATAGGTATAGTTGCTCTCCTTCACGTTTATTTTTTAGTACTCGAGATGTTTCTTTGGGATAAGCCGACTGGTTTACGCGTATTCAAACAAACAAAAGAGCAAGCATCTGCCACAAAAATACTGGCTGCAAACCAAGGGTTATACAACGGTTTTTTAGCAGCAGGTCTTATTTGGGGTCTTGCCCTTGGAAACAATGGCAGCGATATAAAAGTGTTTTTTCTAAGCTGTATTGTTATTGCAGGTTTATATGGCGGAGCAACCGCTAGCCGCAGGATTATAGCTATTCAAGCAGCACCAGCCGCATTAGCCCTGATCCTTGTTCTGTTAAACATATAACTTCGTATGAGTACACATCATTAATGTTCATCCAATAGAAGCAAGCATTGCATTTCAAACAAGTATTACTCATGAAACAAAAAACAGGATAAAGCATACGTATTTTCAACAATCTTCCGTACCGCTATATCAACATCAGCCGCCCTATCCGCTTCCCAAAACCATCTTCTTCGCGCTTTACCGAAGCTTAACAAAAACTTAATTCAGACTTTAAAACAATCGTTTTAGTCTATACTCTCCTAAGCCAGTTTCTCAAAGCACTCAACGTAACTTGTCGATAACATTAAAAAAATAACAAATTGAAAGGGTAATACATGAGCACCGTCAAACAGGCTACACGCCGTCAGCTGGTTTCAAGAATCATCTGGTTTGTTATTTTTATTGCCATCATTTTATTTCTTAGCTTTATCAACGGCCCCAAAGTTGGCTCAGTCATTCAGGGGTTAACCCCCCCCCATTTGCCACAAACACCTAAGGCGTCAAGTCGTGTGTGGCTTGACCAAAATTGGGATCAAGCCGTATCAAAAAAATATCACCATATAAGCCAGGGTACTCGAACCCTGCCGATACCTTTAAGTTGGCTATTGGCTCTTGAGGAGCCTGCAAGCAACGCATTTCTTTCTCCCTTTACGTCACAGGGAAAATTCACAGATAACGAATACCTATTAAGGTTTGGCTTTATTGAAGGACAAACCAACGATTTAAACCCACACGGCCTGCCTATTGGCATTGCCAGTACTCCCTACCAAACACTACCTGGTATAAAGAGCCCAACAACAGCGGTAGGGTTTAACTGTGCAGCCTGTCATACCGCCCACCTTACGTATAAGGATACGGAATATGTTATTGAAGGCGGACCTGCTGCAACTGACCTTGGACAGTTAACTCAAGCACTGGGGGCCGCACTGGGCCAAACACTGATCTCTTCTAAACTCCCTGTTTTTAATGGCCGCTTTGAACGCTTTGCCAAAAGCGTTCTTAAAGATGACGCCTACAATGACGCTAATGTCTTGAGCCTCAGCCAAGAACTAGAAGATGTGCTAAGCCAATTAGCAAACACACCTAATGCAGTAGATATAGTTGAAGGCTATACACGCTTAGATGCATTGAACAGAATCGGTAATCAGGTTTTTGCTTTAGATCCACAGCGCTACGAAAACTATGTTGCCATTGATGCCCCCGTTACCTACCCACATATATGGACCGCCTCGTGGTTTAATTGGGTTCAATATGACGGCTCTATAATGCAACCTCTGGTGCGTAATACCGGTGAAGCAATGGGCGTTAATGCCAATATAGATACCAGCTCACCCAAAGGGGAAAAAAAATTCTCTTCTGCTATCCCGATCAATAATCTGTGGTGGATAGAGCAAGCACTCAGTGGTGATGCTCCTCTTCCTAAACGCGAATTCACTGGATTATTATCGCCTAAATGGCCTGACAGTTTCCCAGCAATTGATCAAGAAAAAGCAAAGCATGGTGCTAAGCTTTATCAACAGATTTGCCAAGGCTGCCACCTAGTACCTATAAGCTCTGAAGAAATTTGGCAACCCAAATACATGGCACCCATTAAATACGTTGTTGATGGAGTAGAGCAGCAAACATCTGATTCAGTACTTAACTTGAAGCTCATCCCTCACAAGCAGATTGGAACAGATCCCGCCCAAGGAAATGTTATTGCAAATAGAACCGTTAATACTGCTGGTAAGGATGACAACAAAGCTTTAACAAGTACAAAAGGGATGGGTATTGATACTGATATTTGCGCCCCAGCACCTACATTGCCAACCTTCTCTTCGGGCTCGAAACAAAGTGAATATAAAAAAGAGCAGCTAGTTAATATTCCTATCAGCGATGGATCAAGCATTAATTTTGGGCTCGCTCTGGGTGGCATAGTGCAACAAGCTAATGATGCCTGGTTTGAAGAAAACTACATTGCAGAGCAAGATCAGGCCTATTACACCAAGGGACGTCCAAACTGTTTGAGAATCAGCGGCGGATACAAAGCCAGACCCTTAAACGGTATCTGGGCTACTGCGCCCTTCTTACATAATGGATCAATACCTTCATTGATGGATTTACTGTCACCACCCAGTGAAAGACCTGAACTGGTTCAACTAGGTGATATTGCATTTGATCCACAAAAAGTTGGCATCAAGCAAGATAAAAACGTGCAAAAACACAAAGGTGAAAAATACAACCACGAAGGCTTTTTCATTCTCGATACAGCGATACCTGGCAACAGCAATCGCGGTCACGAGTTTTCCAGTGCTTGGGACAACAGTAAAGGCTGGAATCAGCAAGAAAAAGGGGTCATTGGACCTGAGTTTACGCTTGAAGAACGCCTTGCGTTAATCGAATACCTCAAAACCCTTTAATCTGCTTTAGTAAATACAGGCCGTAAAAATGACAACGACTGATACACAAGCAAAGAACCCATCCCAAAAGGGATTAGTCGCTAAGTTTCTTGGCTATATGATCGAAAGCAAACCTGATTTACTTTTCGGGATGATAAGAAATACACGGCCAAACCTAGTAATGCCCGGCAATGGTCCGGTTTTTATTACCCGATTTAACGACGTTCAAGAGGTGTTAAACCTTCCAGACATATTCAATGTAACTTATGGTCCAATGATTGATCCTTGTGTTGGCCCCTTTATGCTAGGTCGCGACTGCACCACCATCAATCAACGCGATAAAGGGATTATGAAATCCCTCATGCAACGTGAAGACCTGCCCTTTATCCGAGAAAAAGTCGCCTCTTTAGTGAATGAAGCAGTCGAGCATCAAATACAAAACCAAAAAATTGAAATCGTTAATACCGTTTCCCGCTGGGTACCACTGAAGTTAACCGGAGAATACTTTGGCTTTCCTGGCCCTGATATGAAATCCATGTTCCGTTGGTCACTAGCGACCCAACTAGACATGTTTCATAATTTAGATAATGACTCAGTAATACATCAGAACAACATAGATGCAGGTCATGAGATGAAAGCCTATCTGCACACACTGATACCAGAACGACGTGAGGCATTACAAAAAAAACCAGAAATGGATGACATATTGTCACGCTTACTAAAATCACACTTCCCTGAAGCTATTCATTTTGACGATGAGCGAATCGTAGCCAATATCATGGGCACTTTAGTAGGTGGTGTAGAAACAACTTCACAAGCAGTTGTGCAAATTCTGGATCAGCTGTTTAAACGTCCAAAGATATTAGAGCAAGCTATTAAAGCAGCCAAAACCGACGACAACCACCTTCTCTATCAATACTGTTGGGAAGCTTTACGTTTTAACCCCATCAACCCTTTTGTGGTACGTCGCTGTGTTCGCGATTATAAAATTGCGCGCGGTACATTACGAAGCGCCACCATAAAAGCAGGTTCATTAGTATTTGTCTCAACTCGCTCCGCAATGAAAGACGGGCGGCAAATTCCAGCGGCCTCACAATTTTGTATCGATAGGCCAGCCTACCATTACCTACATATGGGGCATGGCATGCATACCTGCCTTGGCGATCAACTTAGCCGCGTGCAGATCCCCGAAATTGTTAAACGAATATTAAAACTACCCAATGTTCGACCAAGCTCGGCAATGGACTTCAAAGGAGGCCCATTTCCTGAGAGCTATTCTATTGAGTTCGACTCTATTGATTAGATAGCTTTAAAGCACTACGAAAGATTTAAGTAAACCCTCTTTACATGCATGCCCTCAAACAGGACGTTTCAGGGGCTACTTTCTCACTACTGAGAACGAGATATAAATATATGGCGCCATATACTAAAAACATTCGTGACATCCTCGATCAAGAATCGGCGCATATTGGTAAAAAGCCAGAGCAAAAACGCATGGGGTTAGCATTTTCGGGTGGAGGAATTCGTTCAGCCTCATTTGCTATGGGTGTTTTACAGTCACTGGTCTCTGATAAACAACTAGAAAAAATGGACTACCTGTCTACTGTCTCTGGTGGTGGGTACCTAGGCGCTTCGCTTACCTGGTTTCTCAGCCAGAAAAACGATAGTGGCGAACACTATGGAACCCGACCTGATAACTTCCCTTTTGGCAGAAAACGAGAGGGAGGTAAACAGAATAGCAAAAACGCTATTCTCGACTTCATTAGACAACACGGTAATTATTTAATCCCAGGACATGGCTTAAGCTCCCAGTCCCTTATCGCCACCATTTTACGAACAATGCTGGTTTCATTAGCTATCTATTTCTCCCTAGCAACAAGCGTCATGAGTATTGCTCTGTATGCCGTACCGGAGCAAAAGCTTTTTACTGGCTGCCTATATGCACTAGGTGCACTTATCGCTCTGTGGATTGCGACATCAACGTTCTATTCTCTTTATTCATTTTTTAAAGGCACACGGTATCAATTTTCCGTTTTTATACAAAAATGGTTAGGTCGCTTAATTAATATAATGATTATGTTACTCGTCATCGGCTCAATGCCGTACATACACGACAATGTATCAATCATCGCAAAACTGGTAATGGCCGTGGAAGAGGACTCAGATACCGCTTCTAATATTGCCGGGGCAAGTACCGCCTCGCTCGCCATGCTATTTGGCGCAATATTGATCCTGTTTTACCGACGCAAACAAATGAACTCAACGGCTCAAGGAACCTCTTCATTTCAAATTGTTATTGGCGCAATACTCTTATTATTTGGCATGCTCTACGGCGCCTATGTTTCAGCCCTCTACGTTAATCTTCATTGTGAAGACTGGGTTTACTCCATTGCAGCAGGCTCACTACTGTTCGGCTTAGTCTGTAATGTCAACTTTTTTGGTTTGAACTACATGTATCGTAACCGCTTAATGGAAACGTTCATGCCTGATCCTGAGAGCGTAAAGACTGGACGCTGGGGACTAGCACTCAAGGCAAACACCGGCAAAGTTCATAATATGTGTCAGGCGCCAAACCAGCGTCCCTATCATTTAATCAACTGTAATATCGTATTAACAGATTCCCATAATGCAAAGTATCGCGGAAGAAAAGGCGACAGTTTTACCATATCACCTCTTTACTGTGGCAGTGATGCTACCGGCTGGCGCCAAACCAAAGCCTACATGTATAACACTTTTCGCAGTGGCGTCACTCTGCCGACAGCAATGGCCATTTCAGGTGCCGCCGCAAACCCCAATGCGGGTGTAGCCGGTAAAGGCATAACCACTAACCAGTTTGTTTCTACATTAATGTCACTGCTCAATTTACGACTAGGTTTTTGGGCAGACAATCCAAAAACAGATAAGAGCTGGCTTCCACCAAACTATATATACCCCGGCATAAAAGGTGGGGTATCACTGAACAGCGGGTTACATGAAGATGATCGCGCGGTAGAGCTATCTGACGGCGGACATTTTGAAAACCTTGCGATTTATGAGCTATTTAGACGGCGGCTAGATATTATTGTCGTAACCGATGCTGGCGCAGATGCACAATACCAGTTTAGTGACCTCGCTAATGCCATAGAAAAAGCACGTGTTGATTTTGGTATTAATACCATTTTTCTTGATGACTATCCTTTTGAGGCGGTTACTCCAAATTCTGATACAGAACAAAGCGAAACAAACAAGCAACATTACCACTTTGCTAAACGCGGCTTTGCTATTGCAAGAATTGAATACCCCAAAGGAGACAGCGATCCAGAAAGAAAAATTGGCCACTTAATTTACATCAAACCGACCCTGATCCATGGGCTTAGTCCTGATGTTCTCAGTTATAAAAGGCTTCATCCTACTTTTCCTCACCAATCTACTGTCGACCAGTTTTTTACAGAACAGCAGTTTGAAGCATATCGTGAACTAGGCTACTACTTAGGCTGGCAGATGTTAAATGACGATAAAGTAAAAAGCTTACTGTAAAACGGACCAATGCTTGAACAGTTCCCCCATGCACAAAGCAAGGGGTTGAAACTGTTCTATAATGATTTGTGAAAACTAGCGTTTGAAGTTTCAAAAAATCTAATATTGAAAAGCACCTAATTCTTTAACAATCCTTATTTTTGAGTAGTCAAAGGATCAATATGATTAAGAGTTTCCTTAGCACTTTTAAGCTAGCCATTGTGTTACTCATGATTAATTCATTTGTCAGCTCAGCACAGGCCGATGAGACCGAAAAAGTATTAACCGTTACTACAATGGATTCGGCCATAGATTTGACACCGTTTATCAATATATATGAAGACGCCACGAAGAAACTAACATATAAAGATTTTTCAAACCCAAAAGCTGGACAGCAGTTTAAGCCTCTGAATAAAGCCGCAAACTTTGGGTTTAGTGAATCAGCATGGTGGGTAAAACTACGAATAGTTAATCATCATGAAAAAATACAAAGAGTGACGATTCGACAAAACTACCCCTTAATCGACTACGTAGATTTTCATAGCCAGCAGCACAATAATACCTGGATAAGCTATTCAACTGGAGACCGTAGAGAGTTCTCCACTCGTCCTATCAACTTTATGGAATTTCTATTCCCTATTGAATTGCTCCCTAATACTGAAACGACCATTTTCATGCGCTTTGAGTCCAGCGGTCCCATTAATATCGGTCTTGACTTACAATCTGAGACCAGCCTATTTGACACGGTCAGTAGCAACCATCTGATCACAGGCATCTATTATGGCGGTTTTATCATTCTGGTTTTTTACAACCTGCTACTGTTTATCGCTATAAAAGATCGAACATTCATCTATTACCTGCTCTATCTCGCTAGCTATGGGTTATTCTTTGCTGTGATGAATGGTTTAGCTTTTCAGTATTTCTGGCCTGCGAGTCCTTGGTTGGCGAACCAAAGTTTAATTATTTTGCTATCGCTCTCTTTAATTTGGTCGTTACAATTTTCCCGTTCGATACTGTCCATTAAAGATATTTCTCCCGTATCAAACCATATTACATCTGGGTTAATCATCGTAAGTACAATTCCTCTGTTCATCTCTCCTTTTGTGTCCTATAGATTGATCATTATTCCCATGTCGATCATTACCATTTTGTGCACGGTCCAGCTAATGGCTATGGGATTCATAGCTTTTTCCAGAGGCTCAAAACCAGCCCGGTATTATCTCGTAGCATGGAGCACGCTATTAATTGGCATTTTTGCTTATATGCTCAAATCTTTTGGGATACTGCCACACAATACATGGACACAAAATGGACAACAAATCGGCTCTTTAATAGAGATGGTTCTACTATCATTAGCCATGAGCAGTAAAGTTAATGAGTATAAAAAAGGCAGTTATATAGACTCCTTAACTAACCTGCCCAACCGAAGATCTTTTGACGAACGTTTCTCCAAAGAGTTTGATAACGTGAAAGGTCATAAGCAAGGCCTGTTGTCGTTATTGATTATCGACGTTGACAATTTCAAACACTACAACGATAAATATGGCCATTCGCAAGGCGATGAGGCTCTAAAATTTGTTGGTAAAAAACTGCAAAGTACCGCGCGTAAAAATACCATTCCGAGCCGCTACGGCGGTGAAGAATTCGCGGTAATACTACCCAACACCTCATCGGAACAAGCACATACCATTGGCGAACGCATTCGATCTAAAATCGAAAGCGACAACGCTCAGCAACACAATCTAACAGTGAGTGTTGGTGTGGCTACACTTGAAGAAAATAACTTTGCCTCGCATCACCAGTTATTTGAAGCAGCTGATCAAGCACTTTATTACGCAAAGGAAAATGGACGTAACCGCACGGAATGCTTTAATACAACAATAAAAGACCGGCGGACCACATCTTGCTAAATGCCTAAATAAATATTGAGAGCACGGTTAAACGGAAAAATATGAAAAGCCCTATTACAGCTATTATATTAGCTACGCTCAGAAAGCACCCACAGGGGTTTAACGAATACACATTAATACAAGCCATTGAATCTGCTGGTTTATTTGACACCCTTGATAAAAACACCGATGTTGCACTGTTTCAGAAGCATTTTTTAACGATGAATGCACTTTACCAGCTGCAGATTTCACTTTGGGAAGAAGAGGCTTTATATCTTGAAATTTCAGCGCTACACATTCACCTTGAAACAGGCTGTGTTGAAACGAACCAGATAAAAAGTACGGCCCAAACTCGATTAGAAGACAGCACAGTGAACAACATCAATGAAACACTACCCGAACAAAACAGGAATGAAGCCCTCCGATCTTATTATTTGGATTGGGCTCACTACAATAGTGCCGATGAATCCTCGGTTAAGCAGTTATTAAATAGCTTCTGGGAACGTTTTTTAAACCCGGAACAACGTGTAACGGCTTTCAACACCTTAGAGCTAACTGATACCGCCTCCTCCCCTGAAACTATCAAGCAACAGTTTCGCTTATTGGCTGCCAAACACCATCCCGATAAAGGGGGTGATCCCAATAACTTTATTGCTATTCGTGAAGCTTATGAGATTTTATTACCTACACGTTAAAAGTCATTACGAATACGCTCAAAGCGGGCAAACCTAGGCTTACCGTAACGGGTTTTTCCATTAAAACGATAGGTGATTATACTGCCAACCTCTGGAGGTGCTTTTCGTTCTGCATCACTAAAGCCACTGCCTACTCTAAACCTGACTCCATTACTGTCCTCCACCAGTAAAGCCCCTAACATCCCTTGATACTTTCCTTTACCTGGTAGTATTTCAATTACGCGAGCCTCGGCATCTTCATAACTTTTCAGCTTCAGGAGATCATCCGTACGCTTAGCTTGGTACAACCCTGCGCCCCGATAAAGCATGATCCCCTCAGCCCCTTGTTTAGTCCAACTCAACAGCTGCTCTTCAAGTGCAGCTTGTGACTTAAAAGTAGAGACAGTAACGGCTTTAATATGCGGTTCATTAATAGTAGTAACCCATTTTTCCAGTACCGTTCTACGCTGCTCAAAAGTCCCTGGGTAGTGCGGTAAATCAAATAGAAAAAAACTAACAGAGCGCCAATCCGAATCCGTTGCTTTATGCTGTCTTGCGATACTAGAAACCTTGTCAAATCGTTGTCTGCCAATCCATAGCTCCCCCTCCATTGCTATATTAGGCAAAGATCGTATAAACCATTCGGGAGCATGGATATGGTTACCTTGGCGGGTTACGAGGTGCTCTCCATCCCAATAACCACGAATCCCATCTAACTTTTCTGCATACCAATAGCCATTCAAATCAACCTGTAAGCTTGCATGATCAAGGCTTTTTGCCAACTGCAATGGTGGCAAAATATTTGCGTCAGTGGCGTTCACTTGAAAGGCATAAGTACTTAACGCAAAACAGGTTATTGACGATAAAACATGGGGAGCACAGCGCAGCTTTGCAACATGCCTAATAAAAGGGGAATTCATAAAACCATCCTTGGTCATTAATCCGAGTGAAGAAGCGAAACCTGCTTCTTTCTTGCTTAACTACTTTATCCAGAGACTTTCTGTAATTGCCTCATAGGCGATCTTATCTAACTATAATACAGATTTATTTTTTTGCTCAAAGTGCGCTCACACACACGATAAAACGGGGTTAGACGTAACCAATAACCACACTATTTTACTAAAAGTAACGCCTCGATAAATTATGAGAAAAACCACAGTGATTTACTTTTTTAGCTGTTTCTTGATAGATTTTTGGCGCAAAATACAACGTAAAATAGATCACAACAATGTAGAGACTACCTATGCTATCCATTTTGCCCGACACGGCTGGAGACCTAATCGTTGTTCAAGCATCAGATTCATTGACGGCTGACGACTATAAAGATGTGCTGGTCCCACTAATTGAAGAAAAACTACCCACTTATGGACCATTACGTGTCGTGATTTACCTTGACCCATCCTTTACCGGCATGGAAGCAGGCGCAATATGGGAGGATGCGAAACTAGGCCTCTCACATACCGAAGATTTTTTACGTGTAGCCCTTGTTGGAGGCCCCGACTGGATAGAGTGGGCGACAAAACTAGGTAATCATTTAATTAAGGGCGAAACTCAACACTTTGAAGAACGCCAGTTTCTGCAAGCATTGCATTGGGTAGATGACGCCAAGGCTTAAAATAAATAAGCAGCGCCGCTAAAGCGTAAAAATTCACATAACGATTTAGCGGCGTTGCAACGTATCTTGGTTAAGGGCGCTTACCCACAGCAAAAGAACCATTTTGCTGAAACTGCACAGCCTCTTTGCGCTTTTTGCCTATCAATAGCGGCCCATCATCTAAAAATAAAAAGTTTTTCCAATGTCTTCTAAAAACGTCCCATGTCGTTTCAACGATATGCTCACCTGCATAACAAAAATATACAATGCTGTTTCCTTCCCATTGAATAAATTCTGCCAGCACCTCAGGTAACGCTTCAGCATCACTGTCCCATGCGCCTTGCCAAAAGCCTTTCTCTAACCAAGTATCTGCTTTGCTTGCCCAATCATCTTTTGCTAATGCACTGGCATCCAAGCTATCTGTGCTGATGTTCAGCGCCCAAATTTCGCTTGCTCTTGCGCTGCTTAACGGCTTGATCTGGACAAGGTCATCTTCAGGAACCGGCATATCCTTATGTTGATAAAACCATAGATAACGGTACTCATTTATAGGGGTATAATTCATCTTCCAACTCTATTAATACAATATACGCCGAGTATACCGGCTAGCGATGTAAGACACACCTGTGTACTCTTACACGCTTATCTATCCGATGCATTACATCACGCAACACGATCAGGCATAATGTGCTCCATGAATAAACGCCCAACCAAAGCACAAACCCGCCAAGAGCTTGAAGATCAGGTTCAAGCATTCTTAAAGAATGGCGGTAAAGTTAAAGAAGTCGATAGTGGAGCCAGCGGCTTAGAAGATGGCGCCTACCACCGCAACAGCTTTGTTTTTGGACATCCAAAGCAAGAGCGTACGCCGGTGCCTGAAGCACTCAATGCAATCGATTCTAGGCGACGTTCTAAAGTTGAAAAACCAACTCTAGTTCATTCTAAGCGCCCAAGAAAGAAAATAATCTACGATGATTTTGGCGAACCGGTACGTGAAGTATGGGTAGAAGAATAAAGCTGAAAAATCTCTTTCCTTTTTTGTAAAATCAGAGCTATAGTGAATTCACAAAGTTCATAAATATTTAAGAAAAAGGACCCCGGTAAGTTACGTTTTCAATGTTGATTTATACGCAGCCTTTGGTTGTTGCAATTTACGTAGTAAGGAAATTATATGATCATCAACATCACTAACCGCCATGATAAAGTTTCACCCGCTATTCGCGAAAAAATTGAATCTTGGTTAGAACACAGCCAAGAACGTTACGATGTTATTTCAAGTGCTCAGGTCACTCTAGATAAAACAGACCGCCTAGAAGAAGTTGAAGCAACTCTCCATGCCGCAGGCAGAGAAATTAATGCTAAAGCATCGGATGATAATCTTTTTGTTGCATTGGATGCACTCGCTCAAAAAATTGACCGCCAGCTAGCAAAACTACACGACAAACAGGTGCACAAAAAAGGTACACCTAAACATACTACTTTAATTGGTGAAGAATCCGTCAACGATGATGATATCGACGACGAAGAGGTCTATCAGGCCTGAAAGTAACCCATTATTAGATACTAAAGGCCCTGCGGGGCCTTTTTTGATACGTCTAATAAAGCCGTAAAACGAGCTTAATATGCTTAAAAAAACTACCAACTCGTACCTTTTTCAATGCGTAGTACTTTTCTTATTTTTAACATCCCTGTTCAGCCAAGCTAACGCTGAGTGGTCAGCTCCTCTTCTACAAAACCACCCCCTTGTAGGAAAAATCTATAGCTTAGATGATCAAGCATATATCACAGAAAAGACGCTAATAACCGACTTACAAAAGTCTCACTATGTTCTAGTCGGCGAAAAACATGATAATGAAGACCACCACAGACTCGAATTACAACTGCTCGAATCACTGCTCAACAAACCTCACACGCGGGTTGTATTTGAAATGCTCACCGATGAGCAGCAAAGCAACATTGCATTACTATCATCAACTGATAGCAAAGATCAGATACATAGAAAGCTTTCATGGAATGACAAAGGCTGGCCTTGGAAAGATTACGCTCCATTAATACATAACAGCCTGTTAAAAGGCGCTAACATTAGTGCAGGTAATATAAATCGAGCCACAATAAAGCAAATTTATCAGCAAAAAAATAATGATACTTTATTCAACGAAACTCCCTTTAAGACTCTTAAAAACATCCCTGAAGTCGCTAAAAAACAGATCTTAAATCAGGTATTCGAAAGCCACTGCCAACTCATGCCAAAAGCACAGTTAGCACCAATGATGACTATTCAACTAACACGTGATGCCAGCATGGCCAACGCAATGTTAATAGGCAAAGAACCTAGCATTCTTATCGCAGGAAGCTTTCATACACAAAAAAACATAGGTGTACCGTTACACCTTCGCCAAGTAACAAAGCAAACCACAAAAACGGTATTACTAGCAGAAGTCAGAAAAAACCAACTTCAGCCAGAAGATTACGCCTCACTAAGTGAGGCTGATTACATCTGGTTTACGCCAAAGCAGGTAGAAAAAGACTACTGCGCAAGCCTTCGCGATAAGCATAAGTCATAAGACTTGTGCTTTTTATCAACTCATCGAGAACTCATCAGCATCCTGCCACGCAGGAAACACTTCGCGAAATTGCTTCACTTCATTAAGATGCAATACAACTGTTTTAATAAAGCTTTCCCCTTGCGGCTTATCCAATATCAGTTCGCCTTTAAAGTTTACTGCTAATGAATCACCACTGTAATGCAGCCCAACGCCGTCTTCACCCACACGATTAACACCTAGCATATAGCATTGATTCTCAATAGCGCGTGCTTGAAGCAGTGTACGCCACGGATTGCGTCGTGGCGCAGGCCAATTGGCAACACAAATTGCTAGGTCATAATCATTCTGGCAGCGCATAAACACTGGAAAACGCAGGTCATAACAGATGGTCGGTAATATGCGCCATCCCGCATACTCAAAGATAATTCGCTCAGCACCCGCCCGATAATGTTGGTGCTCATTACCCATTCTGAAAAGATGAGTTTTATCGTAAAACTGCATCTCTCCTGTAGGAGAGACGAGTAACATTCTATTAATGTAAGTATCACTCTCTTGTATCGCGACTGAACCGCATATGGCAGCGTCCAACAATGCAGCCTGAGACTTCATCCACGCGAGTGTATCCCCAAGCATAGGTTCCGAGTGCTCTTCAGGGTTCATCATAAAGCAGGTTGTAAACATCTCAGGTAAAATGACGAGGTCAGTTTTTCCTTTTAACGAAGCGAGTTTCTCTGCCAACATATGACGGTTTTTTTCAGGAGCCTGCCATATCAGTTCGGTTTGTACCAATGACACACGTAAATCATCAAGCTTTATCATTAGAACTCTCCTAAATCGCAATTAAACGTTCAGCGGCTTGTTTCAATGTAGCGTCATCTTTTGCAAAACAGAATCGCACCAACTTCATATCTGGTGGTGCCTGGCAAAAAACAGAAACGGGTATTGCCGCGACGCCCACCTCTTTGATCAACCACTGACAAAACGCAACGTCACTCATATCGCTAATTGCACTGTAATCAACCAATTGGAAATAAGTCCCTTCACCCGGAGTAAAAGAAAATTTACTGGGCTTAATTAATGTGTTGAACAGATCGCGTTTACGCTGATAAAAATCTGGAAGATCATGATAGTGGGAAGGTTCATCTCGCATAATATCAGCGAGTGCTAACTGCATCGGTGTTGACGTTGAGAATGTCAGGTACTGATGCACCTTGCGAAGCTCTGCCGATAAAATAGCAGGAGCGACACAATAACCAATTTTCCAACCCGTTGTGTGGTAGGTCTTGCCAAAAGAAGACACCACAAAGCTACGCTGATACAACTCAGAATGGCCCAACAGGCTGTGGTGTTTCTGGCCATCAAAAACAATATGCTCATAGACTTCATCGCCTAATAACAGAATGTCGGTGTCGCGCACCAGTTCAGCCAACTGCTCAAGATCTTGAGCCGATAAAATAGAACCTGTCGGGTTATGGGGTGTGTTAATAATAATCATGCGTGTTCTGGCAGTAATGGCATCCTTGAGGTGCTGCCAGTCGATATGAAAACCAGGGGGTTGTAACTGTAGATGTACGGCAATACCACCGTTAAGCTCGATTGCCGGCTCGTAACTATCATAAGCGGGATCAAACACGATCACTTCATCACCTTGCTGCACTACTGCCGATATTGCCGCAAACAAGGCTTCCGTCGCGCCCGAGGTTACTGTTATTTCAGTCTCAGCCGAAACTGTAGTTCCATATAAGGCAGCTACTTTTCTAGCAATCTCTTCACGTAGTACTGGCATACCCGTCATCGGGGCATACTGGTTAGCACCTTGTGCAATATAATGGCCTACTGAGTCTAATAGCTTTTTAGGCCCATCAAAATCGGGGAAGCCCTGCGATAAATTAATCGCATTATGCTCTGCTGCCATCTGTGACATAACAGTAAAAATAGTCGTACCAACTTTAGGCAACTTTGTTGTTGGGTATTTCATATGAGGAAACTCAGCATGGAATAAACAGAAAACGCTAGCGCGAAAACATCTGTCTAAATGTATTATTGGCGTGATACTTCACACGCTATTTTATGACACACTTTAACAAAGTTCTACGACGACAGTAACAACTGAGGTAATACACAATACGGCTATTTTTGCTGTGGAGTATTCTTTAGAAATTGCTCTTTAACTATTATTCGTTATAAGGCTCTATGCGATAAACATCCATTGTGTAACCTGATGATGCCAACTCATGGCTAAAAGTCTTTGTTCTTAGCTTACCCGTCAACCATACAGCATCATAAAGACTTTCTAACTTAACACCGGGTTCGTAGTCAGCATAAATAATTTGGTTCGATGGAGGTGGCGGAACATGAATACATGCACCAAAGTACGGTACTAAAAAAACTTAAATACATTTTGATTTTCACCTTCTACAGGTACAACAAAACCAGGTATCTTAATCATTCTCCCATCCATTTCAGGGACAATAGGGGCCGATTGCAAAACCTGTTGTAACTCATCCATTAATAGAGCAGTTTTGGGATCCAAGTCATCCCACGCACCTATATCTCGATCATCAAAAAAGCCATCTAGGTTATAATCGGCAGGCATCAATTGCTCCCAGTCTAGCTGCTCTACCTTTTCTCCGTTAAGCAAAACATCACCTGCTATGGCTTTAATCGAAAAGAGTACATACAGTGCAAAAACACTTATTAAAGACCTGCTTACCGGCATACTAAAACCCAATCCTTACTTTAGAAAAATCATAAACACGAACACTCAACCACAAGTGATATGAAGAAATAAATGATCAAATAGGTTTATTTAATATCGAGCCGTAAGCCCGTCCGCAGCTGTCATTTGATAAGCCCGGTAACCTGGCCACAACCCCGTTAGTGCCCCAGCCAACACAACACAGAATAACATCGGCAAGTCATCCAAAGACAACCCAGCTGACTGGATAAATAAACCAAAATGTACTTCAAGTAATGGTCGTGCGAACATCAACAAGAATACAGACATCAATACCCCTATCAAAGTTCCCACTATGCTCACCAATGTAGACTCAAATACAAGCAAACCCACAATATGCCAAGGCCTCGCTCCGATTGAGCGTAAAATAGCCATCTCTTTGCGTCGTGCCCCTAAGCTTGTAAGCAACACAGCCAACATACCCATGAATCCAGCCAAAACTACACATGCAGAGACTAACAACAGCGCGTTCTCAGCAACACGAATCAACTGCCACATCTGCTGTAATGCAACACCTGGTAATACCGCTTGCAGAGGCTCCACTTTATAGTTATTAATCTGGCGCTGTAGGTGAAAGGTACCTAATTTTGATTTCATGCCGACTAATACAGCCGTTAACTCTTTAGGCTGTAGGCTTTTACTTCTTATCTCAACTTCTGATACTTGCTGGCCACGAATACGGCTACCCGCTTGCCAACCAACATGAATCGCTTCAATTGCTTGAGAGCTAACAAAAACCGACTGGTCAATAGGCGTTCCTGTTGGTTGCAATACACCACTGATACTAAAAGGACGATCATCGTGTTCAGAAAAGCTTGTCTTACCGACACCATGAGAGAGCGTAATACGCTCTCCTAGTTGATACCCAAGCTGTCTGGCAACATCCGCACCAACAACCGCATCAAACAAGTCGCTAAAAGCCCTTCCATGCTGAAATGCTAACCTTGCCTGTTGCCCCACTTGATAATGTTCAAAGAAGCCTGCTGACGTTCCTACAACTCTAAAGCCTTTATGTGAATCACCAAGAGAGATAGGCTCTGCCCACGCAACATGCTTGTTACTTTTTATCCGCTCAAAACTGGCCCAACTCATATTATTTGAAGCTTGGCCAATATGAAAAATAGAGTACAAGATAAGTTGTAGCTCCCCTCCTCTGGCTCCAACAATCAAATCGGTACCAGAGACAGAACGGTTAAAGCTATCACGCACTTCTGCACGAATTTTTTCAACGCCCATTAAGAGCGTCACACTGAGAGCAATCGTCAGTACAATAAAAAATAAAGTATGACGGCGGCTCCAGCTACTCGACAGCGCAACACTAAGCAGCATGGAAGACTCCGGCACTATTTATATGCTGTAGTAGAATTGTTCTATTAAAGTGCTGACCTAATGCCTCATCATGGCTTACCAACAATAATGTACTGTTGTACCGAGAGGCCTCTGCTATTAATAGCTCAGTAAAGGTATCGCGCGACGCTGCGTCTAGTGCAGATGTAGGCTCATCAGCTATCAACAGCTCAGGAGAACCTATTAAAGCTCGCGCTACCGCCACACGTTGCTGCTGACCAACAGACAGTTCAGCAACCGTCACCCGCTGGCGAAGCTGTTCCTCCAGACCTAGCTCAGCTAATAGCTGCTCAGCGGCTTTTCGTACACTGCCGTGATGCTTCAGTGCTCGTTGTGTACGTATCGCTGAAAAACGACATGCCAACATAACATTGTCTATTAATGAGAGATAAGGAAGCAGGTTAAACTGCTGGAAAACAAAACCAATATGATCAGCCCGAAAACAATCTCTTTTTACAGCTGATAATGATGAAATGTCACTACCCGCAATATTAATTACACCAGAATCTGGCAGTAATAAGCCCGTCAGTAAGTTAAGTAGTGTACTTTTCCCACTGCCTGATGGCCCCTGTATAAATACACGCTCCCCACTTTGAATATCACATGTTGCAATATCTAAAAGAGGTGCATCTTTTACCCAAGAGTACTTAACTTTATCTAATAACACCTTTGCCATAGCTGTGCCTAATACTGAGCTTATTACTGACCTAGAAATAACGACTATTAATTAAATAACGCTATTGTTTAATGTGTACGTCCCCTTTAGAAGGTAAAAGTTCGCCACCTTGTTGCCCTTCATGACTCACCATCTTATATCTGATTGATTCAATCATAGGAAACTGCTCAAAAAGCCCCGTTGTAAAACCGGTTAGCATCTCCGGTTTAGAGCAGACAAACTGGTAGTGTACTGTAAAATCTGAATGCCCTGACTCATGTTCTTTTTCATGCTCATGTTCTTCTTCATGCTCATGTTCTTTTTCATGCTCATGCTCTTCTTCATGCCCAGAAGAATGCGATTCAAGTAAAGACTGCTCAACGTCTGCTTCTTTCAACAAGCATACTGCTTCTTTAGGTAGACGGATTATGTCGTACCCTTGCTTTAACGCGTGCACAGCGTCAACAATCAGCTTCTCTTGTTGTTCAGTTTCAGGCGGATGTTCGAAACCAACCAAATTAGCTGCCGGCGATAAAAACATGATCTCTAGCTGCTTAGCTTCAAATGCAACGTTTAACTCAGCGATACCGTGTTCATGAGCATCACTTGCATACAAAAATGAAGAAGTCCCTAGCAGCGTGAAAGAAGTTAAAGTGGTAGCAACTACCAAAGGTTTAAGTTTCATGACTGTACCCATTTAGAAAAATACGTTATAACATAACATTTAAATATTTTACGTCAAGCCAAAAACATTCAAATGCCAAAAGGTCGGCAGCTTAAACCTATGGTTAAGCCCTGAGGAATTTAGCTCGAACTAAAGCCACTGATAAGCGCCAACTTTTTCGCTCGGGAATACTGCTTAATCTGGTACTCACGCTTACTCGCTAAAGAACGACTCGCAACTTCCTCAGACCATGCTAGGGCAACTGGTCTTCTGGGGCGCGTATATTTAGCACCTAACTTATTGCTCTCATTGTGCTCTTTTAAGCGCCTGTCACAATCCGTCGTAATACCTGTGTACAAACTACCATCCGCACAAAGTAGCATATAGATGTACCAAGTTGATGTATTGGGTAAGGTCGACAATGAATCTAAACTCTCATACTGGACGTCTAAACGTTAATTAAAGAGGATAATATAAAGTTTAAGCCTAAAAAAACAATGCACACACAGTAACCAACCCCTAAAATATTGCTTTCTTAAATTTTGTGGAGTCGTGCTAATGCACACTTTTCTTATCATTCTTGCTGTCATTGCTTTCTTTATGATCGTGCTTGAAGATGTCATTCACCTTAACAAAGCTAAAACTACGCTTTTTCTAGGCACGCTATCGTGGCTAGTTCTTTTCCTTTTCCCTGTTGATGATGTCACCCCGAAACAGATCCAGGGGATGTTAAATGAAAACCTACTTGAGATAGCCAGTCTATGGCTCTTCCTGATGGCCGCGATGACTTTCGTGGCCTTTCTTAACCATCAGGGCCTTATTGAAACGATGATATACAAGTTTCTGCCCTCTCGGGTAGGTGAAAAAACACTGTTGTTTATGGTGGCAATCTTCGCCTTTGCATTCTCATCGTTATCTGACAACATCACTGCAACACTAGTGTCTGTTGCACTGGTACTATCATTAAAACTCCCTCCCAATAAAACATTAAAATTTGCAGTGCTGGTTGTATTTGCCGTGAACTCTGGCGGCGTATCTCTTATTACTGGCGATGTCACCACACTAATGATATTCCTAGCGGATAAAGTCGCCATCCAAGACTTACTCTGGCTAGCACTTCCCTCTTTTGTCAGTGTAATGTTTCTTGCTGGGCTGCTCTCTTTTGGCCTAAAAGGGGAATTAATCATTGATGGAGGTGAGCGGCATTACGACCGAGTCGGTATGAGTATCGCGATACTTTTTCTATTTACCATACTTAGTACTATTGTTCTTAACATTATTGCTGGGGTTCCTCCGGTACTCACTTTCCTCTTCGGTTTATCTATCATGTTCTTGATAGGACGTTTTTTCCACACCGATGATGATCGAGAAAACATGCTCGATTACATACGCGTTATTGAGTTTGATACGCTTTTGTTTTTCTTAGGAATACTGTTACTAGTCGGAATGTTAAAAGAGATTGGTGTTCTTGATAATCTCGTAAAAATCTACGAGATTCTGCCAGCAATACAAGCAAACTATGTTATGGGGTTACTCTCTTCGCTCGTGGACAATGTACCGCTCACCGCTGCTCTTTTAAAGGCCAATTTGGAAATGACTCCCGCTAGCTGGTTATCATTAACTTACGGCGTTGGCGTTGGCGGCTCACTACTTATCATTGGTTCTGCAGCAGGTATTGTTGCTATGAGCAAAATTAAAGAAGTGACATTCATTAGCTATATGAAATACAGCTTTTTCTTACTGCTAGCCTACTCTTTAGGCTTTGCAGGGAGCTTGGGGGTGGGTACCGTGCTATTTAACTAATACACATGAGTAACTCATATAGTCATCGAGCCACTACCTAAACCGGCTTAATATTTTTATGGCTAATAATCGGCAGCAGGACAAGCCAGACTGTCGATTATTAGCCCTCATTTTGCACACTATATTGCTCGCATAGTTTACTTATATCGGAAATAAATGGTCCTAAACTAAACACCTGTATTTTCTCCAGATACAACCGCCCATCAAAATACAACCTAACAACAGGCAAAGAATATACACCCTGCTGCGCGCAATTTTCTTGGTGTTTTTCACAGTCAATGTAATGCAGTTTCAAACTTGGCCAGCGCTCATCCAAGGCAGCTAGCAATTGTGGCCAGATCACTTTGCACACGCCACAGCGCTCTGCACCAAACATCACAAGGTGCGCTCCTTTACTTACAGCCAAACCAAGACTTTGATCATCACATATTGTTTGATTTTTACTCACTAAAACCCCGTCATACTATTTCTCAAACTATGTATCACCACACCTAATAACGACTTATTCATCAAGCATTTATAACTTCATACCATAAACATAATACTCAATGCCCGTAGCTAGCAAGCCCATTAACAGACACAAAGGCTTTTGCATGACTCACTGGAAAAATGCTAATTCTAAGGCAGTACCAGCGTAAAACGAACGTTTGCATAAGCTATTAAATCAGAGTATAGATTTATATAAAGGATATTTTATGGTCTCGGATTCCTTCTAAAAGCAGTAACAACTGACGGCCTCCGTGCATAAAGAATTAAAGCCACCTATACCAATAATAATGCGGTAGGTTTTATTATGTACCCGCTAAAAGTACCTCATTCAATCGATGCTTATACATACTCCCCGCAACCCTGTGCGCATGTGTATTATTTACCAAAAAACAGACCGCGCTCTAGCGTAAATACAATACCCTCCTTTCGCTCAATACTGCCCATACAAATTTATGCTTTCAACAGGTCGGCTAATTCTCTTTATTATTTTAATAGAACGTTCCTAAAGCCCTGCTATTTTTCATTTATCTACCGACTCAGAAATAGCGCAAACAATACCTTTAATGGAGCACAGTAATGGAGACAGAAATCATTGAACAAACCATGGAGTTAAAAGCTGAATACATTGTTGGTCTATCTGTACTGGCTACCATAGGCATAGTCACAATGTGGGGCATGTTCTGGAACGCGGTTGCCAAATCGGATGAGAAAATCATGGATATATTAAAAAGCTCATCATTTTTCAAAACCGTTACGGTCATTGGTGTAATTGCCGCCACCGTGGTGCTTAGCTTGGCAAACCGATTAGATGGAAATATCACAGGTGCCATTCTGAGCGGTATAGCTGGATATGTTTTAGGGCAGCTGTCCGGAAAAACCGAAACCACAAAAGAGAAGTAATAACGATAACAAGGAGAATCTTATGAGCTACGGACTATTTGGAGATGATGTGCTCTTTTTCCAACGACTTTTAAAAACCGAAGGGCTATACAGTAAAACACTCGACGGGATTTGGGGAAGATTCACAGAGAAAGGCGCGAATGAATTTCACCTCAAATCAGACGCTATGAAAGAACAAATAGGCGCTTTTGATCACCGCACAGAAAAGCACATATGTACTCTATCTCTCAAAGCACAATTAGAAGCCAGGCACTTTATGAACCGGCTTCTTAACAATAACATCAACGCAAAGATAATCTCTGGCACACGCACCTATGAAGAGCAAAACAAGCTATTTCGACAAGGGCGATACAACAACCCTGGCCCTATCATAACAAAAGCACGTGGTGGCAGGAGTAACCATAATTTTGGTATTGCTTGGGATATCGGCATATTCACTGCAACTGGCGGCTATTCGAGTAACCCCAAGGACTACATAAAGGCTTCAGAGTTTGCTATGTCAGGGCTTCTTGAATGGGGAGGAAACTGGCGATCTTTTCCTGATACTCCTCATTACCAAATGCGCACTAGTTTTCCCATATCAATTGTGAGAAATAAGTTTGAAATTGGCGAAACCTATATTGCATAGCCATACAAAAACATTAATAAGACCAGCCAATAAATAGGACTAACTAATAACTGGGGGACATCGCATGAGATATAGCCAATTAACCTCACAACCATTATTACTGGCTATGATGTATTTCTGCATTGCGATGCTACTAACCAGCTGTTCCCAAGAAGAGGAAGCACCGCAAAGCTCCGTGACAAATAGTAACAATAAAGCAGAAGTAGAAGTAGAAGCACCAGCCGTTGTTACACCAAAACCCGCTCCGCCTGCAACCGACACACGCCAACCCAGCGTCAAACCTTCTGCCACAGTTAACACCCATACTGTAAAGCACAAACCTAAAGCCCTACCGACAAAGGAAGCGGCTGGGCGAGCTAAAGAAGCTCAAAAAACGAGCAACACAACAACCCTCAACCCGAAATATAAGGACGCTACAAAGGAAATTTCGCCGCCTACATTTGATCAATACAAGGTAGAAATAACAGCTAATACCCGCTTAGATATACCTGGGCCTGTGGGCGAATTAAGAGTGTGGATTGGTAACCCGGATTCAGGTGCCATTGTACCTGCAGGCATGGCAAGCAGCACTACAACAATACCTGCCGCCGGCGAAACCGCTAAAATTGAAGCCATCGCTCCAGAATTCAACATAACCCCTAAAAATATACAGTGCATAAAAATACACCCCAAAGGCTCCGAGCTCAGCTTTATACTCGTCCCTATTAAGGCAGGTACCTTTCAAGTGGGCGCTAATATCAATCTATTTGAATCTGCTGACTGCAGCGGCATTCCCGTCCCCAGAACAGCCGCTACGCTCAACGTCACTGTCAATGTTGATTCTAGCGGGTTATTCAAAGAAAAATTGATAGAGTTACTTAGTGTATTTTGGAAGAAACTATTAGAGTTTTGGGAAACATTGCTCGTTAGCATTTTCGGGATAATTCTATTTCTGGCCAAGGATAAACTAAAACTCTTATTTGGAAAAAAGGATGATACATAGATGGACATAGAAACACTAAAAGACTTTTTCATGTGGTGTTCGGTTATCAATGTCGCACTGCTTATTCTATGGACAAGTATATTTATGCTTGCGCCAGATTTTGTCTATCACACTCAACGCCATTTTTTTGCTATTACGCGCCAGCAATTCGACATTGCTTTTTACGCTTTTCTTGGGTTATTTAAACTACTTTTTATTATATTTAGCCTAGTTCCTTATCTAACCCTGCTAATACTCACATAAGAAACCGCCTTAATAAAACACTAGAGGCACAATCCACGCACATACTAAAAAGCACTAAAGAAGGTGCTTTTTAACACTTCAGACTAACAGCAGTTCACTTCCCGAGTATGCTAGATTTCAGGTACAACGAAGCCAACGCAATCAATCGTAAAATGATGACAAGGTGAACACCATGGGAAAATGTTACAACTCAACGGTTATCAATGCGCCTATAGAAAAAGTTTGGGATACCGTAAAAAACTTTCATGATTTACCGTGGGGCACTGCTGTTGTTACCTCTACAGAGAAAGTAGGAGATAAACAAAGCCATGAGGTGGGTGCTCGACGCATTCTTAATGATGCATTTCATGAAACGCTTCTGTCCATCGACAATAATGGATTCACTTTCACGTACCGTATTGATGATGGCCCAGGGCCTGTCGCTAAAGACTGTGTGCAGAACTATTTTGGCGTCGTAAAATTATCGCCTATCACAGACACAGGCGAGACCTTTATTGAATGGTCATCCAGCTTTGATTCAGACAACAGTCATGATGTTAGTGAGTTTTGTAATCCTATTTACGCAGGGCTTTTAGCCTCTTTAAAAGCTTACTTAGCTTAGAAGACTAATATTTCAGTAGAGGTTCAGCCACTCAACGCAACACTACCTCCACAATCAAGGAGGTTGTTATGAAAAAGTATATTGCAGAATCTTTTGGAACATTTTGGCTAGTATTGGGGGGGTGCGGCAGCGCGGTACTGGCTGCGGCTTTTCCTGATGTAGGTATCGGCCTACTCGGCGTGTCATTTGCTTTCGGGTTAACTGTCTTAACGATGGCTTTTGCTATCGGACATATTTCTGGCTGTCATCTTAATCCAGCGGTCTCTATAGGGTTATGGGCAGGTGGGCGTTTTCCAGCCAACCAGTTACTTCCCTATATCGCAGCGCAAGTCATTGGCGGCTTAGTTGCCGGTGGGGTTTTGTTCTTGATTGCTAGCGGACAAGCAGGATTTGATGTCAGCGCAGGATTTGCTTCCAATGGCTACGCGGAACACTCACCTGGTGGTTACTCATTACTGTCTGCTTTTATTACTGAAGTGGTAATGACGATGATGTTCTTACTCGTCATCATGGGTGCAACGGATGAGCGCGCACCTAAAGGTTTAGCCCCTATTGCTATTGGACTATGTCTAACCTTAATCCACCTCATTAGTATTCCTGTCACTAACACGTCTGTAAACCCTGCACGTAGTACAGGTGTTGCGTTGTATGTTGGCGGTTGGGCGATTTCTCAGTTATGGCTATTCTGGATAGCGCCAGTGATTGGTGCCATCTTGGGTGCGGGCGTCTATCGTTACATCGGCAGCGAAGATAAGTAGAGTCAATTACTTAGCAAGTGATGCATGCCTCAAGGGTACAGGCTATAAACCTAGCCTGCCCCTTTTATCTAGAACCGTTTATTGAGCACCCATTACTCTGTTGGTAACAACTGAGTAACAACCTGAAGATTACTGTGTAGTGTTTTATGTACGGGACACTTATCCGCTATCTCTAGCAAACGCTGTCGCTGCTCTTTTGTTAAATCTCCCACCAAGGTTAGTTTACGCTCAATAATTTCCATCGACTGCGGCGTTACATCACACCCTTCACAGTCTTGATGGTAATTACGAGTATGACTTAGCTCAACACGCACATGCTGTAACGCCAGCTTTTTTCGACTCGCATACATTCGAACTGTCATAGAGGTACAAGCCCCTAGTCCTGCTAATAAATGTTCATATGGATCAGGACCACTGTTTGCCCCGCCCACTGCTGTCGGCTCATCTGCCAACCAATAATGGCTATCGCTGCTCACATGCTGGGTGAAAACATGATTTTTTTCTTCGACAATGACATGCCCTTTTTTAACAGGGACTCGATGCTGCTCTGCTTTAGGAATGTAGCGACTAGCCCAACCTGCTATGGTTTCTGCGACATACTCAGAGTCAGCGCGCTTAGTTAGCAAATGATCAGCACTATCCAAGCTAACAAAACTTTTTGGGTGCTTGGCATTACGATAAATTTTTTCTGCCTCAGAAATAGGCACCGTAGAATCTGACGGCGAGTGCATCACTAACAATGCCTTTTTTAACTTGCCAATATCATGGTCAAGGTGTGTATCAATATCATCTAAAAACTGTTTCTTGATAAGAAATTTGCGAGAGCCTAAACACACTTCGGCTTCGCCATTTTCAATAATTTTATCGATTGAGGCTGAAAAGTTATGCACGACATGCTTAGCATGGTGTGGTGCACCGATAGTTACAACTGCATGAACTTCTGTAACCTGTGCTGCCATCGCTAACACTGCCGCACCTCCCAAGCTATGCCCAATCAATATTGCAGGCGCTTGATACTCCTGACGCAAGAAATCTGCAGCGGCCAATAAGTCTTGAATGTTTGATGAAAAATGCGTGTTGGCAAAGTCACCATCGCTATTACCCAAGCCCGTAAAATCAAACCGAAGCACAGCAATGCCTTTTGCCACCAGCGCCCGTGCAATATGAGAGGCCGCCGCTATATCTTTTCCACACGTGAAGCAATGAGCAAACAGCGCATAACAACGTATATCTGCTTCAGGTGTTTCCAGCATCCCAGCCAGCATTTGCCCATTGCTCTCAAATTGAACCTTTACACGCATACCAAAGCTCTCCTGAAAATCATTTCAATACAATGCTAATATCAGACACAAACATCTTTAATCGAGCACGCTTACAGAGCCTTATGCGATCCATCACACATCGGAGCATTTGCTGTTTGCTTACAACCACAGAGATACACTGTCTCTGTTTTTTCCGCCGTGAAAGACACCGGTCTAAAGTCAGTACCTTTATGTGAGCCATCACATAAAGGCTGGCGGCTACTTAAACCACAAGCGCACCAACGATAACGTTCGCCTGCGACTACATCAGTTGCATACGGTACTTTCTGCGCAATAACGGCTTTATCACTCATAAGTTCTCTCACCATTGATTAATGAAGATAGCTATTCGTTCCCATTCATTAATACCATACGCATGTGTGTGCTGCTAATAAACGGGGCTCTAAAACACGGGAGCCTATATTCAATAGACACAAAAAAAGCCGAACCTCACGGGTCCGGCTTAACGGTTATTCATTACTATAAATAATTGCGACAAAGAGCCATTATCCGAACAGCTATCGAAAACAGCTCATGTGCAATAGCTCATTAAATCAATGTAACAGAACACTCATTTCTCTGTTTTAAGCATTCCTAACGCATGCGTTAAACCTTCTTGTTCAACGTTGTCACCAAACCATGCTAACTGATCTTGCAAAGCAACTACTTCACCTACAATGATCAGTGCCGGTGCTACTAGCTTCGCATCCTCTTGCTTAGCCGCAATGTCAGCCAAGGTACCCGTCAGAACCTTTTGATCAGGTGACGTCCCCTTAGAGACAATAGCTACTGGCGTATCGGCTGGCTTACCATGCTCGACTAAGCTTTCTGCAAGAGTTGGCAATGTATGCAGCCCCATATAAAACACAACGGTTTGGTTAGGGTGCACCAGCTCAGAGAAATTCAGTTTATCTTTTCGATTTTTAAGCTGCCCTGTTACAAACTTAACCGACTGCGCATAACCTCGGTGTGTTAGCGGTATACCGGCATAAGTTGAACAAGCACTCGCAGCGGTTATCCCCGGCACCACCTGAAATGGAATACCGTGTGATTTAAGTGTTTCTAGCTCTTCGCCGCCTCGGCCAAAAATAAATGGATCTCCACCCTTTAAGCGAACAACACGTTTACCTTGCTGCGCATGCTGCACTAATAGTGCATTGATCCCCTCTTGAGGGACCGCATGATCATCACGTTTTTTTCCAACATAGATCAGGTCTGCATCACGACGACATAGATCCAGCACTTCTGCCGATACCAGGTTGTCATAAAACACAACGTCTGCTTGCTGCATCAGGCGTAACGCTTTAAACGTTAAGAGCTCTGGATCACCAGGACCCGCTCCAACCAAGTACACCTCGCCTATTTGGTGGCTGTTTTCACCTTTATCGATGGCCGCTTTTAGCAATGCTTCTGCTTCCTCGTTGCGCCCAGAAAAAACCTTCTCTGCAACCTGACCTTCGAGCACATGCTCCCAAAAACGACGGCGCTCATTAACCGAACCAAATGTCGCTTTTACCTGCTGGCGAAAACGTCCAACTAATGAGCCTAGACGGCTATAACCATTAGGGATCAGTGTTTCTAAACGCGCCCTTAGCAAGCGTGCTAAAACAGGCGACTCTCCGCCTGAAGAGATACCAATAACAATAGGTGAGCGGTCAACAATAGCCGGAAAAATAAAGGTACAAAGGGAGGGAGTATCAACAACATTAACAGGGATATTTAGCGCCACTGCATCATAATGAACACGCTCATGCAGGTCTTTGTCATCAGTAGCCGCTACCACTAATGCTTTGCCTTCTAATAACGCCGCATGGTATTCGCCAATAACTATCTGATCGTTAGCATTAACCAACAGTGCTTTGAGCTCGTCATCAACGGTATGCGATACCACCGTGAGATAAACACCGGCACGCTTCAATAGGCGGGCTTTACGTAAAGCGATATCACCGCCACCAATGAGTAATACTTGGCGTGACTTAAGATTAAAAAAGAGAGGTAAAAAATCCACAATGAGCCCCCAGTCAGTTCATGAGCCCAGATTAACATAATCCGGTCAAAAACCACTGATTAGATCGGACCCACTGCTTGAATTCTTATATTAACAAAGCAATTTATAGCTGTGTGTGCAAACCGCACTCACGTGTTTCTAGCGCTTTAGTAGGATCAAAATAATCATGCTCATTTGGCAAGTTATGCTCAAGCAAATATGCCTCTAGCTCGGCCTCACTCCAGTTGAACAGTGGTGCAACCTTAATAATGCCATCTTTACTAGCAGACACAATTTCCAAGGACTGGCGAAACTCGGTCTGGTCTTTACGAATAGCATTCAACCACAAATCAGGGCTCATCTGCGCTAATGCGCGTTGAAACGGTTCTAACTTAACTTGGCGGGTAAACTCATCATGTAAAGGATCATCAATATCAGGAATACCCTTCATCAGCACATTACGACGAGCAGATGTCTGTTGAGGAATATACGTTTCGACGTTGAGGTTAAAGTCCTGAATCATTTTTTCTGCAAATCGATAAGTCGCAGAAGTGTTATAACCTGAATCAACCCACAAGACTTTAATATCCGGCTTAGCTTGCACCGCCATATGTAAAATGACAGATTCGTAAGGCCGAAAATTAGTCGTCACTAGAGGGTTATCAGACTGCGCAATAGCCCATGCAACAATCTCTTGGGGTGACTTACCTTCTAACGCCTTATTAGCAGCAACCAAATCAATACTCATCGTTATTCTCTCTCCTTTGTCAGCTAAAGCCCGTAGGCTTTAGCTCTGTCAATAGAATTAGCGGCGAAAAATAGGCCGTGGGTCAGCTGCCGTTCCCTGATAATTCACGCTTACTTCAGTAAATGCATTGAGGTCTTCTTCTGAAAACCGATCTTCAGGAATTAAAAATGCATTAAAACCTGAGCTTTGCATCAACGCTAAACGATCACGCGCCACATCACCTATCGCCCGGATTTCGCCTTTAAAGCCTGTTCTAACAAGGTGCTTAGCGATACTAAAACCACGCCCATCTCGAAAGATTGGAAATTCAACCGCAACCAAAGCAATATTACCCTGTTCAGCATACAAAGCCTGAAGATCATCATCTCCATTCACTTGTATACCTAGCTGGCCATCACGGCCCAGAAGATCGTCACGATTCTCAAGGTAAAAAGCTAACGGTACGATAATATCGCCACTAGGAAGCGCCTGAGCCTGCTCTAGGCTTTCTGTATCAATCGACTGCCAGCTATCGTTAGCAACGATATTTTTATTAATGAGCAGGGGCATAAACATTCTCCTTAAACGGGTCCATACCGATACGTTTGTAAGTATCGCGGAACAATTCTTCTTCTTGGCGGTGCTCTACAAACACATCCAAAATTTTCTCTAATGTATTCGCAACATCATCAGCAGCAACAGACTTACCTAACACTTTACCTAATGAAGCATCTTCACGTGAAGAGCCCCCCAAAGTAATCTGGTACCAATCTTCACCTTTTTTATCGACACCCAAAATGCCGATATCTGCAACATGATGATGGCCACAAGCATTGATACAACCCGACATATTCAACTGAATATCACCTAAATCATAGAGGTGATCTAGATCGTCAAAACGCTCATTAATTTGATCGGCAATGTTCAATGTTTTTGCATTTGCTAGTGCACAGAAATCAAAACCTGGGCAAACAATCATATCCGCTAATGTACCAATATTTGGACGAGCCAGATTGCTAGCCTCTAGCCCTTGCCACACACTATATAAGTCTGCTTTTTTCACATCAGCCAATACTAAGTTCTGATCATGCGTGGAGCGAATTTCACCAAAGCTGTATTTTTCAGCCAGATCAGCCACGAGGTCCATCTGCGCATCAGTGATATCACCCGCCGGTTTTAAATGCGGTTTTAAGGATACAATCGCAATACGATATCCTTCAACGCGGTGGTCGACTGTATTGCGCTCATACCAAGTTTTAAAAGCACTATCTTCTGCAAGCTTTTGCTCAAACGACGTATCTGTCGCTGCATTTACATCATAATCAAACGGTGTAAAGAAGCTTTTAGCACGCTCAATTTCAGCACTCGTTAACGTAAGTTCACCGTCGCGAGAGTATTCCCACTCTTCTTCAACCAAGCGGCTAAACTCTTTGACGCCCAAAGCATTGACTAGGATCTTAATACGCGCTTTGTACTTGTTATCTCGACGCCCGTTAAGGTTATAAACACGCAAGATAGCATCTAAATACGAAAGCAGATGCTCTTTAGGTAAGAAGTCTCGCACTACCTTACCAATAACAGGTGTACGGCCTAAACCACCACCCACAAGTACTTCAAAACCAATTTCACCGGCATCATTCTGCACTAGATGCAAACCAATATCATGCACCTGAGATGCGGCTCGATCTTCGGTACTACCGGTCACTGCAATTTTAAATTTGCGAGGTAAATAAGCAAATTCAGGATGTAATGTCGACCATTGACGTATGATCTCACAGTAAGCACGTGGGTCTTCTAATTCATTAGCATAGACGCCGGAGTATGGATCCGTTGTGGTGTTACGAATGCAGTTACCCGACGTCTGAATAGCATGCATCTGCACTTGCGCCAATTCAGCCAAAATATCAGGTACTTCTTCAAGCTTAGGCCAGTTAAACTGAAGGTTTGTACGGGTTGTGAAGTGCCCATAACCTTTATCATATGTACGAGCAATATGAGCTAATTTGCGCAATTGTTCCGAAGACATCAAGCCATAAGGAATCGCTACACGCAGCATCGGTGCAAACCGTTGAATATAAAGTCCATTCATCAATCGCAAGACAAGAAACTCATCCTCTGGAAGCTCTCCTGCCAAGTAGCGACGTGTCTGATCACGGTACTGTTCGACGCGCTCGTCAACCAGGGTTTGGTCGACTTCATTATACTGATACATGAATGTTTCACCCGTTTAGCAGCTCAACTGCCCTTTTACGATTCTAGAAAATTTAAATTGTTCGTTAATAATTATTATGTCAACCAGCCAATACGAAACGTACACCGATAGCTAGCAATATTGAGCCCATTATCGGTTGCATCACCTTAGGTGACAGTTTCGCACCTATGTGACTCCCTATAAACACACCTGGCAATGACCCCAGCAGTAAATAGGCAAGCAAAGATAAATCCACGCTTCCCATACCATAATGCCCAGCACCGGCAATACCAGTTAGCACCACGGCATGCACAAGATCAGTACCAACAATCGCTGGCATACTCATGCGCGGGTAAAGCGTAATTAACATCGCTGTACCTAACGCACCTGCACCAACAGAGGACAGCGTAACTAAACCACCCAACACAACACCGGTTAACAAGGTGACTGCAGGGCGAATTCTCTTTGCTTTTACGACCCAAGGACGCCCTTCTACTTTCAGGGCAAACTCGCGAATTTTGTTACGGCCAAACACCGCTATAGAGGTCAATATCAGCGAAATACCTAGTGTCAGATTCATTAGATGTTCAATATCATCTAAAGCCGCTAAACCCTTAAGGTACTCCAGCGTCAACAAGCTGCCGGGGATACTACCAGACAACAGTAAAATAACGATCCGCCATTCAATTAATTTTTTACGAGCATACGCAAAAACCCCACCAAACTTGGTGACTGAGGCGTAAAGAAGATCTGTGCTCACGGCAATAATAGGAGGGATACCGAACACAACAATCAGAATCGGCGTCATTAATGCACCACCACCAATGCCTGTGAGCCCGACAATAAACCCTACAACCAATCCAGCAAAGCTGTAAGCAAATTCCATACAATTAGTACCCATTACCCTAAACGAATCAGAACGCCATCATACTCACATTTTTATATAACAGAAAATAATAATTTATCACTTTGTTATTCTTTTTTGAAATATAAAGAAAAACCCCGTTTATTCCAAAAAGTAATAAACAGATTTCTATTTATTACTTTTAATAGGAAAAACTCTCTGTAATAATGCACCGCAACATATGACAGATGGGCAGCGTCAAGCAGCCTATCTGCTTAACCAAGCTATAAATCGAGTAGGCATAAACAGATGACATCTATACCAGAGCGCCGTCTTACCCATTTAAAACAGCTGGAAGCCGAAAGCATCCAGATAATTCGCGAAGTGGCAGCTGAGTTTGATAACCCAGTAATGCTTTACTCCATTGGGAAGGACTCCGCCGTGATGCTTCACCTGGCTCGTAAAGCCTTCCATCCTGGCAAGCCGCCTTTCCCCTTGATGCATGTAGATACCACATGGAAATTTAAGGAGATGATCTCTTTTCGCGACAAAATGGCTGAAGAAGCGGGTATGGATTTAATTGTTCATGTCAACAAAGAAGGTGTAGACATGGGAGTGGGGCCGTTCACACACGGCTCCTCCAAGCATACTGATGTAATGAAAACGCAGGGCCTCAAACAAGCCCTTAACAAATACAAATTTGATGCTGCTTTTGGTGGCGCGCGTCGTGACGAAGAAAAATCACGCGCAAAAGAGCGTGTATTTTCGTTCCGTGACAAATTTCACCGTTGGGATCCAAAAAATCAACGCCCGGAGCTTTGGAATATTTTTAATACCCGCGTTGATCAAGGCGAGAGCATCCGTGTATTTCCATTATCCAACTGGACTGAGTTAGATATCTGGCAGTACATCTACTTAGAAAGCATCCCAATTGTACCTCTGTATCTAGCAGAAGAACGCCCAGTCGTTGAGCGTAACGGCATGATGATCATGGTCGATGATGAGCGCTTACCACTAGAGGAAGGCGAGCATCCGGTAATGCGTAAAGTGCGCTTCAGAACACTCGGCTGCTATCCGCTAACAGGAGCGGTGGAGTCTGAGGCAAGCTCTTTGCAAGAAATCATTCAGGAAATGTTGCTAACCACAACATCTGAGCGCCAGGGTCGTGCCATCGATCATGATTCTTCCGGCTCAATGGAGAAAAAGAAAATGGAAGGTTACTTCTAACATCTACTTTTTAACCATTTTCTGATACTGAATTGAGAGACCAATACCATGAGCCACCAATCTGAACTGATTTCGACCGACATTGAAGCGTACCTTCATCAGCACGAAAACAAAGAGCTACTTCGTTTTTTAACGTGTGGCAGCGTTGATGATGGGAAGTCCACCCTAATCGGGCGTCTACTGCACGATTCAAAAATGATTTATGAAGATCAGCTTGCTGCTATTCAAAGTGAAAACGCACGCGTAGGTAACGCTGGCGAAGAGCTTGACCTTGCACTGCTAGTTGATGGCTTACAAGCAGAGCGCGAACAAGGGATTACCATTGATGTAGCTTACCGCTACTTCTCTACTGCTGAACGTAAATTTATTATTGCTGATACTCCAGGGCATGAGCAGTACACCCGAAACATGGCAACGGGTGCATCAACGTGTGATCTTGCCATCATCCTGATTGATGCTCGCCATGGCGTGCAAGTACAAACTAAACGGCATAGTTTTATTGTGTCGCTATTAGGGCTTAAACACACGATTGTCGCTATCAATAAAATGGACTTGGTCGACTTCAGCGAAGAACGTTATGAACAAATCAAAGCTGATTACCTAGCGTTTACAGCAGACTTAAATCTACCTGATATTCAATTCGTACCACTCTCCGCACTCAAGGGTGACAATGTAGTAAACCCTTCTGAGCACATGCCTTGGTACACAGGTCTTCCTTTAATGGAAACGCTGAATACCGTTAAAATTGCACGCGACAAAAATTTTGACGAACTACGCTTCCCAGTGCAGTACGTCAATCGTCCTAATCTCGACTTTCGAGGATATTGCGGTACGCTAACGTCCGGTATCGTAAAACCGGGTGATGCAGTTACTGTATTACCTTCGGGCAAGTCTTCACGCATTAAGTCTATTATCACCTTTGATGGCGAACTTCAAGAAGCATTCCCTCCAATGTCCATTACGCTGACACTGGAAGATGAGATTGATATTTCCCGTGGCGACATCATTGTTCACAGCAATAACATTCCTAAAGCAACTAATCGTTTTGATGCAACACTGGTTTGGATGGATGAACAACCACTGACACAAGGCAAAACGTACGACATCAAGCTGCTAACGAGTCGTACAGCAGGGTCTGTTACCGCCATTCGTCATCAAATTGATGTCAACACGCTTGAAAAATCTGATGCTAGCACACTTGAGCTGAATGAAATTGGCCAGTGCGAGATCACCCTAGAGCGTCCTATTCTCGCGGACAACTACACAGCATTTCGCGGCACAGGCTCGTTTATTGTTGTTGATCGCTTGAGCAACACAACAGTTGCTGCCGGTATGATCATAGATGCTGAAACTGATACTAAACAAACCTTGTCTAGCTCGCCGCAAGTTAGCGCAGAACAAAAAGCGCGCCGCTTTGGGCAACAACCGACAATCATTAAAGTAGAAGGCTCTGCTGACTCTGCACAAACGCTAATCTTTTCTCTAGAACAAGCACTGTTTAAAGCTGGTCGTAACGTAACAACACTAACGAAAAATGCCTTACCTGCCGCCTTACTACAAAATTCAAGTGCGGTTGCTGAACTATTAAAACAGAATGGCTTGTTGGTACTTACTGATACTGAACTTGAAACTGCTGACCTGACTATTCAAACGGATAAATTACCGCAAGGTAACGAGCAGATCTCTGTAGTAATGCAGCAATTACAGGAACTGAAGCTAATATAATACAAACCAACGAGAAAGGTCATTAAGACGACCCTCTCATTGAGTTAAATCATGCCTTAAACTGTGCCTAACATCGCAGTTTAAGGTACACTTCAGCTTTTGTTAATTTCGAAGATCTATCAGGGAAACCTAGATGGATTTTCGCATTTTGATGCAGTGATCATGACAGATTTTCTTCTCATTTTAATCAGCACCGTGCTGGTGAATAACTTTGTACTGGTTCAGTTTCTTGGCCTTTGCCCGTTTATGGGTGTGTCCAACAAACTCGAAACAGCCATGGGTATGTCACTAGCAACAACCTTTGTACTGACATTGTCTTCGGTATGCAGCTATTTAGTTTATACTTACCTGCTCTTACCATTTGATCTTGGCTATTTAAGAACCATTTCATTTATCTTAGTGATTGCTGTTGTCGTACAGTTCACTGAAATGGTTGTTAAGAAAACCAGCCCCTTGCTACATAAAGTATTAGGCATATTTCTACCACTTATCACCACAAATTGCGCTGTACTCGGTGTTGCTCTGTTAAACATCAAAAAACAGAACGGCTTTATGGAGTCAATTTTCTATGGTTTTGGTGGTGCTGTAGGTTTTTCGTTGGCACTGATACTCTTTTCGGCCATTCGTGAGCGTGTCGCTGTTGCCGATGTTCCAACACCCTTTCGTGGTGCTGCAATAGGCATGGTTACTGCTGGCCTTATGTCTCTCGCTTTTATGGGCTTCACTGGCTTGGTTAAATTTTGAGCAGGTTGTATTGATGAGCGCTGTATTAATTGCCATTCTAGTTCTTCTCAGCTTAGCCGTTATTTTCGGCTTAGTACTAGGTTTTGCTGCTGTAAAGTTCAAAGTTGAAGGCAACCCCATTGTCGATCAAATAGATGATCTTTTACCGCAAACACAGTGTGGCCAGTGTGGCCACCCGGGTTGTCGCCCCTATGCTGAAGCCATCGCCAATGGAGAGCAAATCAATAAGTGCCCTCCTGGCGGCCAAAGCACCATTGAAGCCCTTGCCGACCTCTTAGATGTTGAAGCGGTTCCACTTGATGCCGAACATGGTGAAGAGAGCATCAAAACAGTGGCGTATATCCGAGAAGATGAATGCATTGGTTGCACCAAATGCATCCAAGCATGCCCGGTGGATGCCATTCTTGGTGCTGCAAAACAGATGCATACCGTTATTGTTTCTGAATGCACTGGATGCGACCTATGTGTAGAACCCTGCCCTGTTGATTGTATAGATATGCTACCCATTGAAACCACACTGAATAACTGGAAGTGGACGCCACCCGTGCCCGGCGTGGAACTGATCGCTACTGATGGACGTGTTATTACACACGCATCAAACAAAGAAGGAGCGCCATCATGAGTAAGATTTTTGCTTTTCATGGCGGCATTCATCCACCCGAGAATAAAAAACAATCAACGCGTGCACCTATTCGCTTAGCCCCTATACCAGAACAGTTGACAATCCCTATACAGCAGCATATTGGCGCACCTGCCAAGCCATGCGTTCATGTTGGCGAGCAGGTATTAAAAGGTCAAATGATTGCTCAAGCACAAGGCAGAATCAGTGTTTCTATACATGCATCAAGCTCAGGTACCATTACAGATATCAGCCCTCAGGCAGTACCCCACCCGTCTGGCTTAGAAGCACCTTGTATCAGTATAAAAACCGACGGCCAAGATCAATGGGTTCCCCACCAAGGGTTAGCAGACTATCACACTCTTCCACAACTTGAGTTAATCGATTACATTCGCAATCATGGTATTGCAGGCATGGGCGGTGCTGGTTTCCCTACTGATGTTAAGTTGCACCTAGGTGACGATCATATTGTTAACACCCTGATCATCAATGCCGCAGAGTGCGAACCCTACATTACAGCTGACGACATGCTCATTCGCGAACGTGCCGAGCAAGTTGTAGGCGGTATTGAGATTATCAATTATTTGCTCAACCCTACCCATATTTTAATTGGCATCGAAGACAACAAGGCACATGCCATTCGTGTGCTTGAAGATGCACTGCGCCACACAGAATTAAATATAGATATTGTCGTCGTACCCACTAAATACCCCTCAGGTGGTGAAAAGCAGCTAGTGCGCTTATTAACAGGCGTGGAAGTTCCCAGTGGGCGTATTCCTGCGGATGTTGGTATCGTATGCCAAAACATTGGAACAGTGGCGGCAATTAACCAAGCAGTACATCACGGCACTCCTCTGATATCTCGTATCGTTACCGTCACCGGCGGCGCCGTTGGCAAACCACAAAACCTTGAAGCCCTTATTGGCACTCCAATTAACGACTTACTTGAAGCGGCCCAAGTTAACCATAAAACACTCAGCAGACTAGTTATGGGTGGCCCAATGATGGGCTTCACAATTGAAGATGATGCTATTCCTATCATCAAAACATCAAACTGTATTATTGCCGCCGTTAAAGAGGAGATGCCACCGGCTCCACCATCACAAGCCTGCATCCGATGCGGCTTATGCGAACAAGCATGCCCGGCAGAATTACTACCTCAGCAACTTTTTTGGTTCTCTAAAAGCCGCGAATTTGAAAAAGCAAAACATCACAACTTATTTGATTGCATAGAGTGCGGCGCGTGTTCTTACGTGTGCCCTAGTAATATACCTCTTGTTCAGTACTATCGTTTTGCCAAAAATGAAATACGAGCTGAAGAAGCAGAGCAACGCAAATCAGACCAAGCCAGACAACGCTTTGAGGCAAGGCAAGCACGTTTAGAGCAAGCTATTCTTGATAAAGAAATACGCCGTAAAGAGCGTGCAGAACAGGCCGCAAAAACTCAAGCAGCCAAGAAAGCAAGCAGTGAAAACGCAGCAAAAACACCTGAAGATAATATAAAGCAACTGAAAACAGCCGCAGCGATTACACGTACCAAACTTAAAAAAGCACTATCAGCATTAGAAGCTGCAAAAGCAGACAGCAGCGATAGTATTGCTCAGCTCGACCTGCAGCACAAACAGGCAGAACATGCAGCCGAAGAAGCACAAAAGGCCCTTGAGTTAGCACAATCAGGCTCACAGCTGCCGACAACCTCTGCAGCTCCAGATATCAAACAGCTTAAAACTCAAGCAGCTGTGGCCAGAACAAAATTAAAGAAAGCACAACAGGCATTAAAAATAGCCGAAGAAAAAGGCCACGATGGCGCTGACACTTTGCGCGCTACCGTTGTACAACTAGAAGAGAAATCTGCTGCAGCACAACTCGCCTTTACCAATGCAGAGACAGACACTAGCAGTTCTGGTAGCCCACTACCCGCCTTAAAAGAATCTACTGATAAAGCACTAGGGACACTAAAAAAAGCAGAAGCCGCACTGGAAACTGCCCTTGCTAATAACAGCCCCGCCGCCGAAAAAATGAAAGCGGGCGTAGAAAAGCTTAAAACAAAATACACAGAAGCACTTGCCGCACAAAAAGCGGCTGAATCACTGAGCACTAAGACGACCAGCGCTCCTGAAGCCACTAAAGCTCCTGTAGAAAGCGCCGAACAACAGCCAACGGCACGAACACCCGCTGACTTAAAAGCGCTTAAGCAAAATGTCTCAATTATGCGTACCAAGCTCAAAAAAGCGGAAACCTTGCTTGCCTCAGCCGAAATAGACTCAGAGCAAGCCAGTGAACTACAGCAAGAAATAGTTCGGCTGACACAACTTCACAAAGACGCCAAAAAACAATTGGATGCCGAAGAAGAAGAGAAAATTAAGGCAGCTGCAGATCAAGGCATTGACCTTAAGAAATTAAAAATAGATGCAGCCCTCGCTCGTGCAGCAGTGACGAAGCTTGAACGCAGCATTAAAAAAGCACAAGAAGCTGAACCTGCCGAACTGAATGCGTTACAGAACGAGCTACTAGCCGCTCAGCAGCAAGCAACTCAATTTAACAACACTCTTAGCCAATTTGAATAGGATATGCGATAGATTATGGCACTGATTCGCATCACATCGCCCCACGTACATAAGCCAACAAGCACTGCTGGCATTATGCGCCTGGTTATTTTAGCCACGCTGCCCGGCATACTGGCGATGACATTCTTCTTTGGCTGGGGAACCCTGATTAATATTATTTGGGCATCGGCTTTAGCGGTTTTTTTTGAGGCTCTTTGCATCAAGGCACGTCACCGCCCGCTATCTTTTTACTTGAAAGATAACAGTGCCATTTTGACAGCTGTTTTAATTGCTTTAGCGCTACCTCCTTTTGCGCCTTGGTGGTTAACCGCCGTTGCCGTATTTGTTGCTATTGTTATCGCCAAACAACTCTATGGCGGCATTGGACAAAACCCCTTCAACCCAGCCATGGTTGCTTACGCCTTAGTACTGATATCATTTCCCGTTGAAATGACCCGCTGGACAGCACCTTTTATGCTGTATGGAGAAGGCTGGAATGTATTAGCTTTCACTGACACCTTCTCACTCATTTTTGGCAGTTGGACAGAGCATGCCGACGCTTTCACGTCTGCCACACCTCTTGATGAAATGCGCCATCGCGCGGGACTGACAACCGAAGAAGCTTGGAGAGCATCAGACGTACTTAGCAATGTTGGCGCATGGCATGCCGTTAGCGCAGCCTATGCAATGGGCGGTATTCTATTACTTTATAAAAAGATTTTTTCTTGGCACACGCCAGCCGCCTTCTTATTATCTTTAGGCGGCATAGCAACCTTCTTTTATATTATCTCGCCTGACACTTATGCTGATCCGTTCTTCCATTTAACCGTGGGCGGCACCATGCTTGGAGCATTTTTTATAGCAACTGATCCGGTATCGTCGGCCACGAGCAATAAGGGGAAAATCTGGTTTGGTATCGGTATTGGCAGCTTGATTTATATTATTCGCACCTGGGGGAATTACCCGGATGCTGTAGCATTTAGCATCTTATTAATGAACCTTGCGGCGCCTTTTATTGACCAATACACACAACCACGTGCTTATGGCCATAAAACACCTAAACGTGGCATGAAGGAGAAAGCTTGATGGAACTCCTGATTTCACTAAGAAAAAACACGCTAGGCATCTCTATATTTGCCATTGTGACAGCAGGGCTTATTGCTATTACTCAAGTATCCACTAAAGATCAAATTCTTGAGAACGAGCGGGCACAACAAGCAAAAGCGTTATATGAAATAATTTCACGCGACAGTATTGATAACGACCTTTTGCAAGATGTTATCAACATTGAAGCACCGGAGCTGGGTTACCCACTTGCAAAGATCTATCAAGCAAAGCGCGAAAACCTAGTGAAAGCGGTTATTATTCCCGTCATATCACCTGACGGCTATTCTGGTGATATTACATTGATTGTCGGCATTAATGCCGATAACTCTGTAGCCGGAGTACGCGTGCTATCCCATAAAGAGACTCCAGGACTAGGTGATAAAATCGATCTTAGAAAATCTAATTGGATCATGGGCTTTGACGAAAAAAGCATGACAAGCTCAAACGATTCAAGCTGGGCGGTCAAAAAAGATGGCGGTCAATTTGATCAGTTCACGGGAGCAACTATCACGCCACGCGCTGTCGTTAATGCTGTTGGCCAAGCACTCGTTTTTTTCAAACAAAACCGTGATCTACTGTTAAGCCCAAAGCCTATAAAGGAGGCTTCATGAGCATCGATTATCGTAAAATCACGCTAGATGGACTTTGGCACAATAACCCTGCACTCGTGCAACTATTAGGCTTGTGCCCACTACTGGCCGTAACAGCATCGGTGGTTAACTCAATCAGCTTAGGCATTGCCAGTACTTTAGTATTGACTGGTTCCAACCTAACTATTTCTACATTTAGAAAGTTTGTACCCGATGCGGTTCGATTACCCGTTTTTGTGATGATTATCGCCTCTTTTGTGACTTGCATCGAGCTCCTCATGCAAGCCGTCACTTATGAGTTATATCAAATCCTGGGCATCTTCATCCCTTTGATTGTGACTAACTGCGTCATCATGGGACGTGCCGATGCTTTCGCATCAAAAAATCCTATCTCAGCATCCTTACTAGATGGCGCAATGATGGGTATTGGCTTCACTATCGTATTAGTCATTTTAGGCGGCCTGCGTGAAGCACTGGGCTCAGGAACATTATTTGCTGACATGCATCTCCTGTTTGGCCCCATGGCAGAAAACTGGACGATCACTCTTGTAGAGGATTATAAAGGCTTCTTATTCGCAATCTTGCCCCCTGGTGCATTTGTTGGGTTAGGATTACTCATTGCACTTAAAAATATTATTGATAAACGCCTTAAAGATCGCCAGCTAGCTAACGCGCCAGTTAATAACCAAGACTCAGGCACTAAACGCGTCCGCGTGACAGGCCTTATCAGCTAACGACCAATACACAGCCTTACCTTTTGGTTCACCTGATCCAAAAGGTAAGCAAACTCTCGATATACACTCTAGCGCTTTCCTCTTTAACGAACGCTCTTCAACTAGCTACTTGTCGCACACCTTCTCTATTCACGCCCAGTATTGGAGCAACAGCTCAGAGCTGAAGAAGCACTTATGAGCATTTTATTTTCCCGTCAAGGTAGCTACTATAGCTAACTCTCTTACAGAACAGATACTTTCATGAATAAAGCAATACGGCACGAAATTTTTACACGCTGGCAGAACGACAACCCAAACCCGAAAACAGAGCTTGAGTACAGCACGCCGTTTGAATTACTGATTGCTGTTCTACTTTCAGCACAATCGACCGATGTAGGGGTAAATAAAGCAACGCGCAAACTCTACCCTGTCGCCAATACCCCACAAGCAATTATTGACCTGGGCATAGATACACTAAAAAGCTACGTCAAAACTATTGGCCTGTATAACACCAAGGCTGAGAATATTATCAAAACATGCAACATGCTTGTGGAACTACATAACTCCATTATTCCTGACAATCGAGAAGCACTTGAAGCCTTGCCAGGCGTAGGAAGAAAAACAGCTAACGTTGTCTTAAACACCGCTTTTGGGCACCCTGTCATGGCCGTTGATACACATATATTCAGGGTTGGTAATCGCACTAAAATTGCCCCCGGGAAAAATGTACTGGACGTTGAAAAGAAACTACTTAAAACCATTCCTAAAGAGTTTCTTGTTGATGCTCACCACTGGATGATTTTACATGGCAGATATGTGTGCACAGCACGCAAGCCCAAATGCGGAAGCTGCCTGATTGAAGACTTGTGCGAGTTCAAAGAAAAAACTGAAATTGACAGTTATTAACATAAAAACGGCAACTTCCTAACATGAAAAGTTACCCACAAAATCTGTGGGTAATTCTGTGGAAATGTTTTGAGTAGATACCTGTAAGGCCCGTCATACCTCACTCTATGTTAAATTGTCCGAATTTCACACAAAAACAAAATATATAATAAAAACAATTACTTAAAATTTACAATAGTTAAATATCAATTTTATATACTGTTTTTATAATTAATTCTTATCCGCAAAATTTGCATGTGGATGATATAAAAAAACACACTAATAGTTCTACTATTGATGGTGTTTTTTACTAAAATCAGCTATGCCGCAAATGAAATCGTAACGCCCCTCTCTTCTCAAGTAATTGCTCATTGAAAGAGAGGAGGTAACATTAGAAGGGAGACTACTTAAAGGATCTCAAGATTCAGGGATTTCTATCTCAATATGTGTTTTAGGAACACAGCAACACGTCAAGATCTCACCTTCATCCATATCGAGCAAGGTTTCTCGAATGTATTCAACTTCACCATCGATCAATCGAACCTTACAACACCCACAATAGCCTCCGCGGCAATTGTACGGCGCTGGAACTTCTTGGACTTCCAACGCATCTAACAAGGTCGATTCATACTGATAATAAAAAGTATGAAAGTGATTAACTTTGATTCTAGGAATGGCCATTGCTTATTCCTTACAGGTCGAAATCATCGAAGTCAGTATCATCGACTTGGTTATCGATTTGGCCCACCAGATAAGAGCTAATTTCAGACTCTTGAGGTGCAACCTGGACATTATCACTACTTAACCAAGCGTTCATCCACGGCAATGGGTTTTGTGTTGCAGGAAACATATCCTCAAATCCGAGCGCACGCATACGCACATTAGTAATGTACTCAACATAATCACTCAGGATCTTCGCATTTAAGCCTATCATTGAGCCATCGCGGAACAGGTAAGTTGACCATTCTTTCTCTTGCTGTGCTGCTTCAGCAAAGATGGCAATCGCTTCATCCTTACACTCAAGAGCAATCTCTTTAAAATCAGGGTCATCAGCGCCTGAAGCTAGAATATTCAAAATGTGCTGAGTACCGGTCAGGTGTAATGCCTCATCACGTGCAATCAATTTAATGATCTTGGCATTACCTTCCATAATGGCACGCTCAGCAAAAGCAAAAGAGCAGGCAAAACTGACATAAAAACGAATAGCTTCAAGCACATTGACTGAAACCATTGTTAAATAAAGCTTCTTCTTCAAATTACGCATGCTGACATCATAAGTCTTTCCAGCAACGACATGCTGACCAGCACCATGAACAGAAAAAATACTCGTTAACTCTATTAACTCATCATACAAGCGAGTCACCGCTTCCGCACGCTTTACTATCTCCTCATTCGTCACGATCTGATCGAATACTTCAGAAGGCTCAGTAATAATATTCCTAATAATGTGCGTATATGAGCGGCTATGGATAGTTTCACTAAAAGCCCAGGTTTCGAACCAAGTTTCTAGTTCAGGTAAGGAAACAATCGGTAAAAAAGCGACGTTAGGCGAGCGTCCCTGAACAGAATCCAGTAACGTTTGATATTTAAGATTGCTCAAAAATATATGCTGCTCATGCTCCGGCATGTTCATGAAATCTTTTCGGTCAGTCGACAGATCTACTTCTTCTGGACGCCAGAAAAAAGATAATTGTTTTTCAATCAATTTTTCAAAAATAGGATATTTTTGCTTGTCGTAACGCGCCACATTGACGCTTCGGCCAAAAAACATCGGTTCAAGGGTTGCGTCGTGAGCACTCGGGTTAAACGTAGAGTAAGACATTCGTTAATAATCTGCTAATTCATTCCACAGGGGATTCAGCAGTTGCCGGTCGTAAAAAACCCGACACCTGCCACTCAGAGCTTCATTAAAGCTTATAGCTTGCAGGCACCGCTTTCACAGCCGTCATCATCCTGCTGATCTTTAGCACCGTCACGCGTGTTATGGTAATACAGTGTTTTAACACCGTATTTGTACGCGGTAAGCAGATCTTTCAAAAGCTGCTTCATCGGCACTTTATCACCCGGATAGTTACTTGGATCATAATTAGTATTCGCTGAGATCGATTGATCGACAAACTTTTGCATGATGCCGACTAACTGTAAGTAACCTTCATTACTAGGAATATCCCAAAGCAGCTCATAGTTATCTTTAAGCTCAGTATAATCAGGCACAACCTGCTTCATAATACCGTCTTTGCTTGCCTTCACTGATACATAACCACGTGGAGGCTCAATACCATTAGTAGAGTTTGTAATCTGTGAAGATGTTTCACAAGGCATCAGCGCAGTGAGGGTGCTGTTACGTAAACCAAACTCACGAATATCTTCGCGTAACGTTTCCCAGAAATAATGCAGAGGCTCTTCACAGAACTCATCAACTTCTCGCTTGTAGGTATCAATTGGCAAAATACCTTTCGCATAAGTAGTCTCCTGGAACTTAAGACAAGGCCCCTTCTCTTTAGCTAACTGATTTGATGCTTTAAGCATGTAATACTGAACCGCTTCAAACGTGCGATGTACTAAACCATTTGCAGAACCATCAGAATAACGAGCCTGATTCTTAGCCAAATAATAAGCAAAGTTTGTTACACCCACTCCGAGCGTACGACGATTATCTGTCGCATTTTTAGCCGCCAGAATCGGATAATCCTGATAATCCAACAAGTTATCTAAAGCTCTAACTATTAAATCAGACAGCTCTTCTAGCTCATCAATATTATCCAAAGCGCCTAAGTTGAATGCCGATAAAGTACACAGGGCAATTTCACCCTCTTCATCATTAATATCGTTCATTTCTTTAGTAGGTAGTGCAATTTCCAAACACAGGTTGGACTGCTTTACCGGTGCAACAGCCGGATCAAACGGGCTGTGGGTATTACAGTGATCAACATTCTGTATATAGATACGCCCTGTAGAAGCACGCTCTGATGCTAAAAGACCAAACAACTCAACGGCCTTAATCGTACTTTTTCGAATAGCGGGGTCTTGCTCATACATTTCATATAAGCGTTCGAATTCACTTTGATCGGCAAAGAAAGCATCGTACAAACCTGGTACTTCGTGCGGGCTAAATAAAGTGATGTTTCCACCCTTAATAAGACGCTGGTACATTAGTTTGTTCAGCTGTACACCATAGTCTAAGTGGCGAACCCGGTTCTCTTCCACTCCGCGGTTATTTTTCAATACCAACAGACTTTCTACTTCTAAGTGCCAAATTGGGTAAAATAGCGTCGCTGCGCCACCTCTTACCCCCCCTTGAGAACAGGACTTAACTGCCGTCTGGAAATGCTTATAGAAAGGAATACAGCCCGTATGAAAAGCTTCACCATTACGAATAGGGCTGCCAATGGCACGAATACGCCCTGCATTAATACCAATACCAGCACGCTGGGAAACATACTTAACAATTGAGCTTGCGGTAGCATTAATGGAATCTAGGCTGTCCCCACATTCAATAAGTACGCACGAGCTAAACTGACGTGTTGGCGTACGTACACCTGCCATAATCGGTGTAGGCAAAGATAACTTAAATAAAGAAGTCGCATCATAAAAGCGTTGCACATACCCTAAACGAGTCTCTTTAGGGTAAGAAGCAAATAAGCATGCAGCCACCAGCATATAGAGAATCTGAGGACTTTCATAAATTTCACCAGATACACGGTTTTGAACTAAATACTTGCCTTCAAGCTGCTTGACGGCCGCGTAACTGAAATTCATGTCACGAGAGTGATCAATATAATCATTCAGTTGATTAAGCTCTTCACGGCTATAATCATCTACCAAATGCCTGTCATAACGACCCATTTCGACCATATTAGCAACATGATCGAATAAATTAGGCGCGTCAAAACTATCAAAAGCACGTTTACGCAAATGAAAAATAGCAAGCCTAGCAGCCAGGTATTGGTAGTCCGGTGCTGTTTCTGAAATCAAGTCAGCAGCAGATTTAATCAGTGTCTCATGAATATCAGAAGTTTTGATGCCATCGTAAAATTGTATATGTGCTTTTAACTCTACTTCAGAAGGTGATACCTGATCCAAGCCGTTCGCTGCCCAAATAACTACCCTATGAATTTTTTCCAAATCAATTTTTTCACGACGCCCGTCACGTTTAGTGACCATCAAGTCTTGCTGCATAAGAGGCTCTTTTGTTCCGACTGAGATAATAATTAGTAAATGAATATTCTTTAAAGTATTTCACACACCAAAAGTAGTAGAGTCACAAAATACATACTACATCTGGTACATGAACTGCTAACTGACACTAAATATAGACGTATCCACCTTTATTTCAAGCTTATTTCAGTCTTGATTTTAGTCATCTATTGTGCCGAGTTTTAGCACATAAGACGCAAGTACAGGCACCATGCGGCAGCGCTAAAAAGCAAGCCTATAAAAAATAATTTTAAGATAAATTTCAAATATGAAATATTACTTTTAGATGAAAAAAATATGTCATTAAGTCGTATTTAATCATTTACAAACTCATTTTATCGGTCTATTATTCGCGCCTCGTTGTGGTGAGGTTCCCGAGTGGCTAAAGGGATCAGACTGTAAATCTGACGCGCGAGCTTCGGTGGTTCGAATCCACCCCTCACCACCACTTCTCTATTTAGTTCTAGCCCCCCTCCTTATCTTCAAGTAAAACTGAAAAAAATTCTTTATAGCAATAATTCTCTTATATACCTATATATACAAGCTCCATACCTACCTAGTTCATCCAAATACTCCTTTACCCAAAAAACCATATTACCCATCTAATTTCGCTCTGATCAGCTATCTAGATTAAAATCCTATATACCCTTTATCTTTGAAGGGTTATTATTCGCACTTTAGTTTGTCTCTATTTAGATACATTAATAACATCTACTTTAGCAATTACAAAGACATATACTGCAAAGCATTTGCTTAGCAGGGATAGCTAAACAATAAAGAGCACTACACATGGTCAATAGCTTTATTGAAATCACTTGGGCAAATAACATTGCGCTATTACTCGCAATGATCGTGATCTTCAATTACTTGCTAGCCGTTCCTACGTCATCGTCGTTAATATCAAAACTGATTGCAGGTACAGCGTTAAGTGGCATAGCCCTCATTATTATGATGGTACCGTGGCACTTCTCAGAAGGTATATTTTTTGACACACGGTCTATTTTACTCAGTGCAACCGGTTTGTTTTTCGGTGCTATTCCTACGCTCATTGTATGTATTGTTACTGCTGCGTATCGCTTCACACTCGGGGGGGCCTTTTTCACTGGCATTCTAGTTATTATTACAACCGCATCAATTGGCCTTATATGGAGGCATTACAAGCAGTTACACTTAGATAAACTTTCATTTTATGAATTGTTTGTTTTTGGAATAGTGGTTCATGTAGCGACGTTACTGCTAATGCTGAGCCTTCCTGAGGGTAGTAGGTATGAAGTTTTAGAACATATAACACTTCCCATATTAACGATATTTCCACTCACTACAGCACTACTGTGTTGTTTCTTTGTTAACAACATAAGACAACATTCTGTTTCAGACAGTTTAAAAATAAACGAAGCCAGGCTGGATAGCTTATACCAACATGCGCCTATCGGCCTATGGGAAGAGGATTGGTCAGAGGCTAAAAAAGTTTTTGATACGATTCCTAAACAATCGCTAAAAGAGCTACAAGAGTATTTCGTAAACGATCCTCGTTTATGCAGAGAATTAGCAACTAAGATTAAAGTAGTTACCGCCAATAAAGCAGCTATACAACAAGCATCTGCAAATAATATTACAAAGATAGAAGGCCCACTAAGTCCATTTATTAATGATTCTGCGTTAGCTAATTTTGCACTTGAACTAGCTGAAATTGCTGCGGGGAGGCTATCATTTAACCATCAAAGCTCTTTTACGGGCACCAATCAATCAAACAAAACCCTATCGATAAAAGTTGCAGTTCTACCTGAACACTTAGAAACACTTTCTCACGTTATTATCACTACACTAGACATCACCGCTCAAATAAAATCCGAGGAGTCCATGCGCTTGGCTGAAGGAGTATATGAATACAGCAACGAGGCTGTCCTCATTACTGATGCGACATCTAAGATTATTCATATCAATAAAGCATTCACTGAAATCACCGGATACTCTTATGAAGATAGTATCGGAAATACGCCTTCCATTTTGAGCTCCGGAAAGCACGATAAAGCATTCTATCAACAGATGAGAGATGCATTATTAGAGAATGGTGTTTGGGAAGGTGAAATTTGGAATAGGCGAAAAAACGGTGAGCTTTATCTTGAGTGGCTGACAATCAATGCAATGCAAAGCAACAGCGAAGGATTAGTAGATAGATATATAGGCTTATTCACCGATATTTCACAGAAAAAAGCATCAGAAGAGAAGTTATGGGAACAAGCTAACTTTGATCCCCTCACAGGATTACCTAATCGAAAAATGCTTCGTGACCGCATCGTGGTTGATGTTGCTAATGCACTTAAATCTGATAGTAGTTTGGCCCTGTTATATATCAACCTTGATAGATTTAAAGTTATTAATGACTTACTAAGCCATGAAGCAGGAGACCTTTTAATTTACCAAGCGTCACAGCGACTCAATAAAATCATCCGTAACACCGACATGCTCGCACGTTTAGGAGGAGATGAGTTTGCTATCTCGATTAATGACCTCGACAGCACAAGCGTAGTCGAGCGCATCGCTCAAAAAGTACTAGACAGCCTTAGCCTACCCTTCAGTATTAATAATGAAGAGCTATTCATTACCGCATCTATCGGTATTGCTATTTGCCCAGATGATGCAAAAAATGCGTCGACTCTTATTCAAAACGCCGATCACGCGCTATTTTCCGCAAAAAGAAAAGGACGCGGACGTTACCAATACTTCATACCCTCCATGCAAGAACAGGCAATGGCACGATCGATTCTTGAACGTGACTTGCGCGCCGCCATTGAGCATGAGCAGTTCGAACTCTATTACCAACCTATCGTTGAGTTAAGCTCAGGAAAAACATTTAAAGCAGAAGCACTGATTCGCTGGCACCACCCATCAAGAGGGCTAGTTTCTCCTGCTGAGTTTATCCCTATTGCTGAAGATAGCGGACTCATTACCCATATTGGCGACTGGGTATTTCGCAACGCCGCACGTCAAGCCAGCGCATGGCAAAACAAATATGATACGAACTTTAGCGTCAGTATAAATACGTCCCCTTTCCAGTTTCATGACCCTACTCATGATGTCTTATCATGGTTACAGTTTACGGAAAAACTCGGCTTATCGGCTCGTTCAATCGTTATAGAGATAACTGAATCCATGATGATTGAGCCTAGTGACGAAATCCAACAGAAAATGCACCTGTTCCGTGAAGCGGGTGTACAAATAGCACTTGATGATTTTGGAACGGGTTACTCCTCTTTAGCTTATTTGAAAAATTTTGATGTAGACTTCATTAAAATTGATCAAAGCTTCGTCAGAGGGCTCACTCCCCATTCCGATGATAAAGTACTGTGTGAAGCTATTATCATGATTGCCCACAAATTAGGCATGCAAGTGGTAGCCGAAGGAATAGAAACAGAAGAAGAATATAAGCTATTATCAAAAGCAGGATGCGATTATGGGCAGGGATTCTATTTTGACAAGCCTATGCCGAGGCATCAGTTTGAAAAGATCTTCAACAAAGCTTAATTTAATGTGAACAACAAATGCTAATATCTTCTATAATATTTATAACGCTATTATAGCTGCATTGCTCAGAACTATAGTTGCCACCTAATTTCAAGTACAGCCGGCGAAGTTCACTGAGTTACTATGGATTGAGGAATCAATGTCCGACGAATTATCAGAAAAAAAACCGCATCTAACCTAGAAAAAATTACTCATCACATTGACCAGCTCCCGATGTTGCCTGGCGTATTATTTCAGCTAATGAAACTAAACTCGGATGATGATGAGTTTTACGACCACGTCTACGCCCTAGCAAAAACAGATCCTCCTCTGGCCTCATTCATACTCGGCTATGCCAATTCTGCTGCATCCTCACCCAACAATCCCATTAATAGCCTACAAGCAGCGCTTACCCGTGTAGGTTCTCAAACGATTGTTGACCTTATTACAACACTGTCTGTGTCGAAAGTTTTCATACCTTCGCTTCCAGAACACAAAGCCATCTGGAGGCATTCTATAGAAACAGCGACAATTGCATCATTTATCAGCAAGATTACTCATCATCATGACGTTGATCCTGACTTGGCTTATATGTGTGGATTGCTTCATGATATTGGTCGGTTCGTATTATTCCAGTTTGCGCCAAAAGCCCTCGATGATACAGATGCTATTGGTTGGGCCGCAGCTGACGAACTTCCCTTAGTAGAACAGAAGATACTCGGTACTTCTCATTCTGAAATTGGCTACATTGCTTGCAACAAACTACACCTTCCCAATGTTGTCTCCAGTGTAGCAAGACATCACCACAACTATAATATTTGCAATAACAGTAAAGCGCCAAAAACCTTTAGAGAACTTGTCCTCATTATACAGTTTGCAGATTTTCTTAGTGTGATGGCAATCAAAGTGCCCGACTGGAAACAGCTAAAAACTAATGAACTTAAAACATATATTAACAACCACTGCATCATGAAAAGCTGGGGGGACCATCAACTACCCGTTGATATGTTAGCCGAAGCACTTCCCATGCTAATAGATAAAAGTGACAAACTCGCTGAAAGCTTAGGTGTTTAACCTAGAAAGCCTTACACCTCACTTTAAATGGTAATTTTAAAGCCTGCTCGAAAATTGAGCAGCTTTTGCGTATAATACCGCGCAAATTCTTCACTCATATTTGGTTTTTTTATTATGCGTCTAGCTGATATCGAAGGTCTGATGTTAAACATCGGCATTATTGTTTTTTCGTGCTTTATATTTTTTATCATCTATGACTTAGCAAAGCGCTCTAATGCCGGAAAATTCGGAACTTTTGTGCTATTTTTTGCATTAGGTTTAGGGCTTGTCGCTTTTATCATTAAAACCATTGCCGTCGAAATGATTGAAGGTAACGTGTAGTCGCTATTCCACTATCATTATTGTTCGGGCTGGCTGGAGAGTTATCACAAATGGAACCAAGCACACTGACTTTTATTGTTGTTATAGCAGTAGCCACTTTTTATATAATCTCACTGTATAACAATTTGGTCCGTCTAAAGCATAATGTCTCACAAGCTTGGTCCAATATTGATATTCTACTCAAACAGCGCCATGACGAACTCCCTAAGCTAATCGACACTTGCCGAGAATACATGCAGTATGAGCAAGAAACACTTAACCGCGTCATTGAAGCACGCTCTCAAGTATCTAGCGCTCAAGAAAAACAAGACTTAAAAGGGCTTGGCCAAGCAGAATCACAGCTACGAGTAGGGTTAGGCAATTTATTTGCACTGGCTGAAGACTACCCAGAACTTAAAGCTAATGAGTCATTCCAACATCTTCAAAATAGAATATCTGGTATAGAAAACTCAATTGCTGACCGTCGTGAGTTCTATAATGCATCGGTGAATATTTACAATGTGCGTATTGAACAATTTCCAGACGTCCTCATCGCCAAACAAATGAACTTTACTGCTCGCGACCTACTGGAATTCAAAAAGGCCGATGTAGATATTGGACAACTATTTAAAAGCCACTAGTTTAGTACTCTTAAATGAATACAGATACAGCTTTTGTTTTTGTCATATTAGTTGCGGTTATAATAGTGACCCTTTGGAAAGGCTTTGCATTTCTCAAACGCTACCGTTTAATCACAGGCACTCCTACTTCTAAAATACGCTCAGCACATCAAGGTTATGTTGAAATAATTGGGCATATTATTGAAGGAGAATACGGCCCGCTAACCGCTCCACTTTCTGGAAGGCAGTGTGTTTGGTACAGCTATAATATCTCTCGCCTAAAAAGTAGCGGCAAAACCAAGAGTTGGCATATTGAAGACAGTGGAAAATCAGATGCGTGGTTCCAAATAAGCGACAATACAGCGACAGGACTAGTAGATCCAGCAGGTGCTATCGTTCGCACTGACAACCAACGGACATGGTATGGCGACACGCCCCATCCCAACCAGCCAATCAAGCGAACATCAGGCTTTGACTTAAACGCCCTTTTAACAAAAAAACTAGGAGGATCTCGTTATAGATACCAAGAGACCTTATTATTCACCCATGAGCAAATCTATGCTTTAGGGCAGTTTCAAAGTGTTGGCGGCGGGCGACACTTACCCCCTCTAAAAAAACTGTCCGGAGAAATCACTCGAGAGTGGAAACAGTCTTACAATGAGTTGTTGCAGCGTTTTGATAGCAACAATGATCAAAAGCTTGATATGCAAGAGTGGAGTGATGTCCAGAAAGCGGCTCATCAAGAGGCAAATAAGCGACGTGCAGATATGCAAGCCGCACCCACTATGCATGTACTTTCTTGCCCAACCGAAAAAGAACATCCCTATTTACTTTCAACACTCGACGAAGAAAAATTAGCTACATGTTATGGCTGGTATAGCGTAGGAGCACTGCTCTTATTGATCACTGAAAGTTATTTACTCTTCCACTTACTCGCTTTCTAATACTGAACGCTCAGCAAGCTTTTCAGCACTCACATGCGTTAATTCATTGCGTTTCAAGTCTAATTCAAATGCCTTACCAAAACCCGCTATATAGCGTGCCTCAACGGCGGTCAGTTTGAAAAGAACAAAGTCAGGCAAGGTTCTTAATAATGCCATAGTTGTCCCTAGCTCAACTTCCATTTGATCTAGAATACTGCCTGTTGTATCAGGTGCTAACGCTTCTGTAGACACTTCTACAATACAGCGTTCGCGCGCGAAGAGGTTTCGACAGCCTGCTTCATCTTTGATGATCATTATGCTGGCATTAGGTTTATCTTTCAGGTGTTCCGTATGGCTTGCCAGCTGACTCACAAAGATAAAAAAATGCTCATTTTGTCGAATAAATGGCGCATAACTCACATGCGGCATACCGTTTTTATCGACAGTGGCTAACTGTAATGAACCACATGAACGTAACAATTCTAGGCAAGCCTCTAAATATTCACTCTTTTGGACATTCATAAAAGCACTCATTTATAAACTCTAGTCATTGACGTGCATTATTTTATCAAAGCTTCACGTATAATGCCGATTTTAAGCTTTTATCAGGTTATAAATCATGGAACAGAAAGTCGTTCAAGTAGGCGCCCTAGAAATCGCGAATGATAAACCAATGGTTTTATTCGGTGGTATGAATGTACTGGAATCAAGGGACCTTGCACTACGCATTGCAGAGCACTACGTAACCGTTACTGATAAGTTAAATATTCCTTATGTCTTTAAAGCCTCTTTTGATAAGGCAAATCGCTCTTCACTCACCTCCTTTCGTGGTCCTGGTTTAGATGAAGGATTAAAAATTCTTGAAGAGATTAAGAACACATTTAATGTCCCTCTGATTACTGATGTGCATGAGCCTGATCAAGCAGCAGCCGCAGCACAAGTATGTGATATTATCCAGCTACCTGCTTTCCTCTCACGCCAAACTGATCTTGTCCAAGCAATGGCCGAAACGGGCGCTGTTATTAACATTAAAAAAGCACAGTTCTTAGCACCTCACGAAATGAAGCATATCCTGCACAAATGCCGTGAAGCAGGTAATGATCGCCTAATTCTCTGCGAGCGAGGAAGCACTTTTGGTTACAACAACTTAGTTGTTGATATGCTAGGCTTCTCCATTATGAAAGAGTTCGGTTATCCCATTATGTTTGATGCTACACACGCATTGCAGGTTCCTGGTGGCCGTTCAGACTCTGCAGATGGGCGAAGAGGACTCGTTGCACAGTTATCACGTGCAGGAATATCTCAAGGAATAGCGGGGCTGTTCTTAGAAGCTCACCCTAATCCAGCAGAAGCAAAATGCGATGGCCCTTGTGCATTACCTTTGGATAAACTAGAACCTTATCTCGCTCAATTAAAAGCAGTTGATGACCTAGTTAAGAGCTTTGAACCTTTACAAACAGATTAGATAAACCTCTGATTCTACTTAAAAGTTTGTCCATTCTTGTCTATTATAAATAACGGATATATAGGCAGGAATGGGCAATGGAAAAGCAACAACAGTCACATGCGCTGAATGATGGTCAGGTCATTGGCCCAGAACATCACAAATTTAAGCTAAAAGGACCGGCAACAGCACATCCACTAGGACAATTCTGGCAAGCTGAAGATATCAGTACACCCAGCCCGACACCTGTTTCGATTATTGTCATTTCCCCAGAACTCACCCGACACAAAGGCTTACTTGCAGCCTTTAAACAGCAGATTATCCAAGCTAAAAACCTACATCATAAGCATATTGTTTCGATTTATGGTTATTTTGTTGAGCGTGGTGGAATTCTATTTTTTGCCTGTGAGGCATTAGATGGACTCACTCTCGATACTCTTATAAAAACAAAAAAAGTAACAAAACTAAAAGCTAACCATTTACGTGGCTTGCTACTGCAAACAGCGGTTGCCGTGGATATATTTACCAATAAAGTCCGCAAACCCCACGGCGCCTTAGCTCCAGACCTAATCTATATTAATCGTCAGGGCGGTGTGAAGTTACTACCTATAAGCCCACGTACCCTATTGCAAGAAACCAGTTTCACTCTACAACCCGCTTTTCAATTTCCAGCCTATCAGTCACCCGAAGCCTTTCACGCCAATTTATTACCTACGACTGCTGACGTTTACTCTATGGGCTGCATAGCATATGCCGCACTGTCAGGTGCTGCGCCCTTCTCGCTAACAGATGATGAAGCTCTACACATTCGTAAAGAATTAAAACAACCATTCAAAACCAGCAAGAACCAGTGGATGATACTACAACAAGCATTAGCCACTGACCCGGAAGAGCGTCAAGCTAATGCCATAGCGCTAATCCAAGCACTGTTTAATGAACAAGAGGAAAAAGGGGTTGAGTCACTCAACAGTGACACAATGCATCAAGACGACGAAGCAACCGAATACACCTCAAACATTGCAGATATTAGACACTCCTCCAAGCTGCCTATTCGATTACTTTTATGGACAAGCTTATTTTTTTCCGGAGTTCTGGTTGGGTTTACTGCAAGCCTTTATTTAGCGCAAGAACAGCAAGCTGCCACTAACAATCATATAACCGCGTGGAAAGAGCAAGCTCAAATCTGGAAAGCAACCTCTGATGATCACGAGCAAACAATTCAGCTGCTTAAAAAGAAACTCGAAGAGCTACCTGATATAACGACACTCGCTGCAGCAACTTCAGCTGCGAACAAAATAGCGGTATTACCTCGTGAAGAGGCCAAGCTTGAAGAGAACTTTGGTGTATTCCAAGATGCTCTAGATAGTGGCGCGTATGGCCCACAAATGATTAGCTTACCTGCAGGCACATTCCAACTGGGTGACCTTAACCAGCAAGGCGATGATAACGAACAGCCGGTTCAAACCATTACACACCTCCATCCTTTTGCGCTTTCTCGCTTTGAAGTGACCTTTGCCCAATACGACCACTTTGCTAAACTCACGGGAAGAAGCCTCCCTAACGATGAAGGCTGGGGAAGAGACTCACAACCGGTTATCAACGTTTCATGGCAAGATGCGACAGCCTATGCAGCATGGCTGAGCGCTGAAACAGGAGAAAACTATCGCCTTCCGTCTGAAGCTGAGTGGGAGTACGCCGCACGCAGTGGCTCACAGTCTGCTTTTTGGTGGGGCAATGAATTATCTCCCCAACGCGCAGTCTGTGATGAGTGTGGCTCTTTATGGGATGGTAAAAAACCAGCACCTGTAGGGTCACTCGCAGCAAACCCATGGGGGTTTCATGATTTAAACGGTAATGTCGATGAATGGGTTCAAGACTGCTACTCAGATACCTACTTAGGCCACCCATCAGATGGCTCTGCTCGCACACAGACAAACTGTAATTTTCGCTCTATGCGCGGCGGCTCATGGTTTGACATTAGTAGAGTTATTCGTTCTGCCAGCCGCTACCGACATCCACCCAACACCTCAAGAAACACCTGGGGTTTTAGAGTTGCTTTAGATTTAAACTCAGATAGATAAAGTCAATTATTTCTCTTATTTCAATCATATATCTGTCATATGAGCTCCGTAGAATGCGCAAGTTAACTTGCCTTTCTACGGAGAAAAACATGCCAGTTCATTTATTTCGAAAGTCTCTTCTTGCATTAACCATTGCTGCAACGACCTCCGTTGCGCAAGCGGAGTCCTTCAATCGCATCGCCAGTTTTAGCACCACAAAAAACCTTCCTGCTTCTGTCAGCATTCAGCAAGAAACGTCCCCTGAGATCATTGCGGCTAGTAAAGACGGAAACACGCTGGTTTACTCCGATAGTCCCTTTGGTGCGATTGGCTTCATCGATATTAGTGATGCGCGTACACCAAAAGCTTTAGGCATTGTTAAAACTGCTGGTGAGCCAACGTCTGTGGCTGTTGGTAACAATTATGCATTAGCTGCCATAAATACATCAGAAAATTATCTTAAGCCAAATGGCTACTTAGCGACTATCCAACTGGATAACCAATCAATAGTAAACCGCTGCGAGTTGGGGGGTCAGCCTGATTCGATTGCTATTTCTAAAGACGGGAAATTTGCTGCTATTGCTATTGAAAATGAGCGTGACGAAGACTTAAAAGACGGTGTTTTGCCACAACTACCTGCGGGATGGTTGGCTATCGTAGAACTAAAAAAAGGCGTCCCTTCGTGTAGCAGCCTAAAAAAAGTAGAAATGACTGGCCTTGCCAATACAGGTGCTGATGATCCGGAGCCTGAATTTGTTGATTTTAACGACAACAACGAAATTGTGGTCACATTACAAGAAAACAACCATTTGGTTATTGTTTCAGCTGAAACAGGAAACATACTTAACCACTTCTCTGCCGGAAGTGTTGATCTACAAAACATAGATACAAAAAAAGATAAGGCTTTAGATTTTAGTGGTTCACAAACAAGACTACGCGAACCTGATACAGTGAAATGGCTTGATAATGACCGTTTTGTAACAGCAAACGAAGGCGACTACAAAGGTGGGTCTCGTAGCTTTACCATTTTCCATAAAGATGGCCGTGTACTTTATGAGTCAGGAAGCTCATTCGAAGAACAGGTCATCATGGCAGGTCACTACCCAGATAAGCGCTCAGGGAAAAAAGGGAACGAGCCCGAAGGAATCGCCATAGGGCAGTATGGTGAAAATAAATACATTTTTGTACTCTCTGAAAGAGCATCCGTTATCGGTGTCTACCTAGATACTGGGGATGCACCAAAATTCCAACAACTGCTACCTTCTGGCATTGGCCCAGAGTCTGCCGTTACTATTCCTTCTCGTAACTTACTCGTGAGCGCAAACGAAAAAGATCTCATTGAAGATAAAGGCCCGCGTGCGCATGTAATGATCTATAACTTATCAGCATCAGTGCCTGCATATCCACAAATCACATCACAGGGTTCAAACAATAACCCCAATAGCCCACTTATTGGTTGGGGTGCACTGTCTGGATTAACGGCTCATCCCTTAAAGGAAGGCAAGTTATACGCTGTGAACGATAGCTTTTATGCGAATCAGCCAACAGTATTTAGCATTGATGCCAAGCAAAAGCCTGCCATCATAACCCATGCATTACCGGTAACTCGCAAGGGTAAACCCGCCGAAAAGCTCGACCTCGAAGGCATCACAAGCGATGGGAAAGATGGCTTCTGGCTCGCCTCAGAAGGAAAGACTAAAAAAGAGGTTCCTCATGCAGTTCACCATATCAACTCTCTGGGTGAAATTGACCAAACCATCAATTTCCCAGAAGAGTTACTAAAAAATGAGAGGCGTTTTGGTGCAGAAGGCATCACATTAATAGGTGATACCCTCTGGATTGCCATTCAACGTCCTTGGAAGGATGACGCTAATAATCAAGTAAAGTTATTAGCCTACAACTTAACAACAGCATCTTGGGGTGCGGTCCATTATCCACTAGATGAGGCAACACAAGGCTGGGTCGGCTTGTCAGAAATAACTTATTATAATAACTCGGTTTATATCATCGAACGTGATAATCAACTAGGTGAGAACGCCTCAATCAAGCGCTTGTACAAGGTTAGCCAAGACGAACTTAAGCCCGCTTCTTTAGGCAATACACTACCTGTTGTCAGCAAAACATTAGTACGAGATTTCTTACCTGACTTAAAATCTCTAAATGGTTATGTACAGGATAAAATCGAAGGCTTTAGTATTGACTCTAGCGGTAATGGATTCGCTGTAACAGATAATGACGGAGTGGATGACAGTTCTGGTGAAACCCTCTTCTTCAATCTTGGTAAAATACACCCCTAAGCACAGAAAACTAGTATCTAAGTTTTAATAATCTATCGCTTTAAACCCGTATATAGTTTCAATATTAGTAGCCACAAGCAGGTTGGTTGTGGCTACTTTTTCATTCCTTAATCTTTACAAGTACCGGACTCTAGAACTGCTAGCTCTAAAGCCAGTTCTCCTAGTTAATTATACAATACCCCTTTCCTTAACTCAGATTTCATCAACCTTATAAATAACCTTGCGGTACTACTCGTGTGTGAATAACATTCCTGGCCTAATTCCAAAAAACACGCACAAAAAAGCCAGGATAAACCTGGCTCAAAAAATACTAGCGTGCTAAACACTTGAAGGGGACATTCAGCACGCTGCTATTCGTTATTAGAATTTCAAACGCATACCCGCTAAGTAACCAATTTCAATATCATCTTCATCAGTGTCTGCAATTTCAGCGAAAACACTAACATTTTTCTGAGATGGGAACTTATAGGTTACGTTAGCGTACCACTCAGTAACATCATCACCTGTCTCAGGCTTAATGTTGAGCATACCTACAGCAACTTTCGTTGTTTTATCAACAGGAACAACTGCAGCCAAGTTATACTGATCGGCAACATCTTCTGTTGTGCTAAAATCAGCTGCTAGCTTAGCAACACCAAAATCATATGCAGCACTGACACCCCAAGTATCTTTAGAAGCAGAAGTAGGCGTTGCTTCCATAGTTTGGTAAGCGGCAGCGAGTTCTACTCCAGAAAGCTCAGTAGATACGAATAGATCAAGTGACTGACCATTTTCACTGCTTTCACCTTCAGCTTCGATTTCATATGATGCAGCAATGTAAACATTATCCAAAGACGCATTTACACGAATAGTGTCATCACCATCAGTGCCCTGCTCTTCAAAGCGATCAGCTTCTGATCTAAGCTCATAAGCCGCTTCAACACCGAACTCATCCGTAGCAAAATTTTGCTTACCAATTGATACTGCAACCTTACCAAAATCTAAACCAATATAAGCTTCTTCAAGATCGCTACCGTCCTGCTTATCTTCGGCAGCATCTTTGAAACCAAAATCTAACTGACCAAACGCTTTCACCCCATTTTTTAGGTCATAAACAACAGAGTTCTTAAGCTCAAGGTCATCAAACTCCACATCCAAGTTTTGGTCGTCACCTACATCTTGGCGTAACTGAACCTGGAAATCTCCTTTCAATTTATAGGTTAGTCCTTTGCCTTCATAAATTGTCGCAGCATTAGCAGAACCTGTTGCAATTGCCGCAATAGATGCAGCTAAAATCAGCTTTTTCATTTATTTCTCCAGTGTAATATATAACAATTTTTAATTTGTTGACGACATAGGGCTTACTTCTTTCAATAAAAAGAAATAAGAATTAAATATTTAAATAACTGTGAGTTCTATTTTTTAGTCCACTCTATAAATTCAGCCTGAACTTTCGGACTAGAATTCAAATACCAATACTTAAGCATCTTCGCAGAAAGATTAGAACTTTTTAAAGACGGAGTACTTCCCATAAGCGAAGGAGCTTTAACAGGCGATTGGTAATTATTTTCAAAATAATCTTCGGATGGAAAGTTTAATTTATTGTATTCACGTAATTCATGCTCATAATCTCGACTTAACTGAAAACCTTCTTTAGTTAGCTCGTCAACACGAACATTTTTTACAGCTCCATTAGAATCAAGCATTACCCACTTAGGATTACCTTTGAATTCAACAAGGTCTTTTCTATTCTTTATGGTAGGAGCAATCAATCTAAAACGTTCAGAATCAGCTTCAAATACAATGACATAAACTCCCAACACCTCCAGATCGGTTTCATTTGCTGATGTCTTAATTTCAGCAGAAAGCTCAACAAGAACCTGATTAATCCCATCCTTAAAAGAGATGTCTTTTTTATTATCCAGCCAACTAGCATCGGTAAACTCTTTACCATTTATTGCTAACAACTTTATATCATCGTCTAGCTTCAGATAAACATCTGCAAAAGAACAAGAACTAAACAAAAACACTAATATTGCAGAGAAAACACCAAAACCCTTCATATAAAGCCTCAAAAAACCAGAAAACGCATATTTATATATGCCATGACTAATTGCGAACACCTTAATATTAATTTATTACAGTTACATGTCACGATTATTAAATTTAAAATTAGCACAGAAAAATCATGATAAATCAGATTAAAGGTAGGCTTTACATTTTGGTTATTTTTAACTTTATAAATATGGAAAAATGAACTTATATTTGTATCAACAGTCTTTAACTAATACTCTTGAACAAGATATAAGAACTTACTAGGGAAACGTTCACTACATGCAAACTAGCGACTATAGCTTTCCAGAGAATGAGCTTAATGAAGGACTACCGAATATGTTGCCAAAATTTCTTCCCGTTGTAATACTCACTGCTTTTCTCAGCCCCAGCATTGCACATGCGGCCCCTGTCACTATTACCGATAAAGAACAAACGGACTTAGCAGTCACCCTGTATACGCATAACCTCGGCTTAATTCAGGATAGCCGCACTATTCCTCCTCTGACCACAAAAGATATCGTTGTCATCAGCGATGTTAGTAAGCAAATGCAAACTGAAACCTTACAAATAAGAGGAGCCGGAAGCATTACGGAGCAAACGCTCAATAAGGCCTATCTCAATTACTATACGTTGCTAGAGCACCATATTGGAAAAGACGTAATACTGGCTCGTAATCAGCCAAATGGACAAGAACTACAACAAACCGTGCAACTCTTAAGTGCTGAAGGCAGCACGGCATTAGTTGACAATAGCGGTCGTATTGAGTCTATTCCACTGTCATCAGACTGGCGTATTATTTTCCCATCAAGGCCTCCCGAGTTATTGTTAAAACCTAGCCTAACGTTTCGCAGCAAAGGAACAAGCAACGCGGGAACCGCTCAGTTAAGCTACCTGACTCAAGGACTTAGCTGGCAAATGGACTACGTAATGACCTTATCAGAAGATAATAACTCGCTGGTTATCGACGGCCTTGCTTCTTTAGTGAACGATACTGGTACCTTACTGAAAAATGCTCGAGTGCGTTTGCTAGCAGGGGATGTACATCAGGATAGAAACCCTAGGCACCGAGCTAAAACGGTCATGATGGCGCAAGCAATGGCGGAAGATACTGGCGCAGCGCCTCCTCAAGCTTTAAGTGATTATCAGCTATATACTATAAAAGCGCCGGTCACATTACAGCATCAGCAACGTACCCAAGTTCCACTATTGCATGCGGATAAGGTCAATGTTGACTCACTTCAACGTTATCAGTTTTACATTAGCCCTCGTGTTGATAACCAAACTTTAAAAGCAAAACCTGAAACTTTCATTCGCTTTACAAACAATAAAGAACAGGGGCTAGGTACTCCATTACCTGCAGGGCAAGTACGCTTTTTCTCACCGGACAAAACTCAAGAACTACATTACGTAGGAAGTGCTCACCTAGCTCAGACCTCCATAGGAGAACAAGTTGAATTAGCCATGGGGAAAGCATTTGATGTGACTATCACACAACGTCAAACTGATTTTCAAACAGCATTTGATGGCACCGTTGTTGCCTATGAATTACGTATTAGAAACAGCGCATTAAAAAGCCGTGATGTAGAGCTTAGCAGCTTATTTTCTCAACCCTGGAAGCTCATCAGTAGCACACTGCAACCTATTGAAAAGAGTGCCGGTATAGCTAAGTGGAAAGTAACAGTGCCTGGCAATAGCGAGTCACTGCTAACCATACGTGCGCGTCTTAAAAAGAGATAACACACGGAGTTACTTAAAGCACTGGCTGTAAAGACTGCCAGTGCTTTACTTCATCTGCGTTAGCCTTCTCTCCCAGCTGACCTTCTTTATAAACCTTAATCATGCGGCTTATAGCCAATGAGTGTCCTTGTGATGCAGCTAAGCGGTAGTAATGAAACGACTTTTCATTTGATACAGAGAAATAACTTTCGTACCCCATTTCATATACCTTACCCATCTGATATTGCGACTTCATATCACCCTTATCAGCAGCTCGTTGTATATAAATAGCGCCTTGAATGCGATTCTGAACATCCTCTCCACGAAAATGCAGCAAATGCCCATAGACAGATAACGCCTTACAGCTATCATTATCTGCTGTAAAACGAAAAACTCGCATAATCCATTGATGCTTACGTGGCGACTTTTGAAATAAAGAGGAGCGAAACACAAAAAAGGCTAACGAAAAAATACTAGGAGCTAAGAGCTTTATGAGAGCACGCATGATCAAGACACCTCAAAATTAGAGGGGCTTAATATACCATTTCCATAATCACGTGTCGGGTATTAACCCAAGGATTTCCCACTTTTTAGTAATACATCAAAAGCCTTACTATCTACTGGCTTCGAATAGAGAAAACCCTGAAATTCATCACACTGTTTTTCCAGCAAAAATTCAGCCTGCTCCTGTGTTTCAATTCCTTCAGCAACGACATGCAAGCTGAGCGAACGAGCCATTGCAATAATCGCGGATGTAAGGGATCGATCACTACTATTACCTGGAAGCTCACTGACAAATGTCCTATCAACTTTCAGCGTATCTAATGGAAAACTACGTAGATAACCTAAAGACGAGTAACCCGTACCAAAATCATCAACAGCCAGTTGAACGCCAATCTCCTTTAATAGAGCCAGCGTCGCTTGTGTTTGCGCTACATCTTCCATAATCGCAGTTTCTGTCAGTTCAAACTCCAAATATTTAGGAGTAATACCCGTACGGTTTATGACGTCACCAATCTCTTGAGCTAGGCGTATATCTCGGAATTGAACAGCACTTAAATTCACAGAAAGAACAAAATCACTAAAGCCACAGTTGTGCCAGATTTTCAATTGCTGGCATGCAGCCTCCATCACCCAAGCACCGACTTCATGAATTAAGCCCATCTCTTCTAGAACGGGAATAAACTCAACAGGAGAAAGACTACCTAAAGTGGGATGCTCCCAACGCAATAATGCTTCAGCGCCAACAATACACTTCGTTTTTGCATTAATCCGCGGCTGATAATGCAATATAAACTGCTTATTGAGCAGCGCTTTACGCAGCTCGACTTCTAGCGTCATACGACGCTCAGTGACCTCAAGCATACTGTCATCATAACAACGTACAATATTACGCCCTTGGCGCTTAGCATTACGCATAGCATTTTCAGCATTGCGAAGTAATGTGCCTAAATCCAGAGTGGTATCTACAACCCGTGCGTACCCAATACAAGAGGTCAAAGACACCTCATGGCCATTGACACGAAACGGAGCAGAAATACAATCCATCAACCTAGTCGTCACTTCAACATTGCAATCCAAACTAGAAGAGCAACAAATTGCTAAACCAAATTTATCCCCCCCCCAACGACAAACCTCACTTCTTAAACCTCCTACTTCCTGACGCAGTAGGTCAACAAAAGCAGTAATTCGACGACTAACCTCGAGCAACACTTCATCACCCGTTCGGTGACCATAAATATCATTAATACGTACAAAGCGATCAATATCGACCAATACTAACGCCATACAACCATCTCTTCTTATACACTCACCTATCAGGCTATACATAACCCGAGTAAAGGATTCTCGATTTTGAAACCCTGTGAGTCTGTCAAAACGAGATAAAAACTGTATACGAGCTTCAGCCTCTTTACGTTCTGTAATATCTTGTAACGTGCCTTCTATGGCGACGAGAACACCCTGATTATCATATTCAAGTTCTGACTGTACTCTAAGCACTTTATATTTTTCACTGTCACTACGATGATCCAGTGTCACTTCAAAATCAGCCGGAATAGATTTGGGGTCATTGGAGCGCTGTAAGATGTCTGCTACGCGTGGCCGGTCTGCCGCAGCGACTCTGTTAATCAGTTGTTGCACGGTTATGCTATTAACATTGAAGTTAAAACGCTCAGCCAACTTGTCAGAAAATATCATTTTTTCCCGCACAATATCCCAGCGCCAATAATCGAGTCCAGCGATAGATTGTGCTTTAGCTAATCTTGATTCACTTTCAACAAGATCATTCATAGCGTTAACCGCACGCAACATAAACCGCAGGCGCTGCTTTAATAAAGTCCAATTCACCGGCTTTGCTATAAAGTCGGTGGCACCAGCTTCATAAGCTTCCTCAATAGAGTTATCACCTTCAAGGCCTGTCATCATTAATACGGGAACTGTTTTTCCTGAGTGTAAGCTTCTCAGTTGCCGACAAGCCGAAAAACCATCCAATACTGGCATATCGACATCTAACAGAATCAAATCTGGATTTATATCCTGAAGGACCTCAAGAAAAACGGCACCATTCTCTGCCAATGCAACAGCATAACCTTCCTTGCGAAGGTGAGCAGCAGCCACCATTCTTGCGACCGGATCATCATCAACTATAAGTATCGTCTGGCTTTCAACTTGGGCAATCACAGATTGTTACTCCCTAACATCTTATGAAATCCATTAATTTCTGCTGTGCCGATAGATTTGCCTCGACTAGTAATAGATATAGCGCACCCATATTTTCCGTATTTGATAACCGGCATCCATGCTCAATTTCTCGGCTTAATGCATGCACTTTATCTAACCCCACCGACCCACTCGATGATTTTAATGCGTGAGCCAAACGGCGCATTTCATCAAAATCTTTTCGCTCCATAGCTACCGATAACTCGCGCATAATTTGACTACTGCTTTCAGTATAGATGCAAATGAGATTATTCAAGAGTGGCTGACCATTTTCATCCAATAAATCACGTAAATTATTTAATTGCGCTACATTTAGATCGCTTTCTCCGGAGCTCTCTGTCACCTTCAGCTCCTCACTGTCATCTGTTAGCAAGCTTTCAGAGTGTTTCTTTAACCAACGACCTAGCATTTGATACAAACTTTGGCGACTAAAAGGTTTGCTCAAATAATCATCCATTCCTCGACTTAAATAGAGCTCTTTATCTCCATCCATTGCATTGGCAGTAACAGCTACAATCGGTGTATTAGGCAGTTGCTGGTGTCTTTCATCATTTCTTATAGATGTTGTCGCTGTTATGCCATCCAATACAGGCATTTCAATATCCATCAAAATCAAATCATAGGAATTCTTACGCCACATTTCTATGGCATCAAGCCCATTATCAGCGGTATCCACTGTACAGCCCATCAACCTTAACAACCCCATGGCAACCTGTTGGTTAACCGCATTATCTTCTACTAAAAGAATATGGCCTCGATAATTAGACAAGGTAGCAGGCTGATCACTCATCACTGATGTCGGTGTTATTTTTGTTTTTCTTGTGACGCCAAAATATCGCAGAGTTGATCCAATAATAAAGAGGGTCTGATATGTCCATCTTTTTCACGAATCACACAAACATATTCAGGCAAACGCATTGTTGATAATTCATCTGAAGCAACGACCATAAACTTAGTAGCAAATTGACTATAACGATAACTCAATGAGTGTATAAATTTGGATAACTCTCTTTCTTGCTCCCAATGCTCAAGCAAAACAAGGCTAAAGTTTTTATGTAAAGAGGCAGCTTCTTGAATTTTAATTTCAGCTTCAGATGATGAGTTAACAATGGTAAGTACGACACCCCAGTCAGCTAATAACTGGGACACATTGCTGACTGCGTGCCCGTGCTGCCTAAGAAGTAATATTCGAGAGCCATTGAGTAATGTTTTGCCAACATCTGAGCCATGAGCATCTTGTGCATTTAAAGGCAGCTCAAACCAAAATACTGACCCTTTTCCTTCAATACTTTGTACACCGATTTCCCCTTCCATTAAGCCAACAAGCTGTCGACAAATGGCAAGACCAAGCCCCGTGCCACCATATTTACGCGTTATAGATGAATCTTCCTGCGAAAATGACTCAAAAATTCTCCCTATGGCCGTTTCTGAAATACCGGAGCCACTGTCTTGAACCTCTATTCTTAAGAACGGGGCGCTTTCTAAAAGCAGAGCTGAGACCTTCACATTCACACGACCTACCTGTGTAAATTTCAGAGCATTTCCTATTAAATTCATAAGAATTTGCCTAAGTCGTATCGGATCGCCTGTCATCTGCCCATTAAAGTCAGGGTCAAATTGATGCGAAATTGCTAGCTTCTTTCCATTAACGGTTTCACTCAGTAGCAGCATTACTTCTTCAATTTGTGCATATAGGTCAAACGATACTGATTCTAAAATCAACTGGCCCGCTTCAATTTTTGAATAATCAAGAATGTCATTAATAATACTCAGTAAAGACCCACCCGAGCGATGGATTATTTCAGCATTGCGCCTTTGCTCATCCGTTAACTCCGAATTTAAAAGTAGCTCGGCCATACCCAAGACACCGTTCATCGGTGTCCTAATTTCATGGCTCATTGTTGCTAGAAATCGAGACTTTGCCTTATTGGCTTCTTCTGCTATATCTTTTGCGTGCTTTAACGCTTCATCTCGTTCCTGAATTTGCCCAATCATGGTGTTAAAACCCTTCACCATAACGCCAAATTCATCTGAAGAATGGTTTTCTACCCTTCGCGAATAATCATTCACTTCTGAAACAACTCGCATGGTATGAATCAGTTTTTCGATGGGGTTTATAATGACCTTTTTCAAACGAGATGTGATAAAAAAACCAATTAATAACACACCCGTAATCGCAAGCAAACCAAAGAGTATCCATTGATTTACCATCTCTTTATAACTCGCAAGGCTGACACGAACGCCCAAACTTCCGATAAGCCGATCTTTCTCTTTTATCTGCTGTTCAAGTATTAAATAATCATCAAAAAACTCATATCCCCAATCATCAGCATCGCTAACGTTAGAGGCCTCATATAAACGTTTAAGCACATTAACACTACGCTCAACAGGTACCAATAGCCCGTATTCTGCAAAGACATCACCTTTAACATTTCGTAATACCGCATATTCAATATCTTTATTCGCGCTTAACGTTCTCAATAGCTCTGCAGCGGTTAACTCATCATCAAACACTAACGCGGCTGTTGTATTAATGCTGACAGCTTTGGTCAACGTATGTACCGAACCCACTAACTGCTCTCTGCTGCTGAACCAAAAGTTTGCAATAAAGAATACATAAGATATGGTTAACACAATGAGCGACGTCACCATCACAATAGCGGTCAATTTGTGGCGAACAGGCAAGTCCCGCAGAAACTGCTTCAAAATAAATACCTATATAAACAACATATTAAAACCACAGTTAAGACATAACAGCTTAGAACAAGTGCTCAGCAATGGCATTGTTGTACCTGAAATTTTCATTCTCAACACTCTAAGTATGATTAACAATAAACATATAGCAAAGGAATCTGTGAAATCCTCACCATCAGCAGTACACTTCAGTAAGTTCTCTCATTTCGAATAAGGTGAAAAAATGCAGGTTTTTGAAGATAACTCACTCTCTATTGGCAACACCCCATTAATTAAGCTATCTAGACTTGCCCCTGATGCAACTATCTATGCAAAAATCGAGTCACGTAATCCTGCAGGTTCTATCAAGTGTCGTATTGGAGCAAGCATGATATGGGCAGCCGAAAAGTCTGGTAAGCTAAAATCAGGTATGACGCTCGTTGAGCCCACCAGCGGCAACACAGGCATAGCGCTAGCTTTTGTTGCAGCCTCACGTGGTTATAAGCTTATGCTAACTATGCCCGCTTCAATGAGCATAGAAAGACGTAAACTAATGAAAGCGCTGGGGGCAGAAATCATTCTCACTCCTGCTGAAAAAGGCATGAAAGGAGCGATTGATAAAGCCCAAGAAATTGTTGATACCGATCCCGATAACATTTTAATGCTGCAGCAATTCCAAAACCCTGCAAACCCAAAGATTCATGAAGAAACAACGGGGCCGGAAGTATGGCGTGATACAGATGGAACGGTGGATGTACTCGTCGCTGGAGTAGGTACGGGTGGTACTATTAGCGGAATTTCGCGCTATATTAAGAAAACTCAAGGTAAAGCCATCACAAGCGTTGCTGTAGAGCCCGCGGATTCACCCGTTATTACTCAGACTATCAACAAGGACACCGTTCAACCGGCCCCACATAAAATACAAGGAATAGGGGCTGGTTTTATACCAGGCAACCTTGATCTTGATCTCGTAGACCTTGTTGAAACAGTCACAAATGATGAAGCAATAGCAACAGCGCAAAAACTAATGAAAGATGAAGGGATTCTTGCTGGTATTTCTTGTGGGGCGGCAACTGCTGCAGCACTACGTCTTGCATCGTTACCTGAGTATCAAGGAAAAACGATTGTTGTCATTTTGCCGGACTCTGGTGAACGCTACCTTTCAACCGTTTTGTACGATGGAATGTTCACTGAAAATGAACAAGTCCAATAAATACACTCTTATAAAGGTCACCCTCCTTGAGTGACCTTTTATCTTATAATTCGAACGACCCTAAGAAGTTTTGAGCTTACTTTAAAGCCCGCTTTTTTCAACCGCGTTAGGTTAACTGCAACACGAACTTTACGCCCACGTGTCTCAAACCCCACCATTCCAAGACCTTCCGAGTTAAGACTTTTAGCATCACCTATCAATAAAGTTCCAGACTGAGAAGCCTCACGCAATAAAACCGGAGACACCTCTCTATCGCCTTGTATATAAAGAAGATGACAGCTGCCTAAAGTTTTCATATCCGAGAACGATGTAACTATTATTGGCAAGCCGTCCATCAGCTCACCCACAACAACACTCTTCAGCTTATGTATAATTTCTTGATCAGCAATCATACATAACTGATATTCCGTCATTGGTACCTTAGGCTCAGGCCACTGAATGAACGATAGGAAGTTATAAATATAAACTGATTTTATTTTATCAATAACGTTATCATCAGCTAACGCAAATGAAGCTGAAGAGATTAGCCAAAGGCTGATAAAAACGGACCTAAAAAGAGACAGATGCCTAAATAAGAATATTGTCATCTTCAAAACCTAACCGTCAATTTAGCAGAAATACTACGGTTGATTTCAGTGTTCTCTGGGTAACCACCCACATTTAGCGGAGATGAATTAAATTCTTGATGCGTTTTATTCAGCAAGTTTTGACCAATAATACTCAGCTCTGCCTCAGGTGATATTTGCCATCCCACACGAAGATCAGTTCTTACATACTCATCTACACCATAATCACCAAAAACCAGAAAGTCGGACCCCGTAGGAAATAGAGCGGACACATAATACACGCCCAAATCTAGCTCAACGTTTGATGTCAAATCCCAGCTTGAGCGCAGTGAAAACTGGTGTACAGGTGCTTTACTTGTACTCAGCAAAGGCTCTGTTAACGAAGGCAAACGATCAAGTGATTGTTGTAACCAACTATAAGAAGCCTGCATATCCCAGCCCGGCTGGACTAACCACCTAGCTGATAACTCAGCACCATAGGCATCAGCATCAGCCTCATTACCAATGCTTAACACACCCACATCACTGGTACTAATGAAGGGGTTGAATGGTCGTTCGATCTTAATCGTTGTCAGATCACTATACCAATAACGGAAAGCCGTCATATCAAACGATAAAGTGCTGCTTGGTGTATAGCGCAAGCCAAGCTCCCATGAAGTCAGTTTCTCAGCATCATGATCAGGGTTACCTGTAAACTCATAAGCATTTTTTGCACTTACATTTGAGGTCTCTGCCCTTGATGGAACACGAGAAGAGTAAGATACCGAGCTCCAAAACTGGGTTTCAGGGCTGACAGACCAAATTCCCCTTATAGTTGGCTGTATTTGACTTCCCGATACAGAAGAGTATTCGTAACCAACTCCCGTTAACAACTTAACATCAGGCAATAAATCTACTTCACTTTGAATAAAAGCATTGAGTACGTTATTACGCTGAGATGCGGGGCCAAAGGAGAGTACCGACGTCGGAGACAAATTTGCTTTCAAGTCATCGGCAACACTTCTTAGCCCAACTCCCCATGCAAATTTACCGTTTAAATTTTGCCATCCGCTCTCATAGTCTAAATCTAAAGCAATCGCCTGCTGGTCAAGCTGGTAATCCTCGCGCTGCGTATAATCCAGATAGGCTTGTACCGTTTGCCAACGGTCATCACTCACCCGCTTCCAACGCGAAAGTATATGGCCTCCTTTATATTTTTGCTTATCCCTAATATCCATCATACAAAAAGTACATAAACCAAACTCAGGAAACGCCAGTGCTGCAAAAATTTGCTCTTGAGAGGCTCCATTTGTAATCAGACTATTAATTGCCGGAGCTACTACTGTATTAAAATCAGGAGCAGATGCTACTTTCTCTGATGCAAAAAGCCGTTGATCGGAGTCACCACTAAATAACCCTACATCAACTAAAAGCGACTCGCCTTCACCAAAATCGGTATCCGTTCGAAAAGACAAACGGGCATGTTTTCCATCATCATTGGCGACAGCACCTTGACTGTTAAAGCCAGAATATGGAGTTGGTGAGTTTTCATTATTGATGAGTGCTTTCAAGCTCAACCGATAGCTGCTTCTTTCGTTTATTTCACCACCATAACGAAAGCCAATTTCCTTATGCTGATTACCTACTAAACTGACAAATTCTCCACCTTGTGTTGCATATGAGGAGCGCGTGATTATGTTAATAACACCATTCATCGCATTAGCTCCCCATACAGCGGAGCCAGGTCCTCGAATGACTTCTATACGCTCAACATCCTCCATACGGACATCTTGCATATCCCAATACACACCACCGAAAGTATTGTTATATAGGCTTCGGCCATCCAGTAAAACTAAAAACTTATTAGCAAATGTCTCATTAAAACCACGAGAGTTAACTGCCCAAGCACTACCATTAACAGAACCCACATTTAACCCAGGCACCATTCGCAAAGCCTCAGGTACGCTTCTAACCCCAGAGCGTCGAATACTCTCAGCGGTAAGTACGAAAACAGCTGCAGGAGTTTCATTAATGCGAGAAGGAATTTTTGAAGCGATACCCACTTCGAGCGAAGAGAGTTCATCAATTGGTAAAGCTTTCAAGTCATCAATTGTTAAGTCACCTGAAGCCTCGACACTGCTATTAAAAAGCAACGCTCCTGCCAAGATAAACGTCCTGTAATTACAAATTCTTGGCATAAATTTTTCCGACTAAAATAGAGTGAGCAAAGCAACACAAAAATATAGTTTTTACGCTATTTTAAAATGACTGCTACTTGAGTATAGACGCTCTTTAGAAAACATGTAAAAACCATAAATGGTTAGGCTGATAAGAAGTTAAATTATTGGCTTATTGACCCACAGGTAATCAATTAAATCTAATATGAACTAACTATGTAGATAACCACCGGTTAATGAGTTGTAGCGGCTTACTTTAACTTACTGAACCAATCTAAAGACGGAGCAAAAAAAGATTGCCCAGTAACCGCCGAAGTGAATTGCATCAAATGGTCTGTATGGCCATGTGCATCACCTTCTACCATACTTTTAAGCATCAATGTGAAATTTTCGGGCGTCCGACAATAGCTAGCAAACAGCAATCCTGCCTCAGATACGCTTCCATAAGGCATACTATGGCGCAGTATTTCAAGGGAGTTGCCTTCGCTATCTTTTAAAGAGGCCCGTTTTGTATGTGCAGTTAATGACTTTTCTGCAGACGGATACTCAATATTATCTAGTTTCGTCCGTCCATAAGTATCTTCCTGTTCCTTAAGCGACAGTCTTTCCCAATGGTTCAAGTCATGTACGTAACGCTGTAGATGTATATAGGAGCCTTGCGCAAAAAATGCATCTTCTTCACCCACCAAAGCCACCTCTTTTTTATGATCACCTTGAGGGTTTTCAGTGCCATCAACAAAGCCTGTAAGATCACGAGCATCGAGGTAACGAAAACAAGAAACTTCTTCTACTATTTCAACAGTATCAGACAACTCAGCTAGCAACTCACGTGCTAGTTGAAACGTAATATCACGCCGATTAGATCGCAAGTGCAATAATAAATCAGCCGGTGTAGACGGCATATTTGCAGCGCCATGCAGCTGCGGAAAAGAGGTTAATAGTGCCGGCCTCGAGGAATTTCCTTCAGAAAAGCTCAGCCTGTCCCAATACTCACTACCAATCGCAATAACTGCATGCAGAGACTGCCCAGAAAATTTCTGCTGAGACGTAACGATGATCTTTTGCGTCTGCTTAAGCGCTTGGCTAAGTTGGTGCTCATAACCCGGCTTCACATTAAGAGTAATGAATAATGCATCACTCGTCGCATCAGCTACAGTGCCCGATTGATAATTGGCTGGCATATTTTATCTCCTTAATAATATACCTTGATCATAACGATTAACGGGGTATCTATACCAATGACTAAAATCAAATGAGTTCATAGTCTTTTTTAATAAGCACATTACAAGCAACTAACCGGCCTCTGACTGTCACGAATCCATTCACTCCATGACCCCGCATATAGTACTGAGTTAACCATGCCAGCATGCGCCATCGCCAATATATTATGGCAAGCAGTCACACCCGAACCACACATATGTATCACTGGTTTATCAACGTTAACAAGCGAAGACCACTCTTGGGCTAATTGGTCAGCGGGTTTAAAAATGCCAGCAGCCGTCATATTATCTGCAAAAGGTCGGTTCAGTGCTCCCGGAACATGCCCAGCAATAGGATCGATCGGCTCAACCTCCCCGTTAAATCGCGGGGTTGCTCTTGCATCAACCAACTGAACATGCACCAAAGAGCGTAATAGTTTCTCGCTGCTAATCACAGGCATTGCTAGGTTTTTCCAGTCATCAAGCAAGATAGTATTCACATCAGCCTCTTGATAAACCTCTTTTACAGGCAAGAATACATTTGTTGAAATATCCCCTGCCTGTTGCTTCCACACAGGAAAGCCACCATCTAATACGGCAACAGCTTCGTGACCTAAGCAACGTAACAGCCACCAAAGGCGCGAAGCCATCGCTCCACCGCAATCATCATAAACCACAACTTGCGATCTAGTAGAGATACCTACTTTTCCGAGCTTTTCTTTAAATTTCTGTAAACCCGGTAACGGGTGTCGACCTGAAGCACTATCGATAGGTGAAGATAAATCTTCTTCAAGATCCATGAACTGAGCATGGGGAATGTGGCCTTCTCGATACAGCTGATAACCTTTAGAAGGGTCGGCCAGATCAGAACGACAATCAACGACAACCCAACCTTGGGATGAACTATTGTGCTGTAATTCTTCAACACTTATTAGCGTTTGGTACATGCTCACACCCCCAACTCATAACTTACTGACATAACTTCCAATCCGCACTCAATATCACAAGTATTGAGCTAACTCTTCAGCTAAAACGTCTAATTCATTTTGTGCTTTTTGCTTTTGCTTTTTCTTTAATTGCTCAACTTCATCTGACTTCTCAGCCAAAACCTGTTTAGCCATATCAACTTTATCATCAGCCGCAGATACTCTCTCAAACAGCGGTTTAAGTTGCATGATAATAGCCCTACGACGCCCTTGCTCAACACGTGCAAGCTCCTCTGCACTTTTCTCTTTTTTAACAGGAGTGTCTGCTTGCGGTTGTGCTGGTACATAAGTTAAAGGACGAATACCTGCAGCTATACGCACTTTATCCATAAAGGGTGCGGATTTTTCGCGTGCCTTAAGTCCTCCTTTTTGCAGCACATCCTCAACTGTTCCAAGATCATTCATCAACTCATTATAACGCGCTCGCGGCTCACTCAATTGATTATTTAGACATTCGAACAGTTCGGATTTGGCTTCACTCCAAGCAATACCTTCAAGGTATTTATGATGCATATCTGCTACCTGCTCTGGCGAAGCAAAACTGCTATAAAGCTGGAATAAAGTACTACCTTCAGGGTCTTTGGGTTCACCAGGGCCACGCGTATCTGTGACTATCAGGCTGATCAACTTACGTAGCTCATCGGTAGAACAGAAAAGGGGAATAGTATTATCGTAGCTTTTTGACATCTTACGGCCATCAAGCCCAGGAATTAACTGCGATGACTCATCTACTTGAGCATTAGGTAAGGTAAATAAAGACTCATATGTATGATTAAAACGCCCAGCGATATCTCGTGCCATTTCAATATGCTGAATTTGATCTTTCCCTACCGGAATAATATCTGCGTTAAACATAAGGATATCTGCAGCCATCAATATCGGATAGCCAAATAATCCCATCGTCACACCGTCGTCTAAATCATCTTTACCTGCCTCTCGGTTAGCATCTACTGATGCTTTATAAGCATGAGAGCGATTCATCAACCCTTTTGATGTCATACAGGTTAGCAACCAGGTTAACTCTGTAATCTCAGGAATATCTGTTTGACGGTAGAATGTCGCTTTATCAGTATCTAAGCCTAATGCTAGCCACGTCGCTGCAATCTCTTGAGATGAGCGTGCAACACGTGCTGGATCATGACATTTAATCAATGCATGATAATCTGCCAAAAAGAAAAAGCTATTGTAGCGAGCGTCTTCACTCGCCTGTATGGCTGGCTTAATAGCACCAAGATAGTTACCAATATGCGGCGTACCGGTTGTTGTAATTCCGGTGAGTACAGTCTTTTTCGACATTACAAATAAACCCTAAGACAAAACAGAGAAAAATCAGATTAATAATACACAAATTCAAGCGGTTATTCGCCCTTAGCTAACTTATCTCACCTATCAAATGAACTTTATTCAATAACTTCCCAGCATCATCAATGAATGGTAAAAAGAGAATCTATTTATAGGTAACACTTAAGAAATTAGTGTCATACTCTTCTTATTGGCTAACCACTTAAAGTAACAACGGAATACTATGCTGACAGTTATCTCACCTGCAAAAACGCTAGATTACGAAACACCGCCGCATATCGAGCAATATACGCAGCCTCGTTTTTTGTCAAACTCTGCCGAGCTAATCAATGTTTTAGACACTTTATCTGTGCAAGGCGTCGCTGAATTGATGAAGCTCAGTGACAAACTCGCTAGCTTAAATGTTGCACGCTATAACTCTTGGCCAACTAAGCTTACCAGCGAAAACGCAAAACAAGCTGTATTGGCTTTTAAAGGCGATGTATACACAGGATTAGATGCTGCCACATTATCTGAAGATCAGCTAAGCTACGCCCAACAGCATTTACGCATACTATCTGGTCTCTACGGTGTATTACGACCACTAGACCTTATGTATCCGTACCGTTTAGAAATGGGTACCAAATTAGCAACACCGCGCGGTACTAACCTCTACCAGTTCTGGGACCTTCAGTTGACTGAATCACTGAATGAAGAGCTAAGCCAAGATGATCATCCAACAATCATCAACCTAGCATCTAACGAGTACTTTAAAGCAATCAAGCCCAAAGCACTCAATGCTCGAATAGTGACACCGGTATTTAAAGATTGGAAATCAGGACAATATAAAATCATCAGTTTTTACGCGAAGAAAGCCCGTGGTCTTATGGCACGTTATATTCTTGAAAACCAAATCAACGAACCAAACGGCTTAAAAAACTTTGATTATGAAGGCTACCGCTTTGCAGAACCGATGTCCGAAGGCGATGCATGGGTATTTATTCGAGATCATGAAGAATAGATTTTAAAGCTTAAAAAATGGCGTCCTAGGACGCCATTTTCATCTATATAATTTAAGCAACAATTGCTTAAGGTTGCTCAATCCCAACAATATGCCATGAAGCATTTTCTTCAGCCATGTTTCGTGTCAGGTGCCAAATCTCATTAAACTCGCTCGTTTGCTGGTCGCCAGACTCTTTAAGCCATCCATAAAAGTTAATACTAGCAACCACATGGTCTTGATTATCAATAAAGTTAATCAATTCAGACATCACTGAAACAACTTCAGTGTGCTGCTCTGCAGGGTATTTTGAACGCTCTTGTTTAAGCTGCTCAAACAACTCTTCTGATGTATATGTCGCTATATCATCCCAGTCTTGTTTATCCCAAGAGGACTGCAAGTGAGTAAAGTGTTCGCGTGCGCCATCAAGAAAAGTTACTTTATTAAACCATTTTGGCAATACCAAATCTGGTTCAGATAACTGCGTATTAGCGGCAGACATCGGTGTAAAGTGATGCGTTTCTGAAGGCTCCTGTGCAGGCTCCATTGAACGATGCTGTGCGCCAGCATAGCTAGGTGTCACTTGGGTCTTTCGCATCATGGCAAACAGTTTAAAAGCAATAAATGCAAAGGCTGCAATCATCAAGATATCCATCATTTGAATACCATCAAACGCGCCACCCATGAACAAAGAAGCGAGAAGGCCACCCGCTAAAAGCCCACCTAGCATACCGCCCATTCCACCAAACCCTGATTTTTTAGCGCTACTACCTGACGCATTTTGCGCAGGCGCTTTTTGCTGAGTAGGTGATGGGCTAACTTTCTTAGGTGATGAAAATGACTTTCCGAGGCTAAAGCCCCCACCTAATCGTTTTGCTTGCGCCTCTGGCGCAACAATACTCAGTGTAAAAAACATCATAAAAACTGCTAAAAGAACATTTCGCATCAACTACCTCAATTTTGTTTCGGAATCCGTTTCATTACATTAGAAACTACTGCAAGGTAAATTCCAATGAATATCAATATCATACCAGTCAGATGGTAAGTGTGAATCTCTTCTCCCAAAAAAAACTGTTGAAAGCAACATGCCAAATAATGGCATAAGATGAATAAATAAGCCCGCTTTAGCTGCACCCAATTCCGCCACACCCCGATTCCAAAACAAATGAGCTAGGATGGACGGAAAGATAGCCATATATAAAACTGAGCCTAGCGCTTCAGGCTTTAGCTCAAAACTTGGCACCTCACTAAACTCAAATAATGCAAAAGGCAATAACACAAAAACACCAATGACAACGGTTGTGCCAAAAAAAGTGAAACCATCTAACTCGGCAGGGCGCCAGCGTAACAATATTGAATAGCTCGACCAACAAAGTACTGCAGCGAGTATCCAAAGATCACCTTTATTAATGTCCAAACTAAGTAACTGGTTTAGATTTCCTAATGAGATCAACGTAAGCACGCCAACTAGAGAGCACACAACCCCTACCCATTGCCGGGCACTCACAGCCTCTTTAAGAAAGCACCCCGTAATAATCAGAATCAAAATAGGGATAGCTGACTGCAACAAGGTGGCATTGGTTGCGCCTGTCGTCGTTAATCCAATATATATCAACGTATTGAAGCTGCCAACACTCAGGATGCCGAATAGTAATAGCAATTTCCAATGCTTCAAGATGACTCGCCAATGCGCTTTTAGCTTAGGTATTAGAAATGGCAATATAAGCAATAACGCCAGTCCCCAGCGCATCTCGGCCATTACAACCGGAGGCAACACATCGCTCATCGCACGCCCAAGAACAAAGTTACCGGCCCAGAAAAGTGTTGTTAGTGTGAGTAAAAGATAAGCCATTACAATCCTTTATTGATCGGCATTAAACCAGCGGGACAAAAGCGTGTTGTTTGCATCTTTACCTGTCAGAATATATTGCAATACGTTGTAGTTATTAACAGTCCACTCAACCTGGGTAAAAGCTTTACTCAAACCACAGAAAAGAATTTCATCTCCCATCTGCAATTCAGTGAGCTCACCAGGTAAAATTTTAATGTCGTCGTCTCTACGCAACATTAAAGGAAAACCTGGCAGCATCTGACTGTGGTCACGAGGATCCTTAAGGAAGACTTTCATTTTAATGATCGTTCCCTCTTCCAACGCCATTTTAATGGCTGGCGTTTCTTCCTCTCCGAGAACAAAAGCCCAACTCTCTAATTCATCTTCTCCAACAACACTACTCATACGATTTAACAGTGTATGAGCCCAGACATCATCATATTCCTTTAATGCTTCAATAAATGCAGGCAAAAGTGGCGTCTTAATTTGTGCCATAATTTGGTTAGCGATGATCCGCCCAGGCTCCATCACAAAATCAGCACCCGAGTGACGAAAAACTAAGCGATTTGCATCGAGGTTCTGCCTAACAACAGTTACCAATTTGGGTTTAATGCCCCTCGCCGTCATAATAATAGAAAGGTTGTCCGCATCATTATCAGTGCCTGCAACAATGCCCACTGCATCAGAGATATTGGCCTCTTCAAGCGTTCGAGCTTCGGTCCCAATACCCCAAATCTGTTGCTCTGTCTGATTGACATTCTGCTCTTTGGAATCAATAACCGTAATAAAAACATTGTCCGCTTTAAAAGCTTTATAAAGTGCTCGCCCAAAACGACCAAAGCCGCAAATAATCCAACGCCCCTGCTTTTGCTGATAAACACTAGAAAGCGGTCGATGGTAAGGGTTTACTAGCCAGTCATACACTAGATGCTTATAAGGCGTGTGTATGGCCATGGACAAATACCCGGCATAAGCCTCAAAAGGATCAACGACCTGATTTGTACCAAAGGAGAGTAAGTTTGCAGTGGTAACTTCTGCTTCTGTACGGCTTATCACCATCCGGTTAGGCATTAACAACTTGCTTGCAATAGAAACAGCCAAGTTAGAATTATCATCATCCGTTAGTGCTAGTACACCTATACAATGCGGGTGCTGTAACCCCGCATCATCCAGCACATCGGGTAATGCCGCATCTGCACATAAACCCGGGACACGAATAGGCAAGGTATCCATTTCTAAATCATCAATACGGTCTTGACTTATATCTATGACCACCGCTCTGATGTCTCTATTAGCTAATTTATGGACAATGAGGCGGCCTGTTACACCATATCCACATATCAAATAAAAAGGCTCTGCAAAGCCGGCCACTTCGCCAGTAAAAGAGCGACGCCGTAACAAGCGACCAAAAACAGGCTCTTGAAGGAGTGCTAACATAGACCCAATACCATATAACCATGCAACGACAGTTGCGTAGATCATCAGCAAAGTCCACATCCTTTGTGCATCAGTAAACGCAAAAGGAATTTCACCAAAACCGATAGTTGTTCCCATAAAAGAGACAAAGTAAACGGCATGGAAAAAATCCATTCGCCATACATTCCCAGCATCATCTTGGCCAGGTATCAGCACAAAGCCAAGAATAGAGATCGAATAAACCACGATCATCGTAATAAAAGGGACACGAAGTCGCCGTAAAAGCAGATAAAAGACGTTATTCATGATTTAGCGACGAACAACAATCGTCTCAACCACGAGAAGTATCACAGAGATAATGTTAGCCAAAAGCGCACCACCAGACAGGGATACGACACTCGACATCATAGAGCCAGTCATACCACCACTAATTTGCTCGGCAAAGCCCCATAGAATAGCCGCGATCACTAATTGTAAATCGGCCACTAAGCTCGTAGCCAACATTAAAGCACCTAGATGAGTTCGGTCTCCAAATTTCAGCACCGTACAGATCATACTAACAACCAACGCCGCGAATAACTCAAAAACGTTATGATGAATTTCTTTATCTATTTCACCGAGAAAAAAGCCGAAATTCAGCGTCAATGCCAATACGATAAAGAAAGCAAAAATCACTTTTTCACGATTCATCAGAACATCCCTTATTTCACTAAAACAAAGCTATCATGCACACTCACCAGCCGATTGTATCGACTGTTGATAAATATGGCTATGCTGATTCACGGAACCAGCCAGATAAGTTAATGTCTATTGGCTGATTACCCCAATCTGGGGTAGCTATTTGATTTAATTCTGAGTTTTGAGGGCTGTTTAATGCGCACAGAGCATTTTTCACTAGGAAAGCTAGTGACTTCATTAGTTGTTGTTTTTTGCGCAGCGTCTTATTCCTACGCCTCTGATATCGCCAAAAGCCAGAATGATACGCGTGATTATCAGTCCATCACGTTAGAGAACGGTCTAAGTGTATTGCTAGTCTCAGACCCCGATACAGACAAGGCTGCTGCGTCGCTTAATGTAAACATAGGCTCTGCAGCCAATCCTAAAAACCGTGCGGGGTTAGCTCACTTTCTTGAACACATGTTATTTCTGGGCACTGATAAGTATCCAGAAGCAGGCGAATACCAAGCATTCATCCAGTCTCATGGCGGCTCACATAATGCTTTTACTGCATTAAAAAATACCAACTACTTTTTCGACATCAACGCTGACGACCTTGAACCTGCTCTTGACCGCTTCTCTCAATTCTTTATTGCGCCGCTTTTTTCAGAAGAGTACACAGACCGAGAAAGACACGCCGTTCACTCTGAATACAGCGCTAAAAGAAGAGACGATGGACGCAGAACTTACGCGGCTACCCAACAATCCATGAACCCCGCTCATCCTGCGAGCCGTTTTGCTGTCGGTAACCTTGATACGCTATCTAACGATAAAGAGGGAAGCCTGCGAAGCGATTTAATCAAATTTTATCAACAATATTACTCTGCAAACCAAATGAATCTGGTCATTATAGGCAAACAACCATTAAATCAGCTTGAGTCAATTGCTCAGCAATATTTCTCAACCATAAAGAATACTAAAGCTCAGACTTTCATAATCGATGAGCCTCAGTTTAAGCCTGAAGACCTCCCTCTTGAATTAGCCATCAAGACCCTTAAAGATACTCAGTCTCTAAGTTTAAGTTTCCCCACTCAAGCTAACTTACCCTTTTGGAAAAGCAAACCCCTTTACCTGCTAAGCAGCCTAATTGGTTACGAAGGCGAAGGAAGTCTTTTAGCTTTGCTTAAAGAAAAAGGCTGGGCAACCGGACTCGGCGCTTCTCCGGGACAAAGTTTCGCATCTGAGTCGAGCTTTCATATTCAAATAAGCTTAACGCCAGAAGGCCTTAAGCATACAGACAATATAGTTAGTTTATTCTTCTCATTTATTCAGAGCATTAAAAAAGAAGGTATTAGCCAAGCAATCTATAACGAAGAAAAGCTACTCAATGCTCAACAGTTTCGCTTTTTAGCGGAGCAAGAGCCAATACATTACGTCACTCAATTAACTCAAAGCATGCAGGACTTTCCGCAAAAAAACTGGTTGAACGCACCTTATTTGCTTGAGCAATATGACCTTAGTGCCATCAATCAGTTTACTCAAGCTATCCGCCCAGACAACATGGTGTTATCTGTTAAGGCCAGAAACCTAGAAACAAATTTTACTGAAGCTTACTATGATAGCGAATATAGTATTAATAAGATTAGTGCTAACCGCATCAAGTACTGGCAACAAGCAGAATTGATTAACAGTCTACATATTCGCAACGCTAACCCTTTTATTGCCGAAAACACTAATCTACAGCCTGGGACTGATAACCAGCTAAAGCCTATACAATTAGATACAGGCAAGCCCGGAGTAACCTTATGGCAACACCAAGATACGACATTTAAAGTCCCAAAAGCTGATCTATACTTTACATTGTTAACACCACTTGCCAGAAATGGTGCAGAGGTAACAACGGGGCTCAACCTATATACAGATATGGTTAGCGACGAGTTAAACAAATCTCTTTATGACGCAGGAACCGCCGGATTAAGCGCGCGTATTTACGCCCACCAGCGTGGCATTAGCGTACGCATCTCAGGCTTTGATGATAAAATTGAAGTGCTAAGTAAGCTAATAGCTAAAACGCTTAGAAAACCCGAGTTGTCTCAAGCGCGCTTCAAACGAGTACTACAAGCCTACCAAGAGCAACTTAAGAATTCAGATAAAGACAAGCCCTACAATCAGCTTTTCCGTGTCAGCTATGAAGTATTGATGCATAACGCTAGCCTGAGCGAATTACAGAAAACAGCCAGCAATTATTCATTAGAGCAACTTTCGTCTCTTGTAGACGAGTTATTTAAATCAATAGAAGTGCGGATACTATCCCACGGAAACTTAACAGCGTCTCAAGCTAAAAAACTCACAAACGCTCTACTTCAAGAGCTACAACCGATACAAACTGCTCAGGTAGCACCACAAATAGACATACTTCGTTTAGAAGAAAGTAGCGTATTAACAAAAACATTAGATATTGAACACAACGACTCCGCGACTATTCTGTATCTTCAAGGTGATAATCTATCCACTCAAACGCGGGCAGCAACCGCTCTATTAAGTGAAATTTTATCAGCTCCTTTTTATACACAGCTGCGCACTGAGCAACAACTTGGATACATCGTATTTGCGACACCCATGCCACTTAGAAAAGTCCCTGGAATAGCCTTTATTGTTCAATCTCCCACATCTCCTCCTAAAGTAATTTTAGGAAGCATACGCAATTTTTTGAATAGTTTCAGAAGCCAATTAAAGACAATACCAAAGCAACAAATAGCACAGTTTAAAAGCAGTGTCGTAGCGAGAATTAACGCTCAAGAACGGCAGCTTCAAGAGCTAAGTAACCGTTTCTGGCAAGAAATCGATCAAAACAATACAAAATTTGATACTCAAGAGAAGCTAACCAAAGCAATTAATCAGTTGACTAATCGTGATTTAGTTAACATTTATGACAAGCTACTAGCTCGACAGCTTGTACTACAAAACACGGGAGCTGGGGCTAAGTTAAACCTCACATCCGATAGTGCTAAATGAGGGATTAATGTAAAGACGGGTTATTTATAGCGTAAAAAGTTATATGAAGGGAGCTGATTTAGTAACGAGTTGCTTTTTGACTTGTCTAGGGTTTGGGGACCATGAACTGACGGCGTTGCTGAGCGCCTTTAGCCAGTTCGCAAGATTCGGGTTCCCATAAGCATTTTTCTGCCTTTTTATCATCGTAGATGCGCTGAAACACGGCATCTTCGCCTTTAAGATCCGACTTTGAAAGCACTTTTCCTGCCCTATACTCCCTGACCAGCGGCAATGGCGCAGGGGCAATTACCGTCGGCGGAGGCAGATCAGAAGGCTTATTAATGTAAGCAACTTCATACATAGGCTCAGTGTCGAATACGCCACGCTTTTTCCTATAATAAGCAGTTTTGCCATTGTCCACACCTTCAGCATAACCACGAGGTGTAACGACTTCATAGGCAATGAGGCTACTCTCTGAAACAATAAGGTCTTGTGCTTGCGAGGCTTGAGCCAACAAAGCCAAACCGAGTAGCCAGCGCTGTTTCACCACGTCATATCCATTGGATAAATAGATTCAGCGTAAATTGCTAACTCTTCAAGAATCTCACGTTGCGCAGCAGCAAGATTTTGATCTTGATATAAGCTATTCAGGTGCTCGTAAAATTCTTTCATGGTTAGTAACCTTCGCTTATCTGTTACTAGCAACTTATCACTACGGTATTGCTCCCATTGCGATTGCTGCTCCTCATTAAGTGTCCACGGATAATTACGGGCTCGGTAGCGAAACAGCATCTCTTCTAATCGCGGGTCTTGAAATGCAAGCTCTAACTCAGCTAGTGCATTAGGGTCGCTTTCCCTCACCTGCTGCATCATTTTCTTATCGGTATCATTAAAGAAACCACCCGCATACAACATATGATCGGGATCACCATCCGACTCAAAACTATCTTCACTTATTACATCGGCCAACTTTGACTTTAATTCAGGATAATTTCTTAAAATAGCCAAATGAGCTCGGCATTCACCACCATTAATACCAAATCGAGCAGCCTCATCTTTATTCAACATACCTGCCGGAGCTAAAATCGGACACTTGTTAGCATGCACCTGCTTTAAAGCAATAGCTGGATCACTTTCTGTACGTTCGTGACTAGGCAGATACATATAGTGACGAATATCTTCCACTGATAAGGTCAGCAACGGTGTAGGGTCCACCCGTAAATCCCACACTAACGTGCTATTTTTATTGACGGGATGCTGCACTATTGGAGCGACTATCGCTAAGTTACCCAATGATGCTGAGTACCTTGATGAAACATGCAGCACCGGCTTCATGGAAAGTGTATCTAGCATGCGCTGAGCGGAAGCTTTACCTTTATTAGATAATACAAATTCGTATAGCTTTGGCTGCTTCTCTTTAATCAATTTCGCCATCGCAATCGTGGCATAAACATCCGAAAGCGCATCATGCGCATGTCCATGATCAATACCATTTGCCTTGGTCAGATCTTCAAGTCGTAAGCTAGGCGTACCATCATCATGCTCCGGCCAAACAATGCCTTCAGGACGTAAGGCACGCGTTAATCGCAACATATCGATAATATCCCACCGTGAACAAGCATTTTGCCATTCTCGTGCATAGGGATCGAAAAAATTTCGATACAAGGTATAACGCGTTACTTCATCATCAAAGCGAATACTGTTGTAACCCACACCACAAGTACCTGGCTTAGCAAACTCAGCATGGATTTGGGAAATAAACTCCGCTTCACATAAGCCCTCTTGAATCGCTTTTTGAGGTGTAATTCCTGTTATTAAACAAGCCTGCGGATGTGGTAAAACATCATCAGCAGGCTTGCAGTACAACATAATAGGTTCATCAATGATATTCAGGTTTTCATCTGTACGAATACCAGCAAATTGCACTGGGCGATCTCTTTTAGGATCGATACCAAAGGTTTCATAATCGTGCCAAAAAAAAGTACGTTCCGCAGTCATTGTTTTCAAATATCCGTGATAAATGCTAAGTAAGCAGGCTATAATAACAGGCAAATAGTACCAAGTATGATAGGGAGGATTACATATGCTGACCAGTCAAACAACTGAACATCGTTGCCCATGTGGATCAGGAAAGCCATTTGCATTTTGTTGCGAGCCCTATATTGAAGGTCAAAAACTAGCACCGACTGCCGAGCAGCTGATGCGTAGTCGTTATACCGCTTTTGCACTAGGCGCCATTGATTATCTTATAGAGACTACTGCTCCGGAAAAGCGTGAGTTAATAGACCGAGCAATTATCGCCGAGCAAATTCAGTTTACGACATGGACAGGCCTAACAATACTCGACAAAGAGGCCGGCCATAAAGAAGACTCACAAGGCATAATCGAGTTTGAAGCAGCATTTGAAACTGAAGAAGAGCAATGTGTTTTACACGAACGCTCAAACTTCTACGCGAAAAACGGCCAATGGTTCTATCTAGATGGCGAGGTTGAAGTCAGACCCGCAGCTTGATGAAAAACAACATCTGCAAAACAGTTTAATCAGGTGTTTATAAACTTCCCTGATTAAACTTACTCGTCAAGGCTTTTACTGATCGCTTCATGCCCTTAGAATAAGCTTCCTTCATTCATCTGGATAACCATCATCCAGTTTTGCTAATACAAGAAACCGTTCATGTTATCGAATTTTTTTAAGCCAAAATGGCAACATACCAACCCAGTCATTCGTTTGAACGCCGTTAAAAGTTTAAGTGACGAATCTAATGATCAATACCTTATTTTATCGGGACTAGCGATTCGAGACCCTGACGTTAACGTCAGGCAAGCAGCGATAGCTCAAATTATGAGCATCAACAATCTCATCCAACTTTTGAAAGACCCTGATGCAAACTCTTCAGCAATAGAAACACGTTTAGCTCATGAACTGAGTAATGACAGTAATCCACACGCACTATTCGAACAGTTATCAAGCAAACTTGAAACAACAGTCATGTGGCGAATTATAAGCCAAACGCCATCCCAAGAATTACACGCTACTCTGATTAACAACATTAAAGATCAGAGTTTACTGGTAGAAGTTGCTACCTCTTCCTCTCCTGTCCACACTCGTAAAATCGCCGCCGAACGGATTTCAACCCCTGCATTGCTTGAACAGTTGCTAAAAGCAACAAAGCAAAATGATAAAGCCATTTACCGCATCATGCGCGACAAATGCAATGAACTACGCGAGCACACAAAGCAGCAACAGGCTTTACGTGATCGTGCTATGAGCATTTTTGAGCAAGTTACAAGCCTTTCTAAAGGCGAATGGTTTCCTCTTTACCCTGCAAAATTTGAAGCATTAAGTCAGGAATGGAATAACTTTTCACCCTCAGTAACACAAGAATTTCAACAGCCATTCTCTGATGCTTACGACACATGCCAGAAGCGAATACAAACCATCGCTGCGCAAGAAGCGGAAAAAGCTCAAGAGCTACTCAATATGAAGCTTGCCCGCGAGAAAGCTGACACAATATTGCAGCAACTCCAAGACTTTACTACATGCGCAGAAGCAACGTCCTATTCGCAACAAGATGAAATTGCTGCACTAACAAAAGCACAGGAAAGCTTCCAACATCAGTGGGCAAGCATTAGTAACACAGCATCTGCCAATCAACTGAAAACTTACAACCAGCTTACTCAAGCACTCAGTAAAATCCACTCACACGCCTTATCCGCTGATAGTAAGCTAAACGCTGTCAGCGAGTTTTTATCCTCATGCGAACAAAACAGTTTCAAGAAAAAAACAGTCCAAGAACAACTAAAACAAGCGAACAGCATTCTGGAACAAACGGCATGGCCCAAAAATCTAGAGCGCCCGGATGTATTACAACAACTTGATAGCGCAATAACCAAGCTTACCAGCGAAAAACAGCTGCTTACCCAAAAATCACTGAAGATAACAGAAAAGCTACGCCTACAACTGGCTCAATTAGAACGTCTTATTGAAAAAGGTGAAGTTAAAACGGCTGAGAAAGAATCACGTAAGACAATCGAGTTATTATCGCAAATCAAAGGCACTGCCAAAGATAATTTCGAGCAGCAATATAAAGGGTTAAATACTCGTATTGAAGAACTTAAAGACTGGCAGGGCTATGCGGTAACCCCGAAAAAAGAACAACTTTGCGCAGATATGGAGGGCCTTATTAATGCAGAGATCCTTCCCCAAGAAAAAGCCAAGAAAATAAAACAACTTCAGCAACAGTGGAAGCTACTTGACGCTACTGATCCATTTCACTCTCAAGCTATTTGGAAGCGCTTTAAAACCGCTTCCGATAAAGCGTATGAGCCTTGTGAAGTATATTTTTCTTCACAAAACGAGTCTCGTCGCTACAACTTGCAGCAAAAAGAACTCATCTATCAAGAAGTCGCCGCTTACCTTCAACAGATAGACTGGCAAGCGGGTGACTGGCGTGCGGTTGAACAGATCATTCAGGCAGCCAAACAAGAATGGAGACGCTTTACTCCTGTTGATAGAAACCCTGGACAAGCCTTACAAACTAAATTTAATAAATTATTGCTTGATGCAGAAAACCATTTTCAGGCCCTTAAAGAAGACTCAATGGCGGCTAAAGAGAAACTCATTGCTGATGCACAAGCCCTAACAACAGCAGATGATATTGTCGATGCTGCAGAGCAGGCCAAAAAATTACAAAAGAACTGGAAAGAGTGCGGGCCCACCTTCCACAGCCAGGAACGCAAGCTCTGGAAAGCATTTAGAGTTCACTGTGACATTATCTTCCAGCGCCTTCATGACCAGACACCTTCACGTGAAGCAGCATACGCAGCCAAAGTAACACTAAACCAAGTGACAGATGAACTTGCAGGCTTTGAAGATGCTCCATTGCATACGGCACAGAAAATAGAAAGTATCACCGCAGCTCGTCAGCTCGTTGAAGCATTTAAAGAAAGCCTTACGGCCAAAGATATCGAAAGGTTCAACAAGGCTGCAAATTATGTTGAACAGCAAACAAACGCGCTCCAACGCTTTGCAGAGCATACTGATAATCACCAACTCCAAGAACACTCTGCCTTGTGTGACCTGCTTGAAACGCACTTACTTGATAATTCAGCAACTGAATCAAAACAAGATTTTTTTGAGCATTGGCACCTTCAGAAAAATACCGACTTACATGAGAAAATTCGCAACCGCCGCAGCTTGATCGAGTCAATAGCCTCAGGAGAAAGTGAACTAGAACCTTTATTAAGCAATGCCGATAAAGAATTACGTGAAATATGCATACGCCTTGAAATAGCACTTAACCTGCCATCTCCGAGTTATGACCAAGCGTTGCGGATGGAGTATCAAATGCAACGACTGCAAAAAGCATTAGAGCAACAGCAGCAAGCGGTTAATTTAATAGACATTAAGAAGTTAGAATTTGAATCTCTGGGAATACCTTTTCGTAAAGCGAATGAGTCACTTAATGAACGATTCCAAGATTTAATAAATACTGTATTTAATTAGACTCTAATAAAAAAAACCCGCCATATAGCGGGTTTTTTATTCTACGATGATGTCGTTAAGACATATGAAGACCACCGTTTATAGACATATCAGCACCCGTAATATACCCAGACTGCTCTTCAGCCAAGAAGGTTACCATACGACCAATCTCTTCTGGTGTACCAAAGCGTCCTACTGGGATAGTAGAGCAAATTTTCTGCTGAACTTCGACAGCGATTTTAGCTACCATCGGCGTCATTACATAACCCGGAGAAACCGTATTAACAGTCACACCTTTAGAAGCAACCTCTTGAGCTAGAGCCTTTGTAAAACCGTGAATACCGGCTTTAGCAGCAGAGTAGTTAGACTGCCCAAATTGACCTTTCTGTGCATTTACAGAAGAAATATTGATAACGCGTCCGAAGCCTTTTTCAAGCATGGGATTAATTACCAAACGAGTCATATGGAACATTGAATCCAAATTTGCTGTTAATACTTCGTCCCATTGATCCCAGCTCATTTTCTTGAACTGGCCATCACGAGTAATACCTGCGTTGTTCACTAGTACATCAACTGTACCGCCGGTTAGTTCCTGGACTGTTGCAATACACGCTTCACAAGAAGTTGTATTAGTCACATCACCATAAGCTACATGAATATCATAACCGTCAGCTTTTTGTGCTGCTTGCCATGCTTTAGCTTTTTCGTGATTACCACCACTGTTATAACCTGCTACTACTGTAAACCCATTATCTGCTAGAGTTCGGCATATTGAAGCACCCAGCCCACCAGTACCACCTGTTACAAGAGCAACCAACTTACCCATATTCACATCCCTTTTCTTTCAATTTATTGTGTTTTATGTGACTTGCTTTTTTATTTTTCTAAGCAGCCTTAAGATCGATCATAGACCTAAGACTGCCATTTAATAATATGACTTTTGGTTTATAGTCTTTAGGATAGTAGCTGATTGTTAATGATTAATGATAGATCCGATTTAACTTCAACTTCATTGATGTACTGCACTTTTTACTGCTAAGACCTTACTAACGCTACGATATGCAACCCACGATGCCGCACTGTTAGCTAGCACAAATGCCATAAACATTGCCTGCAAACCCCATAATTCATTAGCGATCCATGCCATAGGTATAAAAAACACAAACAAGCGTAATATACTGATACGCATAGCTATTAATGGCTGATGTAATGCATTTAATGTTGATGCACTCAAAAAAATCACCGCTTGCATCCCAAACCCAAGGGGCACAATACCAAGCCACATAATCAAAGGCCCTTTGATTAAATCAGAAGCCGCAAACAAGTCAGCAATGGCATCTTTAAATACCCATAACATCATAAAAACTAAAAACTGCCAGATCAGAGCAAATTTAATAGCGCCTTTATAAGCAGAAACTACACGTTTGATCTGCCCAGCACCAAAGTTCTGACTAACAAAAGGCGGCAACGTCATGGATAAAGCAAGACATACCAGTAAAGATAATGATTCAAGCCTATTACCCACACCAAATGCTGCCACAGCTTCAGCACCGTGTTGCGCAACCATTGCTGTGAGCATCCCACCAGCCAACGGAGTCATCATGTTTGACAGCGCTGCGGGCAAGCCAATTTTCATCACAGTAAGCCAATGATCAAAAATTCTTCTAGCAACAGGCTTCATCAGTATAATTAAGTTATATCGCCGATAAAGAATGTATATAACAATCACAAAAACACATGTCCAAGAGATAACACTAGCCATAGCCGCTCCCCGAATACCGAATGCAGGCACCGGCCCCCAGCCAAAAATCAATAGAGGGTCTAGTATCATATTCAAAACGGACGATCCAGCCATCACCAATGCAGGTGTTTTGGTATCACCTCTGGCACGTAGAGCACTGTTTGCAACCATATTAGTTACAAGAAAAACGGCGCCTAGCCACCATATATCCATATACTCTAAAATATAGGGTAGCTGTTGTTCAGCGGCTCCCATTAACGTGAACAAAGGCACCATAAACAACTGCACAACCAAACTAATGCATAGCACCAATAAAAGCGTCATCATCAAATTATCAGTTGCAAGCTCGGCCGCTTTTTCCTGCTGACCCTGGCCAATTAATTTAGCTAAGATCGCAGATGTCCCTATACCAAAACCTATCGCTAAGCTAACAACAGAAAACGTCACAGGAAAAGTAAAGGCCAAGGCAGCCATTGGAGCGGTACCCAAAAGGGACACAAAATAGATATCGGCAAGGTTAAACAACATTAAACTGACAATCCCGACCATCATTGGGACTGTCATACGAAGAAGCGTTGGACGAATAGTGTCCTTAAGTAAATCAGGCGTTGCCATAAAGAGCTCGGTTCAAAGTAAGAAGCTATCCTAACGGCTGATAAGCAAAAGAAAAACCGTCATAATGGAAGAATATGTTCCCAAGATGCAATCAAGCGAATAATTAATGAATCTTATTCTTTTTACAGAAAGTGATTTCTGCAATACTCAACATATTTGTTTACGTGATAGACGCCATAAACATATTGCCGATATCCATAAAGCGCAGCCAAATTCATTATTACGTATAGGGCAAATCAACGGTCATAAAGGTACCGGGAAAGTCATTAGTATTGATGATCAACAAGTCACCCTACACATTAGCCTATCCACACCGCCTCCTGCAGCATTACCTCTTACGCTTCTTTTAGCGCTGCCTAGACCAAAGATGTTGAAACGTATTTTACAAACCGCCAGTACAATGGGCGTCAAAGAGCTCTACCTATTAAATAGTTATAGGGTAGATAAAAGCTACTGGTCTACCCCTTTGCTATCGGAAGACTCAATTAAAGAACAGCTGCTATTAGGTTTAGAGCAAGCGGGCGATACACAAATGCCTTGCGTGCATATAAGAAAGCGCTTTAAACCCTTTGTAGAAGACGAACTTCCTTCGATTAGTCTAAACACCAGAGGCCTAGTGGCGCACCCCTACGACGCTATTAGTTGCCCAGAACCCACTACAGACCCTACAACACTCGCAATAGGTCCTGAAGGCGGCTTCATCCCTTACGAAGTTGAGAAACTACAACAAGCAGGCCTCACTCCTTTCCATGTGGGTGAACGCATTTTACGGGTTGAAACAGCCATTCCAGCCATCATTTCAAGAATCTTTCCTATCATTTGATGTCTGAAGGTATTAGCACCATTACCCACAGAGATATGACCTGAATCAAGGAACATAAAGTTATAAGAGAATGGTATTGAGAATTATACTCATCCGCATTGACTTTCTACGCCTTAACGATAATAATTCGCGTTATCTTTAATGCTTCACTTTTTCAACCATATTATTTAATTAATAAGTAGGGTAAAACTATGTTACGCAAGTCTCTGTTTGCATTTGCCACTCTCACAACAGCGCTCAGCTTCAACGCCATGGCTCAGGCAGAAGAAGTAAATATTTACTCTTACCGTCAACCCTTCCTTATCGAACCTTTATTGAAAGCATTCTCAGAAGAAACAGGTATTAAAACCAATGTTGTTTTTGCAAAGAAAGGTTTACTCGAACGCTTAGAGCATGAAGGTCGCAACTCACCAGCGGACATTCTACTAACATCTGATATCGGCCCTCTATTTGATGCTACTGAAAAAGGCCTATTTTCACCCTTTACAAGTGAGATTGTTAACGAGAACGTACCTCAGCAATTCCGTGACCCAGAAGGTCGCTGGGTAGGACTAACTTCGCGTGCACGCCTAGTTTATGCCTCTAAAGAGCGCGTTAAAGAGGGTGAAATAACCTCTTATGAAGAGTTGGCTGATCCAAAGTGGAAAGGACGCATCTGTACACGCAGCGGTAAACATACCTATAACCTTTCTCTTATCGGCAGCATGATTGCTCACCATGGTGAAGAAAAAACCGAAAACTGGTTAAACGCCGTTAAAGAGAACCTTGCACGTAAACCTCAAGGTAACGATCGAGCTCAAGTTAAAGCGGTCAAAGAAGGTGTATGTGACCTTGCACTAGGTAACTCTTATTACTTTGGAAAGATGTTAACAAATGAGAAAAACCCTGAGCAAAAAGAGTGGGCAAAATCTGTTAATTTGATTTTCCCTAACCAAGCAGACCGCGGTGCACACATGAATATTTCAGGTGCAGGAATAACTAAAAATTCTCCTCACCCAGTGGCTGCACAAAAACTAATTGAGTTCTTAACAAAAGAAGAGTCTCAAAAGTTTTATGCTGATGTTAACTTTGAATTCCCTGTACGCCCGAATACTCCACGCTCAGAATTGGTCGAGAAGTTCATGGGTGAATTTAAAGGTGATGCTATCAACTTACAGAAAGTATCTGCACAACGTGCTGCAGCTGCAAAGCTGGTTGATAAAGTTGGCTTTGATAACTAAAGAATAGAATCTTTTAATTCACTAATACACTAGTGACATTAATAAGTTAAAACGGTAGTCTTCGCGGCTATCGTTTTATTGCTTTGGCTAATGAATACACAAACTATCACACGCCCAATACGCGCTAGTAACACTACCGGTTGGTACATCAGCAGCTGGGGAGCCGCATTACTCGTTGCGCTTCCTGTTCTTTCGGTGTTCTATCTGGCCCTCTTTCCAGAAGAAAATATCTGGCGACATCTCGCCGACACTATTTTACCTGTTTATATCACTACAACCTTAAAATTAATGGTCGGTGTTGCCTCTCTTTCTGTCATCATCGGTGTAAGTACTGCATGGCTGGTAACTATGTGCCAGTTTCCAGGAAAGCGTTTTTTTGAGTGGGCTTTATTACTTCCTTTTGCCGTTCCCGCCTATGTTATTGCATATATCTACACAGACATCCTTGAGTTTGCAGGACCCGTTCAAGTATTTATAAGGGACATTTTTGGTTGGCAAACGGCTAGAGATTATTGGTTTCCTGAGATAAGGTCGCTATCAGGAGCGATCTCAATGCTCACATTAGTGCTTTATCCTTATGTGTACTTGATGTCTAGAGCGGCATTTCTAGAACAATCAATGAGCCTAAAAGATGCTAGTCGCTTGATGGGCTGCACGCCTTGGCAAAGTTTTTACCGCATCTCATTACCTATCGCGCGCCCTTCTATTGCTGTCGGTTTATCATTGGTTTCAATGGAAACTCTTAATGACTTCGGAACAGTCGACTATTTCGCAGTACAAAGCATGAGTGCTGGTATTTATGATACATGGCTTAATATGGGAAATTTGGGCGGCGCCGCCCAAATAGCAACCATGATGATGATCTTTGTTGTTGTTCTTATTGCCCTGGAGCGCATAGCTCGCGCTAAACAAAAACAATTTCATAGCACTGATCGGTTCAAAGCGATTCAAGCCTACCCTTTAAATCGAACCCGTAGCACACTCGCCTTCATTGCCTGTTTACTACCGATACTATTAGGTTTCATTATTCCGGTGGCTTTGCTAATTACTTATTCAATCAGCCATCTCGATCAATTTTTCACTACAGATTTTTTAAAACATGCCAGCCACAGCTTTCTGCTCTCAGGCGGTGCCGCACTACTATGCCTAATATTGGCCGTATTACTTACTTATGCTAAACGTTTAAACCCAAACCGCTTGGGGCTTACATCTGCAGTGCGCTTCTCTAGCCTTGGCTATGCCCTTCCTGGGGCTGTATTGGCCATCGGAGTCATCATTCCACTAGCCGCATTTGACAACAGAGTGGACGCTTGGATGCGTGAACAATTTGATATCTCTACGGGGTTGCTACTCAGCGGAACTGTTTTTGCAGTTATTTTTGCTTACTGCGTCCGTTTTTTAGCTGTGGCAACAGGCGCTGTTGATAGCTCGCTCAATAAAGTCACACCAACCATGGATATGGCGGCTCGCTCATTAGGCATGTCACCCGGAAAAACATTAGTGAAAATTCACTTCCCGCTGATTAAAGGCGGCCTATTAACTGCCATGCTAGTTGTATTTGTGGACTGCATGAAAGAGCTGCCCGCCACACTAATTTTAAGGCCATTTAATTACGATACACTTGCCACTTTTGTGTACCAATATGCATCAGATGAGCAATTAGAAGAGTGTGCTTTAGCGGCACTATTGATAGTTTTGGTAGGTATTATTCCAGTCATCATGCTGAGCAAATCTATTACAGGGACTCGCTCAGCGCACTGAATCGGCAGATCTCATAAAATATTCACAACCTTAATCTACTAATATTTCTTTAGAAGCTGCCAATATTAAGGGGTTATCACGGTATAAGTATAAAGCACGATCAACAGTATTCTTCTTTTTTTCAGAATCCCCCAAGTAGTTATAGGCACGAATCAGTTCTAAAAATACAGAAATGTCAGGTTCATCTCGAAGGCTATTTTCCATCCATCGAGCATAGTCCAATGTAAAAGTAGTTCCATGACTAATTTTTTCAGTGTTAGAAAGGCTTTCCAATAGATAGCGGGTAGCTACATTAGTAAAAAAAGGATGTTTACTAATTGATCTAAGTTCTTCAGGTTTAGCATGGCCCGAATATAAAACATAGACGATATGATGAGAGTAATAAAGCGCTGTACTGCTAAACCAAAGTACGACCATTAATAACAGAACCGCCCCCCCTCGCACTAACCACCCTGCTGCAATACTTAGGTACAAAGGATAAGTTTTGCACCTAGTTTGAAAAACAACAAACAACAAGAATAAGAAAATAACCCAGTGATAAGCGGACACATAAAAAGGGTGCTCAACTTGAGTATGCAAGGCCATGGGAAGTAATATCGAAGCCATTGCCCCCCCTCGCTGCCACCCCAAGGAAAGAAGCTGACGACAAACAGCTACGACACCAAACAAAAAAGCGAATAAGCCTACAGCACCACTTTCAACACCCCACAGAAGAAACTCATTATGAGGATGCGAAAAGCGTACTCCGAGATTAAAGCCTTGCGCTTCCAGTTGATACTCAGCAGCTTTATTATGAAACACTCGTTGAAAACTACCAATTCCATGCCCTAATAGCGGTTTATCTTTAATGACCTCCCAGCTAATAAGATAAACATCTTTTCTAATGTCCTGCCCTTCTTCTGCAAGCTGTTCCATTTTAGAATAAGCACGTAACGCTCCTTCGTTAATAAATAAACCAGCACTGCCTCCAATTAGTAATGCCCCAAATATACCTACTGTCCAGAATTTTCGGTACTTAAGCAGACTATAACGAGACAAAGTTATAAGAACTAGTCCGACACCACCTCCTAAAATACCTATACGTGACCCAGCACTCAGCAGCACAAAAGCTGACAGCAACATGCAAAAGACAGGCAACAACTTAACCCACAAAGGGCGATTACTAAAATCAGGAGCACTTAACATAAAAACTGACAGCACTACTGCTGTAGCCATGAGGCTTGCCTGTAGGTTAGGTTGTTGAAAAAAACCCAGCGCTATTTGGTTACCGGGATTAGGAACCAACTCAGACAATAACGTGCCCGGCATTAGCTGTATTAGCCCAACGAAAGCATGTAACGACAATACACCACATAGAATATACAAAGCACTCTGAATATCACGCCTTGAAGCATTGAATTGAAACAACCCAAAGAAAAGAAAAAAGCCAAGCAAAATAGCCGATATACGTAGCATCCATGAAAGCGGCTGCTCCAACCCCACAATAAAACCGGTTAGCATTATCAATAACGGCATCGCTATAATTAAGCCAAAATAAGCTGGCAGCCTGATAACCTGTTGCTGCCACATCCGCAAAACTGCAAGAGCAAGAATTAGAGCTACAGCAATCCATACAACAGAATTAAATGGAAGAAACAGACCTTGTCCACCTAAGTTCGTTCGAAAGTAAAAAGAAGAAAAAAACAAGAAAATAGTTGCTGTGAAAAAAGATTGGTTAATTAAAGAAGTACGCAAAAGCATTCCTTATTTATAGTAATTGCATATACCTTATGAATATGCACATTTTAATTAACCTAAAGAATAGCTCATAAAAAATAGTTTATATTAAATTGGAAAAGCAATTGGCCGATGCACAGCTACTTCAATTCCGACTACATCACCAATTTTAAATGGTAGTAACTCTCTGACTAGTGCTGAAGTGGTTCTTCCTGACTCGAGCTTTAGAAGGTAACGTGTAGCTTCGCCCATAAACTCTCTACTCAACACTTGCGCTGTCGCGTGCCCATTATTATCAACTATAGGAGAGACATCAGCAGGGCGGATAAATAAGTTCACTGCTTGCTGTCGATCCAACAAAAGCGGCTCTGCAAACTCCAGCAGCCCAAGCTCTGTCTGCACTTTGGTTTCGGACATACATACCCCTTCAAACAACTCACCTTCGCCAACAAATTTAGCAACTTGCACAGTTTCAGGTGTGTAATAAAGAGATTCAGCAGTACCCCATTGCTGCAGCTTTCCATCTGCCAAAATTCCCAGTACATCACTAATCACGAATGCTTCTTCTTGATCATGTGTTACAACTACTGCTGCTATTCCCTGCTGCTTTATAATGTCACGAACTTCTAACGAAAGCTCTTTACGCATCTCTGTATCTAAGTTTGAAAAAGGCTCATCCATTAGCAATAGCCGAGGGCGAGAAGCCAGGGCCCTAGCTAATGCTACACGCTGCTGCTGACCACCTGAAAGCTCATGAGGATAACGTTTTGATAAGTCCGGTAACCGAACTAGTTGCAGCATAGACTGGATAATAGCGGTCTTATCAGCTTTTGAGTTTTTTTTAAGACCAAAAGCAATATTATCAGCAACGCTTAAATGAGGGAAAAGTGCATAGTCTTGAAAGACCATTCCCATTTGGCGTTTTTCAGGTGGTAACGTTGTACTTTTAGATGAAACTTGCTGTCCTTGCATATAGATAGAGCCAGAAGTAACCGTATTAAAACCAGCCAATGCACGCAATAAGGTCGTCTTACCGCAACCACTTGGGCCTAGCAAACAAGCAATTTCTCCTTCATTGATTGAAAAACTAACACCTTCAACAATCAATTGATTGGCATACGAGCATGAAAGAGACTCAACAGATAACAATGAAGACATGTGAAAACAACCAAGTATGCTGATATTAGAAAACGTATAATAGATGAAAACAATTATCAGTTATAGCGTTAATACGTCGATAAAACTGTACTTAAGAATAGCGTTCGCTTCTCAAAAAGCACCCAATCAGAAATTCTAAGACTTGGGCTTGAACTCACAAAAAAGCTGTTCAAAATAAAGCCAATTAAATGAGTCTCCTGGATCAGTCTTTCTTCCCGGTGCAATATCAACATGACCAACAATTGAATTCCTACTAATCTGAGGATAAGCCTCTATAAGCGAGTTTGCTACACGAGCAAGCACTTGATATTGTGTATAGGTGTAGGGCAAATCATCAGTACCTTCCATCTCAATGCCTATAGAGAAGTCATTGCAGTTAACTCTCCCTTCAAAGCAAGACTCTCCCGCATGCCAAGCCCTATCATTCAAATTAACAAACTGAATCACATCTCCATTGCGTGTAACCAATAGATGAGCCGACACCTGTAACTCAGCAATTTCGGCGAAGTATGAATGCTCACTCACCGGCAAACGATTTTGAAAAAATGCCTCAATATAGCCATTACAGAACTGTGCGGGAGGTAGACTAATGTTGTGAATCACCAACACATCAATATTGGCCTGTGACGCACGCTCATTATAATTGGGCGATGGACACCACCGACTACCTTCTAATCGCCCATCGTGAACTTTATAAGCTGTTTTCAGCACTTTACCTACTCGCCTTGATACTATTCAGTTAAAATCGTTATTCATTTAATTTACGTATTTTACCACGTAAAGTTTATTCGACCATTTACATAACCCTTTACTCAAAAGGCCGGACCGTCATGCTAACAACCACTGACCTTAAACCTGTTATTTTCGCTAACGCCACTGCCGCATTAGCTGAAGATGTTGGTACTGGCGATATCACTGCCATGTTAATTCCTCAAACAGAGCAAGCAACAGCACGTGTTATTTCACGCGAATCAGCAGTGATCAGTGGTACCGCATGGGTTGATGAGGTGTTTAATCAAGTAGACCCTGACATGCAAATCCAATGGCAAGTAAAAGACGGCGACCGAGTAAAGCCAGACCAAGTTCTCTTTACTGCCACAGGGTCGGCTCGTTCACTACTAACAGCAGAACGATGTGCTCTTAATTTTTTACAAACACTTTCAGGTACCGCAACTATTAGCCAGCAGTACGCTGATAAAGTAGCCAGCACCTCTGTTCGCTTACTCGATACCCGAAAAACAATACCTGGCCTACGCATAGCACAAAAATATGCTGTTACTTGTGGAGGATGTTATAACCATCGTATCGGCCTTTATGATGCATTTTTGATTAAAGAAAACCACATCATGGCATGCGGCGGTATAGCTCAAGCTATTGAAACAGCGAAGAAAAATGCTCCTAATAAAAAAGTTGAAGTTGAAGTTGAGTCTCTTGAACAGTTTCAGCAAGCGCTAACAGCTAAAGCCGATATTATAATGCTCGATAATTTCACAGAAGATGAAATGCGCGAAGCCGTGTCTATCAACCAAGCATTAACAAAAAACTCCCAAGCTAAATTAGAAGCCTCAGGTAACATTACGGACGAGACCCTAGTACCAATAGCTATGACGGGTGTTGACTACATATCAATTGGCGCACTAACAAAGCACTGTCGTGCAACCGACTTATCCATGCGTTTGATCTAACCAACTATCTACCTTAAAGGCAATGATTAGTAGTGAACGACTCTTTTATTAATGGTTTGAAAGAACGCTTACCTGATGACCTAAAAGAATCTTTTAGCCAAGAGCAGCTGTCTGCCCTAAAAGTAGCCTTTGGCGCAAGAAAATGGGGACAACACAAAATAGACCTACGCGGTACTCTACGCATCTGGCGCTGGCGTTATTATTTTGTTTTTCTAGCAGGTAGAAATAAACGCGATCTAACAAGGCGTGAACAAGAATTATCACGCATGGCCACGACATTGGCGATAGCTATTTTTTTAACTTTCGCTACATTGCTTGGACTTATCGTTCTTTATTTGATTAAGTCCGCATTGGGCATAGACCTATTCCCAAACTACTCTTTAGGGCTGTGGGGATGGTTTAAAAACCAATTCTTAATATAATTAAATATGCAGCCATCAATAAGAAATAGCTGCATTTTTTGTCATTATAATATGTTGTTTACAGTGTAAAATCCTACCTTACGGGCACTTGCCTGAGCCTAACAGGCTCCAGTCATCGGCCTTTTGAATTTTAATCACATCGTAAACTTCAATAATTAACCCGGAGATAGGCAATGAACGGTTTTTAAGTAACTGACATGCTTTCTCAGCTGCGGCATTACCCGTCATGCTTTCTGATGCGATACCTACTGCAAGAATTTTATCATCACTCCACCATACAGGACGTGCAGGAAACAAAACATCATCCAATAAAGTCTGCTCAATCTTTGCTTTAACCTCAGGGGGTATTAGTTTTTTTGTCTGATTGATATATAAAGTAACAGCTACGCAAGCAGCGATAAGGAGGATAATTATTGTACGCTTCATAATTAATGATGACCGGATACAGGATTCAGCCAACGAGTTTAATTGATTAAATTTGATATGCAATAGGCGTAGTTTAGATTATTTAAATCAAAACCTCACTACCATAAACTCAATAGTAACTATTTTAATTTTGAAAACTATTCCTTAATAACTATACAGCCGTTACTACAAACACCCTATTTATAAAATCAAGACATCAACCTAAAATCATTAAAATAGAATCAATAAAAAAGACCGCTATTGCGGTCTTCTTAATTTGAAACATAGGGTCAATTATGGCTTCAGGAATACACACTCTGCATGCTACACCATCAGCACCTCAGCCTCTAATCAAGCACCTGGACATGTTTTAGGAGAAATTCTGTTCGGAGCAGTATTTGCACATGACCAAACACCAGAAGTAGCACGTGTCCACGTAATTGTTTTACCAATCACATCAGGGCTACCAGCCATAGTACACTGGATTGAAGCAGCTCCTGTAGTTGCTACAGCTGAGGTATATACAGTACAGCGTTGAGAAGATGCTGCAGAGAAACCTAACTCTTTTAACACAGCAATACTAGTTCCTGATAAAGCTGTTGCATCTGATGCACTAACACCTTGACCAATTTTTTCTTCAATGTTTATTTTAGCTGCTGATATTTCTGCAAGTGATCCTGATACCTGAGCTTTAGACGTATAATCCTGATAAGCAGGCAATGCGATCGCTGCCAAAATACCAATAATCGCAACTACAATCATCAGCTCGATCAATGTAAAACCTTGTTGTTTATTCATATTTCTCATTTGTACTTCTCCAGCGATTTTTCGAAACTCAAATTAAGTTGGTAAATCCGTATTCCCTTGTATCGATTCCTCTGTACAAGTGCTACTTACTGACCAGTGTAGACCAGCTTTTTGTAATTTCCACAGACACAAGAAAAAAATTGATTAAATCTAATATAAAAATCTCACCTTTATTTAAGCGCTGCAGTAAATGATGTTGCTATAAGGATTTTAGCCTATAATTATTAACGTCTTGTGGAGGAGTTATATCCAAATTTAAACTAAATTAATATGCAGCCTCTCATGTGGTTCTCAGAACTAGAATAATGACAAAAGTAATGGAACTAGTAATTACAGTAAAACTAAGGAGAGATAATGCAGGTTCAGCAACCTTTAAGCGGCTTGGCAAGAAGACTGGTTAAAGATGGAGTTTTTTCGGCTGATGTAGCGCGCAACGCCATTGAAAAAGCCCGCGCCTCTCAAAAACCCTTTATCAGTCATATAATTGATGAGCGTTTAGTGACTGCCCACCGTGCGGCAAGTGCAGCATCTGATGAATTTGGCCTTCCATTACTCGACCTTAACTGCATAAACACTGAATCTATCCCTCAAGGACTGGTTGCTGATAATTTAATTTCCAAGCATCACGCCCTCCCTTTAGTAAAGCGTGATAACCGGCTTTATGTTGCATTAGCTGATCCTACGAATATCCAAGCACTCGATGAGTTTAAATTCCACACGGGAATAACCACCGAAGGCGTCATCGTTGAAGAAGATAAGCTCAAGCAGCTTATTGAGGCTTTCCTAGATGACCAAGGCTCCGCTCTTGAAGAATTGGATGACACAGATTTAGATTCTCTAGAGATAGATGACGGCAGCAGCAAAGAAGAAGAGGAACAAACCAGTGAGGATGCTTCTAAAGATGCTCCTATTGTACGGTTTGTGAATAAAATCTTACTAGACTGCATTAAAAAAGGTGCATCAGATATACACTTTGAACCCTACGAAAAAGCTTACCGAATTCGTAGCCGTATCGATGGTATTTTACAAGAGATAGCCAAGCCGCCTAACAACCTTGCCAAACGCTTGTCAGCCCGCTTAAAAGTCATGTCACAAATGGATATTTCTGAACGACGCATGCCGCAAGATGGGCGCATAAAAATGAAAATATCAAAGAACCGCGCTATTGATTTTCGTGTGAATACACTCCCCACACTCTGGGGCGAAAAAATAGTTTTACGTATTTTGGACCCTTCCAGCGCTAAAATGGGAGTAGATGCTTTAGGCTTTAGCCAAATGCAAAACGACCTGTATATGAGCACACTGCATAAGCCGCAAGGAATGATACTAGTTACTGGTCCTACCGGTAGCGGTAAAACAGTAACCCTCTATACAGGGCTTAATATTCTTAATACTCCTGAGTTAAACATCTCTACTGCCGAAGATCCTGTCGAAATAAACCTTGAAGGAATAAACCAAGTACATGTTAACGCCAAAGTCGGTTTAAGCTTTGCAGAAGCTTTGCGCTCGTTCTTGCGACAAGACCCTGATGTTGTCATGGTAGGGGAAATACGTGATTTGGAAACAGCCGAAATTGCCATAAAAGCGGCTCAAACCGGGCATATGGTTCTATCAACCCTGCACACCAATAGCGCCCCTGAAACATTAACACGTTTACGTAATATGGGTGTTGCATCATTCAACATTGCAACCTCAGTTAGCTTAATTATTGCACAACGCCTTGCACGTCGTTTATGCGAACCCTGTAAAAAACCTGCATCTGTGCCAGAAGCTGCTTTAATAGAAGAAGGGTTTTCTCCAGAACAGCTTCGTAGTATTGATCTATATGAAGCAAACCCAGAGGGATGCCCTAAATGTACCAGAGGCTATAAAGGTCGTGTTGGTATCTATGAAATGCTACCCATGACGCCAGAAATAGCTGAAGTCATTATGAACAACGGCTCCTCTATAGATATTATCCGTATTGCTCAAGAGCAAGGTTTTAGGCCACTTCGCCAAACAGGGTTAGATAAAGTAGCACAAGGTCTTACTAGCTTGGATGAAATGAATCGCGTTATTAAGACCTAATGGCTTTAATTTAATGCCTTGAAAGAGATCACACTGCATGGCTACAAAACAAAAAAAATCTGTCACCTACAATTGGCAGGGTAAAGATAAAAGCGGCAATACTAGCAAAGGCAAAATTGATGCCGTTGATCTAGCCACTGCCAAAGCATTATTACGCAAACAGGGAATCCTACCCAAAAAGCTTGCCAAAGAATCATCACTATCCCTTTTTAGTGATAAAAACGCAGCTATCAAGCCTCTAGATATAGCCTATTTCACTCGCCAAATTGCTACTATGATGCGTGCTGGAGTCCCACTACTTCAAGGCATGGATATTGTTGCCAACGGTGTTGAGAAAACAAAAGTGAAGGAACTAATTAATGATATACGCTCATCTGTTAATGGCGGCCAAGATTTTGCAGCATCGCTTGAAGGCCACCCAAAATACTTTGACGACTTGTATTGTAGTTTAGTTAGCGCAGGTGAACAGTCAGGTGCACTAGAGACAATGCTTGACCGTATCGCCACTTACAAAGAAAAAGTAGAGTCACTAAAGAAAAAATAAAAAAAGCAATGACCTACCCTGCAGCGGTTTTAATTGTTGGCTTAGTCGTATCGGCTATATTATTAGTAAAGGTCGTACCGCAATTCGAAAGTGTTTTCTCAAGTTTTGGTGCGGAATTACCTGCCTTTACACAATTCGTACTCAAACTTTCTGTATTTGCTCAAGCATATTGGTTTATTATTTTGGTAGTTGTTTCATTAACTGGGTTTACACTTGTCAAAATCAAAGAACGGTCACAAAAATTTGCAGACTTCATAGATAGAGCTGTACTCAAGCTTCCTGTACTAGGTGAAATACTACACAAGGCAGCTATAGCTCGTTTTGCTCGTACTCTTTCGACTACATTTGCAGCTGGTGTACCGTTAGTCAGCGCGCTTGATTCTGCGGCAGGAGCTTCTGGTAACGTTGTATACCGCACAGCGATCATCCAAATACGTAATGGTGTTTCCACTGGACAATCCTTACAAAACGCAGTCACTATGACAGGTGTATTTCCTAACATGGCAATACAGATGATAGCTATTGGAGAGGAAGCAGGCTCTTTAGATATGATGCTCGATAAAGTAGCCAGCTTTTATGAAGAAGAAGTAGATAATGCTGTTGATAATCTCTCCAGCTTGATTGAGCCCCTGATTATGTCTGTTCTAGGAGTCCTGGTAGGAGGGCTTGTAATAGCCATGTATTTACCAATTTTCCAATTAGGTGCCGTCGTATAGAGAACCTACCTAGGTTTTGGCTTTATACTCTCGTGAATTTTAGTTTGGTGCTCTACACAACATGACCCCATTAATAAACTGGTTAAGCTCAGAACCGCTGTATGCGGCCATCTTCACCTTCGTTTTCTCTCTATTAGTAGGTAGCTTCCTTAATGTCGTTATTTATCGCATTCCTGTAATGATGGAGCGCGAGTGGCAAGAAAGTATTCGAGAAGCCAGTGACGAAGAACCTGAGCAAAAAACGGGTACATTTAATTTATCGAAGCCCGATTCAACCTGCCCTTATTGCCAGCATAAAATCCGCTGGTACGAAAATATTCCAGTTGTTAGCTATATGGTACTAGGCGGTAAGTGCTCTTCATGCAAAAACCACATACCTTTACGCTATCCTTTAATTGAGCTATTAACTGCTGCTTTAAGTGTAATAGCCATGCATCAATTTGGCTTTAATGCATACGGACTTGCAGCAGTCCTTTTCACTTGGTGTTTAATTTCACTTACATTTATTGATGTTGACCACCAACTCCTGCCAGATAGAATAACATTGCCATTACTATGGTTAGGGCTGTTAATTAATACGCAGAATAGCTTTGCATCTTTGGAAGCGGCTGTATGGGGAGCCACACTAGGGTATCTTTCCCTTTGGTCTGTCTACTGGGCATTCAAATTGCTAACAGGCAAAGAAGGCATGGGGTATGGAGATTTTAAATTATTGGCGGCTTTAGGTGCTTGGTGTGGCGCGGCAGCGCTTCCGTTAATCATTTTACTCTCTTCCGTGGCCGGTGTTATTCTTGCAGTTATGCTGATGTTATTTAAACGACACGAAGCCCAAAACCCACTTCCTTTTGGGCCCTACCTTGCTATTGCCGGCTGGGTAGCGCTTCTTTGGGGTGACCAGATAACCGCAGCTTATCTTTTAATGTTATAAATAGTGTCTAGATTATAAGCAATTTTAGTTCTGAAAATATTTTGGCAAGATTTATTAGGTTTTTATTATGTTAGTGGTCGGTTTAACTGGTGGTATTGGTAGCGGAAAAAGCGCAGCATCTGCGCAGTTTGAACTATTGGGAAGACCCATAATTGATGCTGATATTGTTGCTCGTGAAGTGGTGGAGCCGGGCGAGGCAGCATTAAAAAAAATAGTCGAACAGTTTGGTCCACAAATGCTATCAGAGAATGGTAAATTAGATCGAGCCAGCTTAAGAGAAACTGTTTTTTCTGATAGTAAATCACGAGAGTGGCTTGAGCAATTATTGCACCCCATTATTCGCAATCGAATTATGGAAAAAATAGAGAGCTATCAAGGCTCCGCGCCTTTTGCTATTTTAGCTTCTCCTCTCTTGCTTGAAACAGATCAACATAAAATGGTTGATCACATTATTGTTGTTGATGTACCTGAAAGCTTGCAAATTAAACGAGTAATATCGCGCGATAAAAACAATAAAGAGCAGGTGCAACGTATTATGGAAGCACAGCTAAGCCGCCAAAATAGGCTTGAGCTTGCTGATACTATAATAGATAACAGTTCCGATCTAGAAAACCTAGAAAACCAGATAAAGCTACTGGATATAAAATTACGTGAGTTAGCAGTAAACGAGTACCGTACATGAAAAAGATAAAATGCCCTCAATGTTCCGGCCCATCAATATGGGATGAAACTAATAACTCACGCCCTTTCTGCAGTGATCGCTGTAAACTTATCGATTTAGGTGCATGGGCAAGTGAGGAGTACCAACTACCGGTATCGCCATCAGTTGACGACTATGATGACCAGCCCAGTAGTGACGGCCACATGTTTACGAGCACCATGCATTAATACCAGCAATACCTTGAGCACCAATACTCTTAGCTTGCATTAAGTCGCTCTGATTCATCCCCCCCAATAAAAACACGGGTAAAGCAGCTTGTGCAATGATATTCGAGGCAGCTTTCCATCCTAATACAGGAGTACTGGGATGACTTTTAGTTGGGCTAATTGGCGACAAGGTCACATAGTCACATTGCATTAATTGGGCTTTATTAAGCTCTTCTAGCGAATGGCAGGAAGCCCCTAAAAAACGACCCGAGAACTCTTCCCGATTAGACATTGCCATCAAGCGCTGGGAAGTTAAATGCAAAGCCTCTCCTTTCAAACTGTTAGCAAGCTCTACTGAACAACTCAATATTAAGCGCCTGTTGTTTAACTGAGAAGCTGCGCGCATCGTCCTTACCCAGTGAGCATACCCTTCCTCAGATAATTGCTTTTGTCGCAACATAAACCAAGTGAGAGAAAAAGCATTTATCGCACTTTCTGTCCCAGAAATACACCCGGACACAGAACTATAAGCCTTCGTAATTAAAAGCTTATCAGGTAATAAAACAGCATTAAGGATAGGCTTGTTTGCAGCAGGAAAAGGGTAGCTATCAAGCTCATTGAGCGGCACCCAACGAACTTCCTGCCCCTCCCTCCCCCATGCCTCGCCAGAAAACCCAGTGACACGAAATACATCTAGAAAAACTGACTTATCAGAATAGTGATAAGGAATCTGTATTAGAGACTCAACCTGATTAACCTTAATACCAATCTCTTCATCTAGCTCCCTTGCCAGCGCTACTTCGGAAGATTCTCCCGGTTCAACTTTCCCGCCAGGAAACTCCCACAAACCACCCTGATGCTTATCATCAGGGCGTTTTGCTAGAAAAATGTTACCTGCGCCATCATCAATGACAGCAGCAGCAACATGTATCATTTTTTTCTCTGAATGAAGCATCAGCTGCGATAGTCAGCATTAATGGTGACATAATCATGAGAAAGGTCAGTGGTCCATACTGTTTCATTGATAATTCCGCGATTCAAAACGATCTTAATCAGTATATTCTCCTGACTCATAACCTTTTTACCCGCTTCTTCCGTATAGCTATCAGCACGACCACCATTCTCAACAATACAGACTTCATCTAAATAGATCTGCAGGTCATTCAACTGTAAGTTTTCTACACCCGCACGACCTACTGCAGCTAAAATACGTCCCCAATTTGGATCACTTGCAAATAGCGCAGTCTTTACTAGCGGTGAGTGCGCTACAGTATAAGCGGTAGCTAATGCTTCTTCCTGAGTAGCGGCTTGCTCCACACGAATAGTCACTAACTTAGTCGCACCCTCGCCATCTTTTACAATGGCAAGTGAAAGCTCCAACATAACTTGGTGAAGTGCATCTTTGAAGAGACGATACAATGCCTCATTCTCTTGTGTAAGGACAGCACCAGATTGCCCAGTCGCTATCAACATACACGAGTCATTCGTTGAGGTATCACCATCAATGGTTATGCGGTTAAACGTTAAATCTGCTGCTTCAACAAGTAGGGACTGCAATAGCTCACTACTAATAGCAGCATCTGTTGCAACAAAACCCAACATAGTAGCCATGTTAGGCATGATCATACCGGAGCCTTTGGATATACCTGTAATGGTTATCGTCTGACCTTCATGTATGAACTGAACACAAGCTCCTTTAGGGCGTGTATCGGTAGTTAAAATACCTTCAGCAGCTTCTGCCCAATGATTCTCATCTAGGTTATCCAACGCAGCGGGAAAAACATTAATGATTTTATCAACAGGAAGTGGCTCACCAATAACACCTGTCGAAAAAGGCATAATATCCGCCTGATTCACATGAGCAGCATCAGCTAAAGCACTACAGCATGCATAAGCATCTTTTAAGCCTTTCTCACCTGTACCGGCATTCGCATTACCCGTGTTAATTAACAGAAAACGGTTTTTACCTTGATTTAAATGCTCCTTAGATACAATAACAGGAGCGGCACAGAAAGCGTTTTTAGTAAAAACGCCAGCCAGTGTAGACTTCTTAGCCATTTCGATAACAACTACATCTTTACGCCCTGCAGTCTTAACACCTGCAGATGCTACACCTAAACGCACACCATTTACCGGATGTAGTACTGGTAATGTAGCGGGTCCGATTGCCATTTTATTATCCTCTTTCAACATAAAGAAAGCAGCCAAGGCTGCTTTCTTTTATAAAATATTATTAAAAACTTACTGAACCGTCTTAATCTAACTTGCCGTGACAGTGTTTGTACTTTTTCCCCGAACCACATGGGCATGGTTCATTACGACCGACTTTACGCTCGTCTCGTACAAATGTTTCAGGCAATTCAGGCTCTCCATTGCTGCTTGCTTCTTCAGCTGAATCTTCAGAAAAACCAGAGTTACTTTGATGCTCAAAATTCATTTGCTGCTGTGCTAATTGCTCACGACGCTGCTGTTCAATTACTTCAACCTCTTCAGGCATCTGTACTTTAACGTGACTCAGAATTTTTACTACATCACGCTTAATGTTTTCTAAAAGCTCTTGGAACAGTGAAAATGACTCGCGCTTATATTCTTGCTTAGGGTTTTTCTGGGCATAACCACGTAAGTGAATACCTTGGCGCAGATGATCCATTGTTTGCAAGTGCTCTTTCCATAGGGTATCCAGCACTTGAAGCATTACCTGCTTCTCAAATAAGCGGATACTTTCAGCACCAGCAATGGCTTCTTTCGCTTCGTACGCGCCAGCAATTTCTGCTTGAATTTTATCTCTCAACGTTTCTTCATGTAGCGAGCTATCTTCATCAAGCCACTGCTTAACAGGCATGCTTAATGAAAACTCAGCTTCTAGTGCTCGCTCCAAACCTGCAATATCCCACTGTTCGGCTAGGCTTTGAGGAGGGATATAGCTACTAATAGAATTATCAACAACTTCTTCACGAATCGCTTTCATCGTGTCAGAAATATCATCGGAAGCCATTAACTCATTCCGCTGATTATAAATAACCGTACGCTGGTCATTCGCTACATCATCATATTCCAACAATGACTTACGAATATCAAAGTTACGGCCTTCTACTTTGCGCTGCGCTTTCTCAATCGCATTTGAAACCATTTTATGCTCAATGGCTTCGCCTTTCTCCATACCCAAAGCTTGCATAAAACCACGCACGCGGTCTGATGCAAAGATGCGCATCAAGTCATCTTCTAATGACAAGAAGAAACGTGAAGAGCCAGGATCACCCTGTCGTCCAGAACGGCCACGCAGCTGGTTATCAATGCGACGAGATTCATGACGCTCTGTACCTATAATGTGTAGACCGCCTGCAGCAAGCACTTGCTCGTGACGTTTTTCCCAATCTGCCTTAGCTAATTCAATGTCGGCTTCCGTTGGATCAACCAAGCTCTCTAGCTCTAGCTCTAACTTACCGCCAAGCTTAATATCAGTACCACGCCCAGCCATGTTAGTTGCAATAGTAACCGCTCCTGGGCTTCCTGCTTCGGCAATAATGGTCGCTTCGCGTTCATGGTTTTTAGCGTTAAGTACGTTGTGCTCTACCTTGGATTTATTTAGATAACTAGAGATTAATTCGGATGATTCAACAGATGCTGTTCCCACTAAGACCGGCTGCCCACGCTCGCGACAATCCGCTATCTCTTTAACGATTGCATCATATTTTTCTTCCATCGTTAGGAAAATAATATCGTTTAAATCTTTTCGGGCAACATCTCGATTGGTCGGTATAACAAGAACATCCAATCCGTAGATTTGATTTAACTCAAATGCTTCAGTATCTGCAGTACCTGTCATACCTGCTAACTTACCGTAAAGACGGAAGTAGTTCTGGAACGTTGTCGATGCAAGCGTCTGGCTTTCTAATTGAATAGAAACGCCTTCTTTAGCTTCAACAGCTTGATGAAGCCCTTCGGACCAGCGACGTCCAGGCATAATACGGCCGGTATGCTCATCAACAATAACAACCTGATCGTCTTGAACAATATAATCTTTATCGCGAATGAAAAGGTTATGTGCACGAAGGGCTGCTAATACATGATGTAAACGGTTAAGGTTATGGGGCGCATAAAGACTCTCACCTTCTTCCAAAATACCTTCTTTAGTCAGAAGTTCTTCTATAACCTGATGACCTGCTTCAGTTAACTCAACCGTGCGGTTCTTCTCATCAACAACAAAGTGCTCATTGATTTCTTGCTCCGTATCTTTAGGGTCTATCTCACCGTCAAAGCGTAGCAAGTTAGGAATAAGTAAATTCACCTTATGATACATCGCGGAGCTATCTTCAGCGGGCCCTGAAATAATCAAAGGAGTACGCGCTTCATCAATAAGAATGGAATCAACCTCATCCACTACCGCGTAATGAAATTCTCTCTGTACCTTCTCTGCAAGGCTAAAAGCCATATTATCGCGCAGATAGTCAAAGCCAAATTCATTGTTAGTACCATAAGTGATATCCGCCGCATAGGCTGCACGCTTTACTTCCGGCTCTTGGCGGGATAAAACAACACCTACGCTTAACCCCAATGCTTCGTATAACGGACGCATCCATTCCGCATCGCGGCTCGCTAGATAATCATTCACCGTAACAAGATGAACACCCTTCCCTTCAAGTGCATTCAAATAAACGGCTAACGTTGCTACAAGCGTTTTACCCTCGCCTGTTCGCATCTCTGCTACGTTACCTTCATGCAACGTGATACCACCGATCAACTGCACGTCAAAGTGGCGTAGCCCCATTGAACGCTTAGAGGCTTCACGAACCAGTGCAAATGCTTCAGGAAGAATAGTTTCTAAAGAAGTACCATTCGCTACTTGCTGCTTAAAATCTTCTGTTTTGGCGATTATTTCAGAATCTGATAATTTTTCGATCTCTTCTTCAAACGCATTGATCAGCTTAACTAGCTTCCCCATACGTTTTAACTCTCGATCGTTTTTATTACCAAAGACTTTTTTAAACAATGAGGTCAACATATATTGATTATCTTTCCGTGAGTCCCAGAAGCCGAAAGCAACTGCACTTTTATGATTAAGGTAAATAACAAAGTGATTGTATTGTCTATTAGGGTTGATTTATAAATTTCAACCACTTAACTCGCAATCTTATAACTCAGATCGCTTTATATTAAAAAGCCGGGCAAAGCCCGGCATTCTAATGTTCTAATACTCTAATCTGCCAAAACCGGCTTTTGATAAGATATTGGGGCTGTTTGCTCATGATCTTCAAAAGTAACCACTTCCCAAGCATCTTTAGTTTCCAGCAACTTATTTAATAATAAGTTATTCAATGAGTGTCCTGACTTGAAGCCAATAAACTCTCCTATTAGGCTTTTTCCTAACAGGTATAAATCACCAACGGCATCAAGTACCTTATGCTTTACAAACTCATCGTCGTAACGCAAGCCATCGTCATTTAGAATACGGTAGTCATCAACAACAATAGCATTCTCTAAGCTGCCACCTAGAGCTAAGTTTTGTGAGCGCAAGTATTCAAAATCACGCATAAAACCAAAAGTTCTAGCACGGCTCACTTCTTTTACAAAAGAGGTGCTAGAAAAATCCAATGTCGTTTCTTTATTACGACCTTCAAAAGCGGGATGTTCAAACTCAATACAAAAGCCCACTTTAAAACCTTCAAAAGGACGGAATGTCGCTGACTTGCCATCAGAACTGACCGTTATCTCCTTTTTAATCCGAATAAACTGTTTAGGTGCATCTTGCTCATCAATCCCGGCTGACTGAATCAAGAACACAAACGGTGCGGCGCTACCATCCATGATAGGTACTTCTTCAGAGCTCAACTCAATAACCACGTTATCAATACCCAAACCTGCCAAAGCAGATAATAGATGCTCAACAGTGGCTACACGCACGCCGTCTTTACCCAAGTTAGTTGACAACGTGGTATCGACAACATTTTCGGTACAAGCCGCAATATCAATGACAGGTTCTATATCAGTACGACGGAAAACAATACCCGTATTTACGGCGGCTGGCAGGAGCGTCAGATACACTTTTTGTCCGGTGTGCAGACCAATTCCGGTAGCCTTAATACTGTTCTTCAGTGTTCGTTGTCTGATCATGCGTCCGCCAATATTTTAATTGTCTCAATAACCCAAAATGGTAACAAAATAGCGTCAAATCGGCAACACAAGCCGTTAACGCAAAACTATCTTAATCAGCTTGTCTACGAATATAAGTTGGGATATCTAGCATCTCAACATCTTGCTGCTTATCTGACTTCAAATCTTGGCTCGTTGACGGTTCAAGTAATGCTTCTTGCTTCTGTCGTCGCAACACCGTTGGCAACTCAATCTGATTAAAATTAACTGAGCCATCGTTACGCTTATGCGTTGGCGCTACAACCGGTACTGGCTCTGCACGCTTATCAAAACCTGTTGCAACAACAGTGACTTTAATATCATCAGTCATTTCTGGGTCGATAACAGTACCAACAACAATAGTTGCGTCATCAGACGCATATTCTTCAACAATGTTACCTACTTCAGTAAACTCACCCAGACTTAAATCTAGGCCTGCAGTAATGTTAACTAAAATGCCACTCGCACCTTTTAGGTCTACGTCTTCTAAAAGCGGGCTATTAATAGCAGCTTCAGCAGCTACCGTAGCACGGTCTTCACCCTTAGCAGCTCCCGTACCCATCATTGCCATACCCATTTTAGACATCACTGTACGCACGTCTGCAAAATCGACGTTGATCATACCAGGGCGGGTAATTAGATCAGCGATTCCCTGCACGGCACCACGAAGTACATCATTGGCTGTGTTAAACGCATTAATAAGGCTGCAATTACGCCCGAGTACTTTCATTAACTTCTCATTAGGAATGATAATTAAAGAGTCTACATTTTCACGTAATTCAGCAATCCCTTCATCGGCCAATTTCATTCGTTTACGGCCTTCAAACGGGAACGGTTTAGTAACAACAGCTACCGTTAAAATACCAAGCTCTTTAGCCACATCAGCAACAACCGGAGCCGCTCCGGTTCCTGTGCCACCACCCATGCCTGCTGTGATAAAGACCATGTCAGCACCGTCTAGCATCTCAGCAATATGCTCTCTATCTTCCACCGCGGCCAAACGCCCGACCTCAGGGTCAGCACCTGCACCCAAGCCTTTTGTTGTTGCACTACCAAGCTGCAACAATCCCTTAGCAGACATCTTCGCTAACGCTTGAGCATCGGTGTTAACACACATAAACTCAACACCATCGAGCTCAGTCTTAACCATATGCTCTACGGCATTTCCGCCGCCACCACCTACACCCATCACTTTGATCACGGCGTTCTGTGGATCACTGTCTAATAGCTCAAACATTTCATTCTCCTGTCGGATTCCACGCCTTTACAGCAATCCGGCGATACTTATGATCCCATTCTAGGGCATCGAATAAATTAAAAATTGCCTTTAAACCAGTCTTTAATCCGGTTAAATAGCCCCGGACCTTCTTTTACTGGTTTTAAAATTTCTTGTTTACTTTCTCGTTTCTCACCAGCGAACACTGCTGATTTGGAAGGCATATGTACTGATGATGCACTTCCTACCTGGCCGCCTTGGCTCGCGTAGTGCAACAGACCAATGCCGGTCGCAAAAATAGGGTTTTGTAAAATATCATCCATACCACGTACACCGTGTGGCATTGCCAAGCGCACTGGCATATGGAAGATCTCTTCAGCAAGCTCAACAACGCCTTCCATCTTCGCCGTACCACCGGTCAAAACAATGCCTGCTGCTACAAGGTCTTCAAAACCACTGCGGCGCAGCTCTGCTTGCACAAGTGAGATCAGTTCGTCATAGCGCGGCTCAACCACTTCCGCCAGTGCTTGACGTGATAAGTCACGCGGAGGACGATCGCCGACACTCGGTACTTTAATGGTTTCATCTATGCTGGCGAGCTGTGCCAAGGCACAGGCATATTTCATCTTTAGCTGCTCGGCATGCTGAGTCGGTGTGCGCAACGCCATGGCAATATCATTGGTGACTTGGTCACCTGCGATAGGAATAACACCGGTGTGGCGAATAGAACCACCGGTGAAAATAGCAATATCCGTAGTGCCGCCGCCGATATCCACCATGCAAACACCGAGGTCTTTTTCATCTTCAGTCAATACGGCATAGCTAGACGCTAATTGTTCGAGTACAACGCCATCAACTTCTAAGCCGCAACGACGAACACATTTTTCGATATTCTGGATGGCATTAATGGCACCGGTGACCAAATGTACTTTGGCTTCTAAGCGTACACCCGACATACCCAAGGGCTCTTTAATGCCCTCTTGGTTATCGATCAGGTATTCCTGCGGTAGAATATGCAGAATTTTCTGATCCGCCGGAATCGCTACAGCACTGGCTGCATCAATGACACGCTCCAGATCATGATCCATGACTTCGCGATCACGTACAGCAACAATCCCGTGTGAGTTCAAGCTACTGATATGACTACCGGCAATACCGACGGTTACCGAGTGTATTTTACAACCGGCCATCAATTCTGCTTCTTCTACGGCACGCTGAATAGAACCCACCGTTGATTCGATATTAATCACAACACCGCGCTTTAGTCCCCGCGATGGGTGCGAGCCGATACCGACAACCTCAATATGGCCATCGGGCATTACCTCGGCTACCAAGCACACCACTTTAGAGGTGCCGATATCCAGTGCGACAATCATGTTAGCATCTGACATTCTTTCTTAACCCGCCTTAACCTGTTCTTCAAGCTTACGCCACTTCACAGCAACACCATTGGTATAACGAATATCAACTTTCTCAATATGAGCGGCACGTGAAGACAATTCTTTTTGGTAAACGTGTAAAAACCGCTGCAATCTTTCCCGTAATTGCTCTTTTCCAACAATAACTTCTATACCATTATCTAACACTAGTGACCAAGCACCACGAGCCTCCATTGAAAGCCCCACCATTTTAACATTTGCACCCTGAAATAGGCGGCTCAAATCATGATACTGAGCCATCAAATGCTGCGTTTCAGTTGCTGGGCCATTTAAAACAGGTAAACTCAAATACTTACCTGAGGTATTGGGCCAAAAAATATCACCCTGATGGTTTAAAAGCCCTTTTCCTCCCCAACGTGCTACCGGAATCTGCTCTTCAATCACGACTTCTACAGCCGGTGGCCAATCACGCTTTATCTTAGCTTCATGCACCCAAGGCTCATCAAGTATGCTTTCTCTAAGAGATGATATATCCACATGCAGCAGTGGTGCATTGATACCCGCAGCCAATTTTTCTGCAAGCTGTCTCTTATTCAAATATTTGGTATCACCTAAAACTCTAATTTGAGCAACAGGCTTATCTAACCATGTCATCACTTGCATATAGCTACTAAATAGCAAGCTGCAAAAAATCAAAAGCGCCGTTAATATCAATAATGGTCGCCAATATTTTTCTATTTCACGCTCTGGCGCCAGCTCAGATGCTTGCTCAAGTACCGAACCGTCACTTGCCGCTTGCGGTGGCAAAGATGACTGATCAAATACTTTTAGCTTCTGAAGACCAGCTGACATATCAGTTAGCCTCTTTCAAGATTTCAACCACCAGCTGTTCAAAACTGATGCCGGCTTGCTTGGCAGCCATTGGCACCAAGCTATGATCCGTCATACCTGGCGTTGTATTAACTTCTAAGAGATAAAAATGCCCTTCTTTATCCTGCATAACATCAACACGCCCCCAACTCTTACAACCAATAGCAATAAACGCCTGCTCTGATAACCTAAGTAGCTCGTTATCTTTTTCTGGGCTTAACGTGTCATCAAATAAGTAGCGAGTATCATTCGCCTCATATTTCGCATCATAATCATAAAAGTCATGCGGTGTTTCCAAGCGTATTGCTGGTAACGCTTTATTATTCAAAACAGCTACAGTGAATTCCGCCCCAGTAATCCACTTTTCAGCAATAACACTTTGATCATAACGACATGCATCTTCCCAAGCAGACCTCAAATCTGATGCATTATCGACCTTATGCATACCAATGCTAGATCCTTCATGCGCAGGTTTGATCATCAAAGGGAAATCAAGTTCCGCAGCACAGAGCGATAAATCACTTTCTGTACGTAGCACCCGAAATGGCGGTGTTGGAAGGCCTGCGCCAACAAATAATTGCTTACTTCTCAGCTTATCCATACCCAAAGCGGATGCAGCAACTCGGCTACCTGTATAAGGAATTGCCATCATTTCCAGTAAGCCCTGAATAACACCATCTTCGCCAACACGACCATGCAAAATCAAAAAAGCAGCATCAATTTTTTCTTGCTGTAACTGCTCAACAGGATTTAACTCTCCTGCAGGCCCATAAAGATCAAGCAAGAAGGCATTAACACCGGCGGCTGTCAGAGCATTATAAACAGCCTGACCACTGTTTAAGGAAACTGGACGCTCCGCTGAATTTCCGCCATAAATAACAGCGACTCGACCAAACATATTTTTTTGTTGTTCACTAATCCGATATGTCATTCTTGATCTCCTGTCAGATCAAGCCCCGATATCTGATGAGCCAAAGCGGTAATATTCCCTGCACCCTGCGTCAGTAATAAATCACCGGGGCGTAGAATGTTTTTCAGCACTTCAGGCACTTCTTCTGCGGACTTCACATACACAGGCTCAACATTACCGCGCTGGCGTATACTACGGCATAAACTACGACTATCGGCCCCTGCAATGGGCTCTTCACCTGCGGCGTATACTTCCATCAACATCAACACGTCAACATCAGACAGTACTTGAACAAAATCCTCATACAAATCACGGGTACGCGTATAACGATGAGGCTGGTTAATCATTACCAAACGGCGATCAGGCCAGCCAGCTTTAACCGCTTTAATGGTTGCTTCAACTTCCCTTGGATGGTGCCCATAATCATCCACTAGCATCACCGAACCACCCTCGACACTAAGCTCATCTAGCACCTGAAAGCGGCGCCCAACACCTGAAAACTGCTTAAGAGCTGTCGCAATTGCCTTACTATCAATCCCTTCATCAGTTGCAACGGCAATGGTTGCTAATGCATTCAATACATTATGAACACCTGGCATATTGAGAGTAATATCAAGATCATCATGCCCTTCAGGGCGCTTAACCGTAAAATGAGTATGCATACCTGACTGAGTTATATTTACTGCCCGGTAATCAGCCGACTCATTCAAGCCGTAAGTCACGACAGGGCGACTAATTTCTGGAAGAATCTCACGCACAATTTCATCATCGGTACACAAAACGGCCAAACCATAAAACGGCAAGTTATGTAAAAATTCGACAAAGGTACGTTTTAGTACGTTGAAATCACCGCCATAAGTATCCATATGGTCGGCATCAATATTAGTGATGATAGAAACCATCGGCTGTAAATGCAGAAACGATGCATCACTCTCATCCGCTTCTGCAATCAAATAACGGCTAGCACCCATACGTGCGTTAGTACCTGCACTATTAAGCCGGCCACCTATAACAAAGGTAGGGTCTAGATCGCCCTCAGCAAAAACGGAAGCCAGTAAGCTTGTCGTGGTGGTTTTTCCATGCGTACCAGCAACAGCAACGCCGTGACGATAACGCATTAACTCAGCTAACATTTCGGCACGACGCACTACTGGGATACGGCTTTCTCGTGCAGCCTCTACTTCTGGATTGCTATCATTAACAGCACTGGAGATAACAACAACATCAACACCTTGTATATTTTCTGGGGCATGGCCAATATGAATGTTGGCACCCATACCAACTAAGCGGTCTGTTGTCACAGAGGCACGAATATCAGAACCAGAGATCTGATACCCTTGATTACATAAAACCTCAGCAATTCCGCACATTCCTACTCCGCCAATACCAACAAAATGAATCGTACGAATACGACGCATCTCAGGAACTTCATAAACGGTTGGCGCTTGTGATACAGAACTCATTTCATACTCTCCAGACAAATTCTAGCTACATCGATACTGGCATTGGGCTTAGCGACACTGCGCGCCTTTAATGCCATTTCAAGTAATGAGCGCCGATCAGTCTTATTACGTAAAATGTTAACGAGATCATCTTTCTTTAAATCAGACTGCTGGATAATCCATGCAGCACCAGCCTCTTCAAGGTAACGTGCATTACCCGTCTGATGATCATCGACAGCAAAAGGGAAAGGAATTAGCAATGCAGGCACACCCGCTATTGCTAACTCACTAATTGTCAAAGCACCAGAGCGACAAATAACTAAGTCAGCCCATCCATATGCTTCATCCATGTGTTCAATAAATGCATCAACACGCGCGGTTATATTAAGCGCACTGTACTTTTCTTGCGTGGCATCAAAATTCTGCTTTCCTGTTTGATGCCACACACATGGGCGCTCTTCTAAGCTTAATTCAGCCAGTGCTTCAGGCACGATGTCATTAATAGCTTTCGCACCAAGACTTCCACCCACTATTAACACATTGATAGCACCATCTCGCTGGCTATAGCGTACACCCGGTTCCGGCAAATCCAGAATGGCACCTCGCACAGGGTTACCCGTTTGTTCAGCTTTAATCGAGCCCGAAAAAGCACTGGGAAAAGCCACCAAAATACGTTGAGCTAACTTTGCAGAAATACGGTTCGTCATACCTGCAACGGCATTTTGTTCGTGAATAACTAAAGGAACACCCAATAACCGAGCAGCAACTGCACCTGGGCCAGAAGCAAACCCTCCCATACCCAGTACTACATCAGGCCTAACTTTACGTACAACCTTTACAGCCTGCCAAATAGCTTTTATCAACTTAAAAGGCGCCAATAACAAACTCAACCGACCTTTACCACGTAGCCCTTGTACATCGATGGTATGCAATGGAATACCGGCATTGGGAACAACGCTGGATTCAATACCCTTTTGGGTCCCCATCCAATGAATAGTCACGCTCTGTTGCTCAAGACAACGAGCCGTTGCCAAAGCAGGAAACACATGACCTCCGGTTCCACCCGCCATCACTAATGCCGTTTTATGCATGCCCAAGTTTCTCCTCTACTTGTTTTTGCGAAGAGAGCTTTTTAACAGATGCTTTAGATTTTTTTTGCTTAGTGTTTGTTGCTTCAGACTTGCAAACTTCAACGTTGTTAGCAGCCCTCAAACGCTTCAACTCAAAATCTATGCGAATAATAATAGCGATCATTGCGGCACAAACTAACAAACTACTGCCGCCGTAACTTAACAACGGTAACGTCAAACCCTTTGTAGGCAACGCACCGACATTTACACCAATATTGATTAATGCTTGAGCTGCAAAAACAAGCCCAAAGCCATATGCCACATAGCCCATAAAGAATTGCTTTTGCTTTTCGGCCTGACGCCCAATGAGAAAGATACGACATATCATAACGGCGTAAAGTACCACCACCAACAAAGCACCAATTAAACCGAACTCTTCAGCTAATACTGAGTACACAAAATCTGTATGTGCTTCGGGTAAATAAAACAACTTCTGAACACTGTTACCTAAACCCGTGCCGAACCACTCTCCACGACCGAAAGCAATTTGTGCTTGTGACAATTGGTAACCACTACCAAAAGGGTCCGCCCAAGGGTCTTGAAATGATTTGAGTCGCGCCATTCGGTAAGGCTGCGCAACGGCCATCATCATAATGAGACCAACCGCACAAGAGAGCACCATAATAAACTGAGTAAACCGCATCCCGCCAAGGAATATCATTCCCATAACAGTACCCATTAAAACAACAGCCGCACCATAGTCTGGTTCTCCTAATAATAGAGAAACAAAGAAAGCCAGTGGCAGCACAGGCTTTACCACACCACCCCAACTTGTTCTTACTTCAGATAGACGACGCACCAGATACCCAGCGACATAAATAACCATACAAAACTTAGCAATTTCTGAGGCTTGTAAATTCAGAGGCCCTAGGCGAATCCAGCGCTGACTGCCGTTAACTTCTTTACCAATACCTGGAATAAGCACCAGCAATAACAAAACAAAACCGACACCCAATAAGATCGGACCGTACTTCTCCCAATACTTAATCGGTATACGCACAACAATGATTGAAGCAATCAATGCCAATATGATAAAAATGCCATGTCGTTGAGCAAAGAAAAATGGACCGCCAAACTTCTCGGCAGCAACATCCATTGAGGCTGAAGTAATCATCACAAAGCCAGTCAACACCAGTGCCAATGCACTCCCTAACAACAAAGGATCAAAAGGAGATACTCCGTGCTGGGGAAATGATAACCACCTAGGTTGACCTAGTGAGCTTATCTCATTCATAAAGCATCCACTAACGCGACAAACTGATCGCCACGCTGAGTGTAATTCTTGAACATATCGATGCTCGCACACGCAGGAGATAACAACACAATATCGCCCTGTTTTGCGACTTTAACAGCTCGCTGAACAGCATCCTGTAGAGAGGCATGGGTAGAAGACTCTACACCAACAAGCGTTTGGCTAATTTTATTAGCATCTTGACCGATTAATACAACTGAACGCACAAAGCGTTTCACAGGTGTAATTAAGTCATCAAAACTTGCACCTTTGCCATCGCCACCAGCAATCAATACGATTCGCTGATCCGCAGATAAGCCCGCACCTAACCCGTCCAATGCAGCCACTGTAGCGCCCACATTAGTTCCTTTGGAATCATTGTAAAAATCAAGACCGGCTTTATTAGCAACCCATTGACAGCGATGCGCCAAACCACCGAAAGTTTTTAATGTATCCAACATCGCGGCCATAGGAATATTCACAGCTCGCCCAAGCGCTAAGGCAGCCAGCGCATTAGCAACATTATGACGACCCGGCATTTTAATGTCGCGGCTAGGCAATAGCTTATCGTGGCCAATAGCCAGCCACTCAACACCCGACTCTTCTAGTAAACCAAAGACTTTAAAGTCAGGCTTACTCAACCGATAACCTAGTAGCTCAACACCTTTAGGAAGTAATGGGTGTGTTAATGTATCATCACGGTTTTCAACTGCAGACATACAACCGCGAAATATACGGTGCTTCGCTTGATAGTAACCTTGCATGCCATCGTAACGATCCAAGTGATCAGGGCTGACATTTAACACCGTCGCAACCTGAGCTCGTAAATCATGCACTGTTTCCAATTGAAAGCTCGAGAGCTCTAATACATATAAAGACTGCTCACCTGCCGCTAACATATCTAAAACTGGCAGCCCCAAATTACCACCAACACCTACATCAATACCCGCCGATTTTGCCATTTCACCAACAAGCGTTGTCACCGTGCTTTTTGCATTTGAGCCCGTGATAGCCACAACCGGAGCGCTTACTTCACGACAGAAAAGATCAATATCACCGATCAAAGAAACACCGCTAGCAACAGCTTCTTTTATAGCAGGCAATTGCTGAGAAACACCTGGGCTGAGCACAAGCTCGCTAGCCTGCATAAGATACTGAGGATTTAGCTCGCCTAAATGTAGGTCTATACCAGAAAACTCAGCTCTAATCTGCTCTAAATTGGGCGGGTTATCTCGTGTATCAACGAGTGAAAATCGAAAACCTTTTCTCGCCAAAAAAACGTGCGCAGGAAAGCCCAGTCTGTCCTAAACCGATAACAATTTTTAACTGGTCTGATGTAATTAATGACATCTTTTATCCTGACTACCTATTCTTGGCTATGTACGCTCTACACACGTAACAACTAATCTTTATCTCGTAATTTCCTGCATTTCTTAACGTACTTTCAACGTAGCAAGGCCTACCAATACTAAAATAACGGTAATAATCCAAAAACGAACGATTACCCTAGGTTCAGGCCAGCCCTTAAGCTCAAAATGATGATGGATAGGTGCCATTCTGAATATTCGCCGCCCGGTCAATTTATAGGACGCCACCTGCAAAATAACGGAGACCGTTTCCATCACAAACACTCCGCCCATAATCACTAACACCAGTTCCTGCCTTACGACAACAGCAACTGTACCCAATGCAGCACCTAATGCCAGCGCACCAACATCACCCATGAACACCTGTGCTGGATACGTGTTAAACCACAAGAAGCCTAACCCAGCCCCAACAATCGCACCGCAGAAAACAATGAGTTCACCTGAACCCGCAATGTAGGGAATATGTAAGTAATCGGCAAAACGAATATGTCCGCTAAGGTAAGCAAACACCGCCAATGCTCCTGCAACCATAACCGTTGGCATAATAGCCAAACCATCTAAGCCATCTGTCAAGTTGACCGCATTTGAGGTGCCAACAATTACAAAGTAGGTAAATACAATAAAGAAGATCCCCATATCAATGGCGACATCTTTAAAAATTGGAACGATTAACTGTGTTTCTGCTGGGCTTTGCGCAGTAAAATACAAAATAAAGGCCGCACCCAATCCACCAACAGACTGCCATAAATATTTCCATCGAGCCGGCAAGCCTCTAGAATTCTTTTCAACCACTTTGCGCCAATCATCGACCCAACCTACAGCACCAAAGATTAGAGTAACGATCAACACGATCCATACATAACGATTAGATAAGTCTGCCCACAATAACGTACTAACGGCTATTGAAAGAAGAATCAGAGCGCCCCCCATCGTGGGCGTACCGGCTTTGCTTAAATGTGATTGAGGGCCATCGTTACGCACGGACTGCCCAATTTGCTTATCTTTCAAATAGCGAATCAGTTTTGGCCCAATAAATAGCGAAATAGCCAACGCCGTCAATACACCCAAAATGCCTCGTAATGTTAAATATTTAAACACGGCAATTGCTGAAAAATGCTCTGATAAATAGTCAGCCAGAATTAACAACATTATCTTTTATACCTCTTCCGTTAATCGGGTCACGACTTTGTCCATCCCAGCACTACGGGATCCTTTGACTAAAACAACCATATTTTCATGCAACCTAGGAAGAATCCTGTCTACTAAACTGTTCTGATCAATAAAATGTTCAGCTTGCTGAGTAGCTAAATTATTCGATGATTCAAACCCCTCAACTGCCGCTTTACTTAAAGGCCCTACAGCTAATAATTTTTCAATGTTATGCATAGCTGTAAACTGACCTATTTCACGATGCATTTTTTCTGCTTCAGGACCTAACTCGCCCATATCACCTAACACAAAAATACGCTCACCTTTTAATTCTTCTAACGCCAGAATCGCTGCTTTTACTGACCCCGGGTTAGCGTTATAACTATCATCAATTATTCGAGCGCCATTGAGCCCTGACAAGCTACACATTCTGCCTTTAACTGCACAAAAACGTTCTAAACCTGCAACAGCTAACGATAACGGCAAACCCGCAGATACGGTTAAAGCAATGGCCGCTAATGCATTCATGACATTATGGCGCCCCATTACTTTTAACTGCACTTTTTCAGACGTGCCGCCATACTGCACAACAAAACTGTAACAACCGTCCTCTAAAATCTGTACATCAATAGCATTAATATCAGCGTTGGAATCCATACCGAATGTTAGCAACGGCTTATCAGCAACACGCCGAATCCATTGGTCGGCATGTGGGTCATCTATATTAACAACCGCAGTACCTGTAGAGCTTAATCCATCGTAGATTTCACCTTTTGCCTCAACAACACCCTGCAGTGATCCGAAACCTTCAAGGTGCGCCCCCATAGCGTTACTAATCAAAGCAATATCGGGGTGTGACAAACCTGCTGAATAAGCGATTTCACCCGGGCCACTCGCCCCCATTTCTATCACAGCATATTGGTCACAAGGTGCTATCCTTAACAAAGTAAGGGGCACACCAATCTCGTTATTTAAGTTTCCTTTGGTCGCAAGTACCTGACCGGCACCGCACAGTATTTCAGCTAACATCTCTTTAACAGTGGTTTTCCCACTACTACCAGTAATAGCGAATAGAACCCCATCAAAAAAACTGCGATTATATTCTGCAATTTGGCCTAAAGCGACACGAGTATCGGCAACTATTAACTGCGGGACATCCAGCGCGAGCTCTCTATCCACAACAAGAGCAACAGCCCCAGCAGCGACAGCTTTATTTGCAAAGTCATGAGCATCAAAATTCTCACCCTTGAGCGCTACGAATAGATCACCAGACTGAACTGAGCGGGTGTCAGTATTTACTTTAGAAAACGCAATGTCTTTACCTAACAGTTGCCCCGATAACGCTGGTAACAACTCACTTAATAGGAAATGATTATGCATCATTAGCACGCCCTCCCATTAAGCCTTCTATAACGTGCTTATCACTAAAAGGATATTTCACACCCATTATTTCTTGGTAATCCTCATGACCTTTACCCGCAACTAGTATTAAATCCTCAGGGCCTGCTAATTGCACCGCCATAGAGATAGCATCTTCTCGCGCACTCACTTGAGTCACATTTTCTACACAAGAAAAACCCTGCATTATCATTTTAATAATTTCATCTGCAGCTTCCGTTCGGGGGTTATCACTGGTCACGATAATCTTGTCTGCAAACTTCTCTGCAATGCTGGCCATTTCAGCCCGTTTACCCGTATCTCTATCACCACCACAACCGAATACCACCCATAGCTTTTTCTCACAGTGCTTGCGAGCTGCTTGCAAAGCTTTTTCCAAAGCGTCGGGTGTATGCGCATAATCGATAATCGCTGCAGGAAACCCAACCTTAGCTAAGCATTCCATTCGACCTGGAACAGCAGAAACTTGCGCCATGGCAGTTTCGATTTCTGTATTCGAGAAGCCTAATTGAGCAAGTACGGACACGACTAATAACAGGTTAGAAATATTGAAATCGCCCATCACAGCCGCATCGAAATGAATATCCCCACGGGGTAGCGCAATACTCAAGGTAACACCTTGGGAGTTCAATACTGAACGCTTAACCGAGACATCAACAGGCACTGACGAATTGATGCTATAGCGGAAAAAAGATTGATTAGCTTGTTGCAACTGCTCCGCTAATTCACAGCCAAAATCATCATCAGCATTTAACGCAATACGTGCAGGTACACCCGCAGATTCACTGCCCAAAAACAGTCGTGATTTAGCGTCAGCATATGCCTGCATAGAACCATGATAATCCAGATGATCACGGCTTAAGTTTGTTAGGGCAACCGCATCAAATTGCACTCCCGCCACACGCCCTTGATCCAATGCATGTGAACTAACTTCCATGACAACGGCGTCAGCACTTTGCGCATAAAAGCCAGCTAATAACTGCTGCAATCGAATTGAGTCAGGAGTAGTGTGCGTAGCCGTTTCTAACGAACCAGGAAAGCCATTACCAACCGTTCCTATTAAAGCAGTCTTTTTGCCTAATGCTGTTAATGCTTGAGCAATATAATGCGCACAAGACGTTTTACCATTTGTGCCCGTTATGCCAATAATGGTCATTTTATGACTGGGGTTACCAAGCATCATTGAAGCAAGGACACCTGTTCTGTTAACCAGATCATCTACATGAAAAACAGGTATTGAAACGTGATCAAACTCGCCAACCTGACTATCAGAGCACTCAACAATGGCGGCGACGGCTCCCGCTTGGGCTGCTTGAACAACAAAATCTATACCACGGTGATTAACACCATCACGCGCGACAAATAGATCACCTTGTTGTACATAACGACTATCAGAACAAATACCTGTCGCCAGAACACTCGCCTCAGCGTGATCCTGACCAACGATCGAAAGTTCAAACAATGTTGCTGGCTTGAATTGCATCATTTCATCACCATCGTCTGTACGGGTTCATCTGGCCATTGATCTGGTGCCACATTGAGCAAACGCAATGCATTACTTGAAACACGAGAAAAAACTGGCGCGGCAACCTCACCACCATAGTATTCCTGACCTTTGGGGTTATTTACCATGACAACAACAACAATTCGCGGGGCTGAAACAGGGACAACACCAGAGAATACAGCTATATACTTATCATCGGCATAACCACCTTGACTGGTTTTATGCACAGTGCCCGTTTTTCCAGCAACTCGATAGCCATGTACGGCTGCACGGCGCCCAGTCCCTCCGCTTTGAGTCACTGTTTCCATCATTCTTAAAACACTATTTGCTATCGTCGCTGGCATAACTCGACTACCTTTTGCCGCTTCATCAAGCTTGATCAAGCTGGCTGGCAAAGCAACGCCATCATTTGCTAAAGGCAGATACGCTTGTGCTAATTGCAACGGTGTTACCGACAAGCCGTAACCATAAGACATGGTAGCGCGCTCGACCACACGCTTAGCAGGATAATATGGCAAGCTACCATTTCGCTCTCCCGGGAACCCTGTTCCTGAGGACTGCCCTAAACCGACATTATGAAATAAATTTCTAATGGCATCTTCGTGCAAGCTCAGCGCAAGCTTCGTCGCGCCCACATTACTTGATTTAGTAATAATTGATGTAAGGTTTAGCTTTCCGTAGTTACGGTGATCACGAATAGTACTACTGCGTATTTTTATATATCCAGGAGTCGTATCAATAATAGATTTAGTTGTATATTTTCCACTCATCAATGCCGCTGCAATGGTCAAAGGCTTCATGGTGGAACCTGGCTCAAACAAGTCTGTAACAGCACGATTACGCAGGCCTTTTACATCAATGCTGCTACGATCATTTGGGTTATAAGAAGGCTGGTTAACCATTGCTAACACTTCACCCGTTTTTGCGTCTAACACCACCGCTGATGCTGAATCTGCTTTATGTGCCTGCACCACTGCTTTCAACTCACGATACGCCATATATTGAAGACGCAAGTCGATACTTAACTGGATGTCTTGCCCTGGTTTAGCTTGCTCTATAGATTTAATATGCTTAATGGTTCGGCCCAAACGATCCTGCATAACCAATTTACGCCCGGGCTCGCCACTTAACCACTCATCATAGGCCAGCTCCATCCCCTCTTGGCCATTACCTTCAATGCCTGTAAAGCCGACTAGATGAGTCGAAACCTCACCTGCAGGGTAATAGCGTTTGTAGTCTACATCTACATGTATACCTGGCACCTTTAATGTGTCTATTTGTTCAGCTAACTCAGGTGCTACCTGACGCTTAAGATAGATAAACTGACGCTTACTATTCTTCTCAAGCTTAGCTACCAAGTCACTGCGCTTTACATCCAATAAATAAGCGAGGCGCTTCAATCCTTGATGGTGCGTATCCGCTTTACTAGGATCAGCCCAAATAGTAGCAACAGGTGCACTAACGGCCAAAGGCTCGCCATTCCTATCGGTTATAATGCCTCGATGAGAAGGCACCAGCATTGTTCTTAAACTCCGAGCATCGCCTTGACGCTGCAAGAAGTCTTGATCCAATGTATAAAGAGAAACTAATTTAGTGACAATACCACCAGCAACAAGAAGCAACAGCACAAATACCAAGATCAAACGCCAACTACGCCCTGCAGATTCAACAACGGGAAGATCGGGATTATCGCTCATATTGAACAATCTCTATCATGGCGGGCTGTGGCGTCATCATCTTCAATTGCTTTCTAGCCACTTGTTCAACTCGGTTGTTGGTTCCTAATGCACTTTGCTCAAGTAATAACTGTCCCCATTCAACCTGAAACTCATCCCACTGCTGTACCAGAACCTGTTGTTTATTAAACAAAAGTCTGTATTGAAAAGCAGAATAAGTAACCGATAATGAACTACAAACTATTAAAATCACCAATACAGAGACGATAAAAACAGGGCGAGCTACTGCATCCAAGCCAAGAACCGGCAATGTAGTAACATCTTTGTTTCTGATCAACCCTGCTGGTAATAAAAACAAAATGAATACCTTTAATACTTTATGTTTTCGTAGTGGTACTTCATCAAGCAATTTTTGTTGCTATACGCATAACTGCACTGCGTGAACGTGGATTTTCATCCACCTCCGTTGCACTAGCTTTAATCATTTTGCCAACCGCTTTAAGCCGCTGATTTAGCATATCGTTAGTAACCGGAATGTTAAGTGGCAAGTGATCATCACCTTTGACGTGCTTTCGAATAAAGCGCTTCACGATTCGGTCTTCTAATGAATGAAAGCTAATAATCACTAAGCGCCCACCTACTTTTAGTGATTCAAGCGATTGATCCAGACATTTTTCTAAATCTTCTAATTCTCGGTTTATATGTATGCGAAAAGCCTGGAAAGCACGAGTAGCAGGATGCTTGCCTTTCTCCCAAGACGGATTAGCATCAGAAATTATTTTCGCCAACCGTCCGGTTGTTTCAATGGGAGCTTCAGCTCTGGCTTCTACTACCGCTTTTGCCATTCGTCGACCATGCTTATCTTCACCGTAAGTGTAGATAACATCAGCAATCTCTTCTTGTGACGCCCGCATAATCCACTGCGCAACACTTTCACCCGTCGTGGTATCCATACGCATATCCAACGGCCCATCGTTCTGAAAACTAAAGCCACGCGTCGGGTCGTCAAGCTGAGGGGAACTCACCCCCAAATCAAGCAAAATACCATCGACCTCACCAAACATATCCCGATCAGTCACAAATTGTTGCAGTTCTGAAAAAGAACCATGCGCGATTTCAAATCGGGAGTCATCAGCAAACCTTGTGTTAGCACAAGCAATGGCTTCAAGATCTTTATCAATCGCCATCAAACGCCCATTACCTGACAGGTGATTAAGAACGAGTGATGAGTGCCCACCTCGGCCAAATGTACCATCGACATAGAACCCATCAGGATCCTGAACCAATGCGGTCACGGCTTCATCAAGTAATACAGTAATATGTTGTAATGATTCAGTACTCACAGAAAGACCCTGCATAAAATATTAAAGTGACAAATTGAGTAGCGCATCAGGCAACTCCTCAGTTTCGACTTCCTGTAAGTATCTGTCACGAGTCGCGTTCCAGTTCGCCTCGTCCCAAATTTCAAACTTCCGCCCCTGACCTAGCAAAATGGTCTTTTTCTCTAGTCCTGCATATTCACGAAGCAGCGCAGGTATTAACAAGCGGCCATGGCTATCCATATCTAAATCTGAAGCATGCCCAACTAACAAACGCTGTAAGCGCCGTGCTACAGGGTTAAGGCTTGGCAACGCATCAATCTTCGCTTGTATGATTTCCCACTCATCAATGGGGTAAAGCAACAGGCAACGCTCTTCAGTATCAATCGTTAAAACCAGATGCCCAGCACACTGTACCGAGATCATCTCTCGGTAGCGGGCGGGAATGGCCATTCGGCCTTTCACATCCAGATTTATCTGATTAACGCCGCGAAACATCGCTTACTCACCCAATTTCTTCATAAAAAACCACATTTACCCACATTTACCCACTAATACATACTATAGAAACTACCCCCCTTTTTTGCAAGCGTGGCACAACGCCGACAACGCCCTAAATACAAGGAAAAACAGCATCGATTCTGCAGTAATTGCCCCCCCGATTATTCAAAGCCAGATAAAGCGCTTATATTTCAGTCAATTAATTACAGACGCAACAAAGACAAGACTGGAAGGCGCTTTTTGGAATAGGGGAAGAAAAAAGAGATAACATAAGAAATATTCAAAAACAGCCAAACCACTACAACAATCAAAGACAATACTTGCTTTGAAATAGAGTACAAAGCCAAGCACAGGGGGATTCAGATAAATTAATAGCTCATTCTACCAACAAAGCCAACACTAGTAACTTTCTTTAAGGCTAAAAACCAGACTAATTTTATCGTATTCAAAAAAAGCCAGAGAGGAATCATTTTGCTCATACGTCACACCGACTTCAGGCTTATAACCGTATGAATGAATCGTTTTATTGCTTAACAAGAAACCAAGTTTCTTATTAGTATCGCGGCGCCGCTCACCAAAAAAGGGATCAACCTCTCCGTATAAGCGCATACCTAAAGAGCTAGATAACTTAAAAGCCCAGTCGTTAACAGGTAAATCAAGCCCTAAAGACAGAACACCTTCGTGATAAGAGTAAGGATTCTCCCGTGCAACCGACTTATCAATAGTCAGCCCTCCATCAAGAAACATTCCGCTCTTTAATGGGCTAGTAAAAATCGTAGCCACCCTGTAGACATCTGCATCAAGATGTGAGGCACCATCAACAGCGAGTTTTGCTACCCTCACTTCATGCCGAAAACTAAACTGATCGATAACGCTAGGGGTATAAAAAACACTCAAGTAAGAGAAGTCGTATTGCTTGTTTCCATTTTTTTCTGAGTACTCTAACCCAGCCTTAGCTTTAACTTTAGGCAGCGCCTCAAAAGACGAAACAATTCCTACATCGCCCAACCAACGATCCAAGTCACCGCCCTGAAAGTCGCTAAAAGAGATGTTTAAAAAAGCCTGAGTACGCGAATCGGCAGACAACGGAAACCCGCTATTCATATTATAACGAACACCCTTCGCTTCCTGATCGCCTTCTGGACGAACAACTTTAAAAGAGCGCCCTGAAATACTAACTTCTTCGCTGGAAGTAAAATTACTTGGGTTAGAGTCACTAACGAAAGAGACTCCTAGCTTAATAAAACCAATATCATTATCAATTTGATTAAGGTACTGGCGAATATTTTGCTTTACGCCCCAAGGAACTCCCTCTTTAAAAAGCACTTTCTGAAAATTTGCTTTACTCGCAGTAAACTGCCGATCCAAAAACAACGCTCGCGCAAGCTCAAGCCTAACTCGCGGGCTATCAGTTTTCTTTAGCATCTCTGAAAAAATCGCAATAGAGGCTTTATAATCTCGCTGCTCAAGGGTAAGCAACCCCATTACAAACAGCTTCTGCAAAGAACGCTGCTTCGCAGAAACTACAGCACTCTCTTCCCCAGCAACTACATTCTCAGATGCAAACGAGTACTGCCCCAGAACTAGTAAAAATGAGGCAGTACTTACAAGTGAAGCATATTTCATAGTTTATTATTGCTTAGCGCCAAATGAGCCCGAATAAAACTCAACCCCAGAAGCCGCTTTAACATTGAACACACCACCAATTTCAGCAGCATTAGGCCCATAGAAAGCACCACTTGCTGTTCCAGTTAGACCCGTTCCTGCAGTAGACACTCCTCCTGAAAATGCATTGGCCCCTGCACCATAAGTAAGCGTACCCGTCATATCTAAACTAGATATCGCTGAAGTCGCTCCGCTACTTGGGTTAATGGTACTCGTACCACTAGTAGAGAAGGCAAGAGAACGCGCCGCAAAGTCAGAGTTAATAGACACAGCACCCTTCACAAAATTACCCTGCCCTATGGCATTAATATAAGTCCCAACCAATTGACCGGTAAAGGTTGCATTTCCAGTCACCGGAACCGAGGCCGTTTTCAAGCCAAAACTTAAGCCACCTATAACACCTGCCGCCGTACCATTACCCGTTCTCCAAACACCGAATGCTTGATAGTCAAAATCAGTGTCTACCACCAACATGTCATAACTATTTGCAGCATCACTTAACACAATATGATCAGAAAAACCTGGCACCGGGGTCTGCGTATCACCACTTGTCGAATCCCAAGTAACCGTTGAGCCAGGAGTCGTCACCACCAGCTTAGTCAAATCACCACTCGAATTATATGTCAAGTCAGTCCTTGACGTCTGGCTAATCCCTCTATCCACAGCAGATGTCGCCACAGGGCCTAACGCGGTGTAATCCACCTCATTAGTGACCGCATCAAATGACGCTGGATTGCTTGTTATAAGCGTGGCCGGCGCAGCTCCTGCCGACTTAACAGATGAGCCCCCGCCTCCCCCACAACCAACAAGAAGCACGGATGCTGACAAAATACTTAATGGTAAAAATAGAGCAGTTTTTTTCATATAGCGCCTCAGGGAATACCTATTCTTTATTATCTAGGATAAAAATTGTATTTACATAAACTACAAACCCAGCCTCAGAAACGCCCTTTCACACTAAAACTTTTTCAGTAGAGAAAGCTGCCAATCCATTAGCTTTACGCAGACTAGCTCAAATAATGCGCGCTGTCGCCCAACAATATTTATCAAAAAAACAAATATCCACAAAGCGTTTCACTACATTACAAAGACTGATGTATACACAATTTTATATATAGCCTTAGTTTCAGGCATAAAGAGTTAACACTCGCTGAAGATTTCACAATCTATTTACGACAAAGGACTTTACACCAAACATTAATAATGAAAAGACCACTCAGAATAAATAAGGGAGGCTTAAAGCGGCTTGAATTACAAGCATTTGAATTTTTAGAGGAAAAAAGCAAGAGTCCGCCTATAAGCCGGGTTTTGTAATAGACAGTCATTCATCTGGGACGCACATCACTGTACGCCTCAAGCAACCTACCCGGATCCAGTGCGGGTCACACCTATTGGATCCCTATTTGGTCTTGCTCCGAGTGGGGTTTACCATGCCGTGGAATGTTGCCACCCACGCGGTGCGCTCTTACCGCACCCTTTCACCCTTACCGTTATCCGAAGATACTTAGGCGGTCTTCTCTCTGCTGCACTTTCCGTCGGCTTACACCGCCCAGACGTTATCTGGCACTCTACCCTTTGGAGCCCGGACTTTCCTCCCTCCCACTTTACTTACAACAAGTTGCAAGTAAGCAAGACAGCGACTGTCCGGCGAACTCTTGGGCGCAAGGATACCAACAATCAGACGAGAAGCAACTACTTACGAGATAAAGCCTCTTGATAAAGCGCATTCTTCTTCTCACCTGTGATTTTTGCAGTCAAGGCCGCTGCCTGCTTAACTGGCAACTCACTTAACAACACATCCAGCACCTTCAAAGACTCAACAGACAAGCCCTCCTCTTCAATCAGCTCGACACCTTGAATCAGAACAACAAACTCACCCTTTTGCTGATTAGCATCCTGCTTAACCCACTCCAGTAAAGCACCTACATTATCACCATGTATCGTCTCAAACGTTTTAGTTAGCTCTCTTGCTAAAACCACATAACGCTCGGAACCCAATACTTCGATCATATCTTGCAATGAATCAAGAATCCGATGCGTTGACTCATAATAGATAACCGTTCGCGTTTCGAACTCAATCATCGATAGCTTTTGCTGGCGCCCCGATCTTTTTGCAGGCAGAAAGCCTTCAAAAACAAATCGATCAGTTGGCAAACCCGCTGCACACATTGCCGTAATCACAGCGCAACACCCGGGCACAGGCACAACTTTATAACCTGCCTCACGTACTCCACGCACCACAATAAACCCAGGATCAGAAATTAATGGCGTTCCTGCATCAGAAATCAGTGCAATACTGTCGCCAGCAGCCAATTTATCCAGTATTGTCTGCAGTCGTTGACGCTCATTATGATCATGCACTGAAATCATAGGAGTTTTAATGTTAAAGTGCGCCATTAAACGACCACTGTGTCTAGTATCTTCGGCAGCAATCAAGGCAACGGACTGCAAAACATCCACTGCCCGGGGCGTTAAATCTCCAAGATTGCCGATAGGCGTGGCTACAACATAAAAAACCGCGTCAGACATAATTTTTCCATCCATCATCAGGGTGATAGAGTATATGATGATTTTGAAACGCCTGTCTCTAATTGTTACCTTAACAAGCATTATTGCTGGTTGCGCTATGCCGCCAATGTCACCACCACTGGTAACAGGCAGCCTGCCATCATCGTCCCAAGAAGCGAATGTCGACTCACTGCTGTCACAAGCTCAACGGTCCTCACCGATTCGCGCAGCAGAGCTTAAGCTACAAGCAGCCCAATTACTCGCATCCCAAGGTGAGCAGGATCGTGCGAGCGATATTCTGAAAGATATCGATACTGCAAATTTACCGCCAACGCTGCAGTTCAATATCATCAAACTGCAGACGCAGCAGGCACTAGATAACAACGATGGCGAAAAAGCTCTCAGCTACCTTGCTTACATGCCATCACTGAGCACACTACCAGAAGATGACGCCCTCCTATCCGAGCAACTATATGCCGATGCTTACGGGCTCAATGGGCAATCCTTAGAAGAAGCCAAAATACTCATCGAAGGCACTGATTATATTCAGGACCAAGAAAGGCTACAGCTTCTACACGACCGCATCTGGCAGGCACTACAAACAACTAATGATGCAGAATTACACAGCGCTTTACAGCAACCTAATAACAACTACCTACTACAAGGCTGGCTGGAATTAGCGCTAGCGTCTCGATCCATTGCTGATATCCAAACGCAAACCAACAATATTGAGAACTGGTTAAACCTATGGCAAGCCCACCCTGCAGCACAACTCATGCCCGGCAACCTTGCTTCCCCACAAAGCATTGATTTGCTCAATGTTGCACGCATAGGCATCTTACTACCCACATCAGGCTCTTTAGAGAAGGTGGGCAAAGCAATACAAGATGGTATTAGCACCGCACACTTTGCTAACCAAGAACGCAACAGCGCCCCAGAACTTGTATTCTTGGACAGCGCTCTTTATGCAACCGCAGATGAAATACTACAAGCGGCACAAGAAAAAGACGTTCAGCTAATCATCGGCCCACTTGAAAAAGACAAAGTCAGCGCTCTCAGCCAGTTCGAATCGCTACCTCTTCCTTTTTTAGCACTTAACTATACCGACGGAAGCGCTAGCAACCTGTACCAGTTTGGGCTATCTGCAGAAGACGAAGCGCGCGATGCAGCCACCCAAGCAATTAATGCCGGAAAACGTTACGCTTTAATCCTCACTCCTAATAGTGCATGGGGGAAGCGAGCAGAAACCGCTTTTGCAGATACGTTCAGCTCGCTTGGCGGGACCATTGTTTCTCGAGCATCTTTCAACAAAGAGGAACTCAACCAAAATATCGCTCAATTATTGAAAACAGACGAAAGTAAAGCACGAGCGATCAGACTAAGAAAAGCAACAGGGCTCAACTTCGAATTTGAAGAAAGACGTCGCCAAGATGCCGACACAATTTTACTTGCTGCTCGCCCGCAAGATGCACGACTAATTAAACCCATCCTGTCATTCTACTTCGCCGGCGACCTGCCTGTTTATGCCACCTCGCAGATTTTTTCGGGCGCAAGCAATACAGCAGCAGATATCGACCTTAACGGCATCATGTTTGGTGATATCCCGTGGGTACTGTCCCCTCCGTCAGACAATAGACGCGCACTTAACGCCATACGCAACAATACAGGCACCCGCTTTGGCAGGCTGTACGCCTTAGGCATTGATGCATACAACCTATATCCATATTTACAACAGCTAGGTGCCGCACAAGGCGCACGCTTACAAGGCGAGACAGGCATGCTGTCGTTAACTGAAGAAAATAAAGTTAATCGACACCTACAATGGGCCATTTTTGAAAACGGCACACCAAAACTTATTGAATAGTGACCCTCTATGGACAGACAAACACGCGGCAAGGATGCCGAAACAAAAGCTTGGCACTGGCTTACCCAACAAGGACTGAAGCCTGTAACGAGAAACTACCTATGTAAATTAGGTGAAATTGATCTGATACTAGTTGATAACAACACACTGGTTTTTGTAGAGGTGAGATATCGCACACATAAGCACTTTGGCGGAGCTGCAAACTCAGTAACAACAACTAAACAGAAAAAAATTATCCGTACTGCACAACATTTCTTAATGACTCATAGTCATTTTCAGCAGCATAACTGCCGATTTGATGTCATTGCATACGAAACTCCTTCTGAAGAAAATAAACCAGTATGGTATAAAGACGCCTTCAGACTTTAAGACCGGAATTAGTGAATGGAACTTGAAGAGCGAATTGTTAACTTATTTCACAATTCGATGGACACAAATGCTCACACCATTGAGCAATACACGCCGATGATCGCTCATGCTAGCGAGCTCATGCTCTCCAGCCTTGCCAGCGAACTTAAAGTCGTATGTGTTGGCAATGGTGGCTCAGCAGCCCTGGCTCAACACTTCTCTGCACTATTGCTTAGCCGCTTCAGAAATGAAAGACCTGGCCTGCCGGCCATAACGGTAGGCGCAGACAGCGCCGTACTTACCGGTATTGCAGAAGAAAGCAGCTTTAGTGAAGTGTACTCAAAGCAGATTAGAGCCATTGGGCAACCCGGAGACGTCCTACTAGTCATCTCAAACCAAGGGCGCTCAAATAGCCTAGTACAAGCAATACAAGCGGCTCATGACCGTGATATGTCAGTCATTGCCATCACCGGACATGATAGCAGCAATATTTCTGCACTTTTAAGACCAGATGAAGTCGAAATATGCGTACCATCTGACGACAACGCAATGATTTACAGTGCGCACCTACTGATTCTTCATTGCTTATGCGATTTAATCGAATACCAATTATTTGGAGCCTGACGCTATGAACTCAACGCTTTTGAAATGCATTACGACCGCTTGTGTACTAACGACACTTTCAGGCTGCTCGAATTTGATCAGCGCATCACGAGAAGAGCCCATCCGCGAAGACCAAGGAAGTCGCACGGTTGGTGCTTATATCGAAGACGAAGTTATTGAAAACAAAACACTCGTCAATATCAATAAAGGCTCAGAAACGGTTAGAAACTCGCATATCAGCGTGACCAGCTACAACGGCATTCTATTACTCACCGGCCAGGTACCGCACGAAAATGCCAAACTAGAAGCAGAACAAATTGCCACTCAGACTCGAAAAGTTCGCAAAATTCACAATGAACTTGAAATTTCCGGCCCAACATCGAGCATTGTTCGCGCCAATGATGGATACCTAACGAGCCGCATTAAACTACAACTACTCGCTGACGAAACAGTAGAAGGCAGCCGTATAAAGGTAGTTACAGAAAACAGCTCAACATATTTGATGGGCTTAGTGACAGAGCAAGAAGCTGATACCGCAGTAAATATTATCCGCACCATCCCTGGTGTGCAAAGAATTGTTAAGGTCTTCGAATATATCCCACATCGCTAAACCACACACAAATAGCCTGTATTATTTAATGCAGGCTATTACTTAACAACTTTCAATGTTGGCCGCCCACCTGATGGTTTTGGTGGCTCCGGATTTAGCTCTTCTTCTTGCTCTAACTCATAAAAATCAGCACCGGGCTCCATTCCAAACCCCATCCCTGCACCATTTTCACGCGCATACACAGCCAAAACGGCAGCCATAGGAACATAGACATTCATTGGCACACCACCAAAGCGTGCATTAAAGCTAATAGCTTCATCGTCTATCAAAAAATTTTGCACTGCCGAAGGGCTAATATTAAGAACAATCTGGCCGTCAGAAATAAATTGCTCCGGCACCATAACCCCTCTCACTGCAACATCTACCGCCAAATGTGGCGTACAGTCATTATCAAGCAACCATTCTTGTAAAGCCTTGATAAGATAAGGACGACTGGGTTTCATAAACACTCCAAACATAAAAAAGGGATGATATTATCATCCCTTTCTGAACTAAATATTCAAGCAGATATAATACTAGTCACGCATTTCACGTTCAGCTTCCGAGAGACTCTCACGGAAAGATTCACGCTCAAATAAACGCTCCATGTACTCATACAGTGATTTGCACTGAGCTTCAGGCAAATCAACACCCAAATAAGGCAAACGCCACAATAGCGGAGCAAGACAGCAATCAACCAATGTAAACTCTTCACTCATGAAGAACGGTTTTTCAGCAAAGATAGGTGAAATTGCCACCAAGCTATCACGTAAATCTTTACGTGCCGCTTCAACTTCATCATCTGTTGATTTAACTGACACCAAGACATCTACATGCTTGCACCAATCTTTCTGAATTCGATGCATGTACAAACGGCTTTCTGCGCGCGCAACAGGATAAACAGGCAATAACGGCGGATGAGGGAAACGCTCATCCAAATATTCCATCATTACATTTGGCTCATACAGCACCAAATCTCTATCCAAGAGAGTAGGCAAGCTATTATAAGGATTTAAACCTGCCAAATCTTCAGGAAGATCCTCGACATGACAATCAATAACGTCAACCGCTACTCCTTTTTCCGCTAACACAATGCGAACACGATGGCTGTAATGATCAGCACCGTCAGAGTAAAAGGTCATGGAAGAACGTTTAGCCACAACTCCCATTAATATATCCCCGTATTACTTACCGTAGAAAATAAATAAGCGCGGCCTGAAACTCAGGCCGCGCAAAAAAATGATTCTAACAGATTTGCGCTGTAAAATCAGTGAACATCTTTCCAGTATTCTTTTTTCAGTGCATAAGCAACGAAGAAGAACAAGAAGAGGAAGATTAACACTTTTGTTCCGATACGCTGAGAGTCTAATTTAGACGGCTCACCGATATAGGCCATAAAGTTCACCAGATCATAAACAGTTTTATCAAACTCTTCTGTCGTCTGCTGCCCTTTCTTACTGATAGACATACAACCGCCCATCATCTTACCTGTTAACGGATCAATTTTAGCTTCATGATGCTGGGCTTCTTCAGCTGAGCAATGATTAACCTGCTCACCTTGCAAATACTCAAGCACGTTAGGCATACCTACATCAGGAAAGACCACGTTATTCACACCCCATGGACGTGAAGAGTCTTTATAGAAGCTTCGTAAATATGTGTACAACCAGTCAGGCCCACGCAAACGAGACTCAAGCGTCAAGTCAGGTGGCGCTGTACCAAACCAACTAGCAGAATCTTCTTTGAGCATAGTATTGGTCATCTGCTGACCTACTTTTTGATTACCCAAAAGTAGATTCTCTTCTACCAAGTTAATCGGCATGCCCAAATCTTCAGCAGCACGCTGATAACGCTGATATTGTGCAGAGTGACAACCCAAACAGTTATTCACAAATACCTGCATACCGCGCTGCAATGAAGCCTGGTTATGCAGATCCACAGCCATGTGGTCCAATTTAGGACCCGCACCGCCCGAAGCAAAACTTGCTAATGGGAACAGTGCAATAACGAATGCAACCAAATACTTTTTCATTATCCTGTAACCCTCTCTGGTACTGGTTTAGTTTTCTCCATCTTGGTGTAAAACGGCATCAAGAAGAAGAAAGCAAAATAAAGAGCAGTACAGATCTGAGCCACCAACGTACGCTCAGGAGTAGATGCAACCACACCTAGGTAACCCAAGATTACAAAGCTAACAGCAAAGATTACCAACGCCACTTTGCTAAACATCCCTTTATAGCGAATTGACTTAACAGGGCTGCGATCCAACCAAGGAAGAACAAACAGGATAGCAATCGCACCACCCATCACAACAACACCAGGGAACTGGGAAGCAGCAATTGGCGGAATAGCACGCAACATTGCGTAGAATGGCGTAAAGTACCAAACAGGCGCGATATGCGGCGGTGTTTTCAGCGGATTAGCTGGTTCAAAGTTTGGCGCTTCAATTAAGTAGCCACCACCTTCTGGGAAGAAGAATACAATAATGCAGAAGACAAATAGGAAGACAACAACACCCACAATGTCTTTCACTGTGTAGTATGGGTGGAATGGAATTCCATCCAACGGCACGCCGTTTTCATCTTTGTTTTCTTTAATTTCGATACCGTCTGGGTTGTTAGAACCAACCTCATGCAACGCAATGATATGCAACACAACTAGCGCCAATAAGACGATAGGTAATGCAACAACATGCAAAGAGAAGAAACGGTTTAGCGTCACACCAGAGATCAGGTAATCACCACGAATCCACTCTGCCAGCTCAGGCCCAACAAAAGGCACAGCTTGGAACAAAGATACAATTACCGCAGCACCCCAATAAGACATCTGACCCCATGGTAGCAAGTAACCCATGAAAGCTTCAGCCATCAACGCAAGATAAATAGCCATACCGAATAGCCATATCAATTCACGCGGCTTACGGTATGAGCCGTACATCATGCCACGGAACATATGCAGATAAACAACACAGAAGAATGCCGAAGCACCAGTAGAGTGCAAGTAGCGCAGCAACCAACCGTAATCAACATCTCGCATGATGTACTCTACAGAAGCAAACGCACCTTCTGCAGAAGGGTTGTAGCTCATTGTTAGCCAAATACCGGTAATGATCTGGTTAACCAACATCAGCATGGCTAGAGAGCCAAAAAAGTACCAAAAGTTAAAGTTTTTTGGCGCATAGTATTTTGATAAGTGGTCTTCCCACATAGCAGTCGCCGGGAAACGGTCATCGACCCATCCCATAAAGCCGCTTTTTCCTTTATTACGGTAACCAGCCATTATGCGTTCTCCTGATCCACGCCAACAATGATAATGTCTTCGCCTTCGTATTTATGAGGCGGAATCACTAGGTTTGTCGGTGCCGGTGAGCCCTTATAGACACGGCCCGATAAATCAAAACGAGAGCCATGGCATGGGCAATAAAAACCACCAACCCAATTAGCGTCAAATTCTTGCGGCCCAACCTCAGGCTTATAGCTAGGAGAGCACCCTAAATGTGTGCATATACCTACCAATACAGAGATATCAGGACGAATTGATCGATCCGCATCATTCGGAATATATGCCGGCTGCTGCGGAACTTCCGAATCGGGGTCCGACAACTTACCTGGATCAATACTACTTAAGGCAGCTAACGCTTCCTCGCCACGCTTAACAACCCAAACAGGTTTTCCACGCCACTCAACTATCATCTGCTGACCTGGTTCCAGCTTGCTAATATCAGCTTTAGCTGGTGCGCCAGCGGCTTTCGCCTTGGCACTTGGATTCCAGGAAGCCACGAACGGGACCGCCGCTCCTACAGCACCCACTGCCCCAACGGCAGAAGTGGCACCTATAAGAAGCCGACGCCGACCCTTGTTCACGCCGTCATTGCTCATCAAGTATATCCCCCTCACTCGGCCAGGCTATTTGCTTGTACAAATAATCACCAACCGTTCAGTATAAAAAATTCACGAAATCCGGTTCTGTAAAAATGGCCAAATAGTAAAGAAAATACCCCTATTTTACAAGGTGAATTATCCCTTCAGAGGTATCTATAAGACTAAGTATTGACCTAATGCACAGATAAAAAAAACGCCCGTGCCATAACAGCCACGAGCGTTTTCCAAATCGCATGCCGGATAACCGGCAAACAATTAACGTTTAGAGAATTGTGGTTTCTTACGTGCTTTACGTAGACCAACTTTCTTACGTTCAACTTCACGAGCGTCGCGGGTTACGAAACCAGCTTTACGCAGTGCAGGACGCATAGTTTCGTCGTATTCCATCAATGCACGAGTGATACCATGACGGATCGCACCTGCTTGACCGAAGCTACCACCACCTTTAACAGTAACGATTACGTCGAATTTTTCTAGAGTTTCAGTCAACTCTAATGGCTGACGAACGATCATACGTGCAGTTTCGCGACCGAAGTAAACTTCGATAGTACGATCGTTGATAGAGATTGTGCCTGTACCAGGACGCAAGAAAACTCGGGCTGTAGAAGTTTTGCGACGACCTGTACCGTAATACTGAGTAGCTGACATTATCTACTTCCCCTTAGAGTTTCAGTTCTTGAGGCTGCTGAGCCTGGTGTGGATGTTCGTTACCTGCATACACTTTCAATTTAGTGTACATAGCACGACCCAAAGGACCTTTTGGTAGCATACCTTTAACAGCCAATTCGATAACTTTTTCTGGCTGGCTGTTAATCATGATCTCAAAGTTAGCCTGCTTAAGACCACCAGGGAAACCTGTATGACGGTAATAAATTTTAGCTTTACGCTTGTTACCAGACACGTGTACTTTCTCTGCGTTTACAACAACAATGTAATCGCCAGTATCTACGTGTGGTGTGAATTCTGGTTTATGCTTACCGCGCAGACGTCGAGCAATTTCAGTAGCCATACGGCCAAGAGTTTTGCCTTCTGCGTCAATTACGTACCAGTCGCGTTTTACCTCGGCTGGCTTAGCAACAAAAGTAGTCATCGATTGTTCGCCTATACTTTAATTAAGTCTAGATAACGGACCTGAAGATCAGAATTTCCGCGTCCGACTTACCTTATAATTATTAGTTGTTAACTACTGAAAACAGCAATAAACAACGTACGAAACCTCATCCTGAAATGAGGAGCGCGAATTATAGTCAAATTACCCAGCTAATGCGAGTATTTCTGTGCACTTATTTAATATAAAAACTACAAAGCATTTAAACCCACGCCTACGCATTTAATTAACAAGCACAACAATAAATTAAGCTTTGTGGGCTTTTGCTAAATAATCGTGAGATTGCATCTCTAAAAGCCTACTTTGCGTCCTCTCTACCTCAAAAGACAAACGCCCACCTGTATAGATTTCATGAATAGGTACGGCAGCAGATACAATCAACTTCACACCACAATCATAAAACTCATCAACGAGATTAATGAAGCGACGCGCCGCATCATCATTTTTAGTCCCCAGCTGCGGAACATTAGAAATAACGACGGCATGGTAAATTTTAGCAATTTCAATATAGTCATTCTGCGAACGCGGCCCTTCACACAATGCAGGGAAGTCAAACCAGACAACATCTTCGCATGTTCTTCTTGATGGGATACCACGACCATTAATATCGACCAGCTCATTATCTAGCGCCTCTTCCAAGTCAGGCGCCAAACTTTCAAAACTCGTATTCAAGCTTTCATCTGCCGTCGCATCCAACGGATAGTGGTATAGCTCAGCTTGCTCCAACGCTCGCAACCGATAGTCCACACCGCCATCTACATTAACAACATCGGTATACTTGTTTAACAGTGCGATTGCCGGCAGAAAGCGAGCCCTCTGCAAACCGTCTCTATACAGACCATCAGGAACAATATTCGAAGTCGCCACCAACGAAACACCATTAGCAAACAACTGCTCAAACAAACTCCCCAAAATCATCGCGTCGGTGATGTCCGAAACAAAAAACTCATCAAAACAGATAATACGCGCTTCATCTGCGTATTTACGGGCGATTTCAGTGAGCGGGTTTTTAGTACCATCAAGCAAACGCAAATCGGCATGCACGCCCTGCATAAAGCGATGAAAATGAGTACGCCTTTTTTGCTTAAACGGTAGGCTGTCATAAAAGGTGTCCATCATGTAAGTTTTGCCACGACCGACTCCACCCCAAAAGTACAAACCCTGCACAGGCTCAACCGTCTGCTTTTTAAACTTTCCACTAAAACGCTGCATCAACGTTTGAGGCTGAACATTGTCAACCGCAATCAGATCATCATACAAACGTTGAAGATGGCCGATAGCAATCTCCTGTGCAGGATCGTATGAAAAGTCATCTCGCAACAAGTCTTTTTTATAACGCTCTAATGGAGTCATTTTTCCACATCACCCTGATCAGTAGGCACTAAAATACAGGGGCGAACTGTACCAGAAGCGCCCCACATTCAAATTCAACAATAGGCTAAACAACATTCAGCCTTTAAAACTTACACACATCACACTAATTAAAACCCATCAACGAAATAACAACAGGCAACAAAAAGGCTGTTAACAATCCTGTCATCCCCATCGCCAACCCCGCGAAAGCACCCGCTACCGCACTTGTCTCGAACGCATATGCCGTCCCAAAACCATGAGCAGCCAAACCAAGCGTAAAACCTTTAACCGCGTCATCTGTCACATTGAGCAACTTAAAAACAAGCGCAGACATCAAGCACCCCATCGCACCTGTAATTAACACAAGGCCAGCAGCTAACGACGGATAACCACCTATTTTCTCAACAATCCCAATGGCAATAGGAGAGGTAACTGACTTAGGCGCTAAAGACAACAACACCTCAGTTGGCAAATCAAACATCAAGCCGACCAACAGCACCGACACAATGGCTGTCACAGCACCACTAATACAAGCCACTAACAACACAAACCACATCTTTTTAATGCGCTCAAAATGATCAAACAAAGGGACCGCAAGAGCTACCGTGGCTGGCCCCAGTAAAAAGTGAATAAACTGCGCGCCCTCAAAGTAGGTTTCATAGCGCGTGCCTGTAACCAACAAAAAACTGATGATAACCGCCATGGAGACCAAAACAGGATGCAAAAACGGCGTACCACCTGAGCGCCTATTTAGCGCTAAAGCAAACATAAAAACGGCTAAAGTGACAATCAACCAAAATAACGGTTTGGCAGCAAAATATACCCAAAACTCCATTACTTCGCCTCCCCTGATGAGCCGCTCAACGCTGAACTACCTTTTGTAGGCCCATTAAGCCGACCCAACAAGCGAAATATGAGAACGGTTACCAACAGAGTGACGAATGTACTGACCAACAGAGCAACCAAAATAGCCAACCAATAGTGAGAAATCATCTCCAGATGCACCATCAAGCCAACACCTGCTGGCACATATAAAAAAGCCAAGTGTCGCAACAAGCCTTCTGAAACCAACCGCACCGACTTAGGGGTTCTTTTAAAAACAACAAGCGCCAGTAATAACAAGACCATACCGACAACAGGGCCCGGTACTGGCACACCCGATGCCAACACCACCAGCTCACCTAATAACTGACAAAGCAACAACGCTAAAAAACCGTTAAGCACTACACTTCCCCATTAATGAGCACAAACTGAGTAATCGCTTCATACAAAGCAACGCAACCAAATACAATAAAGAGAACGCCCGCTCCCCTATGAACCCAAACTAACGATATGCAGCCCAACAGTTTTTTTCCTACTACCACTCCGAGCACAGTGGTCACCGCCAAAGCTGCAGTCGCACCAGACCATACCGGCCACAAGCTATTAATACCGCCAAGTGCAGCGACGGCTAATTGAGTTTTATCCCCAAACTCAGCCATCAACATCAGCAAAAACACAGACAGTAATAACTGCTTACCCATCTTTGCATCCATACTTGCAGCATCATCCTCAACAACAGAAAATGATTGAACACCAAAAACAAAAAACAACAAGGCAACAACGACGGCAACCAGCCACATCGGCAACCAGTGAGCGGCCATTGCACCAAATACAACACCGAAAAAATTAAGTACAGCAAACGCAGCGACAGAAGCAATAACGATGGGTATTGGCCGGTAACGCACAGCAAGCGTCATTGCTACTAACTGACTCTTATCACCAAACTCAGCCATAAACACTAGGAAAAAAGCTTCCAAGAATGGCGAAAAGAAATCTATCAACATGCGCTCGCTTAGCTTAGATACAAATTACAGGCAATAAAAAGCCGGTATTATAAACCGGCTTTATACATGATCACTATCAATATGTACTGCAGCGCAACATAGTTTAGAACGAAACGCGCCTCATTAACCTCTTTGCATCACCATCTCTACAAAGTTACACGGCCGATGACGACTATCCAATTGCTCACGAATAATTTGATGCCAAGCCGTTTTACAAGCACCCGTTGAGCCCGGCATACAAAAGATAACCGTTCTATTAGCAACGCCAGCAACAGTCCTAGACTGAATAGTTGAAGTACCGATCTCATCATAAGAGAGCGACCTAAACAACTCACCATACCCTTCGATCTGTTTATCCAATAAAGGGATGACTGCCTCAGGTGTACTATCTCTCGCAGTAAAACCTGTACCGCCAGTTACTAACACCGCATGAATATCAGTGTCGGCAATCCATTGAGAAAGCACCGCACGAATTTGATAGATATCATCTTTCACAATGCAACGCTGAGCAGCTTTATGCCCTGCCTCTTCAATACCTTTTTGCAGAGTATCGCCAGATTTATCCGTTTCAGGAACACGGGTATCAGACACTGTTAACACAGCAATATTTAACGACTGCAATTCAACCGACCCCATCACAACTCCTCAATATTATTGACAGACTTTTGCCTGCTTAGTAGTGCGCAGCATGCGAGAGCAAACAGCTACTCGTAACGCATAACTATCCAACAACGAACGCACCACTTTCGGCCGATGCTCTGTCGCACGCCCGGCCGCACCAACGATAACCGCGCGCGACTCAGAAGACAATTGCCTCCACCCCAACAAACCCGCCTCAAGCACCGCAAGATTTGCACTTAATTCCCATGGCCCTGTTTTTTCTGCACGTTTTATAGCGTCAAAAAACACCTCATCAAACTCACCCAAATAAGCTTTCATCAAGCTCTTATTAGCCCAGCTATAAGCCCAATTAGGCCGCAGTTTAATAGCAGACTCATGAAGGGATAACGCCTGGCGAACCTCATTCATAGATAAAGGTGATTCTGACGAACTGTCTGACAGTGAAGCCCGATAAAACATCAAGCGTGCTTTTAACTCGTAATACTCAGCATTGCCCGAATTCCAACTCAATGCTGAGTTAATGTCCTGCTCAGCCTTATCTAACGAGAGCAAATCAACCGTGCCCGGTTTAGCTTGCCAACGCTCAATAGCATAACGCACAGGATATGCACTGATATCTGCAACCGCCCAACGAAATGCGAAATAAACCAAAGGAATAGAAACAAGAATAACCAGCATTGCTAACAGCCGTGCAAGGCGGTTTTTTACACTCGCACTCACCGCTTACGCTTCGCCGCTGGTAGCAATACCAACAATTTTAGACGGATGATTAACAAACAAGTCTTGCGCACGTTTAGTACCATACATCTGCTCAATTAAATCTCGCGCTTTAGAAAGTAAAGGTGGACGGTGCTGGCGATTATGCGCATCGGTTGCAATAACCGTTACCCAATCGTTTTCCAATATTTCATGCGCCTTCTGATGAGCAGGCGCACCAAATTCACCCGTTACAGACATAGCGGTAACTTGGAATAAACACCCCAAATCAACAAAAGGGAGGATTTTATCGAGGTTGTGCACAATATCTTTATTGCGCTCAGGGTGCGCAATCATGGGAATAATATTACGCGCTAACAGCCACTTAACTAACTTATCACTACCCGGTGGTATATGACTGTGCGGCAATTCTAGCAACAAAACATCTTGGCCATTCCACTTTCCAATAAATGGCAACACATGAGTAGCGGCTAACTGTAGCACCTCGGCGCTTAAGCGAACCTCACATGACAAAGACACCGATAACGGAACGTGCTGCTCAACCAAAGCCTGCTGAAAAGCATCAAAGTGTGGCTGCAAACCTGCCAAAGAATTGTCATAACGCCCAGGATGCAGGTGCGGAGTAAGCACCATATGACGAATACCATCGGCAACCGCCATACGAGCAAGCTCAATTGCATCCGATAAATTCTCTGCACCATCATCGACACCTGGTAACAGATGACAATGCAGATCAATCATGCTTTTTCGCTGCTGTAACCATAGACGTCATAGTAACCGCCGTACTCCTGACCGTAGTACTTAGCGCCCTTTTTCACATCAACCTGGTTAAGCACAACACCAATAATTGGCGCATTGACTTCGCGTAGACGCTTCAAACCGTTCTTCGCATGCTGATAAGGCGTGGAATCAGACCTTACAACATAAATCATCGCACCCACTAATGGCGCTAGCACCATTGCATCACTAACTGCCTGAGATGGCGCAGTATCAATAATGATTCGATCATACTTTGTTTCCAACATTGCCAAAACATCAGCAAAGCGCTTAGAAGAAAGTAGCTCAGAAGGATTCGGAGGAATAATGCCTGCACAAATCACATCAATATTACCTTCTTCGTAACGTTGAATACATTCATCAACCGAAGCAGTGCCGGCCACTAAATTAGACAAGCCAGATGCCGCACGATCCAACCCGAGCGCCTTGGCGACAGAAGGACGACGCAAGTCAGCATCAACCAATAACACCTTTTCCATTTGCCCAGTAGAAAATGCCAAACCCAGCGCTAACGAGGTCTTACCTTCCCCTGGTACAGAGGAGGTAATAGAAACTGTTTTATGGGGATTATCAAGTGCCGATAAAATCAAACCGGTACGAATAGTACGCAACGACTCAGCATAAGCAGACTGAGGGTCATCAATAAATTGACCATAACTCTGGTTAGGCGTTTTCTTCTTTTTAGGCAACAACGGCAGTAAACCTAGCATAACAACACCGAGCTTACTCTCAACTTCAGAAGCACTTTTAACGGTGTTATTAAGCGCCTGCAACACAAATGCAAACATCACCCCAAACATAGCACTTACTACAAAAGCCAATGCAACAATGAGCTTTTTCTTAGGTTTAGCAGGATGCAATGGAACCACTGCTGGGTCAGAAACACGTGCATTAGCCGTTTTAAGATCGCCCGTAGCTGAGGTCTCATTAAAACGCGTTAAAAACGTATTAAATACAGTACGCTTAGTCTCTACATCCTGCTGGTACTCACTCAACTTATACTCTTTACGGCTAAGGTTTTGAATATTACCTTTAGTGCCTTCAAGTGCAGACTTTAAAGAGTTCTCATTAGCAACAGCAACCTTGTAGTTGGTTTCTATACCGTTTACCACAGACAATATCTGCCTATGCAGAGCCGATCTCGCATTAGCTAATTCTGAGTTCACCGCCCGCATTGTTGGATGCTTCGCACCATAACGTTTTGCTAACTCAGAACGCTTTAATTCGACGCGAGCATATGATTCTTTCATACGCTGTACTAAAGGATGCTGTAATACTGTAGGCACCAACTCCAACCGAGCAGGGTTCTTTTTACCAATAGCACGCACCTGGCTATATAAGCTTTCTGCTTCTAATCGATCACGGCGTGCATCAACCAATTTACCGGCAACCAACTCGAGCTCTTGCCCAGCTATATTTAAGCCGCCTTTCTCGCCAACAATTTGTTCTTGCTCACGGTACTCCTGTAAACGCTGCTCAGCTTTTGTTAACTCAGAACGAAGCCCTTCAAGCTGACCGCTCAACCAAGAGGAAGCTTTTAGTGTTAACTGCAACTTTGCATCTAAGTTACTCTCGATGTAACTTTCGCCAACCGCATTGGCAATTTTTGTTGCCAATAGTGCATCTGAAGACTCATAAGTGAGCTTTACAAGCTGGGTTTTTCTGAGTGGTGAAACCGTCAACCCCCCCATAAACTGATCAACAACATTGCGAAATTTAATCTCTTGCGTTTCGACAACAACAGGAGCTGCCGGCAACTCAAACGGCAGCCAGTCACGCCAGTTAAAATCAAAAGGCAGCAACGATTCTTTTGGCTTGTTGAAAATAGGGTGATTGACTAGATCTAACTTAGCCACCACTTTTTCAGCCAAATTTCGTGACTTTAAGATTTCAAACTGCGTGGTGAAATATTCAGAATTGCCGCCATCAAGCCCATACACTTCTTCAATAGAAACGATATTGGCCTGCTGCGACTCAATCAATAAGGTTGCTGTCGCTCTATAAATAGGTGTTAACGATGCCACCACCAGCGCGGTTAGCAAGGTCACAATAAAAGCAAACCCAATAATACCCCATTTGTGGCGCATAATTGTTTGCCAGTATTGGCGTAAATCAATCACATCTTCTTGCAGCATGCGATCTATCGCTCCCTGCTCTTTCTGAATATCCATGTTGTTTTTCGTACTCTTAAATAAGCAGGAATTAAAAAAAGCTTTCTTCGATAGTGATCACATCACCAGGAGCAACACGCGTATTTAACTTCACTTTTGACGGTTTAGCATTACTGGCGCTTTTCTCGTGAGATAAGTAAAACTTGCTAGACGACGCTCTTTCAGTAAAGCCACCCGCCAATGACACTGCACGCTGCAGCGTCAAACCGGGTTGATACGGATAAGCGCCAGGGGTTTTTACAGCGCCGTTAATATAAAACTCACGGTACTCAAGCACAGTTACACTCACACTAGGGTTAACTAAGTAGCCATCTCTGAGCTGGGCTGCCAACATATCACCCAGCGCACCCGTAGTAAGGCCTTTCACTCGCAACTCACCCAGAAAAGGGTACGAGATAGTACCAGCGTCACTCATTCGTACTTCAACGCTAAGCTCTTCCTCACCAAACACCTTAATACCTAGCAAGTCTCCTGAACCCAAACGATAATCAGACAACCCTTCTGAACGAGAGCCTTCAGTAGCCTGCGATACGCTGGCAGAATACGATAACTGACTGAATGCAATCAGACATAAATACACAAAAACGCGACGCCACATGTTAACTATTACCTCGATAAAACCAGACAACCCCTCTAAAGCATTAAAGCTATAGAGAACCCTGGACTGTCATGAATACGCTATTATTATCATAATCAAATGCAGCCTGATTTGAATCACGCTCAACATGCTCAACATCAAAGCCAAGAGTCAACCAACGGCGAAGATCATAAGACACACCAACAGAAAAGCTATTGGTATCATCTTTACGATTGGTTAAATCATATTCTTCATTAGCAAAGCCATATGCTAATGCAGTTTTCATACGATCATTCCAAGCATGATCCCATGTCACGCTAGCAGAGCGAGTATCAATAAAGTTATCAGTACCGTTTGACTCTTCTAGCTCCTGCCCTGTACGCAGAACAAAAGTAGAGTATGTGCGCGGCGCCCAGCTAACCTCTGCTTCCCAGGTAAATGCATCTTTATCATCTCGGCCTGCATCTGAGAATTTCTTCTGCGCATAACCGGCTTTTACGATACCTGTGGTTTTGGCTGTTGCATCCCACGTTGCACCAAACAGGTACTTCCACTCATGACTATCGAGGCTTGAAACACCCGTTGTCTCATTTTGATAATTAATACCAGTACGGCGAGCTTCAAATAACAAAGAGGTTTTTGGCATGACGCGGTAATAAAAAGTTAAACCGGTATTTAACGTATCGCGGTCACGACTTCGAGTTAGGTTTCTAAAGTTACTATAATCACGCACGTTGTAAGAAAGCTTGCCTTCAATACGCCCCTGCGCTTCATCGGCACCGTATGTATAGGTAGCGCCCACTATTTTTTCGTTATATTTAACAGGTGCATCGTTAACAGTCGCATTAGTACCTTCCGTTAAACCCGTGCCTCGCGCCTCGTGTGCTTTGAGGTAAGCGGCGAGCAAGTCTAATTTATTACGCACATCAAAAACGAGGTTAGCATCACCGCGTAGCTGTATATCTGTGTAATTATCGTCATGACTACTATGATAAATACCACGTCTAACATCCGCTGTTAATTGATAGGCATTAGCACCATCTTCTGCAATAAATTGCACGGTGGGATTAATAACAGTAACCGCTGAGCTCTTTTCATTAGTCGACGTAAGAAAAATATTATCATCATGACCTGCTTGAACAGTTAGCGCAGGAATCATGGAAACAGGGCCTAAAGAGATTGAGGCTGGCTCGATAGCGTGCGCCAACATGGGAGAAACAATAGCCGAGGTAAACAGTGCTGACGTAGCCAATAGCGACGCGTATGTATTCTTAAACTCCATGCAGATAACTCCTATTATCTTTAGATTCCATAATGACAGACCAGTCATTTTGCGTTCAGACAGCGTCGCCGTTTTACTTTAAAAATATCATTAAAGGATTATAAAAAAGTATAACTGTATTGCACTGCAAAATTATTACGATTTTATCTGTTATCGCAAATAATTAATAGCCCTACACAGCCAGTCTCACTTAATAAAAAGAATAATAAAATGCCCTTATAGGTAATACTTCACAGAACATTAAGGAAAGGTTTTTTGTTGCCTAGCCATGTTAGAATGCTGCCATTCTTAATAATTGATTGGTAATGGGAGCAAATGGATGTCCGCACTAACCAAAATCGTCATACCTGTTGCAGGGCTGGGCACACGAGTACTACCTGCAAGTAAAGCTATTCCTAAAGAGATGTTAACCGTTGTTGATAAACCGGTTATTCAGCACGTTGTCGAAGAAGCAATCAAGGCAGGTTTTACAGAGATCATTTTGGTTACGCGTAGCGGTAAATCCTCGATTGAAGATCACTTTGATAAGCATTATGAACTAGAAGCCGAACTTGCTCGAAAAGGTAAAGACGCATTACTAACAGCCGTACGCGACATACTACCAATAGATGTGTCTATTTGTGCAGTGCGCCAGAACCAACCGCTTGGGCTAGGCCATGCCGTTTTATGTGCAGCACCAGCCATCGGCAATGATGATTTTGCAGTTATGCTTCCTGACATGCTGATTCATAGTACACAAACAGAGCAATGTGACTTAACAGAGATGGTCGCCGACTACCACAATAGCGGCGCAGCCCAAATTATGGTTGAAGCGGTTCCCTTAGAACATGTAGAACGTTACGGTGTTGTTGACTGTGCAGGCAAACCACTCGCGCCCGGGCAAAGCCAACCTATCGTTGGCATGGTAGAAAAGCCACCACAAGCAGAAGCGCCTTCTAACCAAGCCATCGTTGGGCGCTACATTCTCCCTGCCAGAGTTATGGAGCTATTAAAAGACACTAAACCTGGCGCTGGCGGCGAAATACAACTCACCGATGCGCTTGATCAGTTGATCAAAGAAGCGCCTATTAATGCTTACAGCATGCGTGGTAAAACATACGATTGCGGTAATAAACTAGGCTTTTTACAAGCCAATGTTGTGTTTGGCTTGCATCACAGTGAAACCGCTAATGATTTTAAGGATTTTATAAAAGGCTTAGTTTAACGGTCTAGTTTCTTTCTGTATTACAGCCCGCTAGCACCTTTACAGCGGGCTTCCATACTACTCATCGGAGATGGAATTTTGAGCGTAAAAGAATCACCCGCCTGGAAAGCACTCGAACAACACGCTGACACAATGCAATCCACGCATTTGCGCGACCTTTTTTTACAAGATACACCTGTAGACGCCCCCGCTAATATAGATAAGACCAACAGCCGATTTGACACATTCAGCGTTAGTAATGGCAGCTTACTACTCGATTTTTCAAAACAACGCATTACACAAACAACGCTTTCGCTGTTAAAAAACTTATCAAGAGACTGCCAACTAGAGCGCTGGAAAGAGCGGCTATTCTCTGGCGACACAATTAATACATCTGAAAACCGCCCAGCATTACACACAGCGCTTCGCCTGCCGTATAACAGCCAGCTATCACTCGACAACCACAACATTGTGACCGATATACAAGCAAACCTGGCACATATGAGCAGCATGGTTGCGCGCATACACGCCGGACAATGGCGAGGATATTCAGGCCTGCCCATTGATACCATCGTTAATATAGGTGTTGGCGGCTCAGACCTTGGCCCCTTGATGGCCTGCAAAGCATTAAGTGATTCACAACCACCCGCTGGCCAGCAGTTAAAAATGCACTTTGTATCATCCATGGATGGTAGCCAGATTGCCAACCTACTCGACCAACTTTCACCGACCACGACGTTATTTATTATTTCGTCTAAGTCGTTTACCACTATTGATACTCTGTCTAACGCGAATACCGCTCGGCAGTGGTTAAAATCAGCCAGTGGCGTTAAAGACGAGCTACTGAACCGCCGACATTTTATTGGCGTTTCGGCCAGCCCAGATAAAATGAGCCAATGGGGCATCCCCGAAAAAAGCCAGCTCAACTTTTGGGATTGGACCGGAGGGCGCTATTCTTTATGGTCGGCTATTGGTCTACCTATTGCGTTACGTATAGGGATGAGCGGTTTTAAAGAGATGCTTAGTGGTGCTCATGCTATGGATGAGCATTTCAAAAATGCACCTTTTGAAGAGAACCTACCGGTACAACTGGGGATGATCGGCATTTGGAATATTAATTTTCTGAACATTCATGCTCACGCCATCCTCCCTTATGATGGCCGGTTAAGCCACTTACCCGCTTACCTTGAACAACTAGAAATGGAAAGCAACGGGAAAAGCGCTAATCGCCAAGGCAATAGCATTGATTACCACACTTGCCCTATTCTTTGGGGTGAGATTGGCCCTAATGCACAACACGCCTTTTATCAGCTACTCCATCAAGGCACCGAGTCTGTCATGTGTGATTTTATTACACCTGCCAGACGTTATGATGGTTTTGAAAATACCGAACTACAACAGCAACACCAATTATCACTGGCTAACTGCCTTGCCCAGTCACGCCTGCTGGCACTGGGAGACTCTGCGATTGAGGGTAACGACAAAGCCCCGATCCACAAACGCTACCGCGGTAACCAACCAAGCACTACCGTTTTAATTGATGAGCTGACCCCATACTCATTTGGCCAACTCATTGCCTTGTACGAGCATAAAGTATTTGTGCAATCTGTTATCTGGGAAGTTAACCCGTTTGACCAATGGGGTGTAGAGCTAGGCAAAAAAATGGCGACAGAGCTTCTCAAACCGCTGCTTAATGAGGATGCACCCGCCACATTTGATAGCTCAACCACAGGGCTGTTGAACAGCATTCTTTCGCTACAAACTCTTGATAAGGAGCTGAAATAATGAAAATCGTTATCTGGGGGCTCGAACTAACCGCTTGGGCAACAGCGGGCATGCTGGCACAATCGGGTAATGATGTTTTTATTGTTAACGATACACACATCACTGACCCTGTCGCATTAATGGGAAGTAGCATTAGTAATGAACCCGGCCTAAAAGACCTTATTAACCAGCAGTTCGACAAACAAAACTTACAGTTTATCCAAAGTAGCTCAGCGGCTTTATTTTCTACGCACTTTCTCAGCATGAACCCCGCCGAGTTTGAGCACGCCCAACATACGGTTTCCCAAATAGCCAAACAAGGTTTAGAGAAAGTACTGATCATCAACCAAAGCCATTTTGGCGTAGGCTACACTGACAAATTACAAAAGATTCTCGATATCGAAAAAGACCAAGTGGTGGTCTATCTAGCAGAGAACATTTCGGAAGGTGAAGCACTTAAAAACATACGTAAACCAACCTCTCTCACTTTAGGCAGCACCAGCGAATGGGCCAGCATGATGACCCGTTCATTATTGCGGCCTTTTAGTAGCCAGCTTGAACAGCTACTGGTTATGACACCTAAAGAAGCTGAATTTGCCAAACTATCCATCACTGGCATGCTCGCACTGCGTATTGGCTACATCAATGAACTCGCTAACTTAGCAGAACAACTGGATGTTGATATCGAAGTTATCAAGCAGAGCCTTGGTGCCGACCCACGCATTGGGCATCATTACCTTGCGCCGGGTTGTGGTTTTGGCGGTAATACTTTTTCGCAAACGATTAAAGGGCTGGCTAACCTGCTCTCTGAAAAGCGCCAATCTCAACTATTGGATACCGTACTAGAAGAAAATGAAAAGCAGAAAGAACAGCCGTTTCGTAAACTGTGGCGACATTATGAATGCGACATCCATAACCTTAATATAGCGATTTGGGGCGTATCATTTAAACCCGGATCTGCAGCACTGGATAGTGCGCCCAGCTTAAAGATTATTAGCGCGTTAACCGCACAACAGGCAAGCGTGCACATACATGACCCGGAAGCACTAGAGAATATCGAAAAGCTTTACGGGGAGCACCCGCAGGTACATACCTACCGAGATAAGTACGCAGCACTCAACAATGCAGATGCCCTGCTGCTGCTAACAGAATGGCCAGAGTATGCATCACCTGACTGCGAAGAGATGAAAGAGCGAATGCTCACACCGCTTATTATCGATGGCCGTAACCTGTTCAGCAAAGAACTACTCGAAAGCCTTGGTTTTACCTATTACGGAATCGGACGCTAGCGCGAAAGGAGAGCACAAACAGCAAAGCAATAGCTACGCCAGCAAGGTTGGCGTAGCTATCGCCCATGCTATAAACACGCAATGGCCGCCACGCCCCCTGAAGATACTCTAACAATGGCGCTAAACCAAACAACACAGGCCAAAAATAGAACCAACTCACCGACCTAAACGCAACCCATGCCGTAAGCGACAAACCTAAAAAACCACAGACATGCCCTACTTTATCTGAGCCATGGAATAACTGTGGCGGTGGTACAGGCCTAAAAACCCCATAAGCCACAGCCGCTGCACACAACAAAAAAATTGCCCAGCGAAACCAAGCAGAAGATAAAAACCGACTATTCATTAGAAACCATGCTGTATTAAAAGATTACTCATGCGGTACCCACACTTTTGCACCGGGTACAATTGCTTGTAACTTTTTAACCAATGCTGCTTTTGCCTCTTCATCACCATGAACAACACGCACTTCGCTGGGCTTTTTGTAGATACGTTTAACAAAACTTACCAAGTTAGCTTGGTCTGCATGTGCGGAGTAACCACTAATCGTAAAAATACCGGCACGGATATCTATCCGCTCATTATCCAAAAATACATAACCACCGCGCGGCCCATAGGTTTGAATATCACGCCCAGGAGTGCCTTTTGCCTGATAACCAACAAACAACACCTCAGTGCGTGAGTCTGGCAACAACGCCTTAAGGTGGTTTTGTATACGACCACCCGCACACATACCACTTGCGGCAATAACAATGGACGGGCGCCCTGAGTCTTTAAGATGCTGCACCAATTTCATATGCTGCTGATGGCTATCAATGGTTATTAACTGATCAAAGGACAGTGGATGGCGGTTATCCGCTAGTTTTTTCTGCGCTTCTGCATCCCATAAGTGCTTAAGATCCCGATAATGCGCCGTAAACTTTGCTGCTAAAGGAGAATCCACAATGACATCGATAGTTTCCCAAGGGCTTTGCGTTTCTGCTTTCTCTTGTTGCTTAGCGTTACTGCGTTTAGTAGCACGATGAATAATCTCTTCAAGTTCATACAGTAGCTCTTGAGTGCGACCAATACTAAAGGCAGGAATAAGCACCGTACCGCGATCTTTTAAGCAACGCTCAATAACCGACTTTAATAACTGTCGGCGCTTTTTTCGGCCTTCATGAAGTTTGTCGCCATACGTACTTTCAATAACAACAATATCCGCTTTATACGGCGATTTAGGGGCAGGCAATAACGGAGAATGGGGCGCGCCTAAATCTCCCGAAAATAAAACCCGCTCACCTTGTGCGTCAAACTCAACATAGGCAGAACCCATAATATGACCGGCAACACGAAAGCGTCCGCGTGTTTTAGGCAAACCATCTACCACAAACCACTGATCATAAGGAATAGGCTTTAGTAACTGCTGTAGGCGTTGCAGCACTTTATTGATTAGGTCTTTATCCCGAGAGACGCCCACCTTGATGGCATCTTCAATCACTAATGGCAATAGATGCGCGGTGGCTTGGGTAGCATAAATAGGCCCATTAAAACCGGCGGCCAATAAAAATGGAATGCGCCCAACATGATCAATATGACAGTGCGTAACAACCAGCGCTTTAATGTTATCAAGCGGGAAATCAATCTGCTTTTCGCCAAACTCTTCGTCTAGTTCTCGGCCTGCAGATTCAGCCCCTTGAAACATACCGCAATCAACCAGCAATGCTTCGCCACTAGATAACGTCATTTGATGGCACGACCCAGTGACTCCCTGTACTGCGCCGTGATGCTGAATAGATACCATAAAACCTCCCTGTTACGACCACCCAAGGCGGTACGCTAACAATATGGATTAAGCCTTGTAGCCGCTCGGGTTAGAAGACTGCCAGCGCCAATGATCTTCTACCATCTGCTCTATTCCAAACTCAGCACGCCAACCCAGCTTATTAGCACTATGGGCTGGGTCTGCGTAACAAGTAGCAATATCACCGGCACGGCGGCCCGCAATCAAATAAGGAACGCGACGGCCACTGGCTTTCTCGAATGCACTAACAACCTGCAGTACAGAATACCCATTACCCGTACCCAAGTTATACACCTGGCAGCCATGTGTAAGAGAGCCTTTCGCGTCTGTTACAGAAAGCGCAGCTAACGCCTTTAAGTGGCCCGCTGCTAAATCCACAACATGAATATAATCACGCACACCCGTACCATCAACGGTAGGGTAATCGCCACCAAACACATTGAGCTGCTCTAGCTTACCAATCGCTACTTGCGCAACATAAGGCATCAAATTATTGGGAATTCCGTTTGGATCCTCACCAATCAAGCCACTGGCATGCGCACCCACGGGGTTAAAATAGCGAAGAATAGAGATTTGCCATTGTGGGTCTGCCAACGCAATATCCCTAAGTACATTCTCGATCATCAACTTAGACTGCCCATAAGGGTTAGTTGCTGATAGCGGAAAATCTTCACGGATAGGAACAGAGGCAGGGTCACCATAAACTGTCGCTGAAGAGCTAAAAACAATACGCTTACAGTTATGCTGAGCCATCACTTCGAATAAATTAACAGAACCCGCCACATTATTTTGATAATACATAACTGGCTTAGCGACAGACTCACCAACAGCCTTGAGTCCAGCAAAATGAATGACAGCATCAATCTTGTGGTCAGTGAATACTTGGTTCAGTGCCGCTTTATCAAGAATATCCCCTTCAACAAACACCGGGCACTTACCGGTGATTGTCTCGATGCGATTAAACACTTCAGGATCACTATTACAAAGATTATCCAGCACCACGACATCAAAGCCCGCTTCCAGTAATAGAATATCTGTATGGCTACCGATATAACCAGCGCCACCTGTTACTAAAATAGCCATATAAAACCCCTTATCTACTCGCTTCTAATTCTATTAGTACACATTATGTTATGTGTTAATAATAGAAAAAATAAAAAGCCCGACATATCGGGCTTTACACTACCTGTAGTTAAACAAGTTACTATTTATTCTACACGCCCATAGCGGTCTTCAAAGCGTACAATATCGTCTTCGTCTAAATAAGCACCAGACTGCACTTCGATTAACTCCAGATTAACTTTACCCGGGTTCTCTAATGCATGAACCGCAGTAATGGGTATATAAACCGATTGGTTCTCGGTTAGGTATCGCTCTTCATTATCGACCGTTACTTTGGCAGTACCCGAAACAACGATCCAGTGTTCGGCACGGTGGTGGTGCATCTGCACCGACAACTTAGCACCGGGTTTAACCGTAATCCTTTTAACTTGATAACGCTCACCCGTGTCAATCGAGTCGTACTTGCCCCATGGGCGATACACTTCACGGTGCTGGAAATGCTCGGAACGGTCGTTGTCTTTAATCTCGGCAACAATCGCTTTTACATTCTGAATTTTATCTTTGTGTGCAACTAACAAAGCATCTTTGGTATCAACAATAATGAGGTCATCAACACCCAAAGTCGTGATCAAGCGATCGTCAGACATCACTAACGAGCCGCGTGTATCGTGTGCAATCACATCGCCTGACAGCACATTGTTTTGCTCATCTTTGGGTTTGATATCCCACAACGCAGACCAGCTACCTACATCACTCCAACCGGCATCCAATGGCACAACCGCCACTGAATCACCACCATCAACAGCACTTAATGGCTCCATGACTGCATAATCGATAGACTCATCCGGGCAGGCTTTAAATGCATCGGCATCCACGCGAATAAAATCAAAATCCGCGGCGGTAGTTTGCATCGCGGCTTGGCAGGCAGAAAGAATATCGGGGCGAAACTTACCTAGCTCTTCTAAATAGCGATCGGCACGGAACATAAACATACCGCTGTTCCAATAATACTCACCCGAATCGACATATTGCACGGCTGTTTTCATATCAGGTTTTTCAACAAAACCCTCAACCTGAAAACCACCGGCTTGTGAGTAGCTCCCTCGCTTAATATAACCGTAGCCCGTTTCTGGCTGTGTTGGCACAATACCAAAAGTCACAAACTTACCGGCAACGGCTAGTGGCTCTGCTAATGCAACGGCATCACGAAATGCATTCTCGTTTTCAATCACATGGTCAGCAGCCAAGACTAACAATGGCTCTTCACCCTTCCCTTTAGCAACGGCATCCAAGGCGGCCAAAGCAATAGCAGGCGCGGTGTTACGCCCAACAGGCTCCAAAAATACAGAACACGCCTGTGAAATCTGGCGCATTTGCTCTGCTGCCAAAAAGCGATGCTCTTCGTTACAGATCACATTAACGGTATCGACTTTTTTTAAGCGCTTTACCGTTTCTTGCAACATGGTTAAATCAGAATTTAACGGTAAAAACTGCTTTGGATATTGGGTACGAGACAGTGGCCACAAACGTGTACCAGAACCACCAGAGAGAATGATAGGGATCATTAGAAAATCCTAAATAAATCGTGTTGAATCGTTTAAACGTTATTATGCTTAGTATCTTTCAAAAACCCTAACTTAGCCTGAACAAGTAACCAAGCAAACTGGGAATTAGTCACTAAGTAACGCTTCCACATACGCCTTGGCTCTTGAATAACGCGATACAACCATTCTAGCCCATATTTTTGCATCCAGACGGGCGCCCTGCTCACCTTACCGGCCACCACATCAAAGGTACCGCCTACACCCATAACAAAATCTACACCGAGCTCATCTTTCCAACGGTTGATAAAATTCTCTTTTTTAGGTGATGTAATCGCTACAAATAACAAGCGTGCACCAGACGCTTTAATTTGCTCAACCACCGCCTGCTCATCATCCCAAAAGTAACCGTGATGCGTGCCTGCAATAGTCAACTGAGGATGCTGAGCTTGCATCACTTCGCCGGTTTTGGTGACAACCTCTTCTTTTGCACCCAAATAAAACACCGGAAAACCTTCTCGCTCAGCCATAGCGTTGAGCTCGGCAAACAGATCAACACCCGAAACCCGCTCGCCAACGTTATGGCCTAAAAAACGCGCACCCCATACAACACCCATACCATCAATATTAATGATATCGCATTCGGTAACAGACTTTGCGAGCTCTGGGTCTTTACGCATATTAACGAGCTTGGCAACATTAACGACTACATGCTGGGTAAACTGCTGGCTTAATATTCTTTCAGAAATCGCACTAACCGTATCCGACATGCTGCCGGAATCCATAGGGCTACCCAGAAAATTAATACGATTCATTGCGTTTAGCCTGCATTTGATTGAAGTATGAAAAAGAATAATAAACCCAAGCCTGGGTCCACCGTGTATAGTTAATCTTATTTACAAAGCGTTTTGTTTTTTGATAGACGAATCGCTTTTTATCAGAAAGGTAAAGCTCATTAATAGACCAACCAATGACCTTTTCAGCCAGATCAAAATCTTCTTGTGTACCGCCCACTTTTAATAGCGTGATCACAGCTTGGGCAACGGAGTGCATATCAAGCGGGTAGCGGTTGTTGTTGTAATATTTAGCCGTGCCATCTTCATCAAAAAAATGGGTTTTGTAATACGCTAACCCTTTTTCGATGGGCTCATCGAACTCAGAAACATCGAGTGTTTTACGAATCAGATCAAGTGCCTCAAGGTTATACCCCGTATGGAAACCATCTATAAACTGGTGGTGATGACGCGCCCCATACACCCACGATCCATCTTCTGCTTGCTCACCAGCCGATTGACGAGCAGCCTTTAAAGCCATATCACAATAAAGCGTGTTTTGAGTGTAACGACCAACAACAGCAACCCACGCAGCAGCCCAAAGGCTAGCGTTATGAACAAAGGCTGTCTCACCTGGAATATAAGCAAAGAAAGATCGACCGTCTGCTTCGGTGTAAAGCGTGTTAACGATAAAACTAGCGGAGTCTAACGCTGGCTCACGAAACTTTTCTGCCTCACCCGAGCCTTGCTGCTCAAGGATATTCGCTAAGGCAAACAAAGCTTGAGACACATAAATAGTAGTAATAACGTTCGGCTTACCTTGTGGCACATAGAAAGCACGCGCCTTCCAATCAAAATGGTAGCCCCAACAAGCATGCTGCCACTTATCCTGGTCACATTGCTGAGTCAGTAGCCAATCAGCAAGAGCGACAGCTTCATCTAGATAAGACGCATCAGATGTTCGTTTATAATCTTGTAATAAACCAAGAATAAATAAACCGATACCTTTAGGGTTTCTCTTTTTAGCCACACCCAATATCGGACGAAGATTAAAGGGAGATTGTTTAAATAGTTGAATCCAAGCAAGGCCTGCAATGCCTTTGCGTAATACAGGCATCACATTGAAAAGCTTACTATTCAAACCATCGAAAGGATCGTAGCCCGCAAAACTATCTTTGCGAGCTCCGTCCAACATCTGATTTTTAATTATCTCTACCGAAAATGATTTATTCATTGTTTAAAATAGACAAGTCAACTTTCATTGCAGACCCAGATGCTAGCGATTCGACAGCAAGGATCGTCGCTAAGCTATTAGACATCAGGCACGAATGATCAATACATTCACTGCCAGTTTTGACCGCTTTAAGCCAAGACTTGAGCATAGCTTTTTGTCCTTTATCTTGAGCGCCGAGTTTAGTAGATTGAACCGAAGTATCACCAGCAAATAAATCTAACTCTTTGAAATCTTTAATAATAGCACTGCGACCACCACCAAAAACTTCGACATACTCTTTTGCCATCGCCTTTGACCCATCAGCACAGTAGATGATGTTCGCAATGCTGCCATTTTGGAAAGCTAAAGTAATAACAACATTATCATTCAACATCGCAGACTTATCTGCTTTTGCTGTACCGATACAAGAAACACTGACAGGATTGCTTTGTGTTAATGCTGAAGCAAGATCAACAAAGTGACACCCTTCGCCAATGACTCTGCCGCCACCAACTTCTGGGTCTTGAATCCAATGGTCTGCAGGAATTTGCCCTGAATTAATACGAATATTAACAACTAAAGGAGACTTAACCGTGTCAAAGTGCTTAATAGCTTCAACAGTCAACGGGGCAAATCGGCGGTTAAAACCTACCATAACAGTAGCCATAGACTTCGTCTTGGCAGCTTGAACTATCTGCAACTCTTCTACATTTAACGCTAGTGGTTTTTCAACATAAACATGTTTATTCGCATCAAGCGCTCTACTCACTGAATCGGCATGTGTGTCATGTCGTGTAACAACCATAATGGCATCAGAATCTTTTTCTAATAGCTCTGCGTAGTCACCTGCACAAAAAGAAAAACCAAACTGCTTAGCAACACCTTGCGCTGTACGACCACTCGCGGTCACTAAACCACGAAGCTCAATATCAGAATCATCTTTTAGCGGCGGCAATAAACTAGCTGTCGCATAATTACCTGCACCAAAGAATGAAATACCTACTTTGCTTGATGTAATAGGCTTACTAGCAGTAGAGATACGCGAAAGCGCTACCTGTGAGGAGGCTTTAGCATCGTATTGCATAATGATACCAAGGTAAGGCTCTGTTTTCGCACCTTCAATTAACTGATAAGCTTCTGCAGCCTCATCAACGTTATAGCGATGAGAAATTAAGGATTTAACATCCATTTTCTCTTCAGCAATCAGCTCAAGAAAAGACTGCATATTGCGTTGTTCGGTAAAGCGAACGTAACCCAAAGGATAATCGTTACCGTTTTCCTCATAAAAAGGATCATAACGCCCAGGACCGTATGAGCGTGAAATAACAACGTTTATTTCTTTCTTGAAATAATCTTCTCGAGGTATATCCATACGAACAGCGCCAACAACAACGACACGGCCCTTCTCACGAGTGCAAGCACCACATAGTTCTATTGGCTGGTTACTTGAAGTCCCTGCACATACAAGAACACCATCAACGCCATGGCCTGCAGTTAACTCTTTACACAATCCATCAACATCAGACCCTGGATAAGCACCAATTGCGCCAAAGCCTTCGGCTCGCTGAACTAAATCACTATCTAAATCAGTTGCTATAACTCGACATCCATTAGCTCTTAATAATTGGACAGCGATTTGGCCTAATAAACCAAGCCCTAAAATAAGGAAAGTCTCACCAAGTTTAGGATCGGCTAAACGAACCCCTTGCATCGCGATGGAACCCACCGTAGTAAATGCTGCTTCTTCATCTGTAACATTAGCAGGTATTTTAACTACAAGATTTTTAGGAATGGCCACAAACTCAGCATGATTTGCATAATCAGCCCCGCCACATGCAACGCGATCGCCCGGCTGAATACCTTCGACCAAACCACCTGCAGCAATAACTTCACCCGCGCAGCTATAGCCTAACGGTGAAGGAGAGTCTAATCTGGATTTAACCGTTTGTATGGTTTTTTGTAAGCCTTCTGTTTTAATTTTTTGCAGGACTTGTTTAACCAAATCTGGGCGAGCTTTTGCTTTTTGCAAAAGGCTTTTTTTTCCCATATCGATTTTAGTTTTCTCAGTCCCAGCACTAATAACAGAAGCAGTGTTTCTAACTAATACGAACTTATCATTTAAAGTAGGTACAGGTACTTCATTTACTTCGACTACACCCGTCCGTAAAGTTTGTGTTACTTGTTTCATCCTATTACTATCCTTGGAATACTGTTAATCATTAACTAATTCAATGAGCTTATTTACAATTAGAGGGGTCTTCCCAGCACTGGTTTTAAAAGGCTTATCAATAACAACAAATTCAATGTTCATAGCAATCTCTTTAGAATCAAAGTAGCTCGACCATGATATATTGTCTTTAGAAGATGTTATCCAGATAGTTAGCTCTCCTTGTTCAAATTGGCTAACTTGAATAAAGTCAGCATATTCGAAAATTTTATGGTGCCTTCCAAATATAAGAGCAGTCAAAGAAATTTTTCTACTATTAAAATCTTCAACAAATTCACCAATACGTCCCTGCTTAATCTTAAAAGAAGAAAGGAAACCATTTTGCACTGAAACTGGTTCAATCAAATCTTCGGTGTCATATCTAATAAGCGGACTACTCCAGTTGTGGAGAGTAGAACCGATCAAATGATAATTTTCTTCTACTTTACATGCCTCAGCGTAACCATAACTATGAAATGGAAAATACACATCCTTCTCTTCCATTTCTCCAGCCAGAACACACATTTCAGAGTGTCCATACCAAGATATAGCCTTAACGCCTAAACTCTCTTCTATAAAATTACGATATATGCCAGCAGGGAGTTCTGATCCCAAAAAAACACCTTTTACAGAAGACTTCAAAACAGTCATTACATCTGGATATGATTGAGATACTTTAAGCAGGAATTCATAAATAGCGCTAGGGTAGCCATGAAGATAACTTATAGAATATTTCTTAACTATTAATTCTAGAGCATTAACTACTTTATCAAAGTCACAGTAAGCATTAACCTGGAACTCATTGTGAATGAAATTATATCTAATAGGCTCATCTCCAATATTCATGCCCCGTAAAGTTAACTTTACATCATTTGTTGTATATCCCAACCTAGACCATATTTTATGCATATGAGCCCATTCACGAGCATATGCTTCAGAATCAATAAGTAAGCTCAATGGCTGCCCGCTTGTGCCTCCAGTATTAGTGGGTATTCCGACGGAACCGACAACAGATCGTTGCTCTAGTGAATAACCACGTAGATCCGACTTTCTTAATATTGGTATATTACAAAGATCTTTAAATTCTGATAATGAATTGGGGTTAAAGCCATGGTTATCATAAAACTTTCGATAAAAATAAACATTTTCATAAGCATGTATCGTTAAATTTTTCATGCTTAAAAAAACATCTTGCTCACTAGCTTTTTTCTCTAGGCCTTTATTGTATTTAATATAATCATTTCCTAATCTATACTGAAATGGAATACCGGCTAGCCTCGTACCGACAAATGCAGGAAGCCTACTTACAATTTTTTTTGCATATAGTAATAAAAACTTCTTCACTTACTACTCTCCAAAATATCAACAAGTCTACTCGTATAGTTTTTTATGTCGTAGTCTTTTAGGAAATCCCAATCAATAGATTTATAATCAGAATTTAATATTTTTTTCCCAGCAGAAAGAAGTGAGTAAAAATCCCCTAATTCAGCAACAAAACCTTGCTTAGGATTTACAATTTGTTTCATAGAACCAATATCATATGCTACAACTGGTGCTCCTAAAACTTGAGCCTCCAAAACAACTAAACCAAAAGAATCGTCATAACTTGGATACAAAAACAAATCAGCCATAGCTAGAACTTTATTTTTTTCATCTGTTTCGAGAAAACCTAGAAACTCAACATCTTCAATTTCTTCTTTGTGGATATAGCTAAAAACTTCAGCTTCAAAATCATTAGAGGTAAAACTGCCTACCATTTTCAAACAGCAAGGCATCTCTTTCTTTAACTCTTTATAAGCTTTTAAAACATCCATAATACCTTTTGATGGGCGAAAATTAGACATATGTACTATAGTTTTTCCATAAAAACCATCTACTTTTTTTGAAGCTATTTGTTCAGGTAAAGATAGGTCCACAGAGTTATTTAAATAAAACCGTCCCTTTGTACCATAATGATATTTAAATTCATCTAGCACCACTCTCTTACTAACATGAACGATATAAGTTCTCGAGAACATGACGAAATATAAAGCCCTCCAAACTCTACTCGATGATCTATCAGCAACCCCTAAACCATGTAAATGTAAAAATATCTTAGCGCGAGATAATTTTAAAATTAAAACAACAATTAAATCTCTAAAAAAAACACCTCCTCTAACATTCGGAGTGAAATAAATAACATCTAATGAATCAGAAAAAAAAATAATTCTTAACAAGGAAAAACAATGTTTAATATAAACAATTAATTTACTTAAGAGCCTGCCACCTATATCTTTTAAATCATTACTAAATCTATAATCATATTTAGATACTTCATAACTACTTTTTAGCTCACTACAAAGCAGTTCATTGATAATAGAAACACCATGTTTCGGTGGCGGGAACTGCCCAACAAAAAGCAATTTTCTCATGACAAAAGTCTCTCTATATCATTTAAATATTGATTCAAACTCATGACCGGAGAATATTTTTCTATCTTCATTATAGATTCAAATTTTTCAAGAGCGTCTTTCTCATTAAGTGAACATATACGATGTTCCAACTGAACTTCTTTAAAACAATATTTAAATTTATCTTGCCAAGCTAAAGCAACAAAAGGAACACCTAGACAAGCAGCTCCAATAGCCGCGTGCATTCGTGTTGCTACAACAAAATTGTACCTATTAATTACACTTAATAGCTCTAATGAGTTAGTAGGAGCTATAATTTCTCCACCACCTCCACAACTCTTTCTTAGGTAATGTGCTACCTCATAATCCCTTACGATATCCGTAACGAGAAAATCTATATCAACATTATGATTTTTTTGTTTTTGAAGTAGTTAACTATATCAGCGACAAATGAATAGTAAAAATCAGAATCGCTATCCGACTTATTATGAGAAACTCTTTTACTACCATAAGGAAAGACTGAAATTAACACTCTATATTTATCTGTCTTATTATTTTTTTTTGCACTCTTTAAAAGTTCCTCGGCAAAAAATACAGGATCAGGCAAAACAGATACTTTTAATTTAGGGTTGTATTTCTCTAATATTGATTTTGAAAGCTCATCTCTAACTATAGAAAATTTAAGTCTAAGCGCAATTCTTTTAGCCAAAAACCTACCAAACTTACTATTTAAAGGACCAATACCTGCCAAGAAAAACGCCGGCTCTGCTCCTGCCAAACGACTTAATAAGACTAATATCAATAAATGTAAAGGAAATATAAAGTCTATATCCATCAAGAGATTACCACCGCCAATAAGTATTTTTTCTGACTTTCTGGCTTCGTTGTAAAAAGACTTATAATATCGCCACTTAATAACTGGCAAAGAAATATCGTATAAAATCTTTATTACCCGAATACTTCTTAAAACCTCCTTAATTTTATTTTTTTCAACCACACCATCACTTTTAGAAGTGGCATGATTAAAGTTAATCCTAAAAAACTTATATTCATAATCGCTCATATCAGACAGCATTGACCTTATACAATCAGTTATAGCTTGATCCCCGATATTTGAGCACTCTGCTAATCCAACATGCAACAACCTTGTCATTTATGTCTCCAAATAAAAAAAGTCAGAACTAAAACTGCTAAAAAATTACAAACAGAAATAATAATTGGTATTGAGATAACACCTAAACCATATGAATAAAAATATAAACCCATTACAGTAAAAATATTTGAAAAAATGACTACTGCTGAAAGAAAAATGTTTTTGCTTTTATAATTGAAAATCAATGATATTAACTTAAGAATATATATTACTGCAGATGAAACAAGCATAAAAAACATAAGATTTGAATTAAAATACATTGTTGCAGGGAAAACAAAATGAAATATCCAAGGTGATATAAAATAAAAAATAAAAAATGCACACACAGCAACCAACGATGTTTTATATAAGCACGCAATATTTCCCGTTGAAAAATAAACAGGGGTGATTTTTTTATATAAAGAATCCAAAAATATTGAAAAAATTAAAACTATTTGAACTTGTGACAAATAACTAGCAGCAACACTAGAGTCAAAATTTTGAGCTACGACTTGTCGCTCAAAAAATATCAATGCTGATACTGATAAACTGTAGGGAATAAGAGGAATTGAATACTTAATAATTTTATAATTAACGGCCGGAATACGTATTTTTTTTACTATACTTTCACGATACCAAGTTATAAAAATAATAATTGATAACAGATAACCGAACATAAGTGCATAAGCCCGATCTTGCCAAACCAAAGCATGAATTTGCCCTAGTACAATAACTCCTAACCCAGACACAATTGACGCATATATTGTAAATAAAAAATAGCGTCGTGCATTATTCTTTGAATGGGACACAGCCACTATTGTTAGATGACACCACTGCCCAACACCAACAATTAAAACAATCCAACTTAGCTCTTTTTCAATAAGAAATGAAAGATCAATAAAAATCAGCACGAACGTTAGAAAAGCTACTGATACAATCATCCATATAAAAGTCGATACTAAAACATCAACATCTTCAATTTCGACTTTATCGTTAGTGGATGACTGCCTGATAAAATAACTTCTTGTATGCATTCCTATTATCGAAGGCATCATTCCCAGAACCGCTGAAAACACACCTAGCTGAACATATTCTTTATTAGTTGCATAATACGAAAAATAAACAATCACAATAAAGGATATAAAAGCATTTCCAATTGATGATAAAAAATAAAAGTTAAAAAAACTTTTCAGCATAAACACCCTATTGAATCATACACTTATTAAAATGTGATATATCACTTAGAAAACTGAAAAAGCTAATGCCTTATTGCCTTATACTGCCTAAAATCACCCAGAACAATCCCAAAAACCGCCCAGTAAAGAATACCAAACGTTGGCTGTTCTAAGTAAACATTTAATATAGAAAAAAAGCTCATACCAACAAGCACTGTCAAATATACTTTAGAGTCAGCATTTACATTTACTCCTCTAGAAAATAATTTAAAAGTAAAATACACTACAAAGACAAATGGAACCCATCCTAAAAAATACAAATAACTTAAGTATGAATTATGCTGCAGAGCATAGGATACCGACTCTCCTTTAGAATCTAAACCATATTTGAAGTATTCACCAAAACCAACACCAAAAAAATCTTCAAACGAATTTATAAATATTGATTTATAATAAAACAATCTAGACTCCGTGTTACCATCACCTCCAGAATACGAATCAATAAACTTACTCATTATCACATTACCAAAATCTGTGAAGATAATAACAATGAAACCAATAAAAACTGCGGCCAAAGGTCGATAAAGAGCTTTAATATTGCCATTAATTGTAATCCAATATAAAATTTGCACACAAAAAGCCAAGTACATTGACCGATGTGCTGCAGCGCCCGAAAATATTATTATTATTATTAATGAAGATACTACTTTAACTTTTCCAGAAACCCACCCTGACAGCAAAAAAGCGAACATAACAAAGCATATTGATATTGAAAAATACGTATGAAATCGGGCCCTTTCATGTGAGCTAGTCAATGCAAATGCTAACTCTTTATAAAATGGGAGCATTCCAATCAAACACAGCAAAAGTAAAAAGAAACAAAGTTTTGATGCTTGAAATGATTTTAGTTTTATATTCCTTGTCATTAAGCTAGTTATTGGCATAAAAAAATTAAAGATTGAATAATAGGGTCTGCTGGCAGACCAACATCTACTGAATATACAATGCAATACCAAATAGCAATAAAGAATGCAGGTATCCAAAGAAGGTCATAGCTAGTGAATTTGTTTTTGAAAAAAGGAAGAAAAGCTATACTTAAGATTATTAAAAGCATAGCGGCTGCGTAATCTAAATCATATTCTCTTAATGCACGTCCTAATACGGCAAAAATAACTAAGTATATTAGGTATATGTATTTACATGAAAAGCTAACGAACCTCATTATCGTTTTGTTCCAAAAACTACTTCTTTCTCTAGTTCTAAAATAACAACATCGCCATTACTTTTTACTAAGCTTCTTTTATCAATATTTTTCGTAACGACTGCATTTGCGGATATTACGGAAGATTTACCAATTGTAACATTGCCTAATATCTTTGCACCGCAACCGATTTTAACTCCACTTTCAATAACAACAAACCCACTTCCTAATGTTACTTGGTGTAGAATTAAACAGCCCTCACCTATTACGCTATTCTGTCCTATTACAGTTCCCTGCCCATGCCATATTTGGACTTTTTCTCCAATTTTTGCATTATAGTATATTTCGATTCCAGTTAAAAAATATCCTAAATTTGTTATAACCCGGCCAATCAAGGGTTTTGATAATCTATAATTCAATCTATATAGAAATAAAGCTAACATGGACCTATCCAGCAGTATCAAGCTAACAACTGTCAGGTAATTTATCTTTTTTATTCCTCTTCTCTCACTAGCAGAAATACAATAGCTATAAAAAATCCCTTTATTCAAATAAGCGAATACAGTCATACATAAAAAAGAAACGAAAAAAACACTAACAAAAAAATAACATATTTATTAAAGGCCTTGACTATTTTATCGTAACTTCTTAGTAGATATTTTTTGACACTAGGCTCAACGGTGTTTTCATTAATATATTAATATCCAACGCCAATGACCAATTATTGATATATGCTAAATCAAACTCTACGCGCTTTTGCATTTTATCAAGTGTTTCAGTCTCGCCACGGTAGCCTTTTACCTGTGCTAACCCCGTAATACCCGGTTTAATGCGATGCCGCGCAAGGTAGGCATCAATCTTGCCTGAGTAATAATCATTATGCGATACCGCATGAGGCCTTGGCCCAACAAGCGACATTGTTCCATTTAATACGTTAAATAGCTGTGGTAGCTCATCGATAGATGATTTACGTATAAAGCTGCCTATTTTAGTGACACGCGGGTCTTCTTTTGTTGCTTGCTGCACTACATCTGCATCGGCATGGAGTTTCATACTGCGGAATTTATAGATCTCGATAATTTTGCCATCAAACCCATGGCGCTGCTGTTTAAAAAATACCGGCCCGGGTGATGAGCGCTTAACCGCGATAGCAATACCAAGCAATAATGGTGACAACGCTACTAAAGCAATCACAGCAATAACCCTGTCCATTATGCCCTTAAGTACAATAGGCACTCGCGATGAGGTAAGCGGGCTTTCGTTCAGCGATATAAGCGGCACACCGGCCACCTCTCTTACGGAGTGGTTAAGTAGATTGAGCGCAAAAATATCGGGTACCCATATTACATCTACGTTCATATCCAGTAGATCAATATGCAAGTTTTCAATTTGTTGTGATGCACCTAGCGGCAGTGCAACATAGATACGCCGGATTCCGCTTTCTTTAATGATTGATCTTAATTCAAGTAGCGTACCCAGTATCGGAGCTGGCATGGCCGCTACCGACGCAGCGTCTGCTGTTTCTTTATTAGCCACTATCATGCCCATAACACGATCTGGCAACCAACGATTTTCCATTAGGCTTTTAGCAAGGTGCTGCGCGATGGCTCCATCGCCAATGACTAAAACAGGGAGCTGTTGTGTTGAGCGGTCGTTGTAATGCTTAATCGCTTTATTTAAGCAGAGATGGTTAAACAATTGCAGCCCAAGCGCCGTTGGCACCCATAAAATTAATACTTGGCGCGAGAACATCTCTGTAGTTTTTGTTAAAAAGCCTAACAACAATAAAATTAATAACAAAAAACACCACGCCGCTGTTACACGCCCCATTAGGCGCCACTGGCTAGACGAGCGTCGATACACACCACGCGCAGAGTAAATGGCAAAAAGTGCCAATACCGTAATAATGGCTAAAAAACGATAGTGAGCAGGGATGCTTTGCAATTTAACAAAAGTGAGTACAGCTAAGGAGCCTGTAACCATAAACAGGTCTGCGAACAACTGTATCCAAAACATAAGCGTTTGGTGATTTCGCAATAAACGACGGCCACGCTGTATAGATGGCGCAGGTGATTGATGTAGACTAAAATCCATCGCTCTCATCCCTAAAAACTTCTAATTATTCCATTTTACTGAAGCAGCGTGACAACTCTATTTCAGTATCAACAAATATTTAATATTTGTACTATGCTATTTTAAGCGACAGTCTAAATTAAACAAATGTTTTCAATTAGCGCTATCATAATGCACTCGGTTGCTGCTGTGCAACATTTGATCAGTTTTTCTTTGCATCTAGGTTATAAGCTTGTTAGCATTCCGACTCATCTTTCATTTAATTGATTTTGCAAGGAGCATGCAATGCGCCGACTATTACTAGGTGTTGTGGTAGGGATTTTACCGTTTACTTCTGCCTTCGCTGATGTAGCTTCCGATCTAGAAACTGGGCAACCTATGGCCAGCATTTTTTCTAATGCTCAAGCACAAGGCTCTAGCGTTGAGAGTATTCTTGGTTCGGTTATCGCGTCTAACAGCGGTTTAGGTGCAGAAGCAGTATGTTCTGCTGTCACATTAGAACCTGCCAATGCGGCCTCTCTTGCTGAATTTGCTATTGCTAGTGGCTTACCTAGCTCTGCTGTTGCTACATCTGCAATGCAATGCGCACCAGAGCAAGCACCTGCTGTTTTCTCTCGTATGCAAGAGTTAGGCGTACCTAATGATGAGCTTTTAGCCTCTGCATTAGAAGCCGGGCAAGATCCGACTACGTTGCTTGAAGCTACAGCCGCCGGTAACCCACAAGCGCCAGGGCTGAACATTGCTCCAGGCCAAAGAGGCCGCCCTGTTACTCCTCCACCTTTCGGTTCTAATGCCGGCGGTGGCGGCGGCGGTAACGCCAGCCCAAGCTAAGTATTAGCTAAACCAATTAGAGGCATCTTAAGGATGCCTTTTTTTATGATTGTTTATTACGAACCCACCCAGTTATCACTGGTTTAGATTATGCCTAATTTATTGATGATATTAGGCTTTAGGCATTTATGGACAAACCCCACTCCACAGCAGACAACTCTATTTTTTACGCTTTTTTAGGGTTATTGGTTTGGCTTCCTCTCCCGATGGGCAGCAATAGATTGTGGTCATTAGCTTTTTTTAGTGCGGCCGCCCTCTTACTACTTTCATACTGGTGTTTTCTTTTTCTGCATCAGCGCGTTAGTAGCTCCAGACCATTGCGCAAAGCATGGCCAGCCATTGCCCTACTTCTTTTGGCTGCGTTTGCCAGCACGTTCCAGGCAATACCCGGTTTATCGCTTTCTGTAGAGCCCTTTAGATCACAACAGCAAACACTGCTCAGCTTTGCTTTAATTGCTTTTTTCACACTGTCTCTGGCGCTTCTTAATAGCCACAAACGTATAAAACTTGCCGCCTATACATTAATTGCATGCGGCCTATTCCAAGCAATTTATGGCAGCCTAATGACCTTAACCGGTACCGAGTTTGGTTTCTTCACCCATAAAGACAGTTACAACGGCGTTGCGACTGGCACATTCATAAACAGAAACCACCTCGCTGGCTACCTAGTTATTTGCCTTTCTATTGGCTTAGGTATGATGATCGCTACACTTAAATCAACTGCATCAGGCAACTGGCGCAACCGCCTACGGCGCTGGATGAACGCCTTACTAGGCACCAAGGCACTACTACGCATCACCCTTGTTATGATGGTCATTGCCTTAGTGCTCACACACTCTCGAATGGGCAACACTTCATTTTTTGCTGCCATGATGATTACCGGCGCTCTTGCTTTGCTATTAGGGCGTCGTGCTTCGCGCTCAACCATTATTCTGCTAACCAGCCTACTTGTTATTGATGTTTTTATTGTGGGTACGTTTTTTGGTATCGAGAAAGTGGTAGACAGGCTAGAACAAACAACCGCAACAAGAGAGAGCCGCGACGAGGTAGATCTTTATAGCCTTGAGCTTTTTAACAATAACCTGTTAATGGGAACAGGCTCCGGTACTTTTTATACCGCCTTTCCTGAAGTACGAAAAAAAGATATAACACTATTTATTGACCATGCGCATAACGACTATTTAGAGTTTTTGACTGAGCGTGGTCTCATTGGCTTTACCCCGCTACTTATTGCAGCCTTATTAACTTTTATTATTGCCCTTAAAGCCCAATGGATGCGTAAAAGCCCTCTGATGAGGGGGCTCTCATTCGGCTGCTTAATGTCGATGATCGCCATGGGGCTACATGCAACTGTCGACTTTAATTTGCAAATACCCGCTAACGCTGCGTCCTTTATGTTGATACTGGCTTTTGGCTGGATCTCTTTATATTTTAAGCCACAAAAAGGGCCTAACACTGTCGTTAATCGTTAAAAGCATCCCTTATGTTTTTTCGGTATAATCATTTTATTTTTCAGGAATAGTCTTTCATGAAGATTACAGTATTTGGTACTGGCTACGTGGGCTTGGTGACTGGTACATGTTTGGCTGATGTGGGTCACGATGTACTTTGTGTCGATATTGATGAAGACAAGATTGAAGGGCTTAAAAACGGCATTATTCCCATCTACGAGCCGGGTCTTGAGCCCATGGTTGTGCGCAACCATAAAGAAGGCCGCCTTAACTTTACAACCGATGCAGAAACAGCCGTTAAACACGGTACGCTACAGTTTATTGCGGTAGGCACTCCTCCTGATGAAGACGGCTCTGCCGACTTACAATATGTGTTAGCGGTTGCCAAGACTATTGGCCAGCATATGGACGGCTATAAAGTCATTATTGATAAGTCTACCGTGCCTGTTGGCACTGCCGATAAAGTTAATATCGCTATTGCTGGTGTCCTAGCAGAACGCGATTACCAAACAGATTACGCTGTTTGCTCTAACCCCGAGTTTTTAAAAGAAGGTGCTGCCATTGAAGATTTCAGCAAGCCTTCACGTATTGTTGTGGGCACCGATTCTGAGCAAGTATGCGAGTTAATGCATGAATGTTATGGGCCTTATAACCGCAACCATGACAAATTAATTTTTATGGATGTTCGCGCTGCAGAGCTAACCAAATATGCCGCCAACGCCATGCTGGCAACTAAGATTAGCTTTATGAATGAGATGTCTCAATTAGCTGAACATCTTAACGTTGATGTTGAACAGGTACGCTTAGGTATTGGTTCTGACCCACGTATTGGTTATCAGTTTATCTATCCTGGCTGCGGCTACGGTGGCTCTTGCTTTCCTAAAGATGTACAAGCCCTCGCACGCACCGCCGACTCTGCTGGTTACGATGCTCAACTGCTTAAAGCTGTTGAAGCCGTAAACTACCGCCAGAAAGAAACTTTATTTGCAAAACTGCAACGCGCTTTTGATGGCGACCTTGCAGGCAAAACCATTGCATTGTGGGGCTTATCATTTAAACCCAATACCGATGATATGCGCGCAGCACCAAGCCGCGTATTAATGGAGTCACTCTGGGAAGCCGGCGCCAAGGTTATTGCCTACGACCCTGAGGCCATGAACGAAACACACAGAATTTATGGCAAGCGTGATGACTTAACCCTAGTGGGCACACGCGAGATCGCCGCCGAAGGTGCTGATGCATTAGTCATTTGTACTGAGTGGAAAGCGTTTCGTGCAGTGGATTTTAGCTGGCTAAAAGAGAAGCTCAACTTCCCTGTTATTGTTGATGGCCGCAACCTTTACAACCCAGAAGAAGTTAAAAAAGCAGGCTTAATGTATTACGCTGTTGGCCGTGGTGATTCATTAAAAGATAGCATCTAGCTCACTATACAAACAAAAAAGCCTGAAAGTGATTTCAGGCTTTTTTATGTCTTACCTACATACTTTTAACTAGATAAAAGTACTCATAAAACTAGTTTAGCTTTATGCAGTCATCTCACGCGATATACGCTTACGCGCAGCAACACCCAACAAGCCTAACGACAGCAACAACAGGCTAGAGGGCTCAGGTACATCAAAGCGTGCTGATGTAGCAGTCAATACACCTTCAAAATAAGTATCTACAATCCAGTTACCAGCTGTTGGCAGCGTATAGGCATCTGTCCAAAAAGCTAAAGCTTGCTGGCCACCTGCTTGCCACGCATTAATGTCACTCCAAAGAATTTCGATATTATTAAAATGCGAATACGTTGCAGCAAAAGGATCTTCATACCAAAAAACAAGCCATTGGAATGTAGAAGCACTTCCGAACGTTTCATCCGTTGCTTGCGCTAGCGCTTGCAAGTCGAGCATCTCAGAAATACGGACCTCATCACCAGCACCAAAATGGCCACCAGCAGCAGGCCCTGCTACATTATGCGGCGTAGGAAACCCAGCTGCAGCACTGTATACAGTCGCACCAGGCGATACATTAGGGTTTTGTGAAAAAGGAATAATAGAAGCAACTGCACTTCCACTGTAAACAATAAACGCAATCAGAATTGATTTAATAAACGTACGAGCCATTGCGTACCTCCATGTAAATTATTGGCAGAAAAAACAGATGTTTAAAACTTAACCTATCAGCACCCAAAAGGATAGCCTCTTGGCATGACACTTTTAATAAAGCACATGCCAAGCCAATAAAACTAACCAATAATACCGCGAGTATCTATCACGACTTTAGTGGCGAACTGAGTTTTATCTGCTGATTTAAACTCTTTGTGATCCACTAAAATGACAATCACATTGGCTTTATCTAATGCATTCTCAAGACTAGATAGCTCAATTTCTGATTCAGCCAACTTAGCGGGCAAAGCTCCAATGTTAGGCTCAACAGCAATAATTTCACCTACATTACGTTTAACCAACTCTTCTACAATGTGTAGCGCTGGGCTTTCACGTAGATCATCAATATCGGCTTTAAATGCTAAACCTAGGCAGGCAATCACCGGGCGCTTAAACTCATCAGCTGCTTTAGTGATTTGATCAATCACATAATGCGGCTTAGCATCGTTCGTTAAACGTGCTTGCTTGATGATTTTTGCTTCTTCAGGGCAGCTATCAACAATAAACCATGGATCAACAGCAATACAATGTCCGCCCACACCTGGCCCCGGGTTAAGAATATTGACACGCGGGTGGCGGTTAGCGAGTTTTACCAACTCCCATACGTTAATTTTTAACTTGTCGCAGATAACTGAAAGCTCATTTGCAAAAGCAATGTTCACATCGCGGAACGAGTTCTCTGTTAGCTTGGCCATCTCTGCTGTGCGTGCGTTTGTTACAATACACTCACCGCGTACAAACGTTTTGTAAAGCTCAACTGCTCTATCACTACATGCTTTAGACATACCACCAATAACACGGTCGTTTGATACAAGTTCTTGCAGGACGTAACCCGGTAAAACACGCTCCGGGCAATGCGCTACTTTAATATCTGCGGCGCTACCTTTATCCTGCGGGAAGCTAAGATCTGGGCGAGCTTCTGCTAACCACGCCGACATCTTCTCTGTTGTACCGACAGGTGAAGTCGACTCAAGCACGACTAAGTTACCTTTTTCTAACACCGGCGCTATACGTTTTACTGCAGATTCAATATAAGACAGATCTGGCTTATGCTCACCATCATTACTTGCAATAAAGGGTGTTGGTACTGCTACCATAAATACGTCTGCAGGTTCTGGTGTCGTTGTTGCGCGCAAGTTACCTGTTGTTACCACACTGCGTACAACGATATCTAAATCAGGTTCTACAATATGAATTTTACCCGCGTTAATGGTATCAACCGCCGACTGCACAACATCAACACCTATAACATTAATGCCACGCGATGCGATAATTGCCGCTGTTGGTAACCCGATATAACCTAAGCCGATAACCGATACTGTTTCAAAACTCATTGTTTACTTACCTGTTTAAAAATGAAATTCGCTACTGATACTAAGCATAATAAAAAGATGCTTTAGATATACTTAATGCCGCTTAATACTGCTTACTTAACTGCACTTAAGCGTATCTACAATTTTCTGGCATGCCGTACCATCACCATAAGGGTTTATGGCTCTCGCCATAGAATCATACTTTTCTTGCGATTCCATTAACTCAACAACCCCCGCGACTATTCTTTCGTAGTCAGTACCCACTAACTCAACGGTTCCTGCATCGACTGCTTCAGGGCGCTCTGTGTTATCTCGCATGACCAATACCGGCTTACCTAGCGAGGGTGCTTCTTCTTGAATACCACCCGAGTCCGTCAAGATAAGGTGACTACGATTCATCAGATAAACAAATGGCAGGTAGTCTTGCGGGTCGATTAGATAGATATTATCAACACCCTTTAAAAGCCGATTGACAGGCTCTTGTACATTAGGGTTTAAGTGAACAGGGTAAACAATTTGTGACTCCGGGTAACGTTTGGCGATATCAGCCAATGCTTCACAAATACGCTCAAAACCACCGCCAAAAGACTCACGTCGATGGCCTGTCACTAGAATGAGCTTTCTGCTCTCATCAAGAAAAGGAAAGCGCGACGATAATGTTGATTCAAGCGAGCTATCCGTGGCAATTTTATCCACAACCCAATGCAACGCATCAATAACCGTATTACCGGTAATCGACAGGTATTGTGCGGGTACTTTTTCATCGACGAGATTTTGATACGATAGCTGCGTAGGTGCAAAGTGCCATTTAGTTAGCGTTGCTGTCAGCTTTCTGTTGGCTTCTTCTGGCCATGGCGAGTATATATCACCAGTTCTTAGCCCTGCTTCAACATGCCCTACGGGAATCTGCTCGTAAAATGCAGCTAAGGCGGTCGAAAAAGTAGTGCTGGTGTCACCGTGAACTAAAACAACATCCGGCTTAAATTCACGCAGAACTTCGCGAATGCCTAATAATATACGCGAGGTTACATCAAAAAGATCTTGGCCGGGCTTCATAATATTTAGATCATAATCAGGCTTTATTTCAAAAAGCCCCAAAACTTGATCTAACATTTCACGATGCTGGGCGGTCACACACACGCGACTTTCTAACTCACCCTCTTTTGCCAGCGCTTTTACGAGAGGAGCCATTTTAATCGCTTCGGGACGCGTTCCGAAAACCGTCAATATCTTTTTCATAGTATCCTTACAGAGTAAAAATTTTATCTCAGCTAAATTAACTTTTTAAGCAAAATGTTGCAAGGCACAACAGCGCCTTAGCAGAGTTTCAGACAAAAAAAACGGGGTCCCTAAAAGGAACCCCGTAAGCTAAGCCAAGGGACTTGCTAAAACGTTACATGGCATCACAGCATCAAGCGACGAATATCACTCAGCAAGCTGTTCAGGTAAGTAAGGAACCGGCCTGCATCACCGCCATTAATGGCACGATGATCGTATGATAAGCACAATGGCAACATCATACGTGGCTCAAACTCTTTACCGTTCCAGCGCGGCTTGATATCTGCTTTAGAGACACCCAAGATTCCTACTTCAGGTGCGTTGACGATTGGCGTAAAGCCAGTTCCGCCAATACCGCCTAAGCTAGAAATTGTGAAGCATGCACCCTGCATTTCGTTTGGCTTGAGCTTGCGATCTTTCGCTTTACCCGCCAATTCGTTTGCTTCCAAAGACAACTCATAAATTGATTTTTTATCCGCATCTTTGATCACGGGTACCATCAAGCCATTTGGCGTATCAACAGCCAAACCAATATTGATGTATTTTTTGTAGACGACATGCTCACCGTCTGCATCCAGTGATGCATTGAATTTTGGATTTTCAGCTAATGCTTTAGCAACCGCTTTGATCATGAAAGGCAGCGGTGTCAATTTAACACCTGCTTTTAGTGCTTCTTCTTTCATGCCTTTACGGAACGCTTCTAGCTCAGTGATATCAGCATCATCAAACTGAGTGACATGCGGAATATTCAACCAGCAGCGAGACATATTTGCTGCCGTTAATTTACCGATTTTGCTCAGCTTAACTTTTTCGATTTCACCAAACTTACTGAAATCAACAGCGGGGATTGCCGGAATACCCGAACCACCAGTGACTGCTGCCGCTACTGGCTTTTCTTTCAGTTGCTTCAGTGCGCTTTTCACATACGCTTGCACATCTTCTTTAAGAACACGGCCATTACGGCCATTCCCTTTTACTTCACTCAGATCAACGCCGTACTCACGCGCCACCGCACGAACAGCAGGCCCCGCATTGATTTTGCGATTTTTCTTCTCAAGATCAACCTGATTAACAGCCGGTGCCGGCGCTGCAGGAGAAGCAACTGGCGCGGGTGCAGCGGGTGCCGATGCAGGCGCTGCTGCAACTGGCGCAGAGACTGGAGCAACACTTCCTGCAACTTCCAGAACGATAAGCACGTCGCCTTCGTTACAAGTACTGCCTTCAGTGATCTTAACTTCTTTAACTGTACCGCCCTTAGGGGCTGGCACTTCCATTGATGCTTTATCAGTTTCTAGTGCGATTAGGCTATCGCCCTCAGCAATCACATCGCCAGGCTTAACCATCACTTCGATAACATCAACGTCGGTAGCACCGCTCAAGTCAGGCACTAATACGTCTTCAACACCACCAGCAACCGGCGCAGCAGGCGCGGCTACCGGAGCAGAAGCCGCTGGAGCCGGCGCAGCTACAGGTGCGGCTGTTGGCGCTGTAGAACTACCCACTTCAAGCAGTACTAATAGATCGCCCTCACTACAAGTGCCACCTTCTGAAATTTTCACTTCAACGACTTTACCGCCCATTGGAGCAGGCACTTCCATTGATGCTTTGTCGGTTTCCAATGCGATCAGGCTATCACCCTCTTCAATCACATCGCCCGGCTTAACCATTACTTCGATAACATCTACATCTGCTGCGCCACTCAAGTCAGGCACTAAAACCTGTTCGATTGATGTGGCAGTAGGTGCCGCGACTGCAGCTGGTGCAGGTGCTGCAGCAACCGGAGCCGCTTCAACAGGGGCAGCCACTGGCGCGGCAACTTCTGCTGTATCTGTGCTTAGCGTTAGGATAACGTCACCTTCGTTGCAGGTGTCGCCTTCATTAATCATTACTTCTACGACGGTGCCCGCTTGTTCTGCTGGGACTTCCATCGATGCCTTATCTGTTTCCAAAGCCATTAGGCTATCGCCTTCAGCGACTACGTCACCGGCCTTAACCAATACTTCGATAACATCAACATCTTCTGCGCCGCTTAAATCTGGAACTGTAATTGTGATTGTGCTCACGATAATGTCCTCTGTTCGTTTTTCGCCATTGCGTTCAATTCAACTTGTAAAATCAGCAGGCCTGAGCAAACGCTCAGGCATTTATAAGGACTTACACAGTCCACGGCGCTGGTTTTTCTGGGTTGAGATTGAATTTCTGCATGGCTTTAGCGACGACTGAAGCTTCTACCTTGCCATCTTCTTGCAGTGCTCTTAGCGCTGCAACGACTACGTAATAACGGTTAACTTCGAAGAATTCACGTAGTTTTGCACGCGTATCAGAACGACCGTAACCATCGGTACCCAACACTTTATAACGTGCTGGAATGTATTCACGTAGTTGATCAGCATACAAACGAATGTAATCTGTAGCAGCAATCACCGGACCCTGACGATCTTTCAAGCACTCAGTTACATAAGCCACTTGCGGCTCTGCTTCTGGATGCAGTAGGTTGTATCGCTCAACACCTTGCGCATCACGACGCAATTCGTTGATAGACGTTGTGCTCCATACATCAGACTCAATACCGTACTCTTCACGCAAGATCACACCGGCTTCTTCAACTTCACGCAAGATAGTACCGCAGCCCATCAACTGAACTTTTAGCTCAGCATCTTTACCTTCTTTGAGCATGTACATACCTTTAATGATGCCTTCTTCAGCGCCAGTAGGCATCTCTGGGTGCGAGTAGTTTTCGTTCATGGTCGTGATGTAGTAGAAGCGATTCTCGCCTTCGTGATACATACGACGAATACCGTCTTGAACAATAACGGTTAGCTCGTAACCATAAGTAGGGTCATAAGATACGCAGTTAGGAATCATCTGCGCCATCAAGTGACTGTGGCCATCTTGATGCTGCAAGCCTTCACCGTTCAACGTTGTTCGACCTGCGGTAGCACCGATCAAGAACCCGCGCGCCTGCATATCGCCAGCAGCCCAGATCAAGTCCATTACACGCTGGAAACCAAACATTGAGTAGAAGATGTAGAACGGAATCATCGGGCAGTTGTTGTTTGCATAAGATGTTGCACATGCAATCCAAGCAGACGTTGCACCGGCTTCGTTAATACCTTCTTCAAGAATCTGGCCTGTTTTAGATTCTTTGTAGAACATGATCTGGTCGCTATCATGTGGCACATAACGCTGACCTTCCGAGGTATAAATACCTAGCTGACGGAACATACCTTCCATACCGAAAGTACGCGCTTCATCCGGAATAATCGGAACAATACGCTCTCCGATATTTTTATCTTTAACCAATGTATTCAATACACGGTTCAAAGACATCTGCGTTGAAAGCTCACGCTCTCCACTACCTTTTAGGTTGTTAGAGAAAGCTTCTAGTGCTGGTGTTTCAAGCTGTTGTACTTCGTTGCGGCGTACTGGGTAGAAACCACCCAATTTTTTACGGCGCTCTAACATGTACTTCATTTCTGGTGATTCAGCTGAAGGGCGGTAGTAAGGAACCTCTTTCAACTGCTCATCATTCAATGGAATAGAGAAACGATCACGGAAATCTTTAAGATCGTCGATCGCTACTTTTTTCATTGAGTGAGTATCGTTTTTCGCTTCGCCAGACTTACCTGTACCGTAACCCTTAACCGTTTGCGCTAGGATTACTGTAGGACGCCCTGTGCTGTTCATTGCCTGCTGATAAGCGGCATAAACTTTATACGGGTCATGACCACCACGGTTAAGGTTCATGATCTCGTCATCTGACATATCCTTAACCATTTCTAGTAGCTCAGGATATTTTCCGAAGAAATGCTCACGCGTGTATGCGCCGCCGTTGGCTTTAAAGTTTTGCAATTCACCATCGCAAACCTCATCCATACGTTTTTGCAATAAACCGTGCTCATCTTTTTCAAATAGTGGATCCCAATGACGGCCCCACAAGCACTTAATAACATTCCAACCAGCACCGCGGAATACACCTTCGAGCTCTTGGACAATTTTACCGTTACCACGAACAGGGCCATCAAGACGCTGTAGGTTACAGTTGATTACAAATACGAGGTTTTCTAGCTGCTCACGACCTGCCAATGCAATAGCACCCAAAGACTCTGGCTCATCACACTCACCATCACCCAAAAATGCCCATACTTTACGATCGCCACGGTTAATTAGGCTACGTGCAGACAAGTAACGCATCACGTGCGCTTGGTAGATTGCCTGGATCGGACCAAGACCCATAGATACCGTTGGGAACTGCCAGAAATCAGGCATCAACCACGGGTGCGGGTATGAAGAAAGACCGTGACCATCTACTTCACGACGAAAGTTATCTAGCTGATCTTCTGTTAATCGGCCTTCAAGGTAAGCACGCGCATAAATACCTGGAGAGATATGGCCTTGGAAAAACACCATATCTGAATCTTGCCCGCCTTCATTACCACGGAAGAAGTAGTTGAAGCCAATGTCATATAATGTTGCAGAAGAAGAGAAACTAGAAATATGACCACCAAGGCCATCTTTATTGTCGTTCGCTCGCATAACCATTGCCATTGCATTCCAACGAATGAATGAACGGATGCGACGCTCCATAAACAGATCACCCGGCATGCGGATTTCATCTTTGGAGGAAATAGTATTGCGGTAAGGGGTAGTAACAGAACCTAAGCTATCAACACCCATGTCAGACGCTTTACGCCCTAGCTGTGCTAATAAAAATCGAGCACGGTCATCGCCATCATTATTTGCGACGGACTCAAGTGCTTCTAACCATTCAGTTGTTTCAATTGGATCGATGTCATCAATATATTTGTCTTGCACGTTGCCTTCTCCACGTATGCTTTAAGCACTTATCCCTTGTAGTTATAAACAGCAGGCTTCTTTTTTAATGCTTTTATAGTGCAAACCGAGCCTGTTCTTTATCTTGAGAAGCTTTTAATGCCGCACCGCAACATCTGCTTCCTTCTTTTGATTTGTAGTAATACTACAAAATTTTGAAAAACTTGTCTACAAAACGTACTGATTCAGGTCATAAAATGGTATTTATGTAGTATTTATACATAAAAGTATTAATAGCCTAAAGTCTAATTTCAGATATGAGTAGAGCGACGCAAAGCCCTTTCTACTCGGGTGTTTTCTTTACCCTGCTCTAATAAAGACTCCTCTACATAAGCCAAGTGATCATGCGCTGCTTTTTGTGCTAGATCAGGCTCACCCGAGAAAATAGCCTCCATCAGCTTAAAGTGTTGATCATGTATTTTTTGTCGGTAGCCAGGCTTGGGATAGACATTTTGTAAGTTATCTCCAATATGCTGTCGTAGTAAGCTAAACAAAGCACGCATCATATGAAGAAGCACCATATTGTGCGTGGAGGCGGCGATGGTAAGATGAAAATCAACATCTGCTGCCACTTCTTTTACAAAATCTTTATTTGCGTGGTGCACTTGTAGTGCGTCGTAGCTGGTTTTTATTGCTTTTTTATCAGCTGGCGTACTACGCAATGCTGCGTAATATGCAGTCACCCCTTCTAGTGCATGCCTAAACTCAAGCAAATCATATTGCGCTTCCGGGTGGCTTTTAAAGAGTTCTAATAGCGGATCCATAAAGGAACCACCTAAATCCTCTGAAACATATGTACCCCCTCCTTGGCGACTAACCAATAAGCCTTTAGCCGTAAGCTTCTGTATTGCTTCACGCAACGAGGGCCTAGATACTTCAAATTGAGTCGATAACTCCCTTTCTGGCAACAGCTTTTGTCCAGGCTTTAAGGTTCCTTCCAATATCATCTCTTCCATTCTATCAACGATGACATCTGATATTTTCGGCTGTCTGACCTTTTGATACGCCATGTTATTATTCTTCCAACCACTTACTAAATTAAAAATTCTCAGCACAGATAAACTGTCACATAGTCTTTCTACACTCTCACTGAGTCAGTATTACTACTTAGATCTTTATAAAACTAACGTCTAAAAAGACTCAAATTACGCACTTGCACAATTGGTCTTACCACTAATTAAATATTAACTTAAATGTGAAACTAGCGTTTATCAACTACAAAACCAATATATATTTAGTTTATAAAAATCGTTGACAAGCACTGGTTAAAAAAAATACAGTAGCAATCTAGATGATGGTAAATTGGTAATACCAATTTAGCAAGCACGTTTTTAACACTGTTATAACAACGAATCTGTTGTATATTCAGTACCGAGTATAAAAAAAAATAATATCGTTATTGAGGATGAGACATGAAAAAGTTTACCAAGTCTGTGATCTCTGCTGCTGTTTTGGCAGGTGTTGCCGCTACTGCTATTATGCCTGCTCAAGCAGCTGATAAAATGTTACTGAAAACCCCGATTGCTTTTGGCTCACACCTGCCTGCACTCGGTACTCCTATTGTTTGGGTTGCTGACCAGCTAAAACTGGTTACTGATGGCAAAATGAAGATGAAAATCTATGAGCCAGGTAAACTCGTTAGCCCTCCAGAAATTCTTGATGCTGTATCTTCAGGTAAAGTGAACTCAGGTTACGCTACAGCAGGTTACTGGCAGGGTAAAATGCCAGCCGCTGCTATCTTCTCTGCAGTACCTTTTGGCCCTGAAGCGGGCGAATATATGGCTTGGATGTACTACGGTAACGGCCTGAAACTTTATCAAGAAATGTACGACACTAGCGGCTTCAACGTTAAAGTTATTCCTTGTGCGATTATTTCTCCAGAAACATCAGGCTGGTTCAACAAAGAAATCAACACGCCAGACGACCTTAAAGGTCTGAATATGCGCTTCTTCGGCCTTGGCGCTTCGGTCATGGAAAAGATGGGTGTTTCTACATCACAGCTACCTGGCGGTGAAATCTTTGGTGCTCTTGAGAAAGGTGCAATCGATGCATCTGAGTTCTCTCAGCCAGCTATCGATCAGCGTCTTGGCTTCCATAAAATCATGAAGTACAACTACTTCCCTGGCTGGCATCAACAAGCCACTATCTTTGAATTGCTAGTAAACAAAGATGCGTGGGGCAAAATGTCTGCAGGGCAACAAGCAACGGTTGAAAACACTTGTAAAGCGTCTATGACGAATGCGATTGCTGAAGGTGAAGCAATGCAGTTCCCTGTTATGGCTAAAGCGAAAGAGAACGGTGTTGAAATCCGCTACTGGAATGACACTATGCTTGCTGCCTTTGAAGAAAAATGGGGCGAAGTTGTTGATGAAAAATCTGCAGCTGACCCGTTCTTCAAAAAAGTATGGGATGATCTAGACACATTCCGTACAGGTTATAACTTGTGGGAATCAAACGCATTCCTACCACGTAGCCGTTAATAGCTCTATTAACCGCAACACGTAAGTTCAAGCAGGCAGTGATTCACTGCCTGCTTTATTTCCATACAATAATAATCGATGTAGGTGCCTTCCTGTGACTGAGAACGATACTCTCCCCTCAGTGCCTTTAGCCGATAAGATCGATCGCTTTATCCAGCGTATCGGTATGTCAGTTGCTTGGTGCTACGTCCTGCTGGTTCTTGTAATCATTTTGCAGGTCGTACTTCGAAAAGGATTTTCAAACGGTTTAATCGTATTAGAAGAGCTTCAATGGCACCTTTATGCTGTTGGCGTTATGTTTGGCCTTTCTTATGCGCAAACCACTAATTCACATATTCGTGTAGATCTATTTTATTCTCACTTTCGAGCACGCACGAAACACATCATCGAAATTCTGGGCATCTTGATCTTGGTCTTACCTTTCATTTTTATTATTTTTGCGCATAGTCTCGATTTCTTTTACGACTCTTATCGTATCGGCGAAAGCTCTCAATCCCCATCTGGCTTACCTTATCGCTGGGTTATAAAAGGGGTTATTCCTGTTAGCTTTGCTTTACTCGGCCTAGCCGTTCTATCACGCCTATATCGTGATATTGTTTTACTAATACGTGGAGAGTGATGATGGACGCCAATGAAATTATGGTCATTGCGATGTTCTTATCATTCATCGCACTTCTTTTTACCGGTATTCCTGTTGCTTGGGTTCTAGGCGGCGTCGGTATTATTTTTGCTTTTATCGGTCAGTTTGCCGATGCTAATTTAGACACCATGACCGGGCTTGATTACACCACGCTTGGCTTGGTCGTAAACCGTCTGTGGAAAATCATGGACAACTGGATTCTAGTCGCATTACCTATGTTTATTTTCATGGGTATTATGCTTGATAAATCTGGTGTCGCAGAAAAACTAATGCATTCAATGCAAGAACTGTTTGGTCGTGTTCGTGGCGGTTTAGCCGTTACTGTAACAGCCATCGGTATTATTTTGGCCGCATCAACAGGCATCATCGGTGCTTCGGTTGTATTACTCGCTGTTATGTCTTTACCATCGATGACCAAGCAGGGTTATTCAATGCCATTGGCATTAGGTACGATTGCTTCAGCTGGCACACTGGGTATTTTAATACCACCAAGCATCATGCTGGTTATCATGGCTGACCAACTCGGTTTATCCGTTGGTGATCTGTTCATGGGCGCTGTATTCCCAGGGTTAATGCTAGGGGGTATGTATATTACTTACATTCTGATTTACTCCTATGTAAAACCAAATGCTGCACCGGTTCCTGAAGATGCTAAAGCGGTGACTTGGCCTGTTGTCGCTAATGTGCTGAAAGCGGTTTTGCCTACGCTATTACTCATATTTGTGGTGTTGGGCTCTATCTTTGGTGGTTTTGCTACACCAACAGAAGCTTCTGGTGTGGGCGCAATGGGTGCAACCTTACTGGCGATCTATAACCGTCGCTTCAGCATTCCTGTACTAAGAGAAGTTATGGGTGGAACACTCAATACTACGGCATATATCTTTGCCATCTTTATTGGTGCGACCTGCTTTGCTTTGGTATTACGTGAACTCGGTGGTGATGAGCTTATTGAATCATTCCTAACCGGCCTTCCATTTGGCCCTTACGGCATTATCTTCTTTATTCTTGGCGTGATTTTCTTACTAGGTTTCTTCCTAGATTGGATAGAGATCACACTGATTATTCTGCCACTGTTAGCACCGGTCATATCGGCCCTAGGCTTAGATATTAACGGTTATGGCGTAGTAGATAATCCAGAACTGGTGTGGTTCGTCATGTTAGTCGCCATGGCATTACAGACATCCTTCCTAACACCGCCGGTCGGCTTTGCCCTTTTCTACTTAAAAGGCGTATGCCCTCCGAACGTCAAATTAAAAGATATTTACAAGGGTGTTTTGCCATTTATCGGCCTACAGCTAATTGCCTTGTTCATTCTGGTTTTCTGGCCACAACTTGTACTATGGCTGCCGGCAATCGCCTACGCTAAATAGTGCACCAACACATGATGTACAACCGCGGCATCCCTGCTGATGCCGCGGCTTATATAGCCGTGCTCGCTCCCCAAGCACGCTCCACTCAACAAACCCATCCAAGTGGCTTCAGGGAATACTATGAAACAGACACATCAAAAATTTCTGGCTGAACTACAGCAGTTTATTCCTGAAGAACGCTTAATTACTGACCCATTGCGTACATTAGCATACGGTACAGATGCGAGTTTTTATCGTTTAATTCCACAAATAGTTGTGAGAACAGAAAGCGAACAAGAAGTTGCACGCATCGTTACCCTCGCTGATAAAACTCAAGTCCCTGTCACGTTTAGAGCCGCCGGTACTAGTTTGTCCGGACAAGCCATTACTGACTCGGTTTTGATTCAACTAGGCGATGGCTGGAAAGGCTATCATATCAATAATGACGCCACAGAGATTAGCCTCCAGCCCGGCGTTATCGGAGGCCAGGCCAATAGCTACCTTGCCCCTTTCAATAAAAAAATCGGACCCGACCCAGCCTCTATTAATGCGGCAATGATTGGTGGTATTGCTGCCAATAATGCGAGCGGCATGTGCTGTGGTACAGCACAAAATAGCTATCGAACACTCAAAAGCATGAAGCTTGTACTGGCCGATGGTGCACAACTGGATACCGGCAGCCCTGATTCCATAAAACAGTTTAGACAATCTCATAAACCGTTATTAGATGCTCTAGAGGCACTCAGCCTGCAAACACGCGCCAACCAAGCGCTACATGAGCGTATTCATCATAAATACCGCTTAAAAAACACTACCGGCTATGCGCTCAATTCATTGGTAGACTACACCGACCCAATCGATATACTTCAACACCTCATGATTGGCTCTGAAGGTACGCTTGGTTTCATGTCCGAGATAACCTACCGAACCGTAGACGAGCACCCTAACAAAGCCTCTGCTCTAATCTTTTTTAATACAGTGCGCACGACCTGTGATGCCGTCGCCATTCTTAAGAAAACACCGGTGTCAGCCGTAGAGCTAATGGACCGTGCAGGTTTGCGCTCTGTCGAAGACAAGCCCGGCATGCCCGATTTCATCAAAGACTTACCTGAAGATGCAGCGGCGTTATTGGTTGAAACTCGCTCACCAGACCCTGATGCGCTGGCCAAGCAAGTTGAAGAGATAAAGGCATCAATTGCTAACCTAGAAACAGCGCGTCCTATCGAGTTCACTAACAAACCAGAAGAGTACGCAAAGTTCTGGGCTATTCGTAAAGGTTTGTTTCCAGCAGTAGGCGCTATTCGCCTTACTGGTACAACTGTCATCATTGAAGATGTTGCGTTCCCTGTTGAGCAGCTCGCCGATGCTGTGAATGACCTCCACCAGCTGTTCAAAAAGTGGCATTACGATGAAGCCCTTATTTTTGGTCATGCTCTGGAGGGTAATTTACACTTTGTATTCACTCAAGCTTTTGATACTCAAGCTGAAATAGAACGCTACGACGGCTTAATGGCTGATGTCGCTCATATGGTAGTGGGCACCTATGATGGCTCTCTTAAAGCAGAACATGGTACTGGCCGCAACATGGCTCCTTTCGTTGAGCTGGAGTGGGGAAAAGATGCCTACCAGCTAATGTGGGAACTAAAAGAGCTTTTAGATCCAAAAAATATTTTGAACCCAGGTGTATTACTCAATAAAAACAGCCATGTACATCTTGAAAACCTTAAACCTTTGCCCGCTGCCGATCCATTAGTAGATAAGTGCATTGAGTGTGGCTTTTGTGAGCCAACCTGCCCCTCTCGTGCATTGACGTTAACACCTCGACAACGCATCGTTATTTGGCGTGAGATTGCTCGCCTTGAAGCCGCCAGCGATACCCCTAATGCAGACCCCGAGCGACTTGCCGAATTACGCCAAGAGTATAAATACCAAGGAACCGATACCTGCGCAGCCTGTGGTTTATGCTCTACCACCTGCCCTGTCGGTATTAATACCGGCGACTTAACACGCTCTATCCGCAGCCAGAACAACGAGAAACACTCTAAATTGGCTCAATGGTTAGCTGATCATTACGGTACATTAGCAAAAGCCAGCCGGTTTACCTTCGCAGCAGCCGATGTAACCCATGGTTTAATAGGCACTAAGGCAATGTCGGCTATTACTGGCGCGTCTCGTAAGTTATCGGGCGGGCGCATCCAGCAATGGACACCGTCAATGCCAACCGGTGCACCTAAAATCAAACCAAAGCCAGCAGCACAGCTTAGCCAAACAGCTAGCAATGCACCAAAAGTTGTTTACCTACCTAGCTGCGCTAGCCGGACAATGGGACCCGCAAGAGGGGATGCTGACCAAACACCTTTAGCAGATAAAACTGAAGCACTGCTGCGCAAAGCAGGTTTTGAAGTCATCTATCCACCTGATATGGATAATCTATGCTGCGGTATGCCGTTCCAGTCCAAAGGAATGTTCGCCGCCGCTGATTCAAAATCGTCTGAAATTGAAAAAGTATTGCTTAAGATCACAGAAAACGGGGCGCTTCCTGTGTATTCTGACACCAGCCCTTGCAGCCTACTACTAAAGGATAAAATTGACTCTCGTATCAAACTCTACGATACCGTCGATTTCATTGATGAGTTCCTGATGGATCGCTTGCTGTTTACCGCTGGTAATGAGCCCGTTGCACTGCATATTACTTGTAGCGCAACCCGTATGGGACAAGCAGAAAAACTCAAACGCATCATGTCAGCATGCTCAACACAGGTTGTTATTCCTGATCAGATAACCTGCTGTGGTTTTGCTGGTGACAAAGGCTTCTCAACCCCTGAACTAAATGCATCAGCACTGCGTACGCTAAAAGGCGCTGTACAAAGTTGTGATGTTGGCTATTCGACCAGTCGCACCTGCGAAATTGGTTTAAGCCATCATAGTGGGATTGATTATAAATCTATTATTTACCTGGTGGATCGCTGTACTCAGTCTAAACTGACTGACGCACCATCGACTGAAGAAAACAATCGTATTCAGGCCAACAAGGCCTGAACGAATACTCAAACAAAACGTTGTGAGGATGCCAACATGGCTTTACCTGATATCAATACCATTCTTTACACTACATCTCTTGGTAAGCATACGCGTCCGGTTTTTCGCCATGCAGTGAAACTAGCCGGTGCTCTTAATGCCAAGATTGTTATCTTGCACGTGGTAGAGCCTATCGGAGAAATGGGTTCTGCGCTTATCAAAAACTATTTGCCTGATGATATGGTAAAGAAAATGCATGATGAGGGGATTAATACAATCCATCAAGAAATGCATGAAAGAATCAAAACATTCTGTGCAGAAGAGATGAACAGCCTGCCTGAAGAAATAAACGTGGAAATGGAATATGTCATTGTTGAAGGCAATCACACTGATTCCATTCTCAATGAAGCTAAAAAACGTAATGTACAGATGGTTGTTATGGGCGCTGAGAACACTTTCGGCCGCCATAGCCATACTACAGCGCAAGTTGTTAAACATGCTAAGCTGCCTGTCGTTATTGTCCCTACTGGTAAAAAATACGACTAACACAACGGATTAAACGCATCTATGGAAAGCACCACACTAGCACTACTTGAGCGGATCTTTTTAACCGTTTTCCCGCTTGTCGCAATTGTTAGTGTGGGCTTTTTTTATGCTCGCAAACGTCATACGGACATGTCGACTGCGAACACTATTAATATCGATGTATTTGTACCAGCACTGATCTTTTCAGTACTCTCTGCAAAATCATTTGATTTACCCCAATTTCAAATGCTAGCTATTGGGGCAGCTATCGTTGTTTTAGGATCAGGCTTATTACTCTTACCGGTATGTAAGTTATTAGGCGTTAGCCCTAAAACATTCCTTCCTCCAATGATGTTCAGCAATAGTGGAAATCTAGGATTACCGCTAGCCGTGCTCGCTTTTGGAGAACACGCATTACCGGCTGCCGTGGTACTTTTTTTAGTCGAGAATCTGCTGCACTTTACAGTGGGTTTATATATTCTTGATCATAAAACTAACCCGATCAATGTACTTAAAATGCCCATGATTATCGCTACAATAGCAGGCTTAATCTGGAGCACTTTTGACTTACATGTTCCTGTTGGCGCTGCTACTTTTATTGATATGTTAGGCCAAATATCTATTCCTCTTATGCTATTTGCATTAGGCGTACGCATGACCAATGTCGACCTTACTCATTGGAAAATTGGTATTTGGGGTGCTATTTTATGCCCTCTTAGCGGCCTTGTTATTGCGCTTGCTCTACAACCCTTACTCCAACTTGAACCAGCCCACTTTACCTATCTTGTCCTGTTTGGTGCTATGCCGCCCGCTGTACTCAATTACATGGTTTCAGAGCGCTATCAACAGGAACCCCATCAAGTAGCATCCATTGTTCTATTAGGTAATATCGGAAGCTTAATAATTATCCCTGCCACCCTATTTTTTATTCTTTAATTACTTGGCTTTATTCTCTGTGACGTTAGATCTATTCTAAACAGCATACTTCATCACTGTGAATAACTATGCGCATTGGGATAGATCTTGGCGGTACAAAAATTGAGATCGTTGCTCTTAACGACGAAGCTCAACAACACAGCTCTGGCATACCGAATAATGGTGATATTCTTTATCGTCAACGCATAGCAACACCACAACACGATTATCAGGCTACTCTTCTCGCCATCACTAATTTGATTTTAGATACTGAAAAACACATTGGACAGCACGCCACTATTGGCATCGGTATTCCTGGAGCAGTCTCTTCATCTACACAATTAATTAAAAACGCGAACTCTACCTGCCTTATTGGAATGCCTCTACAGCAGGACCTTGAAAGCGCCCTTAATCGCCCAGTGCGCTTAAGTAATGATGCAAATTGCTTTGCTCTCTCTGAAGCTATCGATGGGGCGGGGAAAGGACACGCTGTAGTTTTCGGTGTTATTTTAGGAACAGGCGTAGGTGCTGGTATTACCGTGAATCAACAGGTCATTAATGGCGCAAACTCAATAACAGGCGAATGGGGGCATAACCCACTGCCCTCGCCAAAGTACGATGAGTTACCCGGCCAAGAATGCTACTGTAAAAAACAGGGCTGCATTGAAACTTATCTGTCAGGTCCGGGTGCTATACAACGCTACAATGCAGAGGTTCTTAGAGAAAACCAGATTAATAACCTCACCCACCCTTTAAGCTTTGCAACAAGCCCCGATCTTATTTGGCAGAGAGCGGAGAAAGGTTGTTCGCTCTCTCAAGCTTATTGCCGTATTTACATCGACAGGCTTGCTCGTAGTCTTGCGAGTGTTATCAATATACTTGACCCTAACATCATTGTATTAGGTGGAGGGCTATCAAATATACACAGCCTCTATGAAGAATTACCTAAGGCATGGGGGCAGTATATCTTTTCAGATACCGTAAACACGCAATTAGCGAAAGCAGTCCATGGAGACTCAAGCGGCGTTAGAGGCGCCGCTTGGTTATGGCCTGCTAATTATGAGCAATCAACTAGATAAATGCAGCAATCTCTTTCTCAATCGACTCTAGCGCGAGTAACGGGTTTTCGGCCTGAGTAATTGGACGTCCAATAACAAGATACGTGCTGCCAGCTTGTAATGCTTCAGAAGGCGTCATAATGCGGCGCTGATCACCTGCAACACTGTCTGCAGGGCGAATACCTGGCGTTACCAAGCTAAACTCTGGTGAAATGATTGCTCTTAATGGTGTTACTTCTTGAGCAGAACAGACTACGCCATCTAACCCACAAGACTCTGTCAGCGCCGCTAAGCGTTTTACATGATCTAGAGGATCAAGGTCCAAGCCGACCTCTTGCAAATCCTCACGTTCCATACTTGTCAGAACGGTCACTGCAATTAACAAGGTTTTATTGTTCTTTACCTGGCTCAATTCGTTACGAGCAGCTTCCATCATTCGGCGTCCACCGGTAGCGTGAACATTCACCATCCACACGCCTAACTCACCAGCGGCTCTTACTGCTTTTGCTGTTGTATTAGGAATATCATGGAATTTCAGATCAAGAAAAACCTCAAAGCCTTTACGCTGTAACTGCTCAACTATTGCAGGACCGCCACGAGTAAATAGCTCTTTACCCACTTTCAATCTACAACGCATAGGGTCAAGTTGATTAGCCATATCAAGGGCCTGTTCAACAGTCGGGTAATCCAATGCAACAATGATGCGCTTTTTATCAAGGGTCACTTTACTCTGCTCTCTTTCACTATTAACTGACTTTTGTAGTACGAAACCACTACTATTTACTCGCCTTCCAAACCTTGAATGGGTTTGGTTGTACTCCAGCTTTTACAAGATGGGCACTGCCATACCAGCGCCCGTCCAGAAAACCCACATTGCTGACAAAGGTAACGCGGTTTACTCGCTTCCAGTGTACCAATCAAGCTACGTAACACCTTTAGGCTGTCTCTGGCATTTTCACTTCCGTGCTCAATATGCATCGCTATTAAACGGTTAAAACCTTTAATTGATGGACGATGTTTTAGCTCATCAGTAATAAACGAACCTGCAGCATATACTCCTCGATCATCTTTGATCACTTCAGCTAATGCTAAAATCACGGTTGCCGAGGGCGCAGCTGATAAACAGTGACGCAAGTAAGCTTCATACTCTGTACGATTTTGTAGCGCAGAGTAACAACACTCTAGGTCTTTAATCGTTTCAGATACAAACTTTACATTTTGCTTTTCAACATTACGCAAAGCTCGAATCGCCGTTTTCCATTGTTGCTGATCTATCGCAATACGTGATTGTAACAGTGATCCACGCACTGACAGAGGGTCTAACTGCAGCCCCTGCTTTGTAAAATCTGCAGCTTCTTTATACTGCTGATCTTTTAAGCTTTTTTCAGCCAACTCGCAATAGTAGTGTGCGCATTCATGGCGGATATCGAGCGTTTCATCAGGACTAAGCTTTTGTGCTGTACTCAACGCGTCGTGCCATTCCTGTTCTTTTTCATACAGTTTGGTTAACACAGTTAGTGCTTTACGACGAGTTTCACGTGGAGGGTTTTGCTTAACAATATCTTTAAGAAGATTCTCAGTGCGATCTAATAAACCGACAGCATCATAGTCTAGTGCAAGCGCCATCTGCACTCTTAGTGAATCTTGACGTGATAAGTCTGGCCGAGCTAAGAGATTTTGGTGAATATTAATAGCACGCTCAACATCACCTTTACGCCGGAACAATTTAGCTAAAGCTAAGTGAGCAGGAATGGTTTCACTATTTACTTCAAGCGCGCGAATAAAGCTTTCTATGGCTGCATCTGTTTTTTCATTTAAAAGATGATCAAGCCCTATAAAATAATCGCGGCCCAACACACCTTCAGATGCAGGTTTCATTTCTTGGCTAAAGCTTTTTCGACCGAGTAACCAGCCAATAAAAATAGCGATTACTAACGGTACGATAAGCCAAATATTTTGCACGTTATGCAGCGTCTTTAAGCGTTGCCGTCCTCAATTGATCAAGCTCTTTGTTAGTCGCATTAACTTTACGACGGCTGCCCATCAAGCGAGCCTTAAGAGAAACAACAGCCACACTGCTCAGCAAGATCCCAGAGATACCACCCAAAACAAAAGCAGCTATCAACCAAAGCGACAAGCTCGCTTCAGGCAATGTAAGAAACACTAAATCAATCGATACTTTTTCAGTGTTATGTATCGTAAACATAATACCAACCATCAAAATAACAGCTGATAGCAGGAATACTATTAAGATTTTTAACCAACGCACTATGTAACCTCCAGATACTACTTTATAACGGCCTCAACACCGCTTAAAAGCCTTGTTCAATACTCTCATTAACCTGCTCCCGTAGTTCCTTTCCTGGTTTAAAGTGAGGAACATATTTGGCCGTTAGCGATACAGAATCACCCGTTTTAGGGTTTCTCCCTATACGAGGGGCTCGAAAATGAAGAGAAAAACTACCAAAGCCGCGAATTTCTATGCGGTCACCATTGGCCAGTGATTCTGTCATATGGTCAAGCATTGCTTTAACTGCCAGCTCTACATCTTTTACAGAAAGTTCAGGATGCCGATCAATCAGATGCTCTATCAATTCTGATTTTGTCATTATACTCCCTCCGCTGCCTCATACACTATCATATCTCCTAACATGCCCTGTAAATTAGAAAGGCGCCTATAGCGCCTCAGGGTTCAGGAGTCCTTTTTACTCATCTGTTGCTTTATCAGATCACCAATTGTGGTAGGCCCTGCGGCCTCAACCACTTGCTGCTGTACTGCTTGCAACGCTTCTTTCTCTTGTTGCAGTTCTTTCTGTTTTATAGAAAGATTGATTATTCTATTCTTGCTATCGATGGCCGAAATAAATGCCGACAACGAACTTCCAACGCTTAGGTGCTCAGAAAGGTCGTTAATGCGGTCTTGCGAGAAGTCTGCAACTTTCAAAACAGCATCAACACCGTCTGCTAATTGCACGTTAGCTCTTTGCTTATCAACAGCCGTTACCGTGCCGCTTACCTCATGCCCTTTTCCTTTAGATGATACAAATTCACTAAAAGGGTCACTTTCTAATTGCTTAATACTCAACGCTATACGGGAGCGCTCAATGTCGATTGATACAACAACGGCTTCAACCTCAGCGCCTTTATGGTATTGCTTAACAGCCTCATCTCCTGGCAAATCCCAAGATAAGTCTGAAAGATGAATCAGACCGTCAATATTGCCATCAAGACCAAGGAAAACTCCAAAGTCAGTAATAGATTTAATGCGGCCGGTTAACTTATCACCCTTCTTATACTTCTGAGAAAATGCATCCCATGGGTTCTGCTGGCACTGCTTCATGCCTAACGAAATACGGCGCCTCTCTTTGTCGATTGCTAACACCATCACATCGACTTCTTGTCCTACGTGCACCACTTTGGAAGGATGGATATTTTTATTCGCCCAATCCATTTCAGACACATGCACCAAACCTTCAATGCCATCAGCTATTTGAGCAAAACAACCATACTCAGTCAGATTGGTTACGCGGGCACTTTTTCTGTCACCTACGTTAATCGTAGCGATAGTTTCTTCCCATGGATCAGCCATCAACTGCTTGATACCTAAAGAGACGCGGGTACGCTCAGGGTCATATTTCAGTACTTTGACATTAATTTCGTCGCCAACCGTCAATACTTCACTTGGGTGCTTAACACGCTTCCAAGCAATATCGGTAATATGCAACAGGCCATCAACGCCACCTAAATCTATAAATGCACCGTAGTCTGTTAGGTTCTTAACAATACCTTTTAACTCAATACCTTCCGCTAGCGTTGCAATCAACTGCTCACGATCAGCACTGTTTAATTCTTCAAGAACGGCACGGCGCGAAACAACAATATTATTACGTTTTGCATCGAGTTTAACTAACTTAAACTCAAGCTCTTTACCTTCAAGATGAGTACTGTCTCGTAGCGGTCGAATATCTAGCAATGAACCTGGCAAAAAAGCATCTACGTTACCAACGGTTACCGTGAAACCACCTCGAACCTTACCTGTAATCGTCCCATTAATGGTTTCACCTTTTTCGAAGGCTTGCTCAAGCACAGCCCAGGCTTCGGCATGTTTTGCTTTATCACGGGAAAGTTTTGTTGCACCGTAACCATCTTCAACACTTTCTAGTGCAACTTGAACTTCATCACCAACAACGACGGTAAGTTCACCTTTGTCATCGTGAAATTGTACTCGCGGTATTACACCTTCAGATTTAAGTCCTGCATGAACAACAACGAAATCATTCTCTATCGCTATTACTGTGCCTGTCACAATGGATCCAGGCGCCATATTCAGCCCTTGCAGACTCTCTTCGAAGAGATCAGCAAAACTTTCACTCATCTAAATACCCTCACAACGTTCGCTGTTGGTTATCACATCCGTTTTTAACGTTCTAACGCAACCCCTTGTGACGTACTTCTTCTAGGACCGCACTCAGAACTTCTTCAATACTCATACTGGTTGAATCCAGTACCATCGCATCACTTGCAGGCTTTAATGGTGCCACACTTCTGTTCATATCACGCGTGTCACGTTCTTGCAAGTCTTCCAATATCACTTCAAGGCTAGCATCGAGCCCCTTATTTATCAACTGGTTATATCGTCTAGTTGCTCTTTCTTGCACACTCGCATCTAAATAGACTTTTAAGGTAGCGGCAGGAAAGACAACGGTCCCCATGTCTCGACCATCTGCAATTAAACCTGGTAACTCTGCAAAAGCACGCTGCCTCTCAAGTAAAGCCTGCCTTACTGGACCTATAGCCGCAATTTTAGAGGCATCATTTCCGATGCTTTCATTACGAATAGCTTGAGTGACTTCCTCACCTTCGAGCACAATTTGAACACCGTCATCACGTGTAGAAAACTGTACGTCCAAATGAGCTGCCAATACCACCAAAGCTTCTACATCATCAATTGATACACCATGGTGACTGGCCGCCAGAGCTGTTAATCGATATAGCGCACCACTATCCAACAGTCTCCACTCTAATTTTTCTGCCAGTAACCTACACACAGTTCCCTTACCTGAACCACTAGGTCCATCAACGGTAATAACGGGCACACTAGTGTTAACTTGAGACATTCGTCTCCTCCTTATGAATGCGTATACCTGCTTTTTGAGCAACCTCAATAAACTCTGGAAATGAGGTTGCTACGTGACTGCAGGCTTCAATCCTTACTTCATCTTTAGCAATGGTACCTGCAACAGCAAATGCCATTGTTACTCTATGATCATCATAACTACTAATATTTGCTCCCTGTAGTTCACCACCGGTAATAAGAATGTTGTCACCTTCAACGACAACATTTATACCCATTCGCAGCAGTCCTTGCTGCATTGCTTCAATACGATCACTTTCTTTATACCGTAACTCTCCAACGCCTGTTAAACAGGTCACTCCTGTAGCAGCAGCGGCTGCTACAAAGATCACAGGAAACTCATCAATAGCAACCGACACTAGCTCTTCAGGAATAGTAATCGCTTTCAATGGCGTGTAACGCACATGTACATCTGCTACGGGTTCGCCATTGAGTGTCATTGGGTTTTCTAGTGTAAGGTCGGCCCCCATCATTTTCATGATATCTAAAATACCAGAGCGACTCGGGTTTACCCCCACCTGCTCAATTACTAAATCAGAGCCCGGATTAATAGCCGCCGCTACTATGAAAAATGCAGCTGAAGAAATATCAGCAGGTATATCTAAATTTGTCGCTCTCAGTATTTGCCCTGAAGCAATACTGACGACACTGTTCTGTGTGGTTAATTCAACACCAAAGTTTTTTAGCATCCGCTCAGTATGGTCACGCGTAATAGCAGATTGCTTGATTTGCGTAACACCTTGAGCATATAACCCAGCCAGCAGCAGAGCTGATTTAACCTGAGCACTGGCTACTGGCATCTGATAATTAATAGCGGATAATTGCTGACCGCCTGATATATAAACAGGTGCGCTTCCATTTTCTGATGTATTGATAGAGGCACCCATTTCACGTAAAGGTTCCGCAACTCTCTCCATCGGCCGCTTTGACAAGGATCTATCACCTAGCAACTCTGTATCAAATTTTTGAGCGGCTAACAAACCACTTAATAGTCGCATCGACGTGCCTGAGTTACCTAAATACAAAGGCCCCGGAGGTGGGTACAATCCATGAAGGCCCACGCCATAAATTTTTACAGCACCTTGATGAGGCCCTTCTATAACAACACCCATATCTCGAAAAGCTTGAACTGTTGCCAAACTGTCTTCACTTTCTAGAAAACCATTAATATTTGTCACGCCCTCCGCTAATGCACCCAAGACTATGGCCCGGTGAGACATAGACTTATCACCCGAGACGCTAATTCGACCTTGTAACGGCCCGGCGGAGCGAATGTGGAAGGTTACCTGTAAATTATGATGTGTTTGTGAATATGCGGTACCACTTAGCATTTTATTAAAATGCTCTCTGGCAGATTTTGCGCGTGTAAATACACCCAACATCGACTGACTGTCACCGTCAACAATAGCCCGGCGTAATGACGCTAAACCTGCGGTGAAATTATCAATTTGATCCAATATTTGTTTCTTATTTGCTAGGCAGACATCATGCCACATCGTCGGATCTGAAGCGGCAATACGAGTAAAGTCCCGAAAACCACCCGCGGCATAACGAAAGATCTCAGTACTGTCTTGCTCTTTAGCCAAGGTATCAACTAATGAAAACGCAAGGAGGTGCGGTAGATGACTCGTTGCTGCAAGCACTTCATCATGGCGTTCTATTGCCATCTGTAACACTTCTGCCCCCGTACTTTGCCACATCCGAGCGATCAAGCGTGTTGCACTTTTATCCGAATCAGGCAACGGCGTCAGTATAACCTTGTGCTTTACAAATAACGTATCATCAGCCGCCGCAACGCCGCTCTTTTCTGAACCCGCAATGGGATGCCCAGGAATAAAATTACGGGGAACTGAGCCGAATACATTTTGTGCTGCAACAATGACATTGCCCTTAGTACTACCAACATCAGTAATAACAGTATGAGGCTGAAGATAAGGTTTTATATCAAATAAAACAGCTTCAGTTGCTTTAACGGGAACAGCTAAAACAATAATATCTGCCGTTTTTACCGCACTAGAAAAGTCACTACAGCCCTCATCGATGATACCAAGATCAATACCTTGCTGAAGCTCATCAAGGTTACGGTCGTAACCCACTACGACATTTACAAAATGCTTCTTTTTGAGTGCTTTAGCTAAAGACCCACCAATCAGGCCCAGACCTATAATTAATACACGATTGGCCATACAGCTCACAGGGTCATGCTCCGCTGCAGCCTAACTACTAGAAAAATTGGCTTCATATGCGCTCTTTATAATTTTTATAATACCGCTTTAGGGTAAGACCCCAATAGCTTTAACTCTACAGAACTAGACTCTAACTCTGAAAGCACGCTCTGCACTTTTTCTTCTTCTACATGACCTTCAAAGTCTATATAAAACATATAACTCCAGCCGCCCTGTCTGGCTGGCCGTGTTTCTATTCGAGTAAGGCTAATCGCATGGCGATGGAAAGGCTCTAAAAGTGTATAAAGAACACCCGGTGTGTCATGTGCAGACATCAATATTGATGTTTTATCATCACCGCTTGGGCCAACATCTTGATCGCCAATAATGAGAAAACGTGTGGTGTTATCAGACTGGTCTTCGATATTACGTTCTAGGATCTGTAAGCCATATAATTCAACAGCCATATCGCCAGCAATCGCAGCCGTACCGACTTCTTGAGCCGCAAGTCTTGCCCCTTCTGCGTTAGAGCTAACCGTTATTCGCTCTGCTTGTGGGTAATTCGTATCTAGCCAGCTTCGACACTGAGCAAACGATTCCTGATGAGCATAGATACGATTTATGAGTTCTGAATCCGTATTCTCTTGCGCCAGTAAATGGTGGTGAATTTTCAACTCCAACTCACCACAAATACGCAAACTGAAACGCTTAAACAGATCTAGTGTATGAGTTGCCATACCCTCAGATGAATTTTCAATTGGTACAACACCATAATGAGCAGCACCGGCTTCTACTTCTCTAAACACCTGATCCAATGTAGCCATGGGCGCACTTTCAGCGGAAAGACCAAAATGCTTGAGTGCAGCCTGCTGAGTAAAAGTCCCTTCAGGCCCAAGAAACGAAATTCGCATGGGCTTTTCAAGCGCGAGACAAACAGACATAATTTCGCGAAATAAACGCGCCACTTCTTTATCAGCAAGAGGGCCTTCGTTGCGTTCCATTACCCGCTTAAGCACCTGCGCTTCACGTTCTGGGCGATAAAAAACAGCAACCTCTTCACCCTGATACTGCTCTTTCACTTCCGCTACATTTTGCGCACACATAGCTCGCTGATTCAGCAGCACATGGATTTGCTTATCGATCGAATCAATCTGGTCGCGCAGTACTTTGAGCGCCTGTTCTTGTTCAGTCATCCAAAGATCCTATTTCAACAGATTAACTATGTTTATGTTCAAACTCAGCCATAAATGCTATCAAAGCGTCCACAGCGGATTCGGGTACTGCGTTATAAATACTGGCACGCATCCCCCCTACAGAGCGATGCCCTTTTAAATTCAGTAGCCCGGCTTGATCAGCTTCCTCAATAAAGCGCTTATCTAGGTTCGCATCTGCAAGCGTGAAAGGAACATTCATCCAAGAGCGATTAGCAACCGCAATAGGGTTGGCATAGAAAGCACTTCGATCAATAGCAGCATAGAGTTTTTCTGCTTTACGCTGATTGATCATCTGCATCCCTTCAACGCCACCTTGACGTTTAAGCCATTGAAAAATCAAACCCGCTAAATACCAGCCGAACGTTGGCGGGGTATTATTCATTGAATCTGCTGCAGCATGTATTGAATAATCAAACATAGTCGGTGCGCTAGGTAGCATTTGACCAATCAAATCATCACGCACAATGACAACGGTTAAACCAGCAGGGCCGATATTTTTTTGCGCGCCCGCATAGATCAAACCAAAACGAGACACGTCGATAGACCGCGACAGAATACTGGATGACATATCCGCTACTAATGGTACGTCACCAGTCTCAGGAATATAGTCAAACTCAACACCACCAATCGTTTCATTTGGTGTGTAATGCACATAAGCCGCTTCAAGATTCAATTTAAGCTCATCCTGAGAGGGTGCTGATGTAAAGTTATTATGCTCCGTTGTTGCTGCAATGTTCACTTCACAATAGCGCTTCGCTTCAGCGATAGCCTTTTTAGACCACACGCCGGTATTGATATAATCAGCTGTCTTTTTATCGCGTAAGAGGTTCAGCGGAATCATCGAAAATTGAGTAGTTGCACCACCTTGCAAGAACAACACTTTATAGTTGTCAGGTATCTGCATGAGATCACGAAGATCTTGCTCTGCTTGTTCGGCAACTGAAACATACTCTTTGCTGCGATGGCTCATCTCCATAATGGAGAGGCCATGCCCATGCCAATCGAGCATCTCTTCCTGTGCCTGTTTCAAAACCTCTTCGGGAAGAGCTGCAGGCCCTGCACTGAAATTCAACTTACGGATCATTTCTACTTTTTCTCTTAAATTTACCAAGCATAAATAATAAGCGCGGCCTGAGCCGCGCTTATTAACTTACTCTGCGTCGGGTTCTACGTCGCTTTCATCATCAGACGGTATTGCAGCATCTTGCGCTGCCACTACCTCTTCAGTACCGTCAACTACGCTACCTTCAACAACATTACCTTCGGCATCCAAAACAGCTTCATCTGGCACTTCTGGCTCTTCAATACGCGCCAGACTCACCAGATTTTCATCTCCGGCAACGCGAATTAGCATTACACCCTGCGTGTTACGACCCAAGACAGATATCTCAGAAGTGCGTGTACGAACCATAGTGCCCTGATCACTGATCAGCATCACATCATCGCCTTCAAAGACCTGCACTGCACCCGCCAAGTTACCATTACGATCAGTACACTGCATACCAATCACACCCTGGTTACCACGCCCTTTACAAGGGAAGTCTTCAACTGCCGTCTGTTTACCAAAACCACGCTCAGACGCTGTTAATACCTTGCCACCTTCCTGAGGAATAATCAGAGAGATCACACGTGCGGCACCTTTCATCTTAACACCGCGTACACCACGCGCTGTACGGCCCATCGCACGAACTTCACCTTCATGGAAACGCGCTACTTTACCGGCATCTGTTACCAGTAGAATATCGTCATCTCCCTCAGTGATAGCAGCACCAATTAGCGCATCATCGTCGAGTAGATCAACAGCAATTAAGCCAGATGACCTTGGGCGTGAGAAGTTAACCAAAGAGGTCTTCTTAACGGTACCACTCGCTGTTGCCATAAAGACAAAGCGCTCTTCACTGTATTCATTTACCGGAAGAATAGTCGATATACGTTCACCTTCATCCAATGGCAAAATATTTACAATTGGGCGACCACGAGCAGCCCGACTCGCTGGCGGTATCTCATATACCTTCAACCAGTAAACCTTCCCTTTATTGGTAAAGCACAAAATAGTGGCGTGCGTACTGGCAATAAGAAGGTGTTCAACAAAATCTTCATCTTTTACTGCAGTTACTGATTTACCCTTACCGCCACGACGTTGTGACTGGTAATCCGTTAACGGTTGCGTCTTCGCATAACCACCATGAGAGATGGTTACCACCATATCTTCTTCTGTGATTAGGTCAGCAACGGTCAAATCACGTCGAGACGCGATAATCTCAGTACGGCGCTCATCGCCAAACTCGGCCACAATCGCTTCTAGCTCTTCGCGAATCACTTCCATCAAACGCGTATAAGAACCCAAGATTTCAAGTAGCTCAGCAATTTTAACCAGCAATTCTTGGTATTCGTTAATCAGCTTCTCATGTTCAAGGCCAGTCAAACGATGGAGTCGAAGATCCAGAATAGCTTGAGCCTGCACTGGAGAAAGGTAATATTTACCTTCGCGCATACCATACTGAGGATCTAGATCATCAGGACGGCAAGCATTCTCACCCGCGCGCTCAAGCATATCGACAACAGAACCTGGCGCCCATGCCATCTCTGTCAGTCGCTCTTTAGCTTCTGATGGTGTTGGAGACTGCTTGATCAGCTGGATAACTTCATCAATATTAGCTAATGCAATCGCCAAACCTTCTAGAACATGACCTCGCTCACGCGCTTTACGCAGCAAGTAAACAGTACGACGCGTCACCACTTCTCGGCGATGACGGATAAAGTTTTCGATCAATTCTTTTAGGTTCAGAATTTTCGGCTGACCATCAACCAATGCCACCACATTTATACCAAAAACACCTTCCATCTGTGTTTGGGCAAACAGGTTATTAGCAATAACTTCTGGCATTTCGCCACGTTTTAATTCGATATAGATTCGCATACCATCTTTATCGGATTCATCACGTAACTCACTGATACCTTCTAGTTTTTTCTCTTTAACTAGCTCCGCGATTTTTTCAATCAAGCGGGCTTTATTCAACTGGTAAGGTATTTCAGTCACAATAATGGCGCTGCGACCTTTACTGTTTTCTTCTACATGGTACTTGGAGCGAATATAAATACGGCCACGGCCGGTACGATACGCCTCAAGAATACCTGCGCGCCCATTAATAATAGCGCCCGTTGGAAAGTCAGGTCCTGGAATATGTTCCATTAACTCATCAACGGTGAGTTCTGAGTTATCTATCAGTGCAAGGCAACCGTTAACAACTTCGCGCAAGTTATGTGGCGGAATATTAGTCGCCATACCTACGGCAATACCGGACGAGCCATTAACCAATAGGTTAGGAACACGCGAAGGCAGCACTTCTGGAATAAATTCTGTGCCATCGTAGTTAGGTACGAAGTCGACTGTTTCTTTATCTAAGTCAGATAGCAGCTCATGGGAGATTTTATCCATGCGAATTTCGGTATATCGCATTGCTGCTGCTGAATCGCCATCGACGGAACCGAAGTTACCTTGTCCATCGACCAGCGTATAACGCATCGAAAAATCCTGCGCCATACGGACAATGGTGTCATAAACAGCGCTATCACCATGAGGGTGATACTTACCGATTACATCACCCACCACACGTGCAGATTTTTTATACGGTTTATTCCAGTCATTGCTAAGCTCACTCATCGCAAACAAAACACGACGGTGAACAGGCTTTAAGCCATCACGGACATCAGGCAAGGCCCGGCCAACGATAACACTCATGGCATAATCGAGATAAGACTGCTTCATCTCATCTTCGATATTTACCGGCAAAATTTCTTTGGTTAAATCACCCATGCGTTTCAGCTTTCCTTGATTCGGTCTGCTAATCTTGATTCGTTCTAGTCAATCAAGCCCAGAAAAACAGGACCTGTTTTTAACCGAACGAGTATACCACAAGATTCCAAAAAGATTCCCGCAAAATGAATATGTTGCGCTAGCTGTTTAAGAGCACTAGCCAGTGTTAGAATAGAGGCATTCGAAATACTATTTAGATACCATTCCCTATGACCGATCAAACTTTTTCTGCAAACATTGACCCTTCTGAAATTGCCAAATTTGAAGAATTGGCTAGCCGATGGTGGGACAAAGACAGTGAGTTCAAACCACTACACGATATCAATCCATTGCGTGTTGGCTATATCGACCGCATTGCATCACTCGCAGGAAAAACAGTACTTGATGTAGGCTGCGGCGGCGGGATTTTATCTGAATCCATGGCCTTACGTGGCGCAGAAGTATCCGGCATAGACATGGGAGCAGCGCCACTTAAAATAGCCAAGCTTCACGGTTTAGAAAGCGGCGTATCGGTTAAGTACCAACAAATCACAGCAGAAGAGATGGCAGAAGCCAACCCAGCAGCGTTTGATGTTGTCACGTGCATGGAAATGCTAGAGCACGTTCCTGATCCATCATCCATTGTTCAGGCGTGCGCTAAAATGGTAAAGCCGGGCGGACATGTCTTCTTCTCGACACTTAACCGCAACCCAAAGAGCTATTTATTTGCCATACTAGGTGCAGAACATGTGCTAAAGCTTGTTCCACAAGGCACTCACGACTTCAAAAAGTTCATCCGCCCTTCCGAACTGGCCACATGGATCCGTCAATCAAAGCTTAAAACCAACGACATTACGGGCATGACGTACAACCCGTTTACTAAGCAATACCGCTTAGATACTTCCGATGTCGACGTCAACTTTATCATTGCGACCACCCGCCCTGAGCTATAAACGTGAAAACAAGCAAAATAAGAAAACCAGAAGCCGTTCTGTTCGATCTTGATGGAACGCTTCTTGATACTGCACCCGACTTTCACTGGGTTATCAACCAACTACTAACAAAGAACAACTTACCAGCCCAACCTTACGTCGAACTACGCAAGCACGTTTCCAATGGTGCGAACGCCATGTTAAAAGCAGCATTCAAGCTCAGCGATGGCGACAGCAAACTGCCCAGTTTGAACCAGCAGATGCTCAGTCTTTACGACCAACACCTCGCCAACGACAGCAAGCTATTTCCGGGCATTAAATCACTACTAGCCACACTAGAAGAACAACAAATTCCTTGGGGCATAGTCACCAACAAGCCTAAACGCTTCACCGCACCTATTTTATCCGCGCTAAAACTAAGCACACGAAGTGCAAGTACCATCTGCCCAGACCATGTAAACAAGACAAAACCTGACCCTGAGCCACTACTTTTAGCTTGCCAACAAATACAGGTCACGCCACAAAATTGTATTTATATTGGTGACCATATACGTGATATCGATGCCGGAAATCGCGCAGATATGTTCACAATTGGTGCTTTATATGGCTATATTAACGAATCGGAGAACGCTGATAACTGGAATGCTAACGCCTATGTTCAGCATGCAGATCAGATTCTATCTGTAATAGACGCGCATTTTTGAGAGCCGTCACAATGAATAAGGACGCTTTCGATGTTTGAATACAACGCTCCCAACAACCTTCTTGAAAACAAGATAATCCTTGTCACCGGCGCTGGCGACGGCATCGGGCGCGCGGCTGCATTAACGTATGCCGCACATGGTGCCACCGTCATACTCGTAGGCAAAACAACTGAAAAACTTGAAAACGTTTACGACGAAATAGAAGCAGCAGGTGGCCCTAAACCTGCGATAGTACCGCTCAATCTAGAAACAGCGACAGAACATGACTACATTGATCTAACTAACATCTTAGACAATGAGTTTGGTCATATCGATGGGTTACTACACAACGCCTCACTACTTGGCGTAAGAACGCCCATAGAGTCATACGATCCTATTATTTGGCAACAAGTCATGCAGGTAAACATCAACGCCCCGTTTATCCTAACGCAAACGCTTATGCCTCTATTACACCGCTCTGAGAACGCATCCGTTATTTTCACCTCTTCAGGAGTAGGAAGAAAAGGGAGCGCATACTGGGGTGCTTACAGCGTGTCAAAGTTTGCAACCGAAGGCTTTATGCAGGTCATGGCAGACGAAGTGGAAAACACTGCCAACATAAGAGTTAACTGCATCAACCCTGGCGCCACACGCACTAAAATGCGCGCCTACGCATACCCTGGGGAGCAACCAGAAAATAATCCAGAACCCGCTAACATTATGCCGCTCTACCTGTATCTAATGGGTCACGATAGCAATGATGTGAACGGACAATCACTAAACGCTCAATAATCAATCGTCATTACGCAACCCACAAAAAACGCAGCCCTTTGGCTGCGTTTTTATCATACCCATTACTTCAAAAAAAATTAGTCCTTACGATGCTTAGGACCAACAGAATGACGTATCTGCTGATGCTTGTAGCGACGCTCAAGCTTTTCTTTTTCTGCCGGCTTCATACGCACGGGTTTCTTCTGATCAATACCCAGCTTGCTAGCCAACACTTTAATATCTTTAGTGGTAAGTTCTTTCCAAGTTCCCGCCTTAACATCACTAGGCAAAAACAATGAACCGTAGCGCACACGCTTTAAGCGACTAACCTGCAGACCCTGCGACTCCCACAAGCGACGCACTTCACGGTTCCGACCTTCCATTACCACACAGTGGTACCACTTATTGGCACCATCACCATCAAAGAAACGAACGTCTGTAAATTTAGCCATCCCATCTTCAAGCAACACACCCTCTTTAAGACGCGCCAGCATCTCTTCAGGCACATTACCCAAAACACGCACAGCATATTCGCGATCAATATTGGCAGATGGGTGCATCATCATATGCGCCAACTCGCCATCCGTTGTAAACACCAACAAACCACTGGTATTTAAATCCAAACGCCCTATAGCAATCCAGCGCCCAGTTCTTAACGGCGGAAGATGATCATACACAGTAGGACGCCCTTCAGGGTCGTGTCGAGTAGACACTTCACCAACCGGCTTATTATAAATTAATACCCGACGAGGGCTTTCAGCTTCAGAAACTATATTTGCTGCTCGCCCATTGACTTGAATCTGGTCGCGATGACTAACCCGATCCCCCAAAGTTGCAGTGCGCCCATTAACGGACACCCGCCCCTCACCTATCCAGCGCTCCATCTCACGACGTGAGCCATATCCAGAGCGCGCCAACACTTTCTGTAACTTTTCATCTGACATGTGACGCTCCTACGCAGAAAACAAAAAAGCTCTTCAGCAAAAACCGAAGAGCTTATAATAACAAATCGCAAACGATAGACTTACTTAATTAAACAAGCATCCTTAGTAACACCTTGCGTATCAAAGTATTCTTGGAATGCTAATGGCGTTCTACCACGACCAGACCATTCATGTGTATCACCATTTGCATCTGTAATACGGTATTTGGCTTCTACTTTTTTCTTAGGAGAAGTTGCAACCAAATCTTTAATATCATCAAAGCCTATGCCCGCTTCTTGCATCGTTTTGCGGATCATATCAATTTTCGCATTTTTCTCACGATCAGCTTCTACACGCTCTAATTCAAATGCTTCTTTTTCTTTCAATATATCTGAAAGATCAACGATTATTTTTTCAATGTCCGTTATTGATAAGTCCTGACACTGCTTACGCAGAGAATTTTTCCTTGTTAAGATTTTTACGATATCAGTCATTATTCAACTCAATAAATATTAATTAGCTTGCAAGGCATTATCGTCAAATAAAATATTAATTCAAGAAATTAACATTTTATTACATAATATAATTAACAATAATAGCTTATTTATACAAAATCGGAAATATCACCCGCCCCCTCTCTGATAACTTCAGGCCGATCATCTATTAAACTAATAACTGTTGTAGCCGCCACCCCGCAATAACCACCATCTATAACCAAGTCTATTTCATGCTGTAATACATCACGAATATCATAAGGGTCTGAAAGCGGCTCATCCTCTCCAGGCATAATTAAGGAGGTACTCATAATAGGCTCACCCAAAGCTTCAAGTAGCGCCTGAACTATTTTATTATCAGGAATCCTTAGTCCAATCGACCTCCTTTTAGGATGCAATAAGCGCCGCGGAACTTCTGCTGTCGCTTTTAATATAAAAGTATATGCACCAGGAGTATGCGCCTTTAAAAACCTATACATTTGGTTATCAACTTTTGCATAAGTTCCAATCTCACTTAAATCACGACAAACTAATGTAAAGTTATGTTTATCATCCAACTTGCGAATACGTTTTATTTTATCAAGGGCTGATTTATCACCTAAATGGCAGCCTAGCGCATAAGCACAATCCGTTGGGTATACAATAACCCCACCCTTATTAATAATATCTACCGCTTGCTGAATTAGCCTTTTTTGCGGATTTTCTGTGTGTATCTGAAAAAACTGGCTCACAATATAACCCCAAAGTTAATACCCACTAACGAATCGCATCTAATACATGCGGCAGATGCTCTGGCACTTTCGGAAAACGCCCCAACCCTGTCCAATGATAATCCGGATTATGAAAATCACTCCCACCAGAAGCCATTAACTGGTGCTTCTCAACCAAAACAGATAACGACTTCTGATGATCCGCCGTCACTGCAGGATAACCAACCTCTAATGCATCGCCACCCAGCTCACTAAATTGCGCCACCAAATAGCGAACCTTATTTAAGGTTAAATTATATTTCGTAGGATGTGCCAAGATACTTACACCGCCCGCCGCATGAATAATCTCAATAATTGAAGCAAGCTGCGGCCACTCAACCTTAACATCACCTTTTTTACCCGCGCCTAAGTACTTTTTAAAGGCCTGCTGCTGATCATTCACCAAACCCATTTGTAAGAGCGCTTGCGCGAAATGAGGCCGCCCTATTTGCCCGCCACCTGCGCACCCAATTGCCGCCTCGAGTAAATCAGGCAAACCGGCTTTATGTAAGCGTAATGCTATCGCTTTAGCCCGCTCCATACGCAACTGATCAAGCCCTAGCAAATGGGCATTTAGCTGCTCGTTGCTTGCATCAAGATTTAAACCAACTACATGAACCACCTGCTTATCCAACCGACAGGTTAACTCCACACCAGCAACCAACTCTATATCAGCACTAATCCCTGAACTGACCAATGCCTGGTAACCGCTCATAGAGTCGTGGTCCGTCAACGCTATCAGCTTTACACCCGCCTCGCTCGCTTTTTCTATCAGCACTTGCGGCGCTAAAGTCCCGTCCGACGCGGTCGAGTGAGTATGAAAGTCATAAGAATGTGCCAGCATATCAATTCCGGGTTTATAAGCAGGAGACAGCTCTATATACTTTAGAGCCCTTTAACTAATTATACGACTATGAAACTACTTCTCGACTTTTTCCCAATAATTATTTTTTTCGGCGTGTACAAGTACACGGACGATATCATCATGGCAACTGCCGTATTGATTCCCGCAACCCTGATTCAGATGCTTTACACATGGTTCAAAGAGCACAAAATCGAAAAAATGCAGCTAGTCACTCTAGTGCTTGTCATCATTATGGGCGGCGCTACTGTTATATTTCAAGACAAGACCTTCATTCAATGGAAACCTACTGTCGTCAACTGGTTGTTTGGGATCGCTTTCTTAGGAAGCCAATTCATCGGCACTAAAACCATTATTGAAAGGATCATGTCTGGCAATATCGAATTACCTCAACATGCGTGGAAAACACTAAATATAGCCTGGGTTGCCTTCTTCCTTGCTATGGGTGTGATCAACTTGGCTGTTGCCTATAACTTTTCCGAAGAAACATGGGTCAACTTTAAGCTATTTGGCATGCTAGGACTTACTATTGTATTTATAGTCCTTCAGGGGCTTTATATGTCTAAATATATAAAGAACACAGACTAGGAAACCTTACCTTATGTTTTACGCTATTATCGCTGAAGACAAGCCCGGCACTCACGATGCTCGCATGGCAGCCAGACCCGACCACCTCAGCAGGCTGGTTGCATTGAAAGAACTAGGCAAGCTATTTGTAGCAGGTCCACATCCTGCTATTGATTCAGAAGACCCAGGATCGGCCGGCTTTACTGGCAGCCTCGTGATTGCAGAATTTGACTCACTAGCGGAGGCGCAAGATTGGGCTAATGCCGATCCTTATATAGCCGCCGGTGTTTATGCCAAAGTCACTGTAAAGCCTTATAAGAAAGTATTACCCTAAAAAAAGCTAAATTATTAATAATAGTGGCTTTAAATGGTTCCAAACTTGCGATAGTCAACGTAAAATACTATACAGTTTATGTGTGTGAATGTTTTCCCATTTTAGATCTGTTAAACGTAGATTAATAGACAGTGGGCTAGATTCATGAAATATTACGAATGCTATAACCCACTTTTTACAAGGATATTAATATGAAAAAGCTCGCTATGACCGCAGGTTTCGCTCTTGCGATGAGCATGTCAGCTGCTGCCCTGGCTCACCCAGTAAACAGCGGTTACGTTACTGACTCTGGTGATACTGTATGGCGCACAGGTTTTGGTGAGTGCTGGCATACTGGTACCTGGGGACAAGACGACGCAACAGTTGAAGGCTGTGACGGTTACCAGAAAATGACTGCCGCTGCTCCAGCTCCAACACCAGCTGCTCCAGCTCCAGCAATGATGGCTGCTGATAAAAAATTCGCTGTATTCTTTGATTTCGATAGCGCTGTTGTAGATAGCGTTTCTGACATCGCTAACTACGTTAACGGCTTGGCTACTGTTAAGAGCATCCGTTTAATCGGTAATGCTGACCCTATCGGTTCAAGCGCATACAACGACGCTCTATCTCGTCGCCGTGCTGACAACGTTGCAGCAGCTCTTCGCTCTGCTGGTGTTGATAGCAACGCTATGACTGTTGACGCTTTAGGTGAAACAGCTCCTATCGCTCAATGTTCTGGCCGTGGCGCTGCTTTGATTAGCTGCCTACGTGCTGATCGTCGTGTAGACGTTCAGATCTCTGGCAAGAAGTAATACTTTGCTTTTAGAAAAAGGCTGACCTTGTGTCGGCCTTTTTTTTAATCTTTTTTTTAACAGGTGATTTTATGAGCACCCTTAAAACACTTATTTTAACCGCCGGCCTATTATTACTAAGCCTCAATAGCTTTTCGGCCCCTCTATACAACGATCAAAAAGTTGTCTACCACATGAATTATCATGATGAGAGCCGCATCGCCGAAACAATGACTAACATATCGAACCACCTTCAATCACTCGGAGAAGACCATATCGATGTAAAGGTAGTTGTTCACGGAAGAGCCATTGAATATTTTATGGATGCAGTAGAAAATCAGGAAAAACAGATAAGCATAGACTCCCTTCGCCTTAGGGATGTGCAGTTTATCATGTGCGGCAACACACTCGATGGCTATAACATTACACGCGAAGATCTATACGAAGTTGAAGAAGACGATGTTGTTCAAGCAGGCCTACCCACCATCGTAGACCTTCAACAGAAAGGCTACATATACGTACGCCCATGAAAATAAAAGACTGGCTCTCATTTACTCCAACCCCTCAGATTACAGCTCAAGCATTACACAAACAGCTGAAAGAGGAACACAACAACCTGTTTTTACTTGACGTACGCAGCCATACTGAGTGGAAATTAAGCCACATTCCTTCAAGCCATTCCCGCTCGGTTTTCAGCGTAGATTTAACCAAAATCCCCAAAGACAAAACCATTATCTGCATCTGCCTTACAGCCCACCGAAGCACACCTATTGTTAGAGAATTATTACGCCACGGCTATAATGCCTATGAGCTTCACGGCGGCATGCGCCTCTGGTGGAAACACGATTTCCCTACAGAAAAGTCATAAAAAAGGCAGCTAAATCAGCTGCCTTTTAAATGAACCTGCTCAGTATTTAATTAAGCAATTAGCCAACCCAAACACGCGCATTGCGGAACATACGCATCCACGCACCATCCTCACTCCACTCATCTGGCGCCCAAGAGTTCTGAACGGCTCTAAAGACACGCTCCGGGTGAGGCATCATAATAGTGACGCGGCCATCTGGCGTAGTTAACCCTGTAATCCCCCCCACAGAACCATTTGGATTCAGAGGATATTCCTGAGTAACTTTACCGTAGTTATCGACATACTTTAAGGCAACTGTACCAGACGACTGCAAAGCATCTAGCTGCTCAGAGGATGCAAATTCAGCATGACCTTCACCGTGCGCCACCGCAATCGGCATACGAGAACCCTCCATTCCTTTCAAGAAAATAGAATCGCTTTTTTGCACTTCAACCGTAGCTACACGCGCTTCAAATTGCTCAGACACATTGCGCACAAAGTGAGGCCATAACTCTGCACCAGGAATAAGCTCATGCAAGTTGGACAGCATCTGACAACCATTACAAACCCCTAGCGTAAACGTGTCTTCACGCTTGAAAAATGCACTAAACTGCTCACGCGCAAGCTGATTGAAAAGAATGGACTTAGCCCAACCTTCACCTGCTCCCAATACGTCACCGTACGAGAATCCACCACACGCTACCAAGCCTTTAAACGCATCCAAAGAAACGCGCCCCTCAAGTATGTCGCTCATATGAACATCGATAGTCGCAAAACCTGCACGATCAAATGCAGCTGCCATCTCTATCTGACCATTAACGCCTTGCTCACGAAGAATAGCAACGCGCGGACGCTCGCCTGTAGCAATGAACGGTGCTGCCACATCTTCATTAACATCATATGACAATGCCACCTGAATACCTGGATCCGCTTTATCCAACACACGATCAAATTCTTGGTCTGCGCACGCAGAGTTATCTCGCAAAGACTGCAAACGATAAGAAGTTTCAGACCACCAGCGCTGCAGCTGTACACGCGATGCACTATAAATCTCATCTTCGTCAAAGTGCAGACGTACCTCATCATCCGAGTTAGTCGAGCCGACAACCATGACAATATCACCCAAGCCTGCAGCATTTAGCTCCACTAATACACGCTCAGTATCTTCACGTCTTACCTGAATTACAGCACCCAACTCTTCATTAAAGAGAGCCGCAAGCCATTCTGATTTATCTTCAGCAATGAGATCTAGGTTAAGATCAACGCCAACATGCCCCGCAAAAGACATTTCAGTAATAGTTGCTAATAACCCACCATCCGAACGATCATGATAAGCCAGCAACAGCCCTAAGTTATTAAGCTCTTGAATAGCAGAAAAGAATGTCGCCAACTGCTGCGCATCATCGACATTAGGCACCGTCGTACCAACTCTATTATAAACCTGCGCCAAGGCAGACAAACCCAAACGGTTTTTGCCATTACCAAGATCAAGCAGAATCAGATCGGTATGACCCTGGTCAGAACGCAATTGCGGTGTTAACGCTTTACGGGCATCAGTCACCGGAGCAAAACCAGAGATGATAAGTGATAATGGCGCCGTTACGCTCTTATCTTCTTCACCATCTTTCCATACTGTCCGCATCGACATTGAATCTTTACCCACAGGCACAGTAATGCCTAGCTCTGGGCACAACTCCATACCGACAGCTTTCACTGTGTCATATAGCTTCTCATCTTCACCAGGGTGCCCCGCAGCACACATCCAGTTAGCTGATAACTTAACATCAGAAATATCAGCGATAGGCGCTGCTGCAATATTTGTGAGCACTTCACCAATAGCCATTCGCCCTGACGCAGCAGCATCAACCAACGCTAGCGGTGTACGCTCACCCATAGCCATCGCTTCACCAGCATAAGTATCATATGCCGCCGTAGTAACAGCACAATCAGCTACAGGAACCTGCCATGGACCCACCATCTGGTCACGCGCAACCTGCCCCGTAATAGAGCGGTCACCAATCGTAATCAAGAATGACTTAGAGGCGACCGCAGGGAGCTTAAGTACACGCTCAATTGCGTCATCCAGTTGAATATCGCTCGTTTCGAACTCAGGAACTTCATAGGCTATACGCTCAACTGATCGATGCATTTTTGGTGGCTTACCAAAAAGCACGCTCATTGGCAGGTCAACAGGCTTGTTATCAAAGTGCGTATCGCCCAGCGTTAGATGATGCTCTTCAGTCGCATCTCCAACAACAGCATATGGGCAACGCTCGCGTGCACATAAAGCTTCAAAGCGCGCCATATCTTCAGGCTTCACAGCCAGCACATAACGCTCTTGAGCTTCGTTACACCAGATCTCCAAAGGAGACATTCCTGGCTCATCATTATTCACATTGCGCAGCTCAAAATGACCACCACACCCACCATCTTTAACGAGTTCAGGGAATGCGTTAGACAAGCCGCCCGCCCCCACATCATGAATAAATGCGATAGGGTTGTCTTCGCCTTGCTGCCAACAGCGATCAATCACTTCCTGGCAACGGCGTTCTAGTTCAGGATTATCACGTTGAACCGATGCAAAATCTAAATTTTCAGAGGACGTACCCGATGACATAGAAGATGCAGCACCGCCACCTAAACCAATCAACATGGCAGGACCACCTAGACAGATCAGCTTAGCGCCAACACTAATCTGGCCTTTATCAACGTGACCATCACGGATATTACCCATACCGCCGGCAATCATGATCGGCTTATGATAACCACGCACTTCTTCACCCGCAGCACCATTAACTTTTTGCTCGAATGTTCTGAAATAACCTGTCAGGTTAGGACGACCAAACTCATTATTGAATGCAGCGCCGCCGATAGGCCCTTCAAGCATGATATCTAAGGCGGAAACTATACGCCCGGGTTTACCGTACTGAGACTCCCAAGGCTGACCAAAATCCGGAATATTAAGATCTGATACTGTAAACCCAGACAAACCTGCTTTTGGCTTACCTCCTTTACCTGTTGCACCCTCATCTCGGATTTCACCACCGGAACCGGTTGCCGCACCGGGATGTGGAGCTATAGCCGTAGGATGGTTATGCGTTTCTACTTTAATCAAGATATGTATATCTTCCTGATTAGCAGAGTACTCAGCCGTTTGCGGATCAGGGAAAAAACGTCCTGCTTTACTGCCCGCAATAACAGCCGCGTTATCAGAATAAGCCGATAGTACATTTTCGCCACCCAGCTCATTGGTATTACGGATCATCGAAAAGAGTGACTTTTCCTGTGCTTCGCCATCTATATCCCACGACGCATTAAAAATCTTATGACGACAATGCTCAGAGTTGGCTTGCGCAAACATCATCAGCTCAACATCAGAAGGGTCACGCTGCAACGTGGTAAAACTAGAAACCAGATAATCAATCTCATCTTCAGCCAGCGCTAAACCCAAATCAACATTGGCTTTGGCTAATGCCTTATGGCCATCTCCCTTAAGACTAATAAGGTTAAGTGGCTTAGGTTGAGTATGAACAAACAACTCAGCAGCCGCTTCAATATCAGACAATACACGCTCAACCATACGGTCATGCAACAACGCTGCTACAGCAGATTTTTGCTCTTCAGAGAGTGCAACCGATGATTCTACAGAGTAAGCAATCCCTCTTTCGAGACGATTAATTTTGCTTAGGCCGCAATTTCTGGCAATATCTGTTGCCTTGCTTGACCAAGGAGAGATAGTACCGGGACGAGGGACAACCAATTGCATCAAGCCTACAGGTTCTTGAACCTCAGCTTTAGGGCCATAACGAAGAATGCGAGACAGTATTTGCTGCTCGTCATCAGTTAACTCTTCAGAGATGTCGGCAAAGTGATAAAATTCACCATAAACAGCGGTCACTACAGAAATTTCACTCTGTAAAGCGGCTAACAGTTTATCGTGACGGAAGGCAGAAAGAGCAGGCGCTCCACGCATTACTAGCATGTTGATCTCGAGCCTCTTGAATGAGCAAAAACAGACAGGAAAGAAAACAGGCATTTTACCCGAAATTATCACTTGAGTACCAGAAAACCACCCTATGTTATTTAACTTACGCAGAAGAAAAGACGTTTTACACTTACTGACGATCCTCGTAATCATCAGTTTGCCTGCGCTTGTCAGTTATAACACGATATCTCAGCTCGAAGTAATCCAAGCTAACGGCAGCATCAGAGTCGCCACTCGTAATACGCCAAGCGCTTACTATATTGATAAAAGCGGGCCTGCTGGATTCGAATATGAACTAGCGAAGGCCTTTGCAGATGATTTAGATGTAGAGATAGATCTCATCATCCCAGACACAATCAACGGACTTTTCCAAACTATCGAGAAGCGTGATGCTCATATCGTTGCCGCAGGCATTAATATTTCCAGCGCACGACAAAACTCTTTTGAGTTCTCTACTCCTTATGCTCAAAGTATTTCTACTGTCATCTATCGTCTAAAACAAGGCACCCCCGCCCCCAAAAGCATTGATGACCTAATCGGCAAAAAGACTCTTGTACTGGCAAACTCAATTCAAGAAGAGCAACTTGTAAATATAAAACCTGCACACCCCAACTTAACTTGGCAAGTAACCAGCGAACTAACCAACACAGATATTCTCGACAAGGTATTTTCACAAGAAGTAGATTACGCCATTGTTGATTCAAATGTTTACGAATCTCAAAGCTCATTCTACCCCGGCTTAAATTCTGCATTTACTATAGGGCATAGCCAACCTATTGCTTGGGTATTAACACCAAACCAAGATGGCTCTCTTAAACGCGCGGTTAATAAATTTTTGCTAAAACCCAAAACAAAAGCATTAATCAAAAAACTAACAGAGAAATACTACGAAAAACGCAACCCTCTCAACTATTTTGACACTGTCACATTTAAGCAAGACATGGACACTCGCCTTTCCTGTTTAGAGCAATATTTCTATATAGCCGAACAAGAAACAGACTTTGATTGGATGCTATTAGCCTCAATTGCTTACCAAGAATCACACTGGAAAGCCGATGCGGTATCACCAACAGGCGTAAGGGGCATCATGATGCTCACTAATGCCGCAGCAAAAGAAGTCGGGGTTGCAGACCGAACCGATCCTATTCAGAGCATTCGAGGAGGCGCCGAATACTTACTCAACGTAAAAAGAAAAATCCCTGAGCGCATAAAAGAGCCTGACCATACATGGTTTGCGCTAGCCGGGTACAATGTAGGCTTTGGCCACTTAGAAGATGCCAGAGTACTAACACAACGCGCCAACAAAGACCCCGACAAATGGGATGATGTTAAAGAGTTTTTGCCACTACTGTCTAAGAAGAAATATTTTTCTACTGTTAAATACGGCTATGCACGCGGCCAAGAGCCGGTTCAATACGTTGCAAACATCAAGAAATATATCGAGCTACTTGAGTGGGAAAAACAGATTCAGCAGATAAGAAAAGCACGCGATGCATCAATACGCGCTGAACAAAAAGAAAAAAACGAACCCGCAGCATTGATTGAATTACAAAGCATCCCCGCAACGCTATAGTTTTTGATCCGCGTCTTGATCTTTATCACGACGCTTTTGTACTCGTCGACTTTTAAAAAACTGGCTCAATTTTTTACTACAGACATCTGCCAACACCCCAGCCGTATATTCTACGCTATGATTTAACCAACTCTGCTGTAAGAAATGCTGCTGGCTCACTATCACACCGGCTTTGGGCTCGTAAGCACCAAAAACCACCCGACGAACACGCGCATGCACCATAGCCCCAGCACACATAGAGCAAGGCTCAAGCGTCACATAAAGATCAGCATTCACCACACGATAATTACCTACAGTAGACGCAGCTTCCCGCAATGCGATTATCTCAGCATGCGCGGTAGGGTCATGAAGGCCGATCGGCTGATTCCATCCTTGCCCGATAATTTCTCCGTCTAATACCACGATAGCACCTACTGGCACTTCACCAAGCTCTGCGGCCTTATCAGCAAGCGACAAAGCTTTTAGCATCCAAGCTTGATCTATTAATTCTTGTTGAGAGCCTGACTGAGACACTTCACCTTCCTTAGCCATCCCTTGATCATTTTTGTGTTGCATTTAACTATTCCACCACACCCACAAAAAAGCTCACCTTATGTGAGCTTTTAAATGTTATCAATTACTTAAGCGTAAATTACTCGTCGCTTATTCCCACTCAATAGTCGCAGGCGGCTTACTAGATACATCATAAGCAACACGGGAAACCTTCGGTATCTCGTTGATAATACGACCCGATACAGTTTCTAGTAACTCATAAGGCAAGTGCGCCCAGCGAGCTGTCATAAAGTCGATCGTTTCCACCGCACGAATAGCAATAACATACTCATATCGACGACCATCACCTACCACTCCGACAGACTTCACCGGCAAGAAAACAGCAAATGCTTGGCTGGTTTTATGATACCAATCCGCTTTATGCAATTCTTCAAGAAATATTGCATCCGCTTCACGCAAGATATCAGCATATTCTTTTTTCACTTCACCCAAGATACGAACACCTAGCCCCGGCCCCGGGAACGGGTGGCGATAAACCATATCGTACGGCAAGCCTAGCTCAAGGCCAATTTTGCGTACTTCATCCTTAAATAGTTCACGAAGAGGCTCAACCAGATCCATCTTCATATCATCCGGCAAACCACCCACATTGTGGTGAGATTTTATGACATGAGCTTTACCCGTTTTAGCACCAGCAGACTCAATCACATCAGGATAAATGGTCCCCTGCGCAAGGAAATTAACATCCTTAAGCTTGGTCGCTTCTTCATCGAAAACCTCTATAAAAGAGTTACCAATGATTTTACGTTTTTTCTCAGGGTCATTTTCACCTTTCAAACGTCCCAAAAACAGATCTGCGCTATCGGCACGAATGACTTTTACGCCCATGTTCTTAGCGAACATATCCATCACCTGATCGCCTTCATTCTTGCGCAACAAACCGTTATCAACGAAAACGCATGTTAGCTGACTACCAATTGCCTTGTGCAACAATGCAGCCACCACAGAGGAGTCAACCCCTCCCGAAAGCCCCAAAAGCACTTTTTGATCGCCAACTTGCTCACGCACTTTTTCGATCTGATCGCTGATAATATTTTCAGCCGTCCACAATGCTTCTGTTTGACAAATTTCACGAACAAAACGCTCAAGAATACGTCCACCTTGCTTAGTGTGCGTAACCTCTGGATGAAACTGAACACCATAAAAATGTTTAGCAGGATGGCAAATAGCTGCGATGGGTGCGGAATCCGTAGAGGCAATAACAGCAAAGCCTTCTGGTAGGGCTGTTACTTTATCGCCATGACTCATCCACACATCCAATAACAAAGATCCATTATTAGCAATATGATCTTCTATACCTTCAAGCAAACGACTCGCACTATCAGACAAGCGTACTTGAGCATAACCAAACTCACGCTGATCAGAGGTCTCTACTTTACCTCCCAGCTGAGCTGCCATAGTTTGCATGCCATAACAAATACCCAACACAGGGACACCCAGATCAAACACCAATGCAGGGGCTCTTGGTGAATCACCTTCTGTTACTGACTCAGGGCCGCCCGCTAGAATAATACCTTTTGGATTAAACTCACGAATTTCTGCCTCTTCCATATCCCAGGCACGAATCTCACAATACACGCCAATCTCACGGATACGGCGTGCGATTAATTGCGTGTATTGAGATCCAAAATCAAGAATTAGTATACGTTGTGCGTGAATATCTGTAGTCATGCTCAGTGGCTCCACCGAATGGCTGTTTAACAGCCCTTAAAACTAAAAATGGGGCAACCATAGCAGCGCCCCACTTAATAAGAATCTAGAAATTTAACCGACGCGATAGTTAGGAGCTTCTTTAGTGATGCTCACATCATGTACGTGGCTTTCATTCATACCTGCATTGGTAATGCGTACAAACTGAGGCTTAGTACGCATCTCTTCAATATCTTGGCTACCGGTATACCCCATGGAAGCACGTACACCACCCATCAATTGATGAACTACGCCTACCATAGGCCCTTTACAGGCAACACGCCCTTCGATACCTTCTGGCACTAATTTCTCAGCACCTTCTGAAGCATCTTGGAAGTAGCGGTCAGATGAACCTGTGCTTTGTGCCATAGCACCAATAGAACCCATTCCACGGTATGACTTATAAGCACGCCCCTGGAAAAGTTCCACTTCACCCGGTGCTTCGTCAGTCCCTGCCAACATGGACCCAACCATAACTGCAGAGGCTCCTGCGGCTATCGCTTTAGCGATATCACCCGAAAAACGAATACCACCGTCAGCAATTAAAGGAATACCACGCCCTTTTAGCGCTTCAGCAACATTCGCTACGGCTGTAATTTGTGGAACGCCAATACCCGATACAATTCGTGTTGTGCAGATAGAACCAGGACCAATACCCACTTTAACACCGTCTGCTCCGGCATCAGCCAATGCTGTTGCTGCAGCGGCCGTGGCAATATTTCCGCCAATAACCTGAACCTTAGGAAAGTTTTTCTTAACCCAAGATACACGTTCTATTACACCCTTAGAGTGACCATGGGCTGTATCAACAACAATAACGTCAACCCCAGCTTCAGCAAGTGCAGTTACACGATCTGGTGTTTCTGGACCGGTACCAACAGCCGCCCCTACAATCAAACGGCCTTTGCTGTCTTTTGCCGCGAGCGGAAAAGCTTCAGCTTTATACATATCTTTAACAGTCATCATGCCTTTTAGTTTGAAGGCACCATCGACTACTAAAATCTTTTCAATGCGATGCTTACGTAGCAAATTACGAACTTTGTCTTTATCAACACCTTCATCAACCGTCACTAAACGATCTTTAGGTGTCATAACAGAAGCAACGGTAGCATCTAGGTAGTTTTCAAAACGCATATCACGGCTAGTCACAATACCCACTAGCTCGCCATTATCGATCACAGGGAAGCCAGAAAAACCTAATCGAGCAGCAATTTGACGAAGTTCGCCAACCGTCATATCTGAAGAGCAAGTGATAGGATCGCTAACAACACCCGCTTCGTACTTTTTAACTTTACGAACTTCGTTTGCCTGCTCTTCAATGGTCAGGTTTTTATGGATAATACCAATACCACCTTCCTGAGCCATGGCAATTGCCAACCGAGACTCAGTTACCGTATCCATCGCAGCAGATACCAATGGTATATTTAGAGAGATCCCTTTAGTGATCTGAGTAGCCAGAGAAACGTCCTTCGGCAGAACTTCTGAATACCCAGGCATCAGTAAAACATCATCAAAAGTCAGTGCTTCTTCAACGATTCGTAACATTGTCTAAACAACCCGTTCTTTAAGAAAAATTTAATCGATCGATTATACAGATTTAGCCATATACGAACAATCATATTTGCATTTTAAGCGCTAAAATGTTTTAGCTTAATGACTATTCTGCAAAGCTTCGATTAAGATAGCAGCATGTACTCATTCTCTGACCGACCTCATCACGCTTTTAGCGTTTCCGAACTTAACCGCCAAGTGAAGTCACTACTCGAATCCTCCTTTTTACAAGTCAGGGTTCAAGGGGAGATTTCCAACTTTGCCAAGCCCTCATCTGGCCACTGGTATTTCACCTTGAAAGATGGAAAGGCGCAGGTTAAATGCGCGCTTTTTCGCAATAGAAACCTTCGCGTTAAATTTTTACCTAAAGACGGCGATCAAGTAGTTCTCACGGCCAAAGTTAGTCTTTATGAGGGCCGTGGTGACTTCCAACTCATCGGGGAAATGCTTGAAGCTGACGGTGAAGGCCAACTACAACAAGCCTACGAAGCACTAAAAGCCGCGCTTTCCAAAGAAGGATTGTTTTCCAATGAACATAAGCAGCCTATCCCAAGTCACCCTAAGCATTTGGGCGTTATCACTTCACCAAGCGGGGCCGCGATTCATGATATTTTATCCGTTCTTAAACGCCGTTTTCCTAGCCTTCCTGTCACTATTTACCCATCTGCCGTACAGGGGGCAGAAGCGGCCCTACAGTTAAAAGCTGCATTAACACTAGCCCAACAACACAAACAAGCCGACCTAATTATTATCGGCCGTGGCGGCGGCTCTTTAGAAGATCTTTGGCCATTCAATGATGAAGCACTAGCACGGGCTATATTTGCCTGTCCAGTTCCTATTATTAGCGCCGTTGGGCATGAGGTCGATTTTTCTATAGCAGACTTAGTCGCTGACCTTAGAGCCCCTACACCCTCTGCTGCCGCTGAGCTCATCAGCCCCGATCAAGACGCCCTGCGTATACTGCTTGACCAGCAAGCTAACCGCTTAGGCAGGCAAGTCAAAGAGCTATTATTTCGTCAACATCAGCGTGCCTTACATTTACGCCAACGGCTACGCCACCCCGGAGAGCGTATAAGAGAACAACAAAATAAACTGAACACGACAGAGCAACGTTTGCTCTCGACAATCAACCAACATTTAACAAACGCCAAACACCGCTACTCTTTACAAGAGCAAAAGCTCAAACAATTACACCCCAGCAGTAAAATTGAGCAAAGGCGCTCACAACTGCTGAGACATGAGGAGCGACTCACACACTTACTACATCAGCGCAGCGACCAAAGACGTTACTCTCTAGGGCAACTTATTACACGCCTTAATGCTGTTAGCCCTTTGGCAACCCTTGAACGAGGCTATGCTATTGTTCAAAGCAGCAAAGGCGAAGTAATTACGCAAACAGACCAGATAAATGTGGGTGATATAGTTACTAACCGGCTTCACAAAGGTTCATTTAATAGCCGTGTTGAAGCCATCTATTCAGAAAAAAAACCGACTAATCCAAGGAATGAGCATGATTAGATCTTTCATAGTTTTTATCAGCCTTTTACTTTCAGTTAACAGCTACGCACTAACCTTACCGAAAGCCTCCAACACTCCGGGTGGCATAGTCATTGTGCCACTAGAAGGCATTACTTCTGAGCGCTTACCTAATGCTTGGTACAGAAGCAACCGAGTTATGGTAGTTACTAGTAAAGCCACACCTTATGCAGATAAGGCAAAGTGGTTAGCTATTGTGGGTATTCGCCTCTCGGCTAAACATGCGAAAGAGCAGTTATTGGTTGCCAACGGCATTTCCTACCCTTTTACTATTGAGGGTAAAGAATACAAAGCACAGTACCTCACCATTAAAAATAAGAAGCATGTCAACCCAGACCCTAAGCAAATAGAGCGCTGGAAACGTGAGAAAGCAGAAATGACGGCGGCTTTCAAACTGTGGACAACACCCGAGCAGACCGTCAGCGAATTCATTCTGCCCGCAAAAGGGCCTTTTAGTAGCCCTTTTGGCTTAAAACGCTTTTTTAACAAGCAAGCTCGCAACCCCCATAGTGGGCTAGATATCGCAGCTCCGTTGGGCGCCCCCATCTGGGCTCCAGCAAACGCTACTGTAGCTGCCGTTGGCAGCTACTTTTTTAATGGCAACACCGTTGTTTTGGATCACGGCAATGGGTTAACGACTATGTACTGCCATATGAGTAAAATTGATGTAAAAGTAGGCGACATCCTCAGTACAGGCGATGTAATAGGCAAAATTGGTAAGACGGGACGTGTTACTGGACCGCACCTTCACTGGAGCGTTAGCTTAAACAATACACGCGTTGATCCTCTTCTCTTTGTGACCGAGAAAAGCCAATAATAATATGTTAATCTGCAGCTTCATTTTTATCGGTAGAAAAAAGAATGTCTGAACTAAAATTTGAAACACTAGAACAACATGCTAGCTATGGTATTGGCCGCCAAATGGGCGACCAACTTGCACAAAACGGTTTCGAAGGTATTGACCTTGATGCAGTGGCTGCAGGCTTGAAAGATTCTTACGCAGGCGAAGAACTAGCAGTACCTGTTGAAAGCATTCAAACTGCTTTTAACGAAATCAACACTCGCATTCAGGCAGCACGTGAAGCAGCAGCAAAAGAAGCGGGTGCTGCTGGCGAAGCTCTTTTGGCTGAAAATGCAAAACGTGAAGGCGTTTTCGTACTTGAGTCTGGTCTTCAATACGAAATTACTGAAGCTGGTAACGCTGAAAGCGACAAACCAACTGCCGCATCTACTGTTCGTGTGCATTATCACGGCACCTTCCCTGACGGTAAGGTTTTTGATAGCTCGTATGATCGTGGACAACCAGCTGAGTTCCCAGTAAACGGCGTTATTGCAGGCTGGACGGAAGCTCTACAGCTAATGAACACGGGAGCTAAGTGGCGCTTAACCGTTCCTTACCACCTTGCTTACGGCGAACAGGGTTCACCAGGCGGCATCCCTCCATTTGCGACACTCGTGTTCGATGTAGAACTACTCGACATTCTGTAAGCAATGTAGAAACCGGGTACTCTATGCCCGGTTTTATGTCCCATTTTATCCGAGGCCTTCATGAAACTTCACTACCAACAACATGGTACAGGAACTCCGCTGGTTATCCTTCATGGCTTATTTGGTACGCTGGAAAATTGGGGTAGCCAAATTAAAGCACTGTCTGAGAACTTTCAAGTCATCGCAGTTGATATACGAAACCATGGACGCAGCCCTCATTCAGATACCATGAACTACCCTGCTATGGTGGAAGATATTATCGAGCTGCTCGATGAACTAGAGCTGGGTTCAGTCGACTTAATGGGACACTCGATGGGTGGAAAAGCCGCCATGCAACTGGCACTCACCTACCCTGCGCGCATACAAAAACTGATAGTTGTTGATATATCACCGGTCACCTACCCACATCACCATAAAGATGTTTTAAAAGGGCTATTCTCAATAGACCTTCAGAAAATCAAGTCTCGCACAGAAGCAGACAAACAACTCAGCACTTACATTAGCGAGCCGGGAGTCAGAGCTTTTTTATTAAAAAACCTCTACCGGAATGACGACAAACAATTCCAATGGCGAATGAACTTACCTGTACTCAGCAAGGCATATAGTAATATCAGCGAAGCACCATCAGGCACACCCTTTACTGGTAATACACTATTCATTAAAGGTATCGAGTCTGACTATATTCAAGCAGAACATCGTGACTCAATACTAGCGCTGTTCCCACAAGCTACATATAAGCTAATACAGGGTGCAGGACACTGGCCTCATGCCGAAAAACCTGCCGTCTTCACCAAGCTACTACTCAACTTCTTACAAGCTTGATAATAAAGCCTCTGCTATAAGACGCACCAACGTACGGTATTACTAGGATGGCTTTTAAAAAGACTAACGCTTAAATACTGGTAAATTCAACGGGCTAGTGCACTAAACATTTTTATCAATAATAGTGCCTTCAGGAAAAAGCTTTTGAAATACTCCTGCATCAACTAAACGTAGATTAATATCATGCAGAGTTTTATTGATATCGTTTAAACGACTATTAAACTCTTGTAAAGACTCTGTCACAGCCTGTGCCGATGCGCTGCTTTCTGCGTTTATATCTGCAATATTATTCCTGTCTTTATTTTTCCCATCCGATTCTTCTTCGTCTTTTTCAGAACTCTTTACAGAAGCGCCTATCTCTTTATCATTTCCCGCATCACGACTAATACGACTTGACTCATCTATTACATCAGCCTCACTGGTTTGCACAACTTTTTCATTTGTCGATTCAAGCAACGCCATTTCTGCTTGAGCCTCTGTCGCCATAACACGTGCTTGAGCGGCCACTCGTCGATCTTGCACAGACGGTTCAGGTACCGAAAGCGCTGCACGAATAATAACTTGAGCCTTTTCTAACGTGGCACGTGGATCACCAGCCACCGCAGAGGTATCAATACTAACATCGCCCCCTACCGCATAAAGCTGACCATCCGGGCCTTTTTGGTAAGTAAAGTTGGGAGCCGATGCGAAAGCGCCACCAATTGAGGCATGTATTCGCTCATGGTTTTTAACTTCTCGATCACGCTGGACAAGATTCTGAATGGCTGTCTTATCTGCTTCTATCTGCTGAGCAGATTTATCCGATGATTGGTGCATAACGGCTTGGGTTGCAGAGACACTCGTTTGGCTAACAGACGCGCCTTGAGAGGAGAGCTTATCAATATTTTTTGCTGGATCAGCAATCGCAGGCTGCGTTTGAGAATGAGAAGAGGACAGATGGGTTTTAGATTGATCAGAGATAGTAGCTTTGTTCGCAGAAGTATTCTCAGTCTGCGATGATATGGCCACTGCTGAAGAGTAATTGCTAATAATCACCCTGCTACCCTTTCTTTATTTAACCCAACTTAATAACGAGCTACACTTCATTCTTTTAAGAATTAAGCTCGTGTATCAATATTCGTCCCTAACACTTCACCAGCATCCGTCACCACCTTAGTTGATGGCGCCTGTGCACTGGCATCTAATGTTGTTTCAGTTAGCGCGCTATTTAATGCCTTGCCAGAAGCAAGTTCAGGCACTTCTGGCTTGCCACTACCGACCTGATCACTAGAAGATTTAAGTGTATTGTCTAACGTGCGGTTTAAACCAATAACGCCCGTTTGTAAGGCTCCAGTCACGTTCATAATACTAACCTACATACTAAGTTTAAAATGCAAAATAATATACTACACCCTCAGTATAGAACAACATCACAAATCTGGCTGTTTTTTGTACAGCTTTATTCTATTAAACTACTAATATCCAGAAACTCAGCAACAGAGCTCGGTGATAAATCATCCAGATAAGGTACTTCTCCCAACAAAGGAGCTTGGAACATAGTGTCTATCGTCGCGACATTCTCTTCGTAGCAACTCATATCGGGATCTATACGATTAGCCACCCATCCAACAAGCTGCAGCCCATCTCTCACAACCGCCTCTGCCGTTAATAATGCATGATTAATACATCCCAGCTTCACTCCAACCACGAGAATTACAGGAGTACCCAACAGTTTGGGGACATCAGCAAAAGTTTCTTTACGGCTAAACGGAACACGCCAACCGCCCGCCCCTTCTATTAGCAGAAAATCTGAAGGATTCATCATAGAACCTCGACATATTGCTGCGATTCGATCCGCTGATAAGCGCCTGCCTGTTTGTTCTGCAGCAATATGCGGAGCAATAGCTGCCTCAAAAGCAATAGGATTTACTTCGCTATAACTCAATTTAACACTGGCGGTTTTTTGTAATAACAGCGCATCACTGTTTTGCAACCCTTCTTCTGTTTGCACACAGCCCGCGGCAACAGGCTTCAAACCAATAGTTCGCAAACCTTGCTGATTAGCTTTTTCAAGCAAACCTGCGGTTACTACCGTCTTACCTACGTCAGTATCAATTCCCGCTACAAAAAACTGTTGTTTGGCCATTAACGCTTCCTCAAAATCAAATAGAGCACTTCATAACTTGCCGGCAACCACCCTTGCGGATCACGAAACAACTCATATGCTTTTCTAAAGGCTTTCACCCTAGCAGGACCTGTTAAGCCTTTGGCCTGCCCTGCATTCATATTATGCGCTCCGATCCCTTTGAGTTCATGCGTCAGCTCTTTTAAGTGTGAGTAATGTAATACTCGCATCTCACTCTCACGTTGAACAACTTCAAGGTCACTCGGCAGCGCTTCAATAAGGTTTTGCATAGACTGAAACTGATTAACATGCCGGTAATCGTCTACGCTTGACCATGACTCGCGCAACTCAAACAAAGTTTTAGGTCCGAGGGTAGCAAGGCATGCGATACCATCAGACTGTAGTACCCGAGAAATTTCAGAAAACAGCGCGGTGCTATTCTCACACCACTGAATCGCTAAACTTGAAAATACCATTGAAGATGATTGGCTTTTTAAAGGAAGACTCTCGGCATCACCGCACACCCAGGAAACCCCACAACCCAGCTCGCGATGGCTGCGAGCATGAGATAACATACCCGAAGCAATATCCAAGCCGACTAAACGACTTTCCGTAAACATGTTGTGCAATTGAGAAGTAAAATAACCAGTACCGCATCCTAGATCTAAGATCCTAGAGGATTTACTAACCTCTAAATCAACAGGTAGTTTAAGCAACAACTGATGGCCGATATCTCGCTGCAAAGCAGCCTCGCTATCATAAGTTGAGGCAGCCTTACTAAAAGACTCAGCCACACGCTGTTTATTTATTAATTCACCCATATTTTTTTATCGATTCAATAAAGACCAGAATTGCCTGTAAAAACGCCTCAGGTGATGACAAAAATGGTAGGTGACCCGCGCCCTGAAAACTCACTGTTTGTTGTTGCGCTGTAGCCAGCGCCTGGATAGCAGTAATCGTACTATTAGGCACTAGATGATCTTCACTTCCATACATGTGAAGAACAGGGCAATTCAATTTAGACAAAGGCTCTCTAAGGTCATTTTCCAATAACGCTAATGTTGCTAACAGCTGTGTAGGCTGGCTAGCAGCCAAAACAGCCTTTATCTGCTTTAAAATAGGTTTAGCTGCATCCCCACCTTGTATTTGCAACATAGCAAAGCGTGATAAGGTTTTTTCGGGTGAAGACTCTATCGCGGCTTTAAATTGTCGATACATCACCGGGTTCATCCCATGCTCCCAGTCCTCTTTTTGTACAAAACAAGGGTTAGAAGCGACGGTCATTAAAGCATGTACTTTTTCAGGGTATTGACTGGCAATTTGCAAAGCAACCATTCCACCCAAAGACCAGCCCAGCCAATAAGTTGGCTGCGCTAACGGTTCAGCGGAACTGCTTTCTAATTCACTAACAATAGATGAGGCCATCGCCTCTAATGTCATGAAGGCATCAGCGCTCGATGAACGCCCCAGCCCGGGAAGATCAACGACAGTCACATAAAAATATGGTGTGAGCATGGGAAGTAAAGTGCTCCAAATAGAAGAGCTCATCCCCCAGCCATGTAATAAAATCAGTGCCGGATTAGCTTTACTGCCAAAAGACTTATGGTATAAGCCCATTATTTCACCTGATCCAAAGCATCAAGCAGACGATCAACATGCGCCAATGAATGACTAGCACTTAGAGTAACGCGAAGCCGCGCACTACCACTAGGAACAGTTGGCGGCCGAATAGCTGTAACCAATACTCCCTTCTCACGTAACGCCTCACTCATAGACATCGCCTTATCTGCATCACCAATAAGAATAGGCTGTATCGGTGTAGGTGAGTCCATAAGGTCTAGATCCAACTGCTCGCAACCATCACGAAAGCATTTAATGAGCTCATTCAAATGCTCGCGTCGCCACTGATCGGCTTGCACTAATTTAAGACTTGCTCTTGTAGCGGCAGCAACCGCTGGAGGCATACTGGTGGTGTAGATATACGTTCTCGCGTGTTGAATTAAGGTTTCAATCAGCTCCTCACTACCTGCGACAAAGGCGCCAGAAGTACCAAACGCTTTTCCTAATGTCCCCATCAACACAGGTAATTGCTGCTGAGACAGTCCAAAATATTCAGAACAACCGCCCCCCTTACCACCTAAACAACCGATACCGTGTGCATCGTCTACCATTACCCAAGCATTATGCGCATTGGCGGTGTCACATATAGCAGGCAAATCAGCTATATCGCCATCCATGCTAAACACACCGTCCGTCACTACTAATAAACGTCTTGCAGTCGCTTTGCTTAAACGTTGCGAAAGGCTATTCACATCATTGTGTAAGTAACGCTGAAAGCGCGCTCCACTGAGCAAGCCCGCATCGAGTAGTGATGCATGATTAAGACGATCTTCAAACACGGCATCTTGCTTATTTAACAGGGCATTAATCGTTCCAATATTCGCCATGTAGCCATTTGAGAACAGCAGAGCTCGTGATCTCCCGGTAAACTCAGCCAACTCTTCCTCAAGTGCATGATGATGAAAACTATGACCATTCACCAAGTGCGAGGCTCCACCACCTACACCATACTCATCAGCAGCCTGTTTGAAAGCAGCAACAATAGCGGGGTGATTAGCAAGGCCAAGATAGTCATTTGAGCAGAAAGCTAGGTAGCTCTTACCATCAACAATCACATCAGGCTGTTGCGGGCTTTGCAAGACCCTACGCTCACGATACAAAGATACTTGCTTACGCGCTTGCAACTCAGATGCTAACTGATCGAATGACATGTTTATTCACCTGAGAGTATTTAGACAATAATGAGAAGAAGGCAGCCGTATTACATAAAAGGCTGCCTGATGGCACATTAAGCTTCGTAAAAGTGCTTACTATCTTGCTGCTTTTGTAAGTCTTTAATGATAGCGGCTTCCTGCATATCATCATCGACAGAGATACGCTGCTCAGGGTTAATACCCAAACGCTTAAACAACTGTAGATCACGGTTTGTTTCAGGGTTTGGTGTAGTCAGCAGACAGTCTCCGTAAAAGATCGAGTTTGCCCCAGCAAAGAAAGTCATCGCTTGCATCTCATCACTCATGCTCTCACGGCCTGCGGATAAGCGAACATGAGACGCTGGCATCATAATACGAGCAACAGCAATGGTACGAATAAACACCAAATGATCGAGGTCTTCAACGTTCTCCATTGGCGTGCCTTGAACTTTCACTAGCATATTAATAGGCACACTTTCTGGCTGAACCGGCATATTTGCCAACTGGCGCAACAAACCTATGCGGTCAGTCGCTGTTTCGCCCATACCTAAAATACCACCACTACAAATTTTCATGCCTGAATCGCGTACATTCTGCAATGTATCCAAGCGATCTTGGAAAGTACGGGTTGTGATGATCTTGTCGTAGTACTCAGGAGAAGTATCTAAATTGTGGTTATAGTAATCCAAACCCGCATCGGCAAGCTGGTCAGCCTTACCTTCATCCAACATACCTAACGTCATACAGGTCTCTAACCCGAGTGCTTTAACCTGTTTCACCATATCAACGACATAAGGCATGTCTTTATCAGCGGGATGTTTCCAAGCTGCTCCCATACAGAAACGTGTTGAGCCTGAAGCTTTTGCCTGGCGCGCTTTCTCAAGCACTTTATCTACTTTCATCAGGCGTTCTTTTTCAAGACCGGTATTGTAATGCCCACTTTGAGGACAGTATTTACAATCTTCAGGACATGCACCCGTTTTGATAGACAATAAAGTACTTACTTGTACTTCATTAGGATTAAAATATTGCCTATGCACTGTTTGTGCATTAAACATAAGATCATTAAAGGGAAGATCAAAAAGGGCTTGCACCTCTTCTACAGTCCAATCATTACGAACAGGTGCTTTACCGGTCATACGTGCTTTCCCCTTTTAATCTGGCGTTGAGCTAAAAAATACTGCTGATAGCCACTTATGATAATTCGACAGAAGGAACTGTCAACTTATGTTTACTTTATTTAAAAACATCTGTACAAAAACAAACCAAAACTGTGCATTATGTCACTCAGAAGGCTCTTCAGACATAGCCCTTTGCAACAACTGTTATGAAGACCTTCCATGGCTAACCTCTGCTTGCCATATTTGTGCCCTGCCTATTACAACAACAGGGGCTCCTCGCATCTGCGGGGAGTGCCTGAAAAACCCGCCTGCTTTTTCCAGCACACAGGCAGTTTTCCTTTACCGTTTTCCGATCAATGCCATTATCCCTAAAATTAAGCACCACCACGGATTACACCACACAACATGGCTCGCCAACTGCTTACTAAAACGTTTATTAAAACAGCCTCAAGCTTGGCCACAAGCCATTATTCCAGTCCCCATCCACTCATTTCGATTAATTAGCCGCGGATTTAATCAATCCTCACTGATCGCAGGCCAACTAAGCCAACACTTAAAAATCCCCTTATTGCTTAACCATCTCAAAAAGGTAAGGCGTACAAAATCTCAATCAACATTATCGGCTCAACAAAGAAAAACAAACCTCCAACATGCGTTTACTTATAATGGCCCGAGTCTCAAACATATTGCACTCGTTGATGATGTTGTGACCACTGGCACAACAATAAAAGAGATTAGTAGCGTTCTACGACAAGCCGGTATACAGCGTATAGATATCTGGGTTATTGCACGTACACCAGCACCTAGCTGAAAACTATTTAAATATACAAAGACATAGCGTTTTGGATTGATTTACAAAGTTTTTCTTAATAAATAGATCCTCCTATTTATTGAGACTATGATTATGATAAGTGTTAATTAAAGGAGTTCGTAATTGGATATTGCGATTTTAGGTAGCCTAGCGGGTGGTATTGGCCTGTTTCTATTGGGTATGCATCTTATGACGCAAGGGCTGCGCCAAGCAGCCGGTAAATCTTTAAAGAACGTCCTCCATGCAGCCACTCAAAGTCGCCTAAAAGGCTTGCTATCCGGCACATTAATTACAGCTCTCGTGCAATCATCCAGTGCGGTCACCGTAGCCACTATCGGCTTTGTAAATGCCGGCTTGTTAACTATTCCACAGTCAGTTGCCGTTATCTATGGATGTAACATTGGCACAACAATGACTGGCTGGCTCGTTGCTTTAATAGGCTTTAAATTTAAAATAAGCGCATTTGCTCTGCCTATCATCGCTTTAGGCATGCTGTTGAATACTGTGGCATCAAAAGAGCGCTTCCGCCAAATTGGCTTCGCTTTAGCTGGCTTCGGTGTATTCTTCATTGGTCTAGATTTTCTCAAAGGAAGTTTCGAAGATCTGGAAAAAAATATTGATCTCACTGTTATTAGCGTCCTACCGTTCAGTCTATTGTTGTTTTTAGTCGCGGGCTTCATGCTCACTTTTTTGATGCAAGCATCAGCTGCTTCAATGGCTATTACTTTGTCATTGGCTGCTACCGGCTCTATTAGCATTACCGCTGCTGCAGCGCTTGTTATCGGCGCTAATTTAGGCACAACCTCTACTGCCATGCTGGCTGTCATTGGAGCAACGCCCAATGCCAAGCGGATTGCTGCCGCTCATGTAATTTTTAACGTCATTACGGGTGCCGTAGGTTTTTCGCTCTTAATACTCTTCTCGTCACAAGTAAATAGCCTGCACAACCAAGACATCATCAGCACAGTCACCTTACTTGCACTGTTTCATACCATCTTCAATGTACTCGGAGTAGCTATTATGTGGCCCCTAACTGACATGATGGTAAAACTATTGCAGCGCCGCTTCCTCTCTCAAGAAGAGAACATCAGTAAACCTCAATACCTCGATAAAAACATACTCTCAACGCCTTATCTAGCTGTTGAAGCAATGAGCATGGAACTAGGAAGAGTCAGTCGGCTATGCTCTTCAATGGCACTTGCCGCAGTGAGTGAAGAAGGCCCAAATCCACCCCAGCTAGAGAAAGAACTCACTAGTGTAATGACGCTAGTATCCGCAGTTGGAAAGTTTAACCAGCAGATTGCTCAGCAGAACCTTGATCCCGATATTACCGATATTCTACCTTCTTCTTTGCGTACCGCTCGCTATCTCAACGAAATCGCAAGGCTATCCACTCGCTTGGTCGATTACCACGAAACGCTTGAAAACATATCAGATAGCAGCATCAAGCAAAACGTATTCATCTTTAAAAAGGATATTAGCAAACTACTACAAGCTAGCCGGATTGAAAGAGAGAGTGATACTCAAAGCGAACCCGCACGAAAAATTTTGCATAAATTAGAATATAATTACCAAGCGCTAAAAACAGAAATACTCAACGCTGCCACCTCAGGAAAATTAGACTCAACAGAAAGTGTTACGTTGCTGGACGCTCTAAGCCACCTGCGCCGCCTAGCCGAACAAGCCGAAAAGTCTTCATCATATTGGAGTAGCATGTTGCCTATACATTCACGCGGCGCATCTTCTGCTACTTCAGCATAATGTTTAATCATCTGAGTTGATAACCACATGATTTCTGATCCATGGTTTTATGCTGTCGCCATACCCGCAGTATTAATCACTGCCATTTCAAAAGGAGGCTTCGGTGGCGGTCTCGGCTTGCTCGGCGTTCCCATTATGGCGCTGATCATAGCCCCCCAACAGGCAGCGGCCATTCTACTGCCCATCCTGTGCTTAATGGACATCGTCGGCATATGGAGCTTCAGAGGCAAAGCTAACCGTCATGCTCTGCAAACACTACTACCTTCGGCTTGCATTGGCATTATCATTGGCGCTCTAACTTTTAGGTATTTTTCAGCCGATAGCATCCGTATTATTGTTGGGCTCATCGCCGTCACTTTTTCACTTAACTTCTGGTTAAAACCTAAAAACAGCACACCTAAAAAGCCTAGCCGATTGCGTGGTAGTTTTTGGGGAACCATTGCAGGCTTTACTAGCTTTGGCGTACATGCTGGCGGTGCACCACTTAACGCTTACCTTTTACCACTCAAGCTAGAAAAATATGATTATGTCGGCACCAGTATTATTTTTTTCAGTTCCATCAATTTTATTAAACTAGTGCCCTACACCTTTTTAGGACAATTCACTTATGAGACGCTAAGCACAGCGGCCGCCTTAGCCATCTTCGCGCCTATAGGGGTCCTGTTAGGCGTGCGCTTACATCATAAAATACCCGACAAGTGGTTCTACCAGATCTGCTATGCATTCTTGTTTATAATGGGTTTAAAACTACTCTTTGATGCGTTTTGATAGCTAAAAGTTAATTAGCAACTCCATGTCATAACTACCCAACCAATAACGGCTACAACCATGAACTTTGAACCAATAGGTATAATCCACTCTGGATTTAAAGAAAAATTTGGTATTCCACGCCAACCAGGGCTCGCTAGCTCAATGCAAGCAACCATTGAACTACTACCAGACTACGCATCTGAAGAGATCGTCAGAGGACTAGAAGGCTGCTCACACATTTGGCTCATATTTATCTTCAGTGCATGCGCGGATAAAGGCTGGGCACCAACGGTTCGCCCTCCAAGACTAGGAGGAAATCGCCGTGTTGGGGTTTTAGCGACCCGATCTCCCTTTCGGCCCAATCCTATTGGCCTTTCTGCTGTAAAACTCGACAGCGTAATGTGCAGCCACGGCAGAGTTCAGCTACAAGTAAGCGGAGCTGATTTGATGGATCAAACGCCCATTTTAGATATTAAACCTTATCTACCTTACTCAGATCAGATCCCCACAGCAGAGTTCTCTTTAGCGGAGAGCTATCAAGCTTTAGAGGTTCCTATCATATTTAAGAGTGAAGCCAAACATCAGTGCGATATTATTAAGCAAAAAACAAAATTGCCTATAGAGCAGCAGATCACAGAGATTTTACGCTGTGACCCTCGCCCTGCTTACCAACGTTCAGCAGAGCGCGAATATGGAATACGCTTACACGACTACAATATTCGCTGGTCAATTACCGACGAAGAAGCAATTTATGTACACTCGATAGAAATGGCCATCGATGTTTTAAATAATTAATGCAATTGCGCTTGGCCCGAGAGCACAAAAACACTATTATATTAGAATATTCTAAATTAATAACTGGAAAGCATATGTCAGATTCATCCTCTGCAAACACAACGGCCAGCAGACGCTTACAACATTTTCCCGTGGCCTTTTTCGCTATGGTTATGGGGACGCTTGGCTTAACACTGGCTTGGCAAAAATCAGCTCATGTTTTAGCGCTGCCTTCCATTATCTCGCACGTATTACTGATCGTATCCGCTACGATATTTGCCGTCATTGTGAGCGTTTACCTGCTGAAAACAATACGCCATGCTCCCGAAGTCATTGCCGAATTCAACCACCCCATTAAGATGAGTTTTTTCCCTGCTTTTTCTATCGGCATTATTCTAACCAGCATCGCAACGCTGGAGGTTTCAAGTGAGTTATCTCGGTTTCTGTGGGTACTAGGTAGTACACTGCAATTAATTTTCACCCTAAATGTTCTCACACGCTGGATTCACCACCAGCATTTTCAGGTAGCACACAGTACCCCTGCATGGTTCATTCCTGTGGTCGGGAATATTCTGGTACCTATTTCAGGTGTAGAGCATGGCTTTTATGAAATATCATGGCTTTTCTTCAGCATTGGTATTATCTATTGGATCATTCTGAAAACATTAATTTTTAACCGTATTATTTTTCATGACCCACTACCTGAAAAGCTACTGCCCACTTTATTTATTCTAATAGCTCCCCCTGCTGTTGGCTTTCTTTCTTACATGAAATTAAACCATGACGTTGTCGATGGGTTTGCACGCATCCTATATTACACAGCGGCCTTTTTAGTACTGCTCTTAATGACACAGTTTAGTCGCTTTTTGCGTATTCAATTTTTCATGTCTTGGTGGGCCTACTCATTCCCTCTGGCAGCTTTCACAATAGCCTCACTCGTTATGTATGCAAGAACAGGTAGCCCTGGGTTTGCAACGATAAGCTACTTGATGCTTACAATTGTTTCATTAGTCGTCAGTATTCTTCTCTATAAAACAATCAAAGCGATTATTAGTGGAAATGTCTTTAAGCCAGATTAGCCTCAGCAGGCAAGGTCTTTACCACTAGCTCTGCACCTAAAAAACTTACACTCTTGCACTCATCTCTGGATCGGGCTCTAATAAAGCCCGTTTTTTATCGCAGAGGCCCTCAGGATGACAACCATTAGCGCCGAACAGATCCGTTATGATCAGGATCACATCTGGCACCCCTACTCATCAATGATCAACCCACCACCGGCTTATCCTATTGTTTCTGCCAAAGGGGTGCGCCTTAAAATGGCAGATGGGCGAGAACTCATTGATGGCATGGCATCTTGGTGGTCGACTATTCATGGCTATAACAACCCAGCACTCAATGCTGCTGCGCATAACCAAATCGACCAAATGTCTCATGTGATGTTTGGGGGCATAACTCACGCCCCTGCTATAGAGTTAGCTAGAAAGCTAGTAGACCTAACACCAGAATCCTTAGATAAAGTCTTTATTGCAGACTCGGGATCGGTCGCTGTCGAAGTCGCTATTAAGATGGCAATACAGTACTGGCACGCATTGGGTAAACCTGAAAAGCATAAGCTCGTCACTATCCGAAATGGCTATCACGGAGACACCTTCGGTGCGATGTCCGTGTGCGACCCGGTCAATGGTATGCATGAAATATTTACGGCCGTTTTACCTAAACATCACTTCGCCGAAGCACCTCAAATAGGCTTTCACCAAGCATGGGATGACGCCGATATAGCTTCACTAAAAAGCATTATCGAACAAAATCACCATAAACTTGCAGCATTAATACTTGAGCCTATTGTGCAAGGTGCTGGCGGTATGCGCTTTTACTCTCCAGGCTACTTAAAAGCAGCAAAAACGCTATGCGATGAATATGGCCTCCTTTTAATTGCTGACGAAATCGCTACTGGCTTTGCTAGAACAGGAAAGATGTTTGCTTGCCAACATGCCGATGTAATACCCGATATCATCTGCCTAGGGAAGGCAATAACGGGGGGCTATATGTCATTAGCTGCCACCCTTACTACAACACAAATTGCCCAAACCATTTCAGCCGGTGGCGCTGGCTGCTTCATGCATGGCCCAACTTTCATGGGCAACCCATTAGCATGCGCCGTCGCCAACACAAGCTTACAGCTGCTAACCGAGTCTGACTGGCAACCGAACATGCTGCGCATTGAAACCGTCCTTAAACAAGGCCTTGCGCCTGCAGCAACAATGAATGGTGTCGCAGAAGTGCGCTGCTTAGGAGGCATTGGTGTCATCGAGCTACAGCAAGGCGTGGACTCAGCTAAAATACAAAAGATGTTTGTTGAAAAAGGCATTTGGGTCAGACCGTTTGGCAAACTCGTTTATATCATGCCCCCCTACATCATGGATACTGAGACACTCAACCAACTTACCTCAAGCATCATTGACGTACTTCACAACTATCTACAGAATTAAATAGCCCAACACCTTCAAAAAACTAGCAGCCTTAGGGTTTAGTAGCTACACCTTCCAGCATGGTACCGACAAGTGCTGGAAGGTCATTATGGCGATATATCAGCAGATCATCCGTTAAAAAACCAGCCTGCTTAATCAGCTGCAAGGTATCTCTTTGCAAACAGCAGCCACACGCCAATGGACGCCAAACAGGGTTCAAAACCTGCTGAAAAGCATGCGTCACTCTATGCTCACTTTTAACATGCTCAAATAAAACTAGATGACCACCAGGTTTTAAGACTCGATATATTTCTGACAATGCACGCAGTGGATCCGGAATAGAACACAATACCAAGCAGCAAAGTACTGTATCTAAACTGTTAGAAGCCAATGGCAGCTCATGCCCATCCCCCTGCACAAGGTAAAATTTATCCGCCTGCACAACTTCCAATACCGCTTTTTGTTTAGCCGCTCGTTGCAATAACGCTGCATCAGGCTCTACAGCAATCAATGAATTAATATTTGGAGAATAAAACGAGAAGTTAACGCCTGTTCCTACTCCTAACTCAAGCACATCACCCGTCAGAAACGGTAAAATCCGCTGCCTGTCTGTATTTAACTTTCTAGACACCTTATCTAGAAGGTATGGAAAAATATGCTTTCGATAGAGGTTTATCATCTCGCCCGCTCTGCTAAGATGTTAGAAATTGCTGTAATTTAAAAGGAACCTATATGGCGCGAATTAAAATTGACATGCCGGATCATTATACATTTACAACTGAGCTTCCGGTCAGAATAAGTGATATCAATTATGGTGGCCACTTAGGAAATGATGCTGTGCTCTCTATGATTCACGAAGCCAGAATTCGTTTTCTCAACTATTACCACTACACTGAGTTAGATGTTGAAGGCGCAGGCATCATTATGACCGACTCGGCGATAGTCTATCGAGCTGAGGGCTTTCATGGAGATATGATACAGCTTGATGTTACGGTGGGAGATTTTAACAAGTACGGATGTGATATCTATTACGTGTTATCCAACAAGAAAACCGCGGCAGAAATTGCCCACGCCAAAACTGGCATTGTATTTTTTGATTATGAAGAACGTAAAGTAATACCTGTACCAGAAGGCTTCAAAGCCAGCATGGAAAAAGACGCATAACTAAGAAGATGACATTAGGGCAATAGTGACAACATTGCCCTAATTAACATTATTCAACTGCAACAACACGCAAGCGCTTTACCTACTAGGCAACAACTTACTACTCGTCGAAGTCGGCGTAACTTCCTTTAGCCAGATTTTCAAAACGTGTATATTTACCAATAAATGCCAGCTTCAAAGAGCCTATCGGCCCATTACGTTGCTTACCAATAATGATTTCAGCGATGCCCTTATCTACTGAGTCCTCGTTATACACTTCATCACGATAAATAAACATGATGACATCGGCATCCTGCTCTATCGCTCCAGATTCACGCAAGTCAGAGTTAACCGGACGCTTATTGGGTCTGTTCTCCAAACTACGGTTAAGCTGAGAGAGCGCGATCACTGGACACTGCATCTCTTTAGCCAAAGCTTTTAAAGAGCGAGAAATTTCTGATATCTCTTCAGTACGACTGTTGGCTTTTCCTGTTTTAATCTGCATCAACTGAAGGTAATCGACCATAATCATGCCTAGATCACCATGCTCACGCACAATACGCCGTGCCCTTGTACGCATCTCATTTGGGCTAATGCCTGAGGTGTCATCAATAAATAATGGCTTATCCCTTAACATATTAACGGCGGTAGTCAGCTTCGGCCAGTCTTCTTCATCTAGCTGACCAGAGCGAACCTTGGTCTGATCTATTCTACCAACAGAAGATAGCATACGAGAAAGCAGTTGATCGGCAGGCATCTCTAGACTAAAAACTAACACAGGCTTTTCCTCAGCCATCAGTGCGTTTTCGACAAGGTTCATGGCAAAGGTAGTTTTACCCATGGAAGGACGCGCCGCAACAATAATCAAATCCGACGGTTGCATACCTGCGGTACGATCATCAAGGTCATCAAAACCTGTGGTAACCCCTGTTATTTGATCACTGTTGTTAAACAAAAAATCTATGCGATCAACAGCACGTTTTAACAACGGGTTGACGGGTTCTGGACCACCTTGGTTTGGACGGTTCTCAGCAATCTCAAAAATGCGTTGTTCAGCGTCGTTTAAAATCTCTTCGGAGCCCCGACCTTCAGGGCTAAAAGCATTTTCTGCTATTTCATGCGCTACACTGATCATCTGGCGCAGTAATGCGCGGTCACGCACTATCTCAGCATAAGCGCGGATGTTTGAGGCACTGGGTGTATTTCGAGCTAGCTTAACGAGATAATCAAGACCACCTGCTTTATCAAGCTCCGCTATGCGATCCAGCTCTTCTGACAGAGTCACTACATCGACAGGCTGCTGGTTATTCACCAGTTTCTGCATTACCCGAAATATTAGGCGATGATCATGACGATAGAAATGCTCTTCAGTCACCACTTCAGATGCAGTATCCCAAGCATTGTTATCAAGCATTAGACCACCGAGCACAGATTGCTCAGCCTCTATTGAGTGAGGAGAAACCTTAACGTTCGCAACCTCTTCATCATGCAGCTCGGCAAAATCCATCGAAAACCATACCCCTGAAAATAAAAAAGCACCACGTATATTCTACGCAGTGCTTTTCATTACTTGAATGTTTTTTTGCGAATTAGTTCGCGCCAACAACACTCACGATTGCAGTCGCATTTACTTCAGCGTGCAAATGTAGAACAACTTCGAATTCACCCGTGTGGCGCAAAGCACCTTCTGGCAAACGAACTTCGCTCTTATCAACAGCCTGGCCAGCTGCAGTAATTGCTTCAGCAATATCGCGAGTACCGATAGAACCGAACAATTTACCTTCGTCACCCGCTTTAGACGCGATAGTAACAGTAAGACCAGACAACGCTTCAGCGCGAACGTTAGCAGCGTTTAGCTTCTCAGCAGCAGTTGCTTCTAGTTCAGCACGACGTTCTTCGAATTTTGCAACATTAACAGCTGTTGCAGGGACTGCTTTACCTTGTGGAAACAGGTAGTTACGTCCGAAACCAGATTTCACAGACACTTTATCGCCTAATGCACCCAGCTTACCAATTTTCTCGAGCAGGATAACTTCCATCTCGTAAACCTCATTTGTTCTGCAGCTTACTTACTGCAGTACTAAATCTCAGCTGATTCATTACTTTCTATTCTCAAGAAAGTTACTTACCAACCCCGCAATCACCTAAGCGCTATCTATTAATGTCGATAAGACAAAAACAAATAACTATGACTTACTGATGGCTATCAGAGTAAGGCAATAATGCTAGGAAACGAGCACGCTTGATAGCAGTAGCCAGCTGACGCTGGTAACGAGCTTTAGTACCTGTAATACGGCTTGGTACGATTTTACCAGTTTCGCTTACGTAGCCTTTTAGTACTTCAAGATCTTTATAATCGATCTCAGTAACACCTTCAGCGGTAAAACGGCAAAATTTGCGACGACGAAAAAAACGAGCCATCTTGATATCTCCTAATTGTTAAATTATTCAGCAGCCGCTTCAACAGCAGGCGCTTCAGCAACAGGGGCAGCAGCAGGTTTTTCTTCCTGGCGCGGCTCTTCAGTACGACGAGGCTTACGCTCTTCACGTGCTTCAGATGCTTTGATTGGAGATACTTCTGTGACCGCTTCTTTGCGACGGATCATCATGTTACGCAAAACAGCATCGTTATAACGGAACATGTTTTCTAGTTCATCCAGAGTTTCCTGGTTGCACTCGATGTTCATCAGAATGTAATGTGCTTTGTGAGCATTGTTGATTGGGTAAGCCAATTGACGACGGCCCCAGTCTTCCATACGATGGATTTTACCGTCAGCACCTTCGATAACACCGGTGTAACGCTCGACCATTGCTGGAACTTGTTCGCTCTGGTTCGGATGAACCATGAATACGATTTCGTAATGACGCATTGTAGCTCCTTACGGTTTGAAGTCTTTGGACAAACTAAGCTATTTAAAAATTTAAACAGTGCCAAAAACAAGGAGGTTAATAGTATTCTCTCAAAGAGAGCGCGAAATTATACGTATTTAGAGCTATATTTGCAATACACGCAAAATCAAGACACTCATTAAAATGTGTGTGCTATATTTAATTTGATAAAGGGACTGGAACCCCAACACTTTCGGAGTGAAACATGGCTTGTATGAAACCGCAACCGCTGCTGTTAACGCTAATATTGTTAACATTATCTTCTGCTGTTAGTGCGGATTTTGTATATAAGTGTAAAAGCTCAGAAGGCAGGAAAGTATTTAGTGGTTTACCTTGTGGACCACATGCCACTAGAGAAGAATACAGAAACCTTGCTCCCGCTCGTAAAGTCGCTGAAGACTTACCACCTCGACAAGGAGAACTACTTAACGGTACAGCATCAAGCAAAGAAGATATGCAAAATTCTAACGATAAAGGCTCAAAGAAAAAATAACAGCGTCAATAGGTATTAACGCTGCTTTCGTTTTACTCACCTACCTCTACAATTTCGTGACTATGTGTAATTTCCACACCGCCACGCTCAAGCATCAAAGAAGCAGAGCAATATTGTTCCGCAGATAACTTAACGGCTCGAGCCACCTGCTTTTCTTTTAAACCACGACCACTAACAATAAACTTAACGTGAATTTTAGTAAAAACGGCGGGGACAGCATCCGCTCTTTGTGCAGAAATTTCTGCAACACAGTCAACAACATCTTGTCTTGTTTTTTTCAAAATACCAACAACATCATAACTAGTGCAACCGCCGAGCCCTAGCAGCATCAGTTCCATTGGGCGCGGACCCGCTTTTAACTCTCCATCCAAGGTAATGTCATAACCAGACCCGGTGGTTCCTTGAAAGCGCACATCACCATCCCACTTAACTGTTGCATTCATCGTCACTACTCTGCTCCTTAACTAAAAAGCTCTTTTAATTTTTCGCCCGGGTCATCCGCACGCATAAAGGTTTCACCTACTAAAAAGCTGAACACCTTCTGATCTCGCATTGCTTTTACATCTGCACGTGTCAGTATTCCGCTTTCGGTCACTACGATACGGTTGTCCGGAATCTCTCGCAATAAATCAAATGTATTGTCTAGCGTGACTTCAAAAGTATGCAGGTTACGATTATTGATACCTAGCATCCTGTTATCTAGTCGCAGCGCTCTTTCCAGCTCATCACCGCCATGCACTTCCACCAGCACATCCATACCCAACTTATGAGCAATACGATTTAATTCCTGCATCTGCGCATCTTCAAGCGCTGATACGATGAGAAGAATACAATCTGCGCCAATAGCTCGCGCTTCAAAGACTTGGTACGGGTCTACAATAAAGTCTTTACGAATCACTGGCAACGAACATGCCGCACGCGCTTCTTTAAGATAAGTTTCATGCCCTTGAAAGAAGTCCGCATCAGTGAGTACTGAAAGACAACTCGCACCGCCTCGCTGATAAGATTGAGCGATATCCGCCGGTATAAAAGGGTCTCTTAGCAATCCTTTAGAAGGGCTAGCCTTTTTAATTTCAGCAATAACTGCAGAGATGCCACCCGCAATGGAGTGAGCCATCACATTAGTGAAGCCTCTAGGCTTCATATCTTCATCATTTAACTGATTTTTGATTTGTTTTTCTATGTCACCCAAAGAAACTGTTGCGCTTCGTTCTTCAATTTCTTCAAATTTACGCTGTAAAATTTTCTTTAAAATAGTGGGAGTATCAGACATTTTTTTACTCTTTAAATCCTTGGCCAAACTCTACCAGTTGAGCCAGTTTGTTAGCAGCCGAGCCGTTAAGCATCGCCTCTTTAGCCAAAGCCACTCCCTCTTTCAGAGTAGCTGCCCTATCAGCCGCATATAAAGCAGCGCCAGAATTAAGCGCGATCATATCAATAGCTTTTTCATTAATGCCTGCAAATGCAGCTTGAATTAGCGCTAAACTTTCGGCCGAACTGCCTACCTGCAAACCTTCTAACGACTGCCTATGCAACCCGACATCTTCTGGTACCAAGGTGTATTCAGTTACTTCACCTTGTTTTAACTCAGCAACGTGAGTTTCACCCGCGAGACTGATCTCATCAAGCCCTTCAGCTGCATGCACTACCAGTGCATGAGTTGCACCTAATGCCTTCAACGCCTCAACCATAGGACGGCATAATGCCTTGTCAAAAACACCTAACAAATAGTGCTTGACGCCAGCAGGGTTGGTCAACGGTCCTAAAACATTAAACAACGTGCGAAGCGCCATATCTTTTCGTGGGCCTATCGCATATTTCATTGCACTATGGTGCTGAGGAGCAAACATAAAACCAACACCCACTTCATCAATACAGCGTGCTATCTGTTCAGGAGTGAGTGATAAATTAACGCCCGCAGCTTCTAGTAAGTCAGCCGAACCCGAACTTGATGAAACCGAACGGTTACCATGCTTAGCAACATGCCCGCCCGCTGCTGCTACAACGAACCCACAAGCAGAAGAAACATTAAATAGGTTAGCACTGTCTCCTCCGGTCCCTACAATGTCCACTGCATGGGTAGCTTTTATAGAAACAGGTATCGCCAAAGAGCGCATAACACTTGCCGCAGCAGTAATCTCATCAACTGTTTCGCCCTTCATACGCAAAGCGATTAACAACCCTCCTATCTGAGCATCTGTTGCTTGCCCAGACATTATTTGATGCATTACAGCTTCCATCTCGTCGATAGAAAGGTCACGACGCTCCACAACGACCGCCAACGCCTGCTTAATATCCATCAATAGCTCCTTTCTCTTATTATTAACGGCGTGTTTATTGTTACCGACGTAAAAAGTTAGCTAGCAGAGAGTGCCCCTGCTCAGTCAAAATAGCTTCCGGATGAAATTGCACACCTTCAATATCATACTCTCGATGCCGTAAGCCCATAATTTCATCAATTTCACCCTCAGAGCTCTCTGTCCAAGCGGTCACCTCAAGGCAATCCGGTAATGAGTTTTTTTCAACCACCAGCGAATGATAACGCGTAACATTAAGCGGGCGATTTAAGCCCTTAAAGACGCCGAAAAAATGATGATATATAGGCGAGTTTTTCCCATGCATCACCTCTTTTGCCCGCACAATCTTACCACCAAAAACTTGCCCAATACTTTGATGCCCTAAACAGATACCTAATATAGGAATTTTGCCCGCAAAATACTTAATAGCAGCTAACGAAATACCTGCTTCATTGGGAGAACAAGGCCCTGGAGAAATAACCAGATGACTAGGGCTAAGCGCCTCAATTTGCTCCAAGCTAATCTCATTATTACGATACACTTGAACATCAGCACCGAGCTCACCTAGGTATTGCACAATATTAAAGGTGAACGAATCAAAATTATCAATCATCAACAGCATATATAGTCCGACTTCCCACACAGACTCAATGCTATTACAAGGTCTGAAAAATAAACTTTAACACATTTAGCTTGAGTAAGTGCACCCACCGATGCCTAAACCACTACAATAGGAATAGACGCTAAAAAACCAAATATACCACACGGTAATATCAGTACGGTTTATTCTTACACCTCTCTAAATATCGAAAAAATAATACTCTTATTAGTTTAATTTAACGCCTACTCCCCATCTTTACGCACTCATCTCTCTTAAATTCATACAACTTCGCTAAAGCATTAGTTTGCGCACAAACCATACTAATAGCATCTTTTCCCAATAGTAGAACAGTGTACGATTTGCTGGATTATTCGATTGCTCAACAGTTGAGCTTAGCCGTGACGGTGTTACAGCGAAGAATTTAACATACTAGACAAAGAGCTAAAAATTAGCCTTTCACTTTTACAAAGACTGACAGTGCGCCCCCTTTAAAACAGCTGGCGCACCTAAACGAACCGATACACTTCCACGCAAAGCTAATAGAGTCAACCCTGGCGCATCAGGGTTAACTTTAAAACCTTGATCCATTAACTCTTTTACCTTCTTTCGCCTTTGCTTAGTACTTTGCGCACCTAGCAAAACCACTATTAATCGATTATCACCTTTCAACGCAGATGCTACTAAGTTGTATCCAGAGCCGCATGTATAGCCCGTTTTAAAACCATCGGCACCAGGGTAAGAATTTAAAAAGCCGTTATGCGAGACAAATGACTCACCCCGATATTTAAGTGTGCGATTAGAAAAAAAGTGATAATACTCTGGAAAATCCAATAACAATCTTCGCGCTAGGATTGCTAGGTCGCGAGCACTACTCACCTGCCCTGCATTAGGAAGCCCTGTGGCATTTTTAAACACCGAGTCTCGCATACCTAACTTTCGGGCTTCTTGACTCATTTTGATGGCAAATTTCTTTTCAGTACCACTTATCGCTTCCGCCAAAACCACAGCCACATCATTAGACGAAACTGTAGCCAAGGCCTTAATGGCTTTTCTTACAGTAATTTTTTCCCCTTTTAGCACCCCCAGCTTCATTGGCGGTTGCTGTTGCGCCCTCCCCGAAACACTCAACGCGCTACCCAGTGACAATTTCTGTTTTTTCAAACTCTGGAATGTGAGATATAACGTCATCATTTTAGTCAGCGACGCAGGGTACCAAGGCACATCAGCATCTGACTGCTTAATAACTGTTCCCGACTTCGCCTCAACAACTATGTAAGGCACACCTGCCTGCACATTGAGAGCAAAACCAAAAAAAGTGCACAAAAAAGCCACCATCAAAGTATTACGGCTATTTTTTATAATACACATGTTTTTTATCTTTTATGAACAACAGCTTCAAGCAAGCTTTTTGGGATTTTCAGAACAGCCAACTTTCACAAGACTGTTCGAACTGACATCAGTATTCTTTATGACAGCACTTTCTTGCCCCAAAGATCGCTCAACCCAACTTTTAGCCTGAGTGAACACAGCAGGCTTGATAAAATACAATGTCGCAACCGCAATAATGGCGATAAGAGCAACAGAGGCTACTAACAGCCCAAATCGCCCACTCGAATCTTGGGAAGCAGAAACATGAGTCACTGGCCTTTCAACCGCCCTATCAAAAAGCTGAGCACTTTCTTGCAAGAAATCGGTAGCAGCATGGCTTTCATCATTTCGTCCAACCCCAGCTGATTCACTTTCAGCAATAACTACTGGCTCCTCAACAGTGCAAGGTTCTGGCGCTGGCGCTGGTTCTGGCTCTGGCTCTGGCTCTGGCTCTGGCTCTGGCTCTGGCTCTAAAGCTGACACAGTAACGTCATACACGTCATCAACGTCAAATTCATTTCCTGGTGGAATTCCCGCCGGCAATAAATGCTCATTGCGAAGCTCTGAAATCACCAACTCAGATGCTTTAACGCCAATCTCATTTAATTCCTCTAAGCTGCCGTATAAAAACAAACGACTACAAATCAAGTTAATTCTTCTAGGAATTCCTTGGCTGTACTTAAAAATAATAGGGAAAACAGCTTCACTTATCGCGGGATCATTTTTCCAACCAACGATCTCAAGACGATGCTTAACGTATTCTTTCGTTTCACTTTCCAATAAAGGCTTTAGGAAGCAGGTGGCTACAAGTCGCTGATGCACTTGTTCCATTTCGGGACCATGAATAAGGTCCTGCAACGCCTCTTGGCCTAGTAAAAAAATCTGTATTAACGGAACACTATTCAATTGAATATTGGTGAGTAGCCTCAACTCTTCAAGTGCCGATATAGAAAGCCCTTGTGCTTCATCAATAATCAATAATGCACGACCACCATTCTTATGGTTACTAATAAGCATTTCTGACATACGCTGCAACAGAACCGCTTTATTACTTATCTCTTCTTTAATGCCAAAAGAGTATGCAACCATGCGCAGAAGATCATTAGCCTCCATCTGAGTGGAAACCAACATAGCCACTTTTACACTACTAGTAGATTCAAGACTATGAACCAAATCATTAACCAGTGTTGTCTTTCCGGTGCCAGGCTGTCCAGTAATCATGACAAAGCCTTCGGCACGCTCAAAAGCGTATTGCATATAGGCACGAGCACGAGCAAAGCTCTTATGCCCATAACAGAAACGAAAATCTGAACTTAAGCGAAATGGCTCTTCTGCAAGGTGATAATAAGCTTCATACATCAGTATTATTCCATAACCTGAAAACATCATTAGCGATATATCGCCACATATAATTCATTTACTCCGTCCCTGAAATAGCATCCAGCTGTAAACCACGAATCGGACTTGAGCCGCTGAGCATGAACGAGTAATCTTTAGCATAGCATTAAGAAGATTCACAGACACTTAACAAGGCTTTATATTCTAAATTATTCATTTAAAATCTAACTTCCAAATAAAAATCAATTCATTCTGATTTAAATATAGCTTCATGTTTTTATAGTTACCCGTTCTGGAGATCAGATGTACGAAGAACATTATGGCTTAACCGCAGACCCCTTTCGTCTGACCCCGGATGCAAGCCTGTGCTTTTTACACCCTGGATTCCAGAAAGCGAAAGCATCAATGAGTTACGCCCTACATCGCCAAGAAGGTTTTGTTCTGATAACCGGACAACCTGGCACGGGGAAATCCACTCTAATTTGCGATCTCATCGAACACTTGCCAGAGACAATTACGTTCATCCAAATCACATCATCACAACTTATAGCTGAAGACCTACTGTGCTTAATTTGCCTGAACTTTGGTCTTTTTCCTGAAGAAGGCAACAGCGCCAAACTATTACATTCTCTTCATCGCTACTTTTTAGAACAGCAGAAAAAAGGCAAACATACTTTACTAATTATAGACGAAGCCCAGAACCTCTCAGAAAAAGCGCTTGAAGAGTTAAGACTTCTCACTACTCTTCAAACAACAAACAAACCGTTATTACAAATCTTTCTTGTCGGACAAGAAAAGCTTCGCTCTACCGTCTCATCCCCAAGCCAAACACAGTTACGACAGCGCGTTACCGCTTCATACCATATGCGCCCTCTAAACGAAGTAGATACTAAAGAGTATATTCTATATCGTCTTACACACTGCAACTGGCAGGAAAATCCCGAATTTGATAGCAAAATATTTTACTATATCTATCGGTTCAGTAACGGTATACCACGAATAATAAATCTTATATGCAGCAGGCTTTTTTTACACGGCTGGCTAACAAAGCGAAGCTACTTCGAAATACAAGACTTACACATTATTATTCACGAACTCATCCAAGAGCAGCTTCTTCCAATAAGTAAAAGTCTTACTGAAGCATAAATAATAAAAAGGATTTCATCATGACAGAACCCACAGAAGTAGAAGCTAGTACTGACTTTATTGACAGCGTTTTAAGTCTATCCCACTTCTTACATAATCATGAAAACATTGATGCCTCACTAAGCGAATTAGCAACGCTTCTGGCAAAAACCCTCAAAACAGAAAACTGCTCAATCATGCTACTCAAAGACCAGCATGTCGACGAGTCATTCCCTCTTCGTTTACACGCTCATTCCGGTTCTCTACCTGATAGCGCTTATACTAAACCAGCATCTGCATCAGGTATCTCTGAATATGTTGCTCGTTCCGGCAAGCCTTTGCTGGTCCCAGATATTAAAAACAGTCAGTTTTCTGCATCAGCCCGCCAAGAGGGAGGATTCATATCCTTGCCAATTTGGACCGATAAAGTCGTTATAGGTGTCATAAACATTAGCAAACCATCTGATGGTCGAACTTTCGCAGAATCTGATCTTGAACTAGCAACCATTCTAGGAATGTTTGTTGCCAAATCCATTCAAACACTCCATTTACAATACATTCTCAGGTCAAAATTTGCGATTGCCGCTTTAGAACGAGAGCAAAATGCACAAAAAAATCTATCGGTGATTTTACTCAGAGTCCAGAAAAAGTTGCCAAAATTCTAGCCAAGGGTTTTTATCACGAGCTTTGCCATGCCGGGATTGAATCAGACCATATTATTGTTGCAGTATCAGAAATAATCACACTGCTAAATGAGCAATTAGAGAATAAAAACGAGCAAGATTAGAGCCACTGATACAGCCTTAATAGAGTTTAAGCTGCCGAGGATTCTTTTTCATTAGGTGAAATAAAAGCCTTATGAAAAAGGTGCCTGATTAGAAGCCCAAATGGCATTCTCAGATAATGCCCGCGGATAAAAAGAAGTTTACGCGCCAAAGCTGTACCGGCCAGTCGCGCACTATTGTGTGGTGGCATAATAACGCGATTAAACAATACGTCCATAAAACCTGCGGTGAGCATAGGCGCCCACTCCTGCTCACAGGAAGTAACTATATCTAACGGAATAGGGGTATTAAACATACGACGACTATATCTTAGGGCGTAATATAAAGGCTGTATAAGATCCATTTCTCGGGCCCTAACCAAAAGGGCCTGCCAGTCAAACTCCCGCGTCAAAACATCTCTTATTAACCCATCAAAATCCAATAGATCTCTAAACGCATGATCAAACTCAGTATCCATGAACAAGTGTGTAGCACTATGCAATAACATATCAATGTCAGACAATGTCCAAACACCATCTTCAACTTCTTGCAGGCCTGCAAAAAGATTACTAGCTACCGGCTTAAGAGAGGCAGTCAAAGGCAAAATAGTATGATGAATATCAATAACTGTATGCCGCTTAATATGCACTAAAGGAGGAATTTCATGCATCCAGTCCCGATAATAACGCTGATCATAGGCGCTTTGATTAGAACTCGCCCAGCCATGCCATTGAAGCGCTGCTTCTAATCTATCAATATTCTCCTTTGGGACTAAAAGATCAATATCAGAAAACGTCCTTCCTTTAGCACAAGGCTTATCGGAAATAACGTAGGCAGCCCCTTTCAGCAAAGTAAACTTCACCCCTAAAGAGGCAAAAACCGGAAGGAAGCGTTTAATTTCAGAGCGCGTATCACGTAGATATTTTTCTGAGACTATTGAGGCTGCTTCAAGGTGCCACATAACCACCTTAGGAACATCAAGCAATTGCTCCCTCTGTTTAAGTCGGTAGTACAGCATGCTCAAAACATGCGTGCTACGCCCTTGCTGAACTACCAAATTCCACTGAGCCAAAGAAACATCTTTAGCTGCACAGTCTCCTGTAAGCAAGCCGCATAGCACTTTAAATTTATTAGCAGTCATGAAACCAACAACTCTAATTGAGAGATCGCATCATTTAAATCACTGTAGGTAAGCTCATAAGCATCAGATTGCTGCACTAAGCTAGACAATGCATGAAAAGCATGAGACCCGAGCAAGTGATAATTAAATGCATTCTCAACCAAAGACATATAAGCATAAGCCTTTTCTTTGCTTTTCAGCTGCAATACAGCGTCTGCTTGATATTGAGGGAAAAGCACAATGGCCGCCTTCGCCTCCTCAGATGAGCGCTTGACGCTCTCAGTGGGTGGCTTTACATGAGCCACAGAACCTTTTAGCGTATCAGTACAGACATGACCAAATACTGATTCTGGCCAGAACTCTTGAATTACTTGTATAGATTCATTTTTAAGGCTCATGGGCTTTGGTAATGGCTGAAGCATTGAGTTCTTAATAGAAATCATTGTCAGCTCATCAGACAATAAACGCCAACCACGAGCAACAAGAGCAGTACATAAAGTACTTTTACCAGAACCCGAAGGCGCTGGCATAATAATGGCCTTATTATTTTTTTCTACTGCTGCAGCGTGCAAAATCAAGTACTGATGAGCGTGTGCTGACACACACCAGTTAATCCCCCACTCTGTTAATGCCGGGGATTGATTCAAAGACAAGGGGGTAAAAGGCACATTCCCATTAAACGTAAACTCAACCAAGGGTTTAACCCAGCCACGCATACCTGATTTTCTCGAAATCTGTATAGGAAAATCAACGAACGCTCTATCTTGATCAATTATCGCATCGGGGTACAACTGATAAATATGAGAAGCCACCAATGGGAGAGAGGATCGAATATGACACCAAAAAGGCCCTACATTCAATCTCAAACCGTCACAAGCTAGCTGATCGGCACATTCATCCACTGAAAAATCAGACACTATCATTGGATTTTTTTAATAATTCCCTGGCTGATCAGCAACATTAAATACTCTTTACTGCTATCCATAGCCATATTTTCTTGTGCAGAAACACAAAAAGTAGTTTCTTGAATTAACTGTAATATGTCAGCCTCTTGCTCACCTGCTACAGAAATCCTCTTTAATAGAGAAACGATGGAAGCACTTAACATATGCAAACCATCATTTTCCTGCTCATGCACAACAGACATATCACCAAACTCAGCAATCAAGGCAGTGGATAAGTCTATAGCAGAGTTATAGATAACCATAGACACTCACCCCTTACTAGTGCCTATTACTCTGCATATGTATCGAAATACCCTTGCATAGTAAGACCGACGCCATTTGGGTCTGTATCCCAAAACACTACCTGCCCTGTTTCTGGAAGCGTATAACCACTTCCATTCATCAGAGCTCTGAAGATATCAATAACTTTTCTCTCAACAACGGACGTTCCGCCACTAACAAGACCTAGTGTTATTTTCCCAGAAGCAGCATTCAACAAAGCCGCTACAGCATGAGACTCAATGCTAGAGTTCGGTTTTGTAAGCAACACTTCTAACAATGATGTTTCAGGAGGAAGCGTGTTCACTGAAAAAATAGCATTAAAGCTCTGCGTCTGCGGTCCACGACAGTATACCGTGCTACTAGCATCTACATAGTACCCTGCGTAAGCATACCCTGCAGTTGTCGCTTGAACTTGACATGCTGTTTGTTGCTCGGAATCGGAAGTTGGCGCACCAATACTAGAGTCTGCCACATAGGCTGCCGGCCAAGCGCCTGGAGATGCAGCCCAAGTAGACGGGCGAGCTCCAGCCAAAGCGCTACATGCAGGATCACCTGGGTGGTGAGAAGCAAATGTTGCCGAATTAAACGCAGATGGTGCACACAAAGCACCACCCCACGCTGTACGACTAGACATGCTCAAAATAATTGGAGCAGCAACACCAGCACCAAAAATACGTCGGCGTGATGAATCAACACCCGATGATTCGTGACCAGTGCTTACCTTTTGTTCTGTAAGCAATTCGTCATTTTTCGGACGATCCATTTTATCCTTCATCTGAGTAGCCCTACTGTTAATCTGTTAAGTGATGCATTTCTAAAAATGCATTCATATATACATATACGTTCTGCAAAAAACATGCCCTAAACCCCTAAAGCATGATTCATAAGTATTTTTCACTATTATCAAGCATATGGTGGCAACATCAAACACTGCGCTGTAAAAAATACTGACGTCAACTCAGGTCATTAGTATGACATCGTTTGAAACACTTAGCTTATACAAATAGGAATATCACAAGGCTACTTTAGCCATCAAACGACATCCCTCATTAAATACCTATTAGTTTAGCACTTGTTCTATGCACATAATCTTAAACATGTCTGATTTATATAAGATTAATAAAATTTTTCAAACCACATGCTACAATTAAATCCATTAAGAATAAGCAATCGATGCACGTAGATAACCAGCTATTTATCAAAAACAGTTTACCCTAAAGCCGAGTGGCACAATATACAAATACCTCAGCCTAATTAACCAACCAAAGAGAGACAAACAACGATGCTCGACAATGTCGGCTTTTATAGTTACTTATTTGCTTGCGCTAGCTATTTAATACTCGGCATTGTATTAATCTCATCATCAAAAGCCGACAAATCAGGCTTACCTATAAAAGCAGCAACCATAGCAACTTTTACCTGGGCTGCGTTGATAGCGTTTTCTTACTTCTCGCCAGAAGTACCTCTCCAAGCTATACAGATAACAGAGATCTTACGTGATGTTGCCTGGTGCTTTTTCTTACTAAAAATAATCTCACCGAATAAGAGTTCGACCAACATTAGCTCATCTATTGCTACTAGGTTAATCAACTCCCCGTTACTCCTAATAAGCATAGTATTTATTCTTAGCTGCATGATTTTGCTCATGAGCAGTTCAATCCTAGGCGAACCGCCTGAAAATCTGAAACATGACATCCCACTAATAGCCTGGATGGTATTCTCTATTACGGGGCTTTTGCTGATAGAGCAGCTTTATAGGAATTCATCCAAAGAGCAACACTGGTTTCTTAAACACCTCTGCTTAGGGCTAGGAAGTATTTTCGCCTACGATTTTTTTATATATGCAGACGCTCTACTCTTTAAACACTTAGATCAACAGCTTTGGGATGCTCGTGGTGTAATCAATGGCATCGCAATGCCTCTGATCATGATATCCCTGACAAGAAACCCTAACTGGTCACTTAATTTACAAGTGTCGCGTCAAGTGGTCTTCCACACCGCTACATTAACAGGGGCTGGCTTTTACCTTGTCCTCATGTCAGGAGCTGGTTATTTCATTAGATACTATGGCGGCACATGGGGATCAGTATTACAAATAACCTTTCTTTTCGGAGCGGGGCTGCTTCTTTTTATATTGCTATTTTCAGATAAAATCCGCTCTAGCGTCCGCGTCATCCTCAGTAAGCATTTCTTTAGCTATAAATATGACTATAGAGAGGAGTGGCAAAAATTCACTCACCAACTTTCCGAACACGAACTCGAAACTCCTGAACGAATTTGCTCAGCTATTGGCTCATTAGTACAAAGCAAAGGCGGTGTTATCTGGGGAAGAAACGAACACTCAACTTATCACTTGCTTACCAATTGGGATATGGCAGCCCCAGCAATAAGCTCCTCTCACTTACTCGAAATTAGCCAGTTTTTTGAACGCACTGAATGGGTAATTGATTTTGATGAATACAAACTGACTCCCGGGATATACGACGATCTAAACCTTCCAACAAGCTTATTAGAAATACCAAATGCATGGCTAATGGTCCCTTTACTCTTTAACGCAGAAGTTTATGGTTTTGTACTCGTAAAGCACTCTGATATTCAAAAGAATATCAATTGGGAAGATAGAGACCTACTAAAAATTGCTGGCAAACAAGCAGCCAGTCTTTTAGCCCAATATCAAGCAAGCCAAGCACTCATACAAGCCCAACAGTTTGAAGCATTTAATCGCCTGTCTGCCTATATTGTTCATGACCTAAAAAATATCCTAGCTCAACAATCGCTCATTGTATCCAATGCAGAAAAACATAAACATAAACCCGAGTTTGTAGATGATGTCATTCTAACCGTTCGCAATTCGGTAACAAGAATGACCCGCTTAATGGAACAAATGCGCAATGGAATGCGCGGCGCCACTCCCGTATCCATTGATATCAAGCAATTACTGAAAGCGGTCATTCAGCGCTTTAACACTCGCCAACCTACGCCAACACTTATTGACACAGAGCTACAAGCTTTTGTTTTTGCTGATAATGAGCAATTATCTAATGTCTTTAACCACATCATCCAAAACGCTTTAGAAGCAACTGAAGAGCATGGAAGTATAGAGATCAATTTATGCAGCTCTCTTTCTAGTGCTATTATTGAAATCAAAGATAGTGGCTGCGGTATGGATGAAAGCTTTATTCAACACAGATTATTCAAAGCTTTTGACTCAACCAAAGGCTTAACAGGAATGGGCGTCGGCGCCTTTGAAAGCAGGGAAGTAGTTCGCTCTCTTGGCGGTGACATCCAAGTAACAAGCTCACCCGGTAGCGGAACAACATTCCACATCACACTACCATTACACAACAAACCCCATCCTAATATACAAGATGCGCAAATAAGGAACTATTAAATGAATGGATCTAAAAAGAACCTGCTTATCGTTGAGGATGATGAAGGTTTGCAAAGCCAGTTACGCTGGTGCTTTGATGGCTTTGAAGTCGCCATCTGCGGCACAAGAGCTGACGCCATTACACAGCTAAGACGCCTTCAACCTGGTGTAGTCCTCCTTGATTTAGGACTCCCTCCTGATCCTGGCGGAGTTACAGAAGGCTTCGCCACATTGAAAGAAATATTATCGTTAACTCCTGAATGCAAAGTCATTGTAGTCACAGGTGATAACGATCGCACTAACGCGGTAAAAGCAATAGCGCTAGGTGCTTATGACTTTTATCAAAAACCCGCTGACCCTGAAATATTAACTCTTATTGTAGAAAGAGCATATAAAGTTTATCAGCTAGAAGTTGAAAACAAACAACTACAACAAAGTCATCACAGCATGCCGTTAGATGGCATTATTGCAGCAAGCGCCCCGATGCTCAAAGCATGCAGAACAATTGAAAAAGTTGCTCCATCTGACATCACTACATTACTTTTAGGCGCGAGCGGAACCGGTAAAGAGCTATTTGCTCAGGCCATCCATAAACTAAGCCCTCGCGCTAATGAAAAAATAGTTGCTATCAACTGTGCAGCCATCCCTGACAGCTTACTTGAAAGCGAGCTTTTTGGTCATGAAAAAGGTGCCTTTACTGGCGCCACAAAACAAACAATAGGAAAAATCGAACTAGCTAACGGAGGAACACTGTTTCTTGACGAGATAGGCGACCTTCCTTTTGAGTTGCAAGCAAAGCTTCTACGCTTTTTTCAAGAGCGCATTATTGAAAGAGTTGGTGGCAGGGTAGAAATCCCAATTGACGTACGTATTGTATGCGCAACACATCAAGACTTAACAACACATATAAAAGAAGGGCGCTTCCGAGAAGACTTATACTACAGAATAAGCGAAATAACGGTCCAAATACCTTCGCTAAAAGACAGAGAGGGTGATGCCCTTTTACTCGCGAAGTCCTTTTTAACAAGACTAAACAAAGAATATGGAAAGACCATTAGAAATTTTGATTCAGAGGCAATAGCAGCAATTGAATCTTACAACTGGCCTGGAAATGTACGAGAAATTGAAAGCAAAATTAAAAGAGCCGTAATAATGGCGGATGGTGCATACATCACAACAGAAGACTTGGAGCTCTGTTCAGAAGACGCGGATTACGCCCCGCTCAATCTAAAGCAAATAAGAGATGAAGCAGAAAAGAAAGCAATCAAAAGAGCGCTACACCATGCTGACTTTAGCATTTCAGATACCGCAAAAGCACTTGGAATTACACGCCCTACTCTTTACAGCATGCTAGATAAGTACAACCTACACCCCAAAACGGAATAGTTGAATTACTCTGCCTTCGACAAGGAAAGCACCTCCCCCTTCCTTGTCGATAAGCACTAAATATTAACGAGAGCCCTTCTTAAACAAAACCACTTCTACAGTCTGAATCAATATATACATATCCAGAAAAATACTGTGGTTTTTAACGTAATACAGGTCATATTCAAGCTTCTGAATTGAGTCCTCATCCGAAGCTCCATAGGGATAGCAAAGCTGAGCCCACCCTGTAACGCCAGGACTTAATCTATGTCGTTCTTCATACAAGGAGTTCAAATGATTTAACCTTGTCACAAACTCAGGTCTTTCAGGCCTTGGACCTACTAGACTCATGTCACCAGACAATACATTCCATAACTGCGGTAACTCATCAAGTCTATATTTACGAATAAAATTACCGACTACGGTAACCCTAGTATCATTTTCCGTAGCCCAACGAGCTTTACCATCAGCTTCAGCATCTGTTCTCATGCTTCTGAATTTAATCACATCAAATGGGCGACCATTTCGACCCACCCGTTTCTGCCTATAAAGAATATCACCTGAGCCGAGGCTTTCAATATAAATAGCCAGTGCAGTCAACAACATAAATGGAGAGAACACCACTAACAACCCCAAACTAACCATCACATCAACTGTACGCTTTTTAAATGCACGAAACATATCAGGAGAAAAGCCTTTAGCAAATATAAGCCACCCAGGCTGCAACAAGTCTAATTGAATCAACCCCCTTTCGCGCTCAAAAAAGTCCAGCATGTCAATTACATCTATGCCGCTCATCCTGCAATCTAAAAGCTCTTTAACAGGAAATTTCACACGTCGATCGTCTAATGCGATGACAATTTCATCAATATCATTAGATACTGCGTAATTTCGAATACAATCACCGGGAGAAACAATTCTTTCTTTTGATACCACGCTTTCATCAGCTGGATTAAGCTGAATAAAGCCCAATAAATTCACCCCCCTCATATCCGCCTTACGGCGTAACTTATCAATATAAGAGGCTCTATCACCTGTGCCCAATACAAGAACACGACGTCGTAAAAGCTTCCCATCTACAAAGCTATAGAAAAGCGCTCTAACCAGCATCAACCCAGCAAGTGACACCAAAGCTGTCACAGGCAAAACCGCATAGCCGCCGTAAGTATATGGGAAAAAGTAGTTAATTATGATGGTCAGTGTAATACCAAACACAATAGCTACTACAATACGCGACAGCACACCAACTAAACACTGCCTTTGGCGAGTATCATACAAGCCCATTGCTGACAGACTTAGCGATAACAAAACGGCTGGCAATAGAACGCTGGCAGCTAACCCTGTCAGCGTTTGGCCAACACTGCTATCAGCAAAAGAAATATGGACTAAATAACTCCCCACCCCTAATAAAACAAACTCAAGCAGCGCAAGCAACAAAAACTGAGCATGCACATAGTGTCCAAATACTCTGAACTTCCCATGGCAAAAATGCAGCTTCACTCGTTTGGCCGACGCTCTTGACTCTTTTTTACCAGATAACGAATCAGATCTATCATAACGAGCATTTACTTTATCCATGAAACTTTCCTAATTTATAACAATTACACTGTGCATCGCATGTATTTTAATCAAAAGAAAACTAGCGCTATTAGTCAGAAGACTCTAATTCAGACTAGCTAATTCTTCACTACAAACTCTCTCACCTAGGCCGCATTGAAAACTAACAAGTCATCAACCACACTCTCTTGGCACACCTATTTTTACACTGATTATAAAAAAACTTTTATCAGATACTCTAGACTGCCGTTTTAGCACGAGCATAGAAATTATAGACACTATTTCTATGCACACACCTTTAATTACGATATTTCCTTACATTCCCCATAGGGAACTTACAAGCCACTTAGCAACTTACGAGCAACCCCCCGCCCTACAAAGGCAACGCCAGAATATTCCTCGCTAAGAATTTTTGTGAGTAAATTCTTAGCTTTAACCGCCTCACCAGTCTCCAAAAGCGTTTGCGCCAAATGCAACTGAATATCTAAATTACTGGAATCGAGAGCCAAAGCATTTAGAAATAAAGTTTTTGCTTTATCAAACTCTCCTTTTTTAAACAATATAGTACCAAGTGTATCTATAATTTTAGGGTTATCCGGTATCAACTCTAATGCTTTCTCTGCGTAACCTTCAGCCTTAGTTAACTCACCACGCTGCATTAGCAACCAAGACAAATTGTTATTAGCAACAGCGTTATTCGGTGTCAGTACCAATAAATTTGTGAATTGTTCAATGGCCCCATCAACTTGCTTATCTGCCAAATAATAACTAGCTAATACATTAGTATTTAGTACATCCTTGGGAAATCGATCCAACCAACCCGCAAGTGTAGATATAGCTTCAGAACGCTTATTCTGCTGCCATAACGAAGAAGCGAGCTGCACATTTACTTGACTGCTTTCTCGGGTCAAAAGCGTCTCTTTATATAATAAGGCTGCTTTATCAAACTGCTTGTCAGAAAAAGCTATTTGCGCTTCAAACTCTTTTAAGTACGAACTTTCTGGAGCAACCTTATACAAATGCTTAGATATCGATTGCGCCTCACTAACATCACCTTTTTTGAGAGCTGATCGACCTTTAATCAACAGCGCGCCAAAGTGGTCAGGCTCAAGCCTAAGCACTTTATCAACTGCATCAAGAGCAAGATCAAACTGATTTAGGTTTGTATATAATTGAGCCAATGCAAAGTATGGTGGCGTCTTTTCTGGTGAGATTTGAATAGCTTTTTTATAATGCTCAATAGCTTTTTCTTGCTGCCCCGCTCTTAGCCTTGCATTGCCTGACAATATATATAAATCCGAACTGTCCTGCCTTAAGACAAGTGCATCATCAATAACAGCCATCGCTTTCAAGGGCTGTTTACTCTTTAAATAAAACTCAGACAACACCATTCGTGGCCTTAAAGCATCAGGATGACTTCCAATAGCCAGCTCAAGCCTACGAGTAGCTTGCTCTACATCTCCTGACTTTTGATCCAAGATAGCCAACTCGATCAAAGAGCCTAAGTTTTCCGGGTGATATTGAATAACATTCTCATGCACTTTACTTATTTCACTATCACTAGCACCTTTACGCAACAAAAGAGACGCGAGGTTATGACTAGCGTTAGGGTTACCTGGTTCAACCACTAAAGCATTTAAGAAAGATTTTTCTGCTTTGTCATAATCTTTCATCATGACGTAGCTCAACCCTTCAAAAGTAGCGCCATTAGGGTTTTCAGGATGTTTTACGACCAAATTTTTAGCATGTTTAAGCGCGAAATCTGCTTGATTATTTTGCAAATAAGTCAAGATAAGTGCTGTTTCTGTTTGCAACGCATCAGGGGCTTTATCTAGCGCAATTAATAGCTCTGAAATTACAGCCTCACGATCCCCCTCTTGAGAGGCTATAGAAGCCTGCCCTAAATAAACTCTAGGGTCGTCACTATTTAAGCCTGCCGCCAGTTTTAGTAAACGTTTACCAAGCTCATTCTTGTTAGTTTTCAGTAATGCCAGACCGGTAGAAGTAAGCAACTGACTGTCACTTTCTTTGAAAGCGTCACCTTTAATCCCAGACAAACTTTTTGCGGCATCATCAACAAGATCTAGCTTAAGAGAAATAGCGGCTTTTAACTTTAATGAGTCTACGTGAGTGGGGTTACCTGCCAAGACTTTGTTTATCTGGCTTAATGCCGCTTCATACCTATTTAGCGAATAATATGATGCCGCCGCAATATATAGAATTTCAGGATCACCTTCTATTTGCTGCAAGCTAGCTTCTGCATGCTCAGTCGCGGCCTGATAGTTCTTATTAAAAAAGTCTATTTTTGCTTGTAATGCATTTGCTTCAGGGTGATTTACAGCCGTTGATAAAACCATTTTCAACTGCTGGCTTGCTAGATCAAACTGTTCATTGGCCATTAAAGCTTTTGCCAAAAGCAAATTAGCTATTCCAATCTGAGGCTGTATTTCAATAATCTTTTCAAAAGACTTTATAGCGGCAGGGTATTTTTTTTCAAGAAAAAGCAGGTTGCCTTGCAAAACCAGACCCTGAACATGATCCGGATCCATATTAAACAATTGCTCTAAATCTTTTTTTGCTAAATCTGGTTTAGAAAGGCTAGCCTGTAGCTGAGCTTTGGCAAACAACACTGTCGTATTGTTAGGGTCAAGCTCAGCAGCCTCAAGCAACAACCTATCTGCTTCGCCTGCTTCCCCATGGAATATTTTCACTTGCGCTTCTAATGCAAAAGCCTCAGCAATAAAAGCAGAAGACCATCCATCTTTTACAGATAAAACATTTTGTAATTTTTCAAATTTTCGATACTGAAGAAGGACTTTCGCAAGAGCTATGCTTATTTCAGGATTTTCAGGCTCCAAAAGATACGCATCACTAATCTCTTTCTCGGCAGCAGGTAAATTACCTAAACTTAAATAAATATTACCTAAAGCAAATCTAGCATTCGCATCACTTGGGTTATCTTGAAGAACGTTTTTCAAAGTAATAACGGCACTACGTGCCTTGCCTTGTTGTAAATACTCGTTTACATCCTGCATATACTCAGGCTCAACACTTGCTACAACATGAGAAACCGGCAAGGTAAGAAACCCACATAAAAACAACGAAACGATTGCTTTGCGCTTGAACTGGAAAACCGGCTTATTGTCCATCATCTTCAAAATCCATCTCCTAAATCACTACAATGTACTGACTATTGACACACGTTATGTGTTTTTATACCACGCATGCAAAAGAGCTAATGTTTTTGCACCACTAGATGCACATAGATGCGAGCCATCATAACACTGGAGTGATAGATTTTCGCTACCTAGTAGCTTCTTATACCTCACTAGCGTCTAACACAAACTCAATGTCAATCTTGTTGTTATGAGATGCCTTTCAATTAGCACATAATACTTGAGGCTATATAAATAAGGGCTGAATCAGTTTTAGCAATGCACTATGGTCACGCAAAAACCTAGTTTTCATCAAGAATTCTCTTAATGCGGCTATACATAATTTTCTGTAAAGGATTACGATTACCAAAAGGACGCCAGCTTTTCTTTAGTTTATTGAGATAAGCATCAAAATGCAGACCTCTTGGAGCAGACACAACATCCCCCCTACCCAACAGCAACTTGAGCACTTGCGTACAGGCAACTCCAGCACTAATTTCTATACCCATTGCGGTTGAAGGAACCTTTTCATTGAGAAAATTAACAGAACTCCTATCAACGAGATACTTCCTTTGTAGAACTGTCGGAGAAACCCCCATGATGAAATAAATAACCTGGTCCTCGAAACTCAAACCCTCTAAAGCAAAGTACTCTTCAAAGCTCATTTTCCCAGGTAAAAAAATTAAAAATGCAGTTCCCATCCCCATAGGGGCCGCTGTTATTGCTGGTATACCTAACTCATAGCATCGAGCAAAAACTTGTCGCCTAATATCTAAGGCAAAAATATCTAAACTATCGACATAAACGTCAACATCCTTTAAAAAGTCGTCCAAATTCTCGCAGGAAATACCTTTATCAAACAACTTAATATCAAGATCAGGGTTGATATCAAGAACCGCTTCACGCATCACAGAAGCTTTCGAATGCCCAACAGATTCTAAGGTAGCACCGTATTGCCTATTAAAATTGGGGTAGTCAAAGTCGTCCAAATCAGCAATAGTAAAAGAGCCAATACCAAGTCGTGTCAGTGTAATTAGATGACTACCTCCAACGCCACCCAAGCCCCCAATTGCAACCCGCTTATTTTTTAGTTGCAGCTGCTCTTCCTTAGTAACCCATCCTATATTCCTAGAAAAGGCTTGAGAATAATCAAACATGCTAAGCTCCTTTTAAAAACAGATTCTAGGTTGTTTCACCCAAAAAGCTAATATAAACCTAACACTTAGCCGCTACGATCGACCCAACCACTAAAGCCTGAATAACTTTACAGACGCTTTCCTTATTTGTATAAACTAATGTCGAGCAAAATTATCATCACACTAAGAAACTGACTAACCAACTAAAAACCGCCTTAAGCAACTATGTAAACAGGCATTTTCAAGCACTTAAGGTTGTAAATTTTACATACTACTTTTATCTAACACTATGGATGGTATGCTGCATGAAAGGCACATTAGCTAATAATTTTCAGGAATACTTCACTGTTAACCTAGCCTTCAATAATGAGCTTAAGAAAGAAAGTTTTCGCACACGATTTAATGTCTATTGCAGAGAGTTTAATTACGAACCTGCCGAGCACTTTCCTAATGAAGAAGAAACCGATGAGTTTGACTCTATCTCTCTGCACTGTCTCATTAAACACAAGGCTTCTGGAAAAACAGCTGGCTGCGTTCGACTCGTACCTACTAATGTTAATGACCCCCAATCACTGCTTCCTTTCGAAAAGCATTGCGGCGAAAGCCTCGATTCTGAATTTATAGACAGGCTTAATTTGGACCGAAATGAAATTTGCGAAATTTCCCGCTTAGCCGTGGATGGGGCCTTTAGACGGCGCGCCAACGAGACAACTGACAGATACGGAAATGCTCAACAGTTTCAATTCACTGATGAGGAACGAAGGTATTTTCCCTTAATAGCAGTTTCCGCATTTTTAGCCTCTACTTCACTTACCGCATTATCAGGACGCACAAGTGTTTTCGCTATGATGGAACCATTTCTACCTAGGCTATTAAAAAGATCAGGCATCGTATTTAAAAAAGCAGGCGAGGATATAGACTATCATGGAATAAGGGCTCCATATTTTATTAGAACTGAGTCTGCAGTCGAAAACATGAAGCCTGAACTCAAAGAACTATACAATGCTATTCACAACAGTATAAGCCAAGACTACGCAGCACATATAAAGGGCAGTCTGAGCAAATAAAGCAGCACCTAAAAACCAAATCAACATAACACTAATACCAAGTGCAAAATTTGCTTCTGCGACAGATTGTCCTACACTAATTTGTAAAGATTAAATACTTTATAAATTGTCATATTTTTGATGTATCGCTGCTGCCCCCAGTTAGCAGCACATTTGACAAACCTAGCGACGAATCAATGAGGCCAAGTGTGGATAACAACAATATTGAACGTCGACGTGCAGTTAGGTTACGTAGAAGCAACCTGATTGATAGCCTCGACAGTTGCGCAATTACTTTTAAGATAGCCCAATCAACAGAAGAAATTGAAAAAGCTTACGAACTAGTTTGGGACTCTTATGTCCAAGCAGGGCTTCAGAGCGACACCGGTGATAAGATACGTTTCACCAAATATCATTTATTACCCAATACGCGCATTCTGATTGCGGTTTATCATCCTGAACTAGACAAAGAAAAGCCAAACTTTTCTAAACTAGATGAAGGAAGCCTAATAATTGGAACACTGACTATCGTTACAGATTCTTCTTTAGGATTACCTATGGAGGAGATTTGCGGCAACAACATTAAACAATTACGAAAAGAAGGGCATCGCTTAATAGAAGTCACTTCATTAGCGATCAACCCTGATTATCGCAAGCATAATATTGCCATGTACCTTTACAAGCTAATGTTTGAATTTGTGAGGCATAAAAATGCAACTGATGTTGCCTGCTCTGTCACGAAGAAGCACTTAAGCTTCTACAGAAGAATGCTGTTATTCAGACCGATTGGTGAAGTGAAAAAATATGCAGCAGCGAACCAACTGGAAACACAATGTCATATTTTAAACATACCTGAAGCAGAATCTGCAGCTGAAAAAGTTTATAACTCGGACCACTTTGATGCTAATTTATTCACATTTTTCTTTACCGATACACCTGAGGCAGACCGCCTTAAAGGCGAAGGAGTAGCTCAAACTCCGGAGCAACTAAAGTACTTTTTATCTGAACGAACTCAGATGCTCAGCCAACTAGATGGGCCCACAATAAATTTATTGAGAGAAGAACACAAAAAATCTTCTTCTGTCTTTCCTTTCTGATTAAAGCAATTGGTGCTTTATAGGGAGCCACTTACATAATGAACACGTACTACGAAACAGCTGTTTGCAGAAACCTCGGTCTTGTAAACCCAGACGAACAACAAAAATTACTCTCAAGCCGCGTTGCTGTCGCCGGCTTAGGAGGACTTGGCGGAATAAACCTACTTACTTTAGTTAGAATGGGCATTGGTGCATTTAATATAGCTGACCTAGACGAGTTTTCTGCCGCTAATTCTAATAGACAAATTGGTGCAACGAGCAGTACTGTTGATCGCAAGAAAACAGAAGTCCTAGCTGAAATGGCTAAAGATATACACCCATCGCTATCCATGCAGGTTTTTAATGAAGGGGTTCAACCTGAAAACGTACACGCTTTTTTGAAAGACGTTGACGTAGTTGTTGATAGTATCGATTTTTTTCAAATGGAAGCAAGGCGCTTACTCCATAAAACTGCGAGAGAACTAAAAATTCCAGTTGTATTTTCAGCACCCCTTGGTTTCTCTGGGACATTACATGTATTCACAGCAGATTCCATGAGTTTTGATGAATACTTTGATATCAATGACGATATGGACAACTACACCAAACTAGTAGCGTTTGCAGTAGGCCTATGCCCTAGAGGCACTCATTGGAAATATATGGACTCATCAAAGGTTGATTTAACTTCACAATCAGGTCCATCCTTATCAAGCGCATGCAATATAGCATCCGGCTTACTCACTACAGAAGCCCTTTGCCTACTACTCAATAGAGACGAGAGACAAGTAAAGGCCGCTCCTCATTACACGCAATTCGACCCTTATCGCAGAATATACCGCACCGGGCGTCTTCATTTTGGTAATCGCGGGCCCATACAAAAGCTAAAAAGGTGGCTAGTAGCACGCCAGTTCAGAGATCAGGCCGACGCGCTGAATCAAAAGTAACACAATTGAAATGCAACAATTGACTCTAATAGAATTGGAGCCAATATTAAGCCGACACAAACATGTGCCGGCTTTTTACAACACCCCTTCACAGACATAAAAAAGCCCCAAAGAAAACTTCAGGGCTCTTTTACGATCTTACTTAGCAAGCAGAAAGGTAATACTTACCGCAGAACTTAAGCTGTTGCTTTAGCTTTACGTCTTGCAACACCACCCATACCTAATAAACCTAAACCAAACAACGCTAAAGCGCTTGGCTCTGGAACGTTAAATACCGCATCCAAAGAACCTACGATTGACTGTGTTCCAGAAACATTGAACTGGTCAAACTGCCCTGACTGGAAAGATACGTTGTAGAAAGGAACAGGAGCTGTAAAGAAGTCTTTACCTGCATCTGTTAGATTGAAATCAGTGTTAGTACCGAAGCTACCACAGTTTACACCAGGACCACATGTGCTAAGCGTAGGATCTAAAACACCCGCACCGCTTAATACTTCACCAGTAGCAAGCAAGATATCATCAGCTGTATTACCGGTTGCAGTCCACGCCAAGTCACCCGTTAACGGTGCTGTGTACGCATTATCTTTATCCGCATCGATTAACAGGTCTAGTGTTCCACCGCTGTTAAAAGAGAAGAGTGAACCACCAGCACCATTAGAAACGAAAGTACCGCTTGCTTGGAACAATCCGTACATGTCGTACGTGTTAGGACCAAAACCACCTACTTGACTCGCAATACCAGTACCATCATCAAAGAACTGACCCGCAGTCCAAAGAATAGATACATCAAATGTACCCGCACCAAAAGTAACGATCTCCTGATAACCACCTACAATACGGTCAGCAGTGAAAGTGTTTACTGCAGCGCCAGGCACTGAACTTTCAGTTATTTGAAAGTCCTCAAATGCCATTGCACTTGAGCTTAACAATACGCCTGCGGCTAGTGCTGCAGGATAAAACATTTTCTTAGCTGACTTAATCATTGTGTAGCTCCTTAATATTATGCGGGAGCCATCTAACTTGCTCCTTGTTAATACAGATAAAGCATACAGCGTGCCAACTATTTAAAACTCTTATTTATCAGACAATTACGGAATATAATATTTGAAAAAACATATAATTGTAAAAAAAACCTACACCCCGAATCATATTTACTTAGCTATGATCAATATTTCGCAGACTTATAAAGAAATAAAGGGCTATACCGATTAGTAATATTCACAGACCTCACAACCAAAATCAGCTTCACACATCCGAAATACAACCGATTAACGACAGAGCCTAAAATATGATAACTATACCACCCCCAACAAAAGAACAAACCAGCGGACATAAAAAAGCCCCGAAGAAAACTTCAGGGCTCTTTTACAATATTACTTAATACATAGAGAGTAATACTAACCGCGAAACTTAAGCTGCTGCTTTAGTTTTACGTCTTGCAACACCAGCCATACCCAACAAACCTAGACCAAACAGCGCTAAAACACTTGGCTCAGGAACATTAAATACAGCATCCAGAGAACCTACGATTGACTGCGTTCCAGAAACATTGAAGTTGTCAAACTGTCCTGATTGGAAAGATACGTTATAGAAAGGAATAGGAGCAGTAAAGAAATTTGCACCTGCAGCGGTAAGATTGAAATCTGTACTAGTACCGAAGCTACCACAGTTCACACCAGGGTTACATGTACTAAGCGTAGGATCTAAAACACCCGCACCGCTTAATACTTCGCCTGTAGCAAGCAAGATATCATCGGCTGTGTTACCGGTTGCAGCCCACGCCAAGTCACCCGTTAACGGTGCCGAGTAAGCATTATCTCTATCCGCATCAATCAAAAGATCTAATGTGCCACCACTGTTAAAGGTGAAAAGTGAACCACCAGTACCATTAGGAACAAATGTACCGCTTGCTTGGAACAATCCGTACATATCGTACGTGTTAGGACCAATCCCACCTACTTGACTTGCAACACCGACACCATCATCAAAGAACTGACCCGCAGTCCAAAGAATAGATACATCAAATGTACCTGCACCAAAAGTAACGATTTCCTGATAGCCACCCACAATACGGTCAGCAGTAAAAGTGTTTACTGCAGCGCCAGGAACTGAACTCTCAGTTACTTGAAAGTCTTCAAATGCCATTGCATTTGAGCTTAACAATACGCCTGCGGCTAGTGCTGCAGGATAAAACATCTTCTTAGCTGAATTAATCATTGCATGACTCCTTATTATTATGAAGGAGCCACCTAACCTTGCCCCTTGCTAGTATAGATAGAGCATGCTACGTGCCAATTATTAAAAAATCATATTTATCAGAAAGTTATAAAAATTGATTTTTCCAAAAAAGCTAAAGTGTAAAAAAAACCTACACCCACTCGCTGTAGAAGCAATTCTAAAACATAAGCAATACGACGCTTAGCCAGCTAATGAGCTAAGCAAAAAGCTGAGACCAACCGTTGATGCGAGAACTAGAGAACAAACAAATAGACACAAAAAAGCCCCAAAGAAAACTTCAGGGCTCTTTTACGACCTTACTTAACAAGTAGAGAGTAATACTTGCCGCAGAACTTAAGCTTTTGCTTTAGTTTTACGTCTTGCAACACCACCCATACCTAATAAACCTAAACCAAACAACGCTAAAGCGCTTGGCTCTGGAACGTTAAATACCGCATCCAAAGAACCTACGATTGACTGTGTTCCAGAAACATTGAACTGGTCAAACTGCCCTGACTGGAAAGATACGTTGTAGAAAGGAACAGGAGCTGTAAAGAAGTCTTTACCTGCATCTGTTAGATTGAAATCAGTGTTAGTACCGAAGCTACCACAGTTTACACCAGGACCACATGTGCTAAGCGTAGGATCTAAAACACCCGCACCGCTTAATACTTCACCAGTAGCAAGCAAGATGTCATCAGCTGTATTACCGGTTGCAGTCCACGCCAAGTCACCCGTTAACGGTGCTGTGTACGCATTATCTTTATCCGCATCGATTAACAGGTCTAGTGTTCCACCGCTGTTAAAAGAGAAGAGTGAACCACCAGCACCATTAGAAACGAAAGTACCGCTTGCCTGGAACAATCCGTACATGTCGTACGTGTTAGGACCAAAACCACCTACTTGACTCGCAATACCAGTACCATCATCAAAGAACTGACCCGCAGTCCAAAGAATAGATACATCAAATGTACCCGCACCAAAAGTAACGATCTCCTGATAACCACCTACAATACGGTCAGCAGTGAAAGTGTTTACTGCAGCGCCAGGCACTGAACTTTCAGTTATTTGAAAGTCCTCAAATGCCATTGCACTTGAGCTTAACAATACGCCTGCGGCTAGTGCTGCAGGATAAAACATTTTCTTAGCTGATTTCATCATTATATGGTTCCTTAAAATGTTATGAGGAGCCACTTAACCTGCCCCTTGCTTATCACCTAGTAAATGCACGTAATGGGCCAACTTTTAAAAAACAATGGTTATCAACCAGTTATATTAATCACATCCACACACACAAGCATGAATGTAAAAAAAACTGACAGCCACGCATCAGTCACAAGAATCAAAGCGAACCGAACAAGCTAAAACCAAAAAGCCATATCAAAAGATATGGCCAATAATAACTATACAGGTTGCTCGTATCACACAAGGAACAACTCATCAAAAAGAGCTACGCCCAACTATTTTGATAAAACACGTAAAAGCTCGTACAACCAAGTAGCACTCACCAACAAACAACCTCGCCCTCTACTTTATTGGAGCCAACCCCAATTCAACACCATACCTAGCATATTCAATATTTAATGCACTTGCTGTTTGTTGATCAATTTCTGACCGCAGGCTAGCACAGTTTGCAATAATGGACTTTAATTGCCGACTCTCCAAAGGCTTCACCTCAAGAGATTTCTGAAGCATCTCTTCAGCCTCATTTTCCCAGAAATCTCTCCACTCATCTTCTTCGAATAATGCTGCCGTACGCTTCTCCAGCAAGTCACGACCATTCTTTAAATGGGCAAAATGAGCCTGAACCACCGTACCATTACCAAATTTATAGCCAGAAAGCTGACCGAGAGCCTGAAAGCCTAAAAACCTACGATAGAAACCTATGTGCCTTTGAGTCAGTGAGGCAATGACTCCCGACACATTACTCCGAGAACAATACTCATAAGCCAAACGAAATAACTTCAAAAAGACACGCTTATCTTGCCCGTCTTGATTACAAACAAAACTGGTGATTTCTACTGTTTCCCCACCATTACGGCGCAGCTCAACAATATCTTTTTTACACACCTCTTCAGCCGGCAACCCAAAGCAGCTGTCATGCACTACAGTGAGAGTTCCAATAACTTTATCTTTATATTCCGGCTTCCCACCTTTATCACACAACTCAAATGACGAAGCGATAAACACTTTTGTCTTAGGTAAAAGGTGGTACTTAGTAATTCGCTTTCCGATACTATCCAACGGATGCAGACCTACCTTTGTATACCTCTGCCACACTAGCTCAAATGCCTGCATAAGCTCATCTTGCGTAGTAGCCAGCTTATAACGAACAGGAGGCTGCGAAATCTCAGATTTATGAAGAAGCGATATTTTAGACGGTTGAATAGACATTTTTAATTATTCTTTAAAGTCGTTATCGAGCCACCCTGCCCATGGGTACCAAAAGGTAAAGAAACAATATTCTCACAGGCATAGATAAATAATTTTTTACTGAAATGTAACATTTTCATATTCAAGCCTCATCACCTTAACATTCTTTTGCTCAGAAAATACTGACACTAGACAATTATGCAAGAGACATACCATTCAGCTATCCACTAAAAACCCTATGATTTCACAGGAAAACATTATTTAAAATGATTATATAAGTAAAAAAACAAAAAACGCCGTCTAAAAAAGCAGACAATTTATAAACAAAAACAAAGAAACCAATTAAAAACAAACAGTTATAGTGTCTCCTTTTTGATACTTCGCATACTAAAGATATATATATAAATTTGCATACTACATAATATTCATCTGTCTTTAAGTTTTTATAGTAAATATCGCTAACAAACAGAATAGATACTTATTTTTTAAAACAAGTGTTTGAAATATATAATGCAGTTTCACTCGACGCCTTTTCAATAAGATCATATACCAGCAGAAAACTAGCCGCATTCCCATAATACGGATCAGGAACTTCATTCGATGCAGGTTCTTCCATAAAAGACATAAGCGTTCTTATCTGACAATGCTCACTTCCAGAAGAATGCTCATTTAAAAACTGCAAAACACTATCATCCACGGCAACGATGTAATCATATTCGTCATAATCTTCCACTTTTACTTTTCTCGAACGAACCCGACTAATATCAACACCCTTTTCCTTAGCAACCTTAACAGCCCTCACATCAGGCTTACTTCCTGGCTGAGAAGCATATGTACCCGCAGAATCAACTCTTACCACCCCAGAAAGCCCCTGCTCAGCCAACGCCCTCTTTAAGACTCCCTCTAATATCGGTGAACGACATATATTTTCCATACACACCACCAGCACCGATACAGACGCAGACGGCTTCCCAAAAAACTTACGACACAATTCAGAAAGCAAAGTAACCTCTCAAAAAGCGAAACTAAATTAATGACTTTTCAACAGCTGATGCACAAACCTCACGGGTATTGCATAACTTATGCCTGAAGGGCGCTCCAATACCGACTCTTTCGTCCCTTTAACAAACACACTGTTAACCACCCCAACAACACGGCCACTGTTAACTTCGTAGACAGGGCTGCCGCTATTACCGGGATAAGCGATAGCGTCTAATTGATACACTTGAAGCGGGTTTCTCAACCGTTTTATCTGAGCAGATGTTAGCTGCTTAGATGACTGAGCAGGAATAACGATAGGCGTCACTGAGGCAATAATTCCCTTATGAGTAATGGGGTACATACCTAAAACCATACCAATAGGAAAACCAGTGAAAGCGACTTCACTACCCTCACGCAACCACTTGGTACTAGCAAGCTTCATTGCTGGCAATGCAGGCCCCTCAAACTCTAATAATGCAAGATCATGCTCAGGATCTGTACGAACAACCCTTGCAGCACGCGCTTTTGCCGCCTTTCCCCGCCCACTGAAAATAGCAAATGTTTCATTTTTAACTACATCTAATTCACGCGCAGTAATGACATGATAATTTGTCACAACTTGGCGTCCATTCCCAACAACAAAGCCTGTACCACTGTAGATTGCTTTTGGTTTATTGCCTGAAACACGCTTACTCGGATAAATACTACCTACTGCTACAATACTCCCTCTAATTTTATCAATTGTATCTGGCAATGCTGCACGCGAATTAAGGCTCCATACACCTAAACATAGGAAAATAAAGCACATTAAAAATTTTCTACTGAACATAACCCTTCCTTTGATATTATTCTTAAAAATCAGTATACAACCTGTAGAGTCAACATATACAGCCGAATGTAAAAAGCTATAATAGAGATTATCAAGGAATTATTCATACCGTTTCCGCTTATAAGGATGCAACATGCCAGAATTGCTATACGACCTAATTGAGAAGCAAGCTAATATCACTCCAACGGCAAATGCTTTGCTTCATAAAAATGAGGTCTTTACCTATTCTGATTTGAAGTTTCAAACAGACCAAACTTGCCAAAAACTTCTCAGCTTAAACACCTTGCCTGGCGAAAGAGTGGCTGTGTACCTTCCCAAGATACCTGAAACTGTATTTACTATTTTTGGCACAGCTCAGGCAGGTGGCGTATTTGTACCCGTCAACCCATTATTAAAGCCCCAGCAAGTTTCTTACATTCTCAAAGACTGCAATGTTCGCACGCTAGTTACATCATCTGACCGCCTCAAACTACTCAAAGACACACTGATTGATTGTCACGATCTTCGCTCTATTATATTGGTGGATAAAGGGGATATCCCTGAAAACCTCCTACCTCAAATAACTATTGTTCGCTGGCACTCACCTTGCGCTGAAGTAGAAACGAGAACGAGTGTGCGACTTATAGACACAGATATGGCGGCCATTCTTTATACCTCTGGCAGCACAGGCAACCCAAAAGGTGTCGTTTTATCGCATAGAAACATGCTTACAGGCGCACATAGCGTCTCCAGTTATTTAGAAAACACAGCACAAGACTGTTTATTAGCGGTACTGCCTTTTAGTTTTGATTACGGCCTTAGCCAATTAACGACAGCCTTTTCGGTTGGCGCCTCTGTGGTTTTAATGGATTACCTACTGCCAAGAGATGTTATTAAAGCAACCGCTCGTTTTCAGATAACAGGGCTGGCAGCAGTACCTCCTTTATGGAACCAGCTAGCAGAACTTGAGTGGCCAGAAGAAACTAAAAAATCTCTGCGTTACATAACCAATACTGGTGGCGCAATGCCCGTTGCAACCACCCACAAACTAGTCAAGTCACTCCCTACAACAGCTGTTTATTTAATGTATGGTTTAACCGAAGCATTTAGATCAACTTACCTACCACCAGAGCAAGTTGCCATTCGACCTGAATCCATGGGCAAGGCAATTCCTAATGCGGAAATACTCGTACTACGAGAAGATGGTACTGAATGTGCTCCTGGCGAGCCTGGCGAACTGGTGCATAGAGGCTCTCTTGTATCTATGGGATATTGGAATGATCCAGCAAAAACAGCTGAGCGCTTTAAAGCCATCCCCAACAGGCACCCTGAAATACCATTAACAGAGATAGCTGTATGGTCTGGTGATCAAGTTAAAAAAGATGAGGAAGGCTTTTTATATTTCATTAGCAGAAAAGATGAAATGATAAAAACATCTGGTTACCGAGTCAGCCCAACAGAGGTCGAAGAGGTTCTTTATAGCTCTAGCCTCATAAAAGAAGTAGTCGCTCTGGGAGTAGCACATCCACAATTAGGGCAGGCTATCCTGCTATTAGCAATTGCCGGCCCTGACTGCAATGAGCGGTCTCTAGTACAGTATTGCCAAAAAGAATTGCCTAATTTCATGCTACCTAAAAAAATCATATTTATAGATACTTTACCGCGAAACCAAAATGGCAAGATTGACCGAAAGACACTTGCTACCGAATATAAAGACATTTTCCAGGAGTCTGCATCTTAATGAAAGAAGTACCTAAGCATGCCAATATGGACTGGTTTCCGGTGATTGACAACCACCTTCACGCCGGCGGAATTTCTATAGAGCGCCTTGCTATACGTACAGGGAAAACACCTTTTTATGTTTATGATCGCAACATCATGACAAAAAAAGTTGAAACCTTACGCGAATCATTGCCTGAAGGGCTGCATCTACATTACGCAATGAAAGCAAACCCTATGCCTGCTGTAGTCCAACACCTTTCTCAATTAACCGATGGTATTGATGTCGCTTCAGTAGCAGAAATGCAAGTAGCATTAAACACAGGCATTGATCCACTCACCATTAGTTTTGCTGGTCCAGGAAAAACAGATAATGAGCTAAAATCAGCTGTCGCGGCTGGGATTATCATCAACATGGAATCTGAAGCTGAAATGGAGCGTATCGCCCAAATAGGTGATGCCATTTCTGCTCTTCCAAATGTATCTATTCGTGTTAATCCAGATTTTGAATTAAAAACATCTGGTATGAAAATGGGTGGCGGACCAAAGCCTTTTGGTGTTGATGCAGAACGTGTACCTGAAATGCTGAAACGCTGTGGACAACTGAACCTTAATTTCAAAGGTTTTCATATCTTTAGCGGCTCTCAAAACCTTCGTCCTGAAGCCATTATCGAAGCACAAACAAAAACATTTGCCTTAGCTTACCGATTAGCAGAGTTTGCTCCACAACCCATCACCTGGCTAAACATTGGTGGCGGCTTAGGAATCCCATATTTCCCAGGCGAAGCAACATTACCCCTAGATGACATTGCAGAAAACCTCAAGCCTTTGATAAAAGAAGCACAAGAACGCCTACCTGAAGCAGAAATTGTCATGGAGCTAGGCCGATACTTTGTAGGTGAGGCAGGGCTTTATATCAGTGAAGTTGTGGAATGCAAAGAATCTCGCGGAGAAAAATACGCGATCACTAACGGTGGGCTACATCACCATTTATCCGCTTCCGGTAACTTTGGGCAAATCATTCGCAAAAACTATCCGGTTTGCATCGCTAACCGCGTAACAAGCCAAACGACTGAAAAGGTTAGCATTGTGGGCCCTTTATGCACACCGTTAGATATTATCGCTGATAAAACAGTATTGCCTGAAGTATCTATAGGTGACTTGATAGCCGTTTACCAATCGGGGGCTTATGGCCTGAGCGCTAGCCCAAGGGACTTTCTAAGCCACCCTCATCCTGCAGAAATTTTGGTATAAGCAACTAAAAAAGATGTCATGAGTAAGCCCATATCAGTATGGGCTTACTCTTTATTTGAACAACTAACCTTATACAGAACTTCCCCCAAATCAGCTGAAAAAGCTCTTCTAGAATATCTCTGTGCAGCCTCTTTTGTTACGCCAACTTCTTCTCCAGCTCTAACTTTTTGAAGAAAATCATCTAGTCCGGCCTTGATAGCATCCTTATTATCTAAAGCAACAATGGAACCTTGGCCCGCTTCAAGCAACGCTTTTGCAGTATCCCCTTGGTTATCAGTCAAAGCAAAGATAGGCCGTTGAGCACGAAAGTACTCATATATTTTGGCTGGAATTTGGTGATTACAGTTCGATGCCTGAAAAATCAACAAGCCATCAGCACTAAGCATTTCTGACAGCGCCTCTCGATAAGAAATCCCACCAGCTAACGTAACCACATCATTAATATCCAGTCTATCCAACACAGGCTGATAAAGTTCGTCATGTCCTGTCGCCCGTAAAACTACGCATAGGCGTTTAGAAGATATCTTACCCTCATTTTTCAACTCAGAGATTGCATCAAAAAAAGGCTGAGGGTCACGCTCGGAAGGGTACAACACTCCACTATGCAACAATAGAAAAGGCTTCTGTTCACTTGATTCCAGATTTTTCTTGGATTCAATTTCAACTTCTTCGAATATGTCTTCATTAAAGCCATTGGGTATCAGATGCCACTTACTATCAGAAATATAAGGGTAGCGTTGCCTATACAACTCAACCGCGCCCGGCGTAGTAAAAACAGCAGCAGAACAAGCCTCTACTACTTTCCTTTCAAGCCAAGCATGGCACCGCCTTCTAGCCCCTGGAGCTGGATATACATCATCTAGCATGGCATCTCGAAAATCAGCCACCCAAGGCAACCCCGTTAAACGCTGTAGCACTAAACCTATCAAGTGTGCCGTAGCGATAGGGTAAGTCGACCAAATAACTGCAGGCTTTTGGGATCTAACAAGCTTCAAACCCGATATAACACCACCCAACAACCAACTTACCCACCTATCAGGTAAAGCCAAAATATCGAGATAACGCCCTTTAATAGAAAAGTGCCGGGCAGAGTCTAGCGCAAATGCGCGCTTAACAAGCATACCTTGGGGTATATCTCTCAGTTGCTGATCACTAACAAAAGGGTAAGCTCTAGGGTGAGCAGAAAGCACTATTGGTTGCCAGCCACTGTCGGGCAGATAACGCGAAAAAGCGAGCGTTCTTTGAATCCCGCTACTTACATTAACCGGCGGATAATGAAAGGCAATTAAAAGAACCTTATTTAGAGCGTGCGAATCCAATTCACTGTCCATGCTGCTACTTTATCTCTCCATTCACGTTTAGAAAAAGTATGATCAGCACTTTTTAAGTCTTCACGTTGCATTCTTTTTTGTTTAAGTAATCGCGTAAAACTTTTTGACCCTTTAACCGCATCATCAAACTCAGCAGCAGTGAGGTCATTTCCACTCATAATATATTGAACAGGGCCTTGATAAGCTTTGAGTGAAGACTGTATTTTTTCTGGCAAGTTTGTAGAAGGTTGCTTAAGAGGCTCAACAGTACAAGCTATTTCACTTTCCACAACGCTCTTATCTTCAGAACTACTAGAGCGCTTGAGCATAGACACTAAAGAAGCCAAAGATGCGGATATATTGAAATTGCCTTTAAGGACTTTTGACCAAAGTTGACGAGAAAATAAACGCTGCAAATAATAATGCTTCAAAAATGCCTTGGCCTCACCAGCCTCACTTCGAACCCAAGGGTTCAAAATCACTAACCCTGCAACTCGCTTATCACTTGGTGCATAAAAGCACGCCGCCGACGCCGCATCACACAACCCCCACAACACAACACCCTCAAGTTCAGGTACTTTTTGCATAAAGTTATCTATAGCATTTTGAATATCAACTTGGACATTCTCAAAACCTAATAATTCACCGGAAGCATCTCCCATCCCACGATAATCAAAACGCATGACAGGAATATTTTCTTTCGCTAAGTGCCGCGCAAGATGTAAAAACTGACGATGACTACCAACACGGTATTGAGGCCCCCCAACAATCACTAGCACGCCAATTCCCCCTGCTTTTTCAGGGGTTTTAGGCAAATGCAGTACAGCAACTAACTCCTCACCTTCACAAGAAAATACAAACGGCTGCTCAGAATCTAGTGCTTGTACTGCTCCCTGAAGCTTATACTCAGGAACCACAAGGTCAGAGTCAGGTAATCTAGATGCCGGCAATTCTGCAGAGGAGATACCTGATGTCAAAGAAGGCGAAATCAACTGCACCGTTTCATCAATTAGATTAGGCGCTAACGTTATTTCTTGAGTTGTCCAAAAAGGCTCACCAACAACTGCTTTAGAATAAATTTCTATATCTTGAGATTGCCATAACGTAATCAGCTTTTGTGATACAGGTAATAACGCTCGACCTTCGGAAGCAACTATTTCCAACCAATTAATTTTTAGCGGCTGCTTTAGAGCCATCTTCTTTAATGAAACCTGATCCAATTGAGACAACATTGAAGGAGCCACATCATATCCAGCCACTTCAAGCTTCTCTCCTGCACTCAGCCGTTCTCTCAACTGTGCAACCGTTTCTTGCTCCCCGGTCATCATTCCAGCAGCCATACGCAGCCTTAAAAACTGCGTCAGCATCTGCTCTCCACTATGGACGGGCTGCCATAGTATTAACTCAGACACACCATCTAAACCTTCATCCATTAGATCTAAAGCCATTAAGGCGCCCGCTCGTAACCCCCACAAGGTAATCTTTCTAGCACCTTGTTGGCGAGCACTGAGAACCAGATAACGGATATCCTGTTTCCAAACACCCCAATTCGCATCGCCGAAATCACCTTCGCTATCACCCGTCCCAAATAAATCAGGCACAATGACTGTAGCACCGGCTTTTACAAAAGCCGCAGCTTGGGCACGCACCATGCTTCTTGACTTATTCATCTCTTCTGCAAATGCAGGTAAATAAATAATCCATTCGGATGAGGCAACAGCGTTAGCAGAATGTTGTGTGATAAATAGTCGCCCCGAAGGGCCATTCACGAACTGGGGAGTCATAGAGTTTTTACTGTATTAATTACGCCGAAAGTTTGTTGTTAACGAAACTAAAAAGTGTTCCTATCGTTTCAAACACTTCAGCACTAATTTCGTCATCTTCAACCGCTACGCCATAGTTCTCTTCAATGGCGGTTATCACCATCACTACAGCCATTGAATCAAACTCAGGAATACTACCTAGCAAAGGGGTAGACTCATCATAATCATCAACTCTAGAGCCAAGCTGTAAAGCATCTCCAATAAGCTGCTTCACTTCATCCAATGTAATCACACAAAACTCCTACTATTGTCATGCTATTAAGGTAAAACTCACGATTGTAATGTTAGCATCTCAGGATTAATCAGCAAAATTGTTCAACAGTAAAATAATAAACCGATCAAGAGAACAATAACGACATTATTAAAAAAGCACGATAAACTGAACGTCATACATACAAATCATAAACCATGAAATCTTAACATCAGCAGACACTAGGACATATAATGACAGGGAATGTAGTAAATACCTTACATAACCATGAAAGTAATAATTCTTCTACACCACTGCTAGCCCCTGCATTTTATGGTTGGTTAGGTATTTCAGGCGCTAAAGCTAATGGCACCACAAATGCCATGAACATGAAACAAGCACTGAATAGTCCGCTAACAATTACATCGACAGCAAGCGATAGCGCTTCGAAAAATTATCTAGCTTCCACTGCTGAAGTTCACACAGCGAATAACATTAGCGTTACTGTCATCGGTACACCCTGGTGGCCTACAAAAGAATTAACAGCGTTAGCAAAACAACAGAGCCATGCTGCTACGTTACTCAGCTTATATGAAGCAGAAGGCCAAGGATGTGCCAAGCGAATCCAAGGATCATTTGCCTTTATTATCATTGACAATAACAATCAAACACTGTTTTGCGGTGTTGATCGCCTAGCCAGTATTCCACTGTATTATACCCAGTGCGATAAACACATTATCTTTGGAAGTACCGCCGGTACCGTACTAGCACACGACTCTGTAAGCATTCAGCTAAGAGATCAAGGCCTGTATAACTATGTGTACTTTCATATGGTTCCAAGCCCAACGCCTATTTATGAAGGCATGAGCAAACTGCTAGCAGGCCACTCTATCTGCTGGAAAGATGGTGCTATAAGCCAAGATAGATACTGGCTACCGACCTTCAAACAAACTCAATCATCAAGCTTTGAAGATAAGTGCGAAGAGCTGCGCGTCACATTAAAAGATTCAGTGAAGCGATCAATCCCACAAAACAAATCAGTAGCTGCATTTCTGAGTGGTGGTTTAGATAGCTCAACTGTTACAGGAATGCTCTCTGAATTAAGCGGCAACCAAGCACATGCCTATTCCATCGGCTTTTCTGCTAAAGGCTATGATGAAATGGCTTTTGCTCGCATAACAGCAAAACATTTTGGCGTTAAACTACATGAATATTATGTTACGCCTGAAGACATTGTCGACGCTTTACCTAAGATCGTCGCTAGTTATGACGAGCCCTTTGGCAACTCCTCGGCACTTCCTGCCTACTTTTGTGCCAAAGAAGCCGCCAAAGATGGAGTGCAGCTACTATTAGGTGGTGATGGTGGTGATGAACTTTTTGCTGGTAATGAACGCTATGCGAAACAAAAAGTATTTGAAGTATACAACAGCATCCCTAAAGGTTTACGCAACAATGCAATAGAACCTTTATTGAAAGCATTTCCAAAACAATTGCCATTAGTAAGCAAAGCTAATAGCTACGTCAATCAGGCAAACGTACCTCTGCCTGGTCGTATGCAGACTTATAACTTTCTTAACCAGCATGCACCGTCAGAAATTTTCAATGATGACTTTATTAATCAAATTTCGACTAGTTACCCTCTAGAATTATTAGAGTCAGTCTATAATGCTCCTGAAAATGCAACATCATTGAGCAGAATGCTATTTTTAGATTGGCAGTTTACGCTCGCTGACAACGACTTAAGGAAAGTCAGCCACATGTGTGCGCTAGCGGGGGTCGAAGTTGCCTACCCCATGCTTGATGATGCGATGCTGGCACTAGCCTGCGAAATACCCGATGATTGGAAACTAAAAGGACAAAAACTACGCTACTTCTATAAAGAAGCTATGACGAACTGGCTTCCAAATGAAACGATTACCAAGAAAAAACAAGGGTTTGGCCTGCCATTCGGGGTTTGGATGCAAACGCACAAACCCTTGCAGGACTTAGCCTATGAAAGCTTACTGAAACTAAAAGAGCGTTCATATTTTAAAGTAGAGTTTTTAGATCATTTGATAAAATTGCATCGCGATGGACACGCAGCATACTATGGCGAGCTTATCTGGATTCTTATGGTGCTTGAGTTATGGTTAGAGAGTAAGGGCAAGGGATGAACATGCAACAAAACAATCGGGTTTTCTACCCTTCACCGGCAATCCCCTTAGCACCAGTATTGTCTGAAAAATCGATCAAACTATCGTCTAAATCCAGAGATGTTAAGTCAATACTATCAAACTCTGAGCAAATACATGTAACTAGCGGACGTGCTGGAATAGCACTTGCCCTAGAACATGCCGGGGTCACTGAAAATGACGAAGTTTTGATTCCTGCATACCACTGTGAATCAATGATATCGCCAGTATTATGGCGTGTAGCTACGCCTGTTTTTTATCAAATTAACGCAGATACATCAATTAACGATGACGATATCCTAGATAAAATCACTTCATCTACTAAGGCAATTATTGTTACTCATTACTTCGGTCGTATCCAAAATCTTTGTAAAGTAAAAAAGCTTTGTGATGAAAACAGTATTGTTTTAATAGAAGACTGCGCTCATGCTTTTTTTGGTTCAAAAGATGGCGTGCCTGTAGGCACTGTAGGGGATTATTCGATTGCCAGCAGCATGAAGTTCTTCCCTTGCTTCGACGGTGGAGTATTAGCGTCATCAAAGCACTCACTCAACACAATTGCTCTTGAATCCCAACCTGCCTCACTGCAATTAAAATCATTTTTTAACATTGTCGAGAGAGCCATCAATTACGGTCGCTTTGGCTTTCTCGGTAAGTTTTTAAAAGCCATATTGAAAGTAAAAGAGTTGACGTGGAACTCTATCAAACGCCTACGAAAAAGTAGTGTTAGCACCGCTATCAGCCCTTCATCTTCAGAAGGCGGCTACGGCCTTGATCAAAACTGGATTCATAAAAACACTTCAACCCCCTCTTTGACGACCATCAAAAAGAGTGATTACAAGCGAATCATCTCTAAACGCAGAGCCAACTACGAAAAGCTACACACTGCTCTTGCGGGTCTTGCAAATGCTCATCCATTATTTGACGCTTTAGACAAAGAATGTGTACCTCTTGTTTTCCCGCTATTTGTGAATAGCCCAGAACAAGCATTTGATACGCTCAAGCGCCAAGGAGTACCTATTTGGAGATTTGGTGAGTTTCTTGATGAGGAAATAAATCAAGAGCTTTGCCCAAATAGCATGACGCTTTCTTCTCATGTGTTTCAATTTCCTTGCCATCAAGAACTAACATTAAAAGAACTCGATTGGATGATTGAAAAAATCATACTCGCAATCAAATAACGAAGTGGACGAAACAATGCAAGCGATAGGCTGGAGCCTTTACCCTATAAGTGATTTTAATACGCATAAAAACCAATGGGACCAACTTAATAGCGAGACGACATCTACACCGTTATTGGACAGTAGTTTTGTAGCTCCATTGATTAAGCACTTTGGCGCAGGCACTGAAAAACTCGCTATATACCAAGAAGGCAACTCAATAACGGCCATGGCTATTGTTATAGAGTCTCGTTTAGGCTTTTGGAGCACATTCCAACCATCTCAAGCACCAATAGGATGCTGGATGCAAAAAGCTGACGTTTCAACGCAAAGCTTGGCTCAGTCTCTACGCAAAAAACTCTCATTTACTTCTCTGGCCCTAAGTATTACTCAACAAGATCCAGAATTACTGGTTATGCCAGAACAGAGCAACCAATTCAGCACTATGCCTTATATCGAAACGGCTAGAGTGACTATAAAAGAAAGCTTTGAGGAATATTGGGCTAAACGCGGAAAAAACCTAAGACAAAACCTTCGTAAGCAGAGAAACCGCTTAGAAAGAGAAGAAGTTACTACCCGCCTTGTTCAATTGACATCTGCTAACGAAATGTCATCAGCGATTCAGGCTTACGGTAAACTTGAGGGCGCAGGCTGGAAATCTGAATTAAATACCGCTATTAGTGCTGATAATGATCAAGGGCGCTTTTACACTGATATGCTGACCAACTTTGCAGAAAAAGGTAACGCTATCGTTTTTCAGTTTTGGTATAACGATGACTTAGTAGCCACTGATTTATGCATCATGGGTAATGGTTCAATTATCATATTAAAAACAACTTATGATGAAAGTATCAAAATATCCTCACCAGCATTATTACTTAAACAAGATGCTTTTGAGTATATTTTCGACAATAAGTTAGTAGATCGCATTGAATTCTATGGAAAAGTTATGGAATGGCACACCAAATGGAGTGATGAAATTCGCACCATGTACCACATTAGTGCTTATTCAAAAGCGGCAACCTTACTAAAAAAATTAAAACCATAAAAACACCTGTACGCTCGGCTGCCTGTATTAATTGGAGAACTCAATGAGTTTTTTTGTTTTATGTGACAAAGAGAAATTTCAAAATAACGTCGAACGCCATATCAACATCATGGCTGAAAACGGCTTTTCGAAATACCTCACAATTGATTTGGGCAGTAAGAAGCTGATCTTATTTAACGACCTATCAGGTAACACGCCGGCATTGAAAGAAGCTGAAAATGGGGATTTTATTGTATCGCTAGGGACTTTTTCCTATAAAGGCAGTAAATCACTTTTGGGATTAAGTAGCCTCCTAAATAATTTCAATGCCGAAACTTTTACATGGCAAGAGATGACAGGAACATATGTTGTCATACTGAGAAAAGCAGGTTGCACTTACCTCATCTCAGACGGATTAGGTTGCAGTCAAATCTACGTTGACTCTCAGCAGTGCGTATACTCAAACTCATTTGTATCCATGTGCGATATAACAGAGCCTAAATTTTTCGATACTCAGGCTTGCTATGAATATGTTATCAATGGTGCTGTTTTTGGGAATAAGTCACTTCTCAAAGGCGTTAGCACTTTACCAGCAAATTCCATTCTAAAAATCACAAGTCAAGAAACGCAAACTCTTCAACTCACCAGCCCAGTTTTAGATAGCGATGACTGCGCCGCCCATATGACGCTAGATCAAGTAGCAAGCTACCATTGTAAGCAGCTTGATTGCGTATTTGAGCCTGTTGCTAGCGCATACGGTGATAATATAAAACTTTCATTCTCTGGGGGGTTTGACTCGCGGTTATCATTAGCAATGTTGATGCGACATGGCGTGAAACCAAAGCTTTTCGTCTATGGCAACGATAATGATGAAGATGTTGTCATTGCACAAACCGTCGCAAAGGCCGAAAGCCTAGAGTTGGAGTGTATAAATAAAAGCAAAGCACCAGTCATCGAACCAGATAGTTATAATGAAATAACTCAAGCCAATTTTTATGCTTTTGATGGCTGGAAAGTTGAATATGGGATCTTTGATTTTGGCACTGACCGCAGCGATCGGCTCAAACGCCATGCAAACGAGCAGATCCCTTTAAATGGATCTTTAGGTGAAATCTATAGAAACTTCTTTTATATCCCTAATAAGAAGATGAGAGCTCAGGATGTTGTTTCTACATTTTACTCTCAATATAACCGAAGCGCCTTTAGTTCAACATTTAAAGAAACAGAATACCGACAAGAAATGGCTGCGTGTATGAAGAGCGCCATTAATAGCAGCAATGAACATTTAGAACGCTACCAAATAGAGCAGCTATATCCTCATTTTAGAGGACGCTTTTGGACAGGCCGTGACGCACAATTAAACCAGCGCTTTGGTAAGATGCTCTTCCCGTTTCTTGAGCCCGCAGCCATTTCAAACACATCAAAGATACCTTTAAATTATAAAGATTTAGGCTACCTTCAAGGCCGCATGATATCCCAAGTAAACTCTCGTCTGGCTAACTATCCTAGTGATTATGGTTTCTCTTTAAATGGTGCGAGGCCTCTAAAATATCGATTAAAAACTTTTTTGAGCACTCAACGACCACCGTTTACTCGAAAACTGTCATTTAGATTGAAAAATAGACACAAAGAAACACCGGATATGCCACTATCTCAGCCGTATTTATCACGCGTCATTGATGAAGATTTCCCTATTATGAGAAACCTCTTCAATATTGATTTGATAAATTCTGCCAAACAATATGGCCTAATAGCTACGCTAGAATATTTAGGTGAGCGTTATAACTTAGAAGTTAAATAACAAGTAATGCTGAATTACTCAATTCTCATTACATATACTTCAGATACTTTGCTATTAACCGCAAGGTAGAAAAGTGCTTTAATTCCACCAATATCTGCTATAAATGCTTTATTACCAACAAAAGTACCTGCTTGAACCTCATAGCCAGTAAACGAAAATGGCGTGTACTGACTGGTTGCCAAATCCAACAAATACCACTGCCCTCTTAACGAGCCATAACTAAACTCACGTAAAACCGAGCCTTTAGTCCCCCAAGAAGGGATATAGACTCCTGCCTGCATTTCTTGCGTATAGTTATGCGCTGGCAACCCATACGTTTCTACTAGATCACTCCAACTCTCAGTTTTCATATCAAATACGGCATAAACGTTTTTACCGCTTTTCTTATGAAAATTCATCGCCATAATTTTTGATTCAGTCATCTGAAATATCAAATGCTGGCCCACAAAGTTGATTCCTCTAGGAGGGGCATCAATATCTACAATATCTGTGCTTTCAGCCGACTCAAGCTTATTCCATCCTGAGTACTGGAGTTCTGATTTCAGAATACCAAACACTTTGTTTTTATATGGAAACACCACATTTTGGATACTTGTCTGAAACAGGGATCCATTTTTTTTCCAACCATCAACGTTATATTCTTTGGTCTTCACATTGTAAGCATATTTACGATTTCGAGTAGTGAACAATATATCCCCCACTTTCGCTACACCTCCATATGTATGCTGAGATGGCGGCCGCCCATCAGGGAGAACGTAAGAAATCACACCATCTCTATCCATATACGTAGTAAATGAGCCATTACCTCCCAGCTTTTTATACTTGTCAGACCACTCAGAGCCTTGCAAGTCAGGATCGGATGGCATTGATTCCACCGCAAATTTTAACTTATTGAGGTCCAGCTTCCAGATTCCATTAATTGAAGAGTCGGCATGCCCCCCACCCCAAGGGTAATAAACAACCTTGGAATGTCTATCGAATGCTTGTCCTACCCACGCAGTAAAAGTCCCCTTCACATGAGAGTAACCATACATTTTGGAGGAATTAAAACCACGACTCTCTAATAAGTCAGTAATTTCACCAGAAGGGTCCAAATTTGAAATCTTTAAGATATGCGGATTATCTTTGGAACTAATTGGCAGAGAGCTCCAAGAAGATTTTGCTACCTTGCCTTTATTGTCTCTAATAGGATCCCACACTTTATGTGTAAGATTTTTTGACGGCTTAATGCTAAATGGATATCCCGATTGATAATTCTTGTAATCCCAACGATCGCCACGTTCATCAATTTTTTCACGCAGAAGGTTTGCAATTTCAGCAGCACCTTCAATGTCATTTTGAGCGGCCAAAGCAGCCCATGCGTATGCATACTGAGCGCGATTACGGTAAGTAAAAAACCTACCATCAACTTTAGCATCAGCAGTAAACAAAGTGCCTTTGTCCCACTTTTTATAAGTGGGTTTGTTCATAATACTAGTTGAATACTCCGCCACCTCTTCCCAGCCGTGCGTGGTAGCCCACAACTTAGCACTCTTATAATCCGTAATTTCTCCTTTCTTAGCCCGGTCATAAAAAAACACATGATCATTATCTACCGCTTTAACAGACCATAAATTCACACGTCGATTTAAGTGTTCGAATTGCCACTGTGCTATAGGGAGCCAATCATTAAATCCAAGACGAACAGTATAGTTGAGCGTTTGACCTACCATACTCTCCATCCACCCAGTCCAACCGAAGGACTTATAGGTAACAGAGTTGAAAGCTAAGACCCTCCAAACCTCGTAGTATGGCTTTTCATTAGAGGCTGTAATGACATTATTTAAATAATATTTTTTTGCATTACTCAAAGCCGTTAAGTAATACGTATTTTTTGTCAGCCCTTTTTTTTCTAAATAAGCCAATTGTACTAACTGCCGCAAAGTCCAGGCCAGATAACGACCCGATTGCTGCCAGCCCACCCAGTTATCATACGGTTTACTCATTTTGTCACAGAATTTACGATAGTAATTTTCCATATGACCTAGGTATTTTTTATCACCCGTCATCAGATAAGGTAACCAATATAAATTGGGAGCATGACCAAAACTAAAAGACGCCGGAGGTGCTTGATCAGCAGACTGCAAAATGCCTGGTAACAAATCAGTATTACCGGCTAAAAATGCAGCGTGGTCTTCTGGGAAAAGTCCAATTTCACCTCGCTCGCCACCTTCACCAGACCATTTAATATCAGTGTCCGCTGATATTTTTCGGCCCGTATTATCAAACACAGGAAGCAACCCTAAAGCCTGTAGTGCACCGACATTACCAAAAGGCAATGCAGGTGAGGGCTCAGCTGCCATAGATGAGTTCATAAAAAGCAAATAGCAAACCAGTATTCTTAAAGCAGTACGGAACTTAATCATGAATTCCTATATACATTAATTACTAACAATAAAAGCTATACATTAAAAACACCCTTATGAGCAACTCTTCATAAACTGCTCAAGCGTTTTGCGAATTACTCTTGAATCGCTCACATTACCTTTAGCGGCCACTACAGCAACCCACTTTATTTGGTTTAGCTCTACACGAATAACACATACTTTCATACGAGAGTATTCAGAAATGCTTTTCTCTAAACTTTCGAGAAATTCATCTGAACTGCCCAGCTCTTCACTCATCGCGTTATCTATAATAGACCTTACGATAAATGATATCGTTTGTTTTTTTACGGACGCTAGTTCATTTAAAAAATCCAACTGTGAAGTGCTCAAGTTCACTTCAATATCTTGTAACATTGTGACAGCACTTTTCGATAAAACAGTTTCATGCCTACTCAAGATAGACACGCCAACCCAGCGTAGGTATAAATGAGCGCCAATAGCTAAAACGATAACGCCACTTAACTGCACTACGATCCATCGTAAGAATAATGCATCTGATGAAACCAAATTTTTCCGGTCGGGTCCTAACAAAAAATCGACACCAGAGTAATTCAACCCGTATTTACCAACATTCTCAACCAAACCTTTGTTCAATAAGAACCAGCCAACAGGGATTAAGGCGAGTACGGCTAAACATGCAGCTGATATGGTCAAAAAACGAACTCGAATAAGCGATATTGAAAGTAGTACTGCCGAAAAAACGACGATGAATACTAACAAATAAAGATAGCCTCCACCTCCGAGCCCCCACGGCCCATCACGTGCAATTAACTCGTTAAGGTTGTCAGTTGAAGATAAATCAAATGCGATAACTTTGCATACAAGAAACCAAGGCAACATGTATAGGCAATAGATAAGGAAGTATCGTAAAACACCTTTTTTCCTCCAGGGTAATGGAAGCCATCGTGTCTTAAACAATGTAGCAAAAAAGATGCCTAACAAAATAAGAACCGGCCCGAATAATGCCCCAAATCTTACAATAGGCTCTACAGGCTCTGTTAACAAACGCAAGTTATCTGCACCAAAGAACTCAACAAAACTGACGCCTAACGGCCCAAAGACACCTCTAGTTCCTACACGATGAACCCACACAGATGAGCCCGCAACATCACTAATACTTTCGCCTGTTACACCAAAAAAGAATAAGAAGTACAATATAATAGCGACTACCGTAGCGGCAACAGGTGCAACTATAACGGGCCGACGGCTCTTAGCAATGACTTCTCCCATCCATGCAGCCCCCACACCAAACCACAACAATGCCAGACTTACAAAAAGCAGATCGAACCCAGAGGCTTCAAACCTAAATAATTCACGAATGTTGTAGGGGACACCCGGCAGGCGAACCAGAAAATAAAAAGCGATCATAATGGACACAGCAACGACAATACCTGCAATAACAACCAAGCAACGCCGTTTAAAATCACAGGAGCTTGAAAGGCTCGCCATTTCAACAGGTTTTGAAACCTGCGTAACAACACTTTCTGTTTCAGTAAGAAGTACAGGCTTTTTAAGGGAGCTCTGAAGAACCCTGCGAAACAATAAACCACAGAACAATACTAATAATGGGTCGGTAATTTCTGCTGAATGCCCAACAAGCCAATTCTGCAAAACTTCAATAGCAAGAAAAACAGAAAAAACAACGGCAATAGCTTTTTGAGACAATCGGCCAGACTCACAAAGCAAAAAGAATATAGCCCCTATAACAAACAACTTTTGAGCAAAGACACCCGCACTTGTTAACATAGAACCACTCAAAAATCCGGAAAACGGAACCCATTCAAAAGCACCGCTATTTACTTGCCACTCAAAAGGCAACAAACTCCCTGATACAACGCCCGCCAACAATACAAAAACTAAGTAGAGTGACCTTTTAGAGATTTTTTTTGGAAGTAACGGCCACAGCAATAAAGCGCACACCCATGACGCTACATCCGTTACAGACAAATCATTTTTTACAATAATAATTTCGAGTAAAGAAACAGTGAGAACAGCGCCTATCAAGAGTAAAAATTTCACTCTTGATTTGCATAAGTAAAAAAACAAATGAGCTGCAACTAACCAAGCCGCAACAAAAAAAAGAAACTGATAAAAATCAAACTCTGGAGCAACTAGCAGAGGCTTAAGTGCGTTTTTATACGACTGCAGATCAATGCTGGGAACAAAAGGAACTAATCTTGAAGCACACCATAAGCCAAGCAAAACAAGAGGAAGTGAAAACGAATATAGCTCAACACTCCTAACAAAAGTACGTACTCTATCAGAATAAGCAAAAGCTATACCTAGCACTAAACCAAGGGTATTCCAATACACATCAACTAAAGCAGGCGAACGACTTGGCAAATACAATTGCGCAACTTGGCATGCGAACGCAAGGAGAACTCCGAATACAGAAAGAGTAGCAATTAACGTCATACTGGCTTTGCTTTTTGAAAATGCTACCAAGCCAAAAAAACTATAGGGCATGAAAAGAATAATGTTACCTAACACATCACCTAGACTGGTTTGGCCGTTCCACGAATTAACAAATGCTAGAAAAACAGCATCATCAATGTTTTTTGAGAATTCGAAAGGAAAAAGAGAGCCATAAGCTATGAGAAAGCATACAAAATAAAAAACAAATCGCATTAAATAGATCACTCTTAAGTAACAGTAACATGTAAACTATCGATCAGTGGCAAATCATAACATTTCAACTATGATTCGTAACCGAACAATAGATACTGACAAAGATAAAGACAAGTACTTAATTAATGATGGAAGATAAAAGAATACTCACACTAACTCTGCTACCCTGAATATAAGCTAAAATACAAAACTATCTATGAAAAATCACAAGAAACTATTAACACTATATTCAATTATAACAACAATAATAATTCTTATAATGATCCCTAAAGCCAGTATTGCTCAATTACTGAGCGCTAAAACAATAACGAGTAAAGGGCAGCCGGTTTTGACAGCATTCCAAGTGGAGATGCAGGCACACTTAAGACGTGTAGACAAAAATACAACATCAGGATCGGTTCTATTTTTAGGCGATAGCATAACTCAAGGAATGTCTGTATCTGACATTTCAAATAAATCAGTCAATTTTGGGCTAGGAGGGGATACATCTGAAAACCTTCTCTCTAGAATCACCACTATGGAATCAATAAAACAGGCTGATAAAATAATCATCGAAATTGGCGTTAATGATATTCAGCAAGGATTCACAAACACAGTGAAGAATGTTGAGCGTATTCTAAATTTAATTAATGCAGACGTATCCATATTTCTCTTAGCTATTTTGCCTGTTGATGAGTCTAAGACAAAAAAAATAAACAAAACAATAGCTGCTACTAATAAAGAATATAAAGCTATTTGTAAAACAAAAGAAAATTGTACATTTATCGATAACTATCAGAGCCTTATTAATTCGAAACAGCAATTGAAGAGTGAGTATCATTCAGGTGATGGAGTCCATTTAAATGAAAGCGGCTACTCAACTTTAAAATCAATACTTTCTCAAGTAATTTAAAATGACAAAAAATAATAGATTTGAAGAATTAGATGTATTTAGAGGCCTAGCGGCGCTGAGTGTTGTCTTATTCCACTATACAACAAGATATGAGCAAGTATACCAACATACAACTCCCACGGCCTTCTCAATACCCTGGGGGCATTTAGGCGTGCAATTCTTTTTCATAATCTCGGGCTTTGTAATATTCATGACATTAGAAAAATGCCAGTCCTGGAAAGACTTTAGTGTTTCACGTCTTTCAAGACTCTATCCGGCCTACTGGGCTGCTGTATTACTCACATTTACACTAGGCTATCTCTCTCCCCTACCAAATCAAAGCCTGACTTTTTCACAGCTCATAGTGAACTTAACGATGCTCCAAGCATTCTTCTATGTTCCAGCAGTAGATGGTGTTTACTGGAGTTTAGCATGGGAGTTAAATTTCTATTTCGTTATGTTATTTTTGTTCTTAACTTCTAGATTGAAAAACATAAATTTTATAGCACCACTATGGCTTAGCGCCATGATTACTACTTACTATTTACTAAACGCTAACATTGATGTGCCTTGGCGTATACAAACATTTTTTGTTTTGCAATTCACCCACTTATTTATTGCTGGAATTTATTTTTATAAATGGAAGGAAGAAGGCTTCTCTTTATACAAATTGATAATTTTACTATCCTGCTTAGCAGCAGAACTCATTACAGGCGATGTGATCAGCAGTGCATTTTGTACTTCATTCTTTATATTGTTTGCACTTGCGATCAATGATAGGTTAAGTTTTATAAAACAGAAGCCTCTGATATGGCTCGGAAGCATCTCGTATACACTTTATTTAGTACACCAGATGATTGGTTTTAAAATAATTTATACACTTAATGAAAACGGCTTGCCCAGTACGGTTAGCATATTAATAGCACTAACAACGTGCCTATTAATAGCTAGCACTATCAGTAAGCACATTGAAAAGCCTATCATGTTGAGCATTCGAAAATACACAAAATAAGGACAGTCAGCAGATAAAGTCCGCCTTAGTTTATAAGTATCAGCTACCTAAATTAAAAGAGTTATTATGAAAGAAAAGCTTAAGATAATAATCATAGGATACTATGGAAAGTTAAACGCAGGGGACGATTTACTGCAGCTATCAATGTGCCAAATTTTCAAAGATCACGATTTAATGTTCACCTCATGGTTCCCTGGTATCGACATAATGAACTCAGTTGACCTCATAGTTGTAGGAGGTGGAAGCATCTGGCCAAATTATAGCTTTTTTCAACATGGAAAAGAACTCTCAAAGAAACTTAAAACCCCTTTAGTCGTTCTCGGAATATCAGCAAAGAACAGCGATAAAAAGATTCAAGAGGAAACAAAGTATTTATTGGATATAGCTACATATTTTCATGTCAGGGATAGTCAATCAAAAGAAATAATTGGTGACGATAGAATTATTGTAGGGACTGACTTATATTGGTGGTCAAAACATCATATTCCAAAAGCAGATGATATTGACATGAGTGCAGTATCGCTCAACTTAAGACCTTGGGATGGCTCTGAATGGGATGTAAACTCACTTAATAATAAAATCAATGAACACTATAAAACAGTACAACCTTTCCCCTTCTATTTTGGTTCAGCTCGGCATGAATCACAGGCATCTATTCAAGATTATGAACTTTCAGAGTCTCTAGGGTACCAAAATACTCCTGAATCATTTGATATAAGCTGCCTAAGGCACTCCTCAGCAACTATTGCTATGAGGTTCCATGCATTATTAGTAAGTATTAGAGCCGAGATACCTATTATAGGCTTTGATTATCACAACAAAACAAAAAATTTGTTTTCTGAAAACAGCATCCCCGAATTATGTGTTCCTCTTAACAACACGCAGGCTTTAGAAAATGCAATAGTATTACTTAAAAGCAATTATGAGTATTATAAATCATTAACAATAGCTATTAAGGATAGAAACCTAGTAAGAGCTAAGCATGATCAAATTATTTTTTTAAAAACACTATCTAAAATTGAACCTAGAAGTGAAAACAAATCACAAAAAATAAAAAGGATCTTAAAAAGATATCTTTAGAAAACAGGTATAAGGAGTTGCTCCCTCCTTATACATTATCATTTTTTTTGAAAAAATTTATAATTTCAGATTTAACTATTATCAAAGAAGCTATCCATACAATAGAAAACAAAGCACCAATTATTGACAATTGTATAAAGAGGTTCGAACTATCCAAAAAGGCAATACTCTTTACGTAATATAAAAAAACAAAACAAGTAAGAGAAACCACACCAGCCTTTCTTAAATTTTTCAATATATCTGAGTATTGAAAATTAATAGCTTTACATAAATAATATACTGAAACTAAAAGTGAAAAAATCTTACTTATAACAATGCTGAATAATAATGGGTATAACCCATAAAAAGATGCTACTACCATTACAATAATAGAAAATATTTGAGAAACAGACTGATTCCTCACATCTAAATCAATACTTTTTACTGCTACAAAAAAATGTGTATTAATTGAATATACACTTCCAACAGCAGCGGATAAAGAAAGCCATATAACCAATGGCGCTGCGGACACCCATGAAACACCATATAATGTTTCTATAATTTCCTCGCTCATTAATGCCAAAAAAATAAAGAACGGCCAAGATATTGTACAAATAAAATCTATACTTTTAAAATATTCTGCCTTAACGTCACCTTTTTCTTTCATTCTATTAACCAAATGCGGCAATAATACTGGGATAATGCCCTGCATCACTCCCATATGAAATAACTTTACTAGGCCATTTGCACGGCTATATAAACCGACATTAGCCATACCAAAAAATTTTCCAATTAAAATCTCTGGTAGTTGAGCTACGGAAACAAACAATATATGTATATATGATGATTTTGAGCCGAATATAAAAACATTTTTAATGCTCGCCAAACTTGGAACAACAATAGAAATTTCTCGCCTGAAGAAGCTACTTAATAAAACTGTCATAGCCGTTGTCGCTATACTCCCCCAGACCAAGCTCATATAGCTATAACCTGAAAATGCCATTCCTACAGACACTATCGCTCCAAATAATGCCGAGATTAAATTAACTTTTAACAAAGCAGAAAAATTCATTTCTTTACGGAGTAAACTTAATGAAACAGATCCGAAAGGTATAATTAAAAAATTTATAATCACATGATTCAAAATGGATACGATTTCATTTCGATTAAAAAAAACCGCAATATTTGTTGAATTAGTATAAAGAATTAAAGCTATTGAGTATGACCAAAAACATGTGACTAGAAATGCTGATATTAGCTTTTGATCGTCTAAATCATCTTCCTGTACGATATATGAAGATACTCCAAAATCACGAATCATGTGAGCAACCACAATAATAGTCGCTACGATAGAGTATAATCCAACTTCTTCAGGCATTAATAAACGAGCTAAAATAATACTTGCTATAAACCCAATCAAAAGCTCACTGTACTTTTGCACAAACGACAATATTAATGATTTTTTAAACGTACTCACAAATCAACTACCAATTTCAGAATCGATGGATTTAAAAAATTTTTCATTTCTTTCCGTTACTCCGCTCAAAGCTACAAGAGCTTTATTAATATCAAAATTTTGAGAGCCACTTTGCATAAGTGTTATTAGATCATTTCCTAGCTCTTTTTCTTTATGTACAGTAACGAGTCCCTTCTTGTTAACAATGTCGAAGACGGGATAACTAGGGTACTGATTATTCCATCCTTCAGGAACAATAACTTTTTTATTTAAAAACAATGGCTCCAAAATATTATGATCTCTCCCAACATAACAGACAGCGCCCACAGAATAAAATACTTTAAGTTCACCTAATGTATCAAGAACCAGAACTTTTTTATTGAAATCTACAAGATTTGTTATCTTGCTTTTAAATTCATAAGTTAGATTATTCTCATTTAATATTTTTTCAATAAAATTTAGCTGATCTTGCTTCTCTGGATGCCTAGGTGCAAATACAAAAACTGCATCAGGAAAAACCATTAACACTTCCGAGAATGCTTTGGCTACCTGTTCGTACTCAAATTCATTTATTAAACAACCAGCAACAACTACATGTTTAGTTTTGGAAAGTTGTTTTATTAAAAACTCACTCACATTATCTCTCGTATATATTTTTTGGTTATACAAAGCATCAAACTTCATATTTCCTGTCACACATATTCTATCTTTATCAGCACCTTTCTCAACCAGAAAATCCTTTACTGATTCAGCTTGAACTGTAATACCGTCAAACATTTGAATGTAATAACGGCTAAACAAAAAACGCTCGATTTTATCTTGCATACATGCTGGTTCATATTGATATAGCCAGCCATTTATAATATAAATTTTAGCCCCTGATTTTTTAATAGCCCTAAGAACTTCATATGGAAATCGACAAGGCGCATCATTCGGAGAGCAGGGGATTTCGCATATATAAAATTCTTGAGGAGAATATCTATTTAAAATTGACTCTATATTTGAGCTTTCGCTTTTAACTTCTAAAACACTAGCATTGGGATATTTATCCAAGAAAGAATCTTTATAAAAAATCCTATCCGTTATAAACACTATCTTAGTTTTAGCATATTTTTTATCTATAAATGAAGAGCATGCATTAAGCTCACCAATTGTTGAACAAAAGAACCATATGCTCTCCTCAACTCCATTACTACTTTCTTGCAGATCAGAGTTAAGCTCAGGTTCATCGTAATTACTAGAAACCATTTTTAGCAAAAATTTATACATAAACCAAAAAATAATTTCTTTAATTTTTTTTACATATATCACTATGAACTCTCTGTAATTATTTAAATGCTTCACAGAAACAATATTTGCCTGAGAAATACTTTGTGTTTATGATAACATTGCAAGTAAACGGGAGCATACAACAATGTTTTTTTAAATACTTTTAAGTACTATAAATTATTATTATGTACTGGCAGTTTAATACTCGCAACTAGTACCAGCGCTAACAGTAGTGGCCTAAGTGCTCCATGGATAGGACAAGATTTTTCTGGTATCTCCTGTCAAGGAAAAAAACAGGCCTACGGCCCTTATGATTACACTAAGAGAAATAAACACCATGAAGCCTTACGTTTAGTTGAAGGAGCTCATTTTAATCAAAATGTAGAGAGTTTACAGGGAGGGGCCAAGCAAAAGCATAACTTATATGGCGACATAGACTATACGTTGCGCGCCTTTCCGAACCATCATCGCGCATTAAATACAGCTATAAAATTACGAACACTTCATGGTATTAATAAGTATAAAGCAGCAAAAATTAGCCCAGTCGAATGCTACCTGCAAAGAGCTATCAGCTTCTCTCCAGAAGATGCCACTACTTTAATGCTTTACGGAATCCTCTTACATAAGCTAGATAAATTAGATAAAGCACTAATTCAGTACAAACAAGCTGAAAAAATCGTACCAAAAAACGCCCAAGTCCAATACAACTTAGGATTGTTGCTGTTAGAAATGGAGCGCTACGAAGAAGCTAAACTCTACGCAGTAAAAGCTTATAATAATAAGTTCCCATTACAAGGCTTAAAAAGAAAACTAGAAAAAGCCGGTAAGTGGTAATCCATACTACAATTTCACACTCTTCTGATTTAGAAGCAATCTTAGTAAAAATTTATCTGGACTCTTATCCCAGGGTGTAAAGCGCGCAAGTTGGTAACGATCACTATTGCGCGTGGAGACTCCCCACGTAGTCGAAACAGCTGCTTCAAACCCTGCCTCTTTTACAATCCTGACCTGACTTTCCAAGTAGTCATCCCCGAGCTTCCCATTCGGGTACGCAAAATATCTTAACTTCTTACTAAGAACAGATTCGAGATGTACTTTACCGTCGATTATTTCTTGTTCTGCCCGCGCATCATTTAATTTTGCCAATATAGGATGATTAACTGTATGACCACCTATTTCGACACCCGCTGCATCTAGGTTTAAAATCTGTTGGTCAGTCGCCATAAGGTCATTAGGTAGTGATTGTTTTGCAAGTGATTCTATAAAATCAACGGTCTCGGCTCTCTGTCCCACCTCTCGGTGCTTAATTTCTGTCAGTATTTTTTGCGCGACTGTTCTTTTAGATTCAGAATCCTTAAATGCATATTCGTCCAAACCTACTTTACGTAAATCAATATACTCTCCAGCACACTTGATAGTTTCCACCACTGTGTCATTCCACATGCGGCCACCATTTATAAAACCGGTAGACACAAATACAGTGGCAGGAATCTTCCATTTTTTAAGGATAGGTAGAGCACAGCTTTCATTGTCGGCATAACCATCGTCGAAAGTCACACATATAGCATTTTCAGGTAACTCGCCTCTATCCATTAACTCTAAAGCCCGGGCTAATGAGAGTGGAGTAAAGTAACGTGAAACTAACGACATTTGCCAGTCGAACTCTTTTATCGTTGGCTCTGATGGCCTCATAAAATCATATTCAGGCAACACTCGGTGGTAAATCAGTATTGATAAATGCTGTTTACCTTTTGTTTTAAGAACTAAAGGCAATGCAACGCTTATTGCCTTTAAGATGCACTGTTTCATCTTCTTTAACACCTGAAAGTTATATCGAGAACCACTAAAAACTAAACCATGGAGTTTTTAAATTTCGTTTTTGGTAGCGCCTCACTCTTCAAATTTATTTGTGAGCTGATCAATAACGTTATAGCGACTAAATGCCATGGCAAATCAAAATAAGAGAGGCTTAAAAATGCCCCACCTGTTAGGTAGGCTATAAAGCTTATTTGCAACATTCTTGCTAATAAATTTTGTTGTGACATGCCCGGATCACCGCGAGTACGTTTAATAATTCGGGATAAATTATTCCAGGTGAATATTAGAACTAAAAGAAACAGGATAAGCCCAATCCAGCCATGATCAGCCAACACATTAAAATAGATACTATGCGCAACAACTACCAATTCAGCATCGGGAGAATAAACTGCATATGTATTCGTTGACCAAGAGCTGAAGCCTCCTCCTAACAGTCGATCATTTGCTATATTAATGCTGTAGATCCAAGCATTAATTCGCCCCATCGCTGATGCATCTTCTTCGTAGTTACCGATTGTATCCATCCTCTCATGCCAACTCGTTGGCATAAAATTCCAGCCGGCTGCTACTATAAAAAGAATAACAAATGCCGAAACGAATTTACTTTTGGTTTTAAGCCAATAAAAGCCAAGTACAGCAGCAATAGCTATGAGTGCACCGCGGGATTGTGAACCAATAACAGACGCTAAACTCAAGAAAATTGCCCCGCCCATTGCGTATTTAAACCAACGATTATTTAACTGAACCATCAAATAATACATAAGAGGTATAACCATTAAACAGGCTAATGCTAACTCATTATTATCTTCTATAAATGAACCTGCTGGGCCCCACACGCGGAAGGAACCACCGGTCATTATTGTGAATATCCCACCTTTAATACTATAAAAACCAATGGAAAGAGCAATAACCCAAATCAACTTATTAATTCTATCTTGATTGGTAATCAGCGCCATAGTTAAGAAAGTAAATATTTGTATCTTAATTATTCGTATATATTGTTCAGCTGCAAAGTCTGGATAGATAGCAAAATAGGTTGTTAGGGATGCCCATATCAAGAATAAGACCCAAACAACTACAGTCCCACTAAATGGTATGCTTTGCCTATCTTTATTAAATACAAATGCCATAAATATGGTGATGGCAATCACCTGCGCAAACGGCATGTCATAAGCAAACCCATAAGCCAACCTATGTGGATTCATATAGCTTAACCATGACCACATCAGTATCCCTATATAGGGCCTACGTAAAATAAATGGAATGCTCCCAAATACAATCAGTGTTATGAGAAGGTCACGCATGCGATTCCACTATTTTTGTATATAAGTTAATTTGATTTTCTACCGTTTGATCCCATGAGAATTTTTTTGCGTATTCTCGTGTTAAATCTCTATCTATATTCAGCGATAAAGCCTTACTAATCGCCTTAACCAAACCAGAAGCATTGCGCTCTTTGACCAACACTCCTGCTTCAGGTGATTTAACCAGTTCAGGAGTCCCGCCAACACTTGTTGCTGCAACAGGAGCCCCGCAAGCCATTGCTTCTAACAGCACGTTAGCCCAACCTTCACGACTAGAGGCTAGTACGAGCAGATCAGCTGCACTGTACAACTCAACTAGGTCTGGCTGCTTTAGCGTACCCATAAAACGAACCCTTTCCGATAAACCCAATGTCTCAGCAAGTTGTTTGAGCGGTTTATCCAGCTCCCCGCCACCAACAATGATGAGCTCACAGTCCGGGAGCTCTAATAAGCTTTTGATAACTAGGTCGTGACCTTTCAACTCTGTTAAATTCCCCACACTAAGAAGTGTTGCTCTTTTTAACGAGTAATTGTGGCGCATTTGTTGATAATTTTTTGGTGAAAACAAAACATCATCAACACCATTTCTTAAAACATGTATTTTTTCTTCTACAGCCCCCAAGGCAAGCATTTTCTCTTTCAATGCCGAAGAAACGGTAATGGATGCTTGAGCTTTTGAGGCGGCCCATAAAATCATTTTTCGTGGCAATAAATAATTGGGAATTAAGTTTATATCTGATCCCCTAGCTGAAATAACAAAGGGCAACTTCAAAAAGTATGAAGCTAAAGCTACAGCAACGCCATCGGGATAAAAATAATGAGCATCGATTAGATCAAACTTATAGCCCTGCTTTCTAACCTTAAAAATAGTAAGAAAAATAGCCAATGCTAAAAAAAATGGCGTAAGTAGCATTCCAACTTTAGGAATGACCAAATAACGCGGGTGGTATATTTCCACACCGTTTCGATGCTCTTTGGATGGTATATCGACATACTGTGAATATTGACTGAAGTATTTACTTTTAATAGGAAACCAAGGAACAGGCGCAACAACGACTGCATTAACTTGCCCTGTTTCCATAATTTTTTTCAGTCTGGTTTCTACAAAAATCCCATGACGGTGTTGAACACTGTTAGGGAATAGTGTCGTTACTACAAGTAAATTAACCATTATCCGTTTTTATAAATCTTAGGGTACACATGTTGATACTGGCCGACACTCACAGGCCAATTCCGTTGCTCTTCTACATATTTTCTTCCTTGCTGCTTGAAGGAGTCCCAATTTTCCGTTTGATCCAGCACTTCAAGCACAACCCGAGCCAGATCTTTTTTATCACCGGCTTTAAACAAACGCCCCGTTTTACCATCATCGATTAACTCTTTATGTCCACCGACATCTGATGCTACAACTAGCTTGCCTTGGGCCATTGCCTCAAGTGGCTTTAGAGGTGTTACTAGTTCCGTTAAACGCATTGCCAAGCGAGGATATATAAATATATCCACCAAGCTATAGTAAGACTGCACTTCTGTGTGCGGAACACGCCCTGTAGTCACTACAAACTGTTGTAAATTTAATGATTTAATTTTACTTTCTATTAAATCATTTTGTGGGCCACCACCTACCAGCAACAAACGAATATCTGGATCATTGCTTATCATCTCAGGGAGAGATTCAAGTAAAAGAAGCAGTCCTTCATAGGCATAGAATGAGCCTATAAACCCCAAAACTTTTTTCCCTTGAAGCTGTAGTTTTTCTGCTAAACCCTGGTCACTGTGGGTTATCACACTAAACTTATCTATATCAACAGCATTAGGAATCACTGTTATTTTTTCGTTACCAATACCTCTGGCAACAATATCTTTACGTAAACCTTCACAAATCGTTGTCACCGCATCAGCATTTTTAAATACGTAAGTTTCTAGCGCTCTAGTCAGCTTGTATCGCACACCATCTTCTTTACAAGTACCGTGATCAACAGCCGCATCTTCCCAAAAGCCTCGACACTCATAAACTACCGGTATACCGTATTTTTTCCCTGCTCTTAATGCTGCAACACCGGTTAGCGCAGGAGAGTGAGCATGCAGGATATCCGGCTTCGTTTCTTCTATTACTTCACAGACTCTTTTTGTTAGCTGGTCAATAATTGATAACTGATTAAGTAATGGCAGCTTATCAAGAACAGATGACTTAGCTGGCGTTCTATAAAATAAAAATTCTTCTACACTTTCTACAGGCGCAGAGTCTAGCGTGTGCTTACCAGACGTAACATGAACTGTTTCCCACCCTAAGACACGCTGCTGCTTTAAAATTGAGCGAGTGCGAAATGTATAGCCACTATGCAGCGGAATAGAGTGGTCTAGAATGTGTAAAATTTTCACGTATTATCTTTCCCTTATATCTGTATCAAGCCGTAATATCGAGTTCACGCTCAAGAAATGCATTAAACATTAACAAAGTCCAAATAATCACACTGTAGTCGCGTGCTCCACTTTGATGCTGTTTTATCACTTGTTCGATAAACTCCATATTAAAAAGACCACTCTGGCGTATGGTATCGCCGAGCAAACTTTCATTTACCTTCTCTTTTAATGGGCCTCTAAACCACTTAGCAAGAGGTACACCAAACCCCATCTTGGCTCGATACAGCACGTCATTAGGCAAGTATGGCTCCAGAGATTTTTTCAGTGCGTACTTCCCCTCTTGCCCTTTTAACTTGAGGTTTGATGGTAAGCCTGAAACCCACTCAATAAATTTATGATCTAATAGCGGAACTCGAACCTCAAGCGCATGTGCCATACTTGCTCGATCCACCTTAGTAAGAATGTCACCAACTAGGTAGGTTTTCATATCCAGATATTGAATGAGTGACAACGGGTCCTGTGTAGGTGCTTTTGCCACATACTCATTAAAGACTTCTATCGACTGGTATCCTTTTAGAGCCGTTTTTAACTTATCACTAAACAACTGGTCACGCTGCTCTTCTGATAACAAAGAAACAGTATGCAAATACGCTTCGACGGAGCTTCTTGCCAAACCTTGAAAAGTTGTTTTTGCTCTAAATACGCGTGGCGCCCAATCTGCTTTAGGGTAAAGCTTGCCTAACAAGCCAAATATTGGCTTTCTAACACTCAACGGTATAGCCGCTCTTAGCTTTTCTTCATTCATGTGCCAGCGATAACGACGATAACCGGCAAAGTTTTCATCACCACCATCACCGGATAAAGCTACAGTGACCTGCTTTTTCGCAAGTTGGCATACACGGTAAGTAGGTATAGCCGAACTATCTGCATAAGGTTCATCGTATAGGTCAGCCAATGTATCTAGTAGGTCGAAATCATCACTACCAACAAGCCCTTCAAAGTGATCCGTTTTGTATTGATCAGCTACCTGCTTGGCAAACTCGGTTTCGTTAAACTGCTTTACATCAAAACCTATCGCACAGGTATGTACTGGTTTTTCTTGTAACTGCGCCATCATGGCAACAATTGCACTAGAGTCCACACCACCAGATAAGAAAGCCCCTAAAGGAACCTCCGCAACCATACGCACATCAACCGCATCTCTCATACGTTCAATGAGTTCTGCTTTTAAGTTTTCTTCAGAGGTATAATTGACGGGTGTGAACGGTATATCCCAATACTCTTTCGGTTCAATAACACTCGAACCATGCTTAATTAGCAACGTATAACCAGGACGAAGTTTACAAACGCCTTTAAAAATTGTTTTTGGTTCTGGCACATAACCAAACGTGAAATAATCTTCTATAGAAGTAGGGTCAATTTCTCGAGGTAAGTTCTCCAGGGTCTTGAGTGCCTTTAACTCTGAACTAAAAGCAAATGAGCCATCAGGTAACGCTGAATAAAATAAAGGTTTTATTCCCAAACGGTCTCGAGCCAGAAAAAGTGTTTGCTGATTTCTATCCCAGATAGCAAATGCAAACATCCCTCTAAAGCGCTCAACACATGCCTCACCCCACTCTTCCCAAGCATGAACAATCACTTCAGTATCGCAATGTGTCTTAAACTGATGACCACAAGCTTTAAGCTCTTCAGAAAGCTCAGGGAAATTATAGATTTCACCGTTGTATGTAACGACTACAGAACCATCTTCGTTAAATAACGGTTGCTGGCCACTAGAAAGGTCAATTATCGACAAACGACGATGTCCAAAACCTACTCCGGGTTCGATATGGATTCCGCCTTCATCTGGGCCACGATGGAATTGGGTTTCATTCATCCGTGAAATAAGCTCACGCGAGAACTCTCTTTTACCTGCTAAATCGAAAACGCCGACGATTCCACACATCGATTTCTATTATCCTTATCTATTTTTGCTCTAAATGATCTGCTGCTGATTTACTTCAACAACTCATCATAAACTGCTAAGTAATTGGCTACGGTTATATCCCAATGAAATTGCTTCTGCACTTTTGCTAAGCCTGCAGCACCCATTGCGGATAATTTGTCTTTATCATTTACGATATCTAATAAAACACGCGCCAGCTCTTCACTATTACCTACAGGTACTAATGCACCAGTACTCTGATCGTCTACAAGCTCTGGGTTACCACCTACCCGTGTTGCTATAACAGGTAAGCCTGTTGCCATCGCTTCTAATACTGTATTTGATATACCTTCACCTAAAGATGGTAATACAAACATATCCATCGATCTAAGTAGGGCCGGAATATCCTTTCTATCCCCTGCCAACCATACTTTTTTATCTAAACCTAAGTCATGAACCTGCTCTTCTAATGCAGTAAAAAGTGGACCATCTCCGACTATTACTAATCGCAGCTTATCCGAAAGTTCTGAGCCACTTTTAACAAGAATATCGAACGCTTTTAAAAGTGTTTGCTGATCTTTGACTGCAGCAACCCGGCCCACAGTACCGATAATCAAACAATCATTTTCAAACTCAGTTGGTAGCACGCCTATCTTCACGGAGTCATCAAATTGATTAAAGCGTGCTAAATCGACCCCATTGTATAACTGCTCAACTTTCTCACGAGGAATATTTACTGTCGTTAGAAGCCAGCTTTCTAAATCTTGGCTGACTGCTATATAGCGGTGAATCACATAACTCATAACCTTTCTTAAACGGTTATATTTTTTATTCTGTCCATGTAAATCATAGATATCTCTACCATGCTCGCCATGAACACGCTTAACACCTGGTAATAAAAGAGTAAGAGCTTGCATCTCTAACGCTGCAAGATTTCGAGTATGCACTAAATCTGGCTTAAGCTGCCAAAGTAGTTTTTGGAGCCGCCAGTACACACCCAGGTCATGACCTTCACGTTTATGCAGTTCTATTACTTTAACGTCTGGAGCCGTTATCCGTTTCGCAAAATCAGTAGCGTGCGTTAAGCAAATAATGACATGCTTATACCGATCAGGTGGCATGCGATTAATAATATTAACTAAACCATTTTCTAACCCGCCGGTCCCCAAAGCGTAAATAATATGCACAATGAGTGGCGGCTTATTTCTAATACTCATTTCGCGCTAGCCACTTTACTATCGACAGATTTTTCAACATTGGGTAACAAGCCTTTTACAAAGCTTTGCAGTACAACCACCTGATCGGCAGAATCTATATTCTCATCAAACTCCATAGCCACAATGATTTCACCTTCATCTTGGCGACCAAACGTTAATCTATTAAACCCTTCAAGAAGTTTCGCTACATACTTATTAGAAGTGTAACGCTCACCAATTCGATACCATGACCAGATCATTAGCTGTTTATCTTCACCTTTCAACAAGGTTTCTTTAACTTCAATTGTTCTAGTAGAAAGCGTTAGCTGTCTTTTATCATTTCCTACAATTCGCCATTGACTCTGCTCAGGATCAAGCAAAGTATTCTGTGAATTAATTAGCTCAACATTATTGCGCTTCTTAAATAAGTACTGTAAGTAGACCGCTACTTTGAAACCGTCTTTTTCAAAAAACTGTTCAAGTTTCTCAGTTCCTCGGTTTGAGGGCTTCCAAGCCCAGGCAGCTTGATTTGATGAACTCCAATCAGCAACGTCTGCAAGAGTAAGCATCTCTGTAGGCTGGCCTGAAGAATCTTCATTTTGATCTATAACGTATGCCAAAGCTGGCCAAACACCAATTAGGCAAATAGTGAGAACAGCTAACGGCAAAACCTTACTAAAACCGTATTCCTTCGTGCTTGCGGATATTGAGGGCTCAATATGCACCGTGCTATCAACATCATCTCTGAACCGAGCACCAATGGTAATCATTATAAAAATAACAATGCCGAAGAACACCCAGCCATAAACTAGATGATCAACACCTGTCGCAATCGTCATATCACTAACATGCCCAAGCATGACAATAATATATGCCCTTAGGCCATTGGCGATAATCGGAACGATTATCGAAACAATAATAAATATAAAGCGCTTCTTTGCACTGGTATAAGTTAAATAAGAATACAAACATCCCAAAGTAACCGAAGCAATCAAATACCTGATACCACTGCAAGCCTCAACTACCGACCAGTTCCCTGAAGGCAGTGTGAAAAACAGCCCTTCTCTATAAACAGGAATACCTGTTAGCCTTATCAGCCCGATCGTAAAATCAGCTGTAAACTCCATCATCCCTGGCACCAAATCTTCGCCGAAAGGAACCATGAATATTAAGAATGCCAACGGAAATGCTATAACCCATGTCGTTCTATTTCCAAGTATCGCCCATACACCAGCGACAAATGCAGCTACCCACGCAAGTTGTTGCACAACAAGTGCATCAACGAGGTAGCCAAAAAGCCATAAAAAGCCGACAGCAAAGAGTACTGCCATACCTTGCCAAGAAGGTTTGGGAGTCATCACTTTCAGATGTGTTCTCTTTTCCCAAACCAACCAAATAGAGATAGGCAATATTAGAAAAGCATGTGTAAATGTTTCTGAACGGCTCCAAATAGACACCATAGACTCAACGGTGTCATAAAAAAAGACTGTCAGTAATAAAAGGTAAACAACAACTATAGGCAAGAAGTAACGCCATGACGAACGTGTTGATATAGTCATGCTATCGTTTGCGGCACTTGTCATACGTGCTTCTCCTGCTGAACCTTATTTAGCAGCTCTCTTACTATAGGGAGACTCTCACTCCAATTAAAATCTTTTTTTACCGTCCGTCTCGCCGCTAGACCAATATCATTGTAACTATTATCAAGTAATGCGCTGGTAACGCTTACATACTCTTTTGCCGTATTGGCAATCAGCACGTCGACACCATGCTGAGCATTTATGCCTTCAAGTCCCATATCACTAACGATAACAGGCCTTTGCATAGACATAGCTTCTAATACTTTGTTTTGTACACCACGAGCTATTCTCATCGGAGCGATGCAAACATACGCATGATGAATATAAGGCCTAATATCTTCTACACGCCCCGTAACGACAACGCCTTCTAACGAGCCTAACTGCATAACCTTGTCGCTGGGCTTACTGCCGACTATATAAAAACAAAATCGTGTATCTAATTTTCTGATTTCTGGTAACACATCACTGACAAACCAACAAACAGCATCAATATTGGGCCAATAATCCATTGCCCCTGTAAAAACGATTGGAAGTGAATCTTGCTCATATGGAAGGGGGTAATCTTCAGACGGAGAGAAATACTCACTATCAACGCCATTATTGTAATATCCAACTTTGTGAGCATCGCTTGGCATTTTCTTCTTAAACATTTCGGCTTCAGGAGAAGATACGAACAAACTAGCGTCAAAGTTTTCTACTGCAAATTTTTCATACTGTAATAGAGTCTTAGCTTCTCTGCGATATACCCAACTCAAAGGCCAAGACTTCATACTGGAGTACTGCAGCCATTTATCTGAATCAATATCGACAATATCAATTATTTTCTTATCTAAGTTCAGTTTAGGGTCGCTTAAAAACTGCGCCATTACTGAAGATACTGCCATAGCCTTTGTAATATCATGATCAGCGATTACTGAACGTACCCATTCCTGCAATTCATTACTTTGGTAATAAGGCACTGATAACGCCTCTCCTGTAATGAAACCTTTCATACACTTTACCTTGGCGCGTAATGGGTTTAACTCTAAAAATTTACAGTCTTCACAAATAGCTTCGACATCTTTAACGTACTGCCAGTCCATTGGGTCATCAACAAAAGCGCCCAAGTAGACTCTATAGTGGCTGGCTAAAAACTTTAATAGATGAAATGCACGAATCTTATCTCCTTTATTAGGCGGATACGGAATTCGGTGACATAACAGTAATAGCGCAGGCTTCATTAACCTAAGCTCCTAGACAATAAAGGACCGAGCTTATTTGCTATTGGTACTGGTAATTTTTTCCATGCGTCAATGAACAATTTATACTTAGGGTTATTCGGGTTTACTTCTGGAATGGAGGTCGCCTTTACAAGGTAGTATTCATAGTGCAACAGCTCCGGCTCAAAGCCCCACCCTTTTTTAAATAGAAAAGGACCCGTTCCTTCTTTACTTCGCCCAAAATCAAACAGCCTCACGCCCTCATCACTAGCACGTCGCATTAACTCCCAGTACATGAAATCATGCGCTTTATGAGTCTTAGCTGAGTCGTAGCTACCTGCATAATAAGGTAAAACCTGGTCTTTAAAATAAAAGCTCATCAAACCAGCAACATCTTCGCCGTCATGAGTAATCATGAGTACTCGGCAATCCTCTTTAAAAACCTCTCGAAGAACACGAAAGTACTTTGCGGAGAATACTGGCGTGCCTAGATTTCGAACACTTTCCGCATAAGTATTATAAACACGCTCCCAACCATCATCAGCCTCACTTGAGAGCCCGGCTTTAATACCTTGGCGAATCATAGCTCGGCGTTTTCTAGGAATACTCAGCATATTCGCTTCGTTATCGCCTGTGATCTCTTTGCGAAACGTATAGTAAAGCGATTTACTCGGCCAATCTTGTCCCGAAGGGCTCGTATTTCGCAACTCTAGTGCATCTACTTTTAAATCATCAGCAAGACTCGATGCAGCATTAATTAAACGAATAGCTACTTCATCACTATCAGCAACCAATCCCCCGTAAACACAAAAAGGAAGTGATACTAAATTATTACCAAACAACATACTTTTAACATGAGCTAGAGGTAAAATCCCCTCGACAACGCCGTCTCTTTCTGCAAATAGAAAGTGAGTGCTATGTCCAAATGCTTTTTCAAGGACCTCTTTCCAGCCAGCCCGATGAAAAAAGGTGGATTGATCACTTTTTTCAACATATGCATCCCATTTTGCAATGTCTTTGCTTTGTAGTGCCAAGACCTCGAGACTCATAGGTACTCCGTTACTTTTCTTGCAGAAAGCGTTTATACATTCTGCATATATAATTTAAGAATTTATAAAGATCACACTTACCAATTAACGAAGCTTAGTATGATCCAAAAATATTTCATCCATACGACCCCAGCGAAAGTCCTGCAACAGGTCCTCCAATCGGCCATGCATCTTGTTTAAATTAAGATAATGTCTGAATTTTGTTTTAAAGGAGAGCCCATCAATTTTAGGCTGATAAGGATCAATCTCCCATGGATGAAAATAAAAGTTACAAGGCATATTTTCATCTTGATTAACTTGCTTCAGTGCCCAGCGTGTAAACGCATATGGAAATAAGCGAAACCACCCCCCGCCACCGCAATTTATATTCCTGTTAAAAACCGGAACGGTAGTGACAGGAATTTCAAGCAAACGACCTTGCGCTACTTCAAAGGCAAATCGTGAGGCATCAGGCATACCGTAGTGGTCATGCTTTATTGGAACAATACTAGAGCTGTATAAGTGCCCTTCATCAGCAAGAATATCTAACGCCCAAAGGTTTTTTTCACATATGGAGTAGCTGGGCGCTCTATAGCCCTTTATTACATGCCCAGAAACATCTTCTAGCATAGACTTAGCACGACTTATATCTTGGCGAAACTCACTCTTGCTTTGGTTAGTAGCACGCTGATGATCCCATCCATGGCTTGCTAGCTCATGGCCTTGCTCTACAATACGGTGAATCATCGTTGGATAACGCTCTGCAAGCCAACCCAACGTAAAAAAAGTAGCTTTAACATTATGTGAAGCAAACAAGGCCAAAATACGATCTGTATTTTCTTCTACTCTACTAGAATGACTAGCCCAGTCATCACGCGAAATATTTTTTTCAAAAGCCGACACCTGAAAATAATCTTCTACATCAACTGTCATTGCATTTACAATTGACCCTACCGTTTCAGACATTTTTTCACTCATAACATTAGCCTTAGGGTTAGCATTTAACTTAGCTCGCACAACAAAAGCAGCTCATCCAAGCCACTTCACAATGAATGCCCGACAAGCAAACTAATCATATATATTGAGGTGCTATAAACTTGTTGTAAAAGATAACTGCAGGCGGTTTTCTTGGTAATCATTCGTAAGGTCGTCTGACTCCCTATCAATAAAACGATAAGTCAATTTTAAGCGACTATCCTTGCCTAGCTTACGAGCCAGCCCAGCACTATATTCAGATGTAATAGCGTCCTCATCACCGTCACGCTGCTGTCGACTTAAAACATAACCTAGATCAACATCCAGAACACTAGATAAGCGTCGACTTGCTGAAGCATTATACTTCTCCAACGTTTCATCAGTACGGCCACTCTCAAACTTCTGAATAGAATGACTAGCACCAACCGTTAACGAACTGCGCTTACCTGTTAAAGTATAAGACAATTGAAATTTTTCATTAACAAAAACACCATCGGCAATATTAAATGTCGAATTGGTCAGAGGTAACGGATCTCCAGTAATCGGATCAATTGCTTGCCCAGCGGCATTAGTTGTATTAAAAGCGCTCTGCTCACTCAACAACGATGCCGAATCTGTAAGCTCTCGAGAATAGCTTGCAGAGAAAAGGCTCCTGCGGCTACGATGAGTAAAATCTAAAGTGGGCGTACTACCAAAAAATCGATCGCCATAGCCTATATTCAAAGAAGTTCGGCTGCTTGGTGTCCAGATAGCAGATACATCCCATCGAACCCCGTCATTATCACTTCTCTGAGTATCAAATTCGTTCCATTCAAACCCGGTCGATCCACGAACTTGCCAAGAACGGTTAAACTTATAACCTAAACTCGCATCTGTTGATAACAACTCACTACTTGAATCACCACCTGAATCTTTATAGTTAAGAGTTCCACCCCATGTTAACTGGGTAAAATCCGTACCATTATCTAAGCTTAAGACAAAAGCCTGACTGCTACTATCACCAACATCATTATCACTGTTTAACTGATAGTTATATGTGTAACGACCGGTAAGCTCAGCAACTCCTTTGTAGCGTTGCGTGAAATGCGGGCTTAATTGGTAGTTATATGTATTAGTCGTGTTATCGGTGTCACTTAGTCGGTCCGTACCACTAGGGCGAAAGGCATCAATAGTATTTTGCGTAATATTTGCCGATGCATCAACAAACAAAAAGTCTTCTAATATCTCAACATCCCCGTCTGCACCTAAACGCGGATTAAATGAGCTTGAAGCACCACTACTATTATTAACTTCCAAAGAAGCATTTAACGTAAGGTTAGCTCGTCCCCCTTTCCCCTGAAGAGAAAGGTTGGGCGTTATCGTGGTTATCAGCTCACTTTTCTGCTGATCATGTGAAAGGTCAGCATTATCGGTATAAATTTCACTTAGGGTTACCGACTTAGTTGATGTCCAATCAGCCGCACTAGCGCTAACCGAAACAGCTCCACCAAGCAGCGCACCGAGCGCCAATACGTTATTCAGTTTGCGAGACATTATTCAACAATCCTTTATTTCACCGCAACAGTTTGGTTTTCACCTTGTCTTCCACCATAACCATAACCATAACCATAACCATAACCCCCAGCTGTTTGCCGCTGAGATTTATTTAGCACCATACCAACAATGCTATCGCTACTGAGATGCTGTAAAGCTTCAACAACCGCTTCTTGGGATGTCTGTTCAGCAGCAACAATAAAAGCAATCTGCCCCATAAAGTTTGATAAAACCCTAGCTTCCGTTGTTAATAACAAAGGAGGAGAATCAAACACAATGACTCGATCAGAATAGCGTCGTGATATCTCTAGCATCAATGAACGCATATTCTCACTGGCTAATAGTTCGGTTGAGCGCTGATGCAAATTACCCGCTGGCAAAATGCGCAGATTGGGAATATTAGACTTAAGAACTACGTCTTTAAATTTAACACCCTTATTTTCCAAAAGATCAATCAGACCTGGCGCCTCATCAGGAACACCTAGTAATTCACCTGCCGCTGCTTTAGAAACATCAGCATCAACAAAAAGAACTGATTTATCCTGCTCCATTGCGATACTCATTGCTAAGTTAATAGCAGAGAACGTTTTACCTTCCCCAGAAAGTGCACTCGCAACCATCACTAGATTTGCATGCTCTACTTGAGCGGCCCCCTCTCCCTCAATATTAAGAAGAAGTGGACGCTTAATAGCACGATACTCTTCTGCTATTGGAGTCCTTGGTGCATTAGGAGTCACCATACCCAGCGCACTTAAACGCGCCAGTGGTATGTGAATAATGCTATCCGCTATGGCTGGCTCTATATTTGCTTCCTTTAAATGCTTCTTTTCTTCATGTGGAGCAGATTTTTTTTCTAAAGTTGCAGCTATCGGCGCCTGATTAAGAGGAGTCTCACTCTTTTCAACGCTTGCCTTAGGGTCTAGCTTTTGTATAGCTCTTTCTATAATACTCATACAAATACCATCCTTAGATAACCATCAACCCCAGCCACAAGAAAATCCATCCCATGAAATACAGAAATACCTATATAAACTGCAAACAAACACGCAACCAGAGAAAAGAAAGCAAGATTATTCCTAAGCGCCTTCCTCTTTAATACAGGTGAATCAAGCATTTTCACTGTTCCTAGCACAGGAAGACCAGTAACCTGAGCCAAGGTTGCTCGATTACTAATCACTGGACGAAACAGGGATATCAACAAAGCCATACCCAAACCACCACCGAGTGCCAACACTAGTACGGCTGCATTCATTAATGTTTTGTTGGGCTCATTAGGGCGCTGCGGAACAAACGGAGGATCTATCACACGAAACTTCACGTCATTTGCTTGCTGCCCAACGTTTTCCGATATCAGCGCAGACTCTCTTCGACTCAATAACGTTTTATGCTGCTGTGAGATAACATCGTAATCGCGGTCTAGCTGCTGGAGCTCACCTTCGATTAAAGGAATATTATCAACTTTTTGAGCAAGCTCTTTCACTCGTCTCTGATATTCCTCAACACGCGTTGTAAGCTCTGCTTCAGAAGCCTCTGTTTCAGCTAGCATACTTCGCATCTGCTGATAAACAGGGCTGTCTAGCAAGCCAGAAAACTGATCAGGTAGCGATGCCTTTACCTTAGCTTCCTCTGCTCGCTTTTGAGATTTCAAAGCAGCAATCATGTCATTTGTCTGCTGAACATCAGGGTGTTTTTTTGTATATTTCAACAACAGCCCATCTAGAGAGCCCTCTAATGCCAAAATACGGCCTTCTAAAGCTCTAATTTCAGGAGAGTTTTCGACTTGGCTTGATAAGAAAACAGGCTCTTCACCTTCAATCTGACGTTTCAACTCATCACGACGTGTTCCTAGCTCCCGGAGCTGCAGCTGGGCTATTTCCAATTTATTGGTTTCACCCTCTAAACGCTTGTAATACCCCCCTGTCTCTCCAGGAAGTATTCCAACATTGCGCTGCTTAAAGTCCGCCAAGCGCTTCTCAGCATCGACAAGACGCTGCTCATAATCAGCAATTTGACGGTCTAAGAACTCTTGAGCCCCAGAACTATCCTTACGCTTATCACCTAAGGCACTTTCAACAAAAACGGTAATCAACGATTGAACTACTTTTTTCGCCGTATCACGATTTTCATGCTTAAAAGAGATCGAATACAAGGATGCATTTCGCCTGTCGCCAGCAAGCGTTATTGAACCAAGAATCTCATCGAGCAACTTATCCTTGTCCGATTCATTTCTTATATATAGGTCCATATCGGCCATACGCATAAGCTTTTCAAGATTCGGACGACTCAACAGCGTCCGGCTCATAAGGGCGATACGCTGATCAACATCGGGCTGAATAGCCAACCCCCGCAGCAACGGTCTTAGTATGGTGTTTGTATCTACATTCACTCTTGCTGTCGCCAAATATTTCTCTGGGGTGAGTGAAACAAACACCCACCCACTAATAGCCACAAGCCAGATAACAAGAAGTCCAATCCAGCGAAAACGCCAGACACCCCAAATATATTCAGAAAGCTGATTTAAAATGTCACGCATAAGTTATAGCACGCCAAGTAATTATTAAAACTAGAACCACGCTTCAGGGATAATCACTATATCGCCCGGCTTCAATGCCAAGTTAGCGGTTATATCTCCATCCTTCAGAAGGCTATCAAGCCTTAAACCATAAGTGCTCTGTTCACCTTCGAAGCTTCTTACTAAGACAGCTTTGTTGCCATCGGCAAACTCAGTCAATCCACCAACCTCAATCATAAGATCAAGAAGTGTCATGTGCTTGCTATAAGGGATTTTAAGAGGTTTAGCGCCTTCCCCAACAACTCTAATTTGCTGAGTAGGTATGGAGATAAAGTCATCGATGATTACAGTAACCACAGGGTTCTTAATATATTCTGAATATATGGTTTCGATTTCTCTAGCCAGCTCAGTCGACGTCTTACCGCTTGCCTCTAAGTCTTCAACTAAACGAGTTGTAATCTTTCCGTCTGGGCGAACAGGTACAGTTGTCGAAAGCTCAGCGTTACCCCAGACAAAAATTTGAACATCATCTCCCGCACCAATAACATAGTTATAGTCGGGCTGCTCATATCGCGACTCTTCAGAAACGGGGGGGTATGAATTATTACTAGCACAACCTGACATCATTCCTACGAATGACGCTGTAATCAACACCAAAAATTTTTTTGATATTTTCCCTGGAAAAATAAGCATCTACAGCTCTCCTCACATCTAAATTAGAAACGCAATCATTAACCTACGCGCTTTAATACAACTAAATTTAGCATAATCTCCTAACATTACGAATAACATCAGTCGATTAAATCATTTACCCCTACTAAATTATCAAGAACGTACCTCTTAACTTCTTTTATTTTTTTCATTTAAAACAAAAAAAATAATTATACCCCTTTAAAATAAGTACTGCAGAGAACATTTCAAACAAACTCATCTAAACAAGTCAAACAAATTCGAAACAACCCCATCCGCACCCATTTCAACAACACCCTTCCCATGATTATACCCATACGAAACTAAAACAACGGGACACCCAGCAGACCTTGCCGCTAAAAAGTCACTAACAGAGTCCCCAACCATTAACGCTTGTTCTGGGCGCACTTTGTATTCACTTAAAACAGTATTCAAAGGCAGAGGGTCCGGCTTTTTCACACTCAGAGAATCACCACCCAACACTAAAGAAAAAAATGAATCAATATCTAAGCTAGACAACAGCGGACCAACGAAAGCGATAGGCTTATTAGTCACTATAACCATTGGCACATCTAGTTCTTGAAAACTACTTAACACTTCCCGAACACCTAAGTACAAACAACTTTTCTCAGCAAGGCAATCTTCATAGCTCGCCATAAAATGTGAAAAAGCCTGCTCATACATAGCATCAGACCATTCTGACACAACATACCTTAACGCCCGCTCAACAAGTTTCTGAGCGCCATTGCCAACCCACAACCGCACGTCAGCTTCTTCCACCGAACAAAGCTCAAGACTATTAAACGCACTATTAATGGCCGAAGTCAGGTCTGGAACGCTATCAACTAGCGTCCCATCCAAATCAAACATTACCAGCCGAGGAAGCTCTCCATCAAACAGATTTTTAACTAGCAATTAAGGCCACCAGCTTTCGCTAGTTCGACACGCATTGCCGCTATGGTTTCCTCGTAATTATCGGTATTAAAAATAGCCGAACCTGCCACAAAGGTATCAGCGCCTGCCGCTGCTATTTCTGCAATATTAGCTACACCAACCCCTCCATCCACTTCTAGACGAATATCTTGACCACTTTCATCAATTAGTTTTCGAACATCTCTTAGTTTATCCAATGTACCTGGGATAAAGGACTGGCCACCAAAACCAGGGTTAACCGACATCAGCAAAATCATATCCACTTTATCCATCACATAATCAAGATAATGCAAAGGAGTCGCTGGATTAAACACCAATCCCGACTTACATCCACCATCACGAATCATCTGCAAGGATCGATCTATATGCTCAGATGCCTCTGGATGAAATGTTATGTAAGTAGCCCCTGCCGCTATAAAATCAGCAATCATTCGATCAACCGGCTTCACCATCAAATGCACATCAATAGGCGCTGTTATACCGTGATTTCTTAAAGCTTTACATACCATAGGACCAATCGTTAAGTTTGGAACGTAATGATTATCCATCACATCAAAATGAACGATATCAGCACCAGCTTTCAAAACATTCTCAACCTCTTCACCCAGGCGAGCAAAGTCTGCAGACAAGATTGAAGGGGCTATTTTAAAATCGGACATAATATTCACTTTCCATCACAGTATTTAAGAAGCACCATTGTACCCAAGCAGAATCATATAAACAGCGCCAGACTTGCAGGATAGTTATTTTTCCCGATAATCAGCATATGAAAACTAAAACTCACAAGATTTATTATATTTTTATTTCGACCTTATGCTTAATTATCAGCTACAGCCAATCGTCATGGGCACAAGAAGACCAAAAACCAGTATTAGCAGAAGAAACAACCAACGATTCAAGCCTCACACCATCAACGCAAAAAAAATCGATACCGAGAAGCGAACCCAATCCTCTAAACTCACTACTAACCGACCTATCTCAGTTACAACAAGACGCAGACTCCGAAATCATTCAACTTGGCTCTGGCGAAAATGAGTTTCATGCTTTTTACAAAGAAAGCAGCTCAGCCATAATACATGGTGGCGCCATTATTTTTCCTGATGATAGAACGCACCCCAACTGGCCAATTGTTACCAATCCTCTTAGAATCGGTTTAAGTAACTATGGATGGGCGACTCTTGCTCTTTCTCTCCCACAAACAGCGACAAACGCAAATCCAATAAGAACACTACCGTCACTAAAAATCATCAGAGATAGGTCAGTAGCTGATGAGATAGATCCTCCCGTTACTCCGTCAGAAAACATGGCGCAAAGCATCCAAGAAGCAACACCAAAAACCGACCATTCTCCTGAAAACTATAAACTTATTATGCAACGTGGCGCAGCAGCCATCCAAGCATTGCAACAAAAAAGCATTAAGCGCTTCGTAATAATTGGCGTAGGTACAGGAGCAACCTGGGCAACAGCGCTTGCAGACAACCTACAAGATCAAGCCGATATAAAATTACTCATTATTAATGCCCAGCAATCTCAAGACGTTAGCGCGCCCATACTTCTGGACTTAATCCCTAAATTAAAAACAATCAGCTTAGACATTTATAGCGCGCCCCCAGGACACACAATAAAACCCTATAAAGACGCCTCTAAACTACGAATCGAAACGGCACGCAGACACAACTTAAGTAACTACCACCAAAGCCGCCTCCCACAAATAACCAACCAGCTATCAGGACAAGAATGGTTGCTTCGCTATACTCGCGGACTTCTAACAAGCTACATTATCAAAGCTGAAAAACAAATCATTAACATCCCGCCAAAACCAGCCCCTAGCATCAACCAACAACCCGGCGCTACTCGCCCCCCAAAACAGAACCCTATCTAGAGTCAATTTTTACGAGCCGTTTTAATACGATCGTACGCAGCTTGAATTTCCTGAGTTTTTTCTTTTGCAAGCTGCATCATTTCCGGAGGTAACCCTTTTGCTACCAATTTATCAGGATGATGCTGGCTCATTAATCGACGATAAGCCTTTTTAATATCAGCTTCAGAATCACTATCTTTAACACCGAGCACACCATACGCTTCTTTTAACAACCCCTGCTCAGACGCTTTCTGAAAATGCTGATGCTGTCGATAGCTTTGCTGCTGAAAAGCTTGCTGCGCTTGCATTCGAGACATGAGAGCAGCCATTTCAACACCAGACATACGCAAAAGCGTACAAACCTCTTGCACCACAGCCAGCTCAGCAGGCTCCATCTGCCCATCTGCCATCGCAACTTGCAGCTGAATTTCAACAAACATAATTTTTACAGACGCTTGTGATTGAATAACACGAGACAGCGGCCTTAACACATCAGCAATATCAAACGCGGCATCCTTCCCTTCGGAAAAATACTCCATAGCCTCACGTCTTCGCTCTTCAGACAGGTTCATTCGCGCCATGACATCACGCGCAAACTGTATTTCTTCCTCTGTTACACGACCGTCTGCTTTAGCCACTTTTCCCATCACAGCAAATGTTGCTCTAAAAAAAGCTGCTTGAGGAGAAGCACCTCCAGTCAACGCTTTAACAACAGCCTTACTTAACACTCCTCCAACAACACCACCAAAAACCAGCCCCCAAAAACCTCCGCTTAACAACCCCACTACAGCGCCGATTATTATTCCGTTACGATATTTTAAAATTGATGCGCCAAAGTTTTGTCCTACTGACTGCGGGTCAAATGCCATTTCATCTGCTCTCTTTTATATAATTTTCAGCTTGCTCTAATCGCTCATGAGTACCAACATCAATCCAAGCGCCATGATAAACCGATCCACTAACGCTTCCTTTAGCAATTGCGGATTTCAACAATGGGCCCAAAGAAAAAGCACCGATGCCACAATCAACAAAGAGCTTAGATGTTAATACACTTATACCTGAAAAAGTTTGCTTATCGCCTTGCATACTCAGTAAGCCATCTGGCTTACAAGAAAAGTCTCCTTCTAAATTGTGCTCTGGGTTATCCACTAGTATCAAGTGAGCAACATCAGGTGTTAATTGCTGCAACAAAGAAAAATCAAAATCCGACAAGATATCCCCGTTAACAACAACAAATGCTTCACCATCACCCGAAAGGTGATCCAACACTTGAAAAATCCCACCTCCCGTTTCTAGCGGTTCCGCCTCTGCAGAATAAGAAATACTAACGCCCCACCGTGAACCGTCACCCAATGCAGCTTCAATCTTCTCACCCAACCATGCATGATTAATTACAATATCTGTAAAACCAGCCCTAGAGAGATTCTCTATATGATATTCAATTAATGCCTTCCCATTAACCAACACCAAAGGCTTAGGAGTTGTTAACGTCAAAGGGCGCAACCTAGTTCCAAGGCCCGCTGCCAATATCATCGCTTTCATAGAGACACATCATCAAAATGGCGAACAGCGCGCATAGCAGGCACTACTTTCAAGTCGATTATTTCTTTAAATAAGCTTAGCTCTGGATACTTACCACAAACAGCAATTATATATTTCAAGGTTCTCGGTATATCCCGCAAATAACTATGCTTATCATCACGGATGCTTAGGCGAGCAAAAATCCCGATGGCTTTTAAATGCCTTTGCATTCCCATTAAATCAAACCAACGCTCAAAAGAAGCTATAGAAACATCATCAGACAACTGTCCTTTTACAATAAGCCCAGCACGAAACTGCTCAACCCACGCATAAACTTCATCATCAGGCCAGCTTATATAACAATCACGAAACAGCGATACAAGATCGTAAGTTATCGGGCCTTTAACAGCATCTTGAAAATCAATAATCCCTGGCGCATCTTCGGATGTAACCATCAAGTTACGTGAGTGAAAATCACGATGTACACAAACAAGCGGCTGCTCCAGAGCACTGCGCTCTAAAGACTCAAATGACACTCGAAGACCACCTCTATCGAAAGAGGTTAAGTCAACATCCAACAACCTTTCTAAGAACCACTCGGAAAATAGAGACATCTCTCTCTGTAACATAGCGCCATCATAATGAGGAAGAGAGTCCTTTTCACATTGCTGAATCTTAAATAACTCATCAACAGCGCATCGATACAGCTGCTCAGAACCAACTTCAAGTAAAGCTGGCAAATACAAACGATCACCAAAATCACTCAGCAGCATAAAACCTTGCTTCAAATCAACACTAATTACTTTAGGTACATGAACACCCTGCCGACGCCAAGCTTCAGCAATTTCTACAAAAGCTTTACTATTCTCATGTTCAGGTGGCGCATCAACAGCAATCCACGAGTTCCCATTAGAGCTAACTCGAAAATACCGCCTAAAGCTCGCATCACCAGAAACAGGCTGCAACTCCCAGCCGTCATCGATATCCACTTCCAGAGAAGCCCTTAATTCTTCAATCCACTCTAATAAAGCAGATAACCGTTGGCCCATTGTGCTGATTCCTCTGGTACATCATCGTTTGAATGTTTATTATTCCAGACTTTGCCAGTTACACAAATGAATAAAGAGTCTATCGCTAAATATACTGGCCGTTTATCCGTTAATGGAACTTCTGGAATGTCTTTTTTCAAACACACTTCGCACAAACTCAGCATTGCTATAACAACGGCGCTTTTAGCACAACATCAGCCCGCTTTAGCAAATCAAGACGGATGGAACTGCCGTCAGGAAAATGGCAGCTGGGATTGTTCAAGTACCCTTCCGCAGGAAGCCAAACAAGTACCGCCCAACAAAATACTACCTACGTTAATTTCCGAAAAGACAAAAACTCCAGCGGCTTACCCCGACCAATTAACGACCACAAAAAACAAGCCAGCAACATTTTACCCAAAGATTGATACTAAAAGAGCTTTGCCGACTAAAACAACACCCGCCGTTTTATCAGCAACCGAGCCGAAACCTCAAGCCAATGCAAAAGAAAGCAAGACGCCAACAAAGTCGCAGGAAAACCATCCAGAAACCTCTGCAACTTCTTCACAAACTGACGCATCATACGCTCACTTAGGTTGGTATCCTTACCTTAATACCGAAGATACACCTAGCCATTGTAGCGGTCGCTATATTGAACCAGAACTCCCAGAAGATGATGGAACCCCCTTCAACCTCAAACCCATTATCGCTAATGCATCAGAGGCCCACACTGAACTTGGTCAAGGCACCGCGCTTTCCGGTAGCGTAAAAATTATTCAAGGTTCTCGCAGCCTCTTTAGCAACTCAGCAACTATCAATAAGGAAACAGGGCTCATCAACCTAACAGGTGGAGCCACATACAGAGAACCTGGGTTATTATTTACGGGGAAAAGCGCTCAAGCCAACACATCAACTAAAATAACAACATTAGACGATGCTCAGTACGTATTATACAAAAACAGCATCCGTGGTTCAGTCGCGCAAATATCCCGCAATGAAGACAAAACCATCAGCATTAAAGAAGGCACTTACACCCAATGCCCGCCGACTTCAGACACCTGGGAAGTTTCTGCTAAAAAAATAAAGATAGACCAAGACAAAGGCTTTGGCTTAGCTGAAAGTGCAACCTTGCGTTTATCTGGCGTTCCCGTGCTATACGTACCTTATTTCCGTTTTCCCATTGATGACAGACGGCAATCCGGATTTTTATACCCATCCATTCGCTACACAGAGTCAGAAGGGCTAAATATTGACACGCCTTACTATTTCAACATAGCCGCGAACATGGATGACACCCTTACTCCCCGCTTCTTTGAAAAGCGCGGACTCCTGTTAGAAAATGAATTCAGATATATGAATACCTTTTCGACAAATACCCTTAACACCTCCTACTTAGCAGGTGATAATCTAACCGATAAGAACAGATGGTTACTGGGTATACGCCACACAGGCACCCCTGCAGAAAACTGGAGAAGTGACATAAATTATCTCCATGTTAGTGATAATGACTATTTTGACGATTTAGGCACCAAATTAAGCGTTTCAGAGGAAGTTCACCTAAACCGCAGTGGAGCACTAACTTACTATGGAAATCAGTGGAAATCAGAGCTGTTATTGCAAAGCTACCAAACTATTGATGATAACATTACCCCTTACCGTCGCCTCCCACAGATACAAATCTCTGGAACACCCACGCTTAATCAAAAGTGGTTAACAGCTAGCTACTTCGCACAGCTCACACAATTTGATAGAGATTTAACAGGATTAACAGGGCGTGACCGAATTACTGGCACCCGCTTACATATAGAACCAGAACTCACTGCTGCTTTTCGCAATGATAGTGGATACATAAAACCCGGAGTAAAACTTTGGTATTCCCAATACTCTCTTAACAATCAAGTAAATGGGTTAAACGACTCCCCCTCTCTTAGTGTGCCCATTATTAGCATCGATTCAGGTCTATTCTTTGAGCGAGATTTCAAATTATTAAACAATAGTTATCAGCAAACATTGGAACCTCGCCTTTTCGCTTTATACGTACCAGAACACGACCAGTCCGCCTCCCCTGTTTTTGATACCACAACCTACAGCTTTGACTATGCTTCACTTTTTAGGAATAACAGGTTCAGTGGTTACGACCGTATTGGCGATACCAAACAACTATCTCTTGGGCTAACTTCTCGACTCATAGACCCAAAAGGTCGCGAAGCAGTCAGCGCCAGTGTTGGGCAAGCTATTTATTTCGCCGACAGGGCAGTATCGCTTGACAGCACAACGCCAACCGACAGCACGTCAAAATATTCAGATATTGCCACACGAGTAAACTGGCGGCCTAACCAGCGTGTGAATGTCACATTTAATGCCAACTTCAACCATGAAGACATCCGAAATACAGAAAACAACCTAGCAGTCAGGTATCAAGAAGATATTAACCGACTCATCAGCCTCAGCTACCGCTTTTCTGAAGATGTTCGAGAACAAAGCACCACCTCTTTTTTATGGCCTGTCAGTAAAAACTGGTCAACCCTAGGTGTTTGGCAATATGATTGGATGACAAGTGATAATATAGATATCGCTTTCGGCTTGGAGTATGAAAGCTGTTGCTGGAAAACAAGGGTAATTACACGACAATGGTTAAAAGATAATGATGAAAAAGACACCGCCTTATATTTACAGTTTGTCCTTAAAGGACTGGGTAGTGTTGGTAGCAGCGGCGACTCCGATTTCATCGAAAAAATAACTGGTTTTGAACAACGCGAAGAGACAAATGATCAATTCTAACTTTATGAAAATACGTAATTTCAGCCTTACAACTCTGGCTTCAATAATACTGGCTAGTCACTTACACGCAGCTCCCGTTAAGCTGGATAGCGTTGTCGCAATTGTCAATGATGATATCGTTTTAGAGTCTGAGTTCACACAGCGAATTAAAATCATCCGTGATCAACTAACGGCAAGAAACCAGCGCATTCCACCTGATAACATACTGGGACCGCAGGTACTCGATCGCCTAGTGCTTGATAACCTCATGCTGCAATTGGCAAAAAAGCAAGGTATCAAAATTACCGATCGACAGCTTAATGATGCTATCAACAATATTGCCAGTCGCAATGGCATGACACTTGTTCAGTTTAGAGAGGCCCTACTTGCTGAAGGCCAGGACTATACGGCAGCACGTGAGCAGATTCGTAAAGAGATGCTCATCGCGCAAGTTCAACAGAGCAATGTTAGCCGTCGCATCCGCGTCTCAGATTTAGAAATAAAGAATTTCCTTAAGTCGGATGCCGCCACCGCCAATCAAACAGAGTTGTTACTTAGTATCATTTTAATAGGCATCCCAGAGCAGGCATCGGCTGAACAAATCCAAGCAGCTGAGACAAAAGCAAACTCAATCCATCAAACATTGATGGATAATGCTGATTTTGCAGAAATGGCTATCGCCGCTTCCAGTGCTCCAAACGCACTCAATGGCGGCGATTTAGGCTGGAGAAAAAGTACAGAGTTACCTGAAAAACTAGCTGCTATTGTTAGCGACATGAAACCTGGTGATATAAGCGCTCCGGTCAAAGCACCTAGTGGCTTTTACATCACTCAACTCAGGGACAAGCGCGGAGGCAAGGAGCAGCTTGTCAACCAAACCAAAGTGCGCCATATTTTATTAAAACCAAGTGAAATCCGCACGCCAGCACAAACACAAAAACTAATTCAGCGCCTTTACACTCGCATTCAAGACGGTGAATCTTTCTCTGCTTTAGCTAAAGAACTAAGCGACGACCAAGCAAGCGGCTCAGAAGGAGGAGATCTGAATTGGGCTACTCCAGGACAAATGGTACCTGAATTTGAACAAGTGATGGCTCGCACCTCTATTAATGAAGTCAGTGCTCCTTTTGAATCTCGTTTTGGCTGGCATATTCTTGAAGTCCAAGATCGACGCACGCAAGACATGGGCGAAAAACTATTAGAGTCTCAAGCCAAAGCAACCATTAGTAAACGTAAATTTACGGAAGAACTAGGTAACTGGATTCGCGAAATGCGTTCGGCAGCTTACGTTGAGATAAAACAATAATGACATTCTGTAAACGACTCGCCATTACCGCCGGAGAACCAGCGGGTATTGGCCCAGACCTAATCATTCAGATAGCACAAAACTCACACTCTGATGAATTGATTGCCATTTGCGACCCTGAGCTTCTGTATGCACGCGCGCGCCAATTAGACTTACCCATCGTAATCGAAAAGTTTAATGTCGAGGATGATCCATCGCCAACGCAAGCAAGGACCATAAAAGTATTACCTGTTCAATTAAGTAGAACAACTACACCTGGAGAGCTAGACAGCGAAAACGCCAAATATGTTCTGGAAACATTAACACTAGCGGCAAATGGCTGTATGAATGGTCAATTCGATGCGATGGTGACAGCACCGGTCCATAAAGGAATTATTAATGATGCAGGCATCGCTTTCTCAGGCCATACTGAGTTTTTAGAAGAGCTTACTGGCACAAAAAAAGTAGTCATGATGCTTGCAACAGAAGGGTTGAAAGTTGCTCTTGTCACCACTCACATCCCTCTTAGCCAAGTTGCAACAGCAATTACACAACCCTTATTGCATGATGTAATTGAAGTATTACAATACGATCTGGCACATACATTTGGTATAGAAAATCCCAGAATAATCGTGGCAGGTCTCAACCCGCATGCTGGCGAAAGCGGCCATATGGGAAGAGAAGAAATCGATACGATAGAGCCCGTTCTCGAAGAGTTACGCAGTAAAGGCTACCAGTTACAAGGGCCGCTCCCAGCTGACACACTATTCACATCTAAATATTTAGATCAATGCGATACTGTGCTAGCGATGTATCACGATCAAGGCCTACCTGTCTTGAAATACAAAGGCTTCGGCAACGCAGTCAACATTACACTTGGCATGCCGATTATTAGAACATCTGTTGATCATGGCACGGCCTTAGACCTTGCTGGAACAGGTAAAGCAGATACAGGCAGCTTAACGTTAGCTATTCATTATGCGGGCGAGATGTCGCGCAACAAGTCAAAGAGTTTTCATGAGCAATAAACAACCCGCTATGCATAAAGCCCGCAAACGTTTTGGTCAAAACTTTCTACAAGACCAAGGAATTATTAGGCAAATCATTCGATCAATAGCCCCTCACCCTAACGACCACATGGTTGAAATTGGTCCGGGTCTTGGTGCTTTAACAGAAGAAATTCTAGCAGAAGCTGGAGCACTCGATGCTATTGAACTAGATAGAGATTTACCACCTATCCTGCGTACTAAGTTTTTCAGGTACGAAGATAAATTTCAAATTTTCGAAGCTGACGCAATGAAATTTGATTTCAAGAGCTTATGCGACGATGGCCGCCCGCTAAGAATTGTTGGCAACCTACCTTACAATATTTCTACACAGCTAATCTTTCATTTATTAAGCCACTCTGGCGATATTTTAGACATGCACTTCATGCTACAAAAAGAAGTGGTTGACCGATTAGCCGCAAAAACAGGCGAAAACAATTACGGGCGACTGGGCATTATGGCGCAATATTATTGCGATGTTGAACCTTTATTTATTGTTCCCCCAGAAGCTTTTAACCCGGTCCCTAAAGTAGATTCAGCTATTGTGCGGCTAACTCCCCATAAAAAACTTCCTTTTGTAGCTAAAGATCCTGCTTTGCTAAAACAGGTTGTCAAAACCTCTTTCGCTCATCGCCGTAAAACATTGCGTAATAACGTAAAAGAGATTATCAGCACGGAGCAGTTAGAAGCGCTTAATATCGATCCTTCGCTACGTCCAGAACGCTTATCGTTAAAGGACTTTATTACCATTGCTGATTTTTTGACGCCACAAGAGAGATAACAGAGCTTATATGGATCAACTTGACCCCAGCACACAAATAAAAATAGATATTGAGACGCGCTTTCTTCCTCAGCAATCGGACCCAGAATCGCACCGCTTTGTGTTCTCTTACAATATAACTATCACCAATGAATACAGCCAAGCAGTGCAACTACTCAGCCGACGCTGGGTTGTAACTGATGGCAATGAGCATGTACAAGAAATAGAAGGCGAAGGTGTTGTAGGCGAACAGCCATTAATTCAACCTAACAGTAGCTATCAATATACCAGCGGCACTGTTTTAGCCACGCGGGTTGGCAGTATGTTTGGCCACTACACGATGGAAACTGCTGAAGGTGAGCGCTTCAATGCTCCCATCCCAGCATTCACACTAGCACAACCAAACGCCCTACACTGAAGGTCTCTGAATTAATAAAAGGTAATGCATGGCAACTTATGCTATCGGTGATATTCAAGGTTGTTTCGATGAACTACAAAATCTTTTAGCAGCCATCAGTTTCAACAAGAGTGACACTCTTTGGATATGTGGTGACCTAGTAAACCGAGGCCCTAAATCATTAGAAACGTTACGCTTCATTAAGCAGCTAGACCGCCAAGCCATTAGCGTTCTTGGAAATCACGACCTTCACCTACTCGCTATTCATAACGGTGCAGTAAAGAAAAAAAAGAGCGATACACTTGACGAAATTCTGAATGCTTCTGATCGAAGCGAGCTAATGGACTGGTTACAGCAACAGCCATTATTACATTCAGATAAAAGCCTTAACTTTACAATGGTACATGCGGGCATTCCACCTCGCTGGTCTATTACAAAAGCACATCAACTAGCCAATGAGGTAGAAAGCACTCTCAAATCACCTCAAGCGAAAGCATTTTTTGAGCACATGTATGGCAATACCCCTAAAATATGGAGCAACCAACTCAGCGGCTGGGACCGCCTTCGGCTGATTACTAATTACTTCACACGCATGCGCTTTTGCACCTCCCAAAATGAGCTTGAGTTTGCTTCAAAGGGCGGCCTCGAAACCCAACCCAATGGCTTCCTTCCTTGGTACAAACACGATAATAGGAAATCAGCCGAACAACGTATTGTTTTTGGACACTGGGCTGCATTACAAGGAAAAACCGACACTGCTAATATTTATGCACTGGATACGGGCTGCATTTGGGGAGATAAGCTAACGGCATTGCGATTAGATGATTTAGCTTACTTTGAAACACCCAGCTTACAAAAAAACAATTTTTAGAACTGGAAAACTATCATGAGTCAGTATATTTGTATTAGTTCTGCACAAGCCATTGAATGGCTAGATAAAGGTGCTGTCATTGCAGACATTAGAGATGCCCAGAGCTTCCAACAAGGCCATATCCCCGGTGCTTTTAACCTATCTAATGACAACCTTCATGAATTTATGATGGCTGCTGAGTTTGAAACACCATTGATTGTTTGCTGCTACCACGGTATTAGCAGCCAATCAGCAGCGGACTACTTAGCAAAGCAGGGCTTTGAAGAAGTTAGCAGTCTTGATGGTGGGTTTGAAGCTTGGTCAGCATCCCATCCTGATAAAATAGAAGCATAACAGGATCACCATGAAAATATACCTTGTAGGCGGCGCCGTTAGAGATCAACTTCTTAACTATCCTGTTTATGATAGAGACTGGGTTGTTGTCGGCGCCACCCCTCAAGAGATGCTAGAACAGAAGTACAAACCTGTCGGCTGTGACTTTCCTGTTTTTATCCATCCTACAAGTGGCGAAGAGTATGCCTTAGCTCGCACAGAACGCAAGAGCGGCAAGGGCTATAGTGGATTTCAATATCACGCCAGTCCAGATGTAACTTTAGAAGAAGACCTTTCACGCCGCGACCTAACCATTAACGCTATGGCGCAATCTGATGATGGACAGATATTTGACCCATACGGAGGCCAAAAAGACTTAATAGCTAAAAGTTTACGTCATGTTTCTCCAGCTTTTAGCGAAGACCCTCTTCGCGTTTTGCGCGTTGCTCGCTTCGCTGCACGCTACGCCCACTTGGGCTTTACACTCGCTCCTGAAACATTAGGGTTAATGCAAGACATTTCAGCTACTGACGAATTGGAGCACTTAACGCGGGAACGAGTCTGGCAAGAAATGGAGCGTTCTCTAGGAGAAACATCCCCACTCACTTTTTTCCAAGTGCTCCATGATGCCCATGCACTTAAGACACTCTTCCCACACTTCGTTATGCTCATTGACTCACAAGAAGCAGCGGTTCTACAGAAATCATTTTCCAAAAGCACAAGCAAAGAAGTCCGTTTTGCGGCATTATCCTCATTGTGTTTTATGGACGAATCCGCCCCAGATAGCGAATTACGCAACCTTTGCCAACAACTAAAAACACCAAATCATTATAGGGATTTAGCGACCCAAGTACGTAAAAGTATCGTAACATTGCACCACTGGGAAACAACAAGCGCTGAACAGAAACTCTCTTTCATTCAAGCGCTTGATTTACTGCGGCGCCCTGAGCGTCTTAAACCATTATTAGAGGCATGCCAGCTACTAAGCCTAGCGCTATACCGAAAGAAATTAGAAACTGAAAAGCTGGAAGCCCTTCTGACCAAGTTAAACGGTATTAAACCTCAAGAACTGATCACGAAAGGCTATAAAGGAGCGGCGCTAGGAAGCGAGTTAAAGCGTCTACAATTAGAGATATGTCAGGGTTGATCAGCCGCTGAGATCAACTGGTCTTTCCATTGAAAATCAACAACCCATAACTTCTGCTGTTTTTTATCGTATTCATCCCAGAGAGACTGATAAGACTGATTAACAACAGGATGAATTTCACGCGGCGCCAACTCTGACAAGGGCCATAAAACAAATGCATTAGTCAGAATTTCGTCTCGTGGCAACTGAACCTTATCAATCTCACCTACTTGCGCTCCAAAGGTCAGAATATCCACATCCAATGTTCGAGGAGCAAACTTAGGCCCACCACGCACTCGTCCATTTTCATCCTCAATGCCTTTAAGCACTTGTAACAGAGCACCCACGCTTAACTCTGTATCTAAGCCAACTACCAAGTTCAAAAATGGGTTTCCGTTAAAACCTACCGCTTCACTTTCATAAACAGAAGAGATAATTAGAGGAGAAAAAAGCATCTCCAGCTTATCCAAACCTGCCGCCACATGATGGTAACGTTCAATATTACTACCAATACTCAGATATACGCGCGAAATCAAAGAGGCGCTCCTCTTTCGATAACAACGCCAACACTGGCTGCTGCCGGAATAGCCGCTGGCTTTCCTAAACTGAGCTTAATCCAAGGTACGTTAAACTCCTGCATAACAAGCGCCGCAATCTCTTCTGCCATCGTCTCAACTAACAAAAACTCACTGTTGCTTATGAACTCTATTAAACGATCACAAACACTTTTATAGTTTAATGTACTTTCAATATCTTCAGTGAGTGCTGCTTGTCGAATATCAGTACCCATTTCCAAGTCCAATACAACTGCTTGGCGAATCTCCCTTTCCCAGTCATAAATACCAATGACCGTTTCCACCTGTAAGGACCTGATATAAACAATATCCACGCAACTACCACCTGATTATTAAATATTCAATTCGTATTAAGTTAACGACAAGATTCTAAAAGATCCATTGCCCAGCGCGGTTTAGCCTCAATCGCCAAGCCACTTGATTGCCCTGCGAGCAAGCGCTGACATCCAGCGTAGGCAATCATTGCGCCGTTATCGGTACAAAACTCTTGGCGCGCGTAAAAAAGTTGAGACTTTTCCTTCTTAACCATTTTTTCAAGGCCATCGCGTAAACGCTGATTAGCACTAACACCACCGGCGATAATAAGTTGCTTTAACCCTGTCTGCTGCAAGGCGCGACGACACTTAATAGCCAACGTATCCACAGTAGCTTCTTCAAATGCAGCAGCAATATCGGCTTTATCAGCTTCAGAAAGCAGTCCATCAACTTTAAGATCACGAATCGTGTTCATCGTGAAAGTTTTCAAACCAGAAAAGCTAAAATCCAACCCAGGTCTATCAGTCATTGGACGGGGAAAGCGCAACCGTGTACGGTCGCCTTTTTCAGCAAGCTTAGCAATTAGTGGCCCACCCGGGTAATCTAAGCCCAGCATTTTAGCCGCTTTATCAAAAGCTTCTCCGGCGGCGTCATCTAACGACTCGCCGAGCAACTGGTACTGGCCGATACCTTCAACTTTAACAAGTTGTGTATGCCCTCCACTCACCAAGAGCGCGACAAATGGGAAAGCAGGCGGATTATCTTCAAGCATAGGAGCAAGCAAATGCCCTTCCATATGGTGTACACCGATAGCTGGCACTCCCCACCCCATCGCCATTGAACGGCCGGTAGCAGCACCCACCATCAACGCACCAACGAGACCGGGGCCTGCTGTATAGGCAACAGCGTCTATATCAGCTGCTGTTAACTTTGCCAGTTTTAGTGTTTCAGTTACCAATGGTAAGAGCTTACGAATATGGTCTCGCGATGCTAACTCAGGAACAACACCCCCGTATTCAGAATGCATCGCTACTTGGCTGTAGAGAGTATCTGCCAGCAAGCCTTTCTCATGATCATAAAGAGCCACACCGGTCTCATCACAAGAGGTTTCAATCCCCAACACTATCATCTTTACTTATCACTCAATTAAATACCTAAGAACAACTGCATTATCACTTATATATCGCATAATTACACGAATATCACTTTGACAATTAATAAGCTTGGCCTTAAAATTTAGCGCCTCATTTGAGAACATTCTCTTGAATGGGTTTATATCAATAGATTTAGGTTAAATAAACATGCCTGCAGTAAAAGTAAAAGATAACGAGCCATTTGATGTTGCACTTCGTCGTTTCAAGCGTTCTTGCGAAAAAGCTGGTGTTCTAGCTGAAGTACGTAAGCGCGAATTCTACGAAAAACCAACATCTGTTCGTAAGCGTAAAGCAGCAGCAGCTGTTAAGCGTCATGCTAAGAAAGTATCTCGTGATATTTCACGTCGCGTACGCATGTACTAAGACGCAGCATCTTTTCGAGATTTAACCATTATCCAACACAGGCCAGGCCATAATGCCAGTACTCAAAAAACAGATTACTGAAGCAATGAAAGCAGCAATGCGTGCAAAAGAAAAAGCACTGCTGAGCACCATTCGCTTAATTTTGGCAGAAATCAAACGCATCGAAGTCGATGAGCGTATTGAGTTGGATGATGCAAGAATTATTGCCGTATTGGACAAAATGTCTAAACAACGACGTGATTCAATCTCACAATATGATAAAGCGAACCGCACTGACCTGGCGGATATCGAGCGACAAGAACTGGAGGTGATTAAAACCTACTTGCCGCAATCGCTAACGGATGAAGAAATAAGTACTGCCTTAGACGAAGCTATCGCTGCCACTGGCGCGAGCGGAGCTCAAGATATGGGCAAACTCATGGCTGCATTAAAGCCAAAATTACAAGGCCGTGCCGACATGGGTATGGTTTCGAAACTCGTAAAAGAGCGTCTAGCACGTTAAGATTCTCTTCAATCCCCATGATTGAGTAGAAGATGGCCGGACGTATACCGCAAAACTTTATTGATGACCTTCTTGCTCGTGTCAACATTGTTGACCTGATTGATGGTCGTGTAAAACTTAAAAAATCCGGCAAAAATTACTCTGGACTCTGCCCTTTCCATCAAGAGAAGTCTCCCTCCTTTTCAGTAAGCCCTGATAAGCAATTTTATTACTGCTTTGGCTGTGGCGCAGGCGGCAATGCTATCGGATTCCTTATGGAATATGATCGCCTTGAATTCCCCCAAGCTGTGGAAGAAGTCGCCAAACTTGTTGGTGTTGACGTACCTAGAGACGAACATCAAGAGCAACAGCGCAACGAATACAAAGCGCAATACAATATTCTTGATGAAGCCGCCATTTTTTACCAAGACCAACTTAAGACACACGCTCATCGCGACCAGGCCGTTGCCTACCTTAAATCCAGAGGGCTAACGGGACAAATTGCAAAAATATTTGGTGTTGGCTACGCCCCTCCTGGCTGGGACAACCTACTGAAGAAGATAGGCGGCACTCCAACCAACTTAGAACTGCTTGAGAAAAGCGGCATGCTCATTAGGCATGAAGAAAAAGACAGTCTTTACGACCGCTTTAGAGAAAGAATCATATTCCCTATTCGTGATATGCGCGGTCGTGTGATCGCTTTCGGCGGACGAGTACTTGGCGACGACAAACCCAAATACTTAAACTCCCCAGAGACTGATACTTTTCACAAAAGCCGCGAGCTTTATGGCCTTTATGAAGCACGTAAACTTTCACAAAAGTTAGAGCGCATCATTATAGTTGAAGGGTATATGGATGTTATTAGCCTTGCTCAATTTGGCATAACATACGCCGTCGCTACGCTCGGCACAGCCACAACAACTCAGCACCTTGAGCGCCTATTCAAGACCGTACCTGAAATCATATTTTGCTTTGATGGCGACAACGCCGGCAGAAAAGCGGCTGAACGTGCTCTTGAAACAACACTGCCTGTGATTAAAGACGGGCAAGAAGCTCGTTTTCTATTTCTTCCCGAAGGCGAAGACCCTGACACATTAGTACGCAGTGAATCAAAGCAAGGGTTTGAAAAACATCTCGACGAAGCACTACCTCTTTCAGAATTTTTCTTTCGCTCTTTGGCAGAAGACACCGACATGACAACCATGGACGGGCAAGCAAGATTTAGCAACAAAGCACTACCCCTCATTCATCAAATGCAAACAAGCCTACTCCAGCAAATGATGCTCGACCGCATTTGTAAAGTAACTGGCCTGAGTCTTGAGCAAATTAATAGCACCATCAATTTAACACAAAGCACACCAGAACCAACTGCTCGCCCCCCCAAAGACACAAAGGCACACTCATTTACACCAACAAAAAAGCGTTCAATCACAAGTCAAAAACAACAAACCGCTAGCCTCTGTAGCCATATTATTTCGCTACTATTACACTACCCAAAACTGGCCACTAAGGTGTATGACTCAAAACAACTTGCAGATTTGAACGAGCCTCATATTGACTTACTTTGCCTATTAATCGATTACCTTAAAAACACCAATACCACCTCGCTCGGCCCTCTGCTTATAGACTGGCGTGACGATTCAAACCTGAACAACCACCTACTACAACTCAGCGAAATATCCCATCTTGATCCTGTTTTAAATGGCGACCCTAACCTTCTTTTTGATGAAGCATGGGCAAGACTACTATCAAGACAACAAGAGCACGAACTCGAAGAGTTACAGAAAAAACCCTTATCTTCGCTCACGCCTAATGAAAAAGAGCGCTTGCGATCATTAACATCTATAAAATGAGCGGTTGTTTTTTTAATTTCACCCCAACATTCTAAAAATAGGCTAAGGTTAAACCTGTGAAGTACGTATCATAGGTTTAAGCTAGCTTTGACAAGAGCTCAACGTTATAATATCGCGCTCACATTTTTTGTAGTTCAAAATCGCATCATCGTAGGACATCTATGACTGGCATCTCTCAGCAGCAATCTCGTCTCAAAGAACTGATAGCTCGCGGTAAAGAACAAGGCTATCTCACATATACTGAGGTGAATGATCACCTGCCTGAGGATATCGCCGATCCCGATCAGGTGGAAGATATAATCCGCATGATCAACGACATGGGTATTCCTGTGTCTGAAGTTGCCCCTGACGCCGAAACGCTATTGATGAAAGAAGGTGATTCTTCAGTAGATACTGACGAAGAAGCGGTTGCTGCCTTAGTTGAATCTGACGCTGGACGCACAACTGATCCTGTCCGCATGTATATGCGCGAAATGGGTACCGTTGAACTTCTGACGCGCGAAGGCGAAATCGTCATCGCTAAGCGTATAGAAGAAGGCATTCGAGAAGTCATGTCTGCTTTAGCCTTTTTTCCAGGTTCTGTAGAGATCATCCTTGAAGCTTACAATTCAGTACTTCAAGAAGAAGGCCGTCTCAGTGACATATTCAGCGGTTACATCGACCCTGATAGCGTTATTGCAGCGCAAGCTGCTGAAGCTGCGGCTATTCAAGAAGAGCTCGGTGAAGACGCTGAGGCAGAAGAAGACGAAAACGGCGATGACAGCGATGACGAAGAAGAAGGTGATCGCGGCCCAGACCCTGAAGAAGCACGTGTTCGTTTCACTCTCATTAAAGAAAATTTGCTCGCCGTCTACGGGGCCGTTGAACAACATGGCCGGGATAGCAAAGAATTTACTATTGCGATGGATGAACTTGCTGTTTCTTTTGCGCCGATAAAACTATCTCCACGCTTCTATGAAACACTCGTTGTACGCGTAAGAGATTTCATCGCACGTACGCGACAACAAGAACGCACCATTATGCGTATCTGTGTCCAACGCTGTAAAATGCCAAGAATTTTCTTTATCAAAGAGTTCCCAGGTAACGAAACAGATACAGCTTGGCTTGAAAAGATGATTGCATCAGGTGCAGACTATTCAAGAGCAATGAAGATCAATCTACCCGACCTTCAGCGCGCTCAACGCAAGCTGATCCAGCTCGAAGATGAAGCACAGATCTCTTTGTCAGATATAAAAGATGTTAACCGCCGCCTATCTATCGGCGAAGCTCACGCTCGACGTGCCAAAAAAGAGATGGTGGAAGCCAACTTACGTCTGGTTATATCTATTGCAAAAAAATACACCAACCGCGGTTTACAGTTCCTAGATCTTATTCAGGAAGGTAACATCGGTTTGATGAAAGCCGTTGATAAATTCGAATACCGTCGTGGTTATAAGTTCTCTACTTATGCTACTTGGTGGATTCGACAGGCTATCACCCGCTCTATCGCTGACCAAGCACGTACGATTCGTATTCCAGTTCATATGATCGAAACGATCAATAAACTGAACCGCATCTCTCGTCAAATGCTACAGGAAATGGGGCGTGAACCATTACCTGAAGAATTAGCTGAACGCATGGAGATGCCAGAAGATAAAATCAGAAAAGTTCTTAAAATTGCTAAAGAACCTATCTCGATGGAAACACCTATCGGTGATGATGAAGACTCTAGCCTTGGAGACTTTATCGAAGATGGCAACCATACATCACCTGTTGATTCAGCAACTGGCGAAGGTCTACGAGAATCAACACGCGAAGTACTGGCAGGCCTAACTGCTCGCGAAGCTAAAGTGCTTAGAATGCGCTTTGGTATCGACATGAACACTGATCATACACTTGAAGAAGTGGGTAAACAGTTTGATGTTACTCGCGAACGTATTCGCCAGATTGAAGCAAAAGCGTTGAGAAAACTACGTCACCCTAGCCGTTCTGATCACTTGCGCAGCTTCTTAGACGAATAGTTTTCTCTTTGCATATCAACCTATTGCGCCAATGATACAGAATCTGTATTATTGGCGTCTCTTTTAGGGCCTACAGCTCAGTTGGTTAGAATCATAACCGATGAGTTACCCAAAAAAAGTAAAAATGGGCCTTTAGCTCAGTTGGTTAGAGCGCTCGACTCATAATCGAACGGTCGCAGGTTCAAGTCCTGCAAGGCCCACCATTTTTACTTATAAAAGCAACAAGTTACCCTTTCCTCTTGATGGCTAAATACCATCTAAATTATCTAGCACTATACGATTTAATTGATCTCACTTCCTTTAGATACGCACAAAACCATTACACTAATGCCGAATATCTACAACTATTCATAATTTCAGAATATTTCAACATAAAACAATCTTTATCAAAGCAGACTACCCACATAGTGCTTCTCTACTTCCCGCTCAGTCCGACAAATATATATAGCCAGCAATACTAAGAAAAAAGCATCCGTTGTAATTACCCAATAGACGTATTCTAAACTTTGGTTGATATCCTGAATTAACCCAGCCATAAGGTTACCTAACGCCCCTCCTAAGCCAAAAGTAACCATTCCAATACCGTTTATCTGCATCGTCGCTATAGAAGAATAATGCTTATTAACCCAACCAGCGATAATTCCCCACATAGGGAAATACATTAGACCGTAACCAAACCCAGCAAATACCGCAAAATATGCGGGATTGTAAGCAAATGCCACAAGCCCCATAGCAAACCCACCAAACACGACTAATAGCGCCACACCATGCCCTTTGCTATCCGCCAGCCTACCTGAGAGAAAACCAGCGACCATGCCAGTAATTCCAGCTACCGTCCATGCATAGCCACCCAGAGCAGGAGGCAGCATTAATTCTGCCAGATAAATATTTAACCAAGTAGAAAATGGCATCGTGGCAAAACCAACCATAAAACATATGAGACAAGCAAAGAATGCTGCTCGCTCGCCTGCAATAACACGAAATAACTCCCGAGAAGATAAAGCGGTTACTTCATCTTCCGAGCCGGTAGCAGCAGGTGTTTTAAGCGTTTTCAACAATATGAAAGTTAGAATAATACTAAGACAACCCAACATTCCAGCAAGCAACCAGCCACTACGCCAGCCAAAGAATGGCACCAACAGCAGAATAAACAAACCGTTCAAACCGTAACCCCAAGCGGTACCACTGGAAGCACTAGATAAACACGTAGAACAAAGCGCTGGGCGTGCGTAGCGAGTAATCAATTCAACAATCGCTCCCCAACTAATTGCAGCACTGGCTGCCATACAAGTCAGCACCAACAAAACCTCTATCGGATCATTAAGAGCAGCCATCACGAACAGCAGTAAACTAGTTATAGAACCACTTATAAGAACCAATCGACCGGAATCTATACGATGGCCTATTAGCCCTAACAGCATAGCTCCTCCTAAATAAGATAGTTGAGTCAGCGCACCAATCATTGCCAAATGCCAATGACTGATATCTATAGATTCACGCATCATAGGCACTAGTGCAGCAAACAGAAATACACCAAAACCATGACTGACGATCTGGTTCATTCCAAAGGTGGTGGTCATACGCATCAAATACTCTCCATAACTATTGAGCCACTACTTAATAACTTATAAATACCAGCCTAAAACTAGATCGAGTTATCCTAAGCACTTGCCTTTATTCGGTAAATCGATAAATATTGATAGTTACATTCAATATTAATGAATTCTGGTTTGAAAATATGAGAGATCTGCCAATTACTCTGTTACGTACCTTTATGGTCGTTGCTGAAACACTTAATCTAACGGCAGCCGCAAACCGGCTACACAAGGCTCCCTCAACAATCAGCATGCAGCTCAACCGGCTTGAAGAGCTAGTTACCAACCCACTTATGGAGAGAGGGCAGCACGGCGTTAGGCTGACGGCCACAGGCATACAACTCAAATCGCATGCCCAACAATTGCTTAACCTGCATGACCAGATTGTCGGTTCATTTCAGAATATTGATATCACAGGACAAGTCCGCCTAGGCACTCACGATCAATACGCAAGCCGTACACTAACACCACTGCTTAAAGCCTTTAATCTTAGTTATCCTGAAGCTCAGCTAGAAGTCTTTTGCGACCACAGACCAAACCATCTAACGGATATGCTAGAACAAAAGAAGATTGATATTGCACTAGTAGAGATGCCTGCCAATTCTGGCGGCGGTATACGCTTGCGTCGTGACGATCTAGTGTGGGTTCGCGCTGAGGATCATAATGTCCATCAGCAGTCTATTTTGCCACTGGCTGTTTTTGATGAGGGTTGCTACCACAGAAGTTATGCTAGAAAGGCACTTGAGGAGTCATCTAGAGCCTATAGAGTTGCTTTTACTAGCCAAAGTCGTGCAGGTGTTTTGGCCGCAGTTCGCGCAGGCATCGGCATTGGAGTTATTCCACGCCATACTCTGGAAGAGGATCTAGTGGTAATAGAGAAAGAGCTACCATCTCTGCCAGAAACTGAGATTACAATGTTTACCGCAACCCAGATAAATGAAGCAACCCAGCGACTAGCACAAACAATTAAAGAGAGCCCACTATTTGCTAACAACTAATTTAATATGACAAAAAGAGCTTTATATTCAGGTACACAAATCTCTTCTAGTGGTGATAGAGTGCTGGCTTACTCTCTTTACCTTTTAAAAACATTAAGTCTCTAATCTCATGTTGAGGAGCATAACCATTAACCGTATCTAACAACAGCTGCCTGACTTTTTCATATTCGTACTCATCAAGCGATGCCATCATACTGTCCAATATTGGTTTCAACTCATCCCAAGCCAGCATTACTTCTTCGGCTCGCATAATCATTGGATGATCAGTTTCCAGCACATCATCGCCTATCAACAACTCTTCATATAGCTTTTCACCATCTCGCAAGCCGCTATATACAATTTCTATATCACCATCAGGGGTACTATCATCCCTTACCGATAAACCCGTTAGATTTATCATCTGCTTTGCTAAATTTTTAATTTTCACCGGCTCCCCCATATCAAGCACAAATACATCACCAGAAGCCCCCATAAAACCGGCTTGTATAACTAAAGATGCTGCTTCAGGGATTGTCATAAAATAGCGCGTGATTTTTGGATGCGTCACAGTAACAGGCCCGCCACTTTGAATTTGCTTCTTAAACAGCGGTATCACTGAACCAGAAGAACCCAGTACATTACCAAAACGCACCATGGCAAAACGAATAGGGGAAACACCCTCTTCTCTTTCACTTAACGCTTGGAGCACTAACTCCGCAAAACGTTTACTGGCCCCCATTACATTAGCAGGCCTTACCGCCTTATCAGTAGAGATCAAAACGAAATTTTTGACACCGCAATTTATGGCAGCCTCTGCAGTAAAGTAAGTACCAAAGAGGTTATTACGTACACCTGCTAAAATATTACTCTCGACGAGTGGCACATGCTTATAAGCGGCTGCATGATACACCGTGGCTACTTGGAACTGATTCAAGACCCTTTCTAAGTATGTTTTATCTAAGACACTACCCAGAATAGGGACCAGCTTAATCGAGTCTCCAGCCAAAGCGCGCAACTCATGTTCAATACTATATAAAGCAAATTCAGATAGCTCAAATAGCACTAGACAGGACGGCTTTTGTTGCAAAATCTGTCGACATAACTCAGAGCCAATTGACCCACCCGCTCCGGTAACCATTACGCTCTGATTAGTGATACAAGCATCTAACAAAGCTTGATCAGGCTTCACTTCATCTCTTCCTAACAGATCAGCAATATCGACTTCTTGAACATCATTAACACTGATTCTCCCACCAGCTATATCTGAAAGACCAGGTAGAGTAAGCACACGCAGGTTAAAACTAACAAGCGAATCAACTATTTCGCGCTTACGCAGCCTTGAAGCCGAAGGCAACGCAAGCAAAATAGCATTCACATCAAACTTTTCGATAACATCATCAATATCGCTCGGTAAATAGACCCGAATGCCGTGAATATCGCCGCCTTTGAGTCGTTCATCATCATCAACGAAAGCCACAGCAGAAAACTCTTTAGAGTGATATAAGGCAGTTGCCATCTGCCGCCCTGCCGCACCTGCACCATAAATAATCACTCGCTCCGATTGCGATTTAGCTTTCTGCTCTCCTCCAGGGAATTGATGCAAAATCACCCACCTAGCCACTATTCTAGAACCACCAATAACAACAATAGAAATAAACCAGAAAATAAGGATTACTGACCGAGGGACTATTAGCTCCAAGCCCAGAAAATGGGTGAATACAGCCCATACTAGTATTGCAATTGTTATGGCTTTAACTGCCGTCCAGAGCGCTTTATAACCAATATAGCGAATCACTGCCCGGTAAAGCCCCATACGGACAAAAATAGGAATCGCTACTAACGGCGCTATAAAATAAGATGGCCAGTGAACAAAGCCGTTAGCCGTCCAATCTTCATAACGTAAAACAAAACTTAACCAGCAACACATTACCAATGCGAAGATATCAAACAATACAAACAGCAAACGTTTAAGGTTACGTGAGAGATACAGAATCGACGATAACATATCAGGCAGTTGCCTCGGACATTACTTGCCGTAAAGCTGCACATGTTTTATCTATTTCGGCTTTTGTCAAAGTAGGATGAACCAAAAACATTAAACTTGTTTCACCTAATTTTTTTGCTATTGATAAACGAGGTTCAGGACGCCAATTAGTGTTATCAAAAGCACGTTCTAAATACACTTCAGAGCAAGAACCAGAAAAGCAAGGAACACCTTGGGCAATAATATTTTCGATTATTCTATCGCGGCTCCAACCTTCTTTTAATAATTCAGGCCTGATAAACATATAACATTTATACCATGCATGTACACTTCCCTCTTCAATAAGAGGTACTCGTAATGCTGAGCAGTCATGCGCACTATTAAGGATCGTATGAGCATTTTTTGTTCTGCTCGCTAACCAAGCAGGCATCCGCTTGAGCTGAATTCTTCCTATAACAGACTGCATTTCAGTTAAGCGCCAATTGGTTCCAAAACTATCATGCAACCAACGAAAACCAGGTTCATGCTGCCTCTCATAAACAGCTTGCCAAGACTTCCCATGATCCTTATAAGCCCACATAGACAGCCAAAGAATCCTGTCATTGGTAGTTACCATCCCACCTTCACCACCGGTAGTCATGATTTTATCTTGGCAAAATGACCAGCATCCGATATCACCAATAGAGCCGACTGAACGTCCTTTGTATTTTGCGCCATGAGCCTGTGCGCAGTCTTCAATAACTTTTAAATCATATTTAGCAGCCAACGCCATTATCGGGTCCATATCACATGGCCAGCCAGCCAAGTGAACACAAATAATAGCGCGTGTTTTCGATGTTATAACCGCCTCAATGGAAGCAGCCGTAATATTCTGACTGTCACTATCCACATCAGCAAACACTGGCACACAGCCTGCTGTTACAACTGAAGAGGCTGAAGCTATAAAAGTTCGACTTGTAACAATGACCTCGTCACCTACAACCAGCCCAACGCCCTTTAAAGCCAAATCTAATGCCAGCGTACCATTAGCGACAGCTATTGCATGCGAACATTCAGAAAATACAGCAAACTCTTCCTCGAATCGCCTCCCTTCTTGCCCCGTCCAATAATTAACTTTATTGGAAAGTAGAACGCGCTGAACTGCCTGGGCTTCTTCTTCAGTAAAGCTTGGCCAAGGGGAAAAAGGGGTGTTTAACACTAAAAGCTCCTATACATTTATGCAGGTATATAGATCTCTGCCTGACCATTAATCACAACTTTATCAGATACAGTACAAACAGTTTTAAATTGAACTCTACGTCGCAACGCGTCAACAGATTTAACTTCAATAGAAGCGATGACTGTATCGCCTATATAGACAGGACGCAGAAATTTCAAATTCTGGGAGACATATACACAACCAGGACCTGGCAACCTCATACCAAATAATGCAGAGAAGAACCCTGCAGACATTAAGCCATGTGCAATTCGCTTACCAAAATGAGAGGATTCAGCATAGTGATCACTGACATGAACAGGGTTATGGTCGCCTGATAAACCCGCATACGCTTTAACGTCGGCGTCTGTAATTGTTTGGGAATAACTAGCCTTCATTCCTTCACAAATATCCTCTATAGGAATATTACCTAGAATTAGCTCTGTCATTTACCACCCAATCCTACTCGTCGTAATGGCTTCGCAGGGTTGCCTACAACAACCGCACCATCTGCTACATTCTTGGTTACAACCGCACCCATGCCAACAACTGCTCCCTTACCAATCACAAGAGGTTTACCCGGCTGACCTTGCTTTATTATCGCACCTGTACCTATATATGCATTATCAGCAATCACAATATTTCCATTACACTTCACTGCTGGAGCAAAAGTAACGTAATCACCGATAACACAATCATGTGCAACATAACTATAAATATTTGCTTGGAAGCCTTTACCGATTCGAATATTAGAAGTCAGTGTTACAAAAGGGCATAAAATACTTCCTTTTCCAATCAAAACATTATCCATTTTAAATACATTTGCAGCCTCCACACTAAGCATTCCCAAGCCATCGGAAGAACAGCGCTCTGTAATCAGAGTACGTATAGATGCATCAGCAATTGCTACTACCACATACTTTTCTACAGCGGTTAACAATAGAAATTGAGTGTAGCTCAACACAACATGTCCATTTAATATGTCAGATTGCGGTGAGTCATCAACAAAATAAATATCGCTTAGAGGCACTCCATTAGATTGTAACTGCTGCCTTACCAAAGGCATTACTTCTCGACCAAAGCCGCTAGCACCAAACACAGCATATATTGCATTACTCATTGTCGTTACCTTTTGGCGCACCTACAAACTTCGACATTGTCACTTCACCCTCAGCACTAATGCCATCACGAAGAATAACTTTTCTGATTGTCATAAGCAGTATTTTAATATCCAGCCAAACAGAGCGATTATCCACATACCAAACATCTAAGATAAACTTGGCGTCCCAACTAATTGCATTGCGACCATTAACTTGCGCCCAGCCAGTAATACCAGGCCTCACATTATGTCGGCGGGCCTGGTCCTCTGTATAAAGAGGTAAATATTCTACCAGTAGAGGTCTGGGTCCGACCAAGCTCATATCACCTTTCAACACATTTATCAGCCCCGGCAGCTCATCAAGGCTTGATGAACGTAAAAAACTACCAAATCTCGTCATGCGCTGCTCATCGGGCAATATAACTCCGTCCTTATCAAGACTATTGAGCATTGTCCTAAACTTCATCATTTTAAAAACTTTTTCACGTAATCCAGGCCGCTCTTGAATAAAGATTATAGGCGACCCTAATTTGAAATAAATCAGTATTGATATGACAAAAATCACAGGCAACAATGCGAGCAAAGCAAATAAAGCTATACAAAAATCGAAGCACCTTTTCACCTCTTAGCTCCTTCAACCCACGTAACCCATTGCTCAGCCAAAACTTGACGATCAAATTCTTTTGCAGCTAAAACCTGAGCATTTAGCCCCATCATAGGTAATAAAGCACGATTATCGGCGGCATGCTCAAGTGCATCAGCAAAAGCTGATGCACTTTCTGGTGGAACCGAATAGCCAATGTCATTATCAATGATCATCTCAGCAAGCCAACCAGGGTAATTATTCAATACTGGTAGTCCAGCTGATATGTAGTCAAAAAACTTATTGGGCGATGTACCAAAATAAAATGCGGGTACATTTGCCAGTAACTGTAAACCGATGTCAGCTGAAGCCATCAACTCAGCCAGTTTTTTCTTATTTACTGGGGGGTAGAAAAGCACATTTTCAAGCTGCTCGACATTTGCTCGCTGTTGTAACTTAGACTTTAATTTTCCTTGCCCTATTAAAACTATCTTAATATCTAGACGGCCACGTTTTTTTAACTCTATAGCAGCATCAAGTGCAGCATCTAAACCATTAGCCACACCATGAGTACCCGCAAAAACAGCCATTAAGTCAGTTTTCTCAACCCCCTCAGGCCGCCATGGTTTAATGTTTCCAGAAAAGATGGATAAGTCACAGCCGTTAGGAATTAATACAACGTCCTCACCTTTGATACCTCTTTTTTGAATACCCTCAACAATTCCAGGGGACAAACCGATACAGCGATAAGCAGATCGATAAGAAAGCCACTCTAAAATAGACAGGGCTGATAAAACTATAGGGTTAGTAATGACACCCATTTCTCTTGGCAATTCGGGCCAAAGATCGCGCACTTCAAATACGAAAGGTTTTCTACGTAACCAGCGAGCAAAAATCCCCGGTATTCCAGCCGTGAGAGGGGTCGATGTAGCAAACAATACATCATAGTTATGCGTTAAAGAAACACCGATACTTTTTAGAGCAAATTTTAAGAAAGTAGAAGCACGGGCGGTTAAGCCATCAGCATTAGAGTAAGCCAAATCAAATTCGATAATATCTATTCCATCAACCGTCCCTATACGCTTACCCGATAGGAAAGGGCCTTCTAAGCCGGTTTGGCCTCCGCCGTAACTACCACAAACCATAGTAACTTGATGGCCATGAGAAATAAGCCGGCGCGCCATTTCATAGGAACGAATTCCAACAGAACCTTCTGGTGTGGAAAAATGCTGATGAAAATAAAGAATACGCATAATTAAAAAATTATTTCCGTTGTGATATGGCCAGCCTGTTCTATTTCAACTTCCAAAACAGGTAATTCAGATTCTTGATAGTAATACTTAGACTCAAACCCATGTACTAATTCCAATCGTGTAATAGATACATCAGCGCTAATTTGAATACGAAATTTAGGGCTTATAAGGGTATAACCTATTAATTCCCACTCTCCCGGCTGTAAGCGCCAACGTAAAATAGCACTACTTTTAAAGCCACTTACAGCATCAATCACTTGAAAGCTATTATCGCTCAGGGAGAGGTATCGTTTATGAGTACAACCGAGCCCGTCTTGGTATGATGCTGAAAACATAGTACATTCTTTATTCTCAACCACCCCTGATTTCTCTTTCGTTTTAAGCCAATTCCCCAATAAGAAACGACTTAAACGAGGCATCTGCTGATGCGAATCAAACTGCACGGTATTGTGACTCTCAACTCCACCGTAGTAATCGATAAATTTTTGACCTGCGTTATAGCTGTAAGTCCCGCCATCTCGAAGAATATTCTCGCCGTAGTACCAAAAATCAACATGTAACGCATCGCACTGACTGGGCCTAAATTTAAAGTGCGGATAGTTAAGTACAGCAAAAACATGCTTTCTTCTCAACAAAGCATAGCCGCCACCTTCTAAGTCTACTGAAGTAGCTTCTTCTATCTCTATGCTTGGTTTAGAGTAACCCAGCCATTGTAATGGTAAATCCCAGTCGCCGGCTTCAGGATAAGCAGACTTACCCAAGAAAACACATGAAGCAAGTTGAACACAAGGCCTAAAATCACGATAGTCAGTACCCGTTAGGGGCAACAACCGAGCGCCGTCATTTGCACCTAAGTTTGGAGCATCTCCTGATATTCTTTGAGTCATCTGGAAAAGCCACAAAATAGCAACGTCTAACTTAGCGTATAAATGCGGGCTGAACGCCGGTAAAGCTAGCTCTTTACGCCAAACTTCTGCCATGCAGAATGTATCTAACATTACGCGATGATAAGTCATTGAGTATTGACTGAAACTACCATCACTCTCAATGAGTCGTTCAGCCCTATTTTCAAGCCACTTACGACCTTGTTTTTCCCATTTTAGGCCGTCAATATCACCATTAATAGACAGCCAGCTTCCACCGATAAATAACGCAGCAGCCTCTGAAGTGCCATGGTTATTATCTTGAGCAATAGCATACATAATAGTTGGTGATATACGTTTGAGGTGCGCTTTAACAAGCGCCATCAGTACAATGCTGCTTCTTTGTGACTGTCCTAAAATTTTTGCCGCCATAGCTAAATGCATAACACGAATGGATGCTTCTTGACCGCACTTCCAGTTAATACCTAAATATGGAGGGTTTTTAGATAACCAGTCATTCAACCAGAGGTTCAAACGGTTTAAATCATTTTCATTACCGTTAGCTGCACTTTGGGCATAGCAGAGGACCCAGTCAAATCGAGATGCTTCCCATATCCCTTTAATGTCACCTATGTTTTTATCAAAATCTGAAATAAGAAACCACGGTTTTTTTTCGTAGCATACAGAGTCATGAGTCAAACAGTTCAACTGCCAATTAGGCACGCCCAGAACACTACTCTTTTTCCCAAAAAAAGTATGTGCACCAAGCCATTGATCGTTCACTTTCAGGTGCTGTATCTGACCTTTGTATGGAAGAAAGAAATCACCCAATTCCGTTTGAGCATTAATTTTTCTTACTGAGTTCAATCCAGTAGATATACCTATTTTATAGACAATAAAGCGTAAAAAATTCACAACACCTAATGAAAGTGCTGTTTTCACTTTAATAATAAACACTATTGCGCACGCAACTGTTCAGCAATTTCAATTGTTACCTTGGCGACTTCAAATAGCTCATTAGCATCTATCGGAGCTTCACTGCCTGCTTTAATACTATCTAAAAAGGCAGCAACACACGCATTCTGCCCTTTATCTTGCTTCCACAAATTCATTTTTTTGAAACCTTTCCAACCATAGCCTGTCAGCTTCCTAAAATTATCGAGCTGCAAAGTGCCACCCGCTGCAAAAACTTCAATTCGCTCTTTAGGAAAGCTTGCCGAGCCATTGGCCAAATAATGTATAGTTCCAAAAGAACCATCCGCAAAGCCCAATATAATAGCCGCTTTATCCTCCACTATATCAATGCCTTCAACCTGTCCCATTCGCCTGGCTTGAACCGATACAATTTTGGAACCTGCTAAAAAACGCATTAAATCAACGAAATGGCACGCTTCACCAATAATTCGCCCTCCTCCTATCAAATTATCCTGAGTCCAGTGCTCTGAAGGTATGCGGCCGGCATTCATTGTCATAATAAAACTTTTAGGTTCTTTTATCGGCTCGAGTAACGCTTTCATTTTTTGTATTTGGGGTGAGAATCTACGGTTAAACCCAACCATTAGCCTTGGCGCTTTGTTTTCTAACAATTTTTGGTTATATATTTCTTTGACGAGATTTAATTCATTATGAGTAATAGCTAATGGCTTTTCGACAAATACATTTTTATTTTCTTTCAATGCCTCAACAACAAAACTTGCATGGCTGCTATGTCGAGTCGCAATAGCTATAGTATTAATGCTGTTATTGCTTATCATAGATGAAGTATCAGTGGTCGCTTCTGAAAAACCTGCTTTACCGCCATGTATTACCCCATTAACTCCTCCAGATGTAGCAATACTATGCATTTCAGCACCGGCTGCTTTAAAGGCAGGAATTAACACTCTAGATGCATAATTGCCAGCACCTACAAAGCCTACAATAGGCCCCTCTTTTTGATATTCAGAAACGGGAGTTAGATTAACAGTGGCTACATGCCGAGAAGACAGACTACTCGTGTATTGCAACAAAATACCCAAAGCTGTGCTATCGGCTACTAACAAATCATAAGCTTTAGCAGAATCTTCAAATTTAAATCGATGACTAATCAGCTCCTTAACATTAAGGGCTCCACTGCCCATCATATCGAGTATCGCTTCAAAGTTTCGTTGCTCAGTCCAGCGAACAAACGCTAATGGGTAGTCTTGTCCAGCCTCTTCGTAGCTAGGGTCATATCGACCTGGCCCATATGAACAGGACACTTGAAAACTAAGCTCTTTTTCATAAAAATCTGCTCTATCTAACTCTAAACCAATCACACCAACTAACACTATACGGCCACGCTTACGGCTCATTCTTGCTGCTTGAGTAATAGGATCATTCGATTTAGTAGAAGCGGTAATGATGACCCCATCAACACCAACACCACGACTAAAGGCCATACCAGCGGCAACCGGGTCTTCACCTTTGCCAGGATTACAAACTTCTGCACCAAATTTATGAGCAAGCTCTAATTTTGAATCATCAAAATCAATAGCAAGTACACGACACCCCTGCGCCCTCAACAACTGCACAGTAAGTAACCCAATTAAACCAACACCGGTTACAACAAAACACTCACCTATAGTTGGCTCAGCTAGTCGCAAACCCTGAAGCCCAATACTTGCCACAACAGTAAAAACTGCTTCATCATCAGTTACGCTCTCTGGTATCTTTGCGCAAAGATTTTTACCTACACGAACTACATCAGAATGCGGGCCATTAGAAACAACACGATCGCCCACTTTAAACCCATCAGTATTCTTTCCTAGGTCGGCAATAACGCCTACATTGCAGTAACCAAGAGGCAAAGGTTGTGCTAACTTTGACTTTACTGCATCTATCGTTGTCATCAGTCCATCTGTTTGTACTTTCTCAAGCACCATTTTGACTTTATCAGGCTGCTGTCTCGCTTTTTCAACTAAACTGGCTTTACCAAAACCAACCAACATTCGCTCAGTTCCAGCTGAAATCAAGGTAGTCGTTGTATTTATGACTAGGTTACCTTGGGTAGCTTGAGGTGTAGGAGACTCAACAATAGTAGATCCACCTTTTATCATATCCTGCAAAACCTGTTTCATTTATAAACCCATCAGCCATATATTATTGGTTTTATTTTATCAAAATTACAATTTAGATAAAAAATTAATCTACAAATCACTCACAAGCAAGAATTCAATAATTTCAATTTTCAGAATAGAATTTCTTCAAATCACCCTTAACATCTTGATTTAAATTATTAGAAAAATTCATTAACTTTACTCTAAAGTCATCCAACTCATTATTAATAAATTTATCATAAACATCTTCAAAACTATCAACCACTGAATTTTCAACAACAGAGACGACACCTGAAGAAATCAAAATATCGTATGCTGATAATTGACTCACTATTGGCAAGACACCTGCGGATATAGACTCTAAAATCGATGAAGATAACTGGTCAGATTTTGGTATAGAAATAGAGCAACTGGATCTATTAAAACACTCTACTAGCTCACTTTCAGCAACAAACCCTTTAACAAACTCAACACTAGCTCCCAACCCATAACTATCTACTTTATTGTAAATAAGTTCAGCATATTTAGGATCGAGATCACCTTCCAACAATATAAGTTTGGCATTAGCGCTAGGAACTTTCTTAACAAACTCATAAAACCCATCGATTATAAGATCAGTATTATATAACTCTCCAATACGTCTATTAGAAAATATTATGAATTGCTTTTTTTCAGTAATAGTTGATTTTGAAAAGGCATCATTAACACCTAGGGAAAAATTAAATATTTTATTTTGAGAAATCTTTAACTCTTCAATAAGATAACATTTCATTTTTTGCGTTGTAGATGACACTCTTAATGCTTTATCAAGTATCATCTTTATGACTCTATAATAGAGAGCGCTCTTATGATCGCAAGAATAGATTTCACTGCCATAGGTTGTGAGGTAGTAATCTCGCCCTGACAGATATGCAACTAACCCGTATCCGGACGTGTTATGAGCATGTAACAAGCCAATATATTTTCTGCTACAGCGTAAATAAAGTCCGGCATAGATATACTGTAACAACTTGAATTTTCTTAAAATTGGAAGACCTATGTAACTAATGTTGGCCTCCGGCTTAACCGGCCCATCAACATCTATAGTAAGAACATCAACATCAACATTAATTTCTTTATTTTTATAAAGCCATTGCCTTACATGAGGGCTATAGGCATTAGCTAAGAAATACACTTTTTTCATACTACTCTCCTGCTAGTAATAAGCAGATAAAATGTTGATGCAACATATGCACTCCCTAACGACAAATATATCGGAGCAGGTGCATATACAGACCCAACAAATACAATAACCAGCAACCACAAAATAGATGACATAAACAAACTTTCATATTGCCTTTTAGCCATTACTATTTGAATAAAATAAGCATTAACAGCGCCTAACACCGCCACCCATAAAAACGACCTCAGCAAGTCAATTTGTTCAATTAATGGGGCATCTACATATAAAGAAAAAATATCGAATGAAAAAACACTACCAAGAACAGCAAGACTACTACTTAACAATACATAAAAAAGCAACGGTAAGCTTTTCCAGCGAAAACCTACTTCTTTAGACTTCGATAATAGTTCAACTAAACGCGGCACAACCAAAGCACCTAGGATCCCTGGTAAAAACAAAGACATTGAGAACATCTGAAAACCTACTGCAAAGCCTAACATTTGAGATTCCGAAGCACCACTATCGTAATCGACCTTTAATAGGTACATCCCCAGCATTGGAATACAACCAAACATTGAGAGCATTGCAAAACTCTTTTTATTAATTTTCAATACAGACAATATTTTGAAAACTTTTACTTCAATAACATCTTTCAATACATAGAGACACCAAAAAAACCATAACATTGAGTAGGTAGTTAAAAAAACCAAATAAGACTCAGAAAAAATAACTACTAAAAATGAAGCAACAAAAACAACCGCAGCAGTAAACAACCAACAAAGACCGGCTTTAACATTTTCTTTATTTCTATTAAGAACTGCACAATATAAATTAATACCAAGATAACCTGATGAGTAACACAGCACTAAAAGGCTTTCAAAAAAAGAATACAAGTTAAAATAAATAAAATCTGCGGTAGCGAATAACAAATAAAGAATAACCAAAACAAAAAACGAAAAACCGCTGTACTCTGTAGTATTGTTTTTATCTTCAGAACTAATTATTAAAGACTGAGCACCCTGCGAAGAAAAAGAAATTAAAATATTACTTATCAAAAGAAAAGAAACAAAATCAGATAACCCCTCGCCCAAAAAAGCAGTAAGGACAATACCAATTAAAATTGGTGACAAACGAGCAGCAGCAACTCCAGCACTAAAAACAAGTGGTGATAATAGTAAAGAAGCCTTGCTTGATAAAATACGACTCAATAGACCCTACCTTATGGGACTAGCTCACAAAAAACAAAAGGGTGTTTATTTACTAAACACCCTAATAATTCAACAAAAAATAATAGTATTTATCTATTAGCTATATACCAAGGCATCGCTATTTCAATCCCTTCTGATATGCGGTAATTAGGAGAGTAACCAAGCTTCTCTGCCGCCTTGTTTATATCAGCTTGAGAATGTTTTACATCACCAACTCTGAAGTCACGATAAATTCGATCAACTTGATATACAACACTGTTATTTTCGAGTGCATTTTTCAGCTCATCGAATAATTCATTAAGTGTTGTTCTATCACCAACCGCAACGTTATACACTTCATTCTTAACATTCTCATCAGCAGTTGAAGCCAACAAATTTGCTTGCACTGCATTTTCGATATAACAAAAATCTCTACTCGTTTCACCATCACCATTAATGAAAATTTCTTCACCGCTAATCATAGAGTCAGCCCATTTAGGTATAACGGCAGCATAAGCACCATTTGGGTTTTGACGTTTACCAAAAACATTAAAATAGCGCAGCCCTATTGTATTAAAACCATAAGTGCGAGAAAAAACATCGGCATACAGTTCATTGACATATTTTGTTACGGCATAAGGAGATAATGGATTACCTATGTTTTCTTCTACCTTAGGTAAGGCAGGATGATCACCATAAGTTGAGCTACTTGCGGCATAAGTAAAGCTTGTAACTTTTGCATCGCGCGCTGCTACCAGCATATTTAAAAAGCCACTAATATTTGTTTCATTAGTCGCAATAGGGTCATCAATTGAACGTGGCACAGACCCCAATGCAGCTTGATGAAGTACATAATCCACACCGGCACAGGCAGTATGGCAATCTCTCAGCTGACGAATATCTCCTTCAATAAATTGAAAGCACGCCCATTGCTCAGCGCTCACCTGGGATTCAACCTCGTCTAGGTTATGTTGAAACCCCGTTGCAAAATTATCTAAGCCAACTACTCGCTGATTCAATTTCAGCAATGTTTCCAATAAATTAGAGCCAATAAAGCCAGCCACACCTGTTACTAACCACGTTTTAGGGCTAGCCAACAGTTCTGTTTTAATCTGTTCGTAACGAGTCATTTTATTTCCTTAAAGACGAAGGTCGGCAGCATCGGCTGGTAGAATATATTTAAGATCATAAAGAACATGCTCAGTCTTGCCGAATGCACGAATACCTTCAACACCTATCTCTTTAAACTGCTTATGAGCTACTGCGATAATTACTGCATCATAAGCCCCCTGAGCAGGTACTGATACTGGGGTGATGTTGTACTCATGCTCTGCATCAGCAGCATTAATCCATGGGTCATAGCAGTCAACATTAATGCCATAATCTGAAAGCTCACCTACAATATCAACTACTTTCGTGTTTCTCAGGTCAGGGCAATCTTCTTTAAAAGTAAGACCTAATACCAGCACACGAGCACCATCTACTTGAATTCTCTTCTTCAACATAGATTTAACTAATTGGCTTACAACATAAGCACCCATACCATCATTCAAACGTCGCCCAGCTAAAATTATCTCGGGATGATAGCCAACAGATTGAGCTTTATGAGTTAGATAGTAGGGATCTACACCTATGCAATGACCGCCAACCAAGCCCGGACGAAATGGCAAGAAGTTCCACTTAGTCCCAGCTGCTTTGAGGACCTCTTCAGTATCGATATCTAGCTTATTAAAAATCACTGCGAGTTCGTTGATCAAACCAATATTGACATCACGTTGCGTGTTCTCAATAACCTTAGCAGCTTCAGCTACTTTGATAGAGCTTGCTTTATAAGTCCCTGCTGTGATGATTGAGCGGTAAAGGTTGTCAACAAAATCAGCAACCTCCGGTGTTGAACCCGAAGTTACCTTTAGGATGCTGGTAACACGGTGTTCTTTATCGCCTGGGTTAATTCGCTCAGGGCTATATCCACAGTAAAAATCCTTATTAAACACAAGGCCAGATTCACGCTCTAAAACAGGCACACATTCCTCTTCTGTAGCTCCTGGATACACAGTGGATTCATAAATGACAACATCGCCCTGCTTCAGAGCCTTCCCAATCACTGCACTCGCTTTTAGCAATGGAGTAAGATCAGGTTGTTTATGCTCATTGATTGGAGTGGGCACTGTCACAATGAACACATTACATTTTTTAAGTGCATCGATTTCAGAGCTATATGTTAACAGTGATGCTTGTACAAGCTCTTCCTTACTGACTTCTAAAGTACTATCAAAACCGCCTTGCAACTCTTCTAATCGAGCTTTATTAATATCAAAACCCAATGTTGGTATGTGCTTACCAAACTCGGCAGCCAGCGGAAGTCCAACATAACCTAAACCAAGAATTGCTATACGAGTATCATGAGTTGTAAAGTTCATCGAAATGCCTTTCAATAAAAAGCTCGAAAAAGAGCCAAATGTCATTAAATTCAGTTAATTAATATTTACTCAATATGAGATTATTTTTAAACCACTCTTTTTTGAGATCAAATATTCAAAAGAAGCAATAAACTAGCCATACAGCCTTAAAGAGTAGTTCACATAAGGCCGGAAATCTTCTTTTAATTTATAAGATAGCTGGCAAGTTTAGCACAGCAAAAAGGCCTGTACTATGCTGCACTCCTCACCAAAAAAAAATGATAATCCATTATCAATATTCACTGTTTAGTCAGGTAATGTTAACCTTTACACCTCGCATTTCCAGGCTCATTTTGCGCTATATTCGATCCCCACTCTTTCTTACCTTACAATACACTTTTTAACTAACGAATAGGCTTTAAATGAAGCAACATCATGCCCGGCTTGCCTGGTCCGAAGGAACGCTACTTTCGGAATCATTCGGTGATTTTTATTGCAGCCTTGCAGATGGTATTGCTGAAAGTCGATACGTATTTATTGATGGCAATAAATTATCCGAACGCTGCAATGAAAAGCTAATGAGCGATCTAACAATTGCTGAAACAGGCTTTGGGACCGGCTCAAACTTACTTTGCACCCTAGACACATTAAACCAACTACCTACACCCCATCTACATGGAGCGCATTTCATTTCGACCGAGCTGCATCCTCTTACATACATCGACTTAAAAAAAGTACTCACACAACAACCTCAATTCCAACACTATGCAAAGCAGTTGCTGGAGCAATACCCTCCTTATATTCAGGGTATGCATCGCTTCATCTTCGATAAAGGCCGTTTTTATTTAACCCTTTGTATTGGCGATGCAGCTACTAGCTTACAGCGCATCGACTCTGCGATTGATGCGTGGTATCTCGATGGTTTTTCCCCGGCAAAAAACCCTGCCATGTGGAGCCAAGAACTTTTTTTTCATGTCGCTAGGCTTACAAAAAACAACGGAACACTAGCTACTTACGCGGCTGCTAGCTTTGTTAGAAAAGGGTTGGCTGAAGAAGGCTTTGATATTAAGAAAAGACCAGGCTTTGGGAAGAAAAGAGACATGCTCTCAGGAACAATGACTCAACCCAAAACAGCGACAACACCAACAAAACTCCCCTGGTTTACTCTCCCTAAAATCAAGAAACCAAGAAGCGCTATTATTATAGGGGCAGGACTTGCAGGCTGCAGTACGGCAGAAGCCCTCGCCCGAAGAGGCATCAAAGTCCAGTTAATTGATCGCTGTAATGACATTTGCCAAGAAGCCTCCGGGAATCGTCAAGGAGCGCTTTATGCAAAACTACCAACCAAGCCCACATTGGGAGGGGAGTTACACCTGTGTGGCCTAGAATATACCCTGCGACTGCTGGGCACTTATCAATGCTTAGATAATCAAACAGCATCACAATGCGGTGTATTACAGCTCGCCATGTCTGAAAAAGAAGCAACGAAGCAAAATGCTATCGCAGACAGTGGAGATTACTCTAGCGATGTGGTTTCTCTTAAATCAGCTACTGAAGCTTCGCAAATTGCCGGTACGCCCATAGCACACCAAGCATTATTTTTTCCAAGAGCTGGATGGGTACAACCCAAAGCTTTTTGCGAAAAAATAACTGATCATCCAAAAATACAATTAACACTTTCCACAACGATCTCATCATTAACCCAAACATCTGATCAACGTTGGGCAGTGCTAGATCATAACAATCAAATGCATGCTGCCGATATTGTTATTGTTGCATCTGCAGCCCATGCAAAAGAGTTTGAACAACTCAATCACTTACCTATTAAAAAGATCCGTGGACAAGTCTCTATTAGTCAAACTGATGACTCCCAAAGTGAGTTACAAACGGTTATCTGCGGTGAAGGCTATATATCTCCCCCCTTAAACAACCTTTATACCTTCGGCGCAACATTTGATCTACACGACCAGTCTCCACAGGTAAGAGAGGCCGACCACCATAGTAATTTAAGTATGATATCCAATGCGGCCAGCTCTTTTGCGAGACACCTTCCGCCCCCTAATCACTGGAACGGAAGAGTCGGTTACCGATGCTCAACACCTGATTATTTACCTATTGCAGGCCCAGCACCCGTCGCTGCAGCTTATTTTGAACAATACGCTAAGTTACGGGATGATAAAAATTGGAGGTTTAAGAATGCCCCCCCTGAATTACATAAGGGTCTTTACCTGAATGTAGGACACGGCTCTAAAGGCCTAATTACTGCACCGCTAATAGCAGAGTATCTGGCTTCAAGCATATGCTCTGAACCGCTGCCTATCCCACGAGAGATAAGCCAAGCACTGCACCCGGCACGCTTTATCATCAAGTCACTTATTAAAGGAAAGAAATAGATGGCTACTATCAAGGAGTTGCAATAACAGCCGATACTCAAGCCATGAGCTAATATAAACAAGGTAGTAACCTATGGAAAACAACCTATGTCGTTAATAGTAATTGACCACGGCAACCGAATTGAAACGCCGGTGAAGTCGGTTTTCCCAACCCGTGGCGTCGAAAGCACTGCACCTTCCAAAGGCCTACACGACAGTGCAGGCATAGAAAAAAAGGTACACGCCGACGGTGAAAACTTTACTCACATCCTAAACAAAGAATCAGCCAAACAGCCACAAGAACAATCAGCAAATACTTACAGTGCGCTCAACCCTGAAAAAAAGAAACCGCAAGCTACCAAACTTAAAGCTGCCCAGGTAATGAGTCATCCTGTTCATACTATTGCTCGCGAAGTAACCTTCAAAACAGCATGGGCAAGAATGCAGGAGTTACATGTCAGCCATTTAATGGTGACAGATGCAGAAGACGACCCTGTTGGTATCATTTCACATATCGATATCATAGAGCACGGCAAAGACTCGCCCGTTAGCATTGCCAACTTCTATACTCAACAGCTGATTGCTGCATCTCCAGAAACAGACATCTCCGTTATTTCATCTAGCTTCATAGAATATGAAATTAACGCGATGCCAGTTTTTAATGAGAGCAACCAACTCCTCGGTATAGTGTGTCGTTCAGACCTTTTACGTTTATTAATCAGTGGATCGCATATTGAAAGCTGGGCGTAAACAATTAAGCGGTTAGCAAAAACCAAGGAATGATTTTAATCTTGAAACAAAAACTGATACTCAAGAGCTTAGCCTTTTAGGCGTTCACTCAACACCAAGTTAACTTCATCTGTCGCTTCGTTAAACAAGACTACGATTTCTTTATTTTTCAATTTCTTCTTAACTTGCTCCACACGCGAAATAAGAGGCGTCTCTTCGTAGCCATAATCAGTACCATCGCGTGTAACAAACTCTTCTATCAAACCCTCTAAAGCTTCAGCAGAAATAGACTCTATTGGCACTATCATGACGAAACCACTCCATAAGACACTAATAACGCCACAAACGCTTTTTCGTCTAACACTAACACACCTAGAGATTCTGCTTTTGCCAGCTTACTACCTGCCCCTGGCCCTGCGACTACGCAGTCAGTTTTTTTCGAAACACTGCCAGACACTTTAGCGCCTAACTGCTGCAACTTTGCTTTAGCATCATCTCGACTCATTAGTTCAAGTGTACCAGTCAGAACATACACTTTATTAAGTAAAGGCTGGTTTTCCAGTGGCATTGACTCTTGCTGCAGCCAATGAACGCCCGCTTCTGTCAAGGCAGTAACCACTTCAAGATTATGCGTTTGCTGGAAAAACGTTCTGATATGGTGCGCTACTACTTCTCCCACATCAGGCACGGCCAATAATTGCTCCTCATTCGCAGCAACTACGGCATCGAGATCACCATAAACGTTGGCTAAATTTCGTGCAGTGGCCTCTCCCACCTCACGAATACCTAACGAATAGATAAAACGAGCCAATGTTGTTGATTTAGACTTTTCAATGGCAACCAAAAGGTTATCTGCTGATTTAGCTCCCATCCTCTCTAGGCCCGCTATGTCGGCATGCTTCAATAGATAAATATCAGCAATAGATTTTAATAAGTCTTTATCTACTAGCGCATCAATCAGTTTCTCACCAAGACCGTCAATATTCATGGCCTTACGGGACGCATAATGGCGTAAAGCCTCTTTACGTTGCGCCGAGCAACTCAAGCCACCACTACAACGCGCAATCGCTTCACCTTCAATTTTTTCTATGTCTGATCCACAAACAGGACAACGCTTCGGAAAACAGACCTCTTTGGCATCAGCCGGACGCTTGTCAGCAACCACTCTAACGACTTTAGGAATTACTTCACCGGCGCGATGGATAACAACCCAGTCCTTTACGTGCAAATCCAATCGCTCGATTTCATCCATATTATGCAGCGTTGCATTACTGACAGTAACACCACCGACAAAAACGGGTTGTAAGCGAGCGACAGGCGTAATAGCGCCTGTACGGCCTACCTGAAACTCCACACTATCAACTTGAGTCATCTCTTCTTGTGCAGGAAACTTATGCGCAATGGCCCAACGCGGGTATCTTGATACAAAGCCAAGGTTTTTTTGTAACTGGTATTGATCTACCTTGAATACCAAACCGTCTATCTCATAAGGAAGGGTATTTCTCAACTCGGCCATGCGTTGATAATAGCCAAAACAACCTTCTGCACCTTCGACTAATTCAAGGTAGCGACTTATCTTGAAACCCCAACGGTTCAACTGCTGCATAGAACCCACATGAGTATCTGGCATTACACCACCAGAAAAGACGCCAATACCATAGCAGCACATTTCTAATGGCCGCGTAGCTGTAATACGTGCGTCCAATTGACGTAAGCTTCCTGCTGCCGCATTTCGAGGATTAACAAATGCTTTCTCGCCTTTAGCCAACGCGCGCTTATTCAACGCATTAAAACCCGCTTTAGGCATATAAATTTCGCCACGTACCTCAAGGCGTTCAGGGATACCTTCACCCATAAGCCTTAACGGAATAGAAGGAATCGTTCTAACATTGTGCGTGATATTTTCACCGGTTGAGCCATCGCCACGCGTTGCGCCTCTGATCAGTTCTCCCTTTTCATACATCAAGCTAACAGCAATACCATCAAGCTTAGGCTCACAGGCATAAGGAATTTCTAGCAAACCATCTAAGCGCTCACGTACACGCCGATCAAAGTCACGCAAATCTTCTTCAGAGAAAGCATTATCAAGTGATAGCATCGACATTTCATGCTTAACTTCTTCAAATCCGCTTATAGGCGTACTACCTACTCGCTGAGTCGGTGAGTCATCTGATATAAGTTCAGGATGAGTCTGCTCTAAAGCCTGTAACTGCTTAAATAGTCGATCGTACTCAGCATCGGGGATACTTGGTTCATCTTGTACGTGGTACCGGTAATTATGCTGATCAATCTCAGCGCGAAGCTGCTTAATTTCTATCAATATATCAGCCATAGCAGCATCACCCTGAAACAATGTTTTATTATCAGACATAAGGTATTTTGGAACTATATTATATGAACAAGCGCACTAAAGCCTTTTGAGGTTCTGGGTATACTTATACTCAAAAGAACCATCAAAAGACCAACAGATTAAATTAAGAATATCTTAAGAAAGATTACGTCGGTGAAGGTTATGCATTTCGAATTCGCGGATACGTTCACGGTAATGCGCTTTGGTTTGTGGACGCATCACTGAACGATTTTCATCTAGCAGATCACCTCCCAAATGCTTTGAAACCGTTTCGGCTGTTGCTAACATACACTCAAAGGCATTCTTAGCATCTTCAGGTTCACTCATCGACATAAAGAAACTAACACCCGGCGTCGTCATCTCGGACATATGATCTAAATCGAATGTTCCTGGGTTAACCGCATTTGCCATACTAAACTGCACAGGGCCCTTGTCGACACCTTCTTCAAATCGATGAAACAAATTCATATCACCAAAGCGCATCCCACACGCCAGTACGACTTGAAGCAGTGTTTGTCCATCTAAAGGCTGCTGTTTTCCAACCACCGTTATGACTAACACTTCTTCAGGTTCAGGAGCTTGTTCAAGAGCTTTACGCTCACTCCTAGCACTATCTAAATGCTCACTTTCAAACAGAGAGTCTTGTTCGGGCTTGAGCTCTAAATCTTCAACCGTAGATTCTGTAATCGAATTACTCTCATGCTCTGTATCAATAACAGGCTCACCAATGTTGTCAGCATTAGCATTATGTAAAACCTTCGGCTCCTCATAGTGAGCAACACTTTCAGTTTCTTGATGCTCAATATGAGATTCAGAACCAAGTTCCAGATTCGCTCCTGAAAGACTATCACTATCATCGTCACTAGGTACCTGCTCATCAGGATAGAAGAACATCTCTTCTTGCGATTGTTGCGGACTATCGTCAGCCTGCTTCTCAGAGGCCTGACGCATCAGCACTGTAATGGGCTGCTCAAGATCTAGGTATTCAGACTTTTCAGGAACTGCTGGCTCATTATCGCTTGTATTGTGCTCTGCTGGTGTCGTATCTAATTGCTCAACCGTTGCTTGCCTAACAGGAGATAATATTTCAGGAATATCATCAAATAAAGGATCTAGCTCTACAGGCAGCTCTTCTGGCTGAGAGTAAGGCTGCTCAGCTACATGTTCAGGCGATTCGTTATAATCAAACTCAGGCTGCGGCTTTGAAGCTAGAGCATTTGAGTGGTTACTTTCTGACTGATGATAAGCAACCTTAGGATTTTCTTCTGTTTTATAAGTGCTTTCTGTTTGGGGCTCAGCTTTAGACTCAACACGATCATTCAAATGATCAAATCCAGGATCAATTCGCTCCGATGTGTTTAAAGGTTTTCTCTCATGAACGTAAGACTGATCATGATAATCATCTGGCAATGCCCTAGCACCGCCATTGGGTAACTCTGGATTATGAGCGCCCTCAGCCACATCAGTATCGTCAGAGTCTGTAAAATCTCTGTCAATATCAATTTTCAAAGTGTTACGTTGTCCTTTCATCCGGCGCCAGCCATCGAAAATAATTAGGCCGATAAGCAGAAGCCCCCCAATTATTAACCACTCTTTTAAGCCGATATCCATGTTTAAACACTTGCCTCAGAAAACATTAACTCAATCATACGCTTACTATAAACCGAACAGCCTTACTGAACAATCTGATCGATAAGAAGGTTTACCGGTTCAGATAGTTCTTTAACTGAAACCAGAACATTTGCTGACTGTAAATCACCTGCTACAGCCTCAGGTTGGCCAGTCATGGAAATTCGTGCCGCTATTTCAACATTCGGATGCAAAGACAGCTTTGCTTGCGGCGTCATTGCTAAACTATCATCAAGCGTTATCATTGTTGGTAATTCGCCAACCGTTAAGCGCACTGCAGCTACCGGCATTCTTCCTCCAACAGGCTTAGCAAAGACAAAAACAACCTGATCTGCTGATAACTGATCACTTAACTGTGGATCTATAGCTACGTTCAGCTGAACTGAAGCACTCGCAAGCTCTGGAACATCAGGTACAGCCTTACCCTCTTTAGCTAGTTGCTCCAATGCTCTTTGAATGCCTGTTTTTAAAGACTCTGCAGCCCCAGGCTCTGCATTAGCCAAAGCCTTTCGCCAGTAAGCGATAGCATCTTCCAAACGAGACTGCTCAAAGGCATCTATTCCCAACAAACCTAAAGAGGTTACTTCCAACGGTTCTCGGTCCAGCGTACGCTGAATTTGCTGCCTTACTTCCTGATCCATTTTGCCACCTTTAGCAAAGTACAGACCTTGAGCATACTGCCCCATCACACCAACATACTGAGGTGCATCATTGGGTAATATATCAAGAACGCGCTTAAAACTTGAGACGCCTTCCTCAAACTTACCCAAATTCATATACGTTGTCGCTAAGATGTACCACCCTTCAGCATTTTCTGGATTTTCCTTAAGCTCACTCACCAACATCTGAATTGCTTCATCAACTGTCGGTTGCTTACCATTCTCAAAATCAAACTGTTTGGGATGATCTATAGCCACCTGTAACTGTCGCGCACTTCCATATTCAAAATACAATCCAAAAGCAATAACAGGTACAAGCAATGCCATCAACGTAACAGTCACTAATTGCTTTGTGCCAATCGGATTTTCAACAACAGCTGAATCATCTTCACTGGCATCTTCTAACAGGTTCTTTTCAAGCTCTAATTTTAAAGCGTCATACTCTTGGTCTTGCAAATTACCTGCAGCACGCTCCGCATCTAATTCAGATAAGCGCTCTTGAAATATATCGATATTTTTATGCTTACGACCAACTTCAGCTACCGTCTGTTGCGTTCTCTTTGCTTTAATAAAAGGAATAAAAATAAACGAAAGCGCTACCAATGTGAGTAGTGCTATACCTAGCCATAATTGAATCATTTAGACTTTCCCTTATCCAGCAGTGTTGCTAAACGTGCTTTATCTTGTTCGTTCAATTTCTTATCTATAACAGCTGTTTTTTTACGTTTACGGGTGAGCATTAAGAGCACAACAGCACCGATCGCAAGCAAGACAAAAGGGCCATACCACAAAATCCATGTATTACCTGTCACTCGAGGTCGATAGAGCACAAACTCTCCGTAACGAGCCACCATAAAATCAACAATTTGCCCATCACTTTGACCGTCCTCCACCATCCGATATATTTCTCTGCGTAAATCAGAAGCTATAGGAGAGTTTGACCCTGCCAAGTTTTGATTCTGACATTTCGGACAGCGTAACTCATTGGTCAATTGTTGGAAGCGCTCGCGCGTTGCATCATCTTTAAATTCATATGTATCAATGGTTGCAGTAGCAGCCATTGAGAACAGCAATGTAAAAATTACTATAACTAATCTCATCACTACCCCTGAGACTCTGTAGAAACCTGTTGCATTACAGTACGCAGTTTTAACCATACTTTCTCTGTTACTGCGCCCACATGCTTATAACGAATAACTCCTTGGGCATCTAAAACATAAGTTTCAGGTGCACCATAGACACCCAGATCCAAACCTAATGTTCCTTGCTCATCATAGATATTCAATACATAAGGGTCTCTATAACGACGCAACCATTCCTTTGCTGCTCCGCGATCATCTTTGTAGTTAATACCGTAAATAGCAACGCCCTCTTCGCGTGCTATTTTATTTAACTGAGCATGTTCTTGCTTGCACGTAGGACACCACGTTGCCCAAACATTAAGTAATGCAGGCTTACCCTGTAAATCTTTTTGTGTGAGCATACGACCATCATCTAGCAATGAAGGCAAACTAAATTCAGGTATCGGTTTATCCAAAAGCGCTGATGGCAGCTCGGTAGGATCAAGTTGTAAACCCTTCCAAAACAACACGCCCATTACAAAAAAATAAACAATGGAACAAAAAGTACTAAACGACGCATGTTCATGTTCCTTATGCGGTTACGCTTTCAGAGGAAAGCGACTTATTTTTAGTCGATTTACGCGCCAGCTGCTTTCGATAACGTGGATCACTTGCTGCTAACACCCCTCCCAGCGCCATCATTAAACCACCTAACCAAATCCAACGTACGAAAGGTTTATATTGAACACGAATCGCCCAAGCATCGCCTTCTAAAGGTTCACCCATAGCAACATACAGATCACCAAATAAACCAGGGTCAATATCTGCCTCTGTCATCACATTACCACGAGCGGTATAAAGACGTTTTTCAGGGTACATTACAGAATACGGTTTATCGTCTTTTAGTACGGTCAGAACACCCATATCTGAGGTATAATTCGGACCTTCAATGTTTTTCGAACCTTCGAAGATGAATGTAAAATTTTCAAATGCTAACGTATCACCAGGCGCCATACGCAGGTCACGCTCTTCATTATAAATCGAGACTAGCGCGACACCGACAATAGAGACAGCCACGCCAACATGCGCCAACGCCATAGCAACATAGCTACGAGACAAACCTGTAAAGCCTGCTGAAACAGTGCGTTTGTTTTTGATTTTATTAAAAAGATCACGCACGACTGCAATTACCACCCAAAAAGCCAGCACCATACCTAATGCCGTTTTAAGCTCAAATGTACCAGCGTAAATCAACGGAAAAGCACACCCTAGCAAAACAGCGGAAACCGCGGGAATGCCGAGTTGTTTTAATAAGTAGTTTGGCTCTGTCTTTTTCCAACGAGCAATAGACCCAATACCCATGAAAACCACCATCACAGCAACCAATGGTACAAATAACGCATTAAAGTAAGGAGGCCCTACCGATATTTTACCCAGAGACATCGCATCGATAATCAATGGATATAAAGTACCCAACAAAACCATCATACAAACAATAACCAACATAATGTTGTTGATCAGCAAGAAGCTTTCTCGAGAAACTAATTCAAAAGACGATTCGCTTTTGACATGGGCAGCTTTAATCGCATACAGAAGAAATGAGCCTCCCACCGTTATACTGAGCAGGACTAATACAAAAAAACCACGCTCAGGATCAGAAGCAAAAGCATGTACCGATGTTAAAACACCAGAACGTACTAAAAAGGTACCTAATAAACTTAACGAGAAGGCAAAAATGGCAAGCAGAACTGTCCAGCTCTTAAACACACCACGTTTTTCAGTAGCAGCTAAGCTGTGAACCAATGCAGTTCCGACCAACCACGGCATAAAGGATGCGTTTTCAACAGGATCCCAAAACCACCAACCGCCCCAACCAAGTTCGTAATAAGCCCACCAGCTGCCTAACACAATACCAAACGTCAGAAATGCCCATGCAACATTTGTCCACGGGCGTGACCAGCGCGCCCACGCGGCATCCAAGCGACCACTCATAAGAGCAGCAATGGCAAAAGCGAAAGCAACAGAGAAACCCACATATCCCATATAAAGCATTGGAGGGTGAATAATCAGACCGATATCCTGCAACAAAGGATTTAGATCTCCACCTTCAAGCGGAGTATTGGTCAGTAAACGTGTAAAGGGACTCGAGGTCATCAAGGTAAACGATGTAAAGCCAACGCTAATCATCCCCATGACTGACAATACGCGAGCCACAATATCCAAAGGTAATTCTGAACTTTTCACTGCAACAGCGTAGGTCCAAGCACTTAGAATAAAGACCCACAGCAATAAAGATCCCTCATGCCCTCCCCAGATAGCACTAAACTTGTAATATACTGGCAAAGCTGAATTGGAGTTACCCGCAACATAGGCTACTGAGAAATCATCTGTCAAAAAAGCATAACCAAGGCATATCATGCTAATCAGTAAAAATAAAAATAGTGCTTTTGATAAAGGCCGGGCAAAGCCCATCCACAAACTATTAGAAGTGTAAGCGCCAACAAGCGGCACTACTGATAATAGAACAGAAAGACTTAACGCCAATATGAGTGAGTATTGCCCAAGCTCAGGAATCATTTATTAAACGCCTCTTTAGGAGGTACCGGCATTTGCCCGGACTTTTCCAATGCATCAGCCACTTCAGGTGGCATATAGTTTTCATCATGTTTAGCCAGCACTTCTACAGCCTGAAAAACACCCTGCGAATCTAATGACCCTTGTGCAACAATGCCTTGCCCTTCACGAAACAGATCTGGAAGAATGCCTGTAAACTCAACCGGTACCGTCTTAGCATAATCAGTCATTTCAAACTTCACATGTAAACTTTTTTGGTCTCTCACGACACTGCCTTCAACAACCATTCCTCCAGCACGAATACGCGTACCTTGAGGCGCTTCTCCATTAACAATCTGCAGCGGTGAATAGAATAGATTTATATTTTGATTTAACGCATATAATGCCAAACTTACTGCCACACTGACGCCAACAACAAGAAAGATAACGAGGGTAAGCCTCTTTTTTCGTTTAGGATTCATTGAGTATTATTCTCCCTACGTAGGCGCCGAGCTAGGCTTTTTATTAGCTCTTTACGTTTAAATAATGGTAAGACTAAATTGCCGATAATTATCAATAATCCAATCCCATATGACAGCCATACATAAAGTCCATGGCCATCCATTGTAATAAATTCAGACATCGTTTCGAACTGCACTACGACCTCACTTAGAAGCTATTAACTCACGAACCCAGCCGGAGCGGCGCTCACGACGAATAATTTCATTTCGCAATCTGAGCATTAAAGACACAGAAAAAAAACAATAAAAACCTACAACCATCACTAATAGAGGCAACCACATCTCAACAGGCATCGCGGGCTTTTCAGTTAACGTAAATGTCGCGGGTTGATGCAGAGTATTCCACCACTCCACGGAATACTTAATGATTGGAATATTGACCAAACCAACTAAAGATAAAACAGAAGCGGCTTTTGCAGCCATGGATTCATTATCCATGGCAGCATACAACGCCATCACCCCCATATAGAGGAAAAGTAAAATCAGCATAGAGGTCAAACGTGCATCCCACACCCACCATGAACCCCACGTAGGCTTCCCCCAAATAGCACCGGTGGCAAGCGCCATGACAGCAATAGATGCGCCAATAGGTGCACATACATACGCCACCATATCGGCCACTTTAATCTTCCAAATAAGACCCACTGCACCGGCAACTGCCATCAACATATAACATGACTGCGCAAGAATAGCGGAAGGTACATGCAAATACATGATGCGAAAGCTATTGCCTTGCTGATAATCCGGTGGCGCAAACGCCAACGCCCAAACCACCCCTGCTATTAATAATAAAATAGCTGCTATAAGAAAACCCGGCAGTAACTTACCCGTAAAATCATAACACCACCGAGGGGATGCTAATTGATAAAACCAGCGTGGCAACCAACTACTTCCTGCCATATTTCATTTACCTCTTAACCACTAACTGAAATGCGTACAGATGCACTAATTGCAAATGGCGCCAATACTATCCCTAAAGCCAACATGGCCCCAAGCAATGCCAAATATCCTTCTAAAGGCAACCCGGCAACAGCAGCTTGTACTGCGCCTGAACCAAAAATCAGTACGGGTATATACAGTGGCAAGACCAGTAAAGAGATCAACACACCACCACGTTTTAAACCTACTGTTAATCCTGCGCCAATAGCGCCAATAAGACTCAGTACCAAGGTGCCAATTAACAAGCTTAGCACCATGCCAAACATCGCACTGGCAGGTAAAAACAACATGACTCCGAGTAAAGGAGACATCAACGCCAGTGGCAAACCTGTTGTCATCCAGTGCGCCATTACTTTTGCCAAACAAACCACCATAAGCGGCTGAGGACTTAAAATCACTTGTTCTAAAGTGCCGTCTTCATAATCCGAGCGGAATATACCATCTAAAGACAACAGCGTTGCTAAAAGAGCAGCCACCCATACCACTCCAGGCGCTACGTCGGCCAAGAAATTTGGCTCAGGACTGACACCTAGAGGAAACAAAGTCGCTACCATCACAAAGAAAATCAACGGGTTAACCAAATCACTTTTACGCCGAAAAGACAGCAACAGGTCTCTTTTCAACACAGCTGAAAATAATTTCCCCAACGATATTTCCGCAGAGTTAGTACACAATTCAGCCATCAAGTTCCCATCAATTGATCAAGATTAATCTTTGTTACCGACCCACAGGAGGTCAAATCGTGATGTGTTGTTAAAATAACACTTCCTCCCGAAGCAACATGATCTGCTAGTAAGCGCTCTTTAGCTGCAACTCCGCTTTTATCGATTGCAGTAAAAGGCTCATCTAGAATCCATAACTTGGCAGTATTCATATACAATCGCGCTAAACTAACACGTCGATTTTGCCCAGCAGACAAAGAGTGGCAAGGTACATCTTCGTAACCTTTAAGACCCACCACTTCCAATGCTGGAAAAATTTTCTCGGCTAATAAAGCCGGATGTATAGCACTATACCATTGCAAGTTTTCTACAGGCGTTAACATACCTTTAACGCCTGGCTGGTGACCGAAATACAACAAGGATGAGAAAAAGTCATCTCTCACTTTTTCGACAGATTCGCCACACCAAAAAACGTCACCTTCATAGTCGCCAGACAAACCACTTAGAATTCTTAAAAGAGTCGTTTTCCCACTGCCGTTAGCACCTTCAATCTGAACTAATTCCCCGGCTACAAGACCAAAAGAAAGCCCCTCAAACAGAACACGTTCATCTCGTTCGCAATACAGATCAACAATGTTTAACAGCGGTTCTAACAACACCTTTTCCTCAAAAACTGCGCTTTAAAAAGTATAGCGCTACACTAAATAGGTTACTGGCCGATGCATAAGCAGGGCATTATATACAAATTAGACTCAGCTGGGGCATTGCTCTTGATCAGATTTATTGTAAAAAGTGTTTATTCATGAACACCATCACTCCTCAATCACTTACTTTACTGGATTCATCAGGAAGCACACGCACAGGGAGTGCCGAAAAGCTCATTCCTGCCAGCGGAAGCTTACAGGCAACAGTTCGGCAAGTGTCTCAGGATCAATTAAGCCCCAACGTGTTCAGGCTAAAATTAGAAAGCAATAGCGTATTGATGGAGCTGAAAGCCCAACAACCTATACCGGCGGGTAGCAAGGTACTTATTTCTCGTACTAACAATGGTCAATTAGCTATTAAATTAGCCTCAACACCAGCCTCTGAGAAACCTATAACTCCCCCCTTGGCAGAAAAGATCACAACTACTAGGACTTACCAAACACCTGCGGTGCCAGTTATTCGCTCAGAAAAAGATATAACTACGCTTGCCAATACCATCCCACGTGGACAAACGATTAATGCTCAAGTCATATCACAAACACAAGGTCTACCTATAACGCCTTCTCAGACAACAGCACCTCAGAGCAGCCCTACACTTTCACCACCGCAACAACCAGCACCTCTTCAGATGACAACACCAACGACAAGCATACCAGCGCTTACTACCACAAACACAATACAGCCAGCCGTTTCAACTCAAGCACCCTCTACACAGCCAACAACACAAACGACACCTCTGGTATCGCTACCAACAGCAGAGCCAATCAAAACAAGTACGACGCCTATTCCAGCTACACAAGTTCAAGTAGCTTCCGAGCCAGCAAAGACAAGTACGACGCCCACCCCAGCGACACAAGTCCAAGCGCCCCCAGAGCAAACAAAAAACACTTTGACCCAAATGAACCCACAAACAACGACACAACAAGCGCAACCGACAGCTCAGCTGATAAGAACACAACCAAATACACTAGCACTACCAAACACTAAATACTCGACAGAACAAGCTGCCAATATACTGACACTCAACGCTAAGGGGGCAACAGTAACACTACAAACCTCAGCCAACCTGCCTCCACTACAACAAATACAAGTATCCCGAAACCATACGGATCAAATTAACATTAGCTGGACTCAACCTCTTCCGAAAGATAAAGGAGGAACAGTCACATCACAACTGACGCCTCAACAAGCAACGTCTCTACAAAACAGCTTGCGCGAGCAACTCCCACAACAAATCTCTTTAGGCGCAGGTATACAACAGCTTTTAAACAGCACCGCAGCCACCAACTCAACCGCTGCTGGGCAAATAGACAAAGTAGTGCAGTCATTAATGCAGCTGTTTGGCGTACGCCCCGGTACCGCAGAAGCGCAGCAAACTATTAAACAAAATATTCACTATGGCGGGCTCTTTACCGAGAACAGGCTAGCCAACAACCAATCATCCCCAAAAGATATGAAGCAGTTTTTAGGAAAACTACAGGCTCTTGCAGAACAACTACCGGATTCACAAAAACAGCTTGTCCAATCAACCGTCGATAAAATGCTGGCGCGTGTAACGACCAACCAATTAACGAGCATCCAAAGCCGACAAGAGAGAATAGAGTCAAATGAGCGCTTCTTTCAATTAGACCTTCCTATCCGTAACCAAGAAACACTAGACAATGTTGAATTACGTATTAGCCATAGAAGTCAGCAAAATAGCCGCCAAGAACTGGAAACAGTCTGGAAAGTCCGATTACATTTTGATTTAGACGCATCAAAAAGCATTGATGCAGAACTTAGCCTCAATCAGGAGCAGAGTGAGTTAACCGCCGCTTTCACTTGCTCACACCATGACACAGTAACGTCGATAAGAAACCAACTAGGTGGTTTTAGAGAGCAACTCAATACACTCGGGCTTAACGTACCCACTCTTATCTGTAAGCAAGGGAAACCTAAACCCCAAAAGACGCCTATCCAGAAGCAATTAATTGATATCAAAACATGAACGATGAAGAAAAAAACGCATCTGCTATTGCGCTAAAATATAATCACGGCACTGCCACAGCGCCCACTATTGTCGCGAAAGGTAAGGGAGATATTGCCCAACAAATTTTAGCCTTGGCAAATGAACATGAAATTCATGTTCACCAAAGCCCTGAATTATTAGAAGTGTTAATACGCCTTGAAATTGGCGAAGAAATACCAGAAGCGCTCTACAAGGCTATTGCAGAAGTAATCGCGTTTGCTTACAAGCTAAAGAATAAAAGCTAGTTTTTGTGCTCAACACCTTGATGCGTATGTAGCTCTTTATGCAATAAAGCCATCAACTCTGCTTCCGGGCGACCGATACCGCAATCTTTGACTAGATCATCAACATCAGCACCCATCTCCATGAGACGTGCCGCCTGATTATAAGCCAACTCACCAGGATCCCTATTCTCAAGCTCAAGTTGTTTTTCTACCGTAATATTAAGCTTCTGCTCTATATCAACCAAGCGCTTCCCCATGCCAATGGAACTACCGGTAATTGAGCGAATTTCATTACGCAAGACTGTCACTAAAGCCTTATATTGGCGCTCATGCTGCTTTTGCCGATAAAAAGTATAAATACTGATTCCCGCAAAGATAACAACCATGACACTCAGAAAAGAGACTAACCACACACTTGATTCTGCCAATGCACTACCCTACTACAAACTTAATATCGCGATGTTAGCTTGCTTGCTCAAACTGCTCTACTAATGCCGCCACATCCACAATCGCACAACGCTCTTCCATATATGTACCAAGCATCCAGGGGCGACCTTGCTTATTACTGTTCATATTAATACGACTGTGCGGTATGCGTACAGACTTTACAAGCTCATCACACATCAAAGCCCAATTTTTACCATCCAAAACAATCAGTTCAGCATAGCGAGAGAGAGCAGCATCATACCTATCTGCTAGCAACCATTGCCCGGTATCAACAATCGCAGTAGAGAATGAAGAACGCTCAAAACTACCAAGAACCCAATCGTATTGGTTACTCAACTGCAGGGTTACGGTGCTCAATGACAACGCGCCCTCTATTCCTTCAAAAGGAATAGCCAGCTTAAGACCACAAACATTCACCAAAACACAATTAAGTTCTGGCTCTGGCTCTGGCTCTGGCTCTGGCTCTGGCTCTGGCTCTGGCTCTGGCTCTGGCTCTGGCTCTGGCTCTGGCTCTGGCTCTGGCTCTGGCTCTGGCTCTGGCTCTGGCTCTGGCTCTGGCTCTGGCTCTGGCTCTGGCTCTGGCTCTGGCTCTGGCTCTGGCTCTGGCTCTGGCTCTGGCTCTGGCTCTGGCTCTGGCTCTGGCTCTGGCTCTGGCTCTGGCTCTGGCTCTGGCTCTGGCTCTGGCTCTGGCTCTGGCTCTGGCTCTGGCTCTGGCTCTGGCTCTGCTTTTAGTGTGTTCATTAATTCAGCATCTGCAAGCAATACATCATGAGAAGTAGTTTCATCTTCTACGGGCTTCTTCTCATTACCCTGTTCAAGATGACTCCCATCTTCCTCAGAAGGATCCAACAACAATGCCTCAAGGTATTCGAAAACTACTTGATGCTGACGACCGGCTGGGGGTTTCTTATCCATTAACAGTTACCTTCGCTGCTCAATTAAAGAGCGTAATAAGCGAGCATAGGCATGAACGCCTCGACTACCAGCATCTAGCGAAGAAGGCACAACCCCCTTCATACTAGCGTTTCTAAATTTTGTATCGACGGGAATAACTGCACTGGACAGCTCATCTGGGTAGCACTTATGAAGCTCTCTCAAGCAGCTTACCGACGCTTGAGTTCTTCGATCATAAAACGTGGGAATAATGGTATAGTTCAACTTTTTCTTGCGAGCACGATTAATCATACTAATTGTTCGAACCATCCTTTCTAGCCCTTTAAGCGCAAGAAACTCCGTTTGGGCAGGAACAATTAAGTGATTACATGCAGCTAACGCATTTACCATTAGTACGCCTAATACTGGCGGGCTATCAATCAAAACAAAATCATAACGATCCTTAACATGCCGCAACGCTTTCGCAATCTGCAACCCCATCCCTTGATGATCGATTGCACGCCGCTCTAATGTTGCCATCGCTGTTGATGCAGGCATCAGCTGTATACGATCCACAGATGTGCTACATAACAAAGAGTTAACTTGATTCTGCGTGATTTCATTCTGCGTAACAAAAAGATCATAGATACTATGATCTAACTCATCAGGATCATAGTGGAAATAACTAGTCAAAGAGCCATGCGGATCAAGGTCAATCATCAAAACGTTGTAACCAACCTCTGCCAATAACCCAGCTAAAGTCACAACTGTTGTTGTTTTCCCAACACCGCCTTTTTGATTTGCAATTGCCCAAACCTGCATAGCATATTCCCGGTATGACTGTGTCTATTTAAAATGAGGATAACTGATGATATATCTACTTAATACAATGCATTACATTTAAAATCATAGAAATGCTTTGCTATTTTCCGCCACTCATTAACAACCTAGAAATATCATTCAAATCTAAGACATCATCCGCAAGCCCTGCTTTAACAACCGCTTGAGGCATGCCATAAATAGTACAACTAGCTTCATTTTGTGCCCACATAACAGCCCCAGCTTGCTTAAGAAGGCGAGCACCTTCTGCCCCATCAGCTCCCATACCGGTCAAAATCACCGCCAGCACTTTATTTCCATAAGTTTTTGCAGCAGCCGCATATGCAATATCAACACTGGGACGGTAGGTTAATCGCTCATCCCCGGGCAAAATTTTCACACGGTCAGGCTGTCGACTTTCAATCATTACTTGCTGCCCTCCAGGCACTAATAGAGCGCGCCCAGCCTTGAATCTATCGCCATCTTCAGCTTCTTTCACTTCGATAGCACACTGCTGATTTAAACGGGAGGCAAAGACTGATGTAAAAGTCTTAGGCATATGTTGCACAAGCAATATAGGGTAAGGAAAACTAGCAGGTAAGGCTGTTAGAATAGTCTGCAAAGCTGCAGGCCCCCCTGTAGAGGAACCTATAACAATTAACTTGCAACTGCTCGGAAAACTAGCCGCATGGCTCGCTCTCTTTACAAGCGAAGAGCGAGTCTGCAAAGCCGCTTTTAAATCAACAGAGGCTCGAGCAGATGGCAAACCAGCGCTTTTTGCCTCTACCCTTTTAGAATGTACAGCAGGAGTGGCTGCACCAAAGCTGTGAATACTAGAGGTAGCACCCGCCTTCAACGGTTTAGTAGTAAAGGCTGGTGATCGATACCTCCCTCCCCTACTTTTCCCCAGCGCAACAACACGCTCAACTAACGTATTTTGCATGGCATTGGATTTATTAATCCAAGAACGTATATCTTTTGTTAGATAATCAGCAGCTCCTGCCTCCAAAGCCTGCAAGGTGACTTGAGCACCCTCATGGGTAAGCGATGACAGCATCAAAACATTAGTGGGATTGTCTCGCATAATAATACGAACAGCATCGATGCCATTTAACAACGGCATCTCTACATCCATAGTCACAACATCCGGCTTCAACTGCTTAGTTAACTCAACAGCCTCACGGCCATTAGAAGCCGTGCCAATAACTTCTAAGCGGTTATCATTCGATAAGAAATCATTAATACGCTGCCTGAAAAAACCGGAGTCATCGACTATTAACACTTTTACCGGCATAGCAGCCCCTATTCAGACAATATTACTAAGACGCGTAACGCTTCAACAAATTAGGAATATCAATAATTAGAGCAATTCGACCATCACCAGTAATAGTGGCTCCTGATAACCCAGGAGTACCATGCAAAATAGTGCCCAAAGGCTTAATCACGACTTCTTCTTGCCCTACTAGCTGATCAACCACAAAGCCAACCCGCAAAGTCCCGACAGTAAGAATAACCACATGTCCTTGTTCAGGAAGTTCAGCGTTTTCCTGCCCTTCCACTAACCAACGTTTCATATGAAATAAAGGCAAAGCCTGATCCCTAACAATGATCACCTGCTGGCCATCAACTACATTCGTTTTTGTTAGATCAAGATTAAAAATTTCATTAACGTTAACTAATGGTAATGCAAAGGCCTGGTTCTCCAGCATAACCATCAAGGTTGGCATAATCGCCAATGTCAGCGGAACTTGAATAGCAATTCGAGTGCCCTGTCCTAAAACAGAATCTATATGCAAAGTGCCATTTAACTGTGTAATCTTAGTTTTAACCACATCCATGCCAACGCCACGACCAGATACGTCTGACACTTCAGTTTTGGTTGAAAAGCCTGCTTGAAAGATCAAGTTGAAGCACTCTTGCTCTGAAAGCCGGTTAGCTGCTTCTTGATCCAACATCCCACGATCAACCGCCAACATACGCAACTTCTCAGGATCCATTCCAGCGCCATCATCCTGTATTATCAACAGAATGTGGTCACCTTCTTGCTCCGCCGATAATAGGACATGTCCTTCACGGGCTTTTCCGGTTCCTTCACGAATTTCAGGAGATTCAATACCATGATCAACAGAGTTGCGAACTAAATGTATTAGAGGATCGGCTAACGCTTCAACGAGATTTTTATCAAGGTCGGTTTCTTCACCGCGCAGCTCAAGACGTATCTCTTTCTTCAAGCTGCGTGATAGGTCACGGATCAAGCGGGGAAAGCGCCCAAACACTTTCTTGACTGGCTGCATGCGGGTTTTCATTACGGACATTTGCAAGTCCGCTGTCACCATATCAAGAATGCCTAGCGCTTTGGTCATCTCCTCGTCTTCACGAGCACCACCTAAACGAACCAATCTGTTTCGTACTAAAACCAGCTCTCCAACCATGTTCATGATTTTATCTAATAAGCGCGTATCAACTCGAACATTACTTTCAGTTACTACGGTTTTATTAGAAGAAGCTGCAGCGGGTGTAGCTGCCGTATTTTTCACAGTGTTAGCAGGTTCACTTACCTGATGCTCGACTTTAGGTTCCGGTTCCGGCGCAGGCGCAGTCTCAACAGGCATAGCAGGTGCAGCATTCTCAGTACTTGCAAAGGCTCCCTGACCATGAGATTGCAATTCATCTAGTAAATTCTCAAACTCATCTTCTGAAATTAAACCACTATCAGCAGCCTCTTTGCTTTCAACAATCTCAGGTTCAGAGGAGACCCCCGGTGCACCATCACCATGCAGGTCATTCAGTAACGCTTCAAACTCATCTTCAGTAATGAGACCGTCATCTTCGACGACGGCCTCTGCCTCAGGAAGGACATCATCCAGCAACATATCAAACTCATCATTTGCAGAGTCTGCACTGGGAACCGAAGGCGCACTAGATTGAGCTGATTCCTCTACAAAGACCTCTTCAACAGGAGCAACTATTACATCAAGTACAGGCTCATGTTCAGATTCAACTTTGCCCGACGCAAAATCTGCCAATTTTTGTAACAAGGCCGGCGAAGCCGCTTCTAGCACTTCACCCGCTCGCACATTGCCAAACATTATATTTACGGCATCTAGCGACTGTAACACTACGTCCATGAGCTCAGGAGTTACTTTGACACTTCCATTACGGAGCAAGTCGAATAAATTTTCAGCTTTATGACAGCAATCCACCATTGCATCTAATTGAAGAAAACCAGCACCACCCTTTACAGTATGGAAGCCCCGAAAAATCGAGTTCAAAAGATCATTATCATCTGGGGATTTTTCAAGATCAACTAGCTGCTCAGATAGCTGTTCTAGTATCTCTCCTGCCTCAACAAGAAAATCTTCGAGAATTTCGTGGTCAACATCCAAGCTCATTAGAAGCTCCTATTCAAAAACCCAAACTTGATAACAAATCATCAACATCATCTTGATCAGAGGCCACGTCTGGATTATTTTTCCCCGAGAGTTGTGGCCCTTCTGCTTCAATTGGGTCTTTTTTAGCTTTCTGGTTAGTGTTACTTGCTGGCTTCTCTGTACTTAAACCGCTTATGCGCTCAACTTTTGCAGCCATATCCATAAGCTGCACTAAGCTACCTTCCACTTGAGTTACTAGAGTTATTACACGACGGATAAGCTGCCCCGTTATATCTTGGTAACTTTGAGCGACTAATATCTCTGTGAGTTCAGCCCGCAAATCTTTAACTGTTTGTTCTGACTCTTGTTTAAGCTGGCAAGTACGGTCATATCCACCTCTCAACCCCTCAAACTCAGCTTCCAGCTGCCCTACCATCGATAACAAACCGGCAAAGCGCCTACTCTGATCATCCATTTTATCAACTAACGCTAACGACTTATCGACACGATCCATTGTTTCATGAGAAGTTTTTTCAGTCAGCTCAATAACATAGCTTAGCCTTTCAGATGCATCAGCCATGCCTTGAATAGAGTCATCTTGTGCATTTTCAGCTTCGCCTTGAACTTTCACATCATCAGAAAAAGACTTAATTGCTTCATGAAGGCCTCTTGTCAGATACCCGACTTCATTATAAAAGGCCAAATGCTTAACTTGCTGCAGGTCATTTATAATAGTCAGCGCATTGTTTATATCGCCACTTTCCAACACTGTAACCAGCTCAGTCGCTTTTTCCTGCAGCAAGGATTCAAAACCATCCAACCCACGATGCAAATCTGCTTCAGTCATAATTAGTTAGTTCCTTAACAGATTAACTTCCGATACGTTGGAAAATCTTGTCTATCTTTTCTTTCAAGACAGCTGCCGTAAATGGCTTAATAACGTAGCCATTAACCCCTGCTTGAGCAGCAGCAATAATTTGCTCTCGCTTAGCCTCTGCCGTAACCATCAAGATAGGCATACCTGCCAACTTTGGATCAGCACGTACTGCCCGGACAAGATCAATACCAGTCATACCAGGCATATTCCAGTCAGTCACAAGAAACTGCACACCACCTTGTTGCAAAATCGGCAATGCCGTTTTGCCGTCATCCGCTTCAATGACATTATTAAATCCAAGATCACGGAGTAGGTTTTTTATAATACGTCTCATGGTAGAAAAGTCGTCCACCACTAGAATCTTGATGTCTTTTTTCAAGACAATATCCCCCAATTCAGAAGCATATGGATTAATGCACCCGATTTATCATTTTAGCCTGATTAGAATTTAGACCATTTTTCAAGAAAATGGAGAGATAGAGAAAATTTTATTGCCATTCTCTTAATCGACCACGAAGTCGATGGGCTGCTTGACTATGAATTTGGCTCACTCGTGATTCGCTAACACCTAAAACTTCACCTATCTCTTTCAGGTTCAGTTCTTCATCATAATAAAGTGCTAGGACTAGTTTTTCGCGTTCGGGTAAAGAATCTATAGCATTTGCCAAAGCTAGTTTAAAAGCATTTTTTTCAGTGTGGGCTACGGGGCTGGGCTCGACACCTGGCAACTGCTCTCCTGGACTGTCTCCATCAGAGCTTGTCATCTCTTCAAAGCTAAACAAGCGGCTTTCTACTGAGTCTTTAAGTAGGTCATGATAATCTACAACACTAATACCCATCTCAGTCGCAATTTCAATATCCGTTGCGTCTCGTCCTAACGATGCTCCTAACGTTTGCATAGCCTGAGTAATACGACGGCTGTTACGATGAACTGAACGAGGAGTCCAGTCGCCTCTACGTACCTCATCAATAATAGAACCACGTATACGAATACCTGCATAGGTTTCGAAACTGGCCCCCTTGGCGGCATCATATTTTTTTGCAGCTTCTAATAGACCGATCATACCCGATTGTATTAGATCATCCACAACAACACTTGCGGGAAGACGCCCCATCAAATGATAGGCGATACGTTTTACAAGCGGTGCATATTGCTCAATGAGCTCATGACTTGACGAAATTTCTAGCGGGTTATACATGGAGCCCCTTTCCAGACCCGAAATTTAAACACCCTGAACCAAGCGCTCCACAAAGAACTCCAAATGCCCTCGCGGAGCATCTTGGACTGGCCAGTCATCTACTTTCTTAGCGAGTTGCCGATACGCAATTGCTGCTTTGCATTTAGAAAATGCTTTCAAAACAGGTATTTGGCGTCGAACAGATTTCCTTACATGCTCATCATAAGGTATTGAGCCAACGTATTGAAGTGTTACATCCAGAAAACGATCCGTTACCGTTGAAAGTTTACTAAACATATTTCTACCTTCAACATCAGTTTCTACCATATTCGCCAAGACTCTAAAGCGAGTCATGCGATAATCTCTATTCAATAACTTGATAAGCGCATAAGCATCAGTTATGGAAGTAGGCTCATCACAAACCACCACAAGCACCTCTTGAGCGGCACGCACAAAACTCACCACCGACTCGGAAATACCGGCAGCAGTATCAATTACTAGCACATCAATTTCTTCTGCTACTTCATTAAAAGCATAGACTAACTCTGCATGCTCATGAGCACTAAGTGATGTCATCTCCTGAGTTCCCGAGCAGGCTGGAACAATTTTCACATTATCAGTCACATCGAGCATCACATCAGTTAGCCGGCACTCTCCAGACAGCACATCGCTAATATTCTTTTTGGGACGCAAACCCAACATAACATCAACATTAGCCAAACCAAGGTCTGCATCCATTAACACGGTTCGGCGCCCCATCTCACCCAAGGCTATAGACAAATTAACCGAAACATTCGTTTTACCAACGCCACCTTTACCACCGGTAACCGCGATAACTTTCACTGAGTGCTGTTTTTTCATCAATTATGATCTGTACTTAGCCGGCTGACGACAGTTCAGACGATCCTCCCGTTGAAGACAACGCGCGCTCACGCTCCCTTTCCAGTGTTTTTTGTGCAGTAATTACCGCCCTGCTCACGAGATCATTACGTTGTGCGACTTCAATATCATCGGGTACTTTTTGACCATCAGTGACATAAGCTATAGGCAGCGACTTTTCTACCACCAGACTTAAAGCCTCCCCTAAACTGCCCGATTCATCCAGCTTACTCAAAACACACCCGTTTAAGCCAATGCTCTGGTAGTTATCATAGGCATCTTCCAACACTTGGCGCTGACTTGAACACGAAAGTACCAACAGTTTTTTGAGCCTAACGGAAACGCTCGTAAGCATCTCTTTTTGAGCTTCACTTGGACCTTCATGATGACTCATACCTGCTGTATCAATTAATACTAGACGTTTTCCCCGCAACGACAACAATACATCTTCCAAGGGGTTATTCTCATCCACCACTCTAACTGGCACATCCAAAATCCGACCGAAGGTTCTTAACTGCTCATGTGCTGCAATACGATAAGTATCTGTCGTAACAAGCGCCAAACTAGCGCTACCATGCTGAAGCACATAACGCGCGGCTAACTTTCCAATGGAAGTAGTCTTACCAACACCAGTAGGACCAACAAAGGCAATCATCCCTCCCCTGTCTATATAGTCTTCACTCATAACAGGCACAGCATCCGTTAGTTTTGACAATGTAACCCGCCAAGCCTTTGCTATCTCAAGATCTGCTTCAAGACCCCGTGTAAGCTGAGTAATTAAAGTACTAGTGAGACCAATTTTTTCAAACCGCTTAACCAGCTTTTCTGATACATCTAAAGGAGCGACGGGTTTACGCTGCACAGCCTCTTCAACCCAAATCTTCCGTGAAGGCACCTGAACTTGCTGCTCAAGCAGAGACTTCAACTGCTGTATTTCTTGTTGCATTCTCTCTATCGCAGCATTTTCTTTCTGCAAGATAACAGGGGCACGCTCAACATCTATAGAGGGCACATCCTCTTCATCCAAATCATCTAGAAATGTGGCCTTACGTGCTTCTTGACGATTTTTAAGCGACTCAAGAATTGTCTGTAAGTCATCCTCTTCATCCTGCTCAACTTGAAGATTCCGCTTACCTTCTGCCTGATAAAGAGGTTCTTTTTCCACTTGATCGTTTGCTTCTGCAATACGCAAGCGCGCTTTTTTTAGCTCATCATCCAAGCCTTGCCTACTTTTATCTGCCGTAAGAATACGTACCTGCTCATCCTTGCGCTTCTTCTTCTCGTAGTCTCGCTTAAACTCTGCCTGAGCTGCTTCAAACTCATGCTCATGCGCAGCAACAACCTCGACACCACCAGCCACCCGATGATTTGACACAATAACCGCATCGGGCCCAATCTCCTCTCTAGCACGCCGCATAGCTTGACGCATATCGGGGGCAAAGATACGTTTCACTTTCATAAACACCTCACCCGTGGCGAGCTACTAATTACCTCAACCTTAAGCATTCTGACCGCCTACAGTTGCCACAATAGTAATTTTTTTATTTTCAGGTATTTCTTGATAAGAAAGAACATGAATCAGCTGTTCACTATAGCGCACAAATTTAGACATCAAAGGCCTAACAGGTGCCGCTACTAATAAAATCGAAGGCTGCCCCAACATCTCTTGCTTTTGAGCCGCTGCAATTAATGAAGTTTGCAATCGCTCTGCCATACCAGGCTCAAGCACCATACCGCTTTCTCCAGCCTGCTGACTTTGCTGAACTGAATTAAGCAACAGCTGCTCCAATTGGGGGTCCATAGTAATAACGGGGATCTCAGCTTCAGAACCGTTAATAGTTTGAACAATCAACCTAGATATTGCCACTCGCACCGCCGCTGTTAATGCAACCGGGTCTTGCGTACGCGTTACCGCTTCCGATAAAGCCTCTGCAATACTCCTGAAATCTTTAAGCGGCACCTGCTCCATCAACAAACTTTGCAATACCTTTAAGAGACTACTAATAGATAGTTTTGCAGGTACAAGGTCTTCTACTAACTTAGGCGAGCCCTTAGCTAACATATCCAATAACTGCTGAACTTCTTCATGCCCTAAGAGCTCATGTGCATGGCTTTGCAGTATCTGATTTAAGTGAGTAGCAACAACGGTGCTTGCATCCACAACCGTATAACCAAGCGTTTGAGCTTGTTCGCGTAAACTTAATTCAATCCACGTGGCATCAAGGCCAAAAGCAGGGTCCTTCACATCAACCCCCTTTAGAGAGCCAAAAACCTGTCCTGGGTTAATCGCTAAGTCACGGTCCGGATATATTTCAGCTTCCCCAACAATAACACCCATCAACGTAATCCGATAAGCACCCGGCATCAAATCTAAATTATCTCTTATATGCACTGAAGGCACCAAAAAACCAAGATCTTGTGAGAGCTTCTTCCTAACACCTTTAATTCTATTAAGCAGTTGCCCTCCTTGTAGCTTATCGACCATAGGGATTAGACGATAGCCCACTTCTAGCCCAATCATATCAACCGGCATAACATCTGCCCAATCAAGCTCTTTATGCTCTCCTGATGCCTCCGAATCAACAGGTAATTGCGCTTGCTTAGCCTCTTCTCCTGCCAGCGCCTCCTCCTCTTCTTTCTTTTTAATAATTAACCATGAAGCTGCACCAGCAACGGCAGCAAGCGACAGAAAGGCTACATGCGGCATACCTGGCACACTTCCCATCACTGCCAAAATAATTGATGCCACTACAAGCGCTTTGGGTGAAGCAAATAACTGGCTAAAAATTTGCTTACCCATATCTTGGGAGCTATTTTGCCTTGTCACCATAATGGCAGCAGCCGTCGAAAGTAATAGCGAAGGTATCTGTGCAACTAACCCATCACCAATGGTTAACAAAGCATAGTATTCAGCCGCTGTATCAAACGACAAATCATGTTGAATCATGCCAATCATCAACCCACCTAGAATATTGATAACAAGAATCAATATTCCAGCAACAGCATCACCTCTAACAAACTTAGAGGCACCATCCATCGAGCCATAAAAATCAGCTTCCTGGGTAACATCTTCGCGCCTTACTTTGGCCTCTTCTTGATTAATAAGACCTGCATTCAAATCAGCGTCAATTGCCATCTGCTTACCTGGCATGGCATCCAAGGTAAAGCGAGCACTCACTTCAGAAATACGGCCCGCGCCTTTAGTAACAACAACAAAGTTGATAATAACCAATATCAAAAACACAACAATACCGACAACGTAATTACCGCCAATAACAACAGAACCAAAGGCTTCAATTACCTTCCCGGCGGCATCCCCCCCCTCATGACCATAAAGGAGTACAACACGAGTTGAAGCAACATTAAGTGCCAAACGCATCAATGTCGCTACTAGCAAAATCGTAGGAAAAACAGCAAAATCTAATGGCCGAAGAGCGTAAATTCCAACAAGAAGAACAACGATAGACAGGGCAATATTAAACGTAAAAAGAACATCAAGAAGAAAGGTCGGTACAGGCAATGTCACCATCGCTAAAATAATTAGCAATAAAAAGGGAACACCCAAGTTACCCCGACTGGCACCACGCGCAGTACTTAATAAAGCGGTTCTATCCAATACATTCTCACGTCAAAAAAACAACACTTACGACACAACGCCATTTATTTGACACAAAAACATCTATATTCAAATAAACAACTAACTTAGCGAGTTTTTTTGCAAGATTTAAGCCAGAATTTAGTCATGCAGATAATCCTTAGGTATTTCCATGTCATTATCATTTAATGGCATAGGCTTTTCTGACTGGTTACTCTTATAGCGTTTCAGCTGAAAGACATAAGCAAGCACTTGCGCTACCGACTTATAAAGCGCAGCGGGAACTTCTTGGTCAATTTCCGTACTGTGATACAGAGCGCGCGCCAAAGGCGGCGTAGATAAGACAGGAACATCATGCTCCTTGGCAATTTCACGAATCTTTAACGCAACAAAATCAGCCCCCTTAGCCACGACAATAGGAGCATCTCGTTCTCCAGACATATATTTAAGCGCAACCGAATAGTGAGTAGGGTTTGTAATAACCACATCGGCAGTCGGCACATCCGTCATCATTTGACGCTGCGCAATTTCACGCTGCATCTGCCTGATCCGCCCTTTCACTTCAGGTTTACCTTCCGTGTTTTTCATTTCATCTTTTACTTCCTGAAGAGTCATTTTTAACTTTTCAGCATAATCATGAAGTTGAAAAGGCACATCTATCAAAGAAATAATAATCAAGCTACTGCTAATCACCAAAAATGCCCAACCAACCAACTCAACAGCATGAGAAATAGCCACTCTCACATCCTGCCCACCCAAGGCAAAAAGCTCCGGCATGAGAAGCATCAAGACAGTAATAGCAAACCCAGTAACCAAAGAAAATTTAGCAAACGCTTTAGCTAGTTCCACCAACGCCTTAACAGAAAACATACGCTTAAGGCCCGCCAAAGGATCAAGCCGACTCATTTTCGGCTGTATGGCCTGCGCACTAAAATTCAACCCTCCTAATGCCATAGGCCCAATCAAAGCAGCTAACGCGACCATCACCATAAACCCCAATACAGCCCATATAGACTCTACAACAGAGGCACCAAAGTGAATCAACATCAAACGACTATCAAAGAGTTCCTCTCTGCTTAAATCAAAGTTCCCCACCATCATTGCTGCTATTCGCTGCCCAGCGCTGGCACCAAATAACAGCATAGCGCCAGCAGCGGCCAGCAACAGCGCAGTTGCATTGAGCTCTTTTGAACGTGGTATATCCCCTTTTTCTCGCGCCTCCCGCAGGCGCTTGGGGGTGGGGTCTTCGGTTTTTTCCTGGCCCGACTCTTCAGCCATCAGTCACCTCGATCAACTGACTTATTACACCCAACGCATGATCAGCAATTAATTCGAACTGCCCCAAAAAGCCTGACAAACTAACCCACGTAATTAAAAGCCCCATCACCATCGTAAAGGGGAAACCGATCGCAAAGATATTCAACTGAGGAGCGGCTTTAGTCATAATGCCGAAAGATAAATTAATCACTAGCAGCGATGTAACAGCCGGCAGCGACATAAGCAATGCACCACTAAACATCCAAGTGCCCGCTAACGCAACATCCATAAATTTGATAGCTGAAAAATCCACCACTGCAACAGGCAGTATATCGAAACTTTGCGTAACCACATTAATCATCACTAAATGACCATTCATGGCAAGAAACATCAGCATCGTCAACATGAGGTAGAACTGCCCCAACACAACGACTGAAACGCCGTTGACAGGATCAGTCATAGACGCAAACCCCAACCCCATCTGGTTTGCAATCAACTGCCCACCTACAGCAAATATTTGGAACATAATATGCAATGTAAACCCTAGTATCGCCCCAATCAAGATTTGCTGAGCTATCAAAATATACGTTTGAAACGACAAACCATCAGCAACAGGTGGTACAGGGAGCACTGGCAATAGCACAGCCGTCATCGCCAAAGCTAACCCCAGCCTAATACGCATAGGCACTAGCTGTGTACCAATCATGGGCATGGCCATTAAAAATGATGCTATACGAAAAAAAGGAAATAGAAAGGTGGATGTCCATTGCTCTAACTGAAGCAAACCTATATCCAACATAGGCTACCCAATCATGACAGGAATGCTTTCGAAAATCTTATGAAATTGATCAGTCAGCTTAGTGACCATCCAAGGCCCCATAAACAAAATAATCAATAAAATAACCATCAAACGCGGTAAGAAACTTAGCGTCTGCTCATTGATTTGGGTTGCTGCTTGAAAAATAGCAATTAACAACCCTACAAGCAAACTAGGTACAACAATAACCAACACCAAAGTAATTACAAGCCAGATGGCTTCACCAAAAACATCTAGCATTATCTGAGGTGTCATGCAGCACTCCTAGATTCCGAAACTGGCAGCAAGCGTACCTATAATCATAGCCCACCCATCCACCAAGACAAACAGCATAATTTTGAAAGGCAAAGATATAATAACAGGTGAAAGCATCATCATCCCCATCGCCATCAACACACTAGCTACAACTAAATCGATAACTAGGAAAGGAATAAACAGCATAAAGCCAATTTGAAAGGCTGTTTTCAACTCACTGGTTACAAAGGCGGGAACAAGCACAGTAAAAGGCACCTGATCCGCAGACTCAACAGGAGGCGATTTTGAGATGCGTAGAAATAAGTTTAGGTCATTCTCCCTCGTTTGATGAATCATAAAACGATGAAAAGGCTCTCCCGCAGCCTGAAGAGCACTCAGTGTATCCAACTCTTCATTAATATATGGCTGAATCGCCACTTCATTAACTTCTTCTAGTACCGGAGTCATAATAAAAAAAGTTAAAAATAAAGCCAAACCCATCATCACCTGATTTGACGGCGACTGCTGTAAACCCAAAGCTTGGCGTAATATAGCAAAAACAATAATAATGCGCGTAAAAGACGTCATCATCATCAACATAGCTGGCAAGAAAGTCAGCATAGTCATTAGCGCAAGAATTTGAATCGTCACGCTGTAACTAGTTTCACCTGCTTCGTTGGTCGTCAGATTAAATGCAGGTATTCCGACATCAGCAGCCATCGCGTGCCCCGAAAATAACGCAAGCATAACTACACATGCAAGCCTCATTCAGAGCTCCCCGCATCAAGGCTTTGTTTTAACTTTTTATCAAACTCACTATCAGGTGAAGCTGTTATGACACGCTCAGAGAAAGATTCCAATAACGATACTGAGCCAGGAGACACACCTAACAAAACTTGTCTATCACCAACCTCAATCAACACAGCCTTTTCACGCGTACCAAGAGAAAGAGAAGACACAATTTTCATTTTCTGATGAGACTGCTGAAGATTAGATACTCGACGCAGGACCCAGGCAAGTATAAGAATAATGACAATTACTAACGCGAGACCAAAAAGCACCTGCATAATAGCCTGTGAAGTCAAAACATCTTCTCTAACATTAGATGCAGGCACATCCTCCGCAGCCAAAGAGATGCTCGATAACAATAAAAGTGCGAACTTAAGACCTTTCAGACAGTATTTATTCATCAACGTAAATGCTTAATTCGCTCTTGCGGGCTAATCACATCAGTTAACCGGATACCATAACGATCATTAACAACAACAACTTCACCATGAGCTATTAAAGTCCCGTTGATCATTACATCTAGCGGCTCCCCTGCCACGCGATCCAACTCAACTACAGACCCCTGACTTAGCTGCAGTAAGTTTCTAATAGAAATATCCGTATTCCCGACCTCCATTGACAACGTCACTGGTATATCCAGAATAACATCTAACTTAGGATCCGAGATAGGAACGGACTCATCTAAAAGCTCGTCAAAATCAACTGATGCAGCTTCCTCTGTTTGCTCTTCTAATGCAGAAGCCCACTCATCAGCCATTGCTTGCTGATCACTGTCCATTTCGTTATTTTCTGTTTCATCACTCATACAGGCAACTCTGGTAGTTTATACATTATTCATGCTTAGCTATTTGATCAACAATTTTAACGGCAAGATTGCCACGCGACGTGCCCATTTTACAATTAAAAACAGGGACGGAATTGGCTTTCAAGGTTAAGTTTTCAGGTATTTCTATGGGAATAATATCGCCCGCTTCCAATGCCATTACATTACGCAGCGTTAATTCTCGCTTAGCAATACACAAATCCAACTTCATAGGAGCCAGTATAATATCGCGCCGCAATGCTTTAACCCAACGATCGTCTTTTTCATCTTCAGAACGCTGAAAACCTGAAACTAATAGGTCCCTGATAGGCTCTAGCATAGAGTAAGGCATGGTTATATGGAATTCGCCTGCACCGCCTTCCAAATCGACTTGAAAAGTGCTCACAACCACAACTTCAGAAGGCCCTACAGCATTAGCCATTGCCGGGTTCATTTCGTGACCCACCTTCTGAAAATTCAATTCCATCACAGGCTTCCAAGCCTCTACCAAGTCTAAAAAAAGTAGATCCAGTGTTTTATAAACTAGACGTGTTTCTGTCGGAGTAAAGTCACGCCCTTCAATTTTAGCGTGCCGCCCATCTCCACCAAAAAAATTATCTACCAATTTAAAGACTAATTTAGCATCCATAATAAATAAGGCAGTACCTCGCAACGGAGCTACCTTTACTAAGTTCATGCTAGTTGGGACATAAAGTGTATGGATATAGTCACCATACTTCATGACCTGAACACCACCAACGGTCACATCAGTCGTTTTTCTTAGTAAATTAAATAAACTACTTCGAGTAAAACGAGCAAAGCGCTCGTTAATCATCTCAAGTGTCGGCATCCTGCCACGGACGATACGCTCATGACTGGCAAGATCATAAGGCCGAATATCGCCAGACTCGTACTCTTCTGGCTCTTCTACAGTTTCAACATCTCCGTCATCAACACCATGTAGAAGCGCATCAATTTCCTCTTGAGATAGTAGATCTTTAACCGACATTGATATTCAGTCTCCTGACTTTACTGCATCACAAAATCAGTAAATAAAATTTTCTCAATACCAGGCTTTCCGATTTTTTCCTGCAAAAATTCTTGCACTAGCTGTGTGGACGCTTGTCGCAATTTTTCTTTACCTTCAATCGTTTGTAACTCATCAAATGACTGCGAACTAAAAAGATGATTCAAACGAGAAACAACCAATGGCATATGTAAAGTCAATGCATCAACAACATCCTGATCTCTGCTTTTAGCCTCAACAAAAGTACGCAAAAAATGCCTTTTCCCATCCGCAGATTTAAGTGTCGCGACAAATGACGGTTTACCACCCAACGTACGTACTTTAGAGTATATTGCATCTTTACGTACTGGCTCAGCAGCAACGGCCGGCTCAGCAGCCTCATTACCTAATAAAAAATAAGCAGCTCCTGCGCCCAGTAATGCAACAACTACAAAACCAATCGCTATAAATATAATGAGCTTCTTTTTTGATTTTCCGCCCTCAGCACCTTCCGCAGCTATCTCTTCAGCCATTACAAACCCCTAAATTATTACCACACAACAACAAGATACAAAACTATCCTTTAAATATAACATATAGATAGCTAACTATCGTCTATGCATAATAATCTACTAAAGATAATCCTACACTGCCTTTTTCTGGCGATCCGACCACCTCTTGCTCACCTACTGTTGGATAACTCCCATCGGAGAGCAGCTCTCTTTGTTGGCGCCCTTGGTCGGACGATTCATCATTAACAAAAGACTCACCAAGATCCATACCCTGTTCAGCTAGCATTTCCCGCAATCGAGGCAAACTCTGCTCAACTGCATCCCTAACGCCAGCATTAGGTGATGTAAAAGTAACATTTACCTGATCCTGAAAGATTTGCAGCTTAACCTGCAAAGCACCTAATTCAGGAGGATCCAACTGCATGGTTGCGGTTTGTACTTGCTGACCTGCTGCCCACATGACCCGTTCAGACATCGCCTGCTGCCAACCCGGATGCATTGGTGGCATACCTATCGGCATCTGCATTTGGATACTCGCTGTAGGCTTCACAAGCGTTGGTTGATGAGTCGACCCTAATGAATATATATCACCTGGCCGATCTCGCATTTGCGCAGCAACATCAGATGACTCAGCAGCACTGCCTTGCGACAACGTATTCCCGCCTGCCAACACCTCCTTCTGACCTATAGGAATCACAGGAAAAACAGCGGCCTGCTGACCAATGACACCATTTGCAACAGGTTCTTGACGAGAGCCATTCACACCAACAACTGCAGAAGATAAAGACACATTATTATCACGAGTTTGCTGCAGTGGCTCCTTCTTTGAATCTATACGCGGTTCAGAAGCCACCTGCTGCACTGGCATCACCTGTGCACTTGCAGTGGCCTGTATTACCTGTCCATTTTCTTCTGTCTGTGCTGTCTCTACTGTCTGTGCTGTCTGTGCTGTCTGTGCTGTCCGTGCGGTCTGTGCTGTCTGTGCTGTCTGCGCTGTCTGTGCGGCCTGTACTGTCTGTGCTGTCTGCGCTGTCTGTGCGGCCTGTACTGTCTGTGCTGCCTGTGCTGCCTGTGCGGCCTGTGCTGTCTGTGCTGTCTGTGCTGTCTGTGCTGTCTGTACTGTCTGTGCTGTCTGTGCTGCCTGCGCTGCCTGCGCTGCCTGCGCTGTCTGTGCTGTCTGTGCGGTTGCTGTCTGTGCTGTCTGTGCTGTCTGTGCTGTCTGTGCTGTCTGTGCTGTCTGTGCTGTCTGTGCTGTCTGTGCTGTCTGTGCTGTCTGTGCTGTCTGTGCTGTCTGTGCTGTCTGTGCTGTCTGTGCTGCCTGCGCTGCCTGCGCTGCCTGCGCTGCCTGTGCTGTCTGTGCTGCCTGCGCTGCCTGCGCTGCCTGTGCTGTCTGCACCAGAGAAGGCTCTACTACCTGAGCACCCCCTCCTGTTATATCTCCCTGCATTGTCATATCTAATTCAGGCAAAAAACCTGACGCGGCAACAATGACAGGCTCTTCACCACCTTTGTCAGTAACAGCTTCTGATAAAGGAAATGGAGAATACGGCAATTCCGAGGGCAAAACAGGCAACTCTTGTCCCTCAACAGGCAATTCCATTCCTGCGGCTAACGAAGAAGGAGTCACATCATTATTCGCCACCAACCCCATCTCTTTTAACAGCTCGCTAAATTGAGCAGGCACTAGCGAACCATCTGTTAATGGCGCACTAGAAGGAATACCAGCCATAGTTGGTAAATTTTTTACACTAGCAGGTTGAAGAAGAACACTGAGCTGAGCAACTTGAGGAGCCATATAGTTTTCCGCCAATTAGACTTAACATAATTATCTCAGCAAAAACGAGGCCAATTAATCAGAAACGACAAAACAGTTCATGACAGGAAAGAAACGTACTTTATTACAAACCGAAGCAGTGGATTTTAAATATAATTTGTCCTACTCAGCTGAGAGCGCTCATCAAGCTGCTTTTGAAGCGCTTTATCAACCACCTTCCTTTCATCATCAATCGCCTTATCAACCAATGAATCTATTGCCTTAAACTTACCATGCATTTGTGCCCAATATTGCTTCACATGCTCTAACTGATTTTTATTCAACTGCATAGATTTTTTATGCTGCTCAATCGCTACTGCAATTTTATTCATAAAGGCCTGATAATTTTGCAACTGATCGATCGTCAAACCTTGCTCAGTTGCTTGGCGGAAAGTCTGTTGATATTCAGCTAAATACTGTTCCAATTGAACCAACTGACCTTTATCAGTTTCAACCCGCTGAATATGCTCTGCCAAAAAGCGCTCTGCATCCTTCTTACGCTTTTCAGCCAGATCCAATACAACTTTTAAGCGCCCAGAACGTTTCTTCATACTTACCTTGGTGGCTCACTTGGCTGCAAGGCCATTGTTAACATTTTCAAACTACCATCAACATCATAAGCATCATGCAACCCCTGCTGCAAGAACTGCTGCATTGTTGGCATCCGCTCAATAGCAAAATCCGTTGTTGGATCACTCCCTCGCACATAAGCACCAACAGCGATTAAATCTTCATTCTGCTGAAATTTTGAGAACAGTTGCTTAAAACGCATCGCCGCCGCCATATGCTCCTGCGTAACAATTTGCGGCATAGCACGGCTTATAGAAGCCTCTACATCAATAGCCGGATAATGCCCCTGCTCTGCAAGACGTCGCGATAACACTATATGACCATCTAGTATAGCTCGCGCGGCATCCGCAACAGGGTCCTGCTGATCATCACCTTCGGTCAACACTGTATAAAAAGCCGTTATCGAGCCTTCACCCGTAGCATCATTACCCGCACGCTCAACTATTTTCGGAAGCTTTGCAAACACAGAAGGAGGATAGCCCTTAGTTGCAGGCGGCTCACCTATCGCCAGCGCAATCTCACGTTGTGCTTGAGCATAACGAGTTAAAGAGTCCATCAACAGCAATACATTTTTACCCTGGGCTCGAAAATATTCAGCAATACGGGTAGCTAATTGAGAAGCACGCAAACGCATTAAAGGAGAGTCATCAGCAGGCGAAGCAACGACAACAGAACGAGCTAAACCTTCCGCTCCAAGGTTATGGTCAATAAACTCTTTAACCTCTCGACCACGTTCACCAATCAAACCAACAATCGTAATATCAGCCTCAGTAGCCCGCGTCATCATTCCCAGCAATACAGACTTACCTACACCACTTCCAGCAAACAACCCCAAACGCTGCCCCTTTCCTACCGTCAATAGCGCGTTAATAGCTTTGATTCCCACATCAAGCGTATTAACAATAGGAAAACGCGATAGCGGATTAATAACCTCTCCCGCCAGAGTCGTCGACTGCTGACAATCTAGGGGCCCTTTACCATCAAGCGGCTCACCCACACCATTCAAGACTCGACCCAACAAACCAAAGCCAACAGGCACGTCTCGACCCGCTCGAAGCGGAACCACCTTAGCTCCTGCAGATAGCCCTTCGACTGCATGCAAAGGCATTAAGTAAATTCGATCTCCAGAAAAACCGACAACCTCAGCTTCAATTTCATGAGTTGCAGACAGAATAATCAAACAATTATCACCAACCGCCACTTGCAAACCTACCGCCTCAATAGTCAAACCTATTAAGCGCGTTATTCGCCCTTCAATACGTGGCTTTGGCTCAGACAAAGAGGGACTAACCAAGCTTTTAATTGTTTGCGATAAATCAGGACGACTCATCACCAGCCTCTTTACGACTATGTGGGAGGTCATTTTCAGAAACGCTAGAATGCCGAAACTTCTGAAGCCTCTCTCTCAATTGCTCGGATACATCAGAGAATCGAGTTTCTATGCAGTAATCAATAACACTATCATCCGTGGATACCAAACAGCCACCCATAGCCAGTTGCTCATCTGCGATTACTCGCCACCTTGGCTGTTGATCAGCCATAAGCGACACCGCTTCCACATCATCTGGGTGCACTGTAATTACTAGCTCGCCCGACTGCTTAGGGAGCAGCTCTACAGCCTCTAAAACAGAAGAACGCACAATATTTTTATAGTCAGAGGACTGCTGCTTAGTTATCACGCTTGCGACATGCAAAGACAATTCTGTCACCAACTCAGCTATCTGATCATGCTGGTTTTGCAACGGTAGATCCAATGACTTAATCAACGCTTCTACTTTTTGTAACTGCTCGTCAACTGCGACCTTACCTTTATCCAATGCTTCTGCAAAACCACGCTGATCACCTTCCTGAAAACCAGCATCGTATCCTGCCAGCCGACCCGCTTCCTTACCCTCTTCGTAGGCCCGCTCGCGTATTTCTTCTAACTCAGCAAGCGTTACCTTTTCAGCAACAATCTCTTCATCAACAACAGTAATAGCATCGACTTTGGGCTCAACAGGTTTTGTATGAAAACCGACAACATGGCGACTATTCACTTCAGGAAGCAGCCAGCTTTCAACAGGCTTAACCAACTCAGAAGACTCAAAGCGAATAGGCAACTTTTCTGATGACTTCATATCGATAGCCTAGACCATCTCATCACCGCCACCACCCAGCATGATCTCTCCTTCATCAGCCAAACGACGTGCAACAGTAAGAATTTCTTTTTGTGCTTCTTCTACTTCACTCACACGAACAGGGCCTTTCGCCTCAAGGTCATCGCGCAACAACTCAGCTGCACGCTTAGACATATTCTTGAAGATTTTTTCCTGCAAAGCAGTTTCAGCCCCCTTAAGAGCAATAATCAATACATCAGTAGAAACTTCGCGCAGAATAACCTGAATACCTCGGTCATCCACATCGATAAGGTTATCGAACACAAACATCAGATCTTGTATTTGTGTAGCGAGGCCATCATCGACCTCTCTAATACTCTCCATCAACTCAGCTTCGATTGTACTGTCAATAAAGTTCATGATCTCAGAAGCCTGCTTCACGCCACCCAGCGTTCGAGATTTACCAGAACGAGCACTACTAAACTGCCCTTCTAACATGTCATTGAGCTCTTGAAGTGCCTGAGGTTGTATTTGATCCAATGCCGCTACACGCATAACAATATCTAAACGCACCTTATCATCAAAAAATGCCAGCACAGTCGCCGCTTGGTCAGGATCAAGATAAGAAACAATAACAGCCTGTATTTGCGGATGCTCAAAACGGATAGTTTCCGCAATTTGTCGAGGCTCCATCCAACGCATAGTATCCAGACCCGACGTATTGGTACTCATAAGTATTCGATCAAGCAATGTTTTAGCTTTCTCTTCGCCCAAAGCCTGATTCAGCATAGCGCGGATATAACGGTCATTATTGATACCGATACCCGTCTGATCACTTACCAAATGCATGAAATCAGAAACAACACCCTCAACGCTAGATTGAGGTATGTTATCAAGCTGAGTCATTGCCTCACCTATCAACTGCACCTGCTTAGGACCTAAATGCTTAAGCACCTCAGCAGCATCATCCTCTCCTAGACTAATAAGAAGGATTGCCGCTTTTTCTATATCCGTCAACTCAGCATCATCGCTCATCTTGCCCAACCCATTGTCTTACAGCTTGCGCCACTCGCGCAGGATCTTCTGCAATCATGCTTCGAACTGCATTCAGTTGATATTCAAAACTTTCATTTGGCGTCGGTAAAAGAGAGTCTCCCCTCTCACCAAAGGTCACTTTATCATCAGAAACTACACCACCATCCAGGCCTTCAAGCTCTGCAGCCACATCCCCAGAAGCATCATCACCTAGAGCCGCAGCCGCCCCTCCTGTTGTTGTCAGGCTTTTAAGTATGGGTCGCAATATTCCAAAAACCATTAACAACACAAACAAGACAGCGCCTACTTGCTTTGCAATATCCCATACCCAAGGCTCCATCCAAATAGGTATCTCTTCTTCTATAAATGGCTGCTCAGCCACAAATGGTGAATTAATAACATTGACACTATCTCCCCTCACCGCAGCATAACCAACAGCGTCTTTAACAAGAATTCTCAATCGCTCCAACTCATTGGCAGCCCACGGCGTTTTAGCTGCCTCCCCAGTTTCAGGGTTAATGGACATAAGGTCATCAACAACAACAGCAACTGACAAACGCCCGACACGACCACTTTGATGTTTGGTATAAGAAATAGAGCGATCCAGTTCAAAATTGCGAGTTGCTTGCTTGCGATTACTCCCAGGTACCGAAGACCCTCCAGCAGCAGCCCCACCACCATCAGCCACTTCAGGCACAGAACTAGGGCCAGGTGGCTGATTAGATAGCGCACCAGGAATACCTCTTGATGCAGCAGCGCCTACTTTATTTTCATCAAGTGTCTGCTCACTTCTCAATGCAGGCAAATCTGGATTAAATAGCTCATCTGTTTGTTCAATAGACGTAAAATCAATTTCAGCCGACACTTCTGCTCTAAAACGCCCCTGCCCTACCACTGGCAGCAAAATACTATTAACTCTATTAAGCAAAGTTTCTTCAACTTTGCGAGCGTACTCAAACTGCTTAGCTGCTAGTACAACATCCTCATCTTCATCACGAGAATTTAACAACTGCCCCCGCTGATCAACCACTGTTACGTCTTTAACATCTAGCATAGGAATTGAAGAGGCAACTAAATTAGCGATAGCAGCCACTTGGCCACGTTCCAGCTTTCGCCCTGCAAATATCTCTAGAAAAACTGAAGCACTGGTTTTTCTCTGATCTCGAACAAAGACAGTCTGCTTAGGTATTGCCAAGTGCACACGCGCACCTCTAACAGCCATCATACTGGCTATCGTTCTAGCAAGCTCACCCTCTAAACCACGTCGATAGCGAGCATTCTCCATAAACTGACTGGCGCCTAGACCTTGATCTTTATCCATTATTTCAAAGCCAACCGTTTTATCTGCAGAGAACCCCTCTGCTGCTAGCTTAAGCCTGGCCTGGTGAACATACTCATTAGGCACGAGCACAGCCCTGCCATCGCCTTCAAACTTATAAGGAATATTGTACAAACGTAGTTGTTCGATAACCTGATTGGCATCTACAAATTCAAGATTAGAAAATAGAACTCTGTAATCGGGAGATTTTGACCATAAAACGACAGAAAAGCCGATAGCAATACTCGCAGCAAGCCCCACCATCAAACCAAACTGGCGCAAAATTGTCAGCTTATTAAAGCCCGACATCAATCCACCATCATTAGTTTGTAAAGCCATCGTATTGTTATCCATAAAACAGTAAAGCCAAATATTTTTTCATTATTACATTGGCATTTTCATAACATCTTCATAAGCAGTAACGAGCTTATTACGAACCTGAGTCATTGCCTCAAACGACACACTGGCTTTTTGCATTTGAATCATTACCTGAGTTAATTCAACTCGTGGGTCGCCTTGTTCAAACGCTGTAGCCATACGACTAGCTTCCATCTGAGTATCATTTACTTTATCAATGGCATTTTTAAGCAAATCACCAAAGCCTTCACCATCAACAGCGCGCACTGGATCAGCTTTAAAAGCAGGCTTATCAACATGGATAACACCTTGCTGAGCTTCTGCCTTTAACGACCTCATCTGCATTAGCACATTATTTATGTCTGCTCGTTCAATCATCTCACGCCCCAATACGGCATTTTATTGACATCAAACAAAGTATTCACTTATTAAACAAGCGTATCAACTTTATGGAACGTCATTATTATGGCACTTATTACTTATTATTATCCAGCATAATTTAAAATGCAAAAAGCGAGCCAAAAGCTCGCTTTATTTAACATACTGTTAACTTACCCCACTTCTGGCGGGTCTCCATATTTCAATCGGACATACATTAATGCGACAGTGATAGCGTCACCCAATGCCGTGTGCCTTTCAAGTATAGGGATATCTAGCTTTTTGGAGATCGTATCAAACCGAAGATCAACATTCCCACCCACCATACGCCACTTTATAATATCGTGATAAACATGAGATAGCTCTATCGCCTTACACGGCAAACCAAATCCATATTTAGGACGGATAAATTTGTCTAACATTCTAATATCATAATTAACGTAATAACCCAAAATAGGCCTATTTCCAACAAAAGCTAAAACCTGCTCAAGCGCCTCCTCTAACTCAATCCCGTCTTCTAAATCGACAGCTCGAATTTTATGTATCTTAATGGAGTCGCCCGTAAGAGTCTTCGGTGGCTTTAACTTAATATCCAACCGCTCGCTGGTTAAAACTTTATTACCTTTTACCCTAACCGCCCCAATAGAAATGATATCGGCATTCTTAACGTCTAGTCCTGTTGTTTCACAATCTAATGACACAACCTCATCACCATCATAAGGCTCAAACAGGTGAGCATATGGTCCAGATTTATGCCCCATCTTTTCTTTCATTCTTCTTATTGTTCTTGGGATAATCATTAACGGCTCCCTAAGTGGTAATGCAACTCCAGATGCTTCTTAAACCCTTTAACTATATGAAAAGCATCTCGCAATAAATCTCTTTCCATTTTATTCATAGATTGCAAATCAAGGGTATTAGGCGTTAGATCAACACCTGCTTCTTCCTCCTCGGCACGCTTGATTTGCTGACGCAATCGCAACTGAATAAACAAGCCTAATGCTTCAGCAAGATCTTTAGAGTGCTTATCAGTCATCGCCCCCACTTCTACGAGAGCCTCTAAACGCTTAAACGTATTAGTGACAAGTATCTTATGCTCAAGCGCCATCGTGCGAACGCCATGCACTATCGGGAAGATACCGCCTTTTTTAACATCAAGCTGACCGCGATCTTTCAAGTTCCCAAAAAAAGTTAACGGCGTACTAAACTCCAAGGCCACTTTTGCAAAATTGGAGAAAAAAGCATCATTATTTTTTAACGACTTAAAGAACCAATTACGAGCCGCTTTAAATAGTGCGGGGTTTCCTGCAACAGGTTTAGCATCAACCGCTATAGCAAGATTCATTTGATCCTGCTCTGCCCAACTGACTGACCAAGAAGACATTTTCTGAGTCCAATCCCCTAGAGAGTTAACCCATTCTGGATTTGACACCATAATATTACCAGGACAAGGAGGGTAGCCAAACTCCATCAGCTGCTTAGAGAAACTGTTCATTACTTCTTGCATGTCCTTCCAAGCAAGACCATCACGATAAATAATGGCATTATCCTGATCTGTCTTCATAACTTGTTCACCACGCCCTTCAGACCCCATAACAATCAAGCATACATGCGGCTGCATATCTGCAGGAACCATTAAATCAAATAGCTTGGCCATTATGCGGCCATTCATTGCCGCCAAAAGATCCATAGCAAAACGCGCTTTAACACCTTGTGAAACCAAAGACTTAATTAAATCATTCAGACCATGCGCAGCGGTATGCAGGTCTTCCAATGTTTTTGCTCGCTCAATACGCAAACCAATAACATGCGAGTGACTTGAAAAGAAACTCAACACATCGGTCAAATCAACAATACCCATCAACTCATTTTCACGCATAACAACAACACGTTCGATCTGTTGCTGTGTCATGATAATCAATGCATTGAATAGATAATCGTTAGGATGAACACTTATCAAACGGTATGTAGCTATCTCTGCAACAGCGGTATCGATAGAGCACTCATTCAGAACAACAGCGTTTAATAAATCAGTTCCGGTTACCATCCCATATCGCGTTCCCTTTTTAACAAGAACACAATCGACTTTCTTTTCACGCATCATAACGGTGGTTGCTTTAATAGTAGAGGCTTCATCCACTATTAGCGGGGCGCGCATCACCCCCTCACCGACCTGAGCCAACATAAACTCAGCCATATCTTGCGAGTCACCATGCTGCTCAACAATCTCAGCCTTAGCCACAAGGTTTTGCTGAAAATAGTCAGCAAATGATGAATTAGTTGATACTAGATCTAATACGGTTTTCGTTGGAATAATATGACAAATAGTTTCAACTTCAGCGATGAAGTTGTGTATTGCATTACCTTTAATTGCAGACCAAGCACCGAAGTAATCTTCATTTTCATAATGAACATAAATATGCTCTTGCCTATCGGCTTCCCCTGCATGCACTTCGCTTTCTGAAACTTTGCCTTTTAGAACAACATACACACCCTCTGGTACAGAACCGGCCTGCATAATCACTTCATCTTTCTGAAAATAGCCTATATCCAGAGTTTGTCGCAATAAAGCCTGCTCCCTTTCATCCAGCAAGCTAAAGGGCAGATTATCCATATTGAAAGATGAAGGCATAATTATTCTCCTTAATGACTAAAAAGGGCGCATCAACCTTCGCTGATGCGCCCTTCTGAATTTTGAGTGTTATCTCAAATTTTAGTGAGCGTGAGCTTCACCAGCACCACGTGGAATACGTAGATCTTCAACAATTCTCTGCATCTCTTCAGATGGAGGAGGAGTCATTGAAGCAACAACGATAGCGACGATAAAGTGAAGCACCATACCGATTGCACCAAATCCACCCGGGCTTACACCCATGAAGTAGTCAGCACTGTTACCACCGCCAAATACGAAGTACCACATGTATCCAACAGTAGAAATCAGACCAACCAACATACCAGCGATTGCACCCTGAGTGTTCATACGCTTGTAGAAGATACCTAGCATTAGAGTTGGGAATACCGAAGCACTCGCAATACCAAATGCCAACGCCACTACCTGTGCCACAAACCCTGGTGGGTTGATACCGAAGTAACCGGCAATACAGATAGCCACAACAGCCGCTAGACGAGCGTACATCAACTCTTGCTTATCATTGATATTAGGGTTGATGGTTTTCTTCATCAAGTCATGCGCAATGGCAGTCGAAATCACCAACAACAGACCTGCTGCTGTAGATAGTGCCGCTGCTACCGCACCTGCTGCTACCAAAGCAATTACCCAAGCAGGAAGCTGAGCAATCTCTGGGTTAGCCAGTACCATGATGTCACGGTCAACATATACTTCGTTAGCAAAAGGCTGTTTTGCCGCATCGAAGCCAGCATCAGTCTTAGCATTAGTTGCTAAACGCTGACCAAACTCACCACGCTCATCACCTTCAGCATATGAAGGCTTACCTTTTTTACCATCAAATGCAGCACCCGCAGCATACTGAATTTTGCCATCGCCGTTACGGTCATTCCAACCTAGCAGACCAGCATTTTCCCAGTTTTTAAACCAAGAAGGAATTTCAGCATACTCAGTACCTGCGTTATCAGGACCGTTAAGCGTTTGGATTAGGTTTACACGTCCAAAACCAGCAACACCTGGAATAGCTGTGTAAAGCAATGCGATGAAAATCAACGCATAACCAGCAGAAGTACGCGCATCTTTTACACGAGGAACTGTGAAGAAGCGTACAATTACATGCGGAAGACCTGCAGTACCACACATCAATGCAACTGTTAGACAGAAGATATCAAAGGTCGACTTCTTACCCGCGGTATATTGAGCAAAACCAAGATCCAAAGATAGCTGATCCAGAGTAGCTAGAACTGACTGTCCAGTTTCCAGAGTCGCACCCAAACCGATCTGCGGTAGGATATGACCAGTTACTTGAGCAGAAAGGAAGAAAGAAGGCACTGTGAAAGCAAGAATCAATACGCAGTACTGAGCCACCTGTGTATAAGTAATACCTTTCATGCCACCCAGTACAGCGTAGAAGAAAACAATCGCCATACCTAGAATAACACCAGTATTAATATCTACGTGCAAGTAACGAGAGAACACGATCCCCACACCACGCATCTGACCAGCAACGTAAGTGAAAGAGATTACGATAGTACAAACGACCCCGATAATACGAGCAGTGCTTGATTCATAACGGTCACCTACGAAATCTGGCACTGTGAACTTACCAAATTTACGAAGGTATGGAGCCAACAGCATTGCTAGCAACACATAACCACCAGTCCAACCCATCAAATAAGCAGAACCATCACGTCCAACAAAGGAGATCAAACCTGCCAAAGAGATGAAAGATGCCGCCGACATCCAATCTGCTGCTGTTGCCATACCATTGGCAATCGGGTGTACACCACCACCAGCTACGTAAAACTCTTTAGTTGAACCCGCACGGGCCCACACTGCAATACCTATATAAAGGAGGAATGATCCACCAATAAATAGATACGATAACATATCAACACTCATATTAACGCCACCCTATATTAAGTTATTATTATTCTTGTACGTCATATTTTTCATCGAGCTTGTTCATGCTGGCTACATAAGCCCAGATCAAGACGACGAATACGAAAATCGAACCCTGCTGACCAAACCAAAAGCCTAATGGAAAACCAAAAAAGCTAATTGCATCCAACTGTTCGACAAACAGAATGCCAGCGCCGTAGGAAACTACGAACCAGATGGCAAGGTAAGTCATTATTATGCGCAAATTTTCGCCCCAATAGGCTTTTGCACTCTCACTACTGATTGACATGGCACTATCCTTAAATTTTTGTTATCGGATTAAGTGAAAGAAGTAGACTGGGTAAATTTATCAGAGAGCACCCCCAAACAAATCCCCGACTTTAGTCGGTACACATTGTCGACACATACAGCCAACATCGCTACAGCCTGCATATTTAGCTGCTTACAGTCTTAATATTGAAAATTCCTTAACATACAACAGGCTATACAAAGGTATAACTGAAGTATTAGGATCTTAGACGGTTTAGGTTACACTTACGTTTAAACTTTTAAAGCTCAAGGTGTGTCGACATGCTTTCAGGTTGGTCCATTATTCTTATTTCGCTCCTATACGTAGGACTGCTATTTAGCATCGCTTACTACGGAGACAAAACCAGTCGCGGCAAGTCTTACGCAAACAATCCCATAATCTATTCGCTTTCTTTAGCCGTTTATTGCTCTTCATGGACATTTTACGGCTCTGTGGGTCGTGCCTCTAGTTCAGGCTGGGAGTTCCTAGCTACCTACCTAGGCCCTTTGCTGGTTTTCATCTTTGGCTGGCGCGTTATAGAAAAAATGATGCTGATTAGCAAGCAACAAAACATCACAACTATTTCTGATTTCATCTCGTCACGTTATGGCAAAAGCCAATCACTTGCCGTCTTGGTAACAATAATCGCCGTACTGGGCACCGTGCCTTACATTGCTATGCAACTAAAAGCCGTAGCCATCAGCTACAACGCACTAGCCCCCGGTACAACAGAAGCACTAAGCAAAGGGAGTGATACAGCCCTCTTTGTTGCCATATTAATGGCTATATTTGCCATTCTTTTTGGAACGCGCCATATCGACGCAACAGAACATCATGAGGGTATTGTTCTCGCTGTTGCTTTCGAATCAATTATTAAACTCACCGCATTTATCGCCGTAGGTATTTTCATTTCTGGACAGGTGTTTGATGGCCTTTATGACACCTTACATAATGTTAGCCAGCAGCTCCAAACAGATAATAGGTACCATAATTACTTAAGCGGCAGTTTTTTGACGGAAATAGTACTCGCCTGCTGTGCAGTCCTTTGTCTTCCACGTCAATTTCATGTGACCATTGTTGAAAACACCGACATCAAAAACCTGCGCATTGCACGCTGGCTCTTCCCATTTTACATGCTACTTTTGAGCATCTTCGTTCTCCCCATCGCCACAGCAGGAAATATTTTCTTTCAAGGCGAATTCATCGATGCAGATACTTTCGTGTTAATGCTGCCTTTCGAGCTAGGAAACAAGCAACTCGCAACTTTTGCCTTTATAGGTGGCCTGTCAGCAGCAACTAGCATGGTAATTGTTGCCAGTATTACGCTATCCACCATGGTGTGTAACGACATAATAATGCCTCTGCTCTTCAGGATATCCAGCCTAAAACTCTCACAGAGTAACGACTTAGGTGCCCTTCTGTTAAAAGTGAGACGCCTAACTATCATCACATTATTACTGATGGCATATTTCTATTATCGAATTCTTGGCAACCAAGGCCCACTATCTTCCTTCGGTCTGCTTGCGTTTGTTGCGATAGCGCAATTTATGCCCGCATTACTTGGCGGTATTTTTTGGAAAAAGGGTTCACGCCAAGGTGCTCTTGTCGGCATGACGGCAGGGTTACTTTTATGGATTTACACACTAGTCATCCCCACTCTGATCAACGCCAACATTATCTCACCGCATTTTTTACAAAACGGCTTATTTGATTATCTAATCCTTACGCCTACGGCTTTATTTGGCATCAACAACCTAGACCCGCTCACGCACGGTGTACTGTGGAGTCTCATCACAAATATCACTCTGTACGTCATCGTATCTCAATACACCTCACAAAGACTCACAGATCGTATTCAAGCTAGTGCTTTTGTAGATGTTTATAATAAAGACTTAACAATTCCATCACGCCAACACAGCACAGTAACTGTTGGTGACTTACAAATGCTTACAGAGCGTTTTCTTGGGCTCAGTCGCACTCAGCACGCCTTCACCGGTTACGCATTACAACGCAACGAAGAGCCACCACTGTCGGGTGATAAAGCCACCCCGGAACTCAACAATTTTACAGAGCGTCTTTTGGCTGGTGTAATAGGTGCGTCTTCGGCACGTATAGTTATTGCCTCCACTCTTCGCGGAAAAGACATGCAGATAGGTGATGTTGTTTCCATTGTCGATGAAGCATCTCAAGCATTAAGGTTTAACCGTTCACTACTGCAGTCCACCATTGAGAACATAGGCTTAGGAATTAGCGTAGTCGACCAGCAACTCAGATTAGTCGCATGGAATCGACCTTACTTACAAATGTTTAACTACCCTGAAGGCCTGATTTGCGTGGGGCGCTCTATCGAAGAAATATTCCGATACAACGCTCTCAAAGGAGAGTACGGGCCTGGGAATATCGAGGAGCAGATAAGCAAACGACTTGATAGTATCAAATCAGGTCGCCCGCACCGTTACGAAAGATACCGACCTGATGGAACGGTTCTAGAAGTTCGCGACAATCCAACTCCCAATGGAGGGTACGTAAATACCTACATGGATATCACTCAACACAAACGCGTTGAAGAAGCACTGCGTGAGAGTGAACACAATATTAGAATATACACTGACAATGTCCCGGTATTAATTGCCTACCTAGATACAGAGAGGCGCTATCTTTTTGTCAACAAAGCCTACGCTGAAGCATTTGGCATGGAACGCGACACAATGATTGGCAAACCGGCTTATAAAATACTTGATGCAACAGAGTATGCGAAAAGAAAAGATTTCATCCAACAAGCTCTAAATGGAAACCGCCAAAAATTTGAGACTGATCTACCTTCACAAAATAGTGCCAAACGTTTTGCCGAAGTCACGTATATTCCTCATGTAGGAGAATATGGCGATGTACTAGGCTATTTCACTCTTTATCAAGATATTACTGAGCGGCGCGATGCCGAAATAGCCTTACAAATAACCAATGAGACGCTTGAGCAACGCGTGAAAGAACGTACCCACGCCCTCTCAGTTGTAAACAAAGAACTTCGAAAAGAAAACACCATTCGAGCCCTAATGGAAGATGAATTGCGCCAAGCAAAAAGCGACGCCGAAGCCGCTAACTTAGGTAAAACTCGATTCTTAGCCGCCGCAAGTCATGACCTACTACAGCCATTAAATGCAGCTCGACTGTTCACTTCTGCTCTAGCCCAGCAAAGCCACTCATCACCAAGCACTACACAACTAGTAGACAACCTAGACGGCTCTCTGAAAGCAGCTGAAGAGCTTATCACTACTATTTTGGACATATCAAAACTTGATGCCGGCGCTCTTGAGCCTGTTATTACACACTTCTCATTAGACTCACTCTTTAGCAACTTAAGCACAGAGTTTGCCGCACTCACACAGGAAAAAGCCTTAGCTTTTCGCTACGTTCATTGCTACCAAATCGTTGCTTCTGACCAAAAATTATTAAGAAGAATTCTGCAAAACTTTCTCTCCAATGCTTTGCGCTACACACAAGATGGCAAAGTACTCTTAGGATGTCGACGTATAGGCCAACAGCTACGTATCGAAGTATGGGATACCGGCGTTGGCATACCTAAAGAAAAGCTTCATGAGGTATTTGAAGAATTCAAACGCATCAACAACCCTAAACACTCAAAAGTACAGGGGCTTGGTTTAGGGTTAGCTATCACTGACCGTATCGCCAAAATGTTAAAACATAAGATCAGCGTGCGCTCCTGGCCTGGCCAAGGAACTGTTTTCAGTATAACAATACCTCTGGGCGACCCCGCCAAAGAAGTGCAATCAAAACCAGAGCAACGTGGCTGGATAAGAAGCAAAACGCTCAATGGCACCACCGCACTCATTATTGATAATGAACCTAAAATACTAGAAGGCATGTCAGCACTACTTCAAGGCTGGGGCTGTGACACTTATACAGCTGCGTCTATTGAGGCAGCTGCCAACTTATACAACAACGAAGCAGCACCTCTTCCCGACATTACTCTTGTGGACTACCATTTAAATGAACTAGACACAGGTATCATGGCACTTAATGAGCTTTACACGCTGTGGGGGAAAGAAATCCCTGCTCTTGTCATTACAGCAGACCGTACCGATGAAGTAAAAGAGGAAATTAATAACTTTGGCGCCCAACTACTGACCAAGCCAATTAAACCAGCCGCATTACGCGCTATGATTAACAAGCTTGTCTCAGCTAGTAAATCGGCATAAAAAAAGCACCCAACAGGGTGCTTCATTATCGCGAACTTGCAGACTATTCCATTTCTGTACGCGCAGGATCAACACTCAAGCGCTGGGCAGCAATAACAGCCTGCGTACGGCTATGCACACGCAATTTACGCAAAATAGCGGTAACATGTGCTTTAATCGTTGCTTCTGACACATTCAACTCATAGGCAATCTGTTTATTCAGCAAGCCCTCTGTCAGCATGGTCAGCACTCTAAACTGCTGCGGCGTTAACGAAACCAAAGCCGCTGCAAATTTTCGCTCTTCCTCACTAACATCAACAGTGCCGTTCTCTGTAATATCACGCGGCAACCATTCTTCACCCTTAAGGACGGCAACGATCGCTTCTGAGATAGTTTCAAGTGGCGCTGATTTGGGAATAAAGCCAGAAGCACCATAATCCATAGCACGTCTTAAAACACTGACCTCTTCACTTCCTGAAACCACTACCACTGGCATACCTGGGTTTTGTCCTCGCAAAAACACCAAACCAGTAAATCCATGGGTACCCGGCATATGAAGATCAAGTAGCACTAAATCTGCATCACTGTGCTGAACAACAGCTTCTTGCACCGCCGCCAGTGAATCGGCTTCTACAATTTCAACACCCTCAATCGCCTGAGTTACTGCCTGGCGTAATGCCGCACGAAACAACGGATGGTCATCTGCAATAATGATTTTACTGGCTAGCTGCATGCTTTATCCCCCGGACACAGACGCGTCCAAATCCATATTATTCAATCTTGTAAGGCTTGAATAATAACATCTATAAACGAAAAACTCCCCCTACAGATCAACCGAAGAGGGAGTTTTCACTAAATTAACACGTAATTAAGAAACAACCTTATTTACGGTTCATTCTGTTTTCGATCAGATCATCAACAACAGTTGGGTCTGACAAAGTTGAGGTATCACCTAGAGCATCGAAGTCATCTTCAGCAATTTTACGCAAAATACGGCGCATAATCTTACCTGAACGAGTTTTAGGCATACCGGGTGAAAATTGAATCAAATCAGGTGAAGCAATCGGGCCAATTTCTTTACGAACATGCAATCGAAGCTCTTTCATCAGCTCATCTGATTGCTCATAGCCTGACTGCAAGGTTACATAAACATATATACCCTGCCCCTTAAGTTCATGCGGATAACCGACTACCGCCGCTTCAGCAACTGCAGGATGCGCTACGAGTGCAGACTCTACCTCAGCAGTACCCATACGGTGTCCCGATACGTTAATAACATCATCAACACGCCCTGTAATCCAGTAGTAACCATCTTCATCACGACGCGCGCCATCTCCAGTTGTATAAACACCTTTATAGGTAGAGAAGTACGTCTGAATAAAGCGCTCATGATCTCCCCAGATGGAGCGACTCTGGCCAGGCCAAGAATCCTTAAGAACAAGATTCCCGTCAACCGCACCTTCCAACTCATTTCCATCTGCATCAAGCAGTGCAGGCTGTACACCAAAGAAAGGACGTGTTGCAGAACCAGGCTTAAGCGCGGTAGCACCTGGCAGAGGAAGAATCATCATACCGCCTGTTTCTGTCTGCCACCACGTATCAACGATTGGGCAACGACCTTGCCCAACGATACGGTGGTACCAGTTCCATGCTTCTGGGTTAATTGGCTCACCAACCGATCCAAGAATACGCAAGCTAGACAGGTCTGAATCACCCAGCACATCTTCACCTTGCTGCATTAATGAGCGAATAGCTGTTGGGGCTGTATATAACTGGTTTACTTTATGTTTCTCAATAACACGACCAAAACGACTGTTATCAGGATAGTTTGGAACACCTTCAAACATCAAAGAAGTACCACCGTTTGCTAACGGTCCGTAAACGATGTAGCTATGACCCGTTACCCAACCAACATCAGCTGTACACCAGTAGATATCGCCTTCTTTATAATCAAAAGCATACTCATGCGTCATAGCGGCATAAACCATGTACCCACCAGTCGTATGCTTCAAACCTTTAGGCGCACCTGTTGAACCAGATGTGTAAAGAATAAACATCGGCGCTTCCGCTTCCATCTCTTCTGGAGCACATTCTGCAGACGCAGCAGCAACCAACCCCTCGTACCACACATCAACTTTTTCGTTCCAAGCAACATCTTGATCAACACGCTTAACAACAATAACACTTTCAACATGTGCCGCAGCAGCAGGGTGCTCTAACGCTTTATCCACATTAGCTTTTAATGGGACAACTTTACCACCACGTAATGAGTAGTTTGACGTTACCACTACTTTTGAGCTTGCGCCTTCAATACGAGCAGCCAACGCTTCAGGTGAGAAACCACCAAAAACAATAGAGTGAACCGCACCAATACGCGTACAAGCCAACATAGCGATTGCTGCTTCAGGAATCATTGGCATGTATAGAGTAACAACATCACCTTTTTCAACGCCCTGACTTTTTAGTGCATTAGAAAAGCGGCAAACACGCTCATAGAGATCTCGGTATGTAATATTTTCTGATTCACTTGGGTCGTCACCTTCCCAAATAATAGCGACTTGATCACCGCGCGTTTCAAGATGACGGTCTAAACAGTTATAAGAAGCATTTAAGGTACCATCTTCAAACCAACGAATATCAACATTGTGCGGATCAAAAGTAGTGTTCTTAACTTTAGTGTATGGCTTGAACCAATCAAGACGCTTCCCTTCTTCGCCCCAAAATGTATCCGGATCATTGATAGACTGCTCATACATCGCTTCATATTTTGCATTATCAATATGTGCCTGTGCCGCCACTTCTGGACTGACTGGATATACCTTTTCGCTCATGGTGATGCCCTTAGCTTGCTTGTTTTAATTATATATCCGCCTATCTACCCATTTATTATCATTCTCTAAGGGTTCGACATACGGAATTAGAGTCTAGATTTATACCCAACCACGAGCTTAATCCTGAATTAGACATTGGTCTATTTAGACTCATTCAATAGTCTCAGTAGATTATAAATCATTGATATAAAAGAACTTAATTTGATAGAAACACACGAGTCACTTTGCTAACAACTTATCCAAATCCAAGCCGGATTCACGAATCTTAGCCAGCTTATATCGTAATGTTCTAGGACTAATCGCTAATCGTTCAGCCGCTTCCTTTCGACTTCCACCGGATGTTTTCAATGCATCAATAATTAACTGGAACTCATGTTGACGCAAATCACTACCCAATTTTCCTGAATCATCTTCTTCCTGAACAACCAACTTATCCGCATTAATAGAAGATAAGTTTTCCTGCAACGATATAGCACCAGTAACCATATGCAGATCAGATGGAGTAATAATATTACCGGCTTGCAGAATGAGCGCTCGCTGTACAACATTATCCAACTCACGAACATTTCCTGGCCATGAATGCTGGGACAGAGCTACTTGAGCGTCATTGCTCAAACAAACAGATGGGCGCTTCATCTTCTGGCAATGCTTTTCAAATAAACCTTGCGCCAAAGGCACAATATCAGCGCGGCGTTCACGCAAAGGCAACCACTGCAATGGGAACACATTTAAACGATAGTACAAATCTTCTCGAAACTTACCTTCAGCTACCGCAGCCTCCAGCTGTCGGTTTGTTGTTGCGAGCACGCGAACATCGAGCTTGATAACAGCTCGCCCACCTACCCGCTCAACCTCTTGCTCTTGAAGGACACGAAGTAATTTTGCCTGCAACCCCAGATCCATCTCTGTAACTTCATCTAACAGCAATGTACCGCCATTCGCTTGCTCAAATTTTCCTGATTGGCTGGCCACAGCCCCCGTAAAAGCACCTTTCTCATGGCCAAATAACATAGCCTCAAGCATATTTTCCGGAATAGCTGCACAATTAATGGCAATAAATGGTTTATCCGAGCGTTGCGAGTGATCGTGAATATAACGAGCCAAAACCTCTTTTCCGGTACCCGATTCACCCGTAATAAGAACAGTAGAGGCAGTATCAGCAACACGGCGTGCCAATTGCAATAACTGCTGGCTTGACACTTCTTCAGCCACTGGCTCGCCAGATTGTTTAGAAACACCACCTGCGTATTGGTTAATAATACTGATCAGCGCATCAGGTTCGAAAGGTTTCAATAGATAGTCAACAGCCCCCTCACGAATGGCATCGACCGCTTTATCGACTTGACCAAATGCCGTCATTAATAACATAGGAATAGCTGGCAAGTTTTGTTTCACGTACTGAAGTAAAGCATGACCATCGATGCCCGGCATATTGACATCAGAAATCACCATATCAATCGTATTATTTTTTAAACGTAAGATAGCTGACTCACCATCTTCAGCCTCAACGGCACTTATTCCAGCAAGCTCGAGGGTATCAACTAGTGCTTCTCTCAAGTCAAAATCATCCTCGACAACCAATACCGTTAGCGACATCTTTGCTTCCTAATTATTATAAGTTCTAGCTACATGAAAAAAATGGGTTATTCGCCTTGCTTAATAAACGGCAAGCTAAATTGCGCTACAGTACCTTGCCCCGGCTGAGACACTAACGTAAAGCTACCATGATGCGCCTTAGCAACCACCTGAGCGACAGCAAGGCCAAGACCTGTCCCATGAGACTTCGTCGTGAAAAATGGCTCTAACGCTTGCGCGACAGTGTTAGCGTCCATGCCCGGCCCTCTATCAATCACACTGATGTTAATATTTTGCTCTGCTATATGTGCTTCTATAAGCAGAGGGTACTCATTACCCGCTGCCTGCAATGCATTGTTAACCAGATTCAGAATAGCACCAATAAGCGTTTCCTGATTACACTGTAGCCAGTAGCCTCGGGCATTGTTAGACAGTTCGCAATCTGCATCATATTGTGTCAGTGGAACATCCAACACATCATCAATCGCTTGAAACAAGGCGTCACTGGAAACACGATTATCTAATTTGGTTTCTCCTCTAGCAAAAAGCAACATATCCTGCACTTGATGCTCTAAATGCAAGAGCCTTGATTTAACTTTTAAAGAGAACTTAATACGCTGTTGGTCAGTGATACTTTCCGCACCAAGGTGGCCAGTGTAAAGCAGGGCCGCTGAAAGTGGCGTTCTTACTTGATGAGCAAGTGATGCCATCATGCGTCCCATTTCAGAGAGACGTTGGTACTGAGACAAACGCGACTGTAGCAGCCTAGTACCTGTCTGGTCCGTTAATAAAACCAACTGCCCCGGTTCATCTTTCATCGCTCTCGTTAAAAGGCTAACGCGCCGACCATCTCTCAATGATATCTCATGACCATCATCATTCTTAGGTGCAAAACTACGTTGAATAATTTGCATCCAAAGCTCGCCCAATAAAGGCGTTCCTAAAAGATCCTCCGCAGCGGGGTTGCAGTCCGATACCAGACCTTGGTTATCAATTAAAATAACGCCTGCAGGTAATAGGTCAAGTAATTGACGCATTCGAACCGCGAGTAAATCACCGTGCGCCATTTCGCGATCACGTACGCGCTTTATGCTCTCTAGCTCGGCTTTAGTGTTTTCGAGCTCTTGCTTCAAACGATCTATTTCATTCATTTATCTGATACTCGCTGAATACCAAACTTACGCATTTTTTCTACTAAAGTGGTTCGTCTTATCATTAACAGTGCTGCAGCTCGTGCTACCACAAAACCTGTTCTATCTAAGGCATCGGCTATTAATGCTTTCTCTATCGACTCAATATATTGCTTAAGGTCTATTCCTTCTGCAGGAACAACCATTGATGGGGTAGCAGTAGCAAAGACGGGAGTTTCATCCACAACATCAGTTTTTTCGCTATCGTTCGCCATAAAACGAGTAGGGCTCACTTCACCCGTGACTAAAGGCAAAGAGTTTTGTGCTTGATAGCGAGTGGGTTCTGGTTCACAAATATGACGGCATTTAGCGGGAAGCTCTGAAACGCCCACAACACCATCAGGATGCATAATAGCAAGGCGCTCTATTAAGTTAGAAAGCTCACGCACATTCCCCGGCCACGGGTGCCTTTGCAACGAATCCAATGCTGAAATATGAAAACGCAAACGCCCCAATCCCTGCTTTTCAGCACGCTGCGCTAAGGTATGTAGCAACATCACCACATCATCTTTTCTTTCACGTAACGGCGGAGTTTCAATGGGGTAGACATTGAGCCGATAATATAAATCTTCACGAAAGTCACCAGAGAGAATCATCTCTTCTAGGTTTTTATGTGTGGCTGCAATAATACGAACATCGACTTCTATGGTTTTGCTGCCACCAACACGCTCAAAACATCGTTCTTGTAAAACACGTAATAACTTCACCTGCATGGCTAAAGGCATATCGCCAATTTCATCCAAAAACAAGGTTCCGCCATCTGCCATTTCAAATCGACCAGCACGCGCACTGATCGCACCTGTGTATGCACCTTTTTCGTGACCAAAAAGCTCACTTTCTAGTAATTCAGGTGCAATGGCGCCACAATTCACAGGAACAAATGGCCCAGGCGCTCTTTTAGAGTAATCATGCAAACTGCGAGCGATTACCTCTTTACCTGTGCCCGACTCCCCCGTGATCATAACATTCACATCACGGTCAACAACACGCATCATTGATTGCTTCAAGCTCTGCATGGGCTGACTTTTACCAATGAGCTGCGGAAAAAGAGATTGATCAAAAGCCTCACTCCCTCCCTTGAGCACCTGTGCTTCATGCAGGAGATCTGTCAAGACATGTTCAGTCAACGGGCCATCCAACACACGTAACAGCTGAACTTTAGAGCGCTCACTTAACTGCTCTATGTCATCCCACGGCTCTAAAAGACACAATGATGTCTGCGCATCTTTATGCCTAAATGATGCTATTAGCTTTTCAAGCGACACCGGTAACAAGCAACGCCCAATAAATGCCATGCTCAGGTCAGAGTTAATATGATTGTTCTGAAACCACTCAACGAAGGTCATCATTTGATGATTAACGCCAAGAAAGCTGAAGATAGTACTGACAGATTGTCGACGCTTATCATCATCATCGACCAGCAGTACATTCATTTTAGAAGGTGCATTCATAAATCACTGATAAAATGTCATTTTTTTGACAGTCTAGCAGAAGAATAGAGATTAACAAGAAATGTGATGGATTAATTGGAACGGGTTAAACAGTGCTTTGTAAATGACTGCCAAATAGTTGGCGAAAGAATAAAAAAGCGCTTCCATTTTTAATAAAAGCGCTCCTAGAGCATATGTAGTTTATCTACAACTCACTCATTTTATGCAGGAACTTCCATAGCATTCCAACCTGATTTAACTTGCAGCATCAGGTTCATTACTTCTTGAACCTTAGCTTCATCGTTACTCCTATTGGCTTGCATGAGCGTTCGCACCATATAGTCATATAAAGCATCGAGGTTAGTGGCTATCTCACCACCTTGCTCATGATCTAGAAAATCTTTCAAACCCAAAATGATATCATTGGCTTTATTTAACTGCTCCGTACGCATACTGATATTTTTTCGTTCAATCGCGCCCTTAGCTTTTGCCATTGCCGTTAAAGCACCATCTACTAACATGGAGATCAGCTCTTTAGGCGAAGCGGTTTCAACCGCCGAACGTAGATCCACACTCTGATACTGCTTCATGGCATTCAGGTTAATACTCATTTTCACTCCAAAGCGTAATTTATTATAAAGCTGATATTTATTTTTTAGCGGTAAACGGTAATCGATCAACGATGCCTGTTAATGAATCACCTGTTGTTTTAAAGCTTGCAACAATCCGCTCCATTGCCAGAAACTGTAGAGAAAGTCGACTTTCGTATTTTGTCATTTTCCGATCAAGAGTCTCTTGCGCAACATCAATACCTTCCAAGTCCTTATTAAGGCTAGTTTCTCGTGCTTTTATAGTTCCTGAAGAAGACAGAAAAGAATCGATAAGCTTAGTCAGCTCACCGGCAAAACCTTGAGAAAAGGTAAAGTTGAAATCACCTGAGGCACCTTCACGCACACTCAAGTTCAGGCCGTATGGATCAGTATCAATTGCAGGCAGAAGAACTTCACCGGCCCCAAAAGCGGCTTCACCATTAATTGTACCTGCCACATCGCGCCCACTGGTAGAAACTGAGGATGTTGAAAGGTTTGTCGATGTAGCAAAATCAGCACCATTAGCCGCTATCGACACTTTTGATGTACTACCATACTGACGTGATGCCAGTGTCAACTCTCCACCCGGCTCCACTGTTACATCGACAAAAGCTTTTGATGCTTTTAATGTATCATCATTGTTTATTAACGCTTGTAATGCCGAGCGCAATTCATCTGCCGTTGAAAAGTCACCTGACAAGGTTAACTCTTCCGATGTTGCCCCATCGACTTCTACAGTAAAGGTAAAATCTCCGGCGGGAGTATCGGCGGTATTAAATGCAACAAAAGCTGCATCACTTACAACAGAGCCTTTGGCTGGCGCTGTTGTAATAGATCCAGAATAAACACCTGACACCGTTTTAGTCGCGTAGCTACCAATACTGACGTCCACATCATTAGTTGAAGACGATGTTTGCGGTGCAAATAAGGCACCGAGTTTGTCAAAGTTATCCTTAAGAGCGGCATCAAAATCTTCTGCGTTAATTTCAAGTTTGCCGTCCAATTGAGTACGAATACCCACATTGGATAACGAATTAAAATCACTCACACCAGGAACTTCAGAACTCACCATCTGCCTGATACGCGACAAAACACTTTTGGCCAAACTATCTGTTGCTAAATCGCCCCTAGAGGACTCATTCGTTTCAGCATCCGTACTTATACCGGTTAAGGCCTTAGCTGCGTCATACAACTCATTATAAGCCTCTACAAAGTTACGAACAGACTGCTCTGCGGTAGCTTTATCTTCAGTGATTGAAAATGTGAATTTCTCATCAGGGCTTTTCTTATTAATATCAAAGGTTAACCCCTGGATGACGTCACTTATTTCGTTGCTTTCACGAAAGACTGTTAAACCATTAATTTTTAACTCAGCATCTTGGGCTTGCTGGGTTTCTGTAACACTTGCGTAACTACCGGCATTAAAGGCGAACATGTCGAGGCTAGGATCATCGCCGGTGATTTCCAACGCATTATTAGCACCAGAGGGTGCTGAAATCATTAACTGATATTGCCCATCAACTAATAAGACCGATGCCTGCACATCTGACTCGGCTTTGTTTATCTTATCGGCTATATCTTGTATTGAGTCATCAGCAGCGATTTCCAATGCAAGCGCTGTTTTGCCCTCATTCTCAGCGAACGATGTTGGGTTATTATCCACATCATACGTCCAGTTACCCAAACGTATAGTTAGGTTGCCTGTCGCATTTGCACTTTCATCTTTATCAGTAAAAGCGGTATTAACGGCTAGCGCTTGTGCTTGAGCTACTTCCAGTACTTCTATTTGATAGGTACCAGCCTGCGCATTGGCAGCCAATGCATTAGGGCTAATAACATCAGTTTCAGGGAATGAGACAGCCCGGGCATTAAAGGTATCATTATCAGAGAGAGGTTCGAGTATTTTCTGGAATTCAGACAAACTACTTTTCAATGTTCCATAAGCAGAAATCTGAGCATTTATCGTCTCTTTTTTAGAGTCCAAACGCTCCTGCTGAGGAACTTTTTCTACGTCTACCAGCGACTTAACCAGACTCTTGGTATCGATACCGGAGCCAGCTCCCAAAGCGGAAACAATATTGGTATCCATAACCTTCTCCTCTTACTGATGTAGAACTTTATTTAAGCATGATCGTTAAAAATTAAACCTAACATACCTTCAATATGCTTCGCTAGCTTGATGGTTTCTTCCGAAGGGAACTGACGAATCACTTCCTGAGTTTCAGTATCCATCACCTTCACAACCATATCTTCCGTATCTTTATCGATACTAAAATTAAGATTACGCTGGTCGTTTTGCATAAACTCATTGAGCTTATCAACAACTACCTGCACTTCATCTGCGGTCATTTTTTGTGATGGTTTTTCTGATGCTTCCGACTGCGACAACGCTGCTTGGTTAACAGCTTCTGTTTCGCCAGATCTACTTGTTTGCTGTGCTGCTGGCTGCTGCGCTACCTGCGTACTCGCAGCAACATTGCTAGCATTCATTGATTCTACTGACATTTCACACCTCCTAAACCCGCGGAGCTGAAAACACAAATCCCCCACCAACGGTGGTGAGGGATTCTATTTAGCGGGTTATTAACTCACTAACCTATTTACCGTTACTGCTTTATTACTGTAGCAGTGACAGTACCTGCTGAGGTGCAGCATTAGCCTGAGCCAACATGGCAGTACCCGCCTGCTGTAGTACCTGTGCACGACTCAAGTTAGCTGATTCAACTGCAAAGTCAGCATCTTCAATTCGTGAACGAGCGGCTGATGCGTTTTCGGCAACACTTGACAGGTTATTTACAGTAAAGTCTAGACGGTTGCTGATCGCACCCATATCACCACGAGTCGAGTTAATAGTTTCCAGTGCATTATCGATAACACCGATCGCTTTTTGCGCACCAGCAGCCGTTGAGATATCAATGCTGTTAACTGCTGCTCCAAACTTACCGTTAGCTGTAGTATTAGCATCTAACAAGCCTGTAGCATTTGCACCATTAGTGTTTACATCAACGCTGATTGGCGCTCCGCTATCGGATGTAAGCTTAACACCACCTACGCCATCTGCTGCAGTAACTGTACCACCCCCATCAAGTGCAGCGGCTAAGGCAGCACCACTATCAGAAAGACCTGCAGCAGTACCAAATGTAATAGCGCCTACATCACCTTCTAAGCGCAGCTGATTGCCAGAAAGCGTAGCGGTAACACCTGTCTCGTCTGTTTTAGCATTCATATTTGTAACGAGTGCATCAAGGTCAGCACCACTGTTAATAATCACACCATTCATATGGAAGTTAGCTGCTGTATGAGCACCCGTTTTAACACCCACATCAATTTCAACTGATGTAAAAGCTGTAGCCGTGACGCCCGTATCATCACTCACTTTATTGATTGCAGATAATGTATCAGCCAAAGAGCCACCTTCACCAGCACCAACTTTAGTACCATTAATAGTAACATCGCCTGCCGCTAAAGTTGCACCAGTACCTGCTGCCCCTTCAATTACGCCAGCCACGTTATTTTCACGAAAACCAAGTGCGGTTAAATCAGCAGATGTACCAGCAGAACCACGCTCTACAACAATATCACCACCATCATCAGAAGTTAGTGAAATAGAGGCTTCTGTAGTCGCAGTCATGGTACCAGCAGCACCACCAAGATCGGCAATAGCTATTGATGCAACATTTTCTGCACTAATACTCAACTCACCATCATCTGTAACAGAAGCAGAGATCAACCCACCACCTTGCTCATTCAATTTTGAAACCAAGTCGTCCATATTCTCGGTACCCGTCACACTAATGGCAGCAGTAGTACCGTCCAACTTCGTCAATGTAGCAGTAAAGACATCAGTTCCTTCAACCAGCAAACCATCGCCTGCAGTAGTAGCGGTTACTTCTGCATATGTTGAAGCAGTAACACCACGAACGTTAGTATTAACTGCATCTACAAGATTGCCCAAGTTACCCGCTTCGCCAGCAGCAGCACCATCGTAAGTTTCACCAATAGCCATTACAGACTGGCCATTAATGGTTACAGAGTTATTCGCTATATCAATGTTTGCTTTAGTGATATTGCCACTTAGCACATCAGCACTAGTAGAGCCCATACCAAGCGATTTAGAGTCCATTGCACCGATTTTCATTTCAATCGTCTGGTTCGCTTCAGAACCTACTTGCAATGAAACCGTACCTAACGTGCCGTCTAGTACGTTCTGACCGTTAAAGCTGGTAGTTTCAGAGATACGATCCAGCTCAGATACCAGCTGCTTAACCTCAGCATTCATTTTAGAACGGTCACCACTTGAGTAAGTTCCGTTACCAGACTGGATAGACAGTTCACGCATACGTTGCAGGATGTTGGTAGATTCTTCCAGCGCACCTTCCGCTGTTTGGATCAATGACGCACCATCGTTAGCGTTACGTACAGCCTGATTCAGACCCTGGATCTGAGAAGTCATTCGGTTAGAGATAGCCAAACCTGCAGCATCATCAGAAGCGGAGTTGATACGTTTACCACTGGTCAAACGTTCCATCGCTGAGTTCTGATCATTCTGAGATAGTGTCAAGTTACGCTGAGCTGTAAGTGACATAATGTTGGAATTGATTACCATAGACATAAGAGCTTCTCCTTCACCAGATCTGACTGGCTTTTAGTGTACATTTCCGTTGGATGCTGTTGAAAAGGATCTGCATCACACCGGCTATGTTTAAGTTATCGACCAATATGGCTACTGCTTTAGAGTTTATTTTCAATTTCTTCTACAACTGCATTATGGTTCGAATACTTTATATAGCGGCCTGTGCAATGTATGCTTTAGTACAAAAGAACGAGGGATTAATAATGCTCAAAAAAATACAGCAAGTGCTTGATATAACAATAGAAATAAGCGAATTATCTTTACAAGAAGAGTGGCAAAAAGTTGAGCAGTTACAGCTCAACAGAGCTAAATTAATACAGCAGGCAGAGCTTCTTAACGCACCTAAAGACGAAAGCAGCTCACGCGATATAGAACGTTTGGTAATGGAAATACAAAAAATTGACGCCTTGATGATGCCTAAAATAACAGCGCAGATTCAGGCATTAGCAAACGAGCGAAAACAAGCGAGCAAAGGGGCAAAAATGACAAAAGCTTATCAGTCAACCTGATAAGCCTCTGTGTCATATTACATAAATAAAACCCGCAAGTAGTTAGCACCTAATATATAAGATGGCGCAACTACACTCAGTTGATGTAATTAAATAAAGACAATGATGATATTCGGCCAAACGTTGCCTGCGACGCCTCCAAAGTGACCTCTTGCAACTTAAACTGGCTGATCACCGATGCCAAATCAGCATCCTCAAGGCGCGATAACGCACTTTTAGTAAACAATTCAAAGTCCAAATTAGAGCCACTAATCTGCTCCAATGTTCCGAGGCGCGAGCCTAACGTTGTTCTTGCTTCGATATTGCGTTCAGCAACTTGTTTAAATTGATCAATCCCCTTAGCCACTGCCTCATTCAACACAGTGCGATCTTCATCAGAGAGAACCGGTTCAGCTAATACATCAGCAAGATCCATAGCCACATCTAAAATATTTTTCTTTTCAGACGATACTGTTAATACAATATCTCCAGATTCAGCTGCTGTCGGTTCATGGATAACTATATCCATCCCATGTACATTTACGCTAACAGGGTTGGTTGAAAAGTTGCCTGTAACCACATTATCGAACTGATCTTTAACTGCGTTTCCACCACTATCCAACACATCAAAGGTAAACACTCCAGAGGGTAGTGGAGCCGTCTCTGTTGTTCTCACTGTCAAATCACCCCAACCGGCCATTTGTGCAGCAGCAGTAAACCTTTCTTCTTCTGTTTCGTTTGCAAACGTAGCGCTATCAACAAAGGCACTGTTACTTGCAACAGAAGCGCCTGATAACGCAACACTCAACTCATCATCTACGGCTTCAAAAAGGTAGTTACCTGAATCGTTTGAAGGCATATACAGCGCTGCCCCTACTTGAATTTGGCGCTGCCCATCATCACCTTTATATTCATACCTATCGCCTTCTAATACATACGGCGTTGTTGCCCCTCGGCTACCGGCAAAAAGATACTCTCCTTGAGAATCTTTGGTATTCATCAAGCCTGCGACATAACCTGATAGCTGTTTCAATTCATTGGCTACGGCTTCACGCCCCTGATCATTGAGTGTTCCATTACCCGCTTGAAGGGTTATCTCACGCATTCTATCTGTGGCTATATTAATATCATCCAATATGGAATCTTCTAATTCCAAACGACGCTGGGTGACATTAATATTATCGTCGTACTTCTCATACTGCGCCAATTCGCGCTCTAGCTTAACCACCTGCGCTGCCGCTACTGGATCATCAGAAGGAGTTTGCAGTTTTTTGCCCGTCGATATCTGGTTCTGCAAGTCTGCCAGTTTAGATTGCGAGTTCTGCATCTGGTCTATCGATTTAAAATACTGTTGCTGGGTTGAAATACGCATAACTCAACCTCCTTCTTAAATACTACTCAACAAGGTGTCGAATAGTGTTTGTGATGTTTTTATCAGTTGTGCAGATGCTTGATACGCTTGCTGAAACTGTACCAACTTGGCTGCTTCTTCATCAAGGTTAACCCCCGACACACTGGATTTTGCACTGCTGGTTGAGTCCAACACCGCCTTGTTTGCTTCTACTGTAATACGTGATGTTGCCGTACGCGTACCAACACGCTCGACCAAACTACTGTAGAGGTCTTGGTAATTACCACCATTCAAGTTACTTTCTTGCTGCAAATTAGATAACCCCAACGCATTACGGTTATCAGATACGCCATTGTGATTAAAAGTGAAACTAAAACGATCACCTGCTTGCGGCTCATTACCTATTTCGACACTGTAACCATTGAGCGCTATCGTTGCCCCCTCCTCATATTCACTGGTACTCAAGGCTTGGGGGTCGGATGGATCACTCACATCGTAAACGGTGTACGTCATTTTTGGCGTGGGGTCAGCAACCGTCGGGGGAGCTGGCGCATTAAAGACTATCGACACAGGCGGTGTCAGTTCACTGCTATTAGACAAGCGTAACTTCTCTGGATCAGTCACAGCCACTGTAGCAACACCTGAACCATTATTATCACTGTCTGCTGTTACCCTAACAGGAGATGCTAGCGCAAGTTTTCTCGCATCGTTAAGTTTCAGTGATAGGTCTTCTGCACCTGTGCGCACCGGCTGAATAAGATAGGTATCTCCTTTAGCAAATCGAGTATCCGTGTTAAGGGTAACTTTCATACCATCAACTTGGAAAGACAATGTCTTTCCATCTGAGCCAAGGAAAAACTCGCCTTCTTCATCAACGGCTGCAACTGCCGCTTGTTTATACCCAGGATCAGCCGTCGTTAACAAAGGATCGTCAGGTGTAACCGCCGCCATCTGATTAACTCGGATTTGCTTGCCATCACTATTTCGAACCAAGGTAATACTATTATCACTATCGTATGTCAGCTCGTAATCAGACGCTTGCAGCTTGGATATATCTTTGATTTCAACACCACTGCCACCACTAAACTTTGACTGGTTATCTGACTTGGCAGTAAGGCGGCTGCTTTGCAAAGCGCTGCTATTTACATCACTGAATATATCGGCGCCCAACTGGTTATCAAGATCCATACCTGCACGATGCAGTGTATTCATACTTTCTGAAAAGCCAATTGCGATCCGACCCAGCTCATCACGCGCGTCATTTAGTGCTTCTTCCCGGTACTGGAGTAACCCTCCAATTCGGCCACCGCTCAATTCATCTGAAACGGTAACTTTGTTACCTGAAACGACAATTGCCAGTTCATTCTGAGAGCTATCTGGATCACCTTGCACCGACTGTATCTGACTGGCAGCAACACCTACTACCAAAGGCTGTCCGTTACCGATAAAAACACTAAACTGCTCGCCTTGCTCTATGACTTTAATACCCACAAGCTCAGATAACTGGTTCGTTAGCTCTTCTCGTTGGTCTTTCAGTTCATTAGCAGAATTACCGGATGAGGTAGCTATACGAATACTGGTATTGGTTTCAGCGATGCTTGTAGCCAGTGAGTTAATCTGGCTAGCCAAGTCATCAATTACACTGTTAATGGTGGTGCTTTGGCGATTGATATGTGCATCTAAATCATTAAAGCGTTTAACAAGCGCATCTGATTGTGCAACAAACAGCTCTCTGTTAGGAATTGAAACAGGGTCATCTACTACATTTTGCACTGCACTGAAATACTGATCCAACGCATTAGAGACACTGGTTGTTTCGGTCGCTAGGAGGTTATCTAACTCGCCAGACATGTTTGCATAGGTCGACGTCTGATTATAAGAGGACAAATCTGACCACAACTGCTGAGCCAGAAATTTATTAGTGATACGATCAATAGAATCAACCTGCACGCCGGTCTGATCTGGCAGTGTGGAAAAATTAGCAATCTGACGGCTATACCCAGGTGTATTTACATTGGATATATTTTGTCCAACCGTCGACAACGCCGCCTGATTAGACCTAAGCGCCTGATTACCTAAATTTAGCAAATTGAAACTAGACATCATTACCTCCTGAGCTTAGTGCCTTACCAGCAATACAAACCCATATTTATCTTTTTTATAGCGGCCAAACATCAACCTTCTTTAGGTGTGTTTAATTCCATCGCTAAAATTCGGTTTTCAAAAATCGTGGTTATTTTGTCTGCATAGGCGGGGTCTGTGGCATAGCCAGCCGCTTGTAGCTGCTGTAAATATTGACGAGGGCTAGCCACAGATTCCAACGCTTGCTGGTAGCGAGGGTTGCTTTTCAAGAAATCAGCATAATCTCGAAAGCTTTGCTCGTATGAATCGTAAGAGCGAAACTGAGCCTTCTCTTGTTGAGCCAAACCGTCACGATATTCTAGTGTGTTGACCTGAGCTCGATCTCCATCCCAGCGTTTATCTGCTTTAATATTGAATAGATTATTGCTACTTTCACCTGCACCATCCTTAATTATGTGCTTCCCCCAGCCTGTTTCTAATGCGGCTTGAGCAAGCAGCACTTTTGGGTCAACGCCTAATTCAGCGGCAACTCCTTCAGCTAAAGGCAACAGCGAGGAGACAAACTCTTCAGGCGATTCAAAATTTGCAGGCAAGGCAACAGCGGCTTTTGCGTTATTCAACTTATTTTCACTCGCTGCAAGTAACGCATCGATGGTTTCATTAATAGGTGTAATAGATGGCGGAGCTTCTGTTTTATCATTAGTTCGCACAAAATTTTGGCCTAATAACGCTGACGCCGCAGCACTGGCCCCTTGATCAAAAGCACGATTTAATAAACGCTCAGACTCCGATACAGGGCGCGCCTTATTATCATCGTCATCATCCATTCGCACATTTAACTGGTGGCTTAACTGCCTTGCTAACACATCCGCCAAACCAATTCCCTTACCCTGAGACATTTCTTGAGTCATCTGGTTATCCAGCATCCCCTGATAAAAACGTACATCACCACTGCTAAATGGATTATCTTCGCCGAAAGATGCATTAGCCTCACGCATGCTCTTCATTACCATGCTAAGAAACATCTGCTCAAACTGCTCAGCAACCTGCTTTAGCGCCTCAGGTGTATCAGTTTTTGCCTGATGCTTCAGCTTTTGCAAACTGTTCATATCAGCATAAAACTGAGGGTTATGATTTGGATCGTTGTTAATAGCCATATCAGATCACTATCAGTTCAGCTTTAAGAGCACCGGCCTGCTTTAAAGCTTCAAGAATGGCCATTAAATCACCCGGCGCCGCACCAACCTGGTTTACTGCTTCTATAATCTCTTGCAGTGATGTTCCTGGTGAAAACTCAAACATATGCCCCGAACCTTCATCGACCTCAATACCTGTACGAGGCGTAATGACTGTATCGCCACCCGCTAATGCATTTGGCTGATTCACATCGAAGTTCTCAGTAATTGCCACCGTTAAACCACCGTGGGTGATAGCAACAGGAGACACTCTGACATCCTGGCCAATTACGATGGTACCAGTGCGCGAATTAATAATTACTTTGGCAATCTCTTTTGCCGGTGTGATTTCTAAATTTTCTAGAACAGAAATAAACGAGACACGCTGTGAAGCATCCCTAGGCGCCCTCACGCGAATAGAAGTCGCATCAATCGCCGCGGCAGTATTAGTGCCCAACAAACCGTTTATTTCCTCAGACACTCGACGCGATGTCGTAAAGTCCGGATGATTAAGATTTAGCGTTAAACTATCACCATGTGCAAAGGCATTAGGTACAGTGCGCTCTACTGTTGCCCCATTAGGTATACGCCCTACGCTAGGTATATTCAAAGACAAACGGGAACCATCACGCCCCTCTGCACCAAACCCCGATACAACAAGATTACCTTGAGCCATTGCATAAATCTGACCGTCAGCACCTTTTAAAGGAGCCAACAATAAGCTACCACCGCGCAGGCTCTTTGAATCACCAATAGAGGATACGGTAAGGTCAATTGTTTGACCGGGTTTGGAGAACGGAGGCAGTTCAGCATGAATAGCAACCGCTGCAATATTTTTAGATTTTGGGTTAACGGTAGCAGGAATAGCTACACCAAAATTATTTAGCATATTTCTAAAGGTCTGCGATGTAAAACTGGCTTTATCCCCTGTACCATCAAGCCCCACGACCAAACCATAACCTACTAGCTGGTTGTTACGAACACCTGCAACTGAACTGATATCTTTAATGCGTTCTGCTAGTGCACCAGATGAAAACACCAGCCCAAGCAGCAATACAGATAACACTTTACTAAACATACTATTCACCATGTTCCAGTTCATTGCAGAAAACCTACACAAAAACAATATTAAAAAGGCCATAAAGGGCTAATGAAAAACTTACTCAACCAGCCCATCGTATTAGTATCATGCACACCACCCGTTCCACTGTACCCTATCCTGGCATCGGCTAACTTGGTGGAGGATATCGTATTATCAGAGGCAATATCCTGAGGCCGCACCAAACCACTGATCTGAATATACTCATCACCCTGGTTAAGCTGCAGCCATTTTTCTCCGCGCACCGAAAGCACGCCATTAGGTAACACTTCATGAACAGTCACAGTAATATCACCACTAAGACTGTTGCTCATATCTGACTTGCCTTCACCTTCAAACGTGTTTGTTGAAGCACCTGAAGAAGCACTAACTGGTGCACCGAAAACAGATAACGGATTCCCTAAGATAGTAGGCTGTGGAAGTGATAATGTACTGCTCTTATCCGCCGTTGTTTTCGCCGTCTTGGAAGACTGAGTCTTTTCACTTAATACAATAGTGATAATGTCTCCAACCCTATGCGCTCGGCCGTCACTGTAGATATCAATATTGGTAGCCGCATTAAAAATAGAACCATTCACTGGCCTTGGCTGCTGTAATTGCTGCGGGGCCACTGGCGCATAATAAGGGCGATCTGGCTTTACTGGCTTATTAACACAACCAACCATAAACGCAGATACGATGGTAACTAGCACAAAGCGTTTCATTCTTATTTTCCATGCTTTCATTTTTATAGACTTCACACACACAAAAACATCAGCTAATTACAGCTGCTGCGAAACATAAGAGAGCATTTCATCGGCAGTAGAAATCACTTTAGAGTTAATCTCATAAGCACGCTGTGTCGTGATCATATTCACCAGTTCTTCTACAGAGTTCACGTTCGACCCCTCCAGCATTCCTTGGCGCAGAATTCCGGTACCCGCTTCGCCCGGTACTGCTATTTGAGGCGCACCACTTGCTGCTGTTTCAATAAATAAGTTTTGCCCGATTGCCTGCAAACCTGCTGGGTTCACAAAATCTGCTATTTCTAGCTGGGCAAGCTGGACTGGCGTAGCACTTCCTGCAACGACAGCCGTCACTGTTCCATCAACACCTACAGTAAAGGTCTGTACTTCAGCTGGTAACGTAATCGCAGGCTCAACTAAATAACCCTCTGTAGTTACCAGTTCATTATCAGCATTAACATGAAACTGGCCATTACGCGTATAACCAAGTTCTCCACTAGGCATGGTTACTTGAAAAAAGCCTCGTCCATTAATAGCGACATCAAACGGCTCTTCGGATACCTGCATTTCGCCTGTTTGAAATAGTTTTTGCGTACCTACGACACGCACACCATTACCTAGCTGCAACCCTGTTGGTAGCTGAGTACCTTCAGATGAATCGGCACCTGGCTGGCGTTGCACTTGATAAAGTAGATCTTCAAAAACAGCACGGTCTTTCTTAAAACCAACCGTACTGACGTTTGCCAAGTTATTAGAGATAACTTTCAGCTGAGTATCCTGTGCTGACAAACCTGTTTTAGCGACAAAAAGTGCACCGTGCATTGCTATCTCCTAATACTGCTAACTTAACTGAAGAATTTTTGCCGCAGCTGTAGAGTTATCTTCTGCGGTTTTCATCATTTTTATGTTCATTTCAAACTGTCGTGACAAGCTAATAATACTGGTTAGCTCATTGACAGCATTTACATTACTGGACTCTAAATAGCCTGAACGCAGCTTAAGCGCTAAGTCTGGTGGCTGAGGAAGGCCATCATCTACATGCATCAAACCATCTACACCTTTATAGATAGATTGTTCATCAAGTTTCACTAGCTTAATACGGTCAACGACAGCCAACTCAGCGGCGGCTTCTCCTAATGGGCGGATAGTAATAGTGCCATCTGAACCAATATCAACTTTCTCGGCAGCAGGAATAGCGATCGGGATGCCGCCATTACCCATTACCGGCAAACCACTGCCCGTTACGAGCTGATTAGCGGCATTGAGCTGCAGCTCGCCTGATCGGGTATAGGCCTCTTTGCCATCGGCCCCAATAACGGCTAACCAACCACCTCCATCGATAGCAACATCGAGTGTTCGCCCTGTTTGAATGAAAGTCCCTGTTGTTGTATCGGTTGCCGGTCTTTCCGTCATTGCATAAACACGTGTAGGCAAGCCTTCGCCAAACACTTGCATTGAGCGGGCTTGAGCCAAATCTGTCTTAAAACCAGTCGTGCTCACGTTAGCCAAATTGTTAGCATGAGCTTGTTGTGCAAGCATATTTTCTCGTGCACCGCTCATCGCTATAAAAACAACTTTATCCATAACTTCATCCGGAATTTTGTGGTTGCCGTACCTATTCGATATATTGTTAAATGCAAACTACATGCCAAAAAAAAGAGCCGCATAAGCGGCTCTTTTTAACAAGCAAAATAACGTAGAAATTAGATCTGCAAAATCGACTGCGTTACCGTATTCAAAGTTTCAAGTGTTTTAGAGTTTGCTTGAAAGTTACGCTGCGCTTCAATCAATTTCACAAGCTCTGCAGATAAATCAACATTGGACTGCTCTAAAGCAGCAGAGCGAAGCAAACCATTCAAACCAGTTCCCGGAGGATTCATTAAAGCGCCACCAGATGCCAATGTTGCCGACCACTCAGTATCACCACTTGGTTGCAAACCTGCCTGATTTTCAAAAGATGCGATAGCAACCACACCAATTTTAAGCTCTTCACCATTACTAAAAGCCGCAATCATATCGCCCGTTCCACTGAACGAAACACCAATAAGATCACCCTTTGGATAACCATCTTGATCTGAGGCTTTTATAATAGAGTCAGATGCAAACTGTGTAGAACCAGCTAAATTCAATGTAATTACATTATTTGGGTTAGCTGGATCAGCTCCTTTAATTAACAGATCAGGCACGGCTGCACCCGTACGTACTTCTTCGCCATTAACCGATGAAAGAATACCACTGGTTGGGTCAAATTTAATCAGAATAGGACCTGGCTCAGTAGCCGACCCATTACCTGGATCATTTGCTTTACCCAAATCAAGCGCTTCATCACCATTTAGATATGCATAAACACGATAGACGCCATCATAAGAGTTATCACCCGGCTCAGTAAAGTGCGCATCTAAAGCACCACCAGCAACACTATCAGCGGCAAACAGTTGCGAGACATTGTCATCAAAAACACCTACAGAAACAGAGTTCAAAGAGCCCGGGGTTACTTCTGGTTTATACTCAACACGTAATGCACCATTGGTACCCTGATCAGCATCCCAGCTTACTGACTGAATAAGCGGGTTCGCTTCAATGATATCTGACTCACGATCACGAATCGCTAAAGCAACCAGCTCAGCACTCATGCCTCCAGTCCCAGTAGAGATATCTATATCTACACCAGCAATTTTAATATTGAATGTATTGGTTGGGAAATTGGCGGCATTAAACTCGAAGTATTGTTTCTCATTACTCGAAACAAAACCTGTCGTATCCGTTGCAGTAGGAACTAATGAAGCAGGCGTCGCCGCATTATCAGTCACAACTAAGTCACCAAACTCAAGCGAATCTGCACGAGTAATAATTTTCAGCTCACCAGAACCCGCCCCATCAGGGTAATACTCAACAGCAAAAATCCTTGGGTCTGTTTCTTGAAGATCTTTAAGAACTGGGTCCTGAAGTCTCCAAATTTCTTGGTTATTTCCCGTAGGACCTTTTGCCGTCGTCGTAACTTGAGCAAAACCCGCTGCTGCGGTTGGCACCCCTACTGCCAAAGCCACTGTTATCGCCGGAGCACCTGAAATCAGCACATCACTAGCAGGGGCCGTTATATATTTTTTATACTCTTGTTCGGGACGCTGCTCAACCATATTGTATTTTACGGTATGCTCGTTACCTAAACTATCAAACGTACGCACTGTTGTACTGTAGGTGTAAGAGCCTGCTTTATCTTTATCATAATTCGGCAAAAGTGTTGTTGAGTCTTCACGATCATCAATATTGAAAGCAAGATCCATGTCGCTGGTTGCTTTGGGTGGGTACTCTTTTTGAGTTACTGCCAAATCACCTATGGGCAAGCGATTTTCTTTATCGTCCAGCCCGTATCCCTGCAAACGCTTACCATCTTTAGAAACGACATAGCCTTCTTTATCAAGTTCAAAGGCACCAGCACGCGAATAAGTTATACCGCCTTGCTGATCATCTAACTGAAAGAAGCCAGAGCCATTAATCGCCAAATCAAGATTATTGTTGGTAAACTCTAGCGTACCAGAGCTAAAGTCCTGCGCGATATTCGATACAGTGACACCTGACCCTGGGGTATTACTACTTCCCGAGCCCACAACAGATGCAGTATAGATATCACCAAACTCTGTTCTGGATGACTTATAACCTACTGTACTAGAGTTCGCTATATTATTACCTGCGACATCAAGCATGGTCGATGATGCTTTTAATCCTGTAACCGCGATATTAAAACCCGCCATGACTATTTCCCCTCATTAACCTATTTGCTTGATGTCACTCATATTCACTGTTCCGGCACCTGTATTCACTTTCATACCAATACCGTTTTGCCCCAAGGTAACACTGTCAACTCGATGGCCAATATAGCTTTCGGTAGGCTTATAAACGCCTTCCGAATCTGTCGCTTCCACCACGACTTTGTACTCACTTTGAGGGTCTCTATTTCCCACATTCCAACCGAAGTTATGATCACCCGCTGCTACAGACTTCATCTCCCAAGTATCTACAACATCTCCTACCGAATCGTAAACCGAGACCCGCACGCCCTTGGCGCTTTCAGGAAGCGTGTACACACCTTCGATAATGCCCCGACTATCTAGCATCGCCTTATCGGTTTTCACAAAAGCTGTTTGTCCTACCATTGACGATGCTTGTAAAGCCGCCTGACTGGTTAACAAAGCACTGCTCATATCAGACATCGTAGTATTGAGGTTATTAATACTCTCAACAGAGCTCATGTTTGAAATTTGCTGCATAAAGTCAGCAGTATCAGCAGGGCTGGTAGGATCCTGATTTTTCAACTGAGCAATCATCAGCTTCATGAACATATCGCTATCTGTTTCAGACTGCGATTTGGCTGTAGATGATGCTTGATTACTTTTGTTTATTTGCTCATAAACCGACGTTGCATTTACACCGTTGATATCAGCCATATCATGACCTCAACTCTTTAATTGCGGCCAAAACTCACTTGACCAGGTTAGTATTTGTTTAGCCGCTCACTGCCCCAATGTCAGAGCTCGTTGCACCATCTGTTTTGCGGTATTCATAATTTCGGCGTTAATTTGAAACGATCTAGAGGCTGAAATCATATCTGCCATCTCTTCAACTACATTAACATTAGGGTAATGTACGTAGCCTTTTTCATCAGCCAAAGGGTGACTTGGCTCATACGCCGTACGAAGCGGAGCCTGACTCTCAACGATGCCTGCCACATGCACTCCCTGGCCAGGAACCAACCCAGTATCGGTATCAGTCACCTGCTCAAGTGAAGGCGCTTGCAATTCAAAAACAGGCTTACGTGCTCGATAAGTTTCACCAACACTGGAGCTCACACTATCGGCATTAGCCATGTTACTCGCTGTTGTGTTCAGACGAATGGTCTGAGCACTCATCGCTGAACCCGCTATATTAAATATATTTGCCAATGACATGATTAATTACCCTTGATAGCGCTAGATAGGCCTTTAAATTTGCGATTTATAAAATCAAACGATGCTTGGTAGCCTAAAGCGTTTTCTGTATAACGAGCCATCTCCTCCTGAACATCAACTGTATTTCCATCAACAGATGGCTGAGTCGGTGTACGAAATAATAACTCGGCAGCATAATCCGGATGAATGACGGCATCTTGATGCGTTGCATTGGTATTAACCATTTTCAGAGGTGCTTGATTCTGCTGAGCACCTTGAACACCTTGCAGCACACTTTTAAAGTCGATATCACGTGCTTGGAAGTTTGGCGTATCGGCATTGGCAATATTATTAGCAATCACTTCTGCACGCTTTGAGCGCAGCCCAATTGCGTCTTCATGTATTCCTAATGCTTTATCAAAACTAATCGCCATACGTCACCTCTCACTGTGTAGAGAGAATAAAGCAATCTCTATGCCAAACAGCAGAAAGCGCCACAGAGCCATGAAATACGGGGGGAGTTAAAGGTATATTTTTGACAGACATAAAAAAGCGGCACTTGATTGCCGCTTTTCTTTGCCGCTATGAAGCTAAATAGCTTGGTAAATAATACCCGGGCGGCAATGAATCATTTTGTAACAGTCAGACAAACCAGGTAGAGATTCAGATGCACCTAATAATAGGTAACCACCAGGGTTAAGCTGCTTATGCATTTTTCTTAGTATTTCCGTTTTCACTTCTAAAGAGAAGTAGATCATTACATTACGACAGAAAATAACATCGAATTGCCCTAACCCTGTATATTGACCTAGTAAATTAATACTTTGAAAACGCACCCTTGATTTAATATCAGAATTGATAGTCCACGAACCACTGGAATTCGCTTTAAAGTGCTTCTGCAAACGGCTCTGCTCTAAGCCTCGGCCTAACGCCAACATCTCATATTCACCAGAGCGAGCTTGCTGAAGCACACTGGTAGAAATATCCGTCGCTACTATCTCTTCCCCCGCCACAAAAGAGCCAGGGTTTGCACGCTTATATTCATCAATGACCATACTCATAGAATATGGCTCTTGTCCGGAAGAACAAGCAGCCGACCAAATACGTATCTTTTGACGACCTTTTTTCTCTTTTATTTCTGGAAGCAACTTATTCTTTAAAATATCGTAAGGATGTATATCACGAAACCATAAGGTTTCATTAGTAGTCATCGCATCAATAACTTTATCTTTAAGCTGACTTCCTCCGGGCCTCTCAAGCTGCTTAACAAGACAGTTCAAATTATTGAGCGAACATTCCTGCATTATTTTACCTAAGCGGCTTTTCACAAGATACTGCTTATGCTCTGCTAGTAAAATTCCACAGCTTTTTTCCAGAAAACGGCTAAAAATAGTAAATTCTTCCGGCGTTATTCTGAAGGCGTCAACACGCTCATTCATAGCGATGATTCCATTCTAGAGTCGCTGCTCAAGTTTCTTAATGCGATCAATAACTACACTCGCCAAATCATCAGGATTAAACTTAGCCAAAAAGCCATCCGCTCCCACTTTCTTCACCATGGAAACATTGAACCCTCCACTTAGTGAAGAATGAAGCACAATGTGCATTTTATCCATGCGAGGGTCTTCTCTAATCATTGCCGCCAATGTGTAGCCATCCATCTCTGGCATTTCGATATCCGAAATAACCATCAAGAAAAGTTCAGTAACATCATTTCCATTTTCGGACAGCTTATTCAACATATCCCATGCAATTTTTCCGTTATTACATGTTGTAACCTTAACACCGAGATCTTCAAGGCTACGCTGCATCTGATTACGTGCCACACTCGAATCATCAACGCACAAGATTTGATACTCTTTTGCCTTGCTTTTCATCTCTTGAGTAGCAATTTCTTCACTGACATTAGTATGCATCGGGTACAAATCAGCCAAGATCTGCTCAACATCTAAGATCTCTATAAGCCTATCTTCATACTCAAACACGGCTGTCAGATAGTTTTCCACCCCAATTTCTGCGGGAGGCGCCATAATTTGATCCCAATGAGTATTCAAAATACGGTCCACCTTCCTTACGAGAAAAGCCAATGTACGCGTATTATATTCAGCAACTATCAAGAAGCATTGCTGATGCTCATCCTTAGGGATACCAGAACGGCCTACTGCTTCAGAAAGATCCAAGACGGGAATGGTTTCACCACGTATATGTGCCATCCCTTTAACTGAAGTTGTTTGCCGCGGAACTTCTGTCAATTTGGGACATTGCAGTACTTCGCGTACTTTAAACACATTGATTCCGTATACTTGATCGGTTTCAAGTGCAAACAATAAAAGCTCTAAACGGTTCTGCCCAACCATCTGGGTACGCAGGTTTACAGTATCTAGAATACCTGACATGATCTACACCAAATCTATTGTCACTATAAAAGCGACACCACGACATCCATCCTGTTCTGAATCAGGAGCCACCGTGAGTTATTTTCGAATAATGCCTGCTATCGGCACTCTCAGCATTTTATTAAGTACTTTTCTATTCTCTACGCACTGCGTAGCAGAACCTTTACAAAGCATTGTAGAGAAACATCTTTACGAGCACTTTTCCGCAAAAAATCCTCAATCTGATATTAATATAGTCGTAAACCCAATTAATGATCGTACAAATTTAAAAAAATGTACAAATTTTGATATTCCCACCCCCTCTACTCTCCCTTCAGGTGGCCGATTGTCTATGCGCGTTCGCTGCCACGCACCTAAAAAGTGGGCTGTTCATGTCATGGCTAAAGTAAATATATTTTCCCTGGTCGCAACGGCAAGACACCCCATATTGAAAGATTCAGCCATTGGGGCAAATGATTTATCATTTGTACGAAAAAATACCAGTCTGATTAACCAAAGCTTCTTTACTGCCCCTGATCAACTTATAAGTCTGACTGCCCGCCGGAATATTCCTACAGGCACATTATTAACAGCTAACATGTTGCTTATTCCAAAACTGGTTGAGCGTAACGATACCGTTATTATTGAAGCTATAATCGGTTCACTATCAGTAAGAACACAAGGCACGGCACTTGAGAGCGGTAAAAAGGGCGAACAAATAAGAATTCTCAATAACAAATCACAAAAAGTTATCCGCGCCTATGTAAAAAGCAGAGGAGTAGTGTCCGTCTCTCGGTAGCTATTTCAAGGTAAATGTTTATAATTGCTACATATTGCAAGCAAAATAATTTATTTCACTTTTCTTCTAAAGTTTTAATAAGCGCAGCCGTTAAACAACGTATACATAGTTTTTGAGGGTAGAAAAATGGCTATTGATCTTAACAGCTCCTTATCGCAACAAGCGATGACAGCTCGTGAAAAGGTCAGCACCCAAAAAAGTAATGGGAGTGCTGCACCTGTCACCCATACTTCCGCTAAGGCTATTCAAAAAGATACCGTTGAGCTAAGCGATACCGTTAAAGTTATGCAAGCGGCTGATGCCAAAATTGCAAACACACCGGATGTTGACAGTGAACGTGTTGCCAGCATTAAAGCCGCAATAGATAGCGGTAGCTATAAAATTGATGCTCAGCAAGTAGCAGAAAAGATGATCGATTTTGATGCCATGATGGAATAATCCGATATGACAGATTTCTCTTCTACTCTTGCCTCCGTTGATGCCCTCGCCTTAGAGGGCATTACTCTTTTAAGCGGGTTAGAAAAACTGTTAGATCAAGAGCTTGTCGCACTTAAAGCTCGAGAAATCGAAACAATTCAGATCATCAATACAGAGAAACAAACCATCCTTCGACAGTTTGATCAGAATAATCAAACAAGAGCCGAGTTATTAATAGCCGCTGGCTTACCGGTCTCTAAAGAAGGTCTTTCTTCATTACTTTCCCAAAATCAAAACCAAACACTTGCGCAACAGTTCAAAGCTCATTGGAGTGATTTGGAAGCTGTATTGAAAACCACCATGGATGCCAATCTGCGAAACGAACAAATCATAATGCGTTCAAGCCAAAGTCTAGACAAGTTGCTCACGGCTTTACGCGGACAAAAGCCCAGTAATTCGCTATATACGTCAAAAGGGGCTAAAGGTAATTACACTGGACAGTCTCACATCGGCAAAGCATAAAGGCCATTACGTTACCTACTAGCAACAACACATTCATAGATTCTCACTTTTTACTCGCGTAATAGCCAATAAATAAAGATGCCACTTTTCAGGCTGCTAAAAAAGCCTTAATATACCGCCTCTTAAACGTATATTAATCATTCGTTTAAATGTCTCAGTAGCTCAGCTGGATAGAGCAGCCCCCTCCTAAGGGGCAGGTCGCAGGTTCGAATCCTGCCTGGGACACCATCCTTTTAAAAATCTCACTTTTGCCAACCCACAACCATAAGACAACACACCTTTTTAAAACACTAGCAATGTTAAGTAGTGTGAGATTCTCACCTTTACTAACTCATTTACTTCACAGCAACACTAATAAAAAATGCCTCCGCACAAAAAAGCCCGACTATCGCCGGGCAAAGTATGATGAAAACTAAAACCAAAAAGATTAACTTCCTGATGCACGCATATTCTGTACGTTAAACTTATCTACAGGGTTCAAATCAGGAGCAACAATTCCCTTAAATTGTCCTGTCGTACAGTGCTGAGCTTGTATATCGATCATAGAGAAGGAGTCATCAATTGATACACCTGTACCTTTATTGATTGGCAAATGATAATCCGGATGGCTCTGACCAATTGTCCAACTTTTCCACATATCACCTTTACGGTCATATGTAATATTTCGCGGAATAATAAAAGTCTGAGCATCTATATAGTGCTCTCGCTTACTGATTGGATGGTTCTGATCAACAGGCTGCGACTCTACAACATAGACCTTACGAAGCTGCCAAGTGATATCCGGGAAGCACCCCCCCTGCCCGCCGAATGCAATCACTTGATAACCATCTTTATCCGAATGTGTTTTAGGATCGAGGGGCATCTCATTATGGTTATACATCGGAACCAGCATATTTTTGGTGCCTTTATATGACCACTTCATATCACTAATACGACCGTTATAACCTTCAAAATCTTCGATCATTACATCTGACCCTAAGAAAGCATCAGTGGTTTGCCCTGAAGACAAGCGTCGCACCCTGCGCTGAAATCCAAGATACAGATAGGCGTTATCCACTTTAGTGTCATCTTCAAATCGTTGAATCAACAATTGAGTATTTTTAACATCAAACGGTTCAAGAACCTGCACATAAATTGCGCGAAACAAATTAGAAGGGTTTGGTGTTATTGCAGGGTATGGAGCCTGCGAGGTACGGTGCGTGAAATTTAAAAAGTGAAAATTCATTTTAATGGTACGCTCGACTTTAGCGCTCTCCATATTTCTGTATTTCCAATAGAAAGGATAGATTGCTGCCGAATCCCCCCAGTTGTATCCGTATTTGTAGTTCCATGCTAACTTTTCGCCTGCTCGAGGATCATCCATTGAAGGCTCTTGCGGAAACGGCCTCCCCGCCACTGTTGGAGAAACCTCTCCACTGTTTGCACCAAGCGATACATTACTGGAGTACTTCCGTGTTGATTCAACATAACTAGGGTGCAGGTCAAAAGAGGTAGTCGCACCTACTTTCATTTGTGTTGCACCATTTTTAATAAATGTATACATGGCAGGATCAAGTGCATCTTTAAACTGATCAACATTTGCCTGGTTTATTGTCATTCCAGCATTGAGCCCAGGAAAGCTTGGAGTCCCTGTTTTATAAGGGTAGAAGCTGTTCTGAATAACATCTTCCGATATCTGTGCTGCTTGCACACCAGTCAGCGTTGCCAAAGCCAGTGCAGCAGATAATAAAGTCTTTTTCAGCATTTTTTTATACCTGTAATTGTTAGCTGTGAAAAATCAAAAGCTGTAACGCACACTCAATTGCACTTCGTCTTCTTGGTGCGCAACACCTATCGGACCATTAGTAAAACGTGCCAGAGGTTCCGTTTGAGGAGATGAATCACCAAATGCAGAAGCAACACCCCATGGGAATTCTTTCTTACCCCCTGATTTAATATTTACTCCCACGTTAAACATCCAATTATTATCAGGAGACCAAGACACACTTGGAGCATAAACGGTGGCATCAGCACCCACATCATGAGCAATGATAATCTGAGGGCTAAGGCGGTTATTCATATACCAGCCTTTAAACAATAAGGTCCCAATCCAATTGTCAGCTTCATTTGGCATATCACGCTCATGATCCAAAATATGCTCGCCAAACAACTGCGTTGATAACAAGAATGCACTACGCGTGCCTAATTCAGGCAGGATAATATTTTTATCAAAACCAATTACATAACGCAGCATATCGGTTTCTTTGTGCCCGTCGGTATCACGAGGTTGCTCCTCTCCTTGCGTATATGCCATCTCTAAGCGCCATACTGCATCCATACCCATGGAATAGTAGTCAATCGACCCACCCAATAAATTCACACGTGGAAACTTGATATCAAACACACCATCAGCAGCAGGAACTGGAGCACCTGGTGCTATCGGTCTAAAGTGCAATGAAGGCAGTTGTTGACGGTAAGTCAGCGCGTTTACAGAGAAGGTTGCATCACCATAGACGCCCTCCCATTTAAGACCCAACTGGGTATTGGCTAAGCTCCAATCATGGTCTTCAACATCGTGAATAATAGGTACGGGTTGCGAGTACGGCCCACCCGGTATCAACTGGAGGTTAGCTGATGATGAGAAAAAACAGCCGGCATCGATAATCCGATATGACTGCCCGCACGTACCCAAATTATTGGGTCGGAATTTATCAAAGTTCCAAACCATCGACAGGTTTGAATCATCTAAGACAGAATTAGGCCCCATTCGCCATTCAGCCGTAAGCATCCACTGAGGGATACGAATATCCTCCAATTCGTCATAAATATTGTGACGTGAATAATCAACCGGGTTAATAACATCTAAAACACGAAATAGATCTGTTTTACCCCAAATAACCTGTTGTTTTCCCAAGCGTATGTTAAGTACATCACCATTACTTAATTGCTTATCTGCACTTACATACAACTCACGAATAAAATCGAGTTGATCATTAAAGTCGGGAGTTTTGGCATCACTTTCCTTGTGATCCATATAACCGTTTAAGTTATTACATAAAGTGGGATCATTATCGCAAGGGAAAGGAACGCCGGGAGTTAATACCGCCGTTGATGTATCTCGCCCATGCCAATTTTCACCCAAATAAGCATGCCCAGAATTTTTACCAAACTCATCGTCGTTCAGATCATAAACACCATCATAAGTAGCTCGGAATGTCCCGTTTAACTTAAGTGAACGAAAAGTATCCGACTCAAACTTTGTTTCGAACTCTGCTTGCCCTGTATTACGGAACTTCGAAAGCCCGACATCCTCACGATAGTATGTAGCGTTTTCTATAAACCCTGCCCACTCTGTTTCAGCTGCCACCACAGACGTGGCGACCATGCCTGTACCTATAGTGGCAGCAATGCCTACAGTCAGGTGAGTGAATGTCGTTGTTATTTTTTTCGACATAGTTATAGCCTCTGTTATGCCTTGGTTGTAATAAGTGATACATCTTCAGAACTCTGATCAGCATGAATCACGCCGTCTTCGTCCACATACGCTTTAACAATAAAATTCGGTTTAAATACCAGCACCCAACTAGGCACCAGCAGCATCGCAGCCGCTCCATTAAGAATCACCATTACAATCAATAGCAGCGCAGCATCCGCCTGAAAACGCAGGTCCGACAAAAGCACCCACATAACAATGCCCGCAATCAAGGTAATGGCTGTAAAGCTCACCGCTAGGCCCGTTGTTCTTATGGCACGGTTCACTGCAGCATTTAGGTCACCAAGCAGCACCATTTCAGAGCGAATTCTATCCATCATATAAATCGAGTAATCGATGCCTACCCCCACACCCACAGCAATAATCGGAACGGTATTACTGTTTATTCCCATACCGACAATTCCCATATAGGCATAAGTCAAAGTAGTGGCGAACAACATCGCACCAAACATCATTGTTCCTGCCATAAGAGAGGAATAAAAAGCAGCCACAAAGATGAAAATCAGTAGAAAAACGAGAGGTAACACCCATAAATTGGTTTCAAAAGCGGCTTCATTCTGAGAGGCAATTACACCGATAGTGCCACCGGCTAGACGAATCGTTAGGCCTTCAACTTTCCCTTCATTAGCGGTGATCCACTGTTTGGCCGTATGAATGGCACGGCGAATCGTTTCGCCCTGATGATCCTTGTAGTAGAAAACTAAGTTGGCAATACGCTCATCTGTATCGATAAACTCATTCAAAGCTCCCGGGATAGGATTAGACATCATGTAGGTATACATCAAACCACCGACGTACAACTTATCATCTGGGATCTGCTGCCAACGCGGATCATTGTTATGCAGCAAACGGTTAACTTGCTTGACCAAATCTGGCGCACCTTTCGCCCCACCCACGTCCGGATCAAGCAACATATGGCGCTCCAAATCAGCCAATGCTTTGAGCACCTCCGGTCGCTTTATTCCACCTTTGTCAGTGGTTTGTGCGACGATATACATCTCTTCTGAACCCGGAAAACTATCGTTAACAGCCTTTGAAGATAAGTTGTAATCATGATCTTGGTACAAGATCGGCGAGCCCGGTTCGGACTCACCGATAACAACACTAGAAGACAGGTAGAAACCACTCAACAACAGTACTAGCGCAACAGAAAGAGCACGTTTCGCAGGTTTAACACCGCTAATAAGATCAGCACAGAAATAACCGACATTGCGGAACAAATTATGTTTAATCTCGCTATTTTTTGGCTTAGGCAGCACAGATAGCAATAGTGGTACCGCTAACAGTACGATGACGATAATGCTCAGCGCCCATACCGAGGCATAGTGCGCCAGTTTTGTATTCAACGGGATAGAACCAATCGCGAGTAACAACAGACCGACAGCATCGGAAACCACCCCCAAGCTTCCGGGCCGAAACAAGCTATCGAATGTCAGCCGGGCCGCAACGTGATGATCATCATGATCATTTAGCTCAAGGTAGTACCGCTCCACTAGCTGAATACCATGCGACATCGCACGCGCAGAGATAAGGAAAGGGATAACCAAGCTTAAAGGATCAAGGTTATAGCCAAATAAAGAGATGATCCCAACACCCCAGATGGCAGAAACCACCACGCCAGCAAGTGGCACAAGGATCCCGTAGGCTTTTCGAAAATAAAATATCAACAGCGCTAGCATAATCAGCGCGGTAAACAGAAAGATTTCAATAATCTGGTTTAGGTATTGGTATGCCCAACCCACCAGCATCGGTTGACCTGTTACATGTATACGCACACCATCAGCTGCTTCTAACTGACGCAACTCCTGAATTTTAGTAAAGGTCGCTGCATAATCTAACTGCCCTTCAATCAACTGCGCTTTAACCAGTGCCATATGTTTATCTGGGCTAACCAGAGGACCGTATACACGGGCATCAGCAACTATATCCTTGCGCAACAGCGCTAACTCTTGATTACTCAAATCAGTATGTTCAGGATTATAGTAAGGCTCTGAATTAACATTACCTTCTGCCGTCAGCCATACTTTTCGGGAGTTGCGGTGTGTAACACTCACAACGAGGTTATGGTTTACGCCTGGAAGAGAGTCTACGGCCTGAGTAATGCGATGAATGCGTGCCAGCGCCTCGTTATTGAAAATATCGTGCTCAGTAAACTCAACACCCACGATAATGACATTAGCCCCACCGAACGATTCTTTAATTTCGTTATGCAGTTCAATATAGGGATGAGTCTGCGGTAGCAAGTCTGCAAAGTCAGAATAAATTTTTACGCTGGGTATCTGAGCTGCAAAAAATAGAGTTGCCATCAGAATTAGCGAAAGAATTACTTTGGGAGAGTTAAATACGGCCTCTTCAAAGCAGTGTAACCAATGCGTAGCTTTATGGGCTTCAGCCGATCGTTTATCCATGATTATTCCGAATTGCTATTTTTTTTGGAATTCAGCGCCAGTAACGTACCGTTACCACCCGCTACCAATAACTGATCACCCACGGTTTCAGCCGCACGTAAATATGCCGAGACAGACGGCGACGTCACAGAGACCCAACGCCCATTTTTCTCTTGCAGAACAGTGGCATTCTCACCCAAGGCATAGAGGCCCGCTTTGCCCAGATGCAAACCATACAAAGGCGCAGCAACGGGTGTTGGCTGAACCTGCCAGCTTTTGCCCGCATTAGAGGTATGCATGACCACCCCGTCTAATCCGACGACCCAGCCCTCTTCATTGCTCTTAAACAACGTAGCCTGTGGATAAAACTCATTGGGCAGCGGTTCAAGTAGTTTCCAGCTGGCACCCGCATCGTCAGAGCGCACTACCATGCCAAATTCACCTGTAGCGTAAGCAACCTGATTAGTAACAAATTGGATGCTGGTTAACATGGCGTCTTCATTGAAAGAACTTTCTTTCCAGCTTTCTCCGCCATCATGGCTGGAAAGAATGCTTGAAAAGCTACCCGCCACCCAATAGCTGCCATCAGATGCACAGGCTAGATCCAACATATTTTCTTGTGTTCCTAAATTGATCATCTGCCATTGCTGACCATTATCATTAGTACGCCATATCTGCTTTTCGAAGCTCAATGCAATAAAGCTCTGATCAGGGCAACTCTCCACATCAATCAAATTTGGCTGGCTTATTAACTGATGGCGCTGCCATTGCAGTTCTCCCTTTGCCGTTGTCAGCACCAAGCCATTATTTCCCACCACAATCATTACCTGATCATTACTAGCAATTGCTTGTAGTTGGTCCGTACGTCGGACCGGCTGAGAGGTTTCCTTATCCACACTTTCTAAGTTCAGCGGTGCTTCACACCCGACGAGTGCAAAAGGGATAAGTGCCATGAGGACGAAAAGATGTTTGTGCTTACGCTGCTCGGGATACATTTTTCTCACTTCATTTTTATAGTTATTGAAGATCTTTTGAGTAATATCTCTATAAAAGCAAAGCTCATGCCAGCACGATAAAATATTATTAAGACAGGAATTAATTGATAAATATCAAACAATTAAGCGGGATTATTTAAATAACCCATACGTGATTAAAATTAATTTTAATAGCAGAACAAATTATAAAAGTGACTAAATCATCAAAAAATCACATGACGATTAAGCATTTAATGAAAAACGCCTCCCCCCTAATAAATCAAAAAACATGAAGGCTTTTATTGATAATAAACATACAAAAAATTTAGCCGCATAATAAATAGGCAAAAAAAACCCGCCTTATGGCGGGTAAAAATACTATTATCTCTGTACAGATAAGCGGCTAATGCTTTACTGCACCGCGAGACTAGCGCCCCATTTTTTTCACGGAATTGCCACCAATACCAAAATGCTGTTTAGGCATCTCATTGATCATTACGCGTACACTCTCCCGAGGAGCACTAATAGAGCGCACCATGGCCTCAGTTATCTCTCTAATCAACGCTTCTTTCTGCTCATCTGTACGGCCTTCAAGCATGTTTACTTGTACAATCGGCATAATTAATCACTCCTCACATACCCTATGATTCTGTATGCAAACTCTGCTTTTCATCAGACAAACTTACCCGTAAGCGTACCCAAATCTTGATAGCGCACACAGAAAGAGTCACCTTTGTTAACTTGAACAGCGGCGGTAATCGCTCCGATCATAATAAAGGTTCCAGCGGGTATCTCTTCGCCACGTTCACCCAGCATATTTGCCAACATAGCCACCGAAGCGGCAGGGTGTCCAAGGACGGCAGCACCAGCACCGGTTGCCACTACTTCACCATTGACCTCCATAACAACACCCAGGTTTTTCAGATCAAGATCAGCAGTATCAGCCATTCGACCGCCGGTTATAAAACGACTCGAACTGGAGTTATCAGCAATAACACTCTTAAGATCGAACTTGAAATCTTTATAGCGCGAATCAATAACTTCAACAGCAGGCATGACAAAGTCTGTAGCACGCAATACGTCCCCGATATGACACCCCGGACCTTTGAGCGGCGCTTTGGTAACAAATGCTAACTCTGCTTCAATTTTTGGATGAATCAGTTCATCATGCTTTACTTCTCCACCGTCAGGGATAGCGAAGTAATCGGCTAAAAAGCCGTAACAAGGATTTTCAACACCCATCTGCGACATCTTGGCCCAACTGGTGAGCCCCATTTTCATACCAACAATTTTATTACCACGCGCTTCTTTTCTGCGCCGGATTTCCCACTGAATATCAAATGCATCCTGATAAGTCATACTCGGAAAATCATCAGTAATTTTGGTGACTTCGTATGCTTGTAACTCAGCATTTTCAAGGTGAATCGCTAGCTCTTCAATCTGCGACTGTGTCAGGTTACCTTTAGACTCGTTCATTAGAGTACCCCTTTCGCTTTTGCCATTGTTAGTGCCAAATCTTCGATCATGTCTTCTTGCCCCCCCACCGTTCCGCGACGCCCAAGCTCAACCAAAATATCGCGTGCCGAAATGCCATATTTTGCTTCAGCACGCTTAGCGAACAATAAGAAGGAGCTATAAACACCGGCGTAACCAAGCGTTAATGCATCCCGATCTAAACGAATAGGGTTGTCCATCAGCGGTACGATAAGGTCTTCGGCAACATCCATAATTTTGTAAAGATCAACACCTGAAACCGCATCCATTCGATCCAGTACAGCAACCAATACTTCCAAAGGCGTGTTTCCCGCCCCAGCACCTAAGCCAGCAACAGAGCCATCAATACGGCTAGCACCGGCCTCAATCGCAGCCAGTGAGTTGGCGATACCCATTGCCAAATTATGATGCCCATGAAATCCTAACTCGACATTAGGGTTCAACTCAGCTCGTAACAGCCCGAGCTTTTCAGTTACCTCATCCGGCAGCATGTAGCCTGCTGAATCAGTGCAATAGATACAGTTAGCACCATAGCTTTGCATTAACTTAGCCTGCTCAAGTACTTTCTCTGCTGACACCATATGCGCCATCATCAAAAAGCCAACGGTATCCATTCCCATTTTAGCCGCCATACCAATATGCTGTTCCGACACATCTGCCTCAGTACAATGGGTCGCCACACGAATAGTGGTTACGCCACAGTCTTTTGCCATTTTCAGATGATCAACCGTGCCTATTCCAGGCAGCAGTAAAGCGGATATTTTTGCATTTTTCATTTTTGGAACAACGGCGTTGAGATACTCCTCATCAGTGTGCGCAGGAAAACCATAATTCAGTGATGCACCGCCTAAACCATCACCATGCGTTACTTCAATCAACGGCATACCCGCGTCATCTAAATCGGTGGCGACCGCTATCATCTGCTCCAGTGAAATTTGATGCTGTTTAGCATGCATTCCGTCACGCAAACTCATATCGTGAAGAGTGACTTTTTGTCCTTTAATATTCATTACAACTCTCCTCTGCTTAACCGCGTGCGGGAAGGGTGATAGTGTCGCTTGCCGCTTCTTCGGCAAACATTTCTGCTGTACGCAATGCTGCAGCAGTCATAATATCGAGGTTACCAGCATACTTAGGCAAGAAATCTCCTAGACCTTCAACCTCCATAAAGACCGTCACCTTACGACCATCAAAAATAGGGCCATTAACAAGGCGATAACCCGGCACATACTTCTGTACCTCTTTCACCATGGCATGAACGGACTCAGTAATAGCGTCTTGTTCAGGCTCTGTTTCTGTCAAGCAATGCACAGTGTCACGCATCAGCAAAGGCGGCTCTGCTGGGTTAATCACAATAATTGCCTTACCTTTTTTTGCCCCCCCAACTTTTTCAACAGCCCCTGAAGTCGTACGTGTGAATTCATCGATGTTTTGACGTGTTCCAGGCCCGACTGATCGGGACGAAACTGTTGCAACAATTTCGCCATACTCAACAGGTTGCACACGTGACACTGCCGCCACCATAGGAATAGTAGCCTGACCACCACAGGTCACCATATTGACATTCATCTCAAGATTTTTGGCATGATCTTGCAAGTTGACCGGAGGCACACAAAATGGACCGATAGCAGCCGGGGTTAGATCGATCATAATCACGCCAAGCTCATTGAGTTTGCGGCTGTTTTCAGCATGAACATATGCAGAAGTTGCATCAAACGCCACACGGATATCATCTTCAACAATGTGCTCAAGCATACCATCGACCCCCGTAAGAGAGACTTTCATCCCCATCTCTTTAGCCCGTTTGAGACCTTCAGATTCAGGATCAATACCCACCATCCATACAGGTTCGATCCACTCGGAGCGCATCATTTTCATTAATAGATCGGTACCAATATTTCCTGGCCCGATAATCACTGCTTTTAGCTTTTTACTCATCGTAGTTACCCAAAAATGTTACCTGAAAATCTCAGACAAAACGTACGGAAGCCGAACCCATACCACCAATGCTGACACTCATGTAGTCACCTGCCTTAACAGGCTCCAACGGCACTAATGAACCTGAGAGAATCACTTCGCCTGCTTGCAATGGAATGCCAAATTCGCCCAGCCTATTAGCCAGCCACGTCACACAGTTAACCGGGCTACCAAGGGCTGCTGCACCGGCACCTGTGCTGATAATCGAACCATTTTTTTCAACAACCATGCCGCACGTGGTTAAATCAACTTTTCGAGGATTTACGGCACTATCACCAAGGACAAACAAGCCACAAGAGGCGTTATCTGCCACTGTGTCCTGAATTTTTATCTGCCAGTCTTCGATACGTGAATCAACAATTTCAAAGCACGGCATCACACACTCTGTTGCTGCCAGAACATCAGCGTTGGTAATTCCTGGGCCGATTAAGTCTTTTTTCAGGATAAAAGCGATCTCCCCTTCAGCTTTTGGCTGAATCAATAACTCACTAATTGGCACTTCCTGACCTTGGCTGTACGCCATTTTGTCGGTCAGGTAACCAAAATCGGGTTGATGTACATTGAGCATGTTTTGCACAACCTTGGAGGTCACTCCAATTTTTTTGCCTATAATGCGCTCCCCCGCTGCCACACGACGCTCAACCATACGCAAGGAAATATGGTAAGCATCCTCAATGCTGATATCGCTGAACCGCTCAGTAAAAGGGCGCAATGTGCGGCGCCCACTTAATGCTTCGTACAGCTCATCGCCGCACTGCGTAATTAGTTCTTTTTCCATGACGCTCTCTCGTTCAAGCTAGTTGGCTTATTTAAGCGGATTAGCTCGTTTAAGTTCATGGGCCAATACAAGCCCGTCATCGGTTTAATACGCTGTAAAAAACAACGCTAATAAGCACCGTTTAAAGTTTGATACAGATATTTTTAAGCTCGGTATAAAACTCCAACCCATGCACACCACCTTCACGCCCAATACCTGACTGCTTAGCGCCGCCAAACGCAGTACGTAGATCACGCAAGAACCAGCTATTAACCCACACCAACCCAACATCCATAGCTTCTGCAACACGTGTGGCACGTGAGGTATTTTCTGTCCACACAGTTGCCGCCAAGCCATAAGTTGTATCATTAGCTAAGGCGATCACTTCGGCTTCTGTATCAAACGGGCGAATATGGCAACAAGGACCAAATATCTCTTCATTAATCACACGAGCATCGTCAGCAAGGTCAGTCCAGATAGTAGGCTCAACCCAAGCCCCATTGTTCAGTTCAGTTCCCATGTCAGGAACACCACCACCAATGACCACGGTTGCACCCTCTTCAACTGCTAAGTTGTAGTAAGAGAGCACTTTCTCTTTATGCTCAAGACTAACCAGAGGGCCAAAATCGACCTCGGGATCTTCAGGTCGCCCTAACTTCAATTTGGCAACACCTTCTTTAAGTCGCTGCACAAACACCTCATAAATTGGCCGTTCAACATAGACTCTCTCAGTGCCTAAACACACTTGACCACAATTCACAAAAGCAGAGCGCATGGTCCCTTCAATCGCTTTTTCCATATCGCAATCCGAAAAAACGATTCCCGGGTTTTTACCACCACACTCCATCGAAATATTACGTAGCCCAACGGAGGCCGCTCGCATGATGACTTCACCTGTACGTGTTTCGCCGGTAAAGGTGATCGCATCAACATCAGGATGAGCTGTTAAGAATGCACCTGCTGAATCGCCACCAAAACCATGAACAACGTTATACACCCCGGCAGGAACGCCACACTCATTCATCACTTCACCCAACAAGGTTGCTGTGGCCGGAGTTTCTTCTGAAGGTTTGATGACTACCGTATTACCGCACGCAAGTGCCGGCCCAACTTTAAAAGTCATCAGCAGTAGCGGTAAATTCCAAGGACTGATAACCGCTACCACACCTTTAGGCTTACGATGACCATAGTTGAGCGCGCCTTGGCCATCCGGTGTATCCAGCTTGAATGACTCAGTCGGATGGTTGGCTAAGGTTTCGGAAAAAGCTTTGAAATTTGCAGCACCACGAGGAATATCGATATGTGATGCGACTTTGCGCGGCTTGCCCGTGTCTTTACACTCTGCATCTAGGAACTCTTCAAAACGCTCGTTAATGCGATCTGCCACTCGGTTCAACATATCGATTCGAGCCGCTTGCGTTAACTTAGCCCAAGGCCCATGCATCGCTTTTTTCGCAGCAGCAACAGCAGCTGCCACTTCTGTTTTGCCCGCTTCATGAACCAATCCTAATAAGCTATTATCAACGGGATTACGGTTTTCGAAGGTTTTTCCACTGGCGGATCCGGTGAACTCGCCATTAATAAAATGCTTAAATTCTTTCATATAGTTATCTCATTGCCTTCCTCATTAGCCTTTACTTAGCCAGCACCCATCTGACGATAATGAAGGGGATCAATTACCGTCAGATTAGGTGCGCTAATCAGGTTAATGCCGTCAAGAAACGTTCATTAAGTTCACGTGTGTGATAGAAAATTGCTTTGCCGAGGTGGTCAGCAGTCCATGTCACTGGCGGGTGATCTGGATAGTGATAATCACCACCGCAGAACACTTCAGAACGGTTGCCCGATGGGTCAAAAAAGTAGATAGTTTGGCCGTGTGTTAACCCGTGACGTGTTGGCCCAATATCCAAAGATGTATCTGTCATCGAGATAAGATCTGCGGCACGCAACACCTCCTCCCATGTATTCAGATAGAAAGATGCATGATGGAACTTACCTTTCTCAGGGTGCTTAATAAAAGCAACATCATGGGCTTTAAGAGAAGCCGTCAAGAACTGCGCTATACGTTCTCCATTCTCATCCAGAACCTGTTCAGCGATATCAAACCCTAGAACATCGCAAAACAGCTTTAATGATCCTTCTAGGTCATCTCCATACAATAGGCAATGATCAAAACGTGTCGCCTTCATACCTGTCAGTTCACGAGGCCAGGCTTCAGGGTTAACGGCAGATACACCCCATTTACCGGTTTGCTCTTTTGTAGCGAAAATCTCAAACATATGCCCTGTCGGAGAATCAAATCGTACTCGACGGCCACAACCATCCAGCTCATCGGCCGGAATATCTTCCACATTGCAACCAAAGGCAGCTAGCTCATCACGCAGTTGATCAACAACAGCCTCACTCACACATTTGTAGCTAACAAAATCCATACCGGGCTGATCTGCTTCACGAAGCACCACTGAAAACTTATCAACTTCAGTCCAACCCTTAAGGTAGACACGGCCCTGAGCATCACGATGCACCTCAATCAAGCCAATAAGGTCACGATAATGTTTCAACGCTTCTTCTATATCTAGCACCCGTAACTGGATATGCCCGGGACGCATAACTCCTTTTTTCATCAGAGAGTTCCTCTTATTTATTATTGTATTTAACCCATTCACGCTGGCGAGATTAGGCCTCGCCAACGAGGTTCTTATTATTTTTCAGATATGCTATCCACGATCAGGTCTGATTCAATTGTCAGGTCTTCTTGTGGAAAAACGCGACACGCCAGTACAAGACCTCGCTGTTCGTCAGACTCGCTCACATGCGCACGACTCATGCGTTTACTGATATAGCGGCCTTTGATCACACGAATTTTGCACATACCGCAACCACCACCACGACACCCCACTTTTATAGCCTGTGTACCGCTACGCTCCATCGACATCAGCAAGGAACACCCCTCTAGCGCAGTAAAGCTCCGCTGGTGATTAATAACCTCAACCTGGTACCTCTTCGCCATCAGCTTGCTGTCTGTCATAAATCCCTTGTAGCTAATAACTGTATTTATTATTTCGCTAAGTGGTTTTCTTTAATAAGGTATTCATTGCAACCGGTGTGCCATGCATGAGGCTGTTGACATCCCTCTTCTCATATAAAAAAATAACTTATTGATTAATAATAAATATTTTATAAATATGATTAATTAACCTGCGCTAGCTCCACACATAAAAACTTTACTTGTATAAATAAGTAGTGATCAAATCATCACTTTTTTATCTCTGTAATTAATGAATTGATTAAGCCGTGTTCTAAGCGACAGTAATAAAAAAGCCAGCACGATGGCTGACTTTAGGTATGATTTATTTTGTACATTAAATACGTTTAAACAATGCCGACCTAGTTTGCTCCTCACTACCATCTGCTGCAGTAAAGAAACGCTCCATATGGATATCACGTTCAAACAAACGCCCTTGCATCAATGTCGTGATCGCAGCATCAATCATAGGCGGGGGACCACATAAATAAGCCTTGTGGCCAGAAAAGCGATTATCAAAGAAAGATTTGGCTGCCTCATGCACATAACCATTAAACCCTTGCCAATTATCTTCAGCCAAAGGTGCATTAAGCGCTGGTATGTAATGAAAGTTTTCATGCTGCTGGTCAAGCGCTTCAAAAATCTCCCTGTTGTAAAGCTCTCCCACATTGCGAGCGCCCTGAAACAAATATATCTGACGCGAGTCACCCTCTTCGAGCATATCCAGAATCATTGATTGCGGACTAGAAAGGCCAGAACCACCCGCAATAAATATTGCGCCTTGCTGGTCAGACTTACGTACAAAAAATTGACCATAGGGCCCAGATACATCAAGCGTATCACCCAGCTCCAGATTTTCATGTAGCCATGTGGTACCGGCGCCCCCCTGCACATGACGTACATGCAGCTCCAGCACCTTATTGTCACCCGGTTTATTGGCGATAGAAAATGCACGAGAGCCTTCGACACCCGGAATACGTAGGTTAATATATTGCCCCGCTTGAAATTCCATCACTCTATCAAGCTTAAAGTGAATGCCTTTAATTGTAGGAGACAAGTCACGTATTTCAGTGACCGTACCAATCATGTCGTATACCGGGTTTCCCTGAAAATCTGGGTCGACGTCAATATCAGCTTCTATGACCATGTCTGACTCAGGCATAGCGCAACAGGCAAGTATTTTGCCTTCTTCACGCTCTACATCCATCAACGCAAAAGGTGATGCGTTACCTAAATCTGAATCCCCCTCTAACACCATTACTTTGCAAGTAGCGCAAGTTCCATGCCCGCAAGCAAATGGCAACCAAACTCCTTGACGTAATGCCGCATCAAGAATGGTCTGCCCCTCCTCAACCTCAATAACATCACCCGTCGGTTCAACCGTTACTTCATAAGTCATAATGGCCTCCCCTTATACTCCAGAATTCTGAAAACCCAGAAGTTCAGGCGTCTGAAAGCGTACTACCGACTTATGCCCGATCCCCTGATCTTGTAATGCAATATCAAGTTGTGGCGTGAACGGCTTACCGTCTAACAACCAACTCACGTTGCTCCAGTCAATTTTTTCCCATTCTGGATGTACACAGAAAGGATCTGGCATAACGCTTTCAAATAAAACACGAAATGGCATATCAGGCGGTAAAGGAAATGCAAACGGCGCACAAAACATTAAATGCTTGTCCCAACCCACATAAACAACTTGGTTACCATTAAAATTCTCAATTCGATCTTTGACCTCGCCGCTATAATTCGGCGTAATTGCATGTACTGGCATATTCTTTTATCCCCATGCTGAGACCACATCAGCGGTCTCTGTTGGTTTTTATTCTGTTATTAGGCTGTACCTTTCCACTCTTTCCAGCGCAACTCATCTGGCGAGCCTTTCATATCCATGTTGTCGGCACCCACATTGATACGATAGTAATCACGTAAAATATCCTCTACATCAGGACCACCGCAGTTACCCTGAAAAATTTGATGTACAGGCAACCACGACTGCACATATTTTTCCGGTTCATCATCAAAGATGTCTTTACAACCGTCTGAACAAAAGTGGTACTTATTTTCTTCATAGTCTGAGCTGCGATAACATGTCTGAGTTGGATCATCCATCTCAGTAAACAGCATTGGGATTTGACAAACAGTGCACAACTGCGGCAAGGCTTTGGTATAAAAACGTTCACCTTTAGCTTCCATTTCTTTGGCCATTTCCCAACGAGGACGGTAGTACTTATCGAAGGTATCTGGATACTTTTCGCTCAACCAATCCAGTTCTTCATCTGAAGGTATCCAGGTATGGAAACCGGTAGCATGACCATGCGTGTAAAAAGTCCACCACGCCTGATGCGAGATATGCTCTTTTTCTTTTTCGATAGTTTCAGCGTACTTAGGCATGCGGATACCGTAACGCGCTAAGTCTTTAAACAGTGCGCCACCCGCCTCCTCGAAATAGACCTCCCATGCTTCCTTCCAACTCATCACTTTATTTGGCAGCATGTAATCCATCATCATGGCAACAATAGTGAGCAGTCGCGTGCCGCGCCAGAACCATTTATCAATCCATTTTTGTACAATCGGCACATTATCTTCATGCTGCTCAAGCAAGAACTTGATGACCTCCAGCCCAAGTGTCATGTGGCGAGCTTCATCGGACTGCGCAGAAAAACCGAAAGTCACTGTTGCCATATCCCCGTTGTAAGCAGCACCTGACATAAAGGGCACAAACAATAGGTTAGTTAAGACATATTCAAATGAGAATCCGATGGCAACCATGAACTCAAAAGGCCCCGCTGCGCGCGCATCGTTAAAGAACGATTTAGGTACTGACAGATACCAAATGCGGTCATGCTGATGGCTGAACTCCTGAAATCCATCAAAAAACTTATTGTAATGACTCATTGCATGAATCTGAGTCTGGACGTGACGTAACTCATCAATGGATTGCATCTGACAAGCAACACGTGCACCAACACCGCCAAATTCACGCCCTGTCTGCGCAAACCCTTGGTATGCTTGATATTCAAGCGGCGACACCCCTGTCAGGAATATTTTGAGTGCATTGACATATCGCGGATCTGAAATATTGGTTTGTCCGTTATTTTGTGAAAAAGCATCCAATATCGCGTACAGTTTCTTCTCTTTCTCAGCTTGATATTTCCAATAACTATCCATAGTCAAACGAAATGGGTCTTCCCATTTTGACCAGTCAGTAATTTTTATTCCCTCGAACTCTTCGTAAGGAAACGCTTCTTTACGATCTTGGTAGGAGAACTCCCAATCCAAATCGCGCGTCAGCAAACGATATTTATCTTTTAAATTGAGCTTTTTAGCAGCCATGTCGAAGTACCTTTTTTATTATTAGTTCCAGGTAAGGCTCAGTTGATCATCTTCTTCGTCAACATTTCCACCCAGCGTAATTAGGTTCAAATGAAGCTCCTGAACATCCCACTCACGCCCTAGTTTTTCTTCCACCGTTTCACGCTTAACCACTAAAGAGTCTTCATTTTCAATGCGAATCATGGCCGGCATATGGATAACCGTTACGTCTGGATTATCCTCTTCAATAGCTTCCACGATGTAGCGTGATACATCATTATCTTGTAGTGCTATATAGACTTTTGACATGTAGAAACCCCTTACTTAATACCGGCCTTAGCCAATCGTTTATCCATAACCGAAAGCGCATCAGTCAATGCTTTTTCACTCAGCATTTCATTACAAAGAGGTGCAAATGCTTCGGCAGCCTTACCGCGCCACTTAGTAACCCAGCCAGAAATTAATAGCTGATTTTCGTCGGATTCTACCGCGGCCACTTTAATCACAGCGTCAACCCAGCGAGCGGTATCCTTATGCCAAACCCGCATAAACTCAGTCAACATCGCTACATCCTGCCCACCATTTTCAGCTAGTTTTTCATCCCACTGCTCATACACAAGATTGGCAACCAAATTATCGATGACAAAGTCCTGAGCGATCAGTAATTCAAACCAGTCTTTAGTCACCAACATCTCTTCACAAATAGCACGAACACCTTGCCAAATATCAGCAGACATCCATTGTGTTTTAGCCTCTACAAGCGAATCACCACTATTGCCATCTAGAATCAAACCTATACGAGATAGGTACTGAGCCATCCCAAGACGGTCCATACCATCAAACATCAGCGCCTGAGTAATCGCGGTTCCATATCCATAAGCAGCACCATAAACATTGTTTAAGTTGGCGGTATGCTCAACATGGCGAAACGGCACTAAAAAACGAATTAGACTGGCACGTAACTCTTCGCTAAGGTGGTCTGCAAGATTACGCTTTTCAAAAAAAGCATAATTGTTTTCAGCAGCCTCTTGCATTTTTGCGCGTTGCTGCACGTACGAGCCATAGTAAAATTGGCGTGGATCCTTGAAGGCATACCAATCATTCATCTGAATATCGGTACGACGCGGATCGTTGAGCTCTAAGTCAGGTTGCCACAAAGGACGATAATGGAAGTTAGTTTCTGATTGAACGTCATACGTAGCTTCCTGATAGCGAGTGGCTGGTTTGTCACCGAAACGGCGCTCTATATGCGCAAAGGTATGACGAACCGGCTCCAGCATCGAAGTTTTGATTTCAATGGTCATCGAACTTTTCCCAGCTGATAGTTACTGTTATGAAGGAGATTGAGCATGATTACTTGCCATGAGCGTATCTTCGCCGTAACGCCACTTTTTACTTTCGGCATCTACAATGGCGATCTGCTCATTGCTCATATGAACGACTGAATTACTCTTACAAAAAGCCTCAAACGCAAGCCGTGGCAATACAAGTTCAACGAACAATTCTGGAGCACCAATAGCAAAGTCGAATTCGACAAAAGGAACATCAGGGTTGCTGTGCACACGTACATACTTCTCTAATTGTTCAAACGAAGAGCCAATTTTTTTGTTATTAGTCACAAGTATTGATTTGCTCATTACGAATAGCCCCTGTGGCATTAATCATCTCACTAGAACCTAGAGCAACCGTTGTGCCATAATTTAATAACAACCTTATTTAAAAGAACCAATAAATATAACTATTTGTTTAATAAAGAAAATAAAATAAAATAATAAAAAACAACTGAAGTAAGTCAACGCCAGATATGAGTTCATCAATATTTACTCATCTCAGCAAATGATTAAAAAACCACCTTGCTCATTTGATCATTTGATCACTCACAACGCCTAGAAAGAGAAAAATTAAAACACGCGGTCAAATCGAATTAGCAAGACCGAGAGCTTATGACTTGATTAAAAACCATTCGACAATCATCAAGAAAATACTCCATAATAATTTCCATACAGTCTAAGTTGGTATAAAAATAATAATGTCTAAACAACCTGAACTTCAGTTTCCCGGCAGTGAGGATCTCCTGTCACAACTTCACTTTGATCATGAAAACGGAAAAATCTGGTTTAATGAGCAAAGGATGTTATTGATTCACGCAAGCGTGATGGGCTTACTACGAAAAGAACTTATTGAGACCTTAGGTGTTCAAAGAGCACGAGGTTTTTTAATGCGGTTTGGCTACCACTCTGGTTGGAAAGATGCTGAGCTTGTTAGCAAGATAAGACCGGATTTGTCAAAAAAGCAGTCTTTCTACATGGGGCCGCAATTACACATCATAAAAGGCATGGTGAATGTCAAACCTACTTCTCTTGATTTCGATCTAGATAGCGGCACGTTTGACGGAGAATTCGACTGGTTCGACTCTTATGAAGCAGAAATCCACCTCCAGGAATGCGGTATTTCAGAGGACCCTATTTGCTGGACACTGATCGGATATGCCAGTGGATATACTACTTACTATATGGGGCGCCAAATCATCTTTAAGGAGTCAATGTGCAAAGGTGCTGGTGCGGATCATTGCCATATCATTGGAAAGCCTGTTGAAGAGTGGGAAGACTCTGTTGAGCTTGAAAGCATGCTGCTCCCTGACCCTATCGCCGAAGAACTATTTTCATTACAAAGCCAACTAAGTGAGCTTCGTGCTAACTTTGGCAACAGCGAAAAAGAGGGAGATTCATTACTCAACTCAGTGGGTCAATCATCAACTTTTCGAAATGCCTGCCAACTAATTCACAAAGCATCAACTAGCAAAGTCACTGTATTACTGCAGGGTGAAACCGGCGTAGGTAAAGAAATATTTGCCCGCGGACTCCATCAAAGTTCGGATCGCTCCGATAAACCTTTTATAGCGGTTAATTGTGCCTGTATTTCACCAGACCTTATCGAGGCCGAACTATTTGGTGTAGAGAAAGGCGCCTTTACTGGTGCTACACAATCTCGCGAAGGGCGCTTTGAACGTGCGAACGGAGGCACTCTTTTTCTTGATGAAGTTGTTGATCTTTCAGCTCGCGCGCAAGCCTCTTTGCTTAGAGTTCTACAAGAAAGCGAGCTAGAAAGAGTGGGTGATAACCGTACCCGCTTTATTGATGTGAGAGTAGTTGCTGCGGCCAACATCAATTTAGAAAAAGCAGTACAAGATGGTGTGTTTCGTGAAGACCTTTACTATCGTCTTAATATTTATCCAGTACACATCCCTCCCCTGCGTGAACGCGGTGAAGATATCCCGTTACTGATCAATCACTTTTTAGAGAAGTATCATAACTTCTACAACAAGAGAACGCTGGGTGTTTCAGATATGGCTATGCAAGCATTGATGGAATACAAGTGGCCGGGCAATATTCGTGAATTGGAAAATATGATAGAACGCGGTGTAATCCTCAGTGAAAACAATCACACTATTGGCTTAGATTCATTTTTCCCCTCATTATCAGAGCCCAGCCATCCACTTAATATCATGAGTAAACGTGCTCTAGATGCATCACCTCAAATAACGAATAGCGAGACGGATAACTCCAAAAGCAACTCTTACAAGAGCATCTGTAAAGAGCTATTAAATAATAGTGTAAATCTTGATGAGTTTGAGTCGGCTCTGTTATTAGAGGCGATGGAGCAATCCCAAGGAAATATTTCAAAAGCGGCACGTTTACTAGGAATAACTCGCCCGCAACTCGCCTACCGATTAAAAAAACTGGAAAGTTAAACTATCAGTAAAAGTCATTTTATTTTTTAAAGTGACCTTTCTACTATTTAAGCAAGACACCTAAACTCCCTTCAGGAAGCTTCTCTAAAGACACTTTACTGCAAGCCTTAAGCAAGATGAGTTTTTTAGTTTCCAATTCATTCAATGTCATGCGCTCTGCCAAACGTAGATACCGTGTCACCATTTTAAGGCGCTCTTCTCGACGGGTGGATTCTTGTTTTGCAGATTCTAGAAATAACTGCGCTAAGTTAAGCAATGCCCGTGAGTTTTTGGGATCATTTTCAATGGCTAAACCAAAGTAACGAATTGCCTGAGGAACCTTGTCTGCAAGGTAATGCTTAACACCTAAGCGATTCACTCGAATACTCATTTCTGGGTCATGCGTATGCCCCTTAGGCTTATCCTTCTCTGGAGCGGGTCGCTCCTCGAGAATAGGTAAACGGTCGCCTATTATATCCAACAACTCTCTTTGCAAATCTAGCGATTGATCAAGCTGCCCTGCAAGCTTAGATGCCTCACCCATGTAGCGGTTTGCATCATCCTCATTGCCCATATCACTACTTAACTGACTGCGTAAGAGCGCAGCCTTAACCTTAAGGGCTTTATCTTTGGGGTACTGGTAACTTGCAGTATTTAGCAATTCATCAAATTGCCCCTGAAGGCCTACTTGCTCACTTTCAGGAAGCTCTGCCATTTCTAATCGACGAATGTTAGCTAAACGTAAGAAGGGCTCAGGGGAGCTATAACAACTATCTCGTCCTAATGAGATAGACTTCCGGTATGCTCCTTCAGCCAACTCTAATGTTTTTGTATAAACTGCAACCCTGCCAAGTTCCATTTGCCTTAACAGACTTAGTGGGGATTTTTGAGTAGCATCTTTTAATGTATCTTGCACGGGAATTAGTTCACCCTCATGCTCATACAATTTAGCGAGTAAATCATAAGCAGATAAAAAAAGCGGAAACTTCGCGACAAGCTTAATGAGCAGAGGTTTTGCAATAGAGTATTTACCTTGCCCCATACAGGCTTGTGCAAGACATAAGCCACTCTCTTTTTCTTTATGATGCGTAAAGCGCTGCTTAAAAAAACGTTCGGCTTCTTCAAAACGATTTAGTTGTAGCAGCAACTTTCCTTTCGTCATCTGTACGTAATCATAATCACTTCCAGATAACTCAATTTGATCACAAGCTTTAACCGCCATATCTAGCTGACCGCGCTCCACAAGCGCATCCACTTCGCGTAACGCATCCTTACGAAATATCACTGAATCTAATCTTGATTTAAGCTCGTCCATTGAAAAGGGTTTGGTTAACAACGCATCAGGCTGATTATCAATAGCATGTAATATGACTTCTTGCGAGGAATCTCCTGTCATAAACATCCAGCAAGCCTCAGGTTTTATATAACCAAGAAAGCGAGACTCTTCAAGTAATTGCAAACCCGTTAGCGGGTCACTTCCATTATGCCCTAATAGGATAATATCAAAGGCTCCATCTTTGATCAGTTCCAATACGTGACTATTAATAGTTACCGCCTGGATATTGGCAATTCCTAACTGCCTTAACATGTAAACAATTGTCGAACGCATGTTTCCACTGCTTTCGATCAACAGGACACGCTTACTAGAGTAGTCAATCTTCGGCGGGTGCACTAAATCAGCAATCCTTCTGCAAGAATAAAGTTTTCAGGTCATAGTATAGGAGCCATTGATGGCGGGGGGAAGGAGTCAGTAGTTTACTCAAAAAAAACACCGGCGAGGGTGAACACGCGGTGTCTAATACAGTTCTATGCTGTGGTTAACATCTTATCTTTACACGTACTTAAGACCCATGACCTAAATCAAGAAAAAGTCGACTACACGCATATTTAGACCTTCGGCTAAGCAGTCCATAATGCTGTTTTCCAGTACACTGATAAAAAAGAATGAGAGTTGAAGGGAATATGACAACTACTTTTATTACCCATGACGATTGTGGTCTTCATAATATGGGACCTGAACATCCAGAAAGCCCAATTAGACTATTAGCAATACGCAAGGTCCTTGAAAGGACGGGGTTAATTCAGCAATTAGAAACTATGCAATCTATTCATGTTACTCCTGAACAGATAGCAATGGCACACGCCTCACTCCATCAAAAACGCTTAGAAATGAAACTGCCTGAAGAAGGCATCGTTTATGCAGATGAAGATACAGCCTTATGTCCTGATTCTTTACATGCAGCAAGCTTAGCCGCTGGCTCAACAATCCTTGCCACTAACCGAGTGCTTGCAGGTAAAACTGATAATGCTTTTTGTGCGGTAAGGCCGCCAGGGCACCATGCTGAGCATAATACACCGATGGGGTTTTGCTTTTTCAACAACGTGGCTATAGGTGCAATGCAAGCATTGCAGCATCCACAAGTTAACCGTGTGGCTGTTGTCGATTTTGATGTACACCATTGCAACGGTACGGTTGATATATTTAAAGATAAGCCCGAAGTGCTAGTTTGCTCGACTTTTCAGCACCCTTACTATCCTGAGAGATATTGTGATATTCAACGACCAAACATCGTTAACTGCCCAATGCCTGCTCACAGCGATAGCGCATTTTTTAGAAATATAGTTGAGAAGCACTGGCTGCCTGCATTACAAAACCACAAACCTGATATGATTTTTATCTCAGCAGGCTTCGATGCTCATCACGAAGACCCCATGGCAGACATAAACTTAAATGAGGACGATTATCGCTGGGTAACCAAACTCCTCATGGACGTAGCCCGCGTATATTCTCAAGGTCGTTTAGTGTCTGTATTAGAAGGTGGCTACAACCCTGTAGCACTAGCATTTAGTGTTGAAGCTCATGTGGAAACACTGGCGGGTTATTAATATTTATCGTACACACTTAGAAACAAAAAAGGCCGCTCAATGAGCGGCCTTTTTATTTACTTTGAAACTATTAGCCAACAAACTTAATCATAACGCCTGCAGCAACCGCAGAACCGATTACACCTGCAACGTTTGGCCCCATAGCGTGCATCAACAAGAAGTTTTGAGAGTTAGCCTCAAGGCCCAACTTGTTCGAAACACGAGCTGCCATAGGTACAGCAGATACACCAGCAGATCCAATCAATGGATTGATAGAGTTACCACCTGCCAGTTTGTTCATAAACTTAGCCATTAAGATACCCATCGCAGTACCGATACCAAAAGCAACAATACCTAGTACTAAGATACCTAATGTCTCTATATCCAGGAATTTATCAGCGGAAAGTTTAGATCCAACTGAAAGCCCCAAGAAGATAGTAACAATATTGATCAATGCATTTTGTGCAGTATCACTTAAGCGATCAACAACACCACATTCACGCATTAGGTTACCGAAACAGAACATACCCAACAGAGGCGCAGCATCTGGCAGCAACATAGCTACCAATATTAGCAGCGACAATGGGAATAAGATTTTCTCTAACTTCGAGATATGGCGCAGCTGCACCATTTGGATCTTACGCTCAGCTTCCGTTGTTAAAGCACGCATAATAGGCGGTTGGATCAAAGGAACAAGCGCCATGTACGAATATGCAGCTACTGCAATTGCACCCAGCAATTGAGGAGACAACAAGCTCGCCACATAGATCGCCGTAGGACCATCAGCCCCACCAATGATACCAATAGCAGCAGCATCTTGAATGCTGAAGTCCATTAATCCCATGCTCGTCAGAGTCACAGCACCCAGTACAGTAGCAAAAATACCAAACTGTGCAGCGGCGCCTAAAAACAAGGTTTTAGGATTCGCTAACAAGGGGCCGAAGTCCGTCATTGCGCCCACACCCATGAAAATAATCAAAGGTGCTGCACCTGAAGCGATCGCTACTGTATAAAAGTTATACAGCATGCCGTTATTGAAGCTATTATCGTTTGCAAACAGTGTCGCCGCCGCATGCACACTAGCACTAGAGGTATGATATGCATGTAAAACATCATGCGGATCAACACTCGCAATACCTAGAATACCTGCAAGGCCCGATAACAACTCAGGGGTAGCAAAATGTACCGCATTTTCTACTGCAGAAAATGCCAACCCTGCTTCTGGAATATTTGCCAGAATGCCACCAAAACCTATTGGAACAAGCAATAGAGGCTCAAAGTTTTTACGAATCGCCAAGTAAAGCAGCAATAGACCGACAACGATCATTGCAAATTGCCCTACCGAAATATTATAAATACCTGAGGCTAGCCACAGGTCGAGAAGCTTATCCATTCGATAGACCCCTTACGCTAAAGTGATAAGGGTATCACCCACCTGAACTGCATCACCCTCTTTAACGTCAACAGAAACAACTGTACCAGCTCTTGCAGCACGTACTTCAGTTTCCATTTTCATTGCTTCGAGGATTACGATCACATCACCTTCTTGAAGTGCCTGTCCAGGAGTTACCTGAACTTTCCAGATATTACCAGCCAAAGGTGCTGATACAGGATCACCCGAAGTAGCAGCTGGCGCCGCGGCAGCAACAGGAGCAGCAGGAGTAATTGAAGAAACATCTCCTCCTTCAGCCACTTGAACAACATAATTCTGACCATTGACAGTAATAGTATAAACTTGTGGTCCAGTATTTTTAGGTGCAGCCATAGCCATAGCATCCTCTAATGTAGGGGCAGGTTCAAACGCGTCAGGGTTGCCGCGATTTTCCAGGAATTTCAAACCGATCTGCGGGAATAATGCATAGGTTAATACATCATCAATTTCTTTATCTGCGCCAGCCAGAGTGAGGCCTTTTTCATTAGCCACAGCGCGCAGTTCGGTTGTCAGTTTTTCAACTTCTGATTCAAGCATATCAGCAGGGCGACAAGTTAATTCTTCTGCCCCATCCAACACACGTGACTGAAGTTCAGCGTTATATGGTGCAGGAGCTGCGCCATACTCACCTTTAAGGATACCCTGAACTTCTTTAGATATAGTTTTGTATCGCTCACCCATCAAAACATTGATAACAGCCTGTGTACCAACAATTTGAGAAGTAGGCGTAACCAGTGGGATATAACCCAAGTCTTTACGAATACGAGGTATTTCAGCGAGTACTTCATCAAACTTATCTGAAGCGCCTTGCTCTTTTAGCTGGCCTTCCATGTTTGTCAACATGCCACCAGGTACTTGAGCAATCAGAATACGTGAATCTGTACCGCGTAAAGAACCTTCAAATTTAGCATATTTCTTACGTACTTCTCTAAAGTAGGCTGCTACGTCTTCCAAGGCTTCTAAGTTCAGACCGGTATCACGATCAGTACCTGCCAATGCAGCTACTACAGACTCAGTCGAGCTATGACCATATGTCATCGACATTGAAGATATAGCTGTATCAACACGGTCAATCCCTGCTTCTACCGCTTTCAGAATCGTCATATCCGACAGACCTGAAGTCGCATGTGCATGAAGCTGCACTTCTAAATCAGTTTGCGCTTTAAGACGAGAAACAAGATCAAATGCAGCGTAAGGCGTCAGTATTCCTGACATATCCTTAATAGCGATTGAGTCTGCGCCCATATCTTCTAACGTTTTAGCGTATTCAACCCACATATCAGTCGTATGAACAGGGCTGGTTGTAAACGATAGAGTACCTTGTGCATGCTTGCCCGTTTCCTTCACTGCTTTGATCGCAGTTTCAAGGTTACGTGGGTCATTCATCGCATCAAAGATACGGAATACGTCTACACCATTAGTAGCCGCACGTTCTACAAATTTATGTACCACATCATCAGCATAATGGCGGTAACCCAGTAGGTTTTGACCACGTAATAACATCTGCTGAGGGGTATTTGGCATAGCCGCTTTTAGTTCACGAATACGATCCCATGGATCTTCTCCGATAAAACGGATACAAGAGTCAAAAGTAGCTCCGCCCCAGCTTTCTAGGGACCAGTAACCAATTTTATCAAGCTTCTCTGCGATCGGTAACATATCATCAATACGCATACGCGTAGCGAAGAGAGACTGATGAGCGTCACGTAAAACTACATCAGTAATACCTAGCGGTTTCTTTGCATCGGACATGGGTAAAAGGCCTTCTGTCGATAATAGTGCACGAATAATTTATAGTGTTATTTATCGTTTCTTATGAACGATATTTATGTACCGCAGCTGTAATTACAGCGACAAGCTCATCACTTCCACCCTGCGCAACTGCAGGTGAAGCTGATCTTGAAGGGGCTGCTTTAGGTTGCGGTGCTGGTTCATATTTAACGACCAGCTTTGACATGAGAGTTGTTACACCAACTAACAGCGTCAGGAACGTAAAAACAAAGCCCATACCAAAGACCATCAGTGTAAGGCCTTCTGATAACAGATTATCCATCTGTGGCTGCTCCTAATTTAATAATAAGAAAAGTATGTATAAACCCCTAATAGCAACGCGTATCTTCGTAAAATTGAATATAGCGCGTAATAAAAGAAATTTATGACAGAGGCAATTAAACCTCAAAAGGCACGTTGTAGCAACTTTACCTCTGTGTTTTAGATTTATTTTCGTCGATACAACTATGGATTGTCGACAATATTATTAACTATAAAAATCAATAAGATATATTAAAATAGCGCATCAACCAGCCTATCGATTAGACTAACGGACGAAATATTTTTACATGATTAAAGCCTTTTTCTTGCAAATTTTGTGCATGTAAACGACTCATAACACCTTTGTCACAATACAAGAGATACTCTTTATTCTCAGACCACGTCACTACTGCCGCTTCAAGTTCGTAAAAAGGAACAAGGATAATTTCACACCCTGGCATATTTAACGGCTTACGTTCTTGCTCATTTGGTGCACGTACATCAACAATCACTTGATTTTCAGAAACTTTACTCATTGCCTCAATGTCACTTTGAACATCAAGATTTTCTATAATTTGATCGATCGCTATAACCTTACAATCCACAACAGCCTTATTCAAAACATCCATATCCAAACAGGCTTCTTCTTCTAAGACTTTTGTCATTTTCGCTTGAGTAGTTGGTCTATCGGAAATAACACCACAATACTCCGGAATCATTTTAACAATATCAAAGCAGCCTAGCGCTTTTGTTTTATCTACAATTTCTTGTTTATCCATCGTAATTAGCGGGCGGATAACTAGCTTGCTTGTGGCCTGATCAATCACTGTTAAATTAGGAATTGTCTGACTGGAAACTTGAGCAATACTTTCGCCAGTAACAATCGCATCAATTTTCATGAAATCAGCCACTTGCTCAGCAGCTCTCATCATCTGTCTTTTCAGCACAACGCCCATATGCGAATGATGTACATTTTGCAAAATATCACCAACCACCTCATCAAAAGGTACTGAGATAAACTTTACACGTGCAGATGAACCATAACGCTGCCATAAATGAAGTGCGACTTGCTGAACACCTATTTCGTGGGCTTTACCACCAAGATTAAAAAACAAAAAATGTGTTTTAGAACCACGACGCATGGTCATGTAAGACGCTACTACAGAATCAAAACCACCAGAGATCAAAGACAGGACAGCCTCTTGAGAGCCTAACGGGTAACCACCTAAGCCCTGTAACTGCTTCTCAACAATATATAAACGCTGATCACGCACTTCCATATCAACATATACATCAGGCTTGTGCACATCGACACCAGCCGACTCACAGTGCTGTAACAAACCACCACCAACGTACCTCTCCAGATCAACAGAGGTAAATTCATGCTTACCACTACGCTTTACACGTACTTTAAATGTTTTGCCTTTAATACGCTCAATGTACAGAGGCAACGTTTTTTCAAAAACATCCTGGAAATCACCTAGCGGGAATTCAGTCACCTGAATGAAGAACTGCACACCAGGGGTGCGCTGCATAACGTCACAAACTGCTTCATAAGAGTTTATCGACTCTTCAGGTAGAACAACCTCAATTTTATCCCAAAAGCCACTGACAGTTATTTCATCTACGATACGCTTTAACTGTATTTGTAAATTATTTTGCAATCGCTGAATAAAGCGCTTACGCACTGGACGGCTTTTAATAGTAATTTCTGGGAATAATTTGACGATGAATTTCATATCAAAGAGCTTTCTTAAATTAAGGGATTGAACTGAATGATAATACAAGGAGAGGAAGTGGTGCGCCCGAGAGGATTCGAACCTCTGACCGCCTGGTTCGTAGCCAAGTACTCTATCCAGCTGAGCTACGGGCGCGCTTACACTTTTTGAGGCATATTGTGTTACTGATCATACTACTAGTTTCGTTAAGTGGTGCGCCCGGCACGATTCGAACGTGCGACCGCCTGGTTCGTAGCCAAGTACTCTATCCAGCTGAGCTACGGGCGCGCTTAACACTTACTAGGTATAACTTTTACACTATCGATTGTTAAATCGATTCACACTGTTGACTGGTGCGCCCGGCACGATTCGAACGTGCGACCGCCTGGTTCGTAGCCAAGTACTCTATCCAGCTGAGCTACGGGCGCAAATGGCGGTGAGAGAGGGATTCGAACCCTCGATAGAGTTTCCCCTATACGCCCTTAGCAGGGGCGCGCCTTCAGCCACTCGGCCATCTCACCTGGTCAACGCGGCGTACTATACAAGACTGATTTTAAAAAGAAAAGCATTTATTCTAAAAAATTTAATCTTGTGTTTCAGTACTGTCGGTTTCACCGTCTTTTTCACGCTGAATACGGTCGTAAATCTCTTCACGATGTACTGCTACGTCTTTAGGCGCATTAACCCCAATGCGTACCTGATTACCCTTTACACCTAGTACAGTCACGGTGACTTCGTCACCTACCATTAAGGTTTCACCTACACGGCGAGTTAAAATTAGCATTTCGGATCTCCCAATCGTCCCTTAGTACCACAAAACCCGATCAGGTAATGATTATTACCTGACCTAGTCACTGTGAGCCTACACTATAGACTAAATATTAAGCGTCGTCATTCACTGACAGTATCGACTTTATCCAGTTCAAATGCCGAATGTAATCCACGGACAGCTAACTCAAGGTACTTCTCTGCGATTACAACAGAAACCTTAATTTCTGACGTAGATATCATTTGAATATTGATATTTTCACTGGCCAAAGAATCAAACATCTTAGTTGCCACGCCTGCATGAGAACGCATACCAACACCAACAATAGACACCTTAGCGATTTTATTGTTCCCCACCACTTCCCTTGCTGAAAGATCACTAGCGACTTGGCGAAGTATCTCTTCAGCTTTACTGTAATCATTACGATGTACAGTAAAAGTAAAGTCTGTGGTCTGATCTGCTGCGATATTCTGAACAATCATATCAACTTCGATATTAGCACGACTGATCGGCCCTAATATCTTTGAAGCCACACCCGGTATATCAGGCACACCTAATACAGTAAGTTTTGCTTCGTCACGGTTGAATGCAATTCCTGAAATAACTGGCTTTTCCACTGTATCATCTTCCTCTATAGTAATCAGAGTACCCGGTCCATCTTCAAAACTAGACAGCACACGCAAAGGTACTTTGTACTTACCGGCAAATTCGACCGAACGAATTTGTAATATTTTAGATCCAAGACTTGCCATCTCTAGCATTTCTTCAAAGGTTATTTTTTCAAGACGCTGGGCGCCCTCAACAACCCTCGGATCTGTTGTATAAACACCATCTACATCCGTATATATTTGGCACTCATCAGCCTTTAAGGCGGCAGCTAAAGCCACACCCGTAGTATCAGAACCGCCACGGCCTAACGTTGTTATATTGCCTTGAGCATCTGCTCCTTGAAACCCAGCAACAACTACGACACACCCTGCCGCTATATCCGCTTGAATTCGCTCAACGTCTATATCTTGAATACGTGCTTTGGTATGCGAGCTATCCGTAAGAATACGAACCTGACTACCCGTATAAGAGCGTGCAGCTATACCACGTTTTTCCAACGCCATGCACAGCAACGCAATCGTTACCTGCTCACCGGTAGACAAGAGCACATCCATCTCTCGCAGGCTTGGTGCGTCTTGAATACTGCTAGCCAAACCTACCAATCGATTTGTCTCACCGCTCATTGCTGATACAGCTACTACTAAATCATGCCCTTGCTCACGAAAGCGCTGCAGCTTATCTGCAACCGCTTCGATTCGTTCAACAGAACCAACCGAAGTCCCACCATATTTCTGTACAAATAGAGCCATTGCCTATCAGTCTCCATCAGCTATTTATGTCGTTTACCCATGCTATCGATCGGCGATCAAGGTTTTAACACTCTCAAGCACTGCAGGTAATGCAGCACAATCCACCCCTCCACCTTGTGCAAAGTCTGGACGACCGCCGCCTTTACCGCCTAATTTAGCTGTCAGTTCACGTACTAAATCACCCGCTTTAACACGACTTGTCAGGTCCTTAGTCACACCTGCCGCCAAACTCACCTTCCCTTCACTCTCTGTAGCCAGCACAACCACTGCTGACCCTAACTTATTTTTCAGTTGATCAATGGTATCGCGTAGTGCTTTAGGGTCGGCACCATCAAGGTTCTCAACCAGCAATTTAATACCATTCACTTCTACGGCATTAGAGACAAGATCTCCACTTTTCGCCGAAGCAAGCATCATTTTCAAACGATCTAACTCTTTTTCTAGTTGCCGATTACGATCAGACAGACCCTGAACTTTCTCAACAACGGTCTCACGAGAGCCTTTGACCAGCGCCGATATTTCATTCAAGTGATAAGTATTAGCTGCTACATACTCCAACGCAGCCTGGCCAGTCACTGCTTCAATACGGCGTACTCCCGCTGCAATGCCACCTTCTGACACTATGTGCAAGAAACCAAGATCACCGGTACGTTTTGCATGAGTACCACCACACAACTCAACAGAGAAACCCTCTCCAAGCGTTAGTACCCGTACTTGATCATCGTACTTTTCACCAAACAACGCTTGAGCACCCGTTTGCCTAGCATCTTCTATCGCCATAACATCCGTTTTGACATCAGAGTTTGCACGGATTTGACTATTAACCATAGCCTCTACTTGCGTCACTTCATCTGAAGTGAGGGCCTCAAAATGAGCAAAGTCAAAACGCAATCTTTCAGGGTTCACTAACGAGCCTTTTTGCTGCACATGCTCACCAAGGACTCTGCGTAATGCTTCATGTAACAGATGTGTAGCCGAATGGTTGTTAGCCGTCGCCAATCGAGCGGCCTCATCGACATGTGCAAAGACCTTATCGCCGACAGACAAAACACCTTCTGCTAATTCACCTATATGTAAATGGCTCTTAGCTTCTTTAGTACAGTCAGTAACGCTAAATTGCCCTTGATCCCAGCTCAACTGCCCCTGATCACCTGCCTGCCCGCCAGACTCAGCATAGAACGGTGTATGATCCAACACAACAATGCCAGACTGCCCTGCTGTTAACTGCTTAACCGCTTCACCATCAACAAAGATAGCAACAACATTAGAGCTACCTTCTAAGCTCTCATAGCCAACAAATTCAGTTTCACCGCTTAGCTCAAGCTTGTCATTGTAATCAACAGCAAATCCGCCCGAAGCACGTGCGCGCTGGCGCTGCTGCTCCATAGCCAACTCAAAGCCTTCCATATCTAACGTTAAGTCATGCTCACGGGCAACATCAGCGGTCAAATCTGCGGGAAAACCGTAAGTATCATATAACTTAAAGACAGTTTCACCGGATAGAATCGATCCTTCAAGATCATTAATAGCTTGCGTTAATAAACGCATACCATTATCTAACGTTTTAGCAAATTGCTGCTCTTCCTTCAGAAGAACACGCTCAATCTGAGACTGCATTTTAATCAACTCAGGGTAAGCCTCACCCATCTCTTTTGCTAAAGACGCTACCAATGAATTGAAGAAAGGTCCTTTCATACCCAACTTGTTACCGTGGCGAATCGCACGACGAATGATACGGCGCAATACATAGCCACGCCCTTCATTTGAAGGTGTAATACCATCGGTAATCAAAAATGAACACGAACGAATATGATCTGCAATAACACGTAATGACTTACTGTCTAGATCATCTGTTTTTACTGCTTTTGCCGCTGCTTTTAACAGGTTTTGAAACAGATCAATTTCATAGTTGCTATGCACACCCTGCATGACAGCAGCAATACGCTCCAGCCCCATACCTGTATCAACAGATGGGCGTGGTAATGGCGTCATTTCACCATCAGCTGTGCGGTTGTACTGCATGAATACTACATTCCAAATCTCGATGTAGCGGTCACCGTCTTCGTCAGGGCTTCCTGGAGGGCCACCAAAAATCTCTTCACCATGGTCAAAGAAAATCTCAGTACAAGGACCGCACGGGCCGGTATCACCCATTGCCCAAAAATTATCTTCATCTAGCTGCGAAAAACGCTCTGGATCTACACCAATTTCTTCTTTCCAAATACGCTCAGCTTCAGCGTCTGAGTGATGTACCGTGATCCAAAGCTTTTCTTTAGGCAGACCCATCACTTCTGTAAGGAAAACCCAAGCAAAGCGAATAGCTTCAGGTTTAAAATAATCACCGAAGCTAAAATTACCAAGCATTTCAAAAAATGTATGGTGACGAGCTGTGTAGCCAACATTTTCAAGATCATTGTGCTTACCACCGGCCCGCACACAACGCTGAGATGTTGTAGCGCGACTATAAGCACGCTTATCATCACCAAGGAATACGTCTTTAAACTGCACCATACCGGCATTGGTAAACAGCAAAGTTGGGTCATTCGCAGGAATCAGTGAGCTTGACGCCACTATTTCATGTCCCTGTTTATTGTAATAATCCAGGAAAGCCTGGCGAATTTCGGCACTTGTCATGTATTTCATATGGATGAATCGTTCCGCTGCTGGTTACACACCTAAAAAAAGCCCTTTTAACGAGCTATTTAATGCAAATCACACGTAAAATGGCGAACAAGTATATATCGCAGCCGGAATTTGTTCGAATCTTTTTGTCAATAGATGATGAGATATAAAACAGCAATTAGTCTATTCCATTTCGTTATTAGCCAATTCAAGAGCATATTTAACTTGCTCATAAGAGAAACCACGACTGAGTAAAAAGCGCACGCGCTTCTCATAAAGCTTCCTGTCTTGTTTGTCCGTTTTTTCCTTAAACTTTCGCTGGCATAACGAAGCCGCCAATTCAAACCAGTCAGGTTGCTGCTCTTGAATACAGTCTTTTAATAAGTTTTCATTTAAGCCTTTACGCTTACCCTCTTGCAGTATCCGCAACAAACCATAACCTTGACCTGTTTTACTTCTCACTAACATCTCAGCAAAACGCTGATCACTTTGATAACCACTTTCCTGACACTTATCTAGAACACGTGACAATAGCTCCTCATCATATTTGTTCCGATATTTTTGCTCAATTTCAGCACGGCTATATTCGCGTCGTGCCAATAAAGCAATAACAGCACACCTGATTTCAGCTTCGGCTTCCATATTTGCTCCGCCTATATGATTTTTAGGCAATAAAAAAGGCCGTAAAAACGGCCTTTAATTATGATAACAACCTTACTCTAAATAAGGTTTACAGATCCAACTGCTCAGCATCTGCTTTTTCTTCTTTATCAGGAACCTGTGACGTCAGCAACTTGTCGCGCAAAGCACTCTCTATCGCTTGTGCAGCCTCTGGATGCTCAGTTAAATACTTAGCAGCATTGGCTTTACCTTGACCAATTTTATCCCCATTGTAAGCATACCAAGCCCCTGCCTTATCGACAAAACCGTTCTGTACGCCTAGATCAATAATCTCGCCCATACGGTAAATACCTTGACCGTATAAAATCTGAAACTCCGTCTGCTTAAAGGGAGGAGATACCTTATTCTTAACAACTTTAACACGCGTTTCGTTACCGATAATTTCATCGCCCTGCTTAACAGCACCAATACGACGAATATCCAAACGAACAGAAGCATAAAACTTTAATGCATTACCACCTGTTGTTGTCTCTGGCGAACCAAACATTACACCAATTTTCATACGAATCTGGTTAATGAAAATCAGCAGGCAGTTTGAGCTTTTTACATGACCTGTCATTTTGCGCAGTGCTTGAGACATCAAACGCGCCTGTAAGCCCATATGCGAATCACCCATCTCGCCTTCAATCTCAGCTTTAGGTGTTAGCGCAGCTACCGAGTCAACAATAATCACATCAACAGCATTTGATCGAACCAACATGTCACAAATTTCTAGCGCTTGCTCTCCTGTATCCGGCTGAGACACAAGCAACTCGTCAACATTAACCCCGAGTTTTTCAGCATAGTTAGGATCTAGTGCATGCTCAGCATCCACAAATGCACAGGTTTTACCCTGCTTTTGTGCTTCAGCAACAACTTGCAATGTAAGGGTCGTTTTACCAGAAGACTCAGGCCCATAGATTTCTACGACACGACCATAAGGAAGACCACCAATACCCAGCGCGACATCCAAACCTAATGAACCAGTTGAAACGGAAGGAATAGCCTCACGCGGCTGATCTCCCATGCGCATAACAGCGCCTTTACCGAATTGACGTTCAATCTGTGATAAAGCGGCATCAAGCGCTTTTTTTCTGTTATCGTCCATATTCAACCCTTTAGACTGCCTGACAATAATACTGTATGTATGGACAGTATTATTACGATATCGCTATTTAATTGCAAGCATCTTAATTTATTTCTTAAAGTAAGCTAATAATACCTTCTAATGCCTTTTCAATACTTTGATTTCGCACCTGCTCACGATCCCCTAAGAACAGATTACCGATAGCCACTGTAGCCTCCCCCCGTATAGCCCATGCAAGCCATACAGTACCAACAGGCTTATCTTTTGTTCCACCTCCAGGACCTGCCACTCCACTCACGGCAACGGCAATATCAGCACCACTTTGAGACAACGCACCTTCTGCCATTTGCCTAACGACCGCCTCGCTCACTGCGCCATGTGCCTCAATAACATCTGGGTTAACACCCAACATTTGCTGCTTCGCTTCGTTAGAGTAGGTCACATAACCACAACCAAACCACTCAGAACTTCCCGCCACCGCTGTAACTGCTTGTGCAATGCCACCGCCTGTACAAGATTCAGCAGTAGCTAACACTGCGGCATGTGACTTGAGTGCTATCCCTGCCTCTTCTGCTAAATTTGACATTAGGCTCCCTAAAAACACTCAAAATTCAATTAAAAAACACAAGACTGTAAGCATTCTATTGATAATAACTTACCCATACAGCTTCGTAAGAAGCATGCTCTAAATCACATAGAAGAAAAGTATCAATAATAGATAGACGTTGCAGCCATTAATTACACAATGACTGAGTTTTACGATAGTCGTATGAGGAAACAGTAAGTAGCAAGAAACTAAACGACAAGATCGCTTAAAGATAGGTAGGGTAAGTTTTGATAAAAAAAGGGAGGATATTATCCTCCCCACAAAATGACCTTAATGGTCAGACCCGGAAACACAATTACCGCTAGCTTACTAACTTGTTAATAGACCCTCTTGCTTAACAAATTTGTAAGTGTCATCCAGTGCTTTACTGAATTTCTCAATCATTTCATCAATCTGCGCTTCGGTAACAATCAGTGGTGGGCAAAACGCTAAGGACGAACCTGCAACAGCACGCGTTATCATGCCGTGGTTCTGGCAAGCTTGTTGTGCAAAAGCACCGACGGCTCCCCCATTAAATGCTTCACCTGTTTGCTTATTAGCAACCATCTCAACAGCGGCAATCATGCCTTTCCCACGAATCTCCCCTACCAGGGGATGCTCAAGAAACTCACCTAAACGTTTCTGCATATACTCACCCAGGACAGCGGCACGAGCGAACATGTTATCTCGCTCATAAATTTCTAGCGTTTTCAATGCGACCGCACAAGCAACAGGATGGCCCGAATACGTATACCCATGACCAAAAACACCAACAGAAGAACTTTGATCTACCATGGCATCGTACATATCACCACGTATTACTGATGCACTAATCGGCATATACGCAGAAGATAGCTGCTTAGCAAATGTCATCATCGCAGGCTTCTCAATACCCATGGTTGTACAGCCAAAGTCATTTCCTGTACGCCCGAAGCCTGTGATCACTTCATCGGCCCAAAAAAGAATACCGTACTTATTTAATATCGCTTGTACTTTTTCGTAATAGCCCTCAGGCGGTACGATGACACCACTAGCCCCTGTGATCGGCTCAGCAATGAATGCAGCAATAGTGTCTGGCCCTTCTTTAAGAATGAGCTGTTCTAGGTTATTGGTGATTCGATCAACAAACTGTGATTCACTCTCACCCGCCAGAGCGCCACGGAAGTAGTGTGGCGCATCCGTTCTCAACACACCCAAAGCACCAAACGGCAAATCAAAATGCGTATGGTTTGGCGGTAAACCTGTTAATGATGCGGCTGCCACTGTAACACCATGATAAGAGCGCTCGCGTGCGATAATTTTGTATTTTTCAGGTTTGCCAATGGCATTAAAATAATAACGCAGCAGTTTTATATGCGTATCGTTTGCATCACTTCCAGAACTACCAAAAAAAACTTTAGCATTCTCTACTGGAACCATTTCAGAGAGCTTAACTCCCAAATCCATACCGACCTGGTGTGTCTTACCACCAAACATATGGGAGAATGATAACTTACTCATCTGTTCGCTTGCTGTATCGACTAGCTCACGATTGTTATAACCCAACGATGTACACCAAAGACCTGCCAGTGCTTCAAGGTATTGATTACCTTCACTGTCATACACATATGCACCTTCCCCTCGTTCGATAGTCAGGGTACGGGTCGCTTTAAAGTTGGTTGTTGGGTATATAATACTGCTCATACTCTCTTTCCTCGAGAACACTCAAGACACCTATATGCTTCTAAATATGTCTAATTAGGGAGCAGATAGGCACCATTGATAACGTCTAAATATTAACGGTTAAGACCGCCCATACAGATATATTTGGTTTCTAGATAATCATCTAGACCGTACTTTGAACCTTCACGCCCTTGACCGGACTCTTTCATCCCACCAAAAGGAATAACTTCAGAGCTGATAGCTGTTTCATTCACGCCAACCATGCCGTAATCCACACCTTCTGATACGCGCCATATACGGCCTAAGTTTTCTGTATAGAGGTAAGCAGCTAGGCCAAACTCAGTATCATTTGCCATTGCGATTGCTTCTTCTTCGCTCGAGAACTTGAATACAGGCGCAACAGGGCCAAAGATCTCTTCACGGAACACACGCATCTTGTTGGTAACATTGGTCAAAATTGTCGGTTCATAAAAACAGCCACCTAACGCACCGGGCTTACCGCCCAAGACAACATGAGCACCTTCAGACACAGCACTTTGAACCTTAGCGTGAATTTCAGCAGCGGCTTTTTCAGTAATAACCGGACCATGAGTGGAGTCATTATCCATACCATTACCAACACGAAAGCCTTTTACCGCTTCTGCAAATCTCTCAACAAATGCATCATAGATACCATCCTGTACAAGAATACGATTTGCACAGATACAGGTTTGGCCTGAGTTACGATATTTAGCAACTATTACGCCAGCAACGGCAGCATCTAAGTCAGCATCATCAAAAATAATGACGGGTGCATTACCGCCCAACTCCATAGAGGTGCGCTTAACTGTATCAGCACACTGCTTCATTAATAGCTTGCCAACGGGTGTTGAGCCCGTAAAAGTGACTTTTTTCACGATAGGATTAGAGGTCATCTCTGCACCAATCGCTTTTGCATCCATACCAGGAAGGACACTAAACAGGCCTGCTGGTAATCCAGCACGGTGAGCCAATTCAACCAATGCCAACGCAGACAATGGTGTCTCTGCCGCCGGTTTAAGTACCATGGAACACCCTACAGCAAGCGCAGGGGCCACTTTTCGTGTGATCATCGCGTTAGGAAAATTCCATGGCGTAATAGCAGCCACAACACCTACCGGCTGCTTAACAACAACACCACGACGGTCTCCAGGAGTAGGGATTATATCGCCATAAACACGCTTACCTTCTTCGGCAAACCATTTAATAAATGAAGCGCCGTAAGCCACCTCACCGCGAGATTCAAACAAAGTCTTGCCTTGCTCAGCCGTCATCAATACAGCCAAGTCTTCTTGATTATCAATGATCAGAGAAAACCAGCGCTCCAATAACTCTGAACGCGTTTTTGCGGGCAAAGCTCTCCAGCTAATCATGGCTTCTTGTGCTGCCAAGATTGCACGTCGCGTCTCATCTGCACCAACACTAGCAACATCTGCCAAATGTTCACCCGTTGCGGGGTTAGTCACTGCAAACGTTTCACCGTCGGTACCATCGACCCATTGGCCATTTATATACGCCTGTGTTTTTAACAAGCTAGGATCTTTTAACTGCATTGTCATGCTCACTTCTCCGACAGTCCGATAGCTAGAATTCGTGCTATCACTTAATGTTGTGTATTTATAAATCAGTTTTTCATTGGCTTATATAATGATTTAAATCCATTTACATTTAAATATACAAATGTAATATTTGCTTTCATCCCGAATTTTATCTTGGAGGTTATTATGGGCCGCAAAAAAGCAGCCATTTCTGGCCAATTAGCTGACATTGACCTTCGTTTGCTCCGGGTTTTCACTGCAGTCGTTGATGCAGGAGGATTTACGGCGGCTGAAATCCGTCTAAATCTCGCTAACTCAACCATATCTAACTATATTTCCGATCTTGAAAAGCGTTTGGATATGCACCTGTGCGAGCGTGGCCGAGGTGGCTTTCGCCTAACAGAGCAAGGAGAAGTTGTTTATGCAGCTACCCTGGAGCTTGTTGGCGCGTTAGAGCAATTCAAGCAGCGAATTAATCACTCACACAACCGTATTTTTGGACAACTTCATTTAGGCTTTGCAGAACATATGCTAGGAGCTCACAACTCCTGCATTGTTAATGCTATGGATAGTTTTTCGCAGCAAGCCCCCGACGTACATGTACAAATCAGCACTATGAGTTCTGATGAAGTCACTACTGCAGTTATGGATAAACAAGTCGATATTGGCATCACCGTTCTACCGCACCAGTATCCAGAACTAGAAACATTGCCACTCTTTGATGAAGAGATGCGCCTTTATTGCGCACAAGGTCACCCTCTGTTTAAAAAACAAAACAAAGAAATCACACGAGAAGAGTTACTGCAGTTTCCTTTCGTCGAATCCCCTCGGTTAATGCCTGGCAGAGAAACCCACCCTGATATGAAGCTTTGGAATAAACAAGCCAAAGCTCATCATCAGGAATCCCGAGCAACATTAATTTTAAGCGGCCACTACTTAGGCTTTCTTCCTCGTCATTTAGTCAAAAACTGGGGGTTAGAAGCACAGATGCACCCCTTATTTATTGACACATACGGCTATACCAATGTTTTTCACGCCATCACCCGGAAAAAACGTAGTAACGAGTTGATAATCAACATCTTCAATCAATGCCTTCGACAATCCATTGCGGGTACAAAAAAAGAAAATAGCTAATGATAAAGACCGAAACATCAAGATGGCGCACCACTTTTTTAGTGATACCCAGATAAACGTTCCATACTAAACTAAACGGCATGCCGTACACGTACAGTTCACTACTACTTTACGTTTGATAAAATATACCCTACTGGGTATATCAACAATGATCCCCTGCAAAGTATCTTTATTAGCCTCAGCTATATAAACCCTCAGCCAAATAGTTATGACGGCGAACAAGTAACTTGATGGGTTTATCAAACACCCGAAGCCAAAATCGACCAGCTACCTGCCGGTCGTGATATAGAGGTTTATTATGGCAGCACCATCACACACAACGTCTTACTATGCCGCCTCGGCTAACGATAAGAACATACGCCCAGCACTAAGCGAGCAGATTACTGCAGACATCTGTGTTATTGGTGCAGGTTACACCGGACTTTCTACAGCACTACATCTCGCCGAAAGCGGCTTCAAGGTTGTTGTACTTGAGGGTAGCCGCATTGGCTTTGGCGCCTCAGGGCGTAACGGTGGGCAAATCGTCCATAGCTTTAGCCGTGATATTGATTTTATCGAGAAGCACTACGGCAAAGAGACGGGCACCGAGATGGGTAAAATGGCTTTTGAAGGCGGGAAAATAATCCGCCACTTCATCAGCAAATACGGCATCCAGTGCGACCTCAAAGAAGCCGGTATATTCGCCGCCTGTAATGCTAAACAACTGCAAGAAATGGAAAGTAAAAAGCAGCTGTGGGAAGCGCACGGGCATACTCAGTTAGAAATGCTCTCAGCTGACAGTATTCAACAGCATGTCGGTTCTACACGCTATGAAGGCGGCTTACTGGATAAAAGCGGTGGCCATTTTCATCCGCTTAACCTTGTATTAGGTGAAGCAGCCGCGCTGGAATCTTTAGGTGGAGTCATTTATGAAGACTCCGAAGTCACCCGCGTTGAAGAAGGCGGTAAAGCCAAAGTTCATACTAAAAACGGCTGCGTAACGGCTGATTTTGTTGTTGTTGCGGGTAACGCTTACCTCGGCGGGCTCATTCCAAAGCTTGAACAAAAAGCAATGCCATGCGGTACGCAAGTCATCACCACGGCCCCGCTAAGTGAAGCTCAGCAAAAAGAACTGCTACCTCAAGACAACTGCGTAGAAGACTGCAACTACCTACTGGACTACTTCCGCTTATCCGGTGACGGCCGTTTAATTTATGGCGGCGGCGTGACCTACGGCGCACGAGAGCCAAGCAAAATTGAGTCTCTTATCGTGCCGAATATGCTAAAAACATTTCCGCAGCTTAAAGGCGTTAAAGTTGATTACGCATGGACGGGTAACTTTTTATTAACCCTCATGCGTTTGCCTCAATTTGGCCGTATCGGTACTAATATCTACTATGCACAAGGCTACAGTGGCCACGGCATTACCTCTTCACACCTCGCTGGAAAAGTACTTTCTGATGCTATTCAGGGGCAAGCGGCTCGTTATGATATTTTTGCAAGCCTTCCTCAATACCCTTTCCCAGGCGGCCGGACTTTCCGCATTCCTTATACTGCCATGGGCGCTTGGTACTACAACATGCGCGATAAACTAGGCGTTTAGTTTTTATTAACACAGCGCCTAACTGCATTGCCCACAGCCAATGGCTCCAAAAAATATAAAAATGACCAAGGTATTTCCATGAGTACAGATTTAGCTCAGCCGAGCATTGAAAATAGCACCTCAACACACTTACAAGAGACTACGAGTAGCCCTCAAAAATGGTTACTATTTTTCGGTGGCATTATGGCCTTCTTCGCCTACCTTTCAACACAACATGTTGAAGGGGAATCTTACGGTTTTTATAGCCTGCTGCCTGCTCTATTGATCCTATTTGTCGCTGTTATTACTAAAAAACCTCTTGAATCTATCTTTGCAGGTATTATCGCAGGATTATTATTACTAGACCCCAGCAACATTGTCAGCGGGCTAGGCGACTTATCTATCTCTGTTGTTATGAATGAAACCATTGCCTGGATTGTCTTGGTGTGTGGCATGATGGGCGGACTAATCAACATGCTAGAGCGCGGCGGTAGCGTGCTCAGCTTTGGCCAAATGCTAGCTAAACGTATTAAAACACGTCGTGGAACCATGCTTACAACCTGCACATTAGGTATCATGGTATTTATCGATGATTATCTAAACTCTTTAGCCGTTTCTGCATCGATGAAAAACCTCACCGATCACTATAAAATCTCACGTGAAAAGCTCGCCTTTTTAGTAGACTCAACCGCAGCCCCGGTGTGCATCCTTGTGCCCGTATCAACATGGGCGGTGTATTTTGCAGCCTTACTTGAAGAAAACGGTGCAGCAGCAGAAGGCAAAGGGATGTCCCTTTATATCGACTCTATCCCGTACATGGCTTATGGCTGGCTAGCGCTACTGGTTGTATTTTTAGTCGCCGCAGGTATTTTGGGCGACTTTGGTGCAATGAAACAGGCTGAAAAACGTGCTAAAGCAGGCAAAACAATTCCTCCCGGTATTTTAGTGGATGGTTTTGATACATCTAAGATGAAAAAGACCTCCCCACTCATTGGGTTAATGAACTTCCTGTTGCCAATGGCGGTGTTGGTTGCTGCAAGTATTTACTACGATATAGACCTGCTATTAGGTGCATTAGTCGCGTCAATGTTTACTATGGTGTTGTATTTCTGGCAGCGTCTATTGAGCTTTGCTCAACTGGTAGACTCTATGCTGGATGGCTTTAAAGTCATGCTACACCCAATCGCAGTGGTATGTGCTGGCTTCATGGTAAAAGAGATCAATGATCAACTCGCCATGACTCCCTATATCATCGACTCTCTCACACCCTACTTATCTAAAGAGATGCTGCCAGCCTTAGTGTTTGCTTCTATGGCAGCTGTCGTATTTGCAACTGGTTCTAGCTGGGGTGTTTTTGTAGTATCACTGCCGATTGTGATTCCTATGGCAATCGCATTTGATATGTCGATGCCATTAACCGTTGGTGCGCTCTTATCTGCTTCTGCATTTGGCAGCCACGCCTGCTTCTTCAGTGACTCAACAGTACTGTCATCACAAGGCTCGGGCTGCACACCAATGCAACATGCACTCACACAGATCCCCTATGCTTTGACTGCAGCGGCTTTAGCATTTACATCACTGTTAGTACTGGGTTTTGTTATGGCTTAAATCTACAAACTGGCTCAATTTGCTAGTTTTTCAGATGATTTTATCAAATGAAAAATTAGTGATTGAGCCTAAATCTATTCCATCGATTAACACCAAAATGTTAATCTCATGACAGAAGTGCATAATCATGACAATTACTTCTCCTCGTATTGCCACCGTCATGTTGCTGTTTGTTAGCTTGGTCTGGGGAGTTGAATTTGTTCTGATTGATCTTGCTATCGCCCGGATTCCAACCCATACCTTTAACGCTATCCGTTTTGCTTTAGCTGCCCTATCGTTACTGCCTTTATTATGGTTTTCAGCGAAAAATGAAGCACCGTTAGCCTATAACAAACTCATACCAGCAGGCTTGTTATTAGGTTTTTTACTGTTTATTGGATTTTATACACAAACGGAAGGTTTACGATTTACCTCTGTTTCTAATGCCGGGTTCATTACTGGGCTGAACGTACCCTTGGTGCCTCTACTTGGTTTATTCATATTCAGAAAAGCCGTCAGCAGACCCGTGTGGATTGGTGTTTGTACCGCGACTATCGGTTTATATTTACTAACAATGGGGGACAACTTAGCGTTCAATTATGGCGATGTACTAGTACTCATATGCGCATTCGCATTTGCCACACATATCGTGCTCACTGGCCGTTTAGTTGATAGCTTACCGATTATTCCTCTAAGTATCGTCCAGCTCGTCGCTGTTGCGGTTTATAGTACTTTTGCCGCGTTAGCTGATCCCAACCCAGCATTTTACTTTCCTGAAGCAACACCCATCGCTTGGCATGAGCAACTATTTAATCCAATCGTGTTACTTGCAGTTTTAATTGCAGGTGTTTTTGGAACGGCTTATGCCTTTTGGGCACAATCAGCAAGCCAAAAACTACTTGAATCGCATAAAGTAGCGCTTATTTTTGCAGCAGAACCAATATTTGCACACATATCAGCATGGTTATTTTTAGATGAGACGCTTGGTGAAAAAGGTATGATTGGCGCTGGTTTAATCATATCAGGCATGCTCATTTCAGAATTAGCAGACAGACAACGTCCTGCTAAGGTCCGACCTCTTGAGCATAGTGCAGCACCTGACTAAATATATCCCATACCATAAGCTTGAGGCCACTAACGCTAAGTACTAGAACTACTGCTAAAGCGTATTGAGGTCAGCGCACAGTGCATCGAGATGATTGATTTCACGACTCATTTCGCGCGTAATATTGATTAGAAAAACCACAAAATCTGAAGGAAACTTTTCACAAACTTGATGAAATAAAGCAGATGAAATTTCTAAAAGATATGTGGGCTCTTCTGCAACAGCAAAACCTCTGCGTTCATGCAAACCAATCATCCCAACAAAGCCGATTTGCTCACCTGATGTGAAGCTACGAATATAGATCTGTTGGTCACCTTTAGCTCTAGAAAACCCCACTCGCCCATTTAATACCACATAGAAATAATTTGACTCTTCACCGGGGGAGAACAGTGTATACCCTTGTTCACATTGATAAATATTGCCTTCTTGTAGCAGAAATTCAAGACAATCTTGCGTCAGAGCCCCAAACATAGAAAGTTCACGACAAAAGTCGGTGGGGAAAATATTATCAACGGCCGAATAGGTGAGTAATTGCATAACAAATACCTAATCTTGTACTACTAACTTTCATAATAAACTGCACTGTAACAAGTATAGCCCATTCATCATTCAAACAGTGCAGCAAAGCGGACTCTTAACTACTTTGATAAAAATATAAGAAATGTGCCTCTACTAGTAAGACACTGTTTGAATAGTTTTATATCCAGAAAGCTTCTGAATAATAGCAACCCACCTACGCCAAATCGCAACAACTCATAGTGAAGATGTCTGATTTCAACTTCACATTTAAGTTAGAAAAAAAGTAACATGAAAATACTTAATAAAATAAAACCACATCTAACACGTTATAAATGAGCATTACCGTGAGTAAAATAAAATTTAAAGGTCAGCTAAGCGACATTGATCTGCGCTTGCTTCGAATATACAAAATAGTGGTAGAGTGCGGCGGCTTTTCAGCAGCTGAAGTCGAACTAAACATTAGCCGAGCGGCTATCAGCATCGCTATGTCTGATTTAGAAAGCCGTCTTGGCTTTCGGCTCTGTCAACGTGGACGATCAGGTTTTTCTCTATCAGAAGAAGGCGAACATATTTATCACTATACTCTGCAGCTGCTCTCATCAATTGAAGACTTTCGCACCCAAGTCAACACACTACATACGCAGCTCAAAGGCGAGTTAAACATTGGCATTACCGACAACCTCGTCACTATGCCACACATGAGAATTACTAACGCGTTATCAGCGCTCAAAACTCAAGGGCCCGATGTAACAGTAAATATTCGAATGATTCCGCCCAACGAAATAGAACTAGGTGTACTTGATGGACGTTTGCATATTGGAATAGTACCGGATTTACGCCCACTTGCAGGCCTACACTACTTTTCGCTTTACCAAGAAGAATCTCAGATCTATTGCTCATCAGGGCACCCGCTTTTTGCAACACAAGACAGTGCTTTAAATACGCTCGATGAATGGGATGCTGTCGTACCTGCTTATGCACAGACCCCCGAAATCAAAGCGTGCTACCAACAACTAAAGCCCACGGCAACAGCCACCGATAGAGAGGGCATTGCTTTCCTTATTCTCACCGGGCGCTACATTGGTTATTTGCCAGCGCATTTAGCAGCTCAGTGGGTTGGTGCCGGGAAAATGCGCGCCTTACTTCCTGAAAGGTATAACTATTCAACTCAATTCTCTGCAATTACCCGCAAAGGTGCACGCTCAAATTTAGTTTTGCAGACCTACCTAGAAAACCTGACTGATACAACTCAATCCTAATAAATTCAACCTGATCTCTGGAATAATACAGTTAAGTATTTACTTAACTGTATTAAAAATATTTAGGATTTAACCAACATTCTGCTTAACGCAAAATCACCGAGCTTCTCAGAAATTGAAGCCACGGAATGACCATACAAAAAAAATACCAGAGGTCACTATGACAATTACGAACAACGTTAAATCTGTTTTCACAAGTTGCGCGCTTGCCGCAGCGCTATCTGTTTCAGCGGTTCACTCAGCACAAGCAGATGAAACTTTCATTCTTGCTCAAGCAATGACAACCGATCATATTTTTCACGCCTCATCTGAAAAGTTCATGGCCGAGCTAGCTGCGCAAAACTCCAGCTACTCAGCAGACTATCATCCGGGTGGTGACTTAGGTGACTGGACTTCACAGTTTGAACAATCCATGCAAGGCGTCATCCCTATGACAATGACGTATGGTGCTTCTGAATTTGATGGCCGTTTAGACCTAACTTGGCTGGGCTATGTTGTAGATAGCTGGGATAAAGCACGTGAAGTTTATGGCCCCAACGGTCCAATGCTTGATGTGTATAACAAAATCCTAGCTGACAACGACCTTGTCTCTTTAGGTATTATTCCTGCTGGCTTTGGTTCTATCACCATTCGCAAGGGTGTAGGAAAAGTTCCAACAAACTTCCCAGAAGATGCTAAAGGCATAAAAATGCGCGTAGTACCAACGCCACTGGCTGTTGAGCGCTTTAAAAACTGGGGATTCTCTGCCGTTCCTATGCCTTTTTCAGAGCTTTATACTGGGCTACAGCTAGGCACTGTTGATGGACGTGCTTTTGGTCCTGCTGTTGAAATTTGGCAGATGCGCGATGTGCTAGAAAGCTACATTCTTACACGCGACTACTTTGAGCATGCTTTCTGGTTAGTGAATAAAGACTGGTGGGAAGATCTACCAGCAGCTGAACGCGAGAAAATTCAAGCAGCAGCTAACGAAACACTCCAATGGGCTTGGCAAGAAGCAGAAGCCATCGACAATAGCTATTTGGAAAAAGTACGTGACCACGGTATTAAAATCGTAGAGCTAAATGACCAAGAGCTGGAAAAAGCAAAACAAGCATTGTATGCCAGCGAATGGCCATACATGGAAAAAATCGTGGGTAGCGAAATAATGGGCATGATGCGAAAAATCGCAGGCATTAACTAATTCAATAGTTGAAATTAATTAATGATGTCTACGCCGCCATCTCAACATGAGGTGGTGGTATTTTCTCCAACCTCTTCGAGGTAGCCCAGATGACTGTGCAAAAACACACTGCGGGTGATAGCAGCGTTTATAACTTTGATCCCGACCTTTCTGACCACCCTGCCCCCCCTCACCTAAGTGCAATTCCTGAAGATGAACCTCAAGGAATAGAGCGCCTTTTAGTAAAATTCGAGCAAGTTCTTGACGGGATTTTTCGTGTACTGATGATTATGACAGGGCTCGGTTTATCCTTTTTAATGTTCGGCCAGATAATCATGCGCTATGTGATTGAGTCTCCTTTCGCAGGTATAGAAGAAGCCGCTGTATTACTGGGTGTTTGGATCTACTTTTTAGGAATGGGCTACGCAACCCGTGTGCGAGAACACATACACGGCGGCATTGTTAGCCTCATCATTACTGACCCATACAAAATAAATATGATTCGCTTTGCAGGTTCCATCATCAGCATGACAGCGGCCTGTATTTTTGGTTACTTCGCTTTCAAGTACGCATTATTCGTTATTGATAAAGGACGCATGAGCATTAATCTCCAATGGCCACGAGGACTCTGGAGCAGCAGCATGATTGTGGGCTTTTCAATGATGGCGGGCTACTTTCTTCTGGAAGCTATTAATGAGTTTCGAGCATTACGTAAAAGCCGTCAGGCTCGTTATCATCAGGAGTAAACTAAAATGACTATTTTTCTTCTTACTATGCTGCTGGTTGTCATTTTACTGCTGGCTGAGATTCCCGTTGCTTTTTCTTTCGGCATTGGCGCGTTGACGTTTGCCTACACCACTGGCAACAACATATCTTTTTTGATTCCTCACGGCTTTAAAACGGCCAGTGGGTTTGCGTTACTCGCTTTACCGTTATTTATCTTTGCCGGTATTTTAATGGCCGAAGGCGGAATATCCGATAGGCTACTCAACTTTGTGAACGCCTTTGTAGGCCGTATCAAAGGCGGGTTAGGCGCAGTTACCGTCCTTACTTGCGCCTTGTTCGGTGCAATTTCTGGCAGCTCATCTGCCGCCATTGCGGCAATCGGCCAGATCATGATTCCGCGCATGGTACGAGAAGGTTACCCTGAAGGGCATGCAACGGCACTGGTGGCTTGCTCTTCCGTCTTAGCATTAATGATCCCTCCCAGTATTCCCATGATCATATTCTCGATAACGGGAGGCCTTTCAGTGGGAGCCGCCTTCCTATCGACAATTATCCCTGGGATTATGCTAACGCTGCTGTACTGCATACTTAACTTTTGGTTCTTACGTAATAATGAGCACATCAAAGTAGAAGCACCGCTTTCATTCAAAGAAGCGACAGTGGGTGTTGCTAAAGCAGGTTACAGTGCAGGGTTTGCTCTGCTTATGCCGATCATCATCCTAGGCGCTATATACAGCGGTATTGCCACACCCACTGAAGCGGCCGCTATTGCCGTGATTTATGCTATTCCTGTCGGCCTTTTTGTTTATAAAGGCTTATCACTACGCAGCCTTGGCTCTGTAACGGTTCGAGCCGTAACTATGACAGGCTCCATTATGGCAGTACTGTTTTTCCTGTTCATCATGAGCAGGGCGATGATTCTTGAACAAGTCCCTAAAGAGCTAGCAGAAGCATTACTGCAAATTTCAGATAATAAGTATGTAATCTTGCTGTTAATCAATGTTCTGCTGCTACTTATCGGCATGATAGTGGATGATATTTCAGGCAGCGTATTGGCAGCGGTCATCTTCTTACCTGTGATACAACAGCTAGGCATAGATCCTATTCATTTTGCAGCTGTTGTTGGCGTGAACTTAGGTTTAGGTAATGTATCTCCACCCTGTGCCCCCATGCTTTATATGGCAGGGGGAGTAAGCAAACTCTCATTGGATAAATACATAAAACCTACCCTAAAGTTTCTCTGCTTCGGGCATTTACCGATGGTGCTACTCGTAACATTTGTTCCTGAACTGTCACTATTTTTACCGAACTTAGTCATGGGCAATTAAACAACTCACAACGGTTTACACCTTTTATCAGACGAACCTATTACTAGGTTCGTCTGCTTTTTCGCTTTAAAGAAAGCTATATTAACCCGCTGCTCACACCTCTCTTTATTTAAAAAACCAGAACTAAAAGCCTGCAGTTTTTTACGCTTCCCAATGATAAGATACTGGAAATCTTAACGAACGGATCTTCAAATAAGAAAGGTATCCAATGCTATTTAACTCCGCCGAATTCATATTTGGATTTGTTCCTATTGTTTTATTTGGCTTCTTTTGGATAGCCGGCCGCTTCGGTAACGAATCAGCGATACTCTGGTTAGTGTTATCTTCCTTATTCTTTTATGGCTGGTGGGATCCAAGTTATCTTCTGATTATTCTTAGCTCTATGGTATGCAATTACCATTTAGGGCGGCATATCTACAACCTTAAAAGCAAATGGCTACTAACGGCGGGGGTAGTCGGCAATCTTGCTGTTTTAGGCTATTTCAAATATGCAGGCTTTTTGGTTTTCAATTTAGCGTGGTTAACGAATAGCGACTGGTCTATCGAAAACATAGTCTTGCCATTAGCAATATCTTTTTTTACGTTTCAACAAATTGCTTACCTCGTCGACTCTTACAAGCAAGTAACTGAAGAGTACCGCTTTATTCATTACGCTTTATTTGTGACTTTTTTCCCACAATTAATAGCCGGACCTATCGTCCACCATAAAGAAATGCTGCCACAATTCCAAAATAATAATGCGTTTCGCATAAGCGCAAATCATATTGCAATCGGTATCAGTATTTTTGCGATTGGCCTTTTTAAAAAAACGGTGATTGCCGATGGTATGGCCGACTACGCAAACCCTGTATTTAATGCCGCTGATGCAGGTTCTGCACCTGATTTATTGCTCGCATGGTCTGGCATACTCGCTTATACCTTCCAGATATATTTCGACTTCTCAGGATATTCAGACATGGCGCTAGGCTTAGCTCGCATGTTTGGTATCATCCTCCCCCTTAATTTTTACTCTCCTTACAAAGCGCGCTCTATTGCAGAGTTTTGGAGGCGCTGGCACATTACATTATCGCGCTTTCTCAGAGATTATATTTACATACCTCTAGGAGGAAATCGTAAAGGACAAGGTTATCGCTACCTTTTTCTTATGACGACAATGCTATTAGGCGGACTATGGCATGGGGCCGGTTGGAATTTCGTCATTTGGGGAGCACTCCACGGAGGTTTTCTAGCCGTACACCAAGGCTGGCGCTTATTGAGTGAGCGCCATACCTGGTTACAATTACATGCATCGATTGCTTGGCTCATCACTATGTTGGCTGTCATTGTTGCATGGGGGTTTTTCCGTGCCACCAGCTTGGATGGAGCATTAAGTATTTTACAAGGAATGGTCGGGCTAAACGGTGTCGCAATACCAATGGCCATCCTAGCCCGCTTAGGTGAGGTAGGTGTAATGCTTCAATCATGGGGCGTGACAGGTTACCACGGTGGTGCAAGCCATTTAGTATCAGCTTGGATCTATTGCCTATTACTTATCCCTGTTGTTGTTTGTTTGCCTACTGTACAAGACCTATTTCGCCAGCATCACGCATCGCTCACCAATATAGAAGAAACCGCAGGTGCTGGTTTTTGGCTTGCTCCACGCTTCATTCGTAAGCTTGCATGGCAACCGGCACTGGTATGGGCAAGCTTTTCATCACTGTTACTCGTCATTGGTTTAATGACGCTTGGGCAAGTCAGTGACTTCCTCTACTTTCAGTTTTAAAGGGTAGTATGAGCACATATCTAAAACAATTTTCTACTGTCACAGCTGTACTACTAATAGTTATCGCTTCATTAAACTGGGCAATAGACCCCTTTGCAATCTGGCATAACCGCTGCCTAGAGGGATTAAATTGTCATAAAACAGAAGCGGGAGACAAAATATATCTAACAAAAGCCTATCAATGGCGACACGTTAATCCCGATATCGTTATATTAGGTAACTCTCGACCGGAGTTAGGCCTCAATCCCAGTAGCCCTCTTTTTAAAGGAAAGACAGTCTATAACCTTGGCATAAGAGGTGCTGGAGTCGGTACACAAACCAAACATCTACTAAACCTACTAGAAACAAGCACACCTGAGCGCGTAATATTAAGCATCGATTTTTTGGACTTCCTCCAACGTTCAACATCGACAGTTAACTGGCCGCCAAAACCTTACCCTAGCTCTAATATGCCATTAACTTTACTGCAACAGCCCAATCCTTATTACTTCAATAATAATATAAAAGCACGCTTAGCAACTTTATATTCACTCGATACTACCCTTGCGAGTATCAAAACCCTCGCTAGACAATATCAACAGACTAACTACACAACTCTGGATGGGTTCAATCAAGCACAAGGTTTTATCCCTATCGTCCATAATGAAGGCACTCAAGCTCTATTTGACCAGAAACGGCAAGAGTTACTAAAAAGACTTGATGGGAGGTCATATAGCCTAGCGGATAAGCAAGGGCAGTCCAGCAGTTTTAACGCTTTGAAAATATTGGTTGATACACTAAAGAGCAAAGACATTAAACTGGATATTTTTATCAGTCCTTACCATCAACGCTATCTTGAAATTGTTAATCAAACAGGCCATTTCGAACTCTATCTAGCATGGAAGCGAAAGCTAGTTAACCAGCTATCCACATTAGACTTTTTACCTCATGGAACTCTATTAGATTTCAGTGGTTTCAACCGATATACCCTTGAACCGGTACCTCAAGGGCGTGGAAAATTCATGCAGTGGTATTGGGAGCCATCCCACTACCGGGAGGAACTTGGAGAAGTGATTATTGAACACATTTTATCTACCAATATTGAGTTCAAATTAACAAAAGAAAATATCGAACCACGATTATCTAAAGAGAAGTCCGCGATTAGCAGCCTTCATGCTAGCTCAGAATAACGGTCCTCTGCTTGCACTATTACTGTCTTCTTGCAGCGCCCATAAAAAAAGCAGGCTCTGATAAATCAGAAGCCTGCAAAAAGGATAGAGCTAGCAATAAAGTAAGGCTTATTAATAGAGTAGCCACTATCGATAAAGTAGGAGCTATCATAGAAAGAACAGACTACTCCAGGGAGAAAACTTGAGGAGCAAAACAGAGCTCCTCATAAAAACATCTAGCTAGGGAAAGAGAACGACACCCCTTCACGTACACCACTTGAAGGCCAACGCTGAGTAATCGTTTTACGTTTAGTGTAAAAACGTACTGAGTCCGGACCGTATGCATGAAGATCACCAAACAATGAGCGCTTCCAGCCACCAAAACTGTGATAAGAAACAGGTACAGGTAGTGGTACATTGATACCTACCATGCCCACCTGGATATTATCAGAGAAGTAACGAGCCGCTTCGCCATCACGGGTAAAGATACAAGTACCATTGCCGTATTCGTGATCATTGATCAGCTGCATCGCTTCATCCATCGTATTAACACGCACGATTTGCAATACAGGGCCAAAAATCTCTTCCTGATAGCTAACCATTGAAGGTGTAACACCATCAATCAATGTCGCGCCAACAAAGAAACCTTCTTCGTAGCCAGCTACCTGAGGGTTACGACCATCAACAACAACAGTTGCTCCGTCTTGCTCTGAACTATCAATATAACCGACAACTTTCTGTTGGTGCTGACGTGTAATAACAGGACCAAAATCATTGCTGCTATCAGTTGCTGCGCCGACTTTTAATGACTGCATGGCAGCACTCATTTTAGCGACCAATGCATCAGCCGCCTGATCACCTACCGCAACAGCAACAGACAACGCCATGCAACGCTCGCCTGATGATCCAAAAGCAGCACCCAATAGTTGGTTTACAGCATTATCCATATCAGCATCAGGCATAACAATCGCGTGGTTTTTAGCACCACCCAAAGCCTGACAGCGTTTGCCATTTGCATTGGCTGTGCTGTAGATATACTCAGCAATCGGTGTTGAACCAACGAAGCTTACCGCTTTAACACGAACATCTGTTAACAACACATCAACGGCTTCTTTATCACCGTTAACTACGTTCATTACACCTGCTGGTAAACCTGCTTCCTGCAACAACTGAGCAATAAACAACGTAGAGCTAGGATCACGCTCAGAAGGTTTCAGTACAAATGTGTTACCGCAGGCAATAGCCATTGGGTACATCCATAGTGGTACCATCGCTGGAAAGTTAAAAGGCGTAATTCCTGTCACAACACCTAACGGTTGAAACTCACTCCATGAATCAATATTTGGGCCTACATTTTTACTATGCTCGCCCTTAAGTAGCTCGGCAACACCACAAGCATACTCAACATTTTCAATACCACGCTGCAACTCTCCTGCTGCATCATGGCTAATTTTACCGTGCTCTTCACCGATCATCTGGCAGATTTTATCAGCGTTTTGTTCTAACAACGCTTTAAAACGAAACATAACAGCAGCACGCTTACCTACTGGCGTATTACGCCATTCAGGAAACGCCGCCTGAGCCGCAGCAATGGCTTCTTCTACTGTTTCTACGGACGCCAACGCAACTTGCTTTGTAGCTTCGCCTGTTGCCGGATTGAATACATCTTGAGTACGCGCTGCATCAGTACGCATTTCACCGTTAATTAAATGGCCTACAGTTGTCATTTTCTTTCCTCAAATTTTTATTGTTGCGAGCTTATGCAAGTTCGTTAATCGACTCGCCCAGCGCATTAATCACGTTATCAATTTCTGCATTTTCAACAGTGAATGGCAGACCCAGCTGAATAGTGTCGCCACCACAACGTACATAGAAACCTTTTTCCCAACACTTCATCGCAATCTGGAAAGGACGCAGCGCAGGCTCTCCTGGAGCAGATTCAATGGTTAAAGCGCCAGCCAATCCGTAGTTTCGGATGTCCGAGACATACTTTGTGCCCTTGAGGCTATGCAGCATTTCTTGGAACTGCGGAGAAACAGTTTTGACTCTTTCAACTAACTTGTCTTGTGCCAAAATATCCAATGAAGCAAGACCAGCTGCACAGGCTACGGGGTGTGCTGAATAGGTATAACCATGTGGCAATTCAAGCATATATTCTGCGCCACCGGCTTCCATAAAGGTATCGTAGATTTCCTGCTTAGCAACCATAGCACCCATAGGGATAACACCATTGGTTAGCTGCTTCGCTATCGTCATCATATCTGGCACAACACCAAACTCTTCTGCACCTGTATTTGACCCCATTCGGCCAAAGCCTGTGATTACCTCATCAAAGATAAGCAGGATATTGTGCTTATCACAGATCTCTCGTAAACGTTTTAGGTAGCCTACAGGCGGTGGAATCACACCAGCAGAACCAGCTAACGGTTCAACAATAACAGCAGCTATATTTGATGCATCATGCAAGGCAAGCATGGCTTCTAGCTCATCAGCCAAATGCGCACCCGTTTCTGGCATACCCTTAGAAAATAAGTTCTCTGGTAACATAGTGTGCGGCAAATGTACGGCATCTATTCCCTGCCCATAAAGTGCACGATTACCGACGATACCACCGACACTAACACCACCCCAGTTAACTCCGTGGTAGCCCTTCACCCGGCCAATAAAGCGGGTTTTGCTCGCTTGACCTTTCTTGCGCCAGTAAGCACGAGCAACTTTCAAAGCGGTTTCGACAGACTCAGAACCTGAACCGGTAAAAAATACACGATTTAGCCCTTCTGGCATTAATTCTGTAATGCGGTGCGCCAGTTCAAATGACTTTGGGTGCCCATATTGAAAAGCTGGTGAGTAATCCAACTCTTTAACCTGGCGGCTTACTGCTTCGATAATTTCTGGACGGCTATGCCCTGCGCCGCACGTCCATAAACCAGAAAGCCCATCAAAAATTTTGCGGCCATCAGCAGACGTATAGTAGTTGCCTTTCGCAGAAACAATGAGACGCGGGTCTTTCTTAAATTCTCGGTTGCCTGAATAGGGCATCCAATGAGCATCTAGCTGCTCTTGAGATAAACCGCAAAGTGCCTGGTCGTCGTTATTTTTATTCATTCGCCACCTCATAGGTTGTAAATAGATGCTAAACAGACTGAGCTGTATTGATCTTACAATTCGATACCATTGATTCAATTATGCCCAGTTCAATAGGTTATTAAATTCATTTATTTTTAACTTATATTAAGCAATAAGTTAACTATGAAAACCTGTCGCGCAATGAGTAATACAACATACCCGCCACTAATCCCGGCCAACGTAGCAAGGTTCCTCCAGGAAAATCCGGTATAGGCACTTTGGCAAACAGATCAAATTTTTCTGCACTACCGCTCACCGCCTCCGCCATTAGCTTGCCCCCTAAGGTAGCTAAAGCCACACCATGGCCAGAATATCCTTGTGCAACAAATAGGTTATCCTCTATGCGGGCAAAATGAGGCATACGATTAAGCGTAATCGCTAACGTCCCGCCCCATCCATAATCTACTTTCACGCCTTGTAATTCAGGATAGACCTCAAGCATATGCCGTTGCACAAAACGCTTAATATCCTGTGGGAATCGCCGTGTGTAGTTTTCACCTCCGCCCCACAACATGCGTTGATCAGCTGATAGCCTAAAATAATTCACAACAAATTTTGAGTCTGCAACAGCGACATCGTCTCGATTAATAGTGCTACACAGTTCATCACTCAATGGCTCTGTTGCTAGCATAAAATTATTGATAGGCATGATCTTGCTAGCAATTCTTGGCTCTAGATCTTCTATATAACCATTGCAGGCTAGCAAAATATAACGCGCTTTAACCTCCCCCTTTGCTGTACTAACACACGTATCATCCCCCGTTTTGTATGCACTTACCCGGCTATTTTCATAAATACTGACGCCAGCCCTTAAAGCGGCACCCGCTAGTCCTAACGCATAATTAAGTGGGTGTAAGTGAATGCCATCGCTCCAGTACTCGCCAGCATAAAAATGATCAGTACCCAGCATGACTTTTACTTCATCACGCGAAAGGTAATGAACTGCTTCATAACCCAGTTTTTTGTGCTTATGCTCAACCGACTCCTGCAGCGTAGTTACATGCGATGCTTTTGCTGCAACATGCAGCACCCCTTGCTTTTGACCACAGTCAATATTGTGCTGCGCGATGAGTTTTTTCACTAATGCCACAGATTCAATAGACATATCCCATAGCGCTTTGGCATTTTCAGCACCTACCTTACTTTTAAGCGCTGGGTACTCCATGTTATGGCCGGGGCAAACCTGACCACCATTACGACCAGAAGCACCCCAGCCTATTTTTTCTGCTTCTAATAACGTTACTGAGTAGCCCTTTTCAGCCAGATGTAATGCCGCCGACAGGCCTGTGTAACCTGCGCCCACAATGCAAACATCCGCACTTACCTCGCCAACTAGCTCAGCATGACAGCCTGCTTCATCACCCAGCATGTTCGCCGTAGCCATATAATATGAGGGAACATATTCAGCCATAATTGAGGTTATCTCTTAGCTTGTTTTAGGGGTATCGTGAATGAAACAATAACAACATAAAATATCAACAGGCACTATATTTATTATGTTCACTGCTACAAACACCCTGTTGTTATAACTTAGCGAATAAATAGCAGGGCAATATAGACGAGAAAATATGAGGGTGATTTATGGAAGCCGTAGAAAAATTTCTCAAAGATCACGCTATCACAGAAGTAGAGTCTACTCTGCCGGATATGACAGGAAATGCGCGTGGAAAATTTTATCCCACTAAAAAGTTCCTCGCTGAACAAGGGGGTCGTATACCTGAAACCTTGCTTGTACAAACAGTGACCGGTGACTGGGCAGCTAACCACTACGATATTGTCGACGCCAGTGACCGAGACATGATTTTAGTACCTGATCCAGAAACCCTTCGCATTGTTCCTTGGGCAGATGAGCCCACCGCTCAAGTCATCAACGACTGCTATGACACTCAAGGCGGGCTGCACCCATTATCTTCACGTACCGTACTTCGCCAAGTACTCGCCTTATTTGAGAAAGAAGGGTTACGCCCGGTTATTGCACCCGAAGTTGAGTTCTACCTTATACAAAAAAATATCGACCCTGATAATGAATTAAAACCAGCTACTGGCCGTTCTGGCCGACGAGAAACAGCACGCCAGTCATACAGCATCGATGCTGTTAATGAGTTTAATCCTATCATTGATACTCTTTATAGCTACTGCGAAGCCCAAGGGTTGGATGTAGATACGCTAATACACGAATCCGGTGCCGCACAAATGGAGATAAACTTCCTTCATGGCGACCCACTAAAGCTGGCTGACCAGGTTTTTATCTTTAAACGCACCTTACGCGAAACCGCTCTCAAACATAATATCTATGCGACTTTTATGGCTAAACCAATGCAGCATGAACCTGGCAGTTCTATGCACATTCACCAGAGCCTAATCGATGTAAAAACAGGGAAAAATATCTTTTGTGCTGAAAATGGCGACTACAGTAAGACTTTTTATCACTACTTAGGTGGGTTACAAAAATACACACCCAGTGCTATCAGCTTTTATGCACCTAACGTCAATTCATACCGCCGCTTTGCACCAGACATATCGGCCCCAGTTAATATGAAATGGGGTATAGATAATCGCACCACAGGATTACGAGCCCCTAAAGCTGAACCTGAAGCCACTCGAATTGAAAATCGTTTTCCAGGCTCAGATAGCAACCCTTATCTGGCGATTGCGGCCAACCTTGCCTGCGGATATTTAGGACTAAAAGGTCAAATCAGACCCACTAAGCCCACTTACGATGCCGCCGCTGAAGAAGGAGATACGGTAGAGCTTGCCCGTTCTCTCGAAGAAGGCCTGCGCCTATTAGAAGAATGTCCAGAGCTTCGTGAAATTATGGGTTCCCGCTTTATCGATGCCTATATCGGCGTAAAACGTGCCGAATTTGAAACCTTCCATAAAGTGATCAGTTCTTGGGAACGAGAATTCTTATTGCTCAATGTTTAATAAAAGAGAAGTAAGCACTATGAATTGATGGATCCTAGCGTAATAAATCGTTTCATATCTAACTAATTAGCTGTAAGCCAATAGAAAACCATATACAAAAGTAAAACAATGGCAGCCATACAGTAAACTAGAATATGCTAGAGTATATTTATAATCATATAATGTATGTTGTCATATTGTTAAATTAAAAAATGTGCTTATAGGGAAATTGATTATGTATAAAAAAATAAACTCAGCATTTTAGCTAACGCATGTAAATCGAAACTCATTCTTGACCCATATCCACATATCGTTATAGAAAATGCATTAGATGAAAATCTATTCAATGAGTTACAAGCAACTTTTCCAAGCGACAAAACTATTAGAGATGGAAGAAACAAAGCAGATACATGGTTTGATTACCCTGCGAGCAAAGTCCTTAAAGATCCCACAATATCAACTCAATGGAAAGATTTTTTCCGCCACCACACATCGAAAGATTTTTTTTTGGAGCTGGTTGATATAGCAGGTGACGCTTTAATAAAGACAAACCCTGAGCTGGAAAAGCGCATTGGGGTTCCCATAAAAGATTTCAAAGTTGCCATGCGTCCAGGGGGGAGGCAAGATACACTTGCTCCTGGAGCAGATATATCAATGGAATGCCAATTTTATATAAACTACTCTGAAAAACCTCGCACTGTTCGTGGTCCACATATTGATCGCCCTTCAGAGCTATTTGCAGCACTTCTATATTTTAGACAACCAGAAGATGACTCTATAGGAAGTGATCTCGAAATTTGTAAAGCTGAAAAAAGCCTTTACTCAAATAAAACAACGGTCTCCGTGACTGATTTACCAGCAGAAATCGATCCAGCTCTAGTTACAACAATAAACTCTGCTCCCTATAAAGCCAACACTTTAGTTCTATTCCTTAATTCACCAGAGTCCATACATGCAGTGAGTCCTAGAACGCCGACACTGCTGACACGGCGACATATTAATTTTTGTTGCGATGTACCCCACGACCTTTTTCAAATAAAACTCCCTCTTAAGCTCAAATTAAAAAGAAAAATTAGCGATTTACCTTTTGGGTGGAGATTAGCGAAGTACATCAATTAATAACTTGAGTAGAATAACTAAGTACTAAAATTACATATTATTAAGTAACATAACTTCCTACAACTAAAGTCATAAGAAGAAAAACCTGCCAGTATCCACAGCGTTTCGAAACTCTTCGAAACGCGAGTTTTAGCTTTGCAACGGTTGCGGGATAACGTTCACACCACTAAACAGCAGCCAAAACATGCCTACCACGTTCTCATAGAGTGGCTCTGCTAAACAGGCGAATAGTGGATCTATACACACTAGCGTTGGCTGTTAATCTAGTGAGCACGCACCAGTCAAAACCATATATTCCTTTCTTTTAAAGAAAAATCTTAGGTGACACTATGATTCCACTCGATACATTAATGTTATTTATAGTGACTACCTTTGTAATCGTACTTTCTCCAGGGCCTGCGGCCATTACTGTAACTGCTGAGGCTGCCTCCAATGGCTTTAAGAGATCAACCTTAATCATTGCAGGTATCGCTGCGGCCAATGTAGTATTCTTTGGTTTATCGGCCACAGGTATCTCTGCACTCATCATTGCATCGAGCACCTTGTTTAGCATTATTAAATGGATAGGTGTTCTCTACCTACTCTACCTGGGGTTTGGCGCTATTTTCAGCAATGCAGGGCCATTGAGCATATCCGCATCGAATAAAGGACGTGCGGCGATACATAAAACTTTTTTACGCGGTTTTATATTAGAGTTATCCAACTCCAAAGCGCTTCTTTATTTTTCTGCACTATTACCACAGTTTATTGATATCTCACGCCCTATCGCACCACAACTCATAACTCTGTGTTTAATCACCGTGCTACTCGATCTCTTTTGTTACTCGCTCTATGCGTATTTGGGGTACAAATCACTCAGAATGAGTATCAAGCCCTTCATCATTAAATGGATCAACCGTACCACTGGTTGCATGCTTGTGTTTGCTGGGTTGAAAATGGCAACCGTTGAAAAGTAACAAGGAATATTATGTATACCCCTAAAAACATGCAGATGAGCGATCTGTCGACTACTCACGACTTTATTGAAGAGTTTGGCTTTGGTGTCATTATCTCAGGCTCCCTAACTGGCACACACATCCCCTTTGTTTTACATCGTAACGAAGGTGAGTACGGCGTGCTATATAGTCATTGCGCAAAAGCCAACCCTCATTGGAAAGAGCTTGAAAACGCAGAAGTACTGATCATCTTCTCTGGCCCACATAGCTACATTTCTCCCAGTTGGTATGCCCATGCACCGGCAGTTCCTACGTGGAACTATGCAGCAGTTCATGCATATGGAACCGCTAGCTTATTGAATGACAAACAAACGTTAGAAGCGGTGGAAGAAGTCGTTCATCAATATGAGCCCGCACTGCTTGAGAAAAGAGAGATTATTACTGACGAATTCAGAGATAAGTTATTAGTAGGCATCGTCGGTATTAAAGTAGAGTTATCGCGTATTGACGGTAAGCTTAAGTTAGGTCAGCTTCGTAAAAGTGAAGATCAGGAAGGTGTTTACACAGCATTGAGCCAATCTAACCACCCAGCTGATCAGGCGCTTGCTCAGTATATGAAAAAGCTAAATTTAGGAACCGGAAATCTACAATAGCTTCACCCTCTTTTTTGACTTAGGGCTTATTAACGAGTTATTAATAAGCCCTATTAAAATGATGAATTTTTCTCACGCTTATGACAAAAAAACATCTCTTGTTGCGACGCAGCAACAGCACTAATATACGCTCCTAATTTTTATAATTAAGCCGCTTCAGCCTTTTACGCTGATGGTTAATTTTGACAGTCTGTACAGACTATTTAGGACACCAAGAAAACCTTATGACAAAGCTCAATGAATTCAGACAAAACCATCAGCCAGCCCACGGTGAAGCTGAGAAAGATTACTTCCTACGTTTAAGTGCTGAATACAAGAAATTAAACAAACGTGAAGCCCGTCTGGTTCGTAAAAACTTGTGGATGAATCGTATTTCCACAACAGCCAAATTGTTAGTTAGCAAGCCAAATCTATTGCAGATTAACTAATCGCGTCTCTGTCGAATGATGATTAAAAGCGGAGTGCGAAAGCATCCGCTTTTTTTGTGCGTAGTGTTAAATACCTGACAACATTTTCGTTATATCTACACTCTTATCACTAGGCGGCTCTACTATTTAAAAACTTAGCCATCCAATGCGCTATCTCTAATGAGTCGGTTGCTGCTTCTGGTTGGCGTAGTGTTGCTAAGCCTTGTTCTGACACGTCAGTGGGAATAACCTCACCTTTGCGCAAATCAATCAATGGATCGCTGTATTCGATCGTAAATTCAGGATGGGCCTGAAAAGTAATGATACGGTCATCATAGATAAGCCCAGCATATTGGCAAAAATCTGAAGCCGAAAACACTGTCGCATTCGCGGGTTTAACAACCACTTGGTCCTGATGCATAGCATTGATAACGTACGAGTTTACATCTGTGGGTAGGAAATCAAACTCACCGGTTAGTCCGTAGCGCTGTAAACCGACACCCCAACCACCTTCATACTTATCTACTTTTCCGTTAAACGCTTCGGCAATAATTTGGTGACCAAAGCAGATACCGACCATTGGTTTGTTTGCTTTATGAATATCAAGAATCAGCTTTTTAAGCTGCTGCATCCATGGCAAGTTCTGATAAACATTAAACTTTGAGCCCGTAATAACCCAGCCATCACACTGCGAGGCACTCTCAGGAAAGTCGCTTTCACGTACATCAAAGACTTCGTATTCAAATGGGCAATCCGCTTTGTTGAACAACTGTACAAACATATCTGCGTAAGAGCCGAATTCACCCAGCAGTTCATCGGGAGTAATACCTGTTGCCAGAATCCCTAATTTCATCATGTTATCCGCCACTACCTTAATACCATTACATAAACTGTTACTTAAATTTTATACATTCTCATTTAAAGCTAATGCAGCACTTATGCGCTTTTGTTAAAAAGCGGCACTAACTCTTTTACATTCTACTCCTGCCCACTTGATAGCTTGGTCTGTCGGCGCATCTGATACATTGCCGCAAGTACACCAACCGCTACAATCGCAATCATAATGGTAGCTAACGCATTTACCTCTGGTGTTACACCTAAACGCACTTTGGAGAAGATCACCATCGGTAGAGTACTGTTACCTGGTCCTGAAACAAAACTCGCGATAACCAGATCATCAAGCGACAGCGTAAATGATAACAGCCAGCCAGAAATCAGCGCCGGTGCTATCAGCGGTAAAGTCACCAAGAAGAACAAGGTAGAAGGCTTAGCGCCCAAGTCCATTGCCGCTTCTTCCAAAGTTTCATCCATTGACGCTAAACGCGATTGCACAATGACTGCCACATAGGCCATACAGAACGTTGTATGGGCAATGATTACCGTTCCAGTACCGCGTCCAGCTGGCCAGCCAAACATCCCTTCCATTGCAACAAACAATAAGAGTAGCGAAAGCCCAGTAATAACTTCCGGCATAATCAAGGGAGCCGTAATCCAACCAGACAAAATCATTTTGCCACGAAAGCGCCCCATTCTAGATAGGACAAAGCCAGCCATCGTACCCAACACTACCGCCAAACTAGCACTGACAAGTGCTATCTTTAAACTAACGAGAGCCGCATCAATAATTTGTTGGTTTTTGAAGAGTTCGCTATACCACTTTAATGACCAGCCCCCCCACACCGTCACGAGCTTTGACTTGTTAAAGCTATATACGATCAATGCAATGATCGGCGCATAAAGAAAAACAAAACCCATGCTTGCGGTAATAGTTAAAAATAATGATCGACGCCTCATGAATGAGCCTCCTCTTTTCCTTGTGCATTACGGATCAACATTACCGGCAATACCAGCACGACCAGCATCACAATGGCCACTGCCGATGCCATCGGCCAATCCCGATTAAGGAAGAACTCATCCCAAAGCACACGACCAATCATTAAGGTATCAGAACCACCCAACAGTGCAGGTATAACAAACTCACCTACCGCAGGTATAAACACCAACATACAACCCGCAATAATACCGGGCACGGCTAAAGGTAGCGTCACCAAAAAGAAGCTCTGATAAGGGCGTGAGCCAAGGTCTTCAGCGGCTTCCAGCAGTGTTAGATCCATTTTTTCTAACGCGGTATACAAGGGTAGAATCATGAATGGCAGGTAGGTATAAACAATGCCAATATAAACAGCAAAATCGGTCTGCAACATAACTAATGGCTGGTCGATAATCCCTGTGGATAACAAGAACTCATTCACGATGCCATTCTTTTTAAGAAAACCCATCCACGCATAAACGCGCAGCAAGAAAGACGTCCAAAATGGCAAGATAACCAAGGATAGCAATACCACACGCATAGAAGGCTTACTGCGAGCGATTAGGTATGCAATAGGAAAGCCGACGATCAATGTAAAGAAGGTCGATATTGACGCTATCTTTACCGAACTTATATAAGCGTCCAGATAGAAAGTATCTTCAAACAGATACAGGTAATTTCCAAAGTTTAGTTTAAAGGTGGCATAAGCCTCTTCTAGATCCCATTCAAGCATCGCCGAGTATGGTGGTACCGCAATCGCAGATTCGGATAGCGATATTTTGAAAACCACCAAAAAAGGAATAAAGAAGAAGATCCCTAACCACAGGCCCGGGACAGCAATAACACTCAAACGCCCCCAGTTGACGCCTCTAAATAAGTTATACCTTGCCATGCCTGTTGCTGACTTATCGATCCAGGCGGATCCTGACGGGATACTCATGAGGTCAAAACCACACTGCTATCCATATCCCATGACAAGTAAACCTGCTCATGCCAGGTAAAACGAGCGCCCATATCTCTTACAAAATTAGGCTGAGTGACACGAACATCTTTGCCATTAGCTAAGCGCACTTTAAAGACAGAAAGACTGCCCATATAGGCAATATCTTCGATAATACCCTGAATACAGTTTTCTGTTTGCTCTGGCCTATTACGGCTAATTTTGATCTTTTCTGGGCGTATTGCCATATGCACGGTTTGGTTTGGAGCACAACTTATACCGTGGTTAACAAATAACTCAACACCCGCTTCTTTAGAGCGGATACGTACGCTATCAGGCAGGTCTTCAACGACCTTACCCTCAAACAAATTGACCGAACCAACAAACTCGGCAACAAAGCGACTATTCGGGTACTCATAAACCACATGCGGTTCAGCAGTTTGTACAATCACACCGTTACTCATTACGCCAATACGCGTCGCCAGCGTCATCGCTTCTTCTTGGTCATGTGTCACGACAACAAAAGTAACACCCAGCTCTTCTTGAATATTGATAAGCTCAAACTGAGTTTCTTCACGTAGCTTTTTATCAAGAGCGCCTAAAGGCTCATCTAAAAGCAACAACTTAGGACGCTTAATTAGAGAGCGCGCTAATGCAACACGCTGGCGCTGGCCACCGGAAAGCTGATTCGGTTTACGCTTACCAAGAGCACTCAATTGCACCATATCTAACATTTGTGCAACACGTTGCTTTACCTCACTACGTGCTACGCCTTCTCGGCGAAGGCCAAATGCCACGTTATCAGCAACACTTAGATGAGGAAATAATGCGTAGGACTGGAACATCATATTAACAGGACGCTTCCATGGCTGAATACCCGCCATATCCACGCCATCAATAAGAATACGGCCACTGGTTGCCGATTCAAACCCGGCCAAGATACGTAATAGTGTACTTTTACCTGATCCTGATCCACCTAAAAGGCAGAACAGTTCGTTTTTATAGATATCCAACGAAATGTTATCAACAGCGGTAAATTCACCAAACATTTTGCTGACGTTTTCAATTTTTAAAAAAGGTTCTGCACCGTCCTGCTTCCACAAAGGAACTTCAGTAGCGTTAGCTACAGTAGACGTAGCTAGTTCATTAAGTTGAGACGACGTCATAACAACCCCTCAGGTATTTATTATTATCAGGGAATCTCTAAATAAACCTGGCAGTTAGATTTTTCCAGGTGCAAACAAAAGGCTTACTTAGAGACTCTTACTTGGAGCAATAAGGGGCAGACCGAACACCCCTTATTACTAATTTATTGCTTTATTAAGCAGAAGTTAGCGCCCCGTTTTAATACCACTCCAAGCGCGCGTTAATAAACGGTCAAATTTAGCCGTATGAGCATTTTGTGTGAAAAGGTTAGCTTTCACTTTATCAGAAGGATAAATACCTGGATTGTTACGTACTTCATCTAGCAATAATGGTTCGGCCGCCGTATTCGCTACCGCGTAATAAACGTAGTTAGAAATACCTGCCGCCGTTTCTGCTTTCAGAACAAAATCAATAAACTTGTGGGCTGCATCTGGATGCGGGGCATCCGCAGGAATGGCTAACAAATCAAACCACACCAAGGTGCCCTCTTTAGGGATGGCATAGCCAATCACATTACCTTGGCCTGCTTCTTCCGCGCGGCTCTGCGCTTGTAAAATATCTCCGTTATAACCTAAGGCGACGCATACTTCACCATTTGCCAAATCAGAAATATATTGGCCTGAATGGAAATATTTATAGCTAGAACGTACAGATTTCACCAATGCTGTTGCTTTCTTAAGATCCGATTTTTTCTCGGAGTTAGGGTCAAGTCCTAAATAGTTTAGTGCAATAGACATAACTTCAGCAGGAGAGTCTAATAAACCGATGCCACAGTCTGCCAACTTAGCAGCGACTTCTGGTTTAAAAATCAGATCTAATGTATCGAGTGGCATTTCACCTAAGCGCTCTTTAACCATCGCTTCGTTAAAGCCCAAACCAATGGTTCCCCATGCATAAGGAACATTATGCTTATTGCCTGCATCATGGCGTGAAATTTTTTCTGCCAGCACCGTATCTAAGTTGGCATAGTTAGTTAGTTTTGAACGATCAACCTCAGCATAAATACCCGCTTGCACATGGCGTTCTAAAAATGAGCCTGTTGGTACAACAAGGTCATAACCGGTGCTACCAGACATCAGCTTAGCTTCTAATACTTCATTAGAATCATAAACGTCATAGTTAACTTTAATACCGGTTTCTTTCTCAAACTGGGTCACCGCTTCAGGATTGATGTAGTCTGACCAGTTATAGATATTAAGCACCTGCTCTTCGGCAACCACAGTATTAGAAAGTGCGAATGTCAGTGCGGCGGCTAAACCAAGTTTTTTAGGACTCATTGAACGTTCTCCATTTCAGGCTAGGCCTGTATTATCCGAATAGGAATTCTCATCCGTATTCAGTTGCAGCTCTTCAAAAAACCTCAACTAGCACAGTATGCATTTTCTCACTACAGACTATTAAGCGTTAATCAAAGTCCTGCATATTGTTATTTTTATCTACTTCCTTAAACCTACGCTAGCTCTGTATGTGGGCTAAATACCCATCGGGGGGTATTTAGCCCAAAGTAGTAGAGGCCAACAATTGGCTATTTACTACAACAATCCTAAGTAAGCCTCATACTCAATATCAGAAATTTGTTCATGCAGTTTTTTCTGTTCTTGGCGCTTTGCAGCCGTGTAAACTCGGATAAACTCTTCTCCCAGATACTCTTTAAGCACATCGCTCTTATTAAAGATCTCTGTGGATTCATCCCACTTATTCGGTAGCACCAACTTATCGTTATTTTCAGCGTTAGCATCACCTTCAATGGGAGCAGGCGGCAATAGCTTGTTTTCGATACCGTAGAGAGCACCCGCCAAAATAGAAGCCAATACTAAATACGGGTTAGCATCAGCCCCAGCTACACGGTGCTCAATACGACGCGCAATAGGAGGGCTTTCAGGTATACGGATGGCAACGGTACGGTTTTCATAGCCCCAGCTCGCATAAGTAGGTGCATGTGCACCCGCCATAAAGCGGCGATATGAGTTCATATGTGGAGCAAAAGTCAGCATGCTATCTGCCATAGTATGCATCAAACCAGCTACTGCATGCTTGAGAACATCAGTACCTTCTTCACCACCGTTATCAAAAACATTATTACCTGCTTCATCTAATAGGCTAAAGTGCACATGCATACCATTACCGCTTTTCTTAGCATACGGCTTCGCCATAAATGTCGCTGCATAACCTTGTTTTCTGGCAATCCCTTTCACAAGACGCTTAAACATAATCGCCTGATCACCGGCCTGCATTGGGTCTGGTACATGATTGAGATTGATCTCAAACTGCCCTGGGCCTAACTCAGAAATAATCGTATCCGCAGGAACGCCTTGAATATCGCAGACTTCACGAACCTCAGTGAAAAATGCAGATAAGCAGTCCATTTCATCAATGGAGTAGCAATCAGTCTCAGATAAACGACGACCATGGCCTTCAATCAGGATAGGTGGACGAGGGCGCTGCGTTTCTTCAGACTTCCCATCCATTAAATAAAACTCTAGTTCTGTGGCAACAACCGGTGTTAACCCCAACGCTTTAAAGCGCTTAACAACACCACTCAACACCTGACGAGGGTCGGCACCAAACGGGGTTCCGTCTGGATTAAACATCATAGCCAAAACCTGATCACGCGGAGACTCAGCCCAAGGCACGGGAACAGAGCCTTCATGAACAGGCATACAAACACCATCACTATCGCCTGTTTCGAAAACTAAACCGTTCTCTAAAACATCATCACCCCAAAAATCAAATCCCAGCACCGAGCGAGGCAACTTTACACCCTCATCCTTTACTTTATGCAAAGCGCTTCCTGGCATGCGCTTGCCACGTAAATTACCGTTTAGGTCTGTAATAAATAGGTCAAACTCATTGTCTTTTTTGGAATTCATATAAGATTCTCACTCGACATCTTTTGTGCACTCGGTTAGCCGAAGCTGATTAAGTACATAGTTTCACATAATCACTTTAAGAAAAATCATACTTTGTGATCACAAAAATAATTTTATGTAATCAAAAATTTAAAACAAGGTCAATTGACACTTTATGAAAAAAATCTTTCACCCTGTTTAGTGATCGCATTAGAATAGAAAAAAACAGCCAGAACCGATACCGATTATGGACAAGAAGTCTCCCATACAAATTACATTAACTGAGCGCGATGACTCTGTAACTATCACCCAGTGGGTATATGAAACGTTAAGAGGCGCCGTAATGAATGGTCAAATTCTTCCTGGGCGTGCGCTCACGATTAGAGAGTTAGCCGCATTACTTGATGTAAGCCCTATGCCTATAAGAGAAGCACTACGCCAACTGGCCGCTGAGAGTGCATTAGAAATACAAGGCAACCGACGCGTTATGGTCCCCACTATGACGGCTATGAAATTCACTGAGTTATGTGAGGCGCGCATTGCCATAGAGTCACATGCAGCAGCCAGAGCATTACCTTATATAGATGCTGCACGCTTAACTGAGTTACACAGTCTAGACCGCTTAATCGACCAAGCCCAAGAAGATGGCAACCTTGAGAAAATAAGCATTCTTAATCAAAATTTTCACCGCTTACTCTACACAGCCAACCCACACCAAGTAACCTTACCACTCATTGAAAGTTTGTGGTTACAACTAGGGCCTTTCATGCGTTTAGCCACCAGCAAACTTGAAGAGCATTATGTAATAGATAGACATAATGAAGCGATGCTCGCCATAGAAAAGCAGGATGCTTTTGCATTACAACTGGCCATCACAGCTGATATTCGCGAAGGCATCGCCTTCGCTAGTACACCTGAATTACTACATCGTTTTATAGAAAAATCCAGAACCGCAGCGCACTAACTTTATCAATGTGCGTAAGCTTCAAGGCGCACTCTCTCTTCTTCATAACTTCTATAAAAGCACACTAACAAAAGCCTTTAAATGATCCTGAAAATATAAAACTGAATGTTTTTTGATTGACTTTTTAATTTTGTGATCACAAAATGAAATCATAATCTGATGACACCATCAGTAGAGACCCCCCATTTAATGATCACAATTGATAACTCAATGTGACAACTTTTCGCTTTCAACTACTCACGAAAGCATTGTGGAGAGAGAGATGCTCACAGATAAAAACAACGGCTCATCAATCACTGCAGATATTCAGTTCCTTGATGCCAGCTACCATTTACACCCTTTCACCAATACAGGCGCTCTTAACAAAAAGGGAGCACGTGTCATCACTAAAGGGGAAGGCGTCTACATTTGGGACAGTGAAGGCAATAAGATTTTAGACGCCATGGCTGGTCTGTGGTGCGTCAATATGGGTTACGGGCGCCAAGAGCTAACAGATGCCGCTACGCAACAGATGACTGAGCTTCCTTTCTACAATACTTTTTTCCAGACAACACATGCCCCTGTTGCTGAATTAGCTAAAGAAATTGCTAGCGTTACTCCCGGTGACCTTAACCATATCTTTTTTGCAAATTCAGGATCGGAAGCAATAGACACCATTATTCGTATGGTGCGCCAGTACTGGGCTATCAAAGGAAAACCGTACAAAAGCATTCTTATTAGCCGTGAAAATGCTTACCACGGCAGCACCGTTGGCGGTACAAGCCTTGGTGGTATGAGCGGTATGCACAAACAGGGCGCGCCACTACTGCCCAATATCGAACGTATTCGCCAACCTTATTGGTATGGTGAAGCGGGTGATATGTCAGAAGAAGAGTTTGGCATTGCCTGTGCTGCTGCGCTGGAAGAAAAAATCTTAGCAGTAGGCCCTGATAATGTGGCTGCCTTTGTTGGTGAACCAATTCAAGGGGCAGGCGGTGTTATCGTACCCCCAGCGAACTACTGGTCAGAGATTCAAAAAATATGCACCAAATACGACGTACTACTGGCAGCTGATGAAGTCATTTGTGGGTTTGGCCGTACGGGTAGCTGGTTTGGTAGCGAAACATTAGGTATTACACCGGACATTATGTCGATGGCTAAGGGACTATCTTCTGGATATTTACCGATTGCAGCCGTAGCTGTGGGCAACCGCATTGCCAACGCGTTCATTGAGCATGACGACGACTTCAACCACGGTTTCACTTACTCAGGCCACCCTGTATCGGCGGCTGTTGCCATTGCCAATATAAAGCTCATGAAACAAGAAAACATTGTTGAGTATGTGGCTAATGACATCGGGCCTTACCTACAGAAAAAACTTCGCGATATGCTGACAGACCACCCTTTAGTGGGTCATATTGAAGGGGTTGGTTTAATCGCAGGTATTGCGTTGGTTAAAAACAAAGAGACCAAAGAGCTTTTCCCAAGCGACTTAGATGTAGGATTGATTTGTCGTGATCACTGCTTTGATAACGGCTTAATTATGCGTGCTGTGGGTAGCCGTATGGTGCTTTCTCCACCACTGGTTATTAGCCATGCAGAAGTCGATGAGCTATGTGAAAAAGCACGTTTATGCTTTGATTTAACACTGAAGTCCGTTAGCGAATAACACATATAAAAAATGGCCAGTAACTATCACCTCTGGCCACTTAGATGTATACACGAACCCAGATAGAGGGAAGCTGCAATGAATCATAAACCCAGCCTGGACAGTACATCAGCCAACTGGCAGAAAGATCTTGCTTACGTTATCGACCATATTCGCTTGCGTAATTTCCCAAAAGCCTTGGCAGAGCTATTAGCAACACAGTGTAATATCAGCACCATTTTAATGGTAACCTACAAGAAGTCTTTTAAACCTATCATTTTACACCCCACTGACCCCGCTGAACAAAGCCCAACACTGCGCACCTATATCAACCAAGCGTATATTCTGGATCCGCTGTTCAATGCCATACAAACTGGTATAAATTCAGGACTGAGCCGCTTAATTGAGATCGCACCCGATTCATTTGAAACCACCGAATATTACCAAACCTGTTATAAAGATTTTGATTTAATTGATGAGATCAACCTGATCATCGAATTGGATAATGACGTCACCTGCGCGATATCCTTAGGCCGAAAATCTAGCATGGGCACTATCACTCGCGCTGAACTAAATCGTCTCAACGAGATATATCCCATCGTTAATTCACTAGTACGCCAGTTCTGGTTATCGCAGTCTCAAGAGTATGTACAGTACGAAAAATCTGAAGGGGCGATGAAACAAGCATTAAACACTTTTGGAAGTGGTGTATTGACACGGCGAGAACAAGAAATTTCCGGGCTAATATTGCAAGGACACTCCTCTAAAGCGATAGCCAGCAAACTAAATATCAGTTTGGGTACAGTTAAAGTTCATCGTAAGAACATTCATACCCGCCTTAACACATCGACTCAATCTGAAATATTCACACTTTTCCTCGTGCACTTGAGCGAGCTGGAAGCGACAACATCTTCATCAGATGCCTCTCTCTCAAACAAGATTGCATTGGCAGGGTGAGTTTTCTCTAATTATTTAAAGCCAAAAAATGTAAATAAGGTTAGCGCATAGAGTGCGCTAACCTTGTTGGTGCAAGCTCCTTATAGACGAATCCATACATTTTTTAGTTCCGTGTATTTTTCCATCGCATGTAATGATTTATCACGCCCATTACCGGATGCTTTCACACCACCAAAAGGGACGGTTGAATCACCTTCGCCCCATGTATTCACCCAGACCATACCGCTGTGAATCTTGCGGCTAACACGATGCGCTCGTGATAAATTAGCCGTCCATACAGAAGCTCCTAAACCATATTTAGAGTCATTCGCTAGCGCGATAGCTTCCTCTTCAGTATCAAATTCACATACCGCTAATACCGGCCCGAAAATCTCCTCCTGTACGAATGTCATGCCATTGTGCGCTTCAGAAACAATGGTCGGTTTAGCATAAAAGCCCTGCCCTTCAACATATTCTGGCACGCCACCCAATAACACCTCTCCTCCTTCTTCTTTAGCAGAACGGATAAAGCGCGCGACTGTTTCTAACTGCGCCCCATCAACCATCGGCCCCATATTGGTAGCAGGATCAAGTGGGTCACTCGGTTGGTAATGACTAGCCGCTTCAACAAGCGCAGCAGTGAACTCTGCTTTGATACTTTTTTGTACATAGATACGTGAGCATGCAATACACACTTCACCTTGGTTTGAGAAGATAGCGGCAGCAGCAGTAGCGGCGGCTTTCTTTACATCGTCACAATCTTCAAAAATCAAATTAGGTGACTTACCGCCGGCTTCCAACCAAACACGCTTAAGGTTGGATTGGCCGGCATATTCCATCAACATACCGGCCACACGTGTTGAGCCGGTAAATGCCAGAACATTAACATCGTGATGCAAGCCTAGTGCTTTGCCCGCTGTATGCCCAAAGCCTGGTAACACATTAAACACCCCATCTGGGATACCTGCCTGCGTTGCTAGTTCAGCTAAACGCAGCGCACTTAACGGTGATTTTTCTGAAGGCTTTAAAATGACACTGTTACCTGCGGCCAATGCTGGCGCAAGCTTCCAAGTAGCCATCATGAGTGGGTAATTCCACGGCGTAATAGCAGCTACAACACCCACCGGTTCATGACTAATCAAGGCCAAGGTATCGTTACCTGTTGGCGCTATTTCACCATAAAGCTTATCGATACACTCTGCTGTCCAACGAATACAATCAATGCTGTCTGGAATATCAATCGCTGTCATTTCAGAGATCGACTTCCCCATATCTAATGTATCTAATAGCGCAAATTCGTCTTTATGCTGCTCAAGCAGATCAGCCAGTTTCAGCAATATTTGTTTACGCTGCTTAGGTGCTAACTCTGACCAAACACCGGAGCGATAAGCCTGTAATGCACTGTCTACCGCTAAATTAACATCCGCTTCATCACAACTTGCGACATCAACCAGCAGCTTCTCTGTTGCCGGATTAATACAGGGAAACGTTTCACCACTCACGGCGGGCTGAAAAGCACCATTAATATAGGCTTGATGGCGCAAAACAACAGATTCGCTCAACGCTTTCCACTGGGTATGGTTTGTCATGATTTACTCTCTCTGCTTAACCGTAGGTATCGCTTATAAGAGCCAGTCTACGAGAACCTTAGCCAGACAATATATACACCTGAGTAGGTAGCCTATATTGCTAGGCGTTGATCATTCATTAGCTACCCACTCAAGGGTATATAAAGCGACCACTTGCATTCAGCAAGATACAGGAATGGTGTCGCCATGCTATATCGCATCGACGCTCTTCTTTGAATATGCACTTTACCGCCTAGCCATAGCAGGCGGTTTTTTTATGCCATTTTATTAGCCGCTAATACGTATAAATATTCCAGTGCTAAGGTTGCTCCAGCCAAAGAAGTGATCTCTGCCTGGTCATAAGCAGGCGCCACCTCAACGACATCCATACCAATGAGATTTAAACCTTGTAAACCGCGGATAACTTTCAATGCGCAATCCATACTAATCCCCGCAACAACCGGCGTACCTGTACCGGGAGCAAAGGCCGGATCTAGCCCATCAATATCAAAACTTACGTAGACTTTTTTATCTCCTACACGTTGTCGAATGCGCTCTAACGTTGTTGCAGGTCCATAATCACCCACCCAAGCAGCATCCAAGACTTCAAACGGATGGTTTTCAACGGTATACGCCGTACGAATCCCTATCTGTAAAGAGTGTTCCGTATCCACTAAGCCTTCTTGTACTGCATGGTGAAAGATGGTGCCGTGGTCATATTTGCTGCCGCCAGAATAAGTATCGGTGTGTGCATCAAAGTGAACCAGCGCAACCGGGCCATATTTTTTAGCGTAAGCACGCAAAATAGGTAGCGTAATAAAATGATCTCCGCCAAAGGTTAACGCGCTCTTTCCTGCCTGCATAATCGCACTGATATGTGCCTCAAGATTATCAACCAATGTCTGTGGTTCGCCATGCTTAAAGATGACATTACCGGCATCTGCCACTGCAAGGTGGTCATCCAAAGCAAACGCCCAAGGCCAACGCGCTCCCTCCCACACTAGGTTAACCGATGCTTGGCGAATGCCTTGCGGCCCAAAGCGTGAGCCCGAGCGCCCCGATGTGGCCATATCAAAAGGCACACCACTGACGATCACCTCTGCACCACACTGTGACAATGTGGTGACTGCAGGAAATTGCATGAACGTCATACCCATAGCACCATATAAGGGCATATCAGCATCAGCTACAGCCGCGCTATTAGCGACGCTTGGACTCGATTTACCATCAACCTCAGACATCTTCTACTCCTCACTATTTATGCGCTAAAACCCACCAGCGTCTAAACAAAACGTGAGAACAGAATACCCCTCAATATATTATTAGTTAAATGCATAGTTATAATATATAAATGCATGTAGTTAATATTTTTCGACGAATCTTTTATGAAGCCCGCTATGAAACCACTGCGCCAGTTTGATCTTAATTTACTGATTATTTTTGAAGCGCTTATAACTGAGTGCCATGTCAGCAAAGCCGCAGAAAAGGTTTTTCTTAGCCAATCAGCCATGAGCCATGCACTCAACCGCTTACGCCAACAACTCGATGATCCGTTATTGATAAGAACGCAGAATGGCTTGCAGCCCACACCCCGAGCATTAGAGATGCTACCCGATGTGCGAGAAGCATTGCAGCTTATCAACCGCACTATCGCCCCCTCTGCTTCATTCGTAGCACATAAGAGCGACCGCACTTTCAGCATTGCCTGCACAGATTATTTTGAGTCAGTGATCTTTCCTGACTTGCTCAAACACCTACAAATTATTGCTCCCAACATCACATTAGAAATAGAGATGATAAGCGAACACGCGTCTTCTACTCGCCTGGAAAACCGGCAGGTCGATATCGTCGTAGGCATGGATACAACACAAAAGATCCCGGCACATTTGATAGTTGAGCAGTGGAGAACAGAAAAATTTGTCTGCTTAGTCGGCAAAGATAACCACTTAGTAAAAGAGTCGTTGTCAGTGGAGCAGTTTGTCTCATTAACACATGTGGTTTTTTCTGACCTTACGGGAGACACCACTAGCGCAATTGATAACTGGCTAAGCAGCCAGCAGTTACCCCGCCACGCTATCGCGCGAACCACCAACTATATGGCGGCAGCCAGAATTGTTTCCAAGACTCCAGCCATCATCACGCTGCCCTCGCAGATGGCAGAACTGTTTTGCCAGATGCTACCCGTGCGTATGGTCACGCCTCCCAGCACAATACCCGGCATAACAATGACGACTGTTCATCACCCGCTATTTAATAATGACCCCGCACTGAAATGGCTGAAAGAACAGATACACCTTTTTAAGGCACCACAAGTGGCCTAACGGCTACCATTCACGCTTAGTTGCTGTGCCATCTCTATACGCTTGGTACCACGCCGCCGAATCAGCCATGACCAAATCATCATCTAACGGTGGATACTCCAAACCTTTTTTGCGGCAAAAATCAGCAATATCCGGGCAACTCCACTCAAAAATCGTATCTTTAAACTCCTGAGGGTCAAGCCGAGACTCATTATACAAACCCGCTTTTAAACGCTGATTCTGCGCCTCAACCATAATAATACCGGCAGCGGTTGATACATTAAGCGAACCCACCATACCCATCATAGGAATAAGAATATGTTGATCGGCCATATCAGCCGCTTCTTGGCTGACGCCCTCTTTCTCTGAGCCCATCAAAATGGCACAAGGAATGGCGTAATCAACGTCACGATAATCTACAGCGCGCTCAGAAAAGTGCGCCGCATACACTTTCATTCCTTTAGATCGGGCTTGTTGAATTGCCTCTTCGCAGGTCTCGTGATGAATCGTTTTTACCCAACGATCGCTACCTTTTGCCGTACCGCTATACCCATAACCTGTTTTGGGTGCAACGCTGTGCACATAGGGAACCCCTACCGCATCACAAGTACGGATCAGCGCCGCTAAGTTTCTGGATTTATGCACCTGATCAGTAATCAGTTGCAGGTCGGGTTGACGGCGCTCAAGGGTCGATATCAATTTTTGTTTACGTTGCGGTGTCATTGTTAAGCTCTGAGTCTTATTCGATGCGCTATTTTAGCGAAAACCAACAGACTAAACTGCATTGCATCACCTGAAAACCGCACTTAGTCCTATATTTATTCACTCTACCTATCATTAACCTTTCAAGATTACTGATACAGAGCATATTAACAGCGCTTGCTAGGCTCTATTATGCGTAGATAAATCAATTTTCATACCGCTGCTAAAGGAAGGTTTACATTGAAACATCCTCTTTCCGTGACTGAAGCCATCGCCCTGATACCCGATGGTTCCACTATAATGATTGGTGGCTTTATGGGCGTGGGTTCCCCACTGAGCTTGATCAAAGAACTGGTCCGCCAAGGTAAAAAATCGCTCTGCGTGATTGCGAATGATACCGCACAAGAAGGCGCCGCCATTGGTCTGTTAATTGATGCCCACTCTGTGAAAAAAGTGATTGTGTCTCACATAGGGACTAACCCAGAAACACAACGACAGATGATCGCCAAAGAGCTTGAGGTAGAACTATCACCTCAAGGCACATTAGCAGAAAGAGTGCGCGCTGGCGGCTACGGATTAGGTGGCATACTGACACCCACCGGCGTAAACACACTGGCCGGTGAAGGGAAGCAACTGGTCGAAGTTGATGGAGAAAAGTTTCTGCTGGAGCGCCCACTAAAAGCAGACTTCGCACTGATTAAAGCCCAACAGTCGGACTACTACGGCAATCTAAAATATCGCCTGACGGCACAAAACTTTAATCCATTAATGGCCATGGCTGCTAAGCATGTCATCGTCGAAGTAGAAGAGATGCTGCCTGTTGGCTGCATTCCGCCAGATGATGTGCACACACCGGGTGTGCTGGTTGATATGATTGTGAAAAGCGAGGCCAAAGCATGAATGCTAAAGAGATTATAGCCCGCCGTATTGCCCAAGAAGTGGCACCGGGGTCGCTGGTTAATTTAGGGATTGGCCTGCCAACAATGGTCGCCCAATATGTTGATAAAGATAACTATGTATTCTTTCAATCGGAGAACGGCGTCATTGGTGTAGGCGGCTTTCCTGAAGGGATGGAAAATCCCTCTTTAACGGATGCTGGCGGCAGTTTCATTGGCGTATTACCGGGCGCTGCAGCATTTGATAGCGCCTTCTCGTTTGGTTTGATTCGTGGCGGGCACCTCGACATGACCATTCTTGGCGGGCTTCAAGTAGATGAGCAAGGCCACTTAGCCAACTGGATTATTCCAGGAAAAATGGTCCCGGGTATGGGTGGCGCAATGGACTTGGTAGCTGGTGCTAAGCGCGTGATTGTCGCCATGACACATACCGCCAAAGGCAACGCAAAGCTTGTTAAATCATTAGCATTTCCAATAACAGCAGAGCGCAGAGTCGATCTAATCGTCACGGAAAAAGCCGTAATTGAGCCTACTGAAGAGGGATTACTACTTAAAGAACTAGGCCCAGGATGCACACTCGATGAGGTGCTCAGCCTAACCGATGCCACATTGATCATTCCTGATGATCTACCCTATATGCAAATCTAAAAAAAGGGAGCCAACAAGGCTCCCTTTTTTATTCATCTCATGCATGAGTGCTTTAGTGGCAGATACTGCCTAGCATTCAATAGCGTTAACCGCCAAGCCTCCACGAGAGGTTTCCTTGTATTTATCTTGCATATCCATGCCGGTATCCCACATGGTTTTGATCACTTTATCCAAAGAGATAAAGTGCTCACCATCACCGCGAAGCGCCATCTGCGTTGCGTTAATAGACTTCATTGCACCAATAGCGTTGCGTTCGATACAAGGAACTTGAACCAAGCCACCCACAGGGTCACAGGTCAAACCTAAATTATGCTCCAAACCTATTTCAGCCGCATTCTCTACCTGTTCAGGTGTGCCACCGAGTACTTCACACAAACCCGCTGCAGCCATCGCACAAGCAGAACCCACTTCACCTTGGCAGCCAACTTCAGCACCCGAGATAGACGCATTTTTCTTGCACAACGCACCAATCGCCGCAGCCGCTAGCATAAAGTCAACAATACACTTCTCAGTAGGCTTATCCGTAAACTCCGTGTAATACATCAATACTGCCGGGATAATGCCTGCTGCACCATTCGTAGGCGCTGTTACCATGCGCCCACCCGCCGCGTTTTCTTCATTGACTGCTAACGCGTAAAGGTTAATCCAGTCCATTGCTCCCATTGTTGTACTGATAACATTAGGCTTGGTCGAACGAATCAAAGATTTATGTAAGCTCATTGCGCGGCGCTTAACATTTAGCCCGCCCGGCAAGACCCCCTCTTTATGCAGGCCGTTAGCAATGCACTCTTTCATCACAGCCCAGATATCCATTAGGCCATCACGAATCTCCTGTTCAGTGCGCCAGACTTTCTCGTTTTCCATCATCAACTGACTAATCGATAGGTTGTTTGCTTTACATAGCTCCAGCAACTCAACCCCGTTATGAAACTCATACGGCAACGCGACCTGCGGCACGACATGCGCATCGGCGGTTGCTTCGCTTTCATCAATAACAAAGCCCCCACCAATCGAATAGTAGGTGTTGCTATAAAACGTTTGGCCTTGCGCTCCAAACGCTGAGACTCGCATCGCATTAGGATGGTAAGGGAGGTTTTCTTCAAGAAGCAGCATATCCCGTTTCCAAATAAACTCTATTGGAAATTTATTGAGTAAGCGCAGCGTATCGCTATCCTTTACAGAGGCCACTTCTTGCAAAATAATATCAGGGTTAACGGTATCTGGGCGCTCGCCTAACAAACCTATAATGACCGAGTTATCAGTACCATGCCCTATGCCAGTCGCACTTAATGAGCCAAACAGATCAACCTGTATGCGCGTCACATCAGACGCTAAGCTTTTCTGCTCAAGATAATCTGCAAACTTAGCGGCCGCCAACATCGGGCCTACGGTATGTGAACTGGATGGGCCTACGCCTACTTTAAAGAGATCGAAAACGCTAATAGACATGATGCCTCCGCACTAAGTACGTAAATTATTATTCTGATAGACAAGAGATTATGTGCTCACTCAAGAATGGCGTATGCCAATTTGCGACCTGTACGTTTCTTAAAGCGTTAAAAGGCTCATAAAACAAGATTTTTTACATATCTCTACTGATCAAATGGTAAAGATTCGACAGTAAGCGAAGACACGAAGGTGATGTGATATTTATATAAGTTTTTTGATGGCCACTTTCGACCTCTAGCAGACATTAGTACTCACAGCGCTTACTGCGTCCGCTATATTGCTTTGTTATTTTTTTGATCTCGAACAGAATATCGCTTCATAGATAGTGACGGTTTTTCTATAACGTTCCATGATAGAAGTGCAACAATAGTAGTTAACATTAGCATTATGAGCATATTTATGGGGGGTGAAAAAACCGATAAATGGATAAGAATATTAACAAAAATCATGTGATATATATAAATGCCATAAGAAACATCATGACCTTTTAGAATAGCCCCAAATTTACCTACATTACTATACGCCATAGAGATTATAAGGAGTGATAGAATCACTGTAGAAATAGGATTTAAACTATTTCCTTGATAACTAAGACCTAACACCCAAGATACACAGACCGATGCTAAGTATAATATCAATAATATCGGGGCTTTATGGGCCAAATATTTCTCTACAAATGGTAAGTTTCTTTGTAGTAATACACCTAATAGAAAAATATATAAATATGGCAATACAGTTACTCCGAACAGCTTAATCAACACCCCTCCATCCGCAGAGCGGAAAGCGAAATACGACTGATTAACTATTACAAGTAAGAATATTAATATGGGCAATAATAGCTTACTCCAGCTCGAACTTCTTATCAGTACGTACAGTACAGGCAATATGAGGTAAAACTGTATTTCAACAGGAATTGTCCATAAACTGCCATTAAGGACACCTACACCATACTCTCGCATAAATTCTGGGTTATAAAACTGACCAATTGTAAGCTGTGCTAATCCCCACTTACCCATTTCAATAGCGCTAAATTGAGGGGAGTACACTATAAACAAGCTCAACAGAGAAAAAATAAAACAACCCCATAACGCAGGGTATATCCTTAGAAACCTATTTTCAAAATAGGAAAGCAACGAGGAGCTTCTTTCCCATGAAGCAGAAATCAAAAAACCGCTAATTACGAAAAATATTGTAACTCCCGGAAACATTGATAGAACGGCTATGAAGGACTCACCATGCTCGACACCAAAGTGCTCATACCCATGAACGATTGCAACCTGAAATGCGGCTAGCAACCGTATGAAATCGAAGTTATTTTTCTTAAAAAAAACTCTTTCAAAATTATTCCTATTTAAGTTACAAGCCCAACAAGATAGTGACCAATATAAAGGGTCTGAGCGTAAAGACAGCCTGAGCCTGTAGGGCGATTTTTAGACATTTGTAAGTAAAAAGCCAAAATTGCAATACGCCAAAACCAAGGAAGCTACACAAAGCAAAAAACTAACGCTTTGGAGCTTTGAAAATCGGTTGCCTTTAGCGGCGAGGCAACATAAGAATAAGCCAATAAAAGAAGCTCAAATAGCTAGAGATAGTACTAAACATATAGCCCCCCTCCCCAAACTCGAAGCCTTCAGTTTGAAAAACTTTCTGCGGTGGAGAGTCATTAATTAATTCTACATGAAGAACTAACTTGCTCGCTAAAGAAAAATTTAAACCATCATGGTTTGGGAAGGCTAATAACGCAGCGACTATGCAAACAAAAGCAATTATTCCAAGTAAAACGGATATGAATGCTACTTTTGATAGCACTTTATCTCTTGGATACCTAATATTTCAGACTGCCTATGCGCGTTTTGATCGTTTAAACTGGCACGGCATCTTACCTGCGATTTTCCTTACCTATTTGATAATGCAAGACTTTCTATCAAGATACCAGAACAAACCGTACACAAAAGAAAAGCCATTAGTAACAAAACACGCACGTAATCTGAGAACATGGAAATATACTCTATAAAAATTCATAAAACCTGACCTCTGCAACGGATAGCTAATTCATCCTGCCCTGTTTCTTAAATAGCTAAGAGCACGATGTTTAATGCTGTAAAATATTGTAAATACAATGTAAACATCTCTTGCTGTAGTAGCAGTCAATGAACTAGATTAATGGGTGGGCTGCTTGTAACTTAGCAACCTAAAGATAATAAAAACAATAAAATGGCTTCGCCTATTAGGATCTAAAATAGTATGAATACTGATATCCGCATCCTTGTAGTTGATGATGAAGCAGTGACTCGAGAATGCCTTGTAAGCTACTTCAAGGAAGAAGGTTATAACGTATTTAGTGCAGAGACAGCCGAACAAGCAGAAGCGGTACTCAGCAGTAGATCCATTGATGTAGTTCTCCTAGACATACGCTTACCCGGTAAAGATGGCTTAACACTAACACGAGAGCTTCGAGTGCATTCTGAGGTAGGCATTATTTTAGTAACCGGGCGACAAGATGAAGTTGATCGTTTAATTGGTCTAGAGTGCGGTGCCGACGAATATGTCACTAAACCGTTTAACCCTCGTGAGATTTTAGCGCGCACTAAAAACCTCGTTCGCCGTGTACGACATTGCCATAGCCATAAGCCTACAGACGCCCTACCACACACGTTTAAAACCTTCGAACGTTGGAAACTAAACCTCGATAGACGTCAATTAATTGATGAGAATCAGATAGAGATACAACTAACCGAAGGTGAGTTCCAGTTATTGAATGTGTTGATGCTGAACTCTGGAAAAGTAATGAGTAGAGAGCTTATTCTAGACCAGATCCGCAATCGCGAGTGGGTACCTTCAGATCGAACCGTCGATGTTCTCATTGGCCGCTTACGGCGTAAGCTCTATGATGACCCCGCTAACCCAAAAACAATCTTAACCGTTCATGGCGCCGGGTACTTATTTACTCCTAAACCCGCCGATTTACCATGAAATTTAACGTTGGACGACGATTAATCCCTCCGGTTTTATGCATTCTTATACTCTTTACCACTCCAACAGTTTCTGCACAAACACTCAAAGCCTGCGGGCATCCGTTCTACCCTCCGGTATCTTGGATAGGCAATGGGCAACTAACCGGGCTCGCTCCAGCCATTACAAAAAAAATATTTACTGAGCTTGGTTATAACATTCAACTTATAACGGATTACAACTGGAAGCGCTGCCTTTTAGAAGTACAGCTGGGTAATGCAGATATTGTGGTTGCCGCTTACAAAATCCCAAGCAGAAAGACCTTCTTAAATTTCACCGAATCTCCTTTAATCGCCGACCCTATCGCTCTATTTATCAACCGACAAACTCCCATCAAAGTACAACAGATGAGTGACCTTAAGGGCAAAAGAGTCGGATTGTTATTAGGTGATAGCTTCGGTGAGAAATTCGACCACTTTCTGCAAAACAGCAATGATATAGAGTATGTCTCTCGTAATAGCCAAAACTTTGCAAAACTCGCCCTTAAGCGAATCGACTATATGCCAATTGGTATATTAAGCGGCGAGTTACAAAGTAAAAAATTGGGTTTTGATGATCAAGTCATAGCATTAGATTACAGAATCAGTACTGAATATTATTTTCTAGCTGTGAGGAAAAGTAGCGCACTAGAAAAACACCTTCCTTACCTCAACCGCAGGCTTAAAGAACTCACACAAGACGGAACAATAAACCAACTTACACAGGTTTACAGCCAGCAATACATTCATCCAACAGCCCCTCTTTCACCAAGATCCCTGACACATAAGGCTAGCAAATAATGAAGCCCTTCAAAGATTTGCTCCCCAACCTCAGTCGGTACTCAAAAGAACACCCTTTGGGCTACAAGGTGATGCTCTATGTATGTAGCTGTAGCTTTCTGTTTATTCTACTTTCTACAGCACTACAGCTAACACTGGATTACCGCCGTGAATTTAAAGCGATTGATCAACAAGTTGAACTCATTCGTAGTAGTTACCTTGCCAGCCTAGCCAAAAGCTTATGGGATATTGATCAAGCTCAAATTGAATTACAGTTAAAAGGGATTGAAAACCTGCCAGATGTTGCCTTTATCTCACTAGATAATATCGACAGCGATAATATTCATTTACCTACCAAAAATACCAATAAGAATATCCAACAGATACTAAGCCATCAATTTGAGCTCGTATATTTGCATAATAAACAACAACGATCACTAGGCACTTTAGCAGTAAGTTTTGATTTAAAAGCCGTGTATGCGCGTATTTGGAAAAGAGGCTTTGGTATTCTCTTAAACCAAACACTTCTCGTTCTGTTAATTGTTTTAGTAATCATAGTAATTTTCCAGCGGCAAATAACACGACACTTAGAGGCGATGGCCAATTACAGTCGTGAAATTGGCTCAGGGCAATTAGAAAATAGCCTGCAGCTAAATCGCACCCCTCCCAAAAACAGCGATGAGCTAGACCAACTTGTTAACGCTTTAAATGAGATGCGCTTGTCTATCCGCAAAGAGATTAGCCGCAGAGAACAAGAGCAGGAGGAACTACGTTACAACAGAGACCAACTCCAAGGGATGGTAGAACGGCGCACCGAAAGTTTACAAAAAGCCAAAGAGGCGGCTGAAGAAGCAAGCCATGCCAAGTCTCGATTTTTATCTACCATGAGCCATGAAATTCGTACACCGATGAACGGCATGATGGGGATGATACAGCTTCTCAAAAGCAGTGAACTCAATAAGGAACAACACAGTCATATCAGTGTTTTACATGATGCGACCAACGCCCTTTTGGAAACCTTTAACAACGTTTTAGAATATGGTCGTCTTATTGAAGGTGCCTATAGTGTTAGCCCTACACGCTTTTCATTACACAACTTACTTCACAACTTAACGGCATTACTAAGCCCAGAAGCGAACCGTAAACAACTAACTCTACACTTAGACGTCGCTGAAAATATAGGTGATTATTTTCTATCAGAAGAAAGTAGCTTGCGCCAAATTTTAACAAACCTACTCGCCAACGCTATTAAATTCACCGATCAGGGCAGTGTAGAACTGCGCGTTTCATGCTTGCAGTGTACCCCAGAATCTCAAACACTACGCTTTAGCATATCGGACTCCGGAATAGGTATAGCCCCCAATTTGCAGGAGCATATATTTGACCGATTTACACAAGCGGACGAAACAATTACTCGGCGCTTTGGAGGTACAGGGCTAGGGCTCGCCATCTGTAAAGAACTAGCAGAACACTTAGGGGGTTACGTTGGGCTTGAAAGCAAACCAGGCCAGGGCAGTACTTTTTGGTTAGAACTCACTCTGCAATGCACACATGCAAAAGAGCTGAAAACAAACAATGATAACGGTGTTATTCGCCCCTCTAGGGCTCAGAAAATCCTTCTTGTCGAAGATGTTGAAATTAACCAACAGGTTGTTTTAGGGTTACTCGCTGAGCACAATGTCACTATTGCCGACGACGGGGTTAAAGCCTTAACCATGGGTAGAGAGCAAGCATTTGACCTCATTCTTATGGACATGCACTTACCGGGGCTTAGCGGTTTGGAAGTCAGTAGACGCTTAAATCATGACCCTGACTGCATCAATTATAAAACACGGATTATTGCACTCACAGCCAGTGTTAGACCCGAAGATATCCACAGTTACCTTGAAGCAGGTATCTGTAGCGTGATAGCCAAACCTGTTGATAAAGAACAACTTTTACAAGCCATTACAGGCTACCAGCCCAGTGATGAATACCACACTATTAGCTCAAACAGTAACGATACCGACAAACCAATACTGGACAGCGCAGTAGTAAGTGTTCACCAACAAATGCTTGGTGCGGATAAACTGGCAACACTCATGAAAGGTTTTTGCAAAGTCCTTAATGAAACGTGGCCAGCATTGCAGCAAAGTATTTTTGCACAAGATCATTACGAGTGTAGCCAGCAAGCCCATAAACTAGCAGGCGCATGCGATACCATGGGCTTTAGCCGGGCTAGCCAGCTTCTAAGATCGTTAGAAGAAACTGCAGATCAAGGAGAGGAAATCAGCTCTGAATTTATACACGAACTACAAGGTATCATTAAAAGCACACTGACACTTGCACAAGAATGGAAGTGATTTACTTATTAAGCCCCATACTCCGCCTCATTCACCTTCTCTTAAGCACAAAAAGCCCTATAAAAGTTACCTCTTATAGGGCTTTAATTATGTAGCGCTAATCCAAAGATTAACTATGTAAACTCAGCTCTATTATGCTGTGCTACCGGCAACAGCTTCATCTGTATGCATTATTTCGCTTTCAGCCTTCGCAGCTTCAGCCTCTTCCTCTGATATTTTAGGAGAGAACAAGCCTGTAGCGGCATAAAACAAACCGATGACAGGGGATAACCAGCAGGCAAAAGCCAATGGGATGTAAAGTAGGTTTTCCATGTTGCCATCACTAATACCTAAACCAAGTGCTGTGATAACAAAAGCGCCACCGGCATTCCAAGGAATCAATGGCGAAATCAAAGTACCACCTTCTTCAACAGCTCTTGATAAGTTGAGTTTAGAGTAGCCTTGTTTAACGTAGGCAGGTGCAAACATACGGCCAGGAAGTGCAATAGAGAGGTACGGGTCGCCTGCGATTAAATTCGTTGCTACTGCTGAACCCGTTGCAGCGGCTTGTAAGCCAAAAAAGCCATTCACTCGACGTACAATTGCATCAATAATAGCACCCAGACAGCCAGTGCGTTCTAACGCCCCACCAAATCCCAAAGCGATCATGACAAGAGTAATTACCCATGTCATAGACTGAATACCACCACGGTTAAGAAGGCTGTCAATTTCGCTAACGCCTGTATCAATTTTGTAACCCGATTGCATAAAACCAAATACTTCATGCAAAGAAGCACCTTGGACAAACATCGCCATTAGTGTACCGATCAGTACCCCAGCAAAAAGAGACGGCAATGCAGGCATCTTTTTCAAGGCTAATATAATAACAAGCAAAGGAGGCAGTAATAACGTCCACGATAATGTGAAGTTCTGATCTAATCCGTTAGTGATCGCATTAATTTTAGAAAAGTCTACGCTACCCGTGCCAATCATATTAAAGCCAACAAACAAGTATATCGCTAAGGCAATTAACATTGCTGGAACAGTTGTAGGCATCATATTACGAATATGATCAAACAGATTAACACCTGTTACTGCTGGTGCTAAATTAGTTGTATCAGAAAGAGGTGATATTTTATCACCAAAGAACGCACCAGAAACGACTGCACCAGCGGTCCAATATACTGGGATATCAAAACCAGCACCGATACCCATTAGTGCTAAACCAACAGTACCTACCGTACCCCAAGATGTACCTAGCGAAACGGATACAACTGAACACAACAGCATCGCCGCACCGAGAAAATACTCTGGTGAAAGCACTTTTAAACCGTAGTAAATCATGACTGGAACCGTGCCGCTGGCAATCCAGACACCCACAATCATCCCAACAGTCATTAAGATAGCAATCGATGGCAGACCAACGCGCACCACTTGCATCACTCCACCTTCAATGTCATCCCATGTATAACCACGCATCCAAGCGAGTACTGCGGTAATCGCAAGACCTATCGCCAAAGGTACGTGAGGAGTGAAGTCATCAAAGTAAAAAAGTTGTATCCCGAGCACCGCAAGGGTGAGCACAATAGGCAATATTGCCATGCCAAAACTTGGCTGTAAGTTTTTTTTATTAGTCATGTGTTTTTCCTATCCGGTTACCTTGTTTATTTTTGTAATTGGTTTGAACGAAAACTGTATAAATATATTTTTCCTATCAATTATTTAATTTAATAGATAATAATTTAGATACATCATTAATAATCTCCTGCTACTTTTATACAGATAAAAAAACCAACTTAAAACACAGGAAAAAACCGAAAATATTGTAGAAATTTTTATTTATGAGGGCATATGTAAATGAAACATTACATTCAGAAAAAACATCACTGTAGAATTAATAACTATCAATAAAAATCAAAAACACCAAGTAAATAAGAGGAAACAATTTTTAGAAAAACATTAATGAACAATTACATCTATTTACATTTTTTTACACCACGATCTTTCTATATAATTTCTAAATTCTAAAATTATGGAAAATCTGTTATAAACATTACCCACAGTCGATTAATCAGTAGCCGCCTGTATAAGAAAAAAGTGTAGACGTAGGTATAGCTTATGACCGGCAGCAAAGAGAAACGCAGCTTTAGTGCAAAAATGAAAGATGCTAACAGTGCTTTTTTGCCCTCAGAAGGTACTCAAGCTGAACCAACGCACGTCGGTTTCATTCTGCAAAAACATTTCTCAATGATGGCCTTCACAGCGGCGGTTGACGCGATAGTCACAGCAAACCTTGTCAATACTAGCCCACTGTTTACCTATGAGACACTTGCTATAGAGAACTCCCCTATTATGAGTGATCTAGGCATAGAGATTTCTGCCGACTCTATCATTAATGAAGCTTCGCCCTTACAGCCAAACATCCCTAAAATACTCATTATTTGTGGAGGCTTTCGCTGCTCAACCGAGGCACACCCCCCCCTTAGCATGCTACTTAAAACAGCAGCCACACAAGGCGTTATCATGGGAGGTATATGGAATGGAGCTATTGCGTTGGCACATGCTGGGCTATTAGACAAACAAAGCTGTGCCGTTCATCCAGATAACCACGCATTTATGCGAGAGCGCTTTCCTCAAGTGACTACATCAAACCAAGTATTTGTTAGCGACAATAACCGCCTCAGTTGTGCAGGTCCAGTTAGTGCTTTAGATATGATGCTTTACCTGATTGGAGAAACACATGGAAAAACGATTGTTAGAGCCATAAAAGAGATTCTCAGCTGCGATCAGATATCAGAAAGCAGCGATATACGCCTCAATCAAATTATTGATGATCCCTGCCTACCTGAAAAACTGCGTGACTTAATGGCATTAATGGCGGCCAATATTGAAGAACCCATTAGCGCCGAAGAGCTCAGTGAATTTGTGGGTATATCCAGGCGCCAGACGGAACGCTTATTTCAGCATCATTTAGAGACATCTCCTAGCCGCTATTATTTAGAGCTAAGAATTACTCATGCTCGCCGTTTACTGCTACAAACGAATGATTCAATTACTAATATAGCGTTAGCCAGTGGTTTTGTTAGTAGCAGCCATTTTAGTAATTGCTACAAAGACTATTTTGGCGTCTCTCCAAAGCTTGCCCGAGAAAGCCGCTAAACAGCACAGGCCTAGCAAGCCAGGCTAGAACATAGCAAAACGCTACTCGTTCTAGCCTAGTGTTAACTGCAGTCGCTAGTAATACTAGTTACCAAAGACAACAGTACGGCTACCGCTTAGGAAAACACGTTTTTCAATGTGATAACGCACGGCATTAAACAGGGTTATGCGCTCTACATCTTGGCCTTTAGATATTAAATCTTCAGGATAATACGCATGATCGACTGACTGAATACCTTGAGCAATAATAGGCCCTTCATCCAAATCATTATTCACATAGTGAGCAGTCGCCCCTACCATTTTAACACCTTTCTCCCACGCCTGATGATAAGGACGCGCGCCTTTAAAACCGGGTAACAAAGAGTGATGAATATTGATCGCCCAGCCATCCAAATGCGTACATAGATCAGGAGATAACACTTGCATATAGCGAGCAAGCACAACTAATTCTGTATCGTACTCTTTTAGCAGTTTCATAATCTCAGCTTCTTGCTGAGGCTTCGTTTCTTTGCTAATTGGCAAGTGGTAATAAGGAATGTCATGCCATTTTGCTAAATGTTCAAGATCTGGATGATTAGAGATAATCACCGGTATTTCAATGTTCAACTGGCCAGTGCGATGGCGATAAAGCAGATCATTTAAGCAATGATCATATTTAGACACCAAGATCGCTACCCGTGGGCGGTGCTCAGGTTCAGTCAACTCCCACTGCATCTCAAACTCAGCCGCTCTAACAGAGAACTCTTCGTTAAACTGGACTTCGTTAAAATTGTCAGTGTTAGGCTGAAACTCAATTCGAATAAAAAACCGATTGGATTCTCGGTCATCAAAAGAATGAATCTCGTCAATATAGTTTCCAGACTCCGCCATAAAACGTGTTACTACATCCACCGTGCCTAATAAACTTGGGCAGTTCGCTGTAAAAATCCAAGGCTTGTTTTTTTGTTCATAAAAACCTCATGTCAGCAATATTTCGCATAGAAATACTGCCTCACGACGAATCATTCGTCGTGAGGTCACATTATTAAGAGTTTAGGACTAATAGCTCAGGGCTAATGCTCCAGACTGAAAATTCAGGCTTTTACTACAAGACCAAATTCACGGCTAGTTTCTTGAAGCCAAAGCCAGATGTAGTCTGAGAAACTACGTCGAATAACGAGTTCAAAGCTCTGCTCTCCTGTACGACGAATGATAGCCGAGCTCTTAGCAAACACCGTTGAGACAACTTTACCCACTGGAAACAATTTAGGATGCAGATCAATCGATGTACATCTTTTCAAAAGCTCAACAACATCAGGCCCAGACAGTTCCAACACAGTAGAACCGCCACTGCTGTTAACCAATGAATAGTGGCCACCCATCTCATCTCTAAACTTTGACTCAACATCAAACGCTTCAAGCCCCGGTACCAAGATCAACCATTCATCTGGAGACATCCAACGTACAGAGTAGCTAGCATTCTCGACTGAAGTCAGTGGCTGCAGTGGCAAAGCTACACCCAACACACGCTCTGCAGCGGCTAGTTGTTCATCATTCTCTGGGTTAAGACGCAGAGTAAGGTGTCCCAAAAGCTTATGTTCACGCAGGTGGATACCGCCTTGTTTTGGGCCTACTTTTGCCAGCGAATCTAAATCCGCATGATGCAACGGAGACTGTCCCTGTATTTCAGATCCAGGAATCTGGTCCATTACAGCAGCTTTAGTCGCTGCCATTTCTGCTGCTGTCATCACATTCAAATCAGACATTTTGACGTTCCCCTTTCGGATCCAGGAAGATTGGGCTACAGATTTCAGCTTCAATCACAGTACCGTCAACGAGTGGGTAATACACAGTCTCACCCATCTTATCTAAACCGCCTTTTATGAAGCCCATCGCGATAGAGTGGCCTAAATTAGCACTCCAATAGCTAGAGGTAACATGACCTACCATTGTCATAGGAATAGGTTCATTAGGATCCAGTACTGCTTGTGCGCCTTCAGGAATGACCATTTTTGGATCTTTAGTTTTCAGACCCACCATCTGTTTACGGTTCTCACGTACACAATCCTCTCGGTTCATGCCGCGTTTGCCCACATAACTAAATGGTTTTTTATTAGCCACACACCAACCCATGCCTAAATCGAACGGATGAACTGACCCATCGGTGTCTTGGCCTGCAATAATGAAACCTTTTTCAGCACGTAAAATATGCATGGTTTCTGTTCCGTACGGCGTCAAATTGTACTTAGCACCCGCTTCGAACAATTTCTCCCATACATGCATACCGTAGTTAGCCTGAACGTTAATCTCAAACGTTAGCTCACCGGTAAACGAGATACGGAAGACACGTGCAGGCACGCCTGCTACTTTAATCTGCTTCCAATCCATGAATGCGAAGTTATCGTTACTCAGATCATAATCGGTCAGCTCTGCTAACAACTTACGGCTGTTAGGGCCAGAAATAGTCAGTGTCGACCAATGATCTGTCACGGTATTAAAATAGACTTCCAACTCAGGCCATTCAGTCTGATGATACAGCTCAAGCCATTCCAGAACTCGTGCCGCACCGCCAGTCGTTGTGGTCATCAAAAAATGGTTATCGCCTAAACAAGCCGAAACACCATCATCGAAAACCATACCGTCTTCACCGCACATCAGGCCGTAACGACACTTACCTACTGCTAATTTAGCCCAAGCGTTACTGTAGATTCGACCGAGGAATTCACGGGCATCTTTTCCTTGAATATCGATCTTACCCAACGTAGAGGCATCCAGAATACCTACACTGTCACGTACCGCCAGACACTCACGATCAAGAGACTGCTGCATGCTTTCGCCTGTTTGAGGGAAGTACCATGGTCGTTTCCATTGGCCAACATCCTCAAACTTAGCACCACGTTCTACGTGCCACATCTGCATCGCTGAGTAACGTTTAGGGTCAAATAGCGCACCGCAATTACGGCCTGCGATAGCACCAAACGTAATCGGCGTATAGTTAGGACGGAAAATAGTCGTTCCCGTTTCAGGGATCGTCTTATTTAACGCTTTCGCCGCGACCGCCATACCGTTGATATTACCCAACTTACCTTGGTCAGTACCAAAGCCCATCGCGGTATAACGCTTAACATGCTCGATAGACTCGAAGCCTTCACGACATGCCAATTCAATTCCTGCTGCGGTTACATCGGTCTGATAATCGACAAACTGCTTCGGCGCCTGGGAAGTAGGTTTTATGTGTGGAATATGGAAAAGAGTCATTGGAGCTCCCTCTTTCACGTCCTCTGCTTGAGGTAACATCACTTCAGCAGCGTTAAGACCTACTTCAGCAATGGCTTTCAGACCTGCATCCAAACCTTCAGACAATACTGAGTTTGTATTGTAGCTACCGTTAATACCACCCGCAGTTAGCTGCTTCTGAACTGTTGGTCCTGGAACGAAACCAACAATCTTATCATTCCAAATAGGACGACTACCCGTATGGCTAGACAAGTGGATAACCGGGCTCCAACCACCCGACGTTGCAACGGTATCGGTACCTAGTTTAGTCACAGAGCCACTGACTTTATTACCATCAGCACTGATAGGTGCGACAGAAACACCTGAAACACGCTTTGCACCTTGCACATCAATTACGGCAGAACCTGTTATGACATTGATACCGCGTTGACGAGCTGCATCAATACGCTCACCTTCAGGGTTAGCACGTGTATCAACGACTGCAACTACCTTACGCCCAGCATCATGCCAGTCCAACGCTGACTGATAGCCATAATCGTTAGTCGTCGTGACCACCAGCTCATTACCAGGAACAACGCCATAACGATTGATATACGTAGAAACAGCACCGCTTACCATACAACCCGGCACATCGTTGTTCGAATAAACTAATGGGCGCTCATGCGCACCCGTCGCCAGTACAACCCATTTAGCGCGTACTTTATGTAGGCGTTGACGAGCCTGATTTACCGGTGCAATATCGCTCAGATGGTCAGTGCAACGCTCATGGATCGTCACAAAGTTATGGTCGTGGTAGCCGTTGACTGTAGAGCGCGGTAGTAACATGACGTCATCATAGCTACGTAGCTCTTCAGTCACTGCACTTACCCACTCAGAAGCAGGCTTGCCATCTAGCTTCTCTGTAGTGCTGAGTAAGCTTCCACCAAATTCATTTTGTTCGTCCGCCAAAATAACACGTGCGCCACTGCGAGCAGCCGCTAATGCCGCTGCTAAACCAGCAGGGCCAGCACCAACAATCATTACGTCACAGTGTTGATTAATGTGGTCGTAAAAGTCTGGGTCATTCTCAAGAGGTGAGCGCCCCATACCTGCCGCTTTTCGAATCAAAGACTCATAGGTATTCCACAAAGATTCTGGGAACATAAACGTCTTGTAGTAAAAACCTGGAGGCATCATTTTGCCGCCAACTTTACCTAAGACCGACATTACATCCGTATCAACGTTTGGCCAGCCGTTCGTCGATTGGCTTACCAGTCCATTGAACAACTCTTGCTGTGTAGCACGTACGTTAGGTACTTGAGTCGCTTCAGTAGCACCCAGCTGTAAGATTGCATTTGGCTCTTCAGCACCAGCGGCCACAATACCGCGTGGACGGCTGTATTTAAAACTACGGCTAACGACATTAACACCGTTGGCCAACATAGCAGATGCCAGAGTGTCGCCCTGAAAACCTTTGTACTGCTTACCGTTGTAAGTAAAGGTTAATGGCTTAGAGCGGTCTATGCGACCCCCACTCTGGAGGCGGTTTTGCTGTGTCATAATTCCGCTCCTGTTACTCAGCGACTACAGATGGCTGTTCGCCAATCTTGTAGACTTCTTTAATTTCGTAGCTCTGGGTATCACGCGTTATATTGAAAAATTTGCGACAACCGGCGGCATGAACCCACAATTCATGATGAATACCACGTGGGTTTTTACGGAAAAACATATACTCGCCCCACTCTTTATCAGAGCAAGCTTCTGGGTCCAGTGGTCTAGCGATATGTGCCTGACCTGCTGCGTGAAATTCTTCTTCTTCACGATATTCCGCACAATGCGGGCAATAGATATGAAACATGTTAATCAGCCCCTGTTAGTGTGCTACGCCCGCAGCGCCGTGCTCATCGATCAGCGCGCCGTCATGGAATCGGAACATAGAGAATGGTTCAGCCAACGGATGCATTTCACCTGTTGCCAACGATGCAGCAAAAACGTTACCCGCGCCTGGTGTTGCTTTAAAACCACCCGTACCCCAACCGCAGTTGAAGAACAAATTCTTAACCGGTGTTTTACTGATAATAGGGCACGCATCTGGACAAGTATCAACAATACCTCCCCACTGACGGTTCATACGTACGCGGCTGAAAATTGGGAATAGCTCCACAATAGCCTGCACGGTATGTTCGATTGTTGGGTAAGAACCACGTTGACCATACCCTGTGTAGCCATCAATACCCGCACCGATGACAAGGTCACCTTTGTCTGATTGGCTCACATAACCATGTACGTGATTGGACATTACAACCGTATCTAGAATCGGTTTGATTGGCTCAGAGACTAGCGCCTGTAGAGGATGAGACTCTAGTGGCAGTTCAAAACCGGCTTTCTTCGCTAGAACACTGGAGTTACCTGCAACAACACAACCCACACGGCCCGCTTTAATGTCACCGTAACGGTTTGTTTTAACACCGGTAATCGTGCCATCTTCAATAATCAGATCAGTCACTTCAGTTTCTTGAATCAAATCAACACCGAAGGAATCTGCGCCACGGGCAAAGCCCCAAGCAACCGCGTCATGACGTGCAACACCACCGCGTGGCTGCCAAGAAGCACCCATAATTGGATAGCGCGTATTTTCAGAGCAGTCCATGTGCGGAACGATCTCTTTGATCTGCTGTGGATCAAGTACTTCACCGTCAATACCGTTCAAGCGGTTAGCATTAACCCGTCGCTCGATATCGCGCATATCTTGTAATGTATGCCCTAGGTTTAACACACCGCGTTGAGAGAACATTACGTTGTAGTTAAGGTCTTGAGATAGACCTTCCCACAATTTCATGGCGTGTTCATATAGGTGAGCCGATTCATCCCAGAGGTAGTTAGAACGTACAATCGTGGTGTTACGTGCCGTATTACCACCGCCCAAATAACCTTTTTCGATCACAGCAACATTCGTAATACCGTGCTCTTTAGCTAGATAATAAGCCGTTGCTAAACCGTGACCACCGCCACCAATAATGACAACATCATATTCTTTCTTTGGCGTAGGATTACGCCAAGTACGCTGCCAATTCTCATGGTGCGTGAGACTGTGCTTGAGCAGTCCAAAACCTGAATAACGCTGCATATCATCAGCTCCTGTTGTTAAGCGGCAACCGGTACATTTTTAAAGGCCGGCTGCCTGTATATTCAGTAAAAATTAGCGATATATAAAACGGCTTACTTATAAACTGGGTAGTCCGCACATAGCGCTTTAACCTGCTCTTTTACTTCAGCAATTTTGGCATCAAGTGCTTCAGGCTCATTCAGTACATCCAATAGATCAGCAATCCAACCCGCTAGCGTACGACACTGCGCTTCTTTAAAGCCACGCGTTGTGACGACAGGAGAACCAATACGCAGGCCTGATGTTACGAACGGAGACTGAGGATCTCCTGGTACTGCATTTTTGTTAACAGTGATATTGGCAAGACCTAGCGCTGCATCAGCTGCTTTTCCGGTTAGGCCCTGCTTAATAAGGCTTAGTAGGAATAGATGGTTTTCAGTACCACCAGAAACAATTTCGAAACCACGCTCAATTAGCACTTCTGCCATCGCATTGGCGTTCTTAATGACTTGCGCCTGATACTCTTTAAACTCCGGCTCCAATGCTTCTTTAAACGCTACCGCTTTAGCCGCAATAACGTGCATGAGCGGGCCGCCTTGGCCGCCAGGGAATACTGCAGAGTTCAGTTTCTTCTCTAATTCGTTATCACGAGAGAGGATCAAACCACCACGAGGGCCACGAAGCGTTTTATGCGTAGTGGTTGTTGCTACATCAGCGAAAGGTACTGGGTTTGGATATAAACCCGCAGCAACTAAACCGGCAACGTGTGCCATATCAACAAACAGGTAAGCGCCCACTTTATCAGCGATCTCACGGAAGCGCGCCCAATCAACAATGCGTGAATAAGCAGAGAAACCAGCAACAATCATTTTTGGTTTATGCTCTACTGCCAAGCGCTCTACTTCTTCGTAATCGATCTCGCCCGTCGCTTCGTTCAGACCGTACTGAACAGCGTTGTAAATCTTGCCCGAGAAATTCACGTGAGAACCGTGAGTCAGGTGGCCACCATGTGCCAGACTCATACCCAAGATAGTGTCACCTGGTGCACAAAGAGCCATATAAACGGCTGCGTTTGCCTGCGAACCAGAATGCGGCTGAACATTAGCATACGTTGCACCGAACAACTCTTTAGCACGATCCAAAGCCAGTTGCTCTACAACGTCAACATATTCACAGCCGCCGTAGTAACGCTTTTCAGGGTAACCTTCTGCATATTTGTTAGTAAGTACAGAGCCTTGCATCTGCATTACACGAGGGCTTGTATAGTTCTCAGACGCTATTAGTTCGATATGCTCTTCTTGACGCACTTCTTCTTTACCTACAGCAGCCCACAATACCTCATCGTATCCCTGAACCTGGTCATTTTTGCTAAACATTCATGCCTCCACACCCAGCCAGCAAGGCGAGTATTCGATCAATTTCTAATTATTTTTCCTGCTTTCAAGTGCTTATCTATTATCAAAGCAAAACAAACAGCGTAGGTGGGAACTGCTACCTCGCATCACACTGAAGTGACATAGCTAAGTACACTTAATAGATGTCACACAACTCCCATGCCAGCAATGGTATCGGGAAACATCTGAACTACTATGCTTAGATGCGCCTTGAGGGTGTCAATTTACGACAGTGACCTGTACTTAAAGATACACTATGAACAACACAGGGCTCCTCATACCGATAGCGATTTCCAAGTTGATTTGGTAACCTGCACGACTGGTTTGAAGCGTGTAATTAACCACCTAAGCACGTCTGATCTAATGAATTTTATGTGCAACCTAGCTGCTGCTTCAAAAGAGCAGTTTATTGCCAAATTGAACATCACTAATACAGAATTATAATGAGTAAAAAAACTAAGACCCCAAAAGCAGCCAAGCCTGAACATACACCCATGATGCAGCAGTATTTTAAGATCAAGGCAGAGCATCCTGACGAGCTTGTTTTTTACCGTATGGGCGATTTTTACGAACTATTTTATGATGATGCTAAGCGTGCTGCCGCTTTGCTCAATATATCTCTGACCGCACGTGGAAAGTCTGGTGGCAATCCTATTCCGATGGCGGGTCTGCCTTATCATGCAGCTGAAGGCTATATTGCCAAAATTGTTAGGGCTGGCGAATCTGTCGTTATTTGTGAACAATTTGGCGACCCAGCAGCGAGCAAAGGTCCAATGGAGCGAAAGGTTGCCCGTATTGTCACTCCAGGCACCTTAAGTGATGAAGCCTTCTTAGATGAATCCCGCGATAATATCTTACTGGCTATTTACTCTTCACAGTCTCGCTATGGTGTTTCTTTAGTCGATATCAGTACTGGCCGCTTTAGCTTGATGGAGCTTGATGATGGCGAATCATTATTGGCCGAACTAGAACGGCTAAAACCTGCAGAAGTGCTATTTAACGACGACAGCAATCTTGATCTACTCCTTAAAGGACGAAAGGGTATTCGCCCTCAAGCACCCTGGAACTTTGAGCCAGAAACATCACAACGCTTATTATGTCAGCAATTTAACACCCAAGACCTTGAAGGTTTTGGCTGTGCTGAAATGCACATTGCTATCGGTGCCGCGGGCTGTCTCTTACAATATGCTAAAGATACACAGCGCTCATCGTTACCGCATATTCGCCGCTTACAGATAGAGCAACGCTCAGACACGGTTATTTTAGATGCAGCCACTCGCCGCAACCTAGAAATTGATCAAAACCTAGCAGGTGGACGTGAAAACACACTGCTAAGCGTCTTGGATAATACTGCTACGCCTATGGGTAGTCGCTTGTTACGTCGCTGGTTAAACCAACCTCTACGGGATAAAAACGTACTACTAGAGCGTCAACATTCAATCCAATGGCTACAACAGGATTATCGTTACGAACCTTTAGCTGAAACACTTAAAGGTATTGGGGATATAGAACGTATTTTATCCCGTGTAGGCCTAGGTTCTGCCCGCCCCAGAGATCTGGAGCGCTTAAGGGATGCGTTACAAAGACTTCCTGAGCTGCAAAGTTTTATCGCTGATGAAAACCGAGCTGAGCATATCAATAATTTAGCAACTGCTATCAGTGAGTTTCCCAAACAAGCTGACCTGTTACAAAAAGCGATCTTAGATAATCCCCCTGTTGTTATTCGTGACGGCGGCGTTATTGCCGAAGGTTATGATGATGAACTGGATGAGCTACGTAATATCAGTGAAAATGCTGGCGACTATCTGATAAAGCTTGAGCAACAAGAGCGTGAACGTACAGGTATCGCTACTCTCAAAGTGGGCTATAACCGCGTACATGGCTACTTTATTGAAATCAGCAAAGGCCAATCAGATGGGGCCCCTGCCGATTATATACGTCGACAGACATTAAAAAATGCAGAGCGTTTTATCACGCCAGAACTAAAAGGCTTTGAAGACAAAGCCCTTAGTGCCAAAAGCCGAGCCTTAGCGCGAGAAAAAGCGCTCTATGAAGCACTGGTAATGACTCTTGCGGAGCAACTCCCAGCCCTGCAAGACTGTGCTCAAGCATTAGCAGAACTAGACACCCTCAATAACCTTACAGAGCGTGCCGACACGCTTAACTTTAGTGCTCCACACCTTCATGATACGCCGCAGCTCAATATTGTCGCAGGGCGCCATCCTGTCGTTGAATCAGTACTGGACTCTCCTTTTGTCGCCAATCAGTTATCACTTGATCCCGAGCGTCGCATGCTGATTATTACCGGTCCAAACATGGGTGGTAAATCTACCTTTATGCGCCAAGCAGCACTCATTAGCTTGTTGGCCCACATCGGCAGTTACGTGCCAGCAGAACATGTTGATATAGGTATTATGGATCGCATTTTTACGCGAATGGGCTCTTCCGATGACTTAGCAGGCGGGCGCTCTACCTTCATGGTAGAAATGACAGAAACTGCCAATATTTTGCACAACGCAACGCAAAGCAGTCTCGTGTTAATGGATGAAGTGGGTAGAGGCACGAGTACATTTGATGGCTTGTCGCTAGCATGGTCAGCGGCTGAGTTTCTTGCACAACATATTAAAGCGTTCACCTTGTTTGCTACACATTACTTTGAACTAACCGCTCTGCCTGACCAGCAAGAAGGCGTGTTCAATGTCCATCTAACCGCTCTTGAGCATCAAGACACCATTGTCTTTATGCATGAAGTCCAGGACGGACCAGCAAGCCAAAGCTATGGCTTACAAGTGGCACAACTTGCCGGCGTTCCGTCACATGTTATCGATCAAGCTAAACAAAAGCTGTTTCAACTAGAAACAGATAGCGTTGTATCTAATAGCCGCATAGCACCGCCACCACCCGTACAAGATGATATGTTTAATTCAACAACTCATCCTGTTGTTGAACAGTTAAAAACTGTCGATCTAGATGATCTGTCTCCACGCCAAGCACAAGAGCTGCTATATTCATTAAAAAACAAACTCTAATGGCAACTGAGCGTGGAGGTATAAGATGACCTACGTGGTAACGCAAAACTGTATACGTTGCAAATACACGGACTGTGTTGAAGTTTGCCCGGTAGACTGTTTTTACGAGGGAGAAAACTTCTTGGTCATCCATCCGGATGAGTGTATTGACTGCGGTTTATGCGAACCTGAATGTCCAGCAGAAGCTATTTTTTTAGATGATGACGTCACTGAAGATCAGCAGATCTTTATAGAAATCAATGCACAACTATCAGAAAAGTGGCCCAATATTACGGAACGTATTGAGCCACTAGAAGATGCTGAGGAATGGAAAGACAAGCCAAACAAACTTGCCCTTCTGATCAAGTAATAACGAAGCCTATGCCAGCAAGTCTTCGCTGGTAAGGCCGTTTTTCTCAACGATCTCACGTAATTTACGTAATGCTTCTACCTGAATCTGTCTAACACGCTCACGTGTCAAACCTATTTCAGTACCCACCTCTTCCAACGTGCTCATTTCATAATTACGCAAGCCAAAACGCCTTGATAGCACTTCGGCATGCTTGTCAGGAAGCATATCTAACCATTTATCGAGGTTACCACTGATATTGGTGTTCTGAAGCAAGACTTCAGGGTCGGAAGTCTCTGTATCTGCAATGGTCTCAATAGCTGATTTATCTGAGTCGCCCATTGGAATATCAATAGAGGCTACTCGTTCATTCAACTTCAAAACTTTCTGTACTTTATCAACTGGCTTGCTAACTAACTCAGCTATTTCTTCTGCGGTCGGCTCATGATCAAGCTTTTGAGAAAGCTCTCGGGCTGCACGCAGGTAAACATTAAGCTCTTTAACCACATGAATTGGTAATCGAATAGTCCGCGTCTGATTCATGATGGCGCGCTCAATCGTTTGACGGATCCACCAGGTTGCATACGTTGAAAATCTAAAACCACGCTCAGGATCAAATTTTTCTACCGCACGAATCAATCCAAGGTTACCTTCTTCGATCAAGTCAAGCAGCGTCAAACCACGGTTGATATAACGACGTGAGATTTTCACCACTAGACGAAGGTTACTCTCAATCATTCGTTTGCGTGCTTTAATGTCGCCTTTAAGCGCTAATCTAGAAAAATACACTTCTTCTTCAGCGCTGAGTAACGGTGAAAAGCCTATTTCATTAAGATACAACTGTGTAGCATCTAAAGACTTAGCATTGATTAAGTCTTTATGTGCCATACTACCTCGCCCCCGCCCGCTATTCAGGAACTCAGGCTCTTCAGCTTCAGTTGTAAGCTCATTGCTGTCTTTCGATTCGAGTAACAGCTCTTCACTTTCCAGCTCATTTTTATCGAGACTCGTCATCACTGTCATCACCTATCCATCACTATCAAATTATTATCGCCTACCTTTTTGGTAGATACCGTAGCGGGTTTACTGGTTTTCCATCCTTGCGAATTTCAAAATGCAGCATGGTTCGTGTGGCGCCACTATTACCTATTTCGGCAACTTTCGCTCCAACATTAACATTTTCGTTCTCTTTTACTAAAATTAAGCTGTTATGGGCATATGCACTTAGGTATTCTTGGTTATGATTAATGATTATCAGGTTGCCATAGCCTAATAAACCACTCCCTGCATATACCACTTTGCCTGTGGCTGCAGCATATACAGGCTCGCCTCGTGAGCCAGCCAAGTTAATACCTTTATTCACATTCCCTTTAGCAGAATAACCACTAATCACCTTACCCCTTGTCGGCCAGCGCCACCTTACCTTGTGTGATTTGTTAGATAACGCAACACTTCTTACTGGAGCTTTAGAAGGTGGCGGTTTCACTTTTACAGCTTTAGAGGAAGAAGTTTGAGACGGGGAAGCTTTTGCAACCACAACTTTATTACTTAAGGGCTTTTTATCAGCAGTTGATGTTTTTGAACTAGCACGAGAGTTGCTAGCAACTTTCATACTAGTGCTTGTCGTTTTTAAACGTAATTTTTGACCTGAATTAATACGGTAATCACGACCAATACCATTAATACGGGCTAATTGTCGATAATCCAAACCATAGCGCCAAGCAATTGAATATAGAGTATCGCCACTTTTAACACGATAACTCGCTGGTGCTTTCTGACGTCTGGATGATTTTACAACTTCTACTTTATTGTTATGCGCGACAGAGCGCTCACTCACCGGAGCATATCCCGATGAGCAGCCCTCCAGCATCAGCAGCAAGCCGGCTAGAAACAGTGCATGTATATTATTTATTATTTTACTCTGTTTGATATACACAACTTATCGATTAGTTGATTGGCCTCGTTCCATCCACAATACAATTACCATCCCCAGCACCAATAATATAATTGATACCATCAAAAAAGAGTCTTGTCCGCTGAGTGCTTCATAGTTAAAAGGTGAAACATTATCTTGAGCTAAAGGTACCTGCTTACCATGACTATTCAATGTATAAGCGGTTGTATACTTCCATGGCCAAACTTTATTAAGAGAGCCTAATAAAAAGCCAGACATCACCGCTAACGTTTGCATTTTATAAGCGGTAAATAGCCAGTTAAGCAATCTTGAGAAGCTAAGTAATCCAGCGGCGCACCCTGTCGCAAACAGTCCGATGATGCTCAGGTCAAGATCTTTGACAGCTTGCAAGATAGGACTATACATCCCTAAGAGCAGCAATATAAATGACCCGGAAATCCCAGGTAGAATCATTGCACAAATAGCAACGCTGCCTGATAAAAATACCGTTAGCATAGACACTTCAATTTCGGTTGGGGTTAAGCTTGTTATTAGATAGGCTATAGCAGCGCCCGATAAAAACAACAGCGAAAAGCTAGAATCCCAGTGCGTCACATGACGGGAAATCACCCATGTAGATGCTAAAATCAGCCCAAAAAAGAACGACCACAGCATAACGGGATATGTTGCCAGCATGAAAAGCACTATATGCGCTAATGTCGCCAGGCTAAGCCCTATACCAAGTAATAGGGCTAACAGGAAACTTCCATTAACATGCCGCCACGTTGCTTGAGGCCCTTGCGAAAACAACAACTTAAGCGCTTCTAGATCAAACCGCCTGATGCTCCCTATTAACTCTTCATAAATGCCTGTGATAAAAGCAATAGTGCCTCCAGATACTCCTGGCACAGCATCCGCTGCCCCCATCAAAATACCCTTACAGGTTAATACCACATAATCTTTTAGTCGGCGAGACTGGCCCACAATATCTATCTCCTTATCGTATTGTTCCAGCCAGCAGAGGAACGAAATTTACATTTTCGATAATACGGGTTTTATATTCAAGATCACTTTGACGAGTGATCAGCTTTAACTGTTGTTGCTCTTGCCCTACCGGAATGACTAAAGACCCACCAATAGCAAGCTGTAGTAATAATTCTTCAGGCACTTGTTCTGGCGCTGCGGTTACCATAATAGCATCGAAGGGAGCCTTAGAAGGCCACCCCATACCACCATCAGAGTGCTGCAAATGTACATTTTTCAAGCCCATCTGACGTAAGCGCTCTTTCGCCTTATCTTGTAACGGCTTAATTCGCTCGACTGAAAACACCTGATCAACTAGCTGCGCTAATACTGACGTTTGATAGCCTGAGCCTGTACCTACCTCAAGAACCCGCTTCAAAGGACCTGTAGACACAAGTACCTCTGTCATCTTAGCCACAATATAGGGTTGTGAGATTGTTTGATTAAAACCGATGGGTAGTGCAGTATCTTCATACGCACGATGCGATAACGCTTCATCAATGAAAATATGCCGAGGGGTTTCACGTAAAGTATTTAACACCCCTTCATCACTGATGCCTTGCCCTTTAAGCCGGCTGATTAGACGGTCACGAGTGCGACGAGACGTCATGCCAATGCCTTGAAGGTTAATATCATTCACAACAAGCCCTCCAACCATTCTCCCAAATCATCCATGCCTGAATATAACGTCATATCAATGTGTAAGGGAGTAATCGACACAAATCCATGCTCAATAGCATAAAAGTCAGTTCCTGGCTCTTTATCAACAGCATCACCGGCACCTGCAACCCAATAGCGTATTTTCCCTCTTGGATCAGCAACAGCCTCTGGTTTTCCTGCCGCCGCCCTATGCCCGAGGCGAGTAATATGGACACCTTTAATTTCAGAAAGAGGTAAGTCAGGAACATTTATATTTAAAACAGTTCGTGCAGGTAAAGCTAGCTGACTAATCCTTTGCACTATGCTTTTAGCAATTTCAGCGGCTGTAGAAAAGTGCTGCGGATTATGACTAGCCAGTGATATGGCAACCGGCGGTAACGAGAGAGCTCTCCCTTCCATCGCAGCGGCTACCGTACCTGAATAGATAACATCATCACCTAAGTTTGCACCAGAGTTAATACCAGAAACAACAATGTCAGGTTCCATACCGAATAAACCGGAAACACCCATATGGACACAATCAGTTGGGGTACCATTCAAGCTAACAAAACCATTATTCTCATGGCGATGAGCATCGACAGGGCGAGTAAGTGTTAACGCATTACTTGCACCACTTCGATTCCTATCTGGAGCAACAACTTGTATCTCGGCCACCTCAGACAATGCTAACGCAAGTGCTTCAAGACCTGGAGAAAATACACCATCATCATTTGATATAAGAATCTTCATCGCTATTTATCTTCTATTCCAGCCGTCAAAGGTTCACACAATTCTCTGAGCACGCTTGTGGCAAAAGCCCCTGCAGGAAGTGAAAAGCTCAGCAACCACTGCCCATCTGATTCTTTAACTGCTCTTAATCCTTCCGGTATCAATCGTAACGCGCGACGCTCTTGTTGCAAACCTAAATGCTCAAGACGCTCGGTGACGCTCTCCCATGGACGGACAACCTCTCCTTCCCACTCAGCGGCTTCTCCCTGCACAAGCGTTGAACCTCGCCCCCACAAAGGACCACTTAAATGTATATCATGCTCTTTCAGCCTTGAGAGCAAACTCTCATCAGCTGTTTCGGCAAGAAAATGACTACGTGAACCACTTAACATCATCATATCGCCCGGTAATACACTATCCCATAAATTTTGGGTAATGCGCTGCGAAACTATATGATTAAACAACCAAGAGCGAACAGCTGAAATATATAAACCTTTTTTATGCCTTTGGCGCTCTTTAAACTCACCATTAATCAGCGCTAAACCTTTGGTCAAGTTACCACCGCCATGCCCAAAGCGTTGCTCACCAAAATAATTAGGTACGCCCGCTTTTATTTTTTCAAGCCGCCCAACAAAGTCGTCTTCATTTGTCAGGTTTCTCAAGCGAATAGAGAAGCGGTTACCTAGTAAAGCACCTAGCCTAAGTTTTCTTTGATGCCTTACAGATTCAAGTACATGAATCGACTCACCACCAAAAAGAGCCCAATTTATTTTACGTGTAACCGGCAAGCGTACGCTAAACCACTGCTCTGTAACGGCGTGACGATCTTTTTTACCGGCATAGCCGACATCTTTAATAGGGATTTGGCAGAACTTAGCTAACAGCTTTGCTACCCAATCTGTATTCTCTCCAGTTTTACGAATAAGCAGAAACTCATGCTCCCCCTCACCTTCCGCACTAAATGAAGGAATTTCAACAACATGAAAATCTTCAGGTAACTGACGAATAGTGGCTTGGCTAGTAGGTGGGTTGTACAGATAGCGGTACTGGGTAGGCAAATCCATTCTTAGTTCTCAATAGCTTCAACAGATGGTTCAACAAGCTGATAAAAGGTTTCCCCCTCACGCACCATTCCCTGATCACTGCGGGCGCGCTCTTCTATAGCAGAAAGACCTTTTTTCAAATCGGTCACTTCCGCTTCAAGCTGCCTATTCCTCATTTGCAAACGCTCATTCTCATCAACTTGAACAGCGATCTTTTCCTGCAAATCTAATATATGAAAAATATTAGCATCACCGAACCAGAGTCGATACTGAAGGCCTAAAAGAATTAAAAGCAGTAATGCAATAAACCAACGGAACACAGCTTACCTCAGAGTCTAAAAAGGGGGCCTAAGCCCCCTTCTAAAGGTATTCAAGCGTTATGCTTGACCCTTGATTTCTGCAAGACCGTTATACACAGCCTTCTCACCTAGCTCTTCTTCAATACGCAACAAACGATTGTACTTAGCAACACGATCCGAACGACATAATGAGCCCGTTTTAATCTGTCCGGCTGCAGTACCCACTGCTAAATCAGCAATAGTGGTATCTTCTGTCTCACCTGAACGATGTGAAATAACAACAGTAAAACCAGCATCTTTAGCCATTTTGATAGCGTCTAGTGTTTCAGACAATGAACCAATCTGGTTGAATTTGATTAGGATAGAGTTACCGATGCTTTGCTCAATACCACGGCTTAAAATCTTAGTGTTAGTAACAAAAAGGTCATCACCGACTAGCTGAACTTTATCGCCGATTTTTTTAGTCAGATATGCCCAACCATCCCAATCAGACTCGTCCAAACCATCTTCGATAGAAACAATCGGATAGTTTTCCGTCAGCTCAGCCAGATAGTCGCTGAAACCTTCAGCATCAAACACCTTACCTTCACCAGAAAGGTCATACTTGCCATCTTTATAGAACTCAGAAGCAGCGCAATCAAGTGCTAGCGTTACATCTTTACCTAACTCATAGCCTGCATTTGAAATAGCTTCTTTGATAACAACCAACGCTTCTTCGTTTGATGCTAGATCCGGTGCAAAACCACCTTCATCACCTACCGATGTACTTAAACCTTTCGCTTTAAGTACAGCTTTCAATGAATGGAAAATTTCAGCACCGCAACGTAAACCGTCAGAAAACTTAGTGAAGTTAACTGGTTGAACCATAAATTCCTGGATATCAACGTTGTTATCAGCATGCTCTCCACCGTTAATGATATTCATCATCGGTACTGGCAATGAGAACTGACCTGCTGTTCCATTGATCTCAGCAATATGAGCATATAAAGGAATGTTCTTTTCTACTGCTGCCGCTTTGGCTGCCGCTAAAGAAACCGCCAAAATAGCATTCGCACCTAAATTTTCTTTATTCTCGGTTCCGTCCAAGGCCAGCATTGCATTATCCAATGCACGTTGCTCGGTAACATCCATACCCACTAATGCATCACGAATAACGCCATTAACAGCGGCCACTGCTTTCAAGACACCTTTACCGAGGTAACGAGATTTATCACCATCACGCAATTCCAATGCTTCACGCGAGCCAGTCGATGCTCCAGACGGCGCACACGCAGAGCCAACAACACCAGATGCTAAAATAACGTCTGCTTCAACTGTTGGGTTACCACGAGAATCCAGCACTTCACGTGCTTTGATATCGGTAATCTGAGCCATTCTTTCTCTCCATTATTCCTAAAACGATGTAAATCTCAGTACGCTAAATTACTTAACGGCGTGCCTGTTCAGTTATTGCTGCTTCGATAAATCCAGTAAAGAGCCCATGCCCATCACGTGGCGAAGAGGTAAATTCTGGATGAAATTGGCATGCCACAAACCAAGGATGATCAGACACCTCAACAACCTCAACCAGCTCACCATCTACAGAGCGGCCCGAGATGCTTAACCCAGCATCTTCTAAAGCCGACACGTAGTTATTATTGACTTCATAGCGATGACGATGACGCTCAACAATGTCAGTACTACCGTAAGAAAGTGCGGCGGTAGAGCCTTCTTTCAAATGACACTTTTGCGCACCAAGTCGCATTGTCCCACCTAAATCAACTTCTGCGTTACGCACTTCAACATCACCTTCTTCCGTGATCCATTCAGTAATTAAACCGATCACTGGATGCTCAGCATTTTTATCAAACTCGGTAGATGTAGCACCATCTAGTTTGGCTACATTACGTGCAAACTCAATAACAGCGACTTGCATTCCAAGACAGATACCCAGATAAGGGACTTTATTCTCGCGCGCATATTGTACTGCAGATATTTTACCTTCTACACCACGCTCGCCAAATCCGCCAGGCACCAAAATAGCAGCCGCATCTTTTAAAATTTCTACGCCTTCACGCTCAACGCGCTCAGAATCAATATATTCAATACGTACTTTTTTGCGTAACTGAATACCGGCATGTGAAATCGCTTCTATAAGCGACTTATAGGCATCCAGTAATTCCATGTACTTACCAACCATAGCGATTTTAACTTCGCCTTCAGGGTGGAGATGAGCATCAGCAACCGCTTTCCATTCACCAAGATCTGCAGCGGGAGCATCCAAGTTAAAACGCTCAACAACAATATCATCCAGGCCTTGGTCACAAAGCATTTCAGGGATGTCGTAGATAGTCTCCGCATCTGGCATAGAAATAACAGCACGCTCTTCAACGTTAGTGAAGAGTGACAGTTTACGACGTGCTGAATCAGGTATAGCTTTCTCAGAACGACAGACTAAAATATCAGGCTGAATACCAATTGAACGCAACTCTTTTACAGAGTGCTGAGAAGGTTTTGTTTTAATTTCACCGGCTGTAGCAATGTATGGAACCAATGTCAGGTGCATAAACATAGCACGAGAAAAACCGACTTCAGCTTTCAACTGGCGCACCGCTTCCAAGAACGGCTGTGATTCAATATCACCAACCGTACCGCCAATTTCTACTAACGCAACATCTACATCACCTGCACCCTCAACAACACGGCGCTTTATCTCATCAGTGATGTGCGGGATTACCTGAACAGTTCCCCCCAGGTAGTCTCCCCGGCGTTCTTTATTCAGTACGTGCTGATAAACACGTCCCGTCGTAAAGTTATTACGTTTATTCATAGTGGTACGAATAAAGCGCTCATAATGCCCAAGATCAAGATCCGTCTCAGCTCCATCTTCCGTAACGAACACTTCACCATGCTGGAAAGGGCTCATCGTACCAGGATCGACATTAATGTATGGATCGAGTTTCAACATAGTGACTTTTAAGCCGCGTGCTTCCAAAATAGCTGCAAGCGAAGCGGATGCGATGCCTTTGCCCAATGAGGACACGACACCACCTGTGACGAAAATGTAACGCGTCATGTGGAACCTGTTTTAGCTGAAAGTGAGGAAAAAAAACTAACCAAAGATGGGGCTACAGGGTAGCAAAGAATGGGGCTTTCGACAATCAGAAAGGCTCCCATCTTAGAGAGAACCCTGGCAATTCAGAAGGTGAAACACTCCACCCTTCACAGACACATATGCCCGGGATGGCAACGATCTCATTTTCGATCATGCAAACAGGCCAATTTTCTCTTTGCCAAGGAGGAATTGAAGCTTCTTGAAAAAGCTTTTTAAGCGACTTGGTGCCTCGACCAACAGGCTTACAGTGCATTCCATCCTTTCTTTGAACACAAATAAGCTTATCTAATGTTTTCAAGCAACTGCTACCTGAAATCTCACTTTCCACCGTAAGAATACCCGCCTTTCTCTTGTGCTGCCCTTCACTCAAAGATTGAACGTTTGGCTCTTTCTCAGATACAAGATTAGCGCATAGATATAAGTCTTTACGGTAGCGGCGTAGAACCCCAGTCTTTAAAATAAGTTCTGGGTTTTTATCCAACCCCGATTGAAAAAAGTTCTGCTCTAGCTGTAAAAGTTGAACTTCATTTAAAGGCTCACCTTGCTGTGTATAAATCCACCGACGAATCAGCGCCTTTCGCTTACCTACAGTCAAAGACGCAAGCATCAAGCCATTAAGGACACGTTCACTGAGCATCAAGCCTGCAATCTCTTCATCAAGATATTTATCAAGCAGCTCCCTGTCCTGATACAACAGCCGGCTAGTCGATGAAAATCGCTCCACCACATTTGGCCAGCGCTGTTTCAAAACAGGGAGAACATTTAATCGTAGAAAGTTTCTATCATAGGTATCTTGTTGGTTGGTCGGGTCTTCCACCCAATCCAATTGATGCATATGCGCATAACTCTCAATATCAGCGCGTGATACAGACAGTAAGGGACGTACAATATCATTAGCACCCAACTTTCTGCTTGTAGGAATGCCTGCAAGCCCACGCAAGCCACTACCTCTTAATAAACGAAACAATATCGTTTCTGCTTGGTCATCAGCATGATGCGCCAACAACAGCCCATCACCATCCTGCAAAAAATCTTTAAAGGCAAGATAGCGTGCATCACGTGCTGCCGCTTCGCCATTGTTCTCAGGGAACACGTCAATTTGGCTAAATGGCAAGGAAAGGTCTTCAGATTGGCTTTTACAGAAAGTGGACCATTCATCCGCACTACTCTGTAAATGATGATTAATATGAAGCACGTGAAGCATACTAGAAGGAAGATTCGATGCTGCTAGATGTAGCATCACAATCGAATCGAGCCCACCACTTAAAGCAATAACCCATCGCTTAGCAGGATATTGATTAATTGACTCTAAGAAATCAGCAATCAATGGTAGGCGACTCATCTTTTAACACTTACGCAGACGTTAATCCGTAGGACATTAAACGGTTATAACGACGTTCAAGTAACTCATCAACAGACAAGCCCTCTAGATTTGACAAGGAGTCGATCAATGACTGCTTCAAATCTACGCACAATGCTTCAGGATTACGGTGTGCACCTCCAAGAGGCTCAGGTACCACCTTATCAACCAAACCCAGCTCATGAAGGCTAGCAGAAGTAATACCCATGGCTTTAGCTGCATCGGAAGCTTTTTCTGCACTCTTCCACAGAATAGATGCACAACCTTCAGGCGAAATCACTGAATAAGTAGAGTATTGCAGCATCATTAGTTCATCACAGACGCCAATTGCTAATGCGCCACCGGAACCGCCTTCGCCAACTACCGTTGAAATAATAGGCGTTTTCAATTGCGACATTTTAGCAAGGTTGTAAGCAATCGCTTCACTCTGCCCGCGCTCTTCAGCATCAATACCAGGATAAGCACCTGGCGTATCGATGAAAGTTAATACAGGCATCTGGAAACGCTCAGCCATCTCCATCAGACGTAACGCTTTACGATATCCTTCAGGGCGTGGCATACCAAAGTTACGACGCACCTTTTCTTTGACTTCACGACCTTTCTGATGACCGATAACCATCACTGGACGGCCATCTAATCGAGCTACACCGCCAACAATAGCAGCATCATCGGAAAAATGGCGATCCCCATGAATCTCTTCAAAGTCATCGAACATCAGCGACAAATAATCTAACGTATACGGACGTTGAGGGTGACGTGATAATTGAGAAATCTGCCAAGCGGAAAGATTTGTAAAAATAGATTCCGTTAAACTGCGGCTTTTTCCTAACAGCTTAGTTAGCTCATCAGTAATGTTGATCTCTGTGCCATCACCAACCAGTCTTAACTCTTCAATTTTGGCTTCGAGCTCTGCTATAGGCTGCTCAAAATCCAGATAATTCGGATTCATTCGATTCTTTCCGCTTAATCATTAAATAAATATGACAAATTTAGAGTGCAGATTTTACAGTTACCCTAGCAGGATAACCACCCTATTCAGTACTCTAGCATGATGCTTTCGTCACCAAAATGCTCTTTCAACGCCAAAATCAGCTCATCTGAAGGATCAACTCTCCAGTTATCTCCAAGTCTAACAGCTCCAGCGGCATCATCTCTTTGATATTCTACGGCAACCGGCAAACCCTCCGCAGAACTATACGTCTGTAAAATATTCTCGAACTGCTTTAAATACCGACCAGAGAGCATCTTGTGGGCGGATTTTACTTTAAACAACGAAGCATACTGCGTTCTTGCCTGTGAAATGCTTGATAATTTATTACAACGAACCTTGAGACCGCCTGAATAATCATCTTGGTTAACCTCACCCTCCATAATGACAATCGTGTCCTTGACCGCCCAATCACGAGTTTGCTCATATATTTCACCGTAAAGTGTAATATCGATACGTGCAGAGCGGTCATCCAATGTCAAAAAGCAAAGAGAATCACCACGTTTAGTTTTCTTCACTCGCTGATCAACAATTAAACCCGCTATCTTTTGCTGCCTACCGCGCGCCGGTTGCAGATCTACAATCTTTTTAGAGACAAAGCGGCTAAGCTCCTTGTCGTACTCATCAATAGGGTGGCCAGTTAGATATAAACCAAGCGTATCTCTTTCACCTTTAAGCCGCTCTTTATCAGACCAAGTGCGTACCCCTTTATAATCTTCGTAAGGATCACGAGGCTGCTCAGCCTCCACCTCTCCAAACATATCAAAGATACCAGCACTTTGATTGCGCTCATTCTGGCCTGCTGTACGTAAACCATCACTAATCGCAGCCCAAAGAACAGCCCGATCGGCTCCCAATTTATCTAATGCGCCGGACCTAACAAGCGCTTCTAATACACGCTTGTTAAGCTTCTTAGCACCGACTCTTTTACAGAAATCAAAAAAATCTTTAAATTCACCAGCGCCATCATTGCGCGCTTTAATAATAGACTCTATGGGGCCTTCTCCAACACCCTTAATGGCCCCAAGCCCATAAACAATTTTACCCTCCTCATTCACCGTAAACATATACTCGCCAGAGCACACATCTGGTAATTCAGGCGGCAACCCCATTGCTCGGCAATCTTCAATAAAGATAACGACTTTTTCAGTATTCTGCATATCGGCAGACATTACTGCGGCCATAAAAGGAGCTGGGTAGTGCGTTTTTAGCCAAGCGGTCTGGTAAGAAACTAAAGCATAAGCGGCTGAATGTGATTTGTTAAAACCATAGCCAGCAAATTTTTCAACCAGATCAAAAATATTTCCGGCAAGGTCTCGATCTATATTGTTTTCTTCGCACCCAACCAAAAAGCCTTCACGCTGCTTCGCCATCTCTTCCGGTTTTTTCTTACCCATAGCACGACGTAGCATATCGGCACCACCGAGCGAGTAGCCTGCCATAACCTGAGCAATTTGCATTACCTGCTCTTGGTAAAGAATAATTCCATAGGTAGGTTCTAGCACTGGCTGCAAGCTATCTAACTGATAATCAGCGTGCGGCCAAGCCATTTCAGCTCGCCCATGCTTACGATTGATAAAGTCATCTACCATGCCTGACTGCAAAGGTCCGGGACGGAACAAGGCTACCAGAGCGACAATATCTTCAAAACGAGAAGGTAAGAGACGTCGAACCAAGTCTTTCATACCACTAGACTCTAGCTGAAACACAGCCGTTGTGTTTGCTGACTGCAGTAGGTCAAAAACCGTTTTATCTTCCAAAGGTATTAATGAAATATCGAGAGGCTCTTTATCCTCTTTAGCACGAATACCATTAATTGTTTTCATCGCCCAATCAATGATGGTAAGTGTGCGCAAACCTAGGAAGTCAAACTTAACGAGGCCCGCTTCTTCAACATCATTTTTATCGAACTGTGTAACTAATCCATGACCTTCTTCATCACAATAGGTTGCTGAAAAATCAGTGAGCTTCGTTGGGGCGATAACCACACCGCCCGCATGCTTACCAACGTTTCTGGTCACCCCCTCCAGCTTGTAAGCCATCTCCATAATTTCTTGAGCTTCTTCACTGCCTGAGACAAAATCGCTCAAAGCAGGCTCCTGCTCCATTGCTTTATTCAGCGTTATTCCTACTTCAAAAGGAATCAACTTAGACAGCTTATCAGCTAAACCAAATGGCTTACCCTGCACACGCGCCACATCTCGAACCACAGCTTTGGCAGCCATCGTACCAAAGGTAATAATCTGTGAAACTGCATCACGCCCATAAGTTCGTGCCACATAATCAATAACCTGATCACGATTATCCATGCAGAAATCGATATCAAAATCGGGCATTGAAACACGTTCTGGGTTAAGAAATCGTTCAAACAGAAGGTCGTATTCTAATGGGTCTAAATCAGTAATTTTTTGTGCATAGGCAACTAATGAACCGGCACCAGAACCACGGCCCGGCCCGACTGGAATATCATTATCTTTCGCCCATTGTATGAAGTCCATAACGATCAAAAAGTAACCGGGAAAACCCATTTGAGTAATGATTTCTAACTCAAAAGTCAGGCGATCGTCATATGCTTTGCGCTTTACTTCATACTCGGGATCATTTTTATCTAACAGAACTTCCAAGCGCTGTTCAAGACCGTCTTCTGAGACCTTACAGAAAAACTCATCCATCATCATCCCTTCAGGAACAGGGTACTTGGGGAGATAATAGGTGCCTAAATCTAGTTCAATATTGCAACGTTTAGCTATCTCAACAGTATTTTCTATTGCACTTGGAATGTCGGAGAAAAGCTCAACCATCTCTTCCGCAGTACGAAAATACTGTTGTGCTGAGTAATTACGGGTCCGCCTAGGGTCTTCTAACGTGCGACTTTGGTTAATACATACTCGTGCTTCGTGCGCGTCAAAATCTGATTCTTTGAGGAACATAACTTCATTCGTCGCAACTAGTGGGCACTGTTTAGCTAAGCCCAAACGAACGCTCTCAGAAACAATGATATCCTCTCTTGGGCGTCCTGTTCTTTGAACCTCTAAATAGAAACGGTTAGGAAACATTTGCATCCATTCATCTAGAATAGCCTCAGCCATTCCATTACCAGAAATCATGGCTCGTCCAACTTCGCCTTCACGTGCACCGGATAATGCTATAAGCCCTTCTGATTTTTCTATTAGCCACGACTTTTTAACCAGAGCTTTATCTAAAATAAAACGCTGCCCTTCGGCATAAGCTCTAGAAATTAACTCCATCAAATGTCGATAACCTAGTGCATTTTGTACCAACAAAGTAACGCGATAAGGTTCAGCCTCATGGTCATTTTCATTAAGTACCAGTATGTCAGCCCCACATATGGGCTTAATTCCAGCGCCCGATGACGCCTTAAAAAACTTTACCAAGGCAAATAAATTAACCTGGTCCGTCATCGCTACTGCGGGCATACCTGCCTCTTTTGCCGCCGCAACTAAGCCTTTAACACGCACTAACCCATCAATTAGTGAAAATTCGGTATGTACACGCAAGTGTATAAATGAGGTTGAAGACATACTCTTCCTATTATTTAGCTGAGGCTTCTAGAAGCTGTGCAACTGGACGAAACGATTTCCTATACTCAGGAAGAGGACCATACATTTTTAAGGCACTCATATGTGCGGCGGTCGGGTAACCTTTATGCTTATTAAAACCGTACTCTGGATGTAGCTCATGTAGTTCATACATCTCTTTATCGCGCACCACTTTTGCCAGAATAGAAGCAGCACTTATCGCTTCGACTTTAGAGTCTCCTTTGACAACCGCCTCACAAGGGTATAAAAGTTGTGGGCATCGATTGCCATCTATCACCACATAGTCAGGTGGAATATTCAAACCCTCAACTGCTCGCTGCATAGCGAGCATACTCGCGTGGAGGATATTTATTTGATCAATCTCATCAGGCGACGCATAAGCGACATGCCAAGCCAATGCGTTTTCAACTATTTCTATATATAAAGCGTCACGCTTCTTTTCTGTTAGTTTTTTTGAGTCAGCCAATCCATGAATTTTATAATTAGGATCTAAAATAACAGCCGCGGCAACAACATTACCAACTAAGGGACCACGACCCACTTCATCGACACCCGCTACCTTTCCATAATGGGAGAAATCAAGAGCTATTGATTGCATGTTAAAATACCTCGCTGCTGCAAAAGCGAAATAACGGCGTCTGCGGCTCTCTCATCTGCATCCAACTTTAATTGTTGATTAATTTCTGTAAAGCGCTTATCAAGCAAAGCTTGATAAGCCTTATCTTGGAGTGCTTTCTCGAGCTCTTCTGCCAATCGCGCTGGCACTACATCATTTTGAAGCACTTCAGGGACTAACTTCTCATCTGCCAAAATATTGGGTAAAGATATAAACGGCGTTTTTATCATGCGCGAATAAATAGCATACGTTAAGGATGCCATTTTATAAGCAACCACCATCGGTTTCTTCAACAATGTTGCTTCTAGAGTCGCGGTTCCTGAAGCAATCAATATGGCATCCGCCGCTGCCATTGCTTCTCTAGATTGATTCAAAAACAAACGCACATTAAGCCCTGAAAATTTATCATCAAGCAGTTTTTGAAGTGACTCCTGCCGCTTAATATTGGCCGCTGGAAGAAGAAATAATATATCGGGGTATTTTTTTGTAAGAGTTCTGCTGCCTGCAAAAAAGGCTCAGCCAAGTACTTTAACTCGCCACCACGACTACCTGGCAAAAGAGCAATTACTTTTGTTGTATTCGCTATTTCAAACTGCGTTCGCGCTTCTAGCAAGCGCGAGTCATTCGCAATGAGATCAGCTAAAGGATGCCCAACAAAAACAACATTTTGCTTTGTCGGTTTATAGTGCTGAGCCTCAAAAGGAAACAAGGCTAATACAAGATCTGTAGATTCTTTAATCTTATATATGCGCTTTTTCTTCCATGCCCAAACAGACGGACTAACATAATGAACCGTAGCAATACCAACGGCTTTCAGTTGATATTCTAATTTTAAATTAAAGTCAGGGGCATCAATACCAACGAACATGTCGGGTGGATTCTCGATCAAACTATTGCTTAGTTTCTTTCGGATTGACAATAACTCAGGCAAGCGACCCAAGACCTCAACGAGCCCCATCACTGATAACTTATCCATGGGAACGACTGAGTCAAAACCTTGGGCGCACATCAAATCCCCACCGATACCATAAAATACGGCATCGGGATAACGTTTTTTAATTGCTTGAATCAGGCCAGCTCCGAGAATATCGCCTGAGGCTTCTCCAGCGACCATTGCAATGCGCAGTTTGGTCACATAGCCTCCTAGCGAATAACTCCTCGAGATGAGGCTTGTAGAGAATGAATAAGAGGAAGTATTTCCGCAGTATTTACAGCCATCTCCCTGAGGTGCTCTAGTGCTTGCTCAGAGGTCAGTTTTTGGCGATAAATAACCTTATAGGCTTGTTTTATCTTCCGCACTACTTCTGAACTGTAGCCCCTACGCTTCAACCCTTCCGCATTTATGCCATGTGGTTTTGCTGGATTTCCAGTAGCCATCACATAATCAGGAATATCTTTAAGGACCACCGTGCCGGCACCGCACATTACATGAGAACCGATATGGCAAAATTGATGAACGGCAGTAAACCCGCCTAAGATCGTATTATTGCCCACGTGAACATGCCCCGCAATTGCTGCATTATTTGCAAGAATCACGTGATCACCAACAACACAATCATGCGCTACATGTGCATAAGCCATAAACAAATTATGGTTACCAATTTTTGTCAGTGCTTGATCCTGCACGGTTCCTCGATGAATAGTACAACCTTCGCGAAACACATTGGACTCCCCCACTTCAAGATACGTTTTCTCACCAGCATACTTTTTATCCTGGCAGTCTTCACCAATAGACGAAAACTGAAAGATCTGGTTATTAGCACCTATCTTAGTCGCACCTTTAACCACAACATGCGAAGCAATAGTCGTACCTTCCCCAATTTCTACATCAGGGCCAACATAAGACCAAGGACCAACGCTGACGTTATCTGCCAGCTTAGCTCCAGGGTCAATAATGGCTCGTGGATCAATCACTTATTTACACCTTTCGATCAGCACATAGAATTGTAGCTGAACTAACCATATCACCATCAACCGTTGCTTTCACCGCAAACTTCCAGATTCCTCTCTTTTCTGAAAGGATGCTTGCTTCAAGCTTAAGCTGATCACCCGGAACAACGGGGCGTTTGAAGCGTAATTTATCGGATCCAACAAAATAGTAGATAGACCCGTCCTGAGGTTTTTTATCCATGGTTTTAAAACCAAGGATACCAGCAGCCTGCGCCATTGCTTCAACAATCAACACACCCGGCATAACAGGATGTTCTGGGAAATGACCATTGAAAAATGGTTCATTCACCGTCACGTTTTTAAGGGCTACGATGGACTCTCCAGGTGTGATTTCAAGAACCCGATCAACCAATAAAAAGGGGTAGCGATGAGGGAGGTATTCCCTAATTTCATTAACATCCATTATGTGTACTAACCTTCACTAGAGAAATTATCAACTTTGTTTTCTAACGCTGTAATACGTTTAGCCATACTATCTAATTTTTTAAAGCGTATGACATTTTTCTTCCAGCTTCGGTGCAACTCTTGCCCCGTACCTGAAGATAAAACCTGTCCGGGCTGGCTTACCGACTTACTAATTAAACTCATAGCTGTAACATGGGTATTATCAGCAATAGTCAGATGCCCTACTATTCCACTCAGTCCCGCAATAGTACAGCGGCGCCCAATTTTAGTGCTTCCCGCTATCGCCGTACAGCCTGCTATCGCAGTTTGTTCACCTATGACAACATTATGAGCAACTTGAATTTGGTTATCGAGCTTCACACCGTCTTTTATGTAAGTGTGATCTAATGCGCCACGATCAACAGTTGTACCAGCACCAATCTCAACATCCTGTCCAACACGCACGCCACCTAACTGAAAAATTTTTACCCAAGCACTTTTTGTAGGAGCAAATCCGAACCCGTCTGCCCCTAGCACTGCGCCAGAGTGAATCAAGCTTCTCTGCCCAATGTGCACATCGTCATATAATATAGCACCCGCTTCTATACGAGCATCTTTAGCCACTATACAACGATTGCCAACAACTGCATTTGGGCCAATATAAACACCCGCTTCGACTATCGTTTCGTCCCCCAGAACCACCCCTGGAGCAATGCTTGCTTGCTCATGAACTTGAGCAGAAGTGCTAATATGAGCCGAAGACGCAATACCAAAGCTTGCTTTAACTCGCCAATCAAAGAACTTACTTAACTGTGCAAAAGCTAAATAGGGATCATCAACGACAACGGCTGCACAGGGTACGTTTACAAGATTATTTTCGGCTACTAACACAGCACTAGCCTTAGTTAGACTTAGGCTAGTCACATACTTAGCATTAGCCAAAAAACTCAATTGGCCAGGCTTAGCAGATTCTAAAGTGTGTAGTGAATTAATAACCAACTCACTATCACCGACTAACCTCCCCTTAACAAGAGAGGCTATCTCAGACAGTAAAAAACTAGGTAAAGTACGTGCCATTTACTTGTTAAGAAGCTTCACAACAGTAGGCGTTATATCAAACCCTTTGCCATAATATACAGTGGCCTGTTTTGCAAGAATAACGTCATACTTGTTGTCTTTAATGATTTTACGAATAATGTCATCAAGCTTTGGCTTCATATCTTTAATAAAGCCTTGCTCACGCTCAGCGCGCTTCTGCTGTAGCTCTTGTCCATTGCGCTGATACTCTTGGAAGACTTTCTGAAACTGCAGTCTTGCCTGTTTCAACTCATTGTCACTCATTGAAGAGCTGTTTTTCTGAATTTTTTCACGCATCATTTTGGCTTGTTTTTCGAGTTCCAACAAACGGCTTTCATCACCCTTAAGCTCGTTTTGTAAACTTTTCTTAAAAGAAGCTGCGGCGTTAGATTTCAGTAAAGCTTCTTGAACGCCTAGAACAGCTAACTTATCGGCAAATACAACAGGAGCAAATGCAATTGAAACAGATACAGCAATAATCTTTAATAACTTCATCATTAATTCCTTATTTAAGAAGTCGTAAATTTAAAAACTTTGACCTAGTGAGAATTGGAATATCTCAGTATCGTCACTAGACTTTTCATTGATAGCTTTACCTACCGAAAAGGACAAAGGCCCCAATGGTGACAACCAGCTAAGCCCTATACCCGCTGAGTACCTTATTTCATCAAATAAAACACCCTCTTCGCAGCTAGAAGAAGCTGATGTTGAGGCTAGGCATTTCGTAGTGAAAACATTCCCTCCATCAATAAACAATAGCGAACGCCAACTACTTTTATCTTCAATAAATGGAAACGGAAAAATCAATTCCACACCACCAACAGCCATAACATTACCGCCAAACGGGTCGTCATTTGAATCCCTTGGGCCTAGGGAGTTATTTTTATAGCCTCTAACCGTTTTGAGTCCACCTGCAAAAAAGTGTTTAAAGAACGGATAAGTATTATCACCATAACTCTGAGCATAGCCTAAACGCCCCTTAAGTCCCAATATCCACCCTGAATCTTCAAACAATGGGCGATACCATTTAGTTCGATATAAAGCCTTGTAATAGCTCAAATCACTCCCTGGCACTGACACTTCTAGGCTAGCGCGATGAGAATAACCACTCGTAGGAAAAATTGAGCGATTCAGGTGGTTATTACTCCAAGCAAACGTAGTCTTAATGTTGAGATAATCGCCGCCTTCCTCATCAACAAATGACTGAATTTCATCAACCGGCTTAAACTTATTAGGGTTTACTTCGATACTCTCAATACCTAAAGAAAAGCTGAGGCGTTGGTAATCATCAATAGGATAGCCAAAAGTCACGCCGCCGCCATACTCATTCAAAGAGTAGCTACTGACATCATCTTCTTCAAAATCGCTTTTCCGATAGAAAAGATCAAATCCCCGGCTAACGCCATCGACTGTATAATAAGGATCAAGGTAGTTAAAGCTTGCCTCTTTTCGTGTTGAACTATTAGCAATATTAAACCCTACTTTTTTCCCGGAACCGAAGAAATTATCCTGTTGAATACCTAAATCTAAGATAAGGCCATCGCTTTGAGAAAAACCAACGCTCGCTGTAAACTGCCCTGATTGCTGTTCCTCAACAGTATAGTTTAGATCGACTTGGTCATTAGTACCGGCAACCGGTACTGTTTCCAGGTTTACCGACTTGAAATACCCTGTACGTTCTAATTTAGCTTTTGTTCTTTGAATACTTTCAGTAGAAACAATTGCCGCTTCCATTTGCTGAACTTCGCGACGAACCACATCATCAGCAGTACGGCTATTACCGCGGATGTTAATACGCCTGACATAAGTCTGCTTACCAGGATCTACAAAGAACTTTAATGAAACAGATTTATCTTCTTCGTGAACGCTAGGTACTGGACTAATATTAGCAAACATATAACCGCTATCACCCAACAGCCTTGTCATAGATTCTTGCGCATTGGTCATCGCTTTGCGTGAAAATATCTGTCCTTGCTCAAGCGCTACTTTTGCCTTCAGGTCTTCTTCAGAAACAACAAGGTTTCCTGAAACATCTACATCACGTATCGTATATTGCTCACCTTCATGGATATTTACTGTGATAAAGACATTTTTCTTATCAGGTGTTATAGAGACTTGAGTTGAGTCTATGGTGAAATTCACATAGCCACGATCCATATAATGCGAACGCAATCTTTCCAGATCACCAGAGAGCTTCTCACGAGCATAACGATCATCCTTAGTATAGAACGACCAGAAGCTTGGCAATTTTAGTGCAAATAACTTTTTCAACTCCTCATCTGAAAAAACACTATTACCAATAATATTGATGTGTTGAATAGAAGCAACACTGCCTTCTTTTATATCAATATTAAGTGCTACACGATTACCTGATAGCGGTTCTACTTCGGTGTCAATTGCAGCACCATAACGCCCCTGGCCAACATAAAGACGCAATAAATCTAATCGGATCTGATCGAGTGCAGAACGCTTAAATACATCGCCTTCACTCAACCCCGATTGCTTAAGGCCTTTAAGCAAGTCTTCATCTTTAATAACCTTATTACCATCAAGCCTAATCAAGCTCACCGATGGTCTTTCTTTAACCGTAAGAATCAAATAATTTTCATCTTTCGCGATATCAATATCTTCAAAATATCCCGATTTAAAAAGCTGTTTAGTAGCTTCTATAAGACTGGTTTCACTAACGGTGTCTCCTGAGGCAATAGGAAAATTCCTAAACACAACACCCGGTTCAACTCGCTGTATACCTTCTAACCGAATGTCATGGACCTGAAAAGGAGTAAAGGCAGCATGCACATTACCTGCCCACAAAACCAAACCAAGTACCAGACCAAATTTATTCTTCATGAAACCTCTTCCTAGTATAAGCTACTGCTTTTTAAAGGCGCATAACATCATTAACGATGGCCAGTGTCATAAGCGACAAAAGCAAAGCCATACCCAACTTAAATCCAATTTCTTGTATCTTTTCGCTTACCGGCTTACCTGTTATTAATTCGATTCCATAGTAAAGCAAGTGACCACCATCAAGAACGGGAATAGGAAGCAAATTTAATACTCCCAAGCTAATACTCAGGTAAGCAAGAAAACTGATAAAAGGCTCAAAACCTGAAGCTGCCGAAGCGCCCGCCACTTTAGCAATGGTTATTGGACCACTCAAGTTTTTTACAGAGATGGCACCTTCTATCATTTTCCAAATCGAATCTAATGTTAAACCGACCATATGAAGTGTTTTATCATACGCAACACCAATCGCATCAAGCGGTCCGTACTGAATGGTGCGCAACATACCTTCAGGCCACACTGGCGGCTTAACGCCAGCACCTATAACTCCCTGCACACTGCCATCTTCTAAAACGCGATTCTTAGGTGTCACTTTCAACACGCGTAGCTCACCAGCACGGCGAACTGAAAACGCTAAGGCTTGACCCGCAGAGGACTGAATGGTTTCAACCAAAGCCATCCAATTAACAATAGAAACCCCATCAACATCTACAACGACATCACCCACTTGCAACCCAGAAAACTCGGCGGCACCACCCGGTACGATATGGTCTAAAATCGGTTCAACTTCAGGTCGATATGGTTGAATCCCCATCGCTGACAAAGGTGACTCATTTTCAATATCAACATTCCAATCTTTTAATGCAACATTATAAACTTTAGGAACAGCTGAGGCAGAGTTAAGCACAGCAATCGACAGCAGGCCTGACTCACCAATCCGAGATGCAAAACGTAAATTAACTTCATCCCAAGAACGCACGGGATAACCGTCAACCTGCACAACTTCAACACCTGCTGGCACACCGGCGCGATCCATCACAGAGCCTTGCTCCACAGAACCTACAATAGGAACAAATGCGCTAACACCCACGACAAACATGAGCCAATAAGCAAACACCGCAAAAATCAAATTAACAAGAGGACCTGCAGCTACAATGGCTATTCGTTGTAACACAGGCTTATTATTAAATGCTTGAGAGCTCAAATGCTCAGGAACATTACCTTCACGCTCGTCGAGCATTTTGACATAGCCGCCAAGAGGTATTGCAGACACAGAATATTCAGTGCCATCTTTACCAATACGCGACCACAGAGACTTCCCAAAACCAACAGAAAACTTGAGTACTTTTACACCACAACGACGAGCGACCCAGTAATGACCCCACTCATGAATAGTAACCAAGATACCGAGCGTGACAACCGTCGCTAAAAGCGTTTGAATAATTTCCATCAGCACTCACAAGATAGGCAGAAAAGTTAAGCCCAAAAAATAAAAAGGCGCGGCAGCAAGTACACTATCTATACGATCAAGAATACCACCATGACCAGGCAGAATTGCCCCACTATCTTTAACTTTAGAATGTCTTTTAAGCAAGCTTTCAAAAAGATCGCCCATCACTGAAACCAAGCCAACAACCAATCCCAGCACTAATAAAAAAGCACTTGAAGCAATACCTAAGCCGTTCCACCAAGCAAAAACTATCGTCGTTAATGCTACCGCAACTAACCCACCGTACATGCCTTCTCTGGTCTTCCCAGGACTAACTTGAGGAGCAAGTTTAACTTTACCCCAGCGCTTGCCTGAAAAATAAGCACCAATATCAGCAGCCCACACAATGAGCAAAATCAATAGCAACCAAGCATTCCCTGACTCTAAAGACTTTAATCCAAGCATACTCAACCAAGCTGCTGCTAACATTAAAATCCCACACAAAGCTCTAACCGAAGAGTACTTCCATAAGCCTTCAGACGGGTAACGAATAGTCCAAAAAAACGCTAAACACCAAAGAGCTAACGCAGGTATAAGTACAAAATCCTGCACCTCTTCCAAGTGCAGCTGCCATCCCAGAAGAATAGACATGAGCACAACAACAGAAAAGGCTATGCGCTTAATCGCTGCCTTAATATCAGACAGTAAAGCCCATTCCCAAGCTCCAATCAATGTTACGCCAGCAAAGAAAACAGCAAAACCTTTAACAGGTAACAAAAAGACACCACACAACACAAGAGGAGCCAATATCGATGCCGTTATAATTCTTTGTTTAAGCACTCGTTTTAACCCCTAACTGCTCACTGGTTTTGCCAAAACGCCGCTCACGTGTACAAAAATCGCGAATAGCCAAACCTAAGGATTTTTTATCAAAATCAGGCCAAAAGTCATCAACAAAGTAATATTCGGTATATGCCATTTGCCAAACAAGAAAGTTACTGATTCTACTTTCGCCCCCGGTTCTGATACAAAGATCAGGCTTGGGTTGATCATGCAGCATCACATACTCATCAAATACAACTTCGTTTATATCATCCGCAGAGATAACGCCCTCTGCACACTCTTTTGCTAAACGTTTAGCTGCCTGCACAATATCCCAATGCCCACCGTAATTTGCTGCGACATTCAAGGTCAGCAGAGTATTACCAGCGGTTAACTCCTCAACCTTAGCGATTTTACTCTGTAAAGCTTCGCTAAAACGAGATTTATCACCGATAACATTAAGGCGAATGTTGTTTTTATTTAGTTTTTTGGCTTCTCTATTAAGAGCCAAGAAAAACAACTCCATCAGCCCTTTCACTTCAAGCTCTGGGCGCTTCCAGTTCTCACTGCTAAACGCAAACAGTGTTAATGACTCGACGCCATACTCTACACAGCCTTCAATGACACTGCGTACACTATCGACACCGGCCTTATGCCCTGCAAGACTCGGCAAGCGATTTGCTTTTGCCCAACGATTATTACCGTCCATAATAATTGCAATATGCTTAGGCAATACTTTATCAGCTGGGATATTTAATTTTGAATGTACTGACATATAGAGGGTCAGATAGGCCAGTTCTCACCAGCCCTCCTTCTGCTTTTAGATTTCCATCAAGTCTGCTTCTTTCTTCTCAAGCAAACCATCAATTTCTGCGACGTATTTGTCAGTCAGTTTTTGAATACCATCCTGACCACGACGCTCTTCATCTTCCGAAATATCTTTTTCTTTCAGAAGGTCTTTTAGGTCGCTATTAGCATCACGGCGAATATTTCGAACCGACACTCTCGCTGATTCAGCCTCACTGCGCGCTTGTCGGATATAAACTTTACGTGTCTCTTCTGTCAAAGCAGGCATCGGAACACGAATAACACCGCCATTTGACGAAGGATTCAAACCTAAATCAGATTTATATATCGCTTTTTCAATATCAGGAACAGTTTGCTGCTCCCAAGGAGAGATCATCAGCGTTCTAGCATCTTCAACAGTGATATTGGCAACCTGCTGAAGAGGCACTGGCGCACCATAGTACAAAACCTGAACGGAGTCTAAAATGCTTGGATGAGCACGTCCTGTTCTAATCTTTTTAAACTGCTCTACAACTGACTCAACGCTTTTTTTCATCCGCGTGTCAGCATCACTAGCTATCTCATTCAGCATATTGATCTCCAGTTACTTCACCACCTATTAATGTACCCTCATCTCCGCCTCCCAGCAGATTAACAAGCGCACCAGGACGATTCATATTAAACACCCGGACAGGCATATCGTGGTCACGGGTTAAACAAATCGCCGTCAAATCCATTACTGCCAGCTGCTTTTCCAATACTTCATCATATGACAACTGCAAGTAGCGTTTAGCAGTAGGGTCCTTCATTGGGTCTGCCGTGTACACCCCATCAACTTTTGTTGCTTTCAAAACAACATCGGCATCTATTTCAATGCCTCTCAAACAAGCAGCAGAATCCGTTGTAAAGAAAGGATTCCCTGTACCTGCTGAAAAAATAACAACATCGCCTTGGCTTAAATAACGCATGGCATTACGTCGGTCATAATGATCTACAACACCACTCATTGGAATAGCAGACATCACTCGTGTTGCAATATTAGAACGCTCTAGCGCATCTCGTAGCGCAAGTGAATTCATTACAGTGGCAAGCATACCCATATGGTCGCCTGTCACTCGGTCTAAACCCGCAGCACTTAAGGTTGCACCGCGAAACAAATTACCGCCACCAATGACAATACCGACCTGCACACCGATACCAACTAACTGGCCTATTTCTAGCGCCATACGGTTAAGAACTTTAGGGTCGATACCAAAATTTTCTTCTCCCATTAAAGCTTCACCGCTTAACTTTAGAAGAATACGTTTATATTTGGCATGTTTAGAATTTACGGCAGGCATTACAGGATCTCCGCAGAACGAAGTTAGAAGGATAGAGACTTATAAAAACAGTGTGCGTACTGTAACACAGCACACACACCTTTCTAGCGCGCAGAGTTATTTATTATTTAACTGTGCCGCTACTTCAGCTGCAAAATCCAACTGCTCAACTTCGATACCATCACCTACTTCCAAACGAGAGAAAGAGGCAACTTCACCGCCAGCCGCTTTAACCATTGCACCAACAGTCAGCTCTGGGTTTTTAACAAATGCTTGCTCAACAAGGCTGTTTTCAGCAAGGAATTTATTAATACGACCAACAACCATCTTCTCTGCAATTGCAGCTGGCTTGCTAGCCATATCTGGCTGAGCCAAAATGATTTCTTTTTCTTTAGCGATTACAGCTTCAGGCATATCGCTCTGTGAAACCACTTGCGGATTTACCGCTGCTACATGCATCGCAACATCTTTAGCAACTTCAACACTAGCACCTTTCAAAGACACTAGTGTAGCGATACGGCTATTGCTATGAACATAAGCACCAACCAACTCGCCTTCTACGATAGAGATACGACGAAGACCGATGTTTTCACCAATTTTCTGAACCAGTGCTTCACGCGCTGCTTCCAATTCACCCGCCATCAGAGCAGCTACATCATCAGACTTGGCTGCAAACGCTGCATCAGCAACTTTCCCAACAAAACCAAGAAAACCTTCATCACGTGCAGCAAAATCAGTTTCAGAGTTAACTTCAACAATGATACCGTAAGAATTATCATCAGCAACACGGACAGCAACTACACCGTCAGCAGCCGTACGACCAGCTTTCTTAGCAGCCTTCATGCCTGATGACTTACGCATTTCATCAATTGCAGCTTCAACATTACCGTCAGCTTCTACGAGCGCTTTTTTGCACTCCATCATACCCAAGCCTGTACGATCGCGCAGTTCTTTAACTAACTTAGCAGATACACTTGCCATTCCAATTACCCCTTGATTACGCATTCAATCAAAATCTAAAAAAGGGGAGCAAAGCTCCCCCCCTGGTACTCAACGCTGCAGAAGATAGACTTCGCAACTACAGAATTTATTCTGCAGCAGCATCTACTTCAACAAATTCGCTTTTCTCGCCACCAGCAACTTCAACACCTTCGCCACACGCATCAGCTACAGACTTAACATAGATCTGAATTGCACGAAGAGCATCATCATTACCCGGGATAACATAATCAATGCCATCTGGGTTGCTATTAGTATCAACAATACCGATAACTGGAATACCTAGCTTATTTGCTTCATTTACAGCGATGCGCTCGTGATCAACATCGACTACAAATAGAGCATCAGGAAGGCCACCCATATCCTTGATACCACCAATAGAACGATCCAGCTTTTCCATTTCACGCTGACGCATCAACGCTTCTTTTTTGGTTAGCTGAGAGAAAGTCCCATCGCTTGAAGCACTTTCAAGCTCACGCAAACGACGAATCGACTGACGAATAGTTTTGTAGTTTGTCAACATACCACCTAACCAACGGTGATTAACAAACGGCATACCTACTCGTAGCGCTTCTTCTCTAATGATCTTGCTTGCAGCACGCTTAGTACCCACAAACAAAACTTTGTTTTTGTTCTGAGCCAAGCCCTGAACAACATCTAATGCACCATTTAGTGCAGGAAGAGTGTGCTCTAGGTTGATGATATGAATTTTATTACGAGCACCAAAAATGTATTGAGACATTTTTGGGTTCCAGTAACGAGTCTGGTGACCAAAGTGAACGCCTGCTTTCAGCAGCTCACGCATAGTAACTTGTGCCATGTTTAGCATTTCCTGTTTTAAATTGGGTTCAACCTCCACATATCCCAGCATCCAACCGTAAACGGCACCCGAAAACTGTGACGATATGTGTGTGAGATATTCCTCGCAATGCAGTCTGCATTTCGGGAGCGCGTTTTATACCACAAGATGCGATCAATTTGAAGGTCGACTTCGCTCAGGAGGGATAATTCGGTACAATCGGTTTAATCTATGTTTAATGCTCAGACTTACCCGCATCAAAGTCTGGCATTCACTATTTTAAGGAAAGTTATGTCCGTTATTATTAAGACCCAAGAAGAAATCGAAAAAATGCGCATTGCTGGGCGGCTAGCTGCCGAGGTTCTCGAAATGATCGAGTCTCATATTGCCGTAGGGGTGACGACAAACCAGCTAGATAAAATTTGTCACGACTACATTACTAATGAACAGCAAGCGATCCCTGCACCACTGAATTACCACGGTTTCCCTAAGTCTATCTGCACCTCAGTCAATCAAGTAGTTTGTCACGGAATTCCCAACGACAAACCGTTAAAAGATGGCGACATGATCAATGTAGACATCACCGTTATTAAAGATGGCTACCATGGCGACACTAGTAAGATGTTTTTTGTTGGTAAAGAAATCCCCCATGCCAAACGGCTAGCAGAAGTCACCTTAGAGTGCCTCTACAAAGGCATCGAGCTAGTCAAACCAGGCGCCTTTTTAGGCGACATTGGTCATATCATTCAAAAACATGCTGAATCTAACCATTACACAGTAGTACGCGAATATTGCGGACACGGCATTGGCATAGAATTTCACGAAGACCCACAAGTTTTACACTACGGCCGCCCAGGCACTGGTATTAAACTTGAAGAAGGTATGATTTTCACTATCGAGCCCATGATTAATGCTGGAAAGCGTGACGTCAAACTTTCCAAAAAGGATGGCTGGACAGTAGAAACAAAAGATCGCCGCTTGTCCGCACAATGGGAACACACAATCCTAGTAACAGAGACTGGATTTGAAGTATTAACCCGCCGATCTGAAGAAACTTTTTAATCATACTGAGATTAAATAATGAACACGACCTTGCAGCAACTTGCAGAGACTGATGCTTTTATTGACATTCATGCTTTTGAAGCTCGCTTAGCCAGCGGAGAATCACCCATCAAGGTGTTCAAAAGCACAATCAATAAAGCCCAGGCTGAAATGGACGCCCGCTTTAAGTCTGGCGAAGATATTCGCAAGTTAATCTATGGTCGTGCAGGGGTCATTGACACCATATTAACTTCTGCTTGGAATTTATTTACTTGGCCAGACGACACACAGATATCGCTGATTGCCGTTGGGGGTTACGGACGAGGCGAGTTACACCCCCACTCTGATGTCGACCTTATGATCCTTGTTGATGACATTGACCCTGCCGCTTATGAAGAAAGTATCAGCCAATTCCTCACGCTTTTATGGGACATTGCCTTAGAAATTGGCTCCAGCGTGCGCAGCATAGAAGACTGCTATGACAAATCACGCGATGACATTACTATCGCCACAAATCTCATTGAGTCACGCCCACTAACAGGCGACCCTCGACTGCATCAGCGCATGTATGACCGAGTGACTTCAGAAGGCGCCTGGACCGACAAAGAGTTTTTCATTGCCAAGCTAAAAGAGCAAAAAGCACGACACGAAAAAACCAACAACACCGAATACAATCTTGAGCCTAATCTAAAAACGTCGCCCGGCGGGCTTCGCGACCTACAGACTATCGGCTGGGTTGCTAAACGCCACTTTGGCACGACCTATATTCGAGACTTAGTTGATCACGGCTTTGTTACAGAGTCTGAGCTTGAAACACTTAATCGGGGCGAACTTTACCTTTGGACTGTTCGCTACGCCCTGCACATGCACTGCAGGCGCCGCGAAGACCGGCTGCTATTTGATCACCAGCGTACACTGGCTGACTTTTTTGGCTACAAAGACCAACATGGCGCACTTGCTGTTGAACAGTTCATGAGCAAATATTATCGTGTTGCTATGGCTATGGGTGAATTTAATGACATGCTTTTGCAATATTTCAGCGAAGCTATTCTAAAAATTGATGACAAGCAAACAATCACCTCAATCAACAAGCGCTTTCAAATTCACAATGACTATTTAGAAGTCACCTACGATAAAGTTTTTGAATACCACCCCTTCGCCCTACTAGAAGCCTTCGTATTACTGGCACAGAACGATGAAATACTAGGTGTAAGAGCGTCAACAATCAGATTGATTCGTGACCATCGACACTTGATAGACGATGATTTTCGTAGCGATCTACGTAACACCAGCTTATTCATGGAACTATTGCGCTCACCTAATGGCGTATCCACCGAACTCAAACGCATGAATCGCTATGACATTCTTGGCCGCTACCTACCGGAATTCGGAAAAATTGTAGGCCAAATGCAGCACGACCTTTTCCATATTTATACGGTCGATGCACATACCATGAAAGTCATTCAGAAAATGCGCCAATTCCGTCATACCGACCACCGCGAACAGTTTCCCATCGCACATAGAGTTGTCAACAATCTACCCAAAATCGAGCTTCTATACATAGCGGGCCTTTATCACGACATTGCTAAAGGGCGTGGTGGGGATCACTCAGAGCTAGGCTCTGTGGATGTTATGGAGTTTTGCGAACGCCATCATTTAGGAAAGTGGGATAGTCATTTAACGGCCTGGCTTGTACGCAGCCATTTACTAATGTCGATGACAGCGCAACGCAAAGATATCACCGACCCCGATGTCATCCACAACTTTGCTATGCATGTACGCGACACTGTCCATTTGGATTACCTCTACGTACTAACAGTAGCCGACATCAACGCTACCAACCACACTCTATGGAATAACTGGCGAGCCACTTTGTTAAGACAGCTATATATGGAGACCAAACGCGCATTAAGACGCGGGCTGGAAAACCCCATTAACAAAGAAGACCGAATTGAGCAGGTTCAACACGATGCCATGCTCATTTTAGCTCACTCAGGACAACCAGAAGAAGAAATCAAAGAGTTTTGGAGCATGCTGGGCGAAGACTACTTCCTACGAGAAGAAGCCAGAAATATTGCATGGCACACACAGTCTATTCTTGAACACGGCTCAAATGAACTTCCCTTGATTTTAATTCAGCAGACCTCTTACCGCGTTTTCGAAGGGGCAACCGAAATCTTTATTTACAGCGAAGACATTCCCAACCTGTTCTCAGCAACCGTTGCCACCCTGGACCAACTACACCTGAATATTCAAGATGCACGCGTTATCTTGACTGACGATGGAAGAACACTGAATACCTACACGGTGTTAACAGATGATGATGAAGCGTTATCAGAGAACCCGAGCTATTTAAACAGTATTCAGGAACGTCTAATCGAAGAACTCGACGACCCGGACGATTATCCAGATATCATTCATCGGCGTGTTCCTCGGCAAATGAAACTTTTTGCCATGCCAACCACAGTCAGCCTGAGCAATGACCCTAATTTACAGTTGACGGTAATGGAAGTGAGAAGCCCTGACCGCCCTGGTCTTCTAGCGCGTATCGGCCAAATATTCTCTGAGCTTGATATTTCTGTGCGTAAAGCAAAAATTGCGAGTGTTGGCGAACGTGTAGAAGATTTCTTTTTCCTGACAGATAACGACGGTCTACCTATCAGCGACCCAGCACTCTGCCAAGAATTGCAAACACGCGTCTGCAGAGAACTCGATGAACATATTCGTGATGAATAAATAACTAATAGAGAATAATAATGGATCAACAAACGAGAACTGAAATTGAAGCCGCTGCGTTTCGCCAACTAGTCGCGCATCTAGACAAACGTAAAGACGCGCAAAATATTGATCTTATGAATCTAGCAGGCTTTTGCCGCAACTGCTTATCGAAGTGGTACAAAGCAGCAGCTGCAGAGCGCGGTGAAGAGATAGATTACGAACAAGCCAGAGAAATAATCTATGGCGAACCTTACTCTGATTGGAAAACCAAGCACCAAAAAGAAGCAACAGCGAAACAACTAGCCGCTTTCGCTAAGTCTGAAGCCAACAAATAGCCTCCGCCCCCAGCTTCAGAAGCTAATTAATCCAAGCACGCTGAAGCTGACTCATATCAACCTCAAGAATCGTTGCGTAGGTATCATCTTGTATAGGGTAGGTTTTAACCACCCTTGCCCCGCGAACAAAACCCGCAACAGCAGCTTTGAAAGAGTCACGTTGCATCACCATATCCTGAACCGTTGTGGTGCCGAATATATACTGCCCATGCACAACCCCAACCAACTCTTGATAAGCCCTAAGTTTAGATGCTCGCATAGCCATCACGACTTTTTGCTGACGGGTAGCTCCTGGCTGCAAACTGATGGGGGCATATCCTGTTGCTTGCACCCACTCAGCGGAGCTACTTTTTGAAGTATCGTTCTCTACTGTAGGCGCAGGGAGCTTATCTACGACCTCATTAGCTGTTACCCAAGCTGTTTCGCACCCACTTAACAGAGCAGCAACTATAACAACGAACAGCAACCTCATTTCAATCCCCTCGCGGAACTCGTACCGTTTTCGATAATATAACCATTATTTAGCGCCTTGACAGGGTCAAAACCGGGAAGCGCGCCTTCGAGTCGCTTATTAGGTATATGAGTCTGGGCGGCAGCTAACACTTGTCGAGTCGTCGTATCAAGCACTCTAGCGTTAATCACAATACCGTCAGGGTGGTGCGCATATGTTCCGGTCAGTACAAAATAAATTTTATAACGCTGACGAAGGGCGGAAATATTCTGCCTTGATACAGGAGCCTTTACTGTGGTTGCTAAGCTTACCGCACGATAATCTACTAAATTATAACCACGCTGCTGCAAAGGAAAGATAAAGCTTTCTGACAATCGATCCCCAAACAATGAGTCAGGCACACTATGGCGCAATGAGGCAAACGGCAAAACAGCAATAGGAAAACGTTTCACTCTATTCTGGCTCAGCCCACTCACCAACTGATCAGCCATCTGCTCAACAGCCTCGCTCACCGGGTCTATCTCTAAATCACCACCCGATACAGCAACTGTCGTAGCAGGCTGAGAGGTAACCGTATTACGCGCAGAACTCACTAATGCCTGACTAACTTGAGGACTCAGCTTTTCAATAGTGACAGGCACTGGTTGCTGATATGAGCATCCGCCACAGAGTATGCTAAACAAAAGAATTGAACCGATATTTCTAATCATAACTGCCTGTTTATATCCATTCGCTACATAATGCAGATAATTTTTTAGAATTAAAAGACACATGGTTTGCATGTAGCGCGCAAATTGCATACCTTTTCTTCTATTAATCATATATCGGTCAGGTTGCTCTCATGTTGAGACATTTTCAAGATTATTTCTTCTCTATCATTATTTTACTATGCAGTACTTACGCTTCAGCGACTACTGTTGAAGCAACAGGACAAGCACTAATACATAACAACAATATAAGCCAAGCCCGAGAGCAAGCCATTGCTGACGCCAAACAACAAGCATCTTTACAGGCCGCCGCTTACATTAGCAGCACTCAACAAGTAGAGGATGGCATTCTTGAAATTGACAACATGCGCATCTCCACTATGAGTCAATTATCAAACATTAAAATTATTGATGAAAAGCTTTTCGGTAAGAAGCTTCATGTGCGTATTAGCGCTGATATTGATACCAAAACCACTTGTGAAAATGGAAATACAGGTAACAGCTTTCGCAAAACCGTTGCCATTACTGCATTCCCTCTCGAGCACCCCTTACAAGCAAGCCTAGGCTACCTGAGAAGTGCTGAGTCTAACCTCGCTACGCAACTTGTTTCTCGCTTAAATACAACCCAAGGCATTTCAGCACTTAATGCAGGAAACTTACTACTACACAAACAGTTAGGGACAGCAACTTCACGCCAGCTGGATAACGGCGCACTCACCACTATGCTGCCCTACACTCAGCAATTGGATAGCCAGTTTATTATCTCTGGGGTTATCCGAGACTTATCGATGCTAAAACCGAACACAACCAGCGAAAAAAACTGGCTTATAGACACTTACAATAAGCTCGATTACAAAAGTAAAAAGCATTTACGCAACTTTAGCGTTGACCTCTTTATTCACGATGCTTTTAGTGGCACTTTACTAGAACAGAAAAGCTACTCCACTCAAGGACGCTGGAACCATTCAGAAACCGACAGAGTAGGCTTTGCCACTCCCGCCTTTTTCAGTGGAGACTATGGGCAAAATGTCAAAACACTACTTGATAATATCAGCACAGATTTATCCCAATCTCTTCGCTGCTTACCCTACTCAGCAAGAATTACTCGCACAGAAGAAAACAAGCTTTGGATCAATGCCGGCAAGGAGAGCGGCCTGTCAAGAGGAGACAAGCTTAGCGTTTATCGTAAGACCATGTTTTACAATCAAAGCAGCCAACCAACCACAGAATTAATTAACACGCGTTTAACGATGATCGTTGATGAAATACAGCCGACAGTCGTCAAAGGGCACATCGATAGCCTCACCACGCAACACAATATTCAGCCTGATGATATCGTGATGTTCTGGTAATGGTTTACTTCGCACACACCCACTCTATAATCGGCATCTTTAAATAGTTTTATGATAAAGGGTCTCCAATGCAAACCGAGCTGTTCAACCAGTTAGAAACTAAAATTGAAAGCATGATCGACGAAGTCGAGTTACTAAGAATGGAAATAAGCGAACTACGTGAAGCAAAACAAAAATTGGAAGACGGACAACAAGTCTGGCAGGAAAACCTGCAGCAACTCCTGAATAAATTTGATTCAGTAGACGCCGCAGAATAGTGTGATCAAGAAGGGGGCTCAGCCTATTATTTCTGAGTCCCTCGAATATTAATTTCCACACGGCGATTCAATGCACGCCCAGAAGCACTTCCATTATCAGCTACTGGATAACGCTCACCGTAACCTTGTGTGCTAATACGCAACCCATTGATGCCACTATTAGATAGATGATTAGCAACGCTGGCTGCACGCTGCTCAGATAGCTGTTGGTTGTATTCAAATGATCCAGTGCTGTCAGTAAACCCATTCACACTCAATGCCGTTTTATCAAACTTAGTGAGAACCGTTACAACAGAATCCAGCACAGGATAAAAGTTACTCGCTATTTGGTATGAGCTAGTCTGAAAAGTCACATTCCCTGGCATAATCAAACGAATTTCATCACCAACACGCTCAACACTCACGCCTGTACCTTCTAATTGCTGACGCAACAAAGCTTCTTGCTGGTCCATGTAGTAGCCGATCCCGCCACCTGCTGCACCGCCCACCAACGCACCGATAACCGCACCTTGAGTTCGATCTCCTTTACCTGACACAGCAGAGCCAAGTAGCGCTCCTGCAAGCACGCCAATGCCGGCTCCTTTAGCCGCATTTCCTGTCTTCTCTTCCCGGGTGTAAGGATCGATAGTTGTACAACCAGCCAATACACTGGTTGCCAATAACGCTATCACTAACTTTTTCATAAACTTCCCTCTGCGTGTCATACAAATTTTAATAATGAGTTAAATTTAGCTGCGCGACGACTAAATAGCTAATACATAAACCTATGTAAATATTCACGATAAGGCCCACATAATAATATAAGTTATCTAATCTAACGTCGCACAGCGCATCGCATCGCATCGACAACTGTATTAAAAGCCATCATCCGACATCAATACGTCTATTACAAATCGTCCTTAGAACAGTTTCTAACAAACTTAGCTACAATCAATACACTGAATAAGTAATTTTCCTAAGTTTAGTCTGATTCTACCTAGTCACAGCATCACTGTGCCGCTAGAATATGAAATTTACTGTACCTATTCAGTCCGGTTAATCCAGTTATAGTTCCAGCCGAGGAGTTTTCATTGTCACATCTACCTCTAGTCGTCGGTTTCGGTGGAATAAATCCCGCAGGTCGCACATCATTCCATCATGCTTACCGCCGTTTAATTTTTGATAAACTGGATCAAAAAAATCAGCGAGACATCCTATTAGGCTTAGCCACATTGATGGGGCTAGCGTCCTATGAAGACGGCCACTACTTCAATAAAGCCGGTGAACAATTTCCCCTAGACGCACTTATTAACAACATAAAAGAGCAGCTACTTAACTCAACACTAATTCGCCGCATTGAAGCCGATAGTTTTGATATTAACAAGGTTACTTTTAATAAAGCTGCCACATTAAAAAATACTGATAGCAACAACATCTGCTTTACATTACGCAAGCGTCATCTACCCAACATCATCCCTGATAACTGGTCGATTTCGACAGGCAATGGTCAAGAAGTAGAAGTAACGGTTACTGGAAGCCTAGACGCGATATTTCCAGATTTTAAAACAGCTCAGGTACAGTCTGCTGGGCAACTGCCTTCTGGCTTTCAACCCGGCAAGCTATACCAATCTAGAAACCACCCCCGCAACCTGCAAATGACCGTTTTTAGCGCCTCAGATGCATTACTCTCGGCTGGCATCCCTTACGAAGATATCTTAAATCGAATTTCTCCAGACCAAATTGCCGTATATGCTAGTAATTCTATAGGACAACTGGATGACTTTGGTTTTGGCGGGCTGACTAAATATCCGTCTATTGGCAAACGCACCAGCTCTAAACAAATGCCGCTAGGCTATGCTCAGATGCCAGCAGACTTTGTGAACGCCTACATATTAGGTAACGTAGGGGCTACTGGAGGAGCGCTAGGTGCATGCGCAACCTTTTTATATAACCTGCGCAGCGGTGTTCAAGATATCCGCTCAGGGCGCAGAAAAGTTGTCTTAGTCGGCGGTAGTGATGCGCCCGTAACTCAAGAGGTTATTGAAGGCTTCCGTGCGATGGGGGCTTTGGCTGAAGATAAAGACTTACGTAACTTAGACAAACTAGCTGAGCTAACGGATAAAGATTACCGTAAAGCTTGCCGTCCATTTGGTGACAACTGTGGTTTTACCATAGGCGAATCTAGCCAGTTCATTGTCCTGATGAGTGATGACCTAGCGCTAGAACTCGGTGCAGACATATTCGGCGCGGTACCCGATGTTTTTGTTAATGCTGATGGCCATAAGAAATCTATTTCAGCACCAGGAATCGGCAACTATATTACGCTAGGCAAAGCAGCTTCTCTGATAAAAAACATGCTAGGCGAAACATCATTACAGCAACGCTCTTACGTTCAAGCACATGGCACGAGCACTCCACAAAACCGAGTAACCGAATCACATGTTATTAACGAAATAGCGAAAGCATTCGATATTCAGTCTTGGCCTGTCGCTGCCATTAAATGCTACCTCGGACACTCTCAAGGCACCGCCGGTGGCGATCAGCTCGTCACATCGCTTGGTACATGGGCATACGGCTACATCCCAGGCATCAGCACTACCGATGAAGTTGCTTCAGATGTACACCAATCAAACCTATTGTTTTCTCAACAACATATGGAGGTAGGTGTTCTAGGGATGGATAGCGTCATTCTTAACTCAAAAGGCTTTGGCGGCAACAATGCCAGCGCTCCCATGCTCGCCCCACATATTGTAAAACAAATGCTATTAACCAAACACGGCCAAAACAGAATGAGTGAATGGGAAACGAAAAAGGTTATCACCCAAGCACGAGCCAGTGATTATGACCAGCAAACCACTTTAGGTTTAACTAGGCCCATCTACCATTACGACCACAATGTGCTAGCGGGTGATGATTTAGAAATTACAGCAAGTAGTATTCGCCTTCCGGGTTTTGAAAACAAAATAGACCTAAATTCAGGAAACCCTTTTAGCGATTACACTACTAAATAACCCTACACCTAGAGAGAAGATTCATGAACAAGCTGTTTGCCTCACTCATACTACTGACGATGACTCTTCTCAGCGGGTGCTTCTCAACAAGCGCTCTTATACCAGAGAAAAAAGACAGCAGCTTTTATCTAGTCGATACAAAAGAGGGAAGGCTGTGCAATGGGAATACTGGTTACTGTGTGCGCTTGAGCCTCGTGGCTAGCCAAAACGGCCAGCTCGATTCATTTGAAAAAGCCTACCAACAAAAGATCACCGGCCCTAACTACCCTCGCAGCTTAATGATTATTCTTCTTAAGCCCGCTGATAGCAGTTATCGCGCCACCAATCTAGACACTAACGGCAGGTTATACAGCCTACCTAAGAACGATAAAACAAACACAGCATGGAAAGCACTAAACGACCTTTATCGAACAGAGTACCAATAGGTTTTATTGCTGAGTAAAACGACTCTAGGCGCCATCTAACTTAAGTAACCGCGTAGCATTCGCGGTTGTTATTGCTGCGATGGCTTCTATAGTCTCAGGTCTCAAACCTGCTACTTCCTTAAGCACATCAACAACAAACACGGGCTGATTTGGCTCCCCCTGCCGCCCATACAATGGCATATCAGGTGAGTCCGTTTCTAACACAATTGAATCAAGCGGTAACGTTTTAGCCAAGTGCCTTATCTTATTAGCCCGAGGATAAGTCACGACCCCACCAAACCCCAATTTAAAACCCATTTGTATGTAGCGTGCAGCTTGAGCAGCCGATCCGCTAAACGCATGGACAATTCCGCCCTGCTCAAAACTTATTTCTCTAAGGGTTTTCAGCATAATGTCATGTGCTTTTCGTACATGTAATAGAACGGGTAATTGATACTCTTTAGCTATCTTTAATTGTGCTTTTAATAAAGAAATTTGAGCTACTGAATCATAACCATCAAGATAGAAATCTAAGCCAATTTCACCCACGGCACAAACAGGCTGAGACTCAATATATTCCGCTAATCTCTCTAAATCAGATAGTTGGTGCTCCTGCATAAAGCAGGGATGAAGCCCTAATGCGAAAGATACATGTGGGTAAAGGGAAGCCGTATCAATAACTCGTTGAAAGCCTTGATACGTAACAGCAGGTATTACGATATGCCTCACGCCAGCAGACTGTGCACTTTGCACAACCTGCTGGCGTATTGCATCAAATACAGGAAAATCCAAATGACAGTGACTATCAATAATTTGTAAGCCAGCCATCAAAACCCTCCTTAGTCTCTATTACTACAAAAAAGCTTAATGCTCTCGTGTTGCACGGAACTGTACATCAGGCCAACGTTCTTGAGTCAAGCTCAGGTTCACACGAGTTGGGGCTAGGTAAGTTAATAAACCACCACCATCTAATGCGAGATTTTCGTAACCTTTTTTACGTAAATCTTCGAGCATTTTATTGTCATTACACTCTACCCAACGGGCTGTTTGAACCGATATCGGTTCGTATTTACAATCGACTTTGTATTCATCTTTTAAGCGGAACATAACGACTTCAAACTGCAACTGACCAACAGCACCTAGAACTAGGTCATTGTTTTTAAGCGGTTGAAATAACTGCACAGCGCCCTCTTCAGCTAGCTGCTGCAGCCCCTTCTGTAGCTGTTTCGCTTTAAGTGGATCTAGTGGCCTAACACGCTGGAACATCTCAGGAGCAAAATGAGGTATACCGGTAAATTTTAAGATTTCGCCTTCGGTAAAGGTATCGCCAATTTGAATAGTACCGTGGTTATGCAAACCAATAATGTCACCTGACCAAGCTTCTTCTACGTTCTCACGGTCCCCCGCAAGAAATGTCACTGCATCAGCAATACGTACATCTTTGTTAATACGCGTATGCTTCATTTTCATACCACGGGTATAGCTACCTGAGCAGATGCGCATAAAAGCGATACGGTCACGATGCTTAGGGTCCATATTGGCTTGAATTTTGAAAATAAAGCCAGAAAACTTACGTTCATCAACAGCCACTTTTCGAGTAGTTGTTTCACGCGCAATCGGCGCAGGCGCCCACTCAACAAAATCATTCAACATCTCACGAACACCAAAGTTACCTAAGGCTGTCCCAAAGAAAACCGGTGTTTGTTTACCCGCTAAAAAAGCTTCTTGATCAAATTCGTGGCTAGCGCCTCGAACAAGCTCTATTTCATCAACAAAATCATCATAGTCATCGCCTAAAAGCTCGCGTGCTTCAACAGACTCTAGGCCATGAATCTTTGTATCATCCGACAATACTGCGCTTTGCCCAGCTTTGTACACATGAATAGTATCAGTATAAAGGTTGTATACACCTTTAAAAAATGTACTCATTCCAATTGGCCAGTTAATAGGGGCGGCCTGAATTTTCAATACTTCTTCAATTTCATCTAACAACTCAATTGGATCACGAATATCGCGGTCCATCTTGTTAACAAACGAGAAAATAGGCGTATCGCGCAGCCGACAAACATCCATCAACTTAATAGTGCGATCCTCAACACCCTTCGCACCATCTACAATCATCAAAGCACTATCTACCGCCGTAAGGGTACGGTAGGTATCTTCGGAGAAATCTTCATGGCCGGGTGTATCTAGAAGGTTTACAACACGATCATTCCAATGAAACTGCATCACAGAAGAGGTAATAGAGATTCCACGATCCTGCTCCATCGTCATCCAATCAGAAGTTGCATGACGATCACTTTTTTTACCTTTGACCGTACCAGCCTTTTGAATCAAGTTACCCAAGAGTAATAATTTTTCTGTAATGGTTGTTTTACCAGCATCCGGGTGAGAAATGATCGCAAAAGTCCTGCGCTTAAATACTTCTTGCGCAATAGCTGAATTAGACATGAGATAGAGTCTTCTGAGTTATGCATAGGTCAACAGCCTGAGACTAAAATTAGCCAGCAACTAACGTCAACCCGCATGCGTTAAATAGGATTACCGACTATTTTCGCCGATATAGGAAAGAGAAACAATCTAAGTAGAGTGCTTTCACATATAGATTGCTTGATCAGTAGTACTTCTCCAAATTCTGCAACTCAAGATCCTATCCTTAAAAACAGCCTCCTGATAATAAAAGCTCGCAAGAAACGTCTGCTTTGTGCGTCAGATAATTTTACAGCAAAAAGTAATATGCCTCCAAAAAGCAACACTTAAAATTATAATTGCTTATATTTACAAATGATTACATGCCATAACAAATTATTGGTACGCCATGTGCATGAACCTTTTTGCATAGTTTCGTTGGAATTTGTGATGCTGAAGGAACCTCCTTCAACACAAAATTCAGAAATGGCGGAGGTCCAGCATGAAAACTGCATTAAAAAAAATAATCATAGCAACAAGCATAGCAGGCTCACTCAGCATGGTTGCGGGAACTGCAGGCGCTTCCCATTTCCGTGGTGGTGCATTGATACCTAGTGTAGACGCAAACGGCTTATTGACGATTCAAGAAACCACTTTTTGGCGAAAGACCTTTGTTGCTCAGCTAGGTAACGTAAGTGTTACAGGGGTCGGAACAGCAACAGCAACCCCAACAGTCGTCGACCAGTCTGATAGCCGCTATGCGGTGGTAACAAGAACACATAGCATACAACTAACTTCGGCAGGCACATATGATATTGGTGGTGGTAGCTGCTGCCGCGTAAGCTCTTCAGGCTTAGGAAATTGGGCTGGATCAAGCTTTGACCTTGATTCTCGAATTGTCTGGGATGGTACAACAGCAACCACTCCTATCAACTTCACATTCTCGACCATCCAACCCGAAGTGAGCCGACTAGCAGGGAGTGATTACTCTCAAGGACTCAATGCGACCTCTCCTGATGGCTTAACATTAACCTACAATCAAGACTTAAATGTAAATATTAATAGCCAAGTTCCAGGATTTACCGTTGACCCTACGACAGGACTAATGACAATCGTGGGCGATGTTAACCGTGCTCAAATTACCGATCACACTGCGGCCCAAAACCCTGGTGCAGACGCAGCATTTAGCGGCAATATCATCGCTAGCAACGGCTCATTTGTTGAGTTTGACTGGATGTTTGATGGTGTCGATGCCGCCTCTAACCAAGCGCCGGTTGTTGCTGATGCTATAATAAATGCCTTAGTGGGCCCAGGACCTATATCTCATATCTTTACTGCCTTAGATGCGGAAGATGGCGCTTTACTGGCTGGGGCATCTTGGGATCCTAACCTCGTACTTGGTGCCGGTTTTATTCATGCATTACCAACATTTAATACTGCGACCCAAACATTTTCTTGGGACACTACTGGCTATGCGCCAGGTACTTATTTAATTCAAGCACGTGCATTTGATAGCCAAAATGTTGGTGATTTTGGGTTATTAACAGTAAACCTTAGCAACCCAACCAACCCGCCAACAGGTATCCCATTACCAGGAAGTATTTTCCTATTTGGTCTTGGTTTGGCTGCTCTTGGCTGGAAAAGAAAGCACTAACTAGTTAATTAGCTATACTTATTAAAGACCGCGTTAATTCGCGGTTTTTTAGTCTTTACAACTTACAAAGTGGTAACTCTATGGCTATTGAGAGTATTAAAAACGGTTTAATAAATTACAAAGCGCTTGCTGCAGCATTCTCACTATTATGCTCTTTTTCTACTCTATCATTAGCGTCAAGCGACACCACACAAAAAGCTAATAACCCCAGCTTTACTAGCATCACAAAACACGTAAAAGCAGGAGTGGTAGTAGAGGACTGTTTACTCGTAAAAAAAGGAAAGCGTATAAAGTACAAATTCACTTCAAACTCTCCGCTGAGCTTTAATTTTCATTATCATGATAAAGCTAAAGGAAAAACCATCTACCTATATGGACCACAACAAGTGTCGGGAAACTTCGCTGAGAACACCTATGAAGCACAAAAGACACAAATAATGTGCCTAATGTGGAAAAACAAAGGAAACACTAAAGCTAAATTAAAATACTCTCACTGGATGACTTAAAGTCTAAAGCAACTCTGTTTTAAGTAGCTTCCAGATTTATCAATTGAGCTCTGCCAGATGTTGATTAACTTGATTGATTAAAGGGTTAGACAAACCTTTCGACAGAGCCGATTTCAAATACACTACGGCTTCTTTCTTACGTCCCAACTCAATAAGCGTTAAGCCTGCATGGTAGTCTGATCGCCCAGAGTCAACAATCACTGCTGCCGACTCTTTAAAATATACAAGCGCATCTTGAAATTCACCTGAGCGATATAACGACCACCCCATCAAATCTTTAATGTAAGGGTCCTCAGGTAACACCTGATAAAGGATGCCTGCATACTGCGACGCCTCGTCCAGATCTGTATTAGCATCAAGCAAATTACTTGCAAGATTATCCATCGCTTGAAAGTAATCTCCCTTTAACTTTAGTGAGTCACGATACTGTTGGTTTGCCAACTCAATATCACCACGAGCCTGGTAAAGCGAGCCTAGCTCGTACTTCAACTGAGCACTCTTAGGGTTTGACTGCATACCTAGCTTAATAGCCTGAATAGCATCATCTAACTTGTTACGATTATAATTAAAACCTGCAAGTGCAACCCAGCCTTGTAAGTCTTGCGGCTCAGCACTCGTATATTCTTCCAAGTAGCGCTTCTCTAATACTGGGTCCCCTTTTTGTGCAGCCCATTTGGCACCTAAACGATAGGCAGGAGAATACGATTTAGGCTCTCTAGTAAGCTTATCGATAGCATTAACAAATTCATCATCCATGCCTGAAATAGCATAAACTTCTGCAAGACCGAATAAGAAACTATTATTAGAAGGGTACTTCCTCACCAGTTTTCTCATAGTATTAACCGCATGAGAATTCATACTCTCCCCCACTAACAAAGGGATCATCATATTTAATACATTCGCTATATCAGCTTCATGAGCAAGTATTAAAACGCTGTCTAATTCCGCTACCGCTGCGGGAATATTATCAGAATTCACATATAACTTTGCTAACTCGTACCTACCCGAGGCTTCTCCTCCGGGCTCCTTGCTTATTAGTAAATCAAGCGCTGCAATTCCCGCTGTTTCATCTTTATATATACTGGCCAGCCCCATATCTAAACCAAACAAGTTTAAAGGGTTAGCTGAGATATAAGGTCTAAGGGCTTTAGCAAGGCTAGCAGATTTTCTCTTATCTCCTTGCGCTGCATAGGCGAGCGTCAAATAAAAAGCAGCACCTGTGGAAAGCGTATTTGGCTCTACTTTATACCTTGGATACAGTGGCTCAAACATTTCTACTATTGTGCCAAAAGCACCTGTAGCATAGTTATTACGAGCAAGCGCGACATGATATTCTTGGGCTCCTACTTGAGATACGCTTGGAAGTTTAGATAAATAAGCAGCGGCACCAACAACATCACCCGTTTTTTCGGCTACCCAACCTAAGTAACGATTAGCCAGTGCATCATTAGGAGTATATTGCACAACTTGTCTAAGTAGCTTTACCCCAAATTCAACATCCCCATTAATTATTTTTGTTACGCCATATCTTGTTATTACCGACGGCTTTACAGGAGGGAGCTGCATTAATCGGCGGAACGCTTCTTCTGCAACTTTAAAGTTTTTCATCTGCATCAATGAAATACCGGCAAGCTCAAGCGCACCTTTATCCTGATTATTTTTTGCAAGCAAACGAGCAATTCTAAGATTCGCTTCATCGCGTTTACCCGCTTCCATCAATGCCATCAACTCCTGTAATTGTGAGTTACGAGCAAAAGTAGGATCATTTTCAAAGAGCAATAAAGAAGAAACACCTACATCGGGTACATCTTGTTTTAAAAGAGAAGCTTGAGATGTTGAAGCCAACAAGGACAGAAGAATAATTTTAAACAGAATCCGGCACATAAGAACATATTCCTTTGTATTGCGAATCTTTAATACTAGTTATAGCGCTTATTCGATCACTTGAAAAGCATCCCACTTGAAACAGTTTAGCTGCTTTAAATCAAGCCATTACTTAGCTATTGAGTTTCTATCTTTAACTAACAATTCTTATATTCACAAAGAGAAGAATTAAACTGATGCCACAACATCACATGCTAGAGAGACTAAGCACTCCACCAGCCACTAATTCCTTTATATAAAATCGTGATGGCTGATGCACTTGAGATAAACAGCAGTACAGGTTTACTCGAAGATGCACTAATACGGTTATCACAAAGGCGGGCGATGCCAAAGCCAACCAGCACTCCTGGAAGCATCTTGAGGCTTAACAATAGACTACCTATATCAACCCGCCCTTGCAGTGCAAGAAACAATATTGAAATAGGCGTTCCAATAAGAAAAAAGGCAGCAAGCTCATTACGTGCTGTGATTCTATCTACACCCTGATAAACCAGTGCTATAGGCGGCCCACCTACCGATGTTGCTGTACCTATGAGACCCGAGAAAAAGCCACCGACACATAGTGTTATAGAGTTTAGTGTAATTTTGCAGGCATACAGGGATGTTAAAACGGCCATCAATAAAACACAGCCGAACAGTATACTAAGTAGATTGGGAGGGACGCTAACCAATAGAAGAGCACCGCACCAGCAACCGGGAAAGCGCGCAATAATCGCGGGCAGAACCCGTCGCCAACACAGGAGTTTATGCTGATTTAATACCAAGAGTAACGACAGACTAAACCCTAAGATTAGAGCAGGAACTGGCACATAAGCAGGATCAACTAAGTAGAGTATTGGTGCAGCCAGTAAGCCAAAACCAATACCTACCCAGGTTTGCAGAATGATCCCACTCATGACTATCAGCAGCGCTAATAGATCCAATACAGAGTAGCTAATCATGAGTGACTAAAACCAACTTGGATTAGCCTTGAAAGCCGAAGCTCACCTCCCCCCAGCCCCCATCCGCGAACGCTCTGTATTTTCAACTAAGATACCTTCGCCGATTTTGTTGATTTCAGCCCATAGCTGTTCATCAATTTCGATACCATGATCAACGCTATATTCTTTATTTTTCGCCACTTGTGAAGCACTCACATAACGAGCATTTGAGTTCCCTTTAGATTGTTGTAAAGAAGCGGTCAAATCTACACGAGAACTACAGATAATCGTCAACGCTTGTTTCTCTCCAGCCGTCACCTCAAGGCTTGCTAAATTGGTGGTAGCTTCACTGTAACTCGGGTATCGATCACCGGCTTTAATCGCAACAGCATGCTCAGTAACAACTTGGCTGCCATTTTGCCAATAAGCAGCCGCACTTATACCACGCCTTCCGCAGTCAGTTAACGCTTTTAGTACGAACATACGATTGTGGCAATTATGAACCGTAACAGTAGCGATACCACACTCTAGAGCCTTAGCATGGGCCAAATCGACAGAAGCTGCTATACAGTTAAGTGCACTGCGGCCATTACTATCAATAATAGCGGACGTGTTATCTTCATAAACAACAGTGCTTAACGATTTCTCTTTATCTTCTTTTATGTATGAAATTGCTCTATCTAATTCACCCAAACCATTCAGACCGTGCTTTTCAAGCCACAAAATCATATTGGCAGCATCTTCATAATTGCCGACAAAATAACCACTGGCCTCAAAACAGCGCCGCAGAGCAGCTTTGAGTTCTATCATTGATACATGCATAGCGTTCTCCTACTGTGCTGAGGCTTCAGGATTTGATTCGTTCATTGATGCTGCTTGCTTGGGTGCTAATGGCATAAACCAATCGTCATTAAATGTTTTTCCGATATCTTCCAGTAATGGAGCTCCCTGAAACATCGTATTACGAACCCATAAGCGCGATCGAGGATCAAATTTTCCGACACCAAAAAATGCTAATTTAGCGCGTAACAAGTGCATTGGAAGAACATTTCTATCTAGTAAATTGGCCTGTATATCGCCGTATACGCATTTATTCATCGTCTGAATTCTACGCACAATGCCTCGCAATTTAGGGTTAGCCACCATAAAGCGCGCGGCAGTATGCTGAGGGTAAGCTTCTACATACTCGCACAGCTGGTCATAACATTTACGTACGGCGTACCCCACACCTAGCGCCATCTGCTTTTTACGGCCATCTTCTAGCTCCGTGCCACCCAAGCGGGGCTCCATTTTTTCTTCTGAACGGTACCAGAAAATTTCGCGCGCGCCCTCTGCATTAAAATCGATTGCCAACGCCCAGTCGTAACGCTGCTCTATCACTTCTTTTAACTGCTGTACTGGCATCAGAGGATCAAGGTCCAGAAACTCTTCTGCTGTATGATAATCCTCTAGATCATCCACAAGCTCGGGATACAATTCCAACATCATGGAAATCAGCATTTCCTGACCTTGCAAAGAGCAATGCTCTTCACTCCACTGCAATAACTCATTCCAATTATTGAAAGAAACTGCAACACGCTTTTTGAGCGCGTCCATATCTTTAAGGACTTGCTGATTATTAGCGCTCTGCCACTCATCTTCGGTCACAGTTTCGGCAGTATGAACACAACAACGATCAATCAACTTATCCAATTGCTGATAAACATGAGCATCAATTCCACCTAATACTCTAATGCGAGCCAGTGCTAACTCTCGCATTTCAACCCATTGATTAATCAATATCGGATGATTTATTAGATAAGGGGCCATTCCCAAACCGGTTGAGTTACCAATACCAAAGAAACGCTTAATTTCTGGCTGCATCGGCGCAAAAGAAGCGGGAGATTGGTTCTTGGCTATATACTCAGCTTGTAGCAGGCTGAAATTACGTAGCATTAGACAAACAAACATCTCCGCCGCAAAAGGGCGTGCAAAATCGGGGAATCGTGTAGATACCTTCTCCCAATCTGCCATACCTAACTTACCACTGCCATAAACAGCCGTCGTTCGATACAAGTACCCGACCTGTGCAATTTTAGCAACATCCGGCTGTTTTCCTTGAGCCAGTTGATTAACAACATAGTCAAAATTGCGCGCACTGCGGTTGGCGCGCGATAACACAAACACTCGAGAATCTACTCGCCCTGCTTCTTGCTTAGGAACGTTCTGGCGCAGCTTTTCAAGATAGATATCATCAACTTCACCATCCACTAGAGCCATAGTAAGATCCCATTGAGTAGCAATGACACGGTCATTACGATCTTCAGGGGCCAAGTAATCAGAAAATAAAACAAAACTAAACAGGCCATGAGGCGCTTTAACTTCATAAACCACAGTGCCGTAACCCTGTGCATCAAGTTCAAATCGCGATGGTTCAATCTGCCAACGCTCACGCATAATACGGCGGACTAGTGTACGCATAAAACTTAATCGGCTTTGATGCATTGCACCCAAGCGCTCAAGATTCATAACCTGATTAATAGGTCGTAGCGGCAGTGCGTTACCTCCCCTAAGGGCTGCATTGATGGCTGCTGGCGTTGTCATTATTTTTATCCTCGTTTGTTTGCTCACATCTGGTTTCAGAATGCTGATATCAAATCAGCGGCAGCATAGATGTGCTCAAAACCATGACGCTTCTAACCCTCTGCTGGCTTTGTCTATAATCATTATTGACAGAGGAAGCCCACCTTCAAGAAAATCAAATAGAGCAATTTTGCAACAAGGGCTACTTATCATCAGCCAAATAACCAATACCACTCAAATCAAAAGGTTATATCACCCGATAAGCAATACTTATCAAACAACCTTAAACCATTATTTTTCCTATATTAGAGACCCTTTCTTCATCTTCAATTTTGCATAAAATAATTAGCCAATACTGACCTCAATCAACTTTTACTCTCTGCAAGAATAAAATCAACAAGCGCCTGAGCCGGAGGCGTGAGTGACTTATTACTCAATTTAACAATCCCAATGCGCCGCGTAACTTCAGGGGTTTCCAATGGTATGAACTGCAACGTCGTACTTTCTTTAGGGAAGGCATACCAAGGCAGGGTTGTCATACCAAACCCGGCCTCCAGCATGGCAATCAGTGAAATCATATTCGATATATAAAACTGAGAGTGCCCGAGCAATGGCCGCGCCTCAGTATCCTCCAATAGCCGAGAAGTCCCATTACTGATAAGACGATGCTGCCTTAGCTCTTTCCAATGTATACCCGCCTTTCCCGCCAATGGATGGTCTTTTGGGCATACCACGCCAATGCGATCCTCCCAAATAGGTGTAAACACCTTATCGCTATGGTCCTGCTCATGGAACAAATGAGAAATACCAAAATCAACTTGTTGGTTCTCTACCATTTTCAATACGGCATCTGAATTATCATCAAAGAAGCTCACATGAAGTGAAGGAGAGTTAGCGACAAACTTCAACAATATTTCTGGCAATACCCGGCTAGCAATAGAGGGCACTGAAGCAAGCCGCAAGTGGCCTGTTTTGTGCTCTGACAGCAGCATCATATCTTCAGCAATCCGATCATGATGCGCGATAAGCTCTTTTGCTTTAGGCAAAAAATACCTTCCAAACGGCGTTAGCTCAGTTTTAGCCGTTTTGGCATTACGCTTTTCAAACAGCCCTTCACCCAACTTATTTTCAAGGTCACGAATAGATAACGAGATAGCCGGCTGAGTACGGTGCGCTTTCTCCGCAGCAGCATGAAACCCTTTTAATTCAGACACCCAAACAAAGTGGCGAAGCTGAGTCACTTTTAATTCTGGAAGCATGATAAGAAAACCTTATTACTGGATATTATTTATTAATTTTTATTATTACAGCACAAGTTTTATGATCATTCCAACTACATTCGGGAGGTCAATATGTCTGATTCAGTATTTAACAATTACATCGCAGGTGAGTGGGTAGAAGGTAACAATGACAGCGTGGCAAATATCAGCCCAGCCGATACCAGCGACCTGATCGGTCATTATGCTCAAGCAGATAAGGCACAAACTGAAGCAGCTATTACTGCAGCAGCTATTGGCCAAGCCGAATGGGCTAAAAGCGGTTTAGAACAACGCTACACGGTGCTTATGGCCATTGGTGATGAACTTATTGCACGCAAAGATGAGTTGGGTGAATTACTCGCACGTGAAGAAGGTAAAACGCTTGCAGAAGGTGTTGGTGAAACTTACCGCTCAGGTCAGTTCTTTCATTACTACGCAGCCGAAGTCCTTCGCCAGATGGGTGAAACAGCTGAGTCTGTTCGCCCAGGTGTTGAAATCGAAACACGCCGCGAGCCCGTCGGTGTCGTTGGTATTATTACGCCTTGGAACTTTCCAACCGCTACCGGTGCTTGGAAAATTGCACCAGCATTAGCATTTGGCAACGCCATTGTTTTCAAACCGGCCAATCAAGTACCAGCAAGTGCTTGGGCGCTAACAGAAATCATCTCTCGCCAAGGCCTACCAGCCGGCACATTCAACCTAGTGATGGGCCCAGGCTCTGAAGTAGGTGATGTAATGATCCACTCACGTGGTATCAATGCATTAACGTTTACAGGTTCTTTAGAGACTGGTCGCAAAGTTGCCGCTGCTACTGCTGTAAACCTAGTGAAATGCCAATTAGAGATGGGTAGCAAAAACGCGCTGGTCGTTTTAGATGACGCGGACCTTGATAATGCAGTGGAATGTGCTGTGGGTGGTGCTTACGGCGGTACAGGCCAAAAATGCACGGCGTCTTCTCGCTTAATCGTTACGGAAGGTATCCATGACCGCTTTGTTGACGCCGTTATAGCGCGTATGAAAAAGCTCGTTGTTGGCCACCCTCTTAAAGCGGGCGTTCACATTGGTGCAGTTGCCGATGCTCGCCAGATGGAACAGAACTTGCGCTATTTAGAAACAGCCAAATCTGAAGGCGGTACTCTGGTATATGGCGGTGAAGTACTCACAGAAGAAACTGACGGCTACTACATGCAGCCAGCGCTATTCACCGACACTAGCAATGACATGACAATTAACCGCGAAGAAGCATTCGCGCCAATCGCATGTGTCATCAAAGTTAAAGATTATGCCGAAGCATTAGCCACTCTGAACGATACAAACTTCGGTCTGACTGGTGGTATCTGTACGACCTCTTTGAAATACGCAACAGACTTCAAGCGTAACGCTAAAACAGGTTGTGTCATGGTGAATTTGCCAACAGCAGGTACTGACTATCACGTGCCGTTTGGTGGACGCAAAGATTCAAGCTTCGGGCCTCGCGAACAGGGCACTTATGCTAAAGAGTTTTACACCATTGTAAAAACGACTTACATCCGCGCCTAACAGGAGCTGATCAATGAATAGTGCACTGCATAACGATTTGATTGTGATTGACGGTCTGCAATATTCGAACTGGAACCGAGAAATTTTCGAACAGCTACACGAAGGTGGCGTAACGATGGTGCATGCCACCATCGTTTACCATGAACAGATTCGTGAGACATTGCTGCGCATTTCGGAATGGAACCGGCTTTTCGAGCAAAATAGCGACCTCATCATGCCAGTGAAAAGCGCGATGGATATTCGTCGTGCTAAAGAGCTAGGCAAAGTAGGCATCATGTTTGGGGCGCAAAACTGCTCACCCATTGAAGATGATATTGGCATGATCGAGGTAATGCGTGAGCTAAACCTAATGATTATGCAGCTGACATATAACAACCAAAGCCTACTCGCTTGCGGTTGTTACGAAGCACACGACAGCGGTGTTACTCGCTTTGGCCGCCAAGCGATCAAAGAGATGAACCGTGTCGGCATGGTTATAGATATGAGCCATAGCGCAGAACGCAGCACGCTGGAAGCCATCGAAATTTCACAACGTCCCATTGTGATTTCACATGCGAACCCCACTAGCTTTCACGAAGCCAAACGTAATAAGTCCGATACGGTTCTTAAAGCGTTAAGTGAATCAGGGGGCTTGCTGGGCTTTAGCTTGTACCCATTCCATCTAAAAAATGGTCCGGATTGCACGTTAGATGAATTCTGCGACATGGTGGCCAGTACAGCGGAATTGATGGGAATTAATCACATAGGCATTGGCACCGACCTTTGTCAGGAGCAGCCATTATCAATCCTAGAGTGGATGCGTAACGGTCGCTGGTCAAAAGATATGGATTACGGCGAAGGTTCTAAAGCAAATGCGAATTGGCCACGTCCACTTTCATGGTTTAAAGACAGTAGGGACTTCCCGAATATTACCAATGGATTGTTAGCACGTGGTTTTAGCCCTGAAGAGGTAGCTAAAGTCATGGGGCTGAATTGGCTGAACTTTCTGGACGATTCGTTAAAGCCATTAAACCTAGGCGTTTAATAACGGGAGCCATAGGCTTCCACTATTAAATAGATGACCTGATACACCAATAAATATAAGAGATCCATCAGGAGACTACTATGAGTAACGCAACTCAGGCTTCTCTGGCGACAGACACGCCAGATAGCAGCCAAGGTAAATTACTGGCAGGCGTAGATATGCCAGTATTCCTTATCAGCGGTGGAGTAATAGTACTGTTTGCAGTACTAGCACTCTATAACATCGATATGATGTCTGGCTGGGTAAATAGTGCATTTGCAACATCAACAAAATATTTCGGTGCCTATTGGCAAGTATTACTACTGTTAACATTTGTTATCGGTATTTTCCTGACGATTGGGCGCACCGGCGCGGTTGTCCTAGGAGGTTTAAAAGCTCCGGAGATGTCGACCTTCCAGTGGATATCTATCATCATGTGTACCCTGCTAGCCGGTGGGGGTGTTTTTTGGGCAGCAGCTGAGCCTATGGCTCACTTTACCTCGCCTCCGCCGTTATATGGTGGTGAATCGGGTACCACTGCAGCAGCCTACAACGCATTAGCTCAAAGCTTTATGCACTGGGGTTTTCTTGCTTGGGCAATTCTTGGCAGCCTGACAGGTATTGTGTTCATGTACCTGCATTATGAAAAAGGACTACCTCTCAAACCCCGTACCTTGCTGTACCCAGTATTTGGCGATCGTGTCATGAAGGGAGCTTTCGGTGCTATTGTCGATTCTTGTTGTGTACTTGCTGTTGTAGCGGGAACTGTCGGCCCCATCGGCTTTCTTGGGTTGCAAGTAAGCTTTGGACTGGAAAAGCTTTTCGGCATTCCAAACACCTATACAACTCAGGTCATGATTTTACTCGGACTTATTGCCATCTACACATTATCAGCTGTGAGTGGTGTAACCCGTGGTATACAGATACTAAGTCGTGCCAACGTTATACTTGCTGTTGCCCTAATGGCATTTATTCTCTTCTTTGGCCCAACCGCCTTCATCATTGATAGCTACCTGCACTCTTTTGGTATCTACCTGGATCAATTCATTCCAATGGCAACTTTTCGTGCTAGCCCAGGCTGGTTAGACTGGTGGACAGTTTTCTTTTGGGGCTGGTTCCTAGGCTATGGCCCATTAATGGCAATGTTTGTAGCACGTATCTCTCGTGGCCGTACTATTCGTCAAATGATCTTGCTCATCTCCATTGTTGCACCGGTTATCACCTGTTTCTGGTTCACCATTGTAGGCGGTAGCGGCTTAGCATTTGAGCTAGCAAACCCAGGTGTTATCTCTGAGCCTTTCACTGGTTTCAATTTACCTGCCGCCTTGCTAGCTATTACTGAGCAGCTACCTATGGGTTTTGTGATCTCTGTACTGTTCTTGATTCTGACTACGATTTTTGTCGCCACAACCGGTGACTCAATGACCTACGCAGTATCTATGGTAATGACAGGGACTGACCACCCTAAAAGCGCTGTACGCGTGTTTTGGGGCATCATGATGGGTGTTGTTGCTGCACTACTGATCTCTATAGGCTCAGGTGGTATTTCAGCACTACAGTCTTTTATTGTCGTGACCGCAGTTCCAGTATCTCTGGTGTTGCTACCTTCATTATGGACGGCTCCACAAATCGCTATAAAAATGGCGGATGAACAAGGGCTTTAATTGCCTGAATTAAGCAAGGGGCCTAACTCAGGCTCCTTTTGCTTATTAGAAATAATTACTCACATTCATGTTTTAAATAAAGTGGTAACCCATATGAAAACAGCTGTAAAAACAGACCTCTTTGCCTCAGCCGCACCACTAGAGTGGGCTATTATCGCTAACAACCAATTCTATACAGCTCAGATCCCTATTGATGTAAACGGGAAAGTTGTTGAAGGCGGTATTGAAGCCCAGGCACGCCAAACGATGGATAACTTAAAACACACCATTGAAGCAGCTAAACTGACTATGGATGATGTGACGCAAGTCCTAATCTATGTCACTGCTCGCGAGCAACTACCTATTTTCAACAAGGTCTATGCAGAATATTTTGCAGCGCCCTATCCAAACCGTGCAGCAATGATAGTCGCTGGGCTTGCTCGCGAAGAGATGCTGTGTGAAGTAGTTGTCTACGCTGCAGTACCGCAGTAATACACAGCTTAGCTTCCAATGCTAAATTAGTAATAGTCAACCTCAGACTAATTACTGCTAAACCACTAATCACAATAAAAGAGTTGTGGTTTAGCAGTGCTGTTTTTAACATCCGCAAATCTTAGGCACTGACAACCACCGCGACAATTTGTCTCAATCTGCAACGCAGTACTTTTCAGTTATAATTCGTCCTAACCTTACTTTGGAGCAGGACGTGGCAGGCAACCATCAACAGTTATTGCAATTAACCTACATTCGCTTTGTTATCCTGTTTTGTCAGTGTTGCGCGGTTGCATTTGCACTTCTTTATTTAAGAGTCGACCTCAACCCATGGGCCACCGGCTTAGCATTGCTGTTATTAGGTTTATTGAACCTAATAACCTACGCACGTCTTCACTCTTCTTGGCCCGTCACTCAACCCGAGTTTTTCACTCAGTTACTCGCAGACGCCATTATTTACGGCTTTATACTGTACCAATCAGGTGGAGGCACTAACCCCTTTATTTTTATGCTGTTGATCCCCCTAATCATTACAGTTATGACACTCAATAACCGCTATATTTGGATGATGGCTATCACAGTAACGGCGATATACGGCTCCTTACTGGTTTACTATGTCCCGGTGGTCACAGCACTATCAGAACACCAGCACTCACTAACTTCTCTTTTTAATTTTCATATGTTGGGGATGTGGTTGAACTTCATCCTTACTGTGATTGTTATTACCTATTTTATTGTGCGCATCAACCGTGCTCTACAGCGTCAACAACAAAGCCTTATTGAAGAGAGGGAAGCCAAAGTCCATCACCAACAAGTACTTGCGTTAGGAACCATGGCAGCAGGCACTGCGCACGAGCTCGGTACGCCTCTTAGTACCATGAGTGTTATTTTGCATGAGATGCGGACTGACTCTACGCTATCAGATGAACACAGGGAGGATATTGATACCCTCCAGCAGCAAGTTCAAACCTGTGCCGATAAACTACAACATATGGCGCGCTCTGTTGCCGAAGAGAAAGACAGCGAAAAAACATCGCTAGCAACAGAACTTCTTGATGAAATCATTGAGCAGTGGAATATCACCCGCCCAGATGTAACTTACAGCGTTAGCATTCAAGAAGACCTTCCACCGGATTTGCGCAATACAACCGCATTGCGACAGGCTATTTTAAATCTCTTAAATAATGCCGCTGATGCCTGCCCTAAAAATATTGAGATATCGTTACGCTGGGAGCCAACGGCTATTTGGTTAACTATCCGAGATTATGGCGCGGGTTTATCGGTTGAACAGACAAACACCTTAGGCCAGCCTTTTATCTCAACCAAGGGTAAAGGTTTAGGTATTGGTTTATTCCTCACCTCGACAACGCTCGCCCATTATGACGGCGACGTTAAACTCTATGCTGCACAGGGTAAAGGTACAATCACTGAAGTTCGCTTATCCCGGAGAAGTGTTCATGGCTGAACAACAAAAGTTTTTAATTATCGATGATGATGCCACTTTCACACGCGTATTAGCACGCGCCATTACAAAGCGTAACTTTAATGTAAAGGTTGCTCGAAGCGCCGAAGAAGCGCTTGAAGTAATAAAGAACTGGCTACCTGATTTTGTATCACTGGACTTAAAAATGGAAGGAGCCTCAGGACTAACAGTTATTCAACCATTAAAGCTAGCACACCCTATGGTGCGCATCGTCGTTTTAACGGGCTACGCAAGCATCACTACCGCGGTTGAAGCCATCAAGCTTGGTGCAACACAGTACTTGCCAAAGCCAGTCAACGCAGACGAAATTCTGCATGCTCTTGAGCAAAGCGATGCCGATGAAGAGGTTGATATATCCAACCAGCCCATGTCAGTTAACCGACTAGAGTGGGAGCATATTCAAAAAGTGTTGAGTGAAAATAATGGCAATGTTTCAGCCACAGCGAGGGCGCTAGATATGCACCGCAGAACCTTACAACGCAAGCTAGCCAAACACCCCGTTAGACAATAATCGGGGCATTAACACGTTATTGCTCATCAATATACAGACGTGCATTAAAGGTTCTTATCCAGTCGGGATAAAACACCATTATTCCTGTCATCAGAATGCCATTCATTAATCCCTCAGGGAACATGATCAGTGGTAAGTAGTTAATATATTCGTGCTGAATTTTACTCCACGGATAAACCCCATCAAGCCAGAGTATGGTGGACACAGCGACACCCGAAACAGCAATCACCACGCCAGCCCCCATAAAGCCACAGATGAACAGATAGATAAAAAAGTTCTTTGGTAACTTTTTATCCACCAGCCGATGAATCCAATACGTTAGAAATGCAGGAATAACAACTAAGCATAAGCCGTTGACGGCAAAACCTTGCCAACTTTCTTTACCCATCAACGTCATCCCTAATAAAACCAATGACCCTGAAAGTATCGCCAAATCCCACCCTAAGATGAGAGTGAGTGCTGTAACACCGAGAAAATGGATGCTTAATCCCGGCGAAATACCAGCCCTCATACTCCACATAAGTAACAACAGCACCGTTGCACCACAGAATAGATGCTGTAGCCCTCTGTTATTGACAATGACTTGCCACGGACTACGCCACAGCGCAAACATAAGTGCACACAGATAGAGAATATCTGCTATCCACAGCCACGAACCTGAAAGAAGACTATCTGTAATATTCATATCAAAATCATTAATTAAGAAAGAGCTTATATTGAGTAATTCTACGCTTTTCTAATGAATATAAAATGCTTGGAAAGCAGATCTAAGTATAAATAAAGTCTAGCTTGCTCACCGATGAGAAGGAATATAGTGCAATGGCACAGCTGTTGTATCAATCACTTTACGCATAATGAAAGCAGATTTAACGCCAGTAACGCCTTTAATACGAGTGATCTTTCCTAATAATATATCGTGATAACTATCCATATCCGGAACCGCAACTTTAAGCTGATAATCGGCATCATGTCCTGTAATCAAATAACACTCCATCACTTCTGATATTAAACTGATCTCTTTCTCAAATGTCTCAAATCGTTCTGGAATATGTTTATCCATGCTTATGTGCAGCAAAGCTATGAGATTCAGTCCCACACTACGCTCGCTTACTCGAATAACACGATTAGCAATAACACCAGAATCTTCCAAATGCTTTACTCGGCGCGAGCACGGCGCAGCCGTTAAGCCAATCCGTTCTGCTAATTCCTGATTAGACAACGATGCATCCCGCTGCAGTTCACGCAATATTGTTATATCAAAACGGTCCAACTCAACACCTAACATCATCAAAACCTATAGTAACGCAATTAAAATCAATATTTTAAACCAAATAGTTACATAAATTTGCGTAAACAAAAAGCATTCAGCAACATTAGCAAGGTAATTGCGCAGCAATCTACGTAAACTTTGTGTCATTGAATAACAGACCGGTATCTACCCGATTTCCGGCGAGAACGTAATCAAAAGTTATATATCTCAGCTGTTTTTTCATCGCTTACCCAGCGACTCTCTGCCCCACAAGAGCAACAGATATTCAGCAAGCCCTGCCGCACTTATATAGCGAATCAGGGCTTTGCCAGCCATTGTTTATGTGAATTTTTTACTCACTGTTTATCATTACATTCAGGAAACCGGTTATGTTTGATCATCGCAAATATCGTCCTTTCACTCCGATTCGCCTTTCTGACCGCACTTGGCCAGATAAACAGATTACATCAGCGCCTAACTGGTGCAGTGTGGATCTTAGGGATGGTAACCAAGCGCTGATCAACCCAATGAATGTTGAACAAAAAACACGTATGTTCACTTTATTGGTTAAATTAGGGTTCAAAGAAATTGAAGTCGGCTTCCCTTCAGCATCGCAGCCTGACTTTGACTTTGTACGTAAGTTAATTGAAGAAAAATTAATTCCAGATGACGTCTGCATTCAAGTATTAACGCAGGCTCGAGAAGAGTTAATTAGCCGCTCATACGAGGCACTTGAAGGCGCAAAGCAAGCGATTGTGCATGTATACAACTCAACATCCACTGTACAGCGCGAGCAAGTTTTTGGCTTAGATAAAAATGGCATTAAAGCGATTGCCGTCCAAGGCGCTAAGTGGGTACGAGAATATGCAATGCAATACCCACAAACAGCATGGCGCTTCCAATATTCACCTGAAAGCTTTACCGGCACCGAAATGGAGTACGCGGTAAAAGTGTGCGATGCCGTTATAGAGGTGTGGGCGCAAGATAAAGGTCGTGGCATGATTATTAACTTGCCAGCAACCGTTGAAGTATCAACGCCCAATGTTTTTGCCGATCAAATCGAATGGTTTTGTCGCAACATAAAACAACGTGATCTAGTAGAGATCAGCTTACATACGCATAACGATCGTGGCTGTGGCGTGGCTGCTGCTGAGTTAGGAGTTATGGCAGGAGCCGATCGTATTGAAGGCACATTAATCGGTAATGGCGAGCGTACCGGCAACATGGACATCGTTACCATGGGAATGAATTTATACTCCCAGGGGATCGATCCTGAGTTAGATTTCTCTGACATTAAAGAGATTATCAATGTTGTGGAATATTGCACTGAGCTACCCGTAGCAGCTAGACATCCGTGGGCAGGAGAACTCGTTTACACTGCATTTTCTGGTAGCCATCAAGACGCTATTCGTAAATCCATTAATTACCATGAAGAACATAATCTAGACTTTTGGGAGGTAGCCTACTTACCTATAGACCCAAGAGATATTGGTCGCGAGTATGAAGCCGTCATACGCATCAACAGCCAAAGTGGTAAAGGCGGCGTTGCACTTGTGTTAGAACGAGATTATGGCATTACCTTGCCAAAATGGATGCATGCAGAACTTAGCAAGGTCGTACAACAGGCAACTGAAACCTCAGGCGAAGAAATCTCAGCAAAAACAATTAAAGCGCTCTTTGATCAGCACTTTACAGCCAACTCCGGGCAATGGTTGTTAAATGGTTACGACCTACATACAGGCGACGGGCATATAAGTGCGCAGTTTGATATAAACCACAGCCAAAATATGCTTACTGGTAAAGGTACGGGAGCGGTTGATGCTCTGTGTAATGCTTTAGCTCAACAGTACTGTGTCGCTATTGAAATCTCTCAATTTGATGAGCACTCAATGGCTCACGGCAGCACTGCTCATGCTCAAGCTAGCGTGGCATTAACCATCAATGGCGATGCGTACTCTGCAGTAGCCATAGCAGAAGATACATCTGGAGCGGCTCTTCAAGCCGTGTTAACAGCATTCTCTAAAAGCAACACACACCAGATGAAAGGCGCAGCTTAACGCGCTTCTCATCCGGTGTTATTACTAAGCGGATCTTTATAATCAAATCAACCACTAGCCTAAATAATAATGGTTTTTCGTAGTTTCTTTGCTATAACTTTATAGAGTTATATTCAATTCTACTTAATTGAGTCTTTAGTTTTGTTAAAGGCTCAAATACTAACTAATAGGCGTTCTGCATGCAGATATTAGTTGTTGATGACAACAGATTAATACGCGAAATGGTTAGCGCCATCATCACACATGAAGGCTACACTCCTTTTTCAGCCTCAGGGGCAGAAGAAGCTCATAAAGTCCTCGATAAAACGGACATTGACCTCATTCTCATGGATGTGGAAATGCCAGATATAAACGGCTTTGAACTAACACGTCAAATTCGTGAACGCTTAAAAGAACAATGGCTTCCTATTATTTTTCTTAGCGGACAAACCAATGATCAACATTTAGCTGAAGGTATTGATGCTGGTGGCGACGATTACCTAACAAAGCCCGTTAATAGCGTTGTACTCAGTGCTAAAATACGTGCAATGTCACGTATTGCACAAATGAAAGCCGCACTAGATGAAGCAAACCAGCAACTATTGAAGCTCACACATGTTGATCCATTAACAGAAGCAATTAACCGTCGTGGTATGGATGAGGCTCTTGACCGAGCATGGAGAGTAGCTCAACGAGAAAAAACAGAATTATCCATCGTTCTCTTAGATATCGACCACTTCAAATCTTATAATGATAACTATGGCCACCCTCAAGGGGATGAATGCTTAAAAACATTCAGCAAACTGCTACAAGCACAATTATTTAGACCTGCTGATTTATTGGCTCGCTATGGCGGTGAAGAATTCATGATCATCTTACCCAACACTCCCGTTGAAGGTGCAAAAATGCTCGCTGATAGAATAATTATAGATTTAGCTAAAAATAAAATTTTGCATGATTTTTCGCCTACCTGTGATCATATAACGGCAAGCCTAGGTATAACATCAACTCGATTCGGAGCGAAAAACGTCGCCTCATTAATTGAGCAAACTGACAAAGCTCTCTATGTCGCGAAAGAGTCAGGAAGAAATCAACACATATGCTTTGCTGATATGCTGACAGGAAGCACCACCCACTTAATCGATACAAAAGCGAGTATTAAATAATCTGGTAACTATACAGCAAGGCATCTTCTCGCCCTTGTAACGAGGTGTAATAGCCCTTGCGACATCCATCAAGCACGAAACCAAATGACGTATATAGTTTAACGGCCGCAGTATTGGTTTCTCTTACTTCTAGCATCAAACGGGTAATACCCAAATCCTTCAGCCTGTTTACTAATTCATGCAACAGGCTTGTCGCTAAACCGAGCCCTTGAGCTTTGGGAAGAATAGCAATCTGATAGAGCTCCGCCTCATCTAACACACTGCTAACAAGCACAAAACCGAGTAATTCTTTTGATATACTTACTGCCAAATTTAAACAACGCGGATTGTTCAATTGGCTTTTAACTTGCCCTTCACTCCAGCACTCCTCTGCAAAGAGCCGTGTTTCAATAGGCATAATAGAGGCAATATTACCTTCACATAGAAGGGAAAATTCAACCATCGGTAGGCAAGACTTTCTGGAGGTCATTCCAAACCTCTTTCTTACATTCAGGGATCTGAATCATTTGCGTCAAACTTAAAGAAGTTAGCGCTTTAATTTGGCTCGTGTAATTGAAAACTACGGCACGCAGCTCATCTAAGCTTTCAGAGCGCTGCATAGACATCTGCGCAGCAGGCTCGCCTAAAAACAACAATAGACGTGGTTTAGCCAACGATAAAAGCTTCTGTATTTTATGATTCACAGCCAATGAGGCTTCCGCCTTCCCTTGGTCCAATGAGCTACCCGCCAACATCGGCCAAGCAAGCACATAAGGTGTAGCCAATAGCTCAGCACTTAAACCCATGGCCCTGACCATATTTGCACAAAGGGCTTGGTACTTCTCTTGTGTAACTCCACCTCGACTCAGTAAAGGAAGGCTGTCAATGACCAATACATCTTTATACAGCCAAAACCCCAAACGAAAGCGCGGTGCTTTCTCTTTATTAACACGCGCTTCGATCGCTAACTGCGGGATATCAATGGGAGTAGACGCAGCACGAACCTCAGCGGAGTGACGACTACCATTTAAACCCGCCGCCTGCGTTTTGCTATTAATGCCAGTAGGCGCAACACTAGTCGAAGACAACTGCAGAGATTCTGCCGTCACGGGTGCTATATGAGATTTCTTCAGTTCGGAAGAAATCGTATCAACATTAGACTTAACGCCTGTAGCCCCAGCTACGTCATTATCTAGATCAGTATCAGACGCAAAGTCTTCATCCTCGTGCCCATACAAAAATTGATAAACACTGTCTGGCGAAGACTTAGCACCCGACAATACAGCACGAGGCAACCAGCTGGTCACCCCCATTGCCGCCAAATATCGATGGCGACGCTGCTCTAACTGCTCCGACGACATGATCATTAAACCTGAGGGTGCGCTTTTTGAATATTCGCATCTAACAGATTAAGCGCATGAAGGTATGCCTTAGCTGAAGCAATAATGATATCAATATCAGATCCCATGCCGTTCACAATCCGTCCTTCTTTTTCTAAGCGTACCGTCACCTCACCTTGTGAATCAGTCCCACTGGTAATAGCATTAACCGAGTAGAGTTCGAGAGTTGAATCAGAATGCACAATCTCTTCAATCGCTTTTAGCGCGGCATCAACGGGCCCACCACCTTCTGATTCTGCTTTAAACTCAGCACCATCAACCACCAACGAAACTTGCGCAACAGGGACCTCTCCTGTTTGTGAGGTAACATTCAAAGAAGACAGCTTATACTTCTCATAAGCATCCGCAGCACGCACATCAGACACTAACGCAATAAGGTCTTCATCAAAAATCTCATGTTTTTTATCAGCAAGGTCTTTGAACCGCGCAAAGGCATGATTCAACTCAGCATCCGAGCTGAAAGTTGTTCCAAGCTCATCTAGGCGAGAGCGAAAAGCATTACGTCCTGAATGCTTACCCATCACCATACGGTTAGTTTGCCAGCCAACATCTTGAGCTGTCATGATTTCGTAAGTTTCGCGGTGCTTGAGCACGCCGTCTTGATGAATACCAGACTCATGTGCGAATGCATTAGCACCAACAATGGCTTTATTCGGCTGCACAGGAAAGCCCGTAATACTGGATACTAGGCGCGACGCAGGAACAATCTGTGTCGTATCAATATTAGTTTGCAAGCCCAATAGATCCTTACGTGTACGGATGGCCATGACAAACTCTTCAAGTGAAGCGTTACCTGCACGCTCACCCAGACCATTAATCGTACACTCTACTTGGCGAGCACCTGCGGTAACCGCCGCTAATGAGTTCGCAACTGCCAAACCTAAATCATTATGACAATGAACCGAGAAAATTGCCTTATCGGCATTAGGTATACGCTGTAACAACTGCCCAATGGTATATCCAAACTCTTCAGGTATTGCATAACCAACCGTATCAGGGATATTGATGGTGCGAGCACCCGCATCAATTACTTTCTCAATAATGCGACACATGAAATCAAGCTCGGAACGGCTCGCATCTTCCAATGAAAACTCAACATCGCTGATCAGGTTATGCGCACGCTTAACGGCATGCACCGCATGCTCAATCACTTGGTCAGGCGTCATTTGAAGCTTATACTTCATATGAATGGGTGATGTTGCGATAAAGGTGTGAATACGCCCAGAAGCCGCTCCCGCAAGAGCCTCTCCAGCACGATCAATATCCGCATCCAATGCACGTGATAATGAACAAATTGTGCTCTCAGTTACCGTATCAGCGATCGCTTTAATAGATTCAAAATCACCCGGTGAAGCAATAGCAAAGCCTGCCTCTATTACATCCACACGCATTTTTTCTAGCTGCTTGGCAATACGCAGCTTTTCATCTCTGGTCATTGAAGCACCAGGACTCTGTTCACCATCACGCAACGTTGTATCGAAAATTATGACTTGATCTTTAGTGCTCATCGGAGGGGCTCCAATCAGTTATTCAGTGCATAACAAAAGTACTGAATTAAACGAATTATTTTAACGAAATTTAACAAGGACGAGAACGCGACATCACTACCCTAAAGCAGTGGACGTAGAGGCTGTAAACGAGTTAATTCACCACATGCAGTGGGTGTCGTATCAACACGTGCTATGTTGTTCACATAGGCACTCACGAATTGCATATTCACCTGTTAACCGAATTGATTTGAATTACCGATAACTATAACCTGAAGCTAGCTATTTGTAACCTCTCAGCCGCTACAATTACCATGAGAAATCACTCTCATTTATTAAGCAAACGCAGAATAAAGTAGGAGAACCTGATGACCCCCATAAATTTTGATACTTTTATTGATCGTAGCGACACTGCCAGCCAAAAATGGGAGCGATACCGAGACACTGAAATTCTTCCTATGTGGGTTGCAGATACCGACTTCATGGCCCCTCCTAGCGTCATTCAAGCACTACAAAAACGCGTTGAGCATGGTGTATTTGGTTACACCAATACACCAGCAGAACTCAACCAGCTAGTCATTGATAGAATGCAGTCGCTTTACCAATGGAAGATCGAAACAGACTGGTTAGTATGGTTACCCGGCCTTGTCTGCGGATTAAATTTAGCTTGCAGAGCGGTGGGTGATGCTGGCGACCATGTTATTTCCCCTCAGCCGATTTACCCACCGTTTGTTTCAGCACCGCACCTATCAAAACGCAAAGTCATTCAGGTTCCAATGACACAGGAGGGCGAGCGCTTTATTCTTGATTTCGCCGTGCTAGAAAAATCTATTACACCTGATACTCATATGATTCTTTTCTGCAATCCTCACAATCCAGGCGGTAGCGTATACAGAGAAGAGGAGTTACTGCAGCTAGCTGCTATAGCTAAAAAGCATCAGCTCACCATTTGTTCTGACGAGATCCACTGCGACCTAATTCTTGAACCCGATTTACAGCATATCCCCCTGGCTTCGTTGAATTCAGATAGCGCCTCACGCACCATTACCCTCATGGCACCAAGTAAAACTTACAATGTTGCCGGTCTGGGTTGCTCGTTTGCTATAATTCCTGATGAACAGCTACGTAAACAATTTATCAATGTAAGAAAAGGTATCGTACCTGACGTTAACCTACTCGGTTATACCGCCGCTATTGGCGCCTACCAAGCCGGTGATGACTGGAATCAAAAGCAGCTACGTTATTTAAGAGAAAACAGAGACTATCTAATACAAGAGCTCAATCAAATCCCCGGCTTAAAACTTAACCCCATTGAAGCCACATATTTAGCGTGGATAGATATATCAGCGGCAAAATTAGAAAACCCTGCACGCTTTTTTGAAGAGGCGGGAATTGGTATGTCACCAGGGCGAGATTTTGGTGATGCCAACTATATGCGACTTAATTTTGGTTGCCCAAGACCTTTACTAGAAGAGGCCATTAAGCGCATAAAAAGCGCACTACTTAATCACCTACCAGCATAATAAAGGCCTGCTTTAAGCTTTATCAGGCTTAAAGCAGGCGCAAAAAGCCTCTATCAGGCATTTCTAAATGTGAAAGGTATAACCTCTTCAATGTGTGAGGCCTGCAAGGCCAGCATAACCAACCTATCCACACCTAACGCAACGCCTGCACAGTTAGGTAAACCCCATTCAAGTGCTGTCACCAAACGCTGCTCCAATGGTCGCTGAGGCAACGCTAACGACTGCCTTATCAGCTGATCAGCATCTAATCGACGCTGCTGCTCTTCAGGGTCAGTAAGCTCGTGATAACCATTTGCCAACTCCATCCCTCCAACAAATAACTCAAAGCGGGCGGCCACTGATTCACCTGTCGCATTCTCTTTAATGCGCGCCAGTGCTGATTGGCTCGCAGGGTAATCTGTAATAAACACGGGCTCATCTTTTAACAAAGGCTCAACCACGTGTGACATCAATAAATTTAACCACGCATCACGGTCTTCTAGACCCATATCCACTTCAACGTGTTGACGCATAACGGCGGCTAGTTCTGCAGTACTCGTCTTTGACAGATCAATACTCAGCTTTTCTAAAAAAACAGAATTATATGTACAACGTCTAATCGGCCCAATACCCAATACCAAACGCACCAAGCGCTCAACATCATCCATTAGTTCATTATCATCAAGACCCAGACGATACCATTCCAACATAGTGAATTCTGGGTTATGAAAGCGTCCCTCTTCCCCATTTCGGAACACTTTACCCATTTGATAAATTGAGCCGCTGCCCGCTGCCAACAGACGTTTCATGGCATATTCTGGCGATGTTTGCAGATAGTAAATCTCTGCCTCTGCTTCAGGATAACTGCGAAAACTCACCTCCAACGAGTCAATACAAGGGTCGCTCACCGCACACTGAGACAAAACAGCTGCATCAACCTCAAGTACCTGTTGCTCAGTAAAGTACTGACGAATCAATGCTAATATAGCGGCTCTTTTGTGTAGATTTTCAACACAAGCCGTCGGTTTCCAGTCAGACATTTACATAACACCATTTACTAGCAACAATACAAGAAACAAAAACGGCAGCCGAAGCTGCCAACACCAAGCACACATTTTATAATTCATTGCTCTATTATGAAATAAGCTAAACACTCGACCAATAAACATCTCTCTATTCTTGATATTCATAGCGCAGTTAATTCTCTAATATGAACTAGTCACACTCTACCTAGCTTGCCAAAGCACTCTTATTCCCCCTAAAAACCATCAGCGATTTAACACAGGGGCTGGCGTATTACTTAACACACACATTTCATGAATACTTACATTATCAGAAGCAAACATCAGCCCCCAAAAGCACTAAATCATCAGAATGCAGCCTTATTAATTAGGAGAATAAAACCAAGTTAAAAGCACTTTTTGCTCATCAACCCTTTTAAAACCCGACCATCTTCTATGTGTCAGGGGTACAACAGAACGATAGCACTAGGCCACTACCCATCCAAAAATAATGATATTTCAAGAAAAACATCTGGCAAGTAAGTGCTTGCAAATTATTTATATAATGATCCTCATCAAACTAAGGAATAAAACCATGAGTAATGGCATGGCTTATTAATGAATCTTGCACTATATATTTATTTACTTTATTTATATTGAGGCTTTGTATGAGCAAGGAAAGAATGAGAATGGAGCGGGTATTTAAACGCTGTGCACTATCTTTGGCGGTTGCACTTAGTTGTGGCGAGGCGCTAGCATCACCATCTCCTATAAGCCTGACTGGTGATTTCATAAAGATTGGTACCAATCATTACGGTACAGTCGGCTCGATTGGCAGCACTTCCCCTGGCATTCTCTACGACAGCACGGGCACTGGAACTTTCAATACTGCGTATGATTACTTGACTCCTGGGGCCCCATACGAAGGCTATTATTTTAGAACTTCCAATGGAGGAACAACATATAACTCAGGTTCAAATAACTCCGGAGGCTTTGGCCTAGGTGTAAACTTTAGTTCTTTTTCTGATACTTCCTCAGGTACAACTAATAGTGTTCAATGGGTTGGCTCATATGACCCTGGTAGTGGTAAATTATTTGATATTACCAATGATATAAGCTTCGAAGATAGCGACCAAATCATTAAAGTTGTGACTACAATAACAGCATCAAAAGACCTGACAGATCTTTACTTCCTTAGACTTATTGATCCGGATGCGAATGCTGCACCTGGCGATAGTAGCGCCACAACGAACATTAGAGGAAACGGTTCTGTTGCAGCTGAGAATTTAGTTTATGCTGAAGCATTGGTGAGTAAGTACATTCTTGGTTATTACACGGCTTCTACTTCGGGCGTAAATACCGGAATAAGTAGTGGCTGGTCCTCAGACCCAACAGTTTATTATGCTGGAACTGATGATGGTAATGGTGACTACACACTTGGTATGTCGTTTTATGACGAAAGCCTTCTAACGTCTGAATCCCTAGTATTAACTTATTACTATGTTTTCGGTTCAGACATTACCGCTGCCATTGAAGCCATTTCAGGCTTAAGTGTCCTAGATTCTTCTACAACGTTAAGCAACTCTTCTGCTTTTGGAGCTGCATCAGTTATAGATAATAATACCGCATTGCTTTCAGTGTTTTCGGATGCTGGATTGAGCAGTGACCAAGAGGTTTCTGATGCAGCATCTCAAACTCTCCCATTGCTTACCGGCTCGTCTGCACTTGCTGCTAAAAATGCATTGAATGGCATCAATCGCATTATTCAGGCTCGTACTAATTCTAACCAAGGTTTGTCGTCAGGTGACGATTTTGTTAGTGAACAATATTTTTGGTTAAAGCCGTTCGGCTCGTGGGCAGATCAAAAAAACACTGGTGGCGTTGCAGGTTTTGATGTTGACACATACGGTATTGCTGCCGGTTTTGATGGTCTAATGAATGACAATTATCGTTTAGGTATAGCTTTCGCTTATGCCAATTCAGATGTTGATAGTAAATCTTCTGTAGCTCCACAAAGCTTGCAAACTGATGTGTATCAGCTTGTTGGTTATGGTAGCTATGCTCTAAGTGAAAATATTGACCTAAATTTCCAAATTGACGTCGGTCATAACAGTAACAAAGGACAGAGAACGATAGCCTTTACTTCAACTACTGCTAGTTCCGACTTTGACAGTTTAAGTGCGCATGCTGGGGTCGAAGTTGCTAAAAATTTCGATGTTAGTGGAAAGACAACCTTTACCCCTTCAATCAGAACAGATTATACCTGGATAGAAGATGAGTCTTATGACGAGTCTGGAGCAGGTGTACTTAATTTAAATGTGGAAAAACGCAGTACAACCGAATTACTAGTGGGTGTTGACGGCAAGCTTACTCATCAGGTCAGTGATGAAACTAAGTTCACAGCAAATATAGGTGTTGCTTATGACTTACATAATGGTAGATCGAGTATAACCTCTGCTTTTGCTGGTGCTCCAACGGCGAGCTTTGTAACCTACGGTATCGACCCTGATCCATGGAGAACTAATGCGGGAATGGGACTTGTTTATACATTAGAGAATGGTACCGAAATTAATGCTCGCTATGATGTAGGCTATCGTGAAGATTTTTTAAACCAGACTGCTAGTGTGAAATTACGCTGGATGTTCTGACATGAGCTGTTGAATCAGAAGCCGTCATCATCAATGACGGCTTTTTTGAGATATTAATCATGATCAAATCTATTCACATAGCATTCACAATACTTTGCATTATATCTTTAGAGGCGTGTCGTTCAGTACCATCGTATAGTGAGCGATATGGTATCGCTGAAACTCTTTCAGCCACCAAGAACTGGAACGGATATAACATACAGACTGATAGCTTTTTATTACGCTCCTATTCTTTTAAGGACTTGATTAGCACCAATCATATAACCGTTTATATTGAAGGAGATGGGTTGGCATGGCTTTCACGAGACCAGCCTTCAAGCAACCCCACACCTACAAACCCTCTCGCACTTGAGTTAGCACTTAGTCAACCCAAAGGGACGGCTATATATCTTGCACGCCCCTGCCAGTATGTAGCTGACCCATCATGCAGCCAAAAGTATTGGACAAATATGCGTTTTGCTTCAAACATAGTCTCATCAGTCAATCAAGCCATCTCTAACCTTAAGAGTAAGTACTCTGCCTCATCTATAGAGCTTGTAGGTTATTCTGGGGGGGCTAGTATTGCGTCTCTCGTAGCAGCTGAAAGAGACGATGTTACACGTATTATAAGCGTGGCGGGAAATATCGATCATTCAGCATGGACTGCTTATCACAAAGTGTCACCATTAAAGGGATCGCTAAACGCTATAAATTCAATAAACACACTTAAGAACATTCGACAACAACACTTCGTAGGAGCAGAGGATAAAACCATCCCAGCCAAACTCATGATCTCTTATCTAAATATGTACCCTCACGACTCAGAGGTATTTTTGACCGTTATTGATAATTTTGATCATTCTTGCTGCTGGATCGAAAAGTGGCCACAATTGTGGGCAGAGCTACCAAATAAAAATTAGTGATATGCCTTAAATAAAACTAGTTAGAAGGTTACACTTTTCACATCAAAACAACATAAGCAATTTTTTTAATGGTAATAGATCACAAAAACAGCAGCCGAAGCTGCCGTTTTAATTGTATTTAAAAACTACGCACGGCTAACGTAATCGCCAGTACGTGTATCAATTTTTAAAATATCACCCTGCTCAATGAACAAGGGAACACGAACGGATGCACCTGTACTCAATTTAGCCGGCTTAGAGCCTCCCTGAGCAGTGTCACCTTTTAAACCTGGATCAGTTTCAACAACTTCGAGTTCAACAAAATTAGCTGTTGTAATCGCGATTGGGTTATCGTTCCAGAGTGTAACCATGCAGGTGTCATTTTCTTTGAGCCATTTAGCAGCATCACCTACCGCTGTTTCATCCGCAGCGTATTGCTCAAAAGTAACCGGCACCATGAAATGATACAACTCACCGTCGTTATAGAGGTATTCCATATCGCGGTCCATAACGTCTGCGCCTTCAACGCTTTCGTTAGATTTAAAAGTACGTTCCCAAACACGACCGGTAAGCAAATTACGCATTTTCACACGAGTAAACGCTTGGCCTTTACCCGGTTTGACAAACTCTACATCCTGCATCGCACATGGATCGCCTTCAAGCATCACTTTTAGGCCGTTTTTTAACTGGTTCGCGGAATATCCCATAATTTTCTCTAATTAATAATTAAGCTAAAATAATTTCACTAAAAAATAGTCGAGCTAAAAAGGTTTTCACACCAAAATTGACACCTATTCTACTTGAAAGGAGAATGCGAGCAAAATTGAATTATCTCAGGCTCCAGTCATCATGAACCATATTACACCTATTTTCATCGAAACCGACTGGCAAACCCTGCTAAGACAGTCTACTTGTAACCTTGATGAACTATTAGATAAAGTTGAATTAGACTCACAATCACTGCCGGCTTGCTCTCACGCAGCGAAAAATTTTGCTATTAGAGTTCCTGAGCCTTATTTAAACCGTATCGAAAAAGGCAACCCTAACGATCCACTGCTACTACAAGTGCTACCTCAATCAGCAGAAATGGAACGCTACCCAGGCTACTCGAATGACCCATTGGAAGAACTCGATACTAACCCAGCTCCTGGGCTAATCCACAAGTATAAAGGCCGAGTGCTTCTTATTCTTAGCGGTGCCTGCGCCATTAATTGTCGGTACTGTTTTAGACGTCACTTTCCTTATCAAGAAAACCAGCTAGGTAGCCAGCAATGGCAACAAGTATTGCAATACTTGCAGAATAACCAAAACATTACTGAGGTTATTTTCTCAGGTGGCGACCCGTTAGCCACCCCAGATAAGCGTTTAAGTAGCATGATTAATGATCTTGAGGCTATCACGCATATAAAACGACTCAGAATCCATAGCCGTCTTCCCGTGGTCATTCCTCAACGTGTTACCGATACTCTGTGCCAAACGTTAGCATCTTCTCGCCTTAGCACTGTCTGCGTTTTACATATTAATCACGCCAACGAAGTCGACACTCAGGTAGCCGGGAGCATTGCTAAATTACAAGCAGCTAAGGTAACCGTTCTAAACCAGTCTGTTCTTTTAAAAGGCATTAATGACTCGGTTGATTGCCTGAAGACCCTCAGTGAAACACTCTTTACGTGTGGCGTTCTTCCTTACTACCTTTTTGTTCTCGACCCTGTTCACGGAGCCGCTCACTTTGACATTAGCGATAGCGATGCTATTGCTTTAATGAAAGAGCTACAAACAGAACTTCCTGGTTACCTTGTCCCTAAACTTGCACGAGAGATACCCGGTCGGCCGTCAAAAACATTACTTTCTTTGAGCTAAACTATGGGTAGTCAAAAAAATTTAATCAGCCTCCCTTAAGCTAACTGGTGTATAAAGGGAACCACACCTGAACAATGAGTGTCTACTCTCTAATCATGCCATTAGCTATCGTCACAGGACTTATCAATGCAGCTCATCAAACGATCATTTATTCTTATTACGCTCGCCTTATTGGTCGCTTGTAGCACTGAGAAAGAGATAGTCAAGGCACCAGAACCCATACCAGTTTACGTACCAGAACCCTTGATCACACTGGAGCTTGCCGAACCTATCCAAAAGAAAAAACGTGGTTCAGTAGGTGCCAATATTCACTTCACTAACTCTTCATCCGGCACTTATCAATACATACTGTTTCGTGCTACCGCTTATGACAAAGACGGCAATATTGTACGCGCTCGAAAAAGCAGAGATCACAGCGCCTACTTGCGTGTTGCAGGCCCCGTTCACCCCGGCGAGTACAGCAAAGGTAATTCGTGGAAAAATACGTGGGGCCGAGCAAAAATTGATTGTATCGATGTTGACCATGTAGAAATTATATTTAGTGATGGCAGCGTTGAAATTGCACAAGGTGACAGGCTAACCAAACTTACTAGCGGGTCATGTGTTCAATAAATAACCTGCTCACTCAGGGTTCTTTCTTTGGAATGTTTAACGCTCACAAGAAAGCACCCTGAATACCCCTATCACCTACGCACACAACACATTAACACTAGCACTTCTTTTTTACTCATCACTACATGTGAAGCTAGGCGTTGTGATCTGCATGTAGCTCACGATAAAATCGATTTTAACGCACACCGCAATACCTATTAAAACGCCCCTCTATCCAGTACAATGACCGGTCTTTTTGCAAACGATAGAACAAGGTGTGTAATGGCGAAAAAGCTATTTATTAAAACTCATGGCTGTCAAATGAACGAGTATGATTCTGCCCGTATGTCAGATCTACTTGGTGAAAGTCATAAGTTGGAGTTAACCGATAGCCTGGATGATGCCGATGTCCTGTTATTAAATACTTGTTCTATTAGGGAAAAAGCGCAAGAAAAGGTTTTTCATCAGCTGGGACGCTGGCGTAAATTAAAGGACAAGCGCCCAGATCTAATTATTGGCGTAGGCGGCTGCGTAGCTAGCCAAGAAGGTGATAACATCCTTAAACGCGCGCCTTATGTTGATATGATTTTCGGCCCGCAAACACTACACCGCCTGCCAGAAATGATCGACCTAACCAACCAGGGACAAAAAGGTATCGTTGATATCAGTTTCCCTGAGATTGAAAAATTCGACGTTTTACCCACACCCAAAGCCGAAGGCGCTGAAGCATTTGTCTCTGTAATGGAGGGCTGTAGTAAATATTGTTCATTCTGCGTCGTTCCCTATACACGCGGAGAAGAAGTTAGCCGCCCAATAGATGACGTTATTACTGAGTGCGTTGAGCTAGCTGAGCAAGGTGTCAGAGAAGTAAACCTATTAGGCCAGAACGTCAACGCCTACCGTGGTGATACACATGATGGCGACACCGCAGATTTAGCTGAGTTGATTCGTAACGTTGCGGCGGTTGATGGGATCGATCGTATCCGTTTCACTACTTCACACCCTGTCGAGTTTACAGACAATTTAATTCAAGCTTTTGCTGACGTACCAGAGCTGGTTAACCATCTTCACCTACCTGTACAGTCTGGTTCTGACCGCATTCTGATGGCCATGAAGCGTGGACATACTGTATTAGAATACAAATCAAAAATACGCCGATTGATGAAAATACGCCCAGAGCTAACTATGTCCTCTGACTTCATCATCGGCTTTCCGGGTGAGACCGAAGCAGATTTTGAAGCAACTATGAACCTCATCCAAGAGATAGGTTTTGATAACTCATTCAGCTTCGTCTACAGCAGACGCCCAGGAACACCCGCATCTGATCTGCCTGATACCGTGTCTGAAGAAACCAAAAAAGAACATTTACAGATTTTGCAAACACGTATTATCCAGCAAACAATGCAGATTAGCCGTCGCATGATTGGCTCTACCCAACGCATTCTGGTTAACCGCTACTCCAGAAAAGACCCTGGACTTTTATCAGGACGCACCGAAAACAACCGTGTTGTTAATTTCAAGTGCGATAATCCAAATCTGATAGGGCATTTTGCGGATGTGCGCATCCTTGATGCTTACCAGAACTCCTTGCTTGGTGAGCTTGTTAGCTCTGAGCTCGACTAAACCCATTGCGGATTGAAAAACGCCAGTATGACCACACAAACAACTAAAGACGTTAAATTTTTACTAACGCCTTTTCATGCAGATGCCCTTGCCAATCTATGCGGCAAACTTAATGAACATCTGAAGCTATTGGAATCGCGTCTAGATGTCACGATTCATAACCGTAGCAATGATTTCCAAGTATCGGGAAAAAGCCAGCAGGCACAACTCGCTGGAGAAATGATTAAGCAACTGTATCAAGACTCAATCGATGGGACCGATATCACGCCTGAATTGATCCACTTGCTACTACAGCAGTCAGGTGTCGAGCAACGCGCTAGCAATGGTAACAAGCAACTAAAAGGCGATATCAGCATTCGCACGCGTAAAGCTCTCATCAGGCCACGCGGTCCCAACCAGCAAAATTATCTACGTTCTATTTTGCAGCACGATATCAATTTTGGTATTGGCCCTGCGGGTACTGGAAAAACTTACTTAGCAGTCGCCTGTGCAGTGCAAGCATTAGAACAAGAAGAGATAGAGCGTATTTTACTTGTGCGCCCTGCTGTAGAAGCCGGTGAGAAACTCGGCTTTTTACCCGGCGACTTATCACAAAAAGTTGACCCTTACCTGCGCCCTCTTTATGACGCCTTGTATGAAATGCTTGGCTTTGAAAAAGTCGATAAGCTTCTTGAGCGCAACATTATTGAAGTCGCCCCCCTCGCCTACATGCGCGGCCGCACACTCAATGGTGCCTTTGTTATTTTGGATGAAAGCCAAAATACCACACGCGAACAGATGAAAATGTTCCTTACTCGCATCGGCTTTGGCACTACAGCGGTTATTACCGGCGACATTACTCAGGTCGATCTGCCTAAAGGCACTCCTTCAGGCCTCAAGCATGCAATCCATGTATTGGGCGGCGTTAAAGACATTGGTTTCACTCACTTCTCATCTAAAGATGTAGTGCGTCACCCATTAGTTCAGCACATTGTTGAAGCTTATGAACGCTTTGACCAAGAACAAGAACAGAGCAAAGGCAGCACATCATGAACTACGACGTGGATATCCAAAGAGACGTCGACAACACTGAGCTAATACTACCTTCTGATGAAGACTTTCAACTCTGGGTCACTTTAGCGCTTACCGGCAGAAAATCACGCGGCGAGATCTGCATCCGTTTAGTGGAACCTACAGAAAGCCAACAGCTTAACAACGACTATCGCGGTAAAGATGCACCCACCAACGTGCTCTCTTTTCCTTTCGATGGACCTGAAGGCATCCCTATGGATTTACTAGGTGACCTTGCCATTTGTGCCGATATCGTTACAAAAGAAGCCCAAGAGCAAAACAAACCGATACACAACCATTGGGCACACATGGTAATACATGGAACCTTGCATCTTATTGGTTTCGACCATATAAATGACAGTGATGCCGAACAGATGGAAACACTGGAAGTAGCATTACTAGCATCCATCAATATACCTGACCCTTATCAGCAAGGAGTGTGAGAAATTAGTTATGAGTGAAGATCGATCAGGACAACCACGAAGTTGGTTCGGGCGTTTTGCCCAGGCATTTTCTGATGAACCCAAAACACGTGATGAAGTATTAACCATTTTACGTGATGCAGCAGAAGAAAGTGTACTGGACCAAGAGGCCCTCAGCATCATTGAAGGCGCAATTCAAGTTGCCGAGATGCAAGTTCGAGATGTTATGATCCCACGCTCCCAAATGGTTGTGGTAGACGCAGAACTAACACCTAAAGAATTCCTTCCCCTTATCATTTCCAGCGCTCACTCCCGCTTCCCTGTTATCGGCGAGTCCCCTGATGAAGTCATCGGCGTATTATTAGCAAAAGATCTCTTGCCATTAATTATTGATGATGGCCAAGAAGAGTTCGATATTTACAACAAACTACGCAAAGCCACCTTCATTCCAGAAAGCAAGCGACTCAATATTCTATTGAAAGAGTTTCGCGCTAATCGCAATCATATGGCGATTGTAATTGATGAATATGGCGGCATAGCCGGTCTTGTCACCATCGAAGATGTTCTAGAACAGATCGTCGGTGAAATCGAAGATGAGCACGATGTCGACGAGGATGAAGGCAATATCCGTTTATTTGACGACAACGCTTATATTGTTAAGGCTTTGACTGAAATTGAAGACTTCAACGAGTACTTCAACACCAGCTTTCCTGATGATGAGTTCGATACCATTGGTGGCATTGTTACACATCGCTTTGGCCACCTCCCACGTAAAGATGAAGAGGTCTCGATACAAAACTTCACTTTCAAGGTATTGTCTTCAGACAACCGTCGCATCCGGCTGTTACAGGTAATACGCAAATAATAAAGTGTTATTAAGCATGCTAAAGTCTTTAACAAAATATCGCGCCTTTATCGCTCTTATCTGCGGCGCTCTAACACCGTTAGCGTTTTCACCTTTTGATTTTTGGGGATTGATTCTCATCATCCCCGGAATCTTATTCTTGCTGCTTCAAAACCTTACTCCGAAACAATCAGCATGGGTTAGCTGGTGCTTTGGCACCGGCTTTTTCGGTACAGGTATCTCTTGGGTATATGTCAGCATTCATACGTACGGTAATGCTCCAATCTGGCTTGCGTCCCTAATGACGCTGTCATTTGCAATGGGGCTAGCGCTAACTTTTGCTCTACAAGGCTGGTGTTATGCAAAATGGCTATCAAAATCCACACTATCCGGCGCTGGTTTTATTGGCTTATGGGTTATTTTTGAATGGATTCGCAGCTGGTTTCTTACCGGTTTCCCATGGCTGTATTTAGGGTACGCACTGATAGATTCACCGCTTAAATTTTGGGCCCCCATAGGCGGCGTTTGGCTTCTGTCGTTTGCGGTGCTGTGCATATCAATTGCCACAGTATCGTTGCTAACAACACGCCACGCTTCTCAACGCATCGCTCTCGCCGTTATTATCACACTGCCTTGTTTAGGCTTTTTTCTACCCAAGGAGTGGACGCAAGCAAGCGGGCATATCCAAGAGATAGACATAGTTCAAGCAAATATTCCTCAGCAGCTGAAATGGAATAAGAATTACCTACCCGAGTTCCTCAACATCTATAGCCAGATGACACTTAAACAAACCCAGGCACCGCTGATCATTTGGCCCGAGACAGCAATCCCGGCCCTGCTATCATCAGCAAAACCCTACCTGTCCGATCTGCTAACTCAACTAGAGCAAGACAATCGCGCACTTATCAGCGGCATACCTTCTATAGAGAGAGACACTGAACACCCTAACGGCTACCGCGCTCATAATAGTCTGGCATTATTGACGGGCAAAACAGATATATATCATAAGCAGCGACTGGTTCCTTTTGGGGAGTACGTACCAGTAGAAAATTATTTACGCGGCGTAATCGAGTTTTTCAATTTACCTATGTCGAGCTTTAGCTTGCCCGCACAACAACAAACAACACTTAACCTTAGCTCAAGCAAAATTGCCGCCGCAATCTGTTATGAAATAGCCTACCCAGAGCTTGTCAGAAAGCTATCGACAGACAGTGATTGGATTCTTACTGTCTCCAACGACACATGGTTCAGCCACTCCTTAGCACCAGCTCAACACATGCAAATTGCACGTATGCGCGCATTAGAAAATGGCCGATGGTTAGTCAGAAGTACCAACAATGGGCTAACTGCGATTGTCGACCCTTATGGTGAAATAGCAGCACAAGCACCGGCTTATCAGCCAGCAGTATTAACAGGAAGCGTTGAGAAAAGAAGCGGAGTAACACCCTATCAAAAGTACGGTGTCACTCCTGTGTTACTGCTCAGCTTATTACTGATAGTGGTGTGCTTTACTCGTCGGCAAAAAGGAAGTTCCTGATTAGCTCTTTACCACCTTCAGTAGCAAAAGACTCAGGATGGAACTGGATACCCGTGATAGGGTATTCACGGTGACGTACTGCCATCACTTCGAACTCTCCTCCTTGATGAATTTTTGTATAATCACCAAACTCATCTGCCGTAAGCTCCCCGACAATAGAGGTCAATTCTAAACACTCAGGAAAACTCTCAGCTTCCGCCATCAAAGAGTGATAACGCATCACTTCGAGCTGGTCAGGAATACCGCGAAATATTCCCTCTCCATTATGCGTAATAGGGCTAATTTTACCGTGCATCGGCACATGCGCTTTCACAACCTTACCACCAAACTGATGCACAATTCCCTGCATCCCTAAACACACACCAAGTAAAGGAATAGTTTTACCAAACTGAGAGATTACTTGAGCACACACACCAAAATAGTGCTCATCCTCTGGCGAACCCGGTCCCGGCGAGATAATGATACGATCCGGGTTAGCCGCCTGAATCTCGGCTAACGTGACTTGATCATTACGCTTCACCACAATCTCAAAGTTCTCAATTTGCCCCTTGGATTTTTCGGAGGTTAAAATTTCACCAATAAACTGATAAAGGTTATACGTAAAGGAGTCATAATTATCGATAATGTAAACTTTCATGCTCACGCCTCCTCCTTGATAAACTGGTCTAAGACTTTTTTAGTCCCTGCAAACTTACGACGAATCTCTTCATACTCATCTTCAGGGTTGGAGTCATACACATTTCCGCCACAAGTTTGTACATATGCCTCTTCACCATTAGCAAAAACGGTGCGAATAGGAATGGCAAAAGCACAGTCTCCATTAAAGGAAAAATGCCCAACAGCACCACCGTAGGGACCGCGACCATCTAATTCAAGATCATCGATCACTTTCATCGCTTCAATTTTTGGCGCACCGGTTAACGTACCTGCAGGAAAATTACTGGCCAGCGCAGAGAACATATCGTGTTCTTCAGCGATAATGCCAACAATCTCACTAGAAATATGCTGCACATGACTAAAGCGTTTAATATCCATCAAGCTACGCACTTTAACGGTGCCGAATTGCGCGACACGGCCAATATCATTTCGATGCAGATCCACAATCATATTGTGCTCTGCAATTTCTTTTGGATCGTTTAATAAGACACGTGCTAATGCGCGATCTTCATCTTCAGTTGCACCACGCTTGGCGGTACCCGCCAGCGGGAAGGTTTCCATCTCCCCTTGGCGTAAACGGAACAGCAGCTCAGGGCTAGCTCCAATTAACTTTTGCTCACCAAACTTAACGTAGTACATTTGCGGTGATGGGTTCACTTCACGCAGTTGCTCATAAATATTAATAGTGTCACCTTCCAGCTTGAAGCGTTTTTTAAAGCCAACTTCTGTCTGGAAAATTTTACCGTCAATAATATCTTGCTTAACTTTCATAACCGCTGAGGCGTGCTCAGCTTGCGTCATTGTCTCACCCATCGGAGTGATTTCCAGCTCGCCATTACCGACGTACTCTTGTGCAATCAATGACTCAACCAAATCTAAACGACTATCGGTATAGTAGAAATAGATCACCTCACCGGTCATCTTATCGAGTATCAAACCATCTTTATAAAGCCCGAACTTAAACGCCTCGAACATATCACTGCGCTGTAGGTTAAGCGTTGGCTCAAAGTAGTTCATACTGTCATAACCGATGTAACCGGTCAGACCACCCGCATACTTTCGGGATAAAACATTTTGTGGCACAAGTTCACGTAACAAATAATACGGATTATCGCTTTGGTACTGCGCGCACTGGCCATCACGCTCCTGAATGAAAAGGGTTTTCTCTTCTGCCCAGATGATTTTTTCCGGATCAAAACCAATAATCGAATGGCGAGAAATAAAGCTATCTTCACCTAACGATTCCAACATAAAGCAAGTCTCAAACTGCTTTTCTATTTTTTTAAATAGATCAAAAAAATCGCAGTCAGAAGCGATCGTTACATAATGCGGTTTTCTTGACAGATCAATACGATCAGGTTTGCGCGATGTCATATTCATTTAACCTTATTCACTAGCATTCATTCTTAATCGACTTTAAGCGCACGCGACCCACGCGTCACAGTCGCAATACCTACACCCAGCGTCTCAGCAATTTGGCGTTGCGGTATACCCTGTCCCAGCATCTTAAAGATCTGTAAACGTTTAGTGACCTCACTAAATTCAGCCGGGGTTAGCAGCGCACGTAATGCCTGCTCCATCTCATCTGGCGTTTTTAATACCAGCAGATGTTCCATTAATTCAAGAGTATATTGCTTATTTGTATTCATGTACTAGTATGCTAGTGCAATTAAAAAAAATGTCAATAGGTAAGCACCGTTACTTATCACGCCAGAGCAACAAGTAGCGCTAACCTTATAAGCTAGAATTGTCTAATTGCGGGTTATTGCTGAGTAATTCCTAATCGCCCTGAAAACACCGACCAACAGAAGCAAAAAAGCCAAAACAGTAAGCCAGGTCTTCAACTGTGTAAAAGCACTGGAAGCATTAACAAATTGTTGAGGAATATTAGGGTAGGCGTAAATCATTTGCAGAATGCTTATATTTTCTAAGTAATCAAAAAGCCCACCTAAAAACGGAACAATTGCAAAGTAGAAGACTCTAGAGTTAGGCGCATAACCTTTGCTAAAAACCCACGTGAGAAGCAACGCACTCGATATTGCCAAAAGCCCCGGAAAAATAAAATCGACAGGCAATTGAAGGTATAGGTATACATCTCGCCCCTGTACACCTAGCTCATCCAGCAATGAAACGGCGTACTCATACGAATACCCAGTAAAGGATAGGTCAAATAATACTTTTCCTGGCACAAAGTGCTCGACGGCGGGGAGTGACAAAAACCACATAACTGAAAAGGTAGCCATGGTGACTACCCATAAAAGTAATACAAGCTTCCCTGAAGCACTTACCCTCAATAGGTTAAGTAACTTTTGCATATAACATCCTTATTTTAGATAGCAAAGCCAACCAAGCATCCATGATTAACTCTCAAACCAGAAAGCTAGTCTTAACTATGAAAAGATAGCCTGTTAGTGAAGCGTGTATCCGTCTTCTGCTATTAACTTTCGGGCCTTATCCAGATCAAGCGCCTCAATAGGCTCAGCAAGATAATAAGGAAGAGCGACAGGCTTATCACTCAACTTAATAAGGTTCCCCTCTTCAAGCCTCTCTATTACCGAATGGATGGTCTCTTCAAGGTTAGCAGGTACTGAAGAGTAACGACTGCTTACGTAATCTAGCAACTCCTGAATTGAATGTGCTCCATCCGCTAACGAAACCACAAGGCCAAGCCATTCATCTAACGGCGTAACATTATCTAGCTGGTTAATGTCGACCAAGCCAATTTCATTATTTTTTTGAGTATAAATAGCAGTACGGTAAAAGTAATGTGAATTATTCATAAGAAAAACCTGTTTTATCTTTATTAAACTTAGAAAACATTTTGTTGCCCTGTCGCTTTGCTGTCTGCTCGCCCCAATAACCTAAAACTCCAGTTCTCTACTTCATGGTTTTCAAGGCGTTGTATTACCTTATCCATCCAACTCGCTGATAGTTTGCGTTGCAGTTTCAATTTTAGCAATCCATCCCTGTTCAATGGGTCACCAAAGAAAACCTCACATACTTCACGTATTGTCATCGCGTTTGACTCTCGATCCACCAGCACTAACGGCTGCTTTACACTCACGACACCTGGCTGAATAACTCGATATAACCAACCACAAAGACTTAGTTCCTGCATATCAACAGAAAAGCGCTCAATATTCCAACGCTGATTCAGCTTAAAACAGGGTGAGCGAGGCTGGCTAACTTCAATAATAGCCTCTCCCCATTGATAACGATCTCCCAAGCAGACGGTATCTTCTGTCATCCCTGCACAACTGAGGTTTTCACCCATGCCTGGAGCCTGCCACTGGTTATTGGTACCGTATTTATTTTCCCAGAACACGTAGTGCTCCAACGGATACTGATGCAAAGCTCGCTCAGCACCACCATGGTGTTTGTGATCAGCGCACTGATCACCCTCCAGCCCTTCACTAGAGAGATAAAGGTTTATTTTAATGACTGATTTATCAATAGCAGTTTCAAGCCCGTAGCGCTGAGCTACTGTCCCGCAATACACTTTATCGAGATAGTTTTGATTCTTCATATTGCCCTTTCTCATCTAGGTAACTGATACTGTTCGCCTTAAAAAATACTGTATATCAAAAAATAAAATAGCCACCCAATTTTATACAAAAACATTGATCACGCTTCACAATGACACGCCGTTTTTTATAAAAAGTTAAGATCTCTTCATAACGACAAAGCCTCTATAAAAAACGACACTCACAAGACAGATTTCCTTTATAATAGCCGCCCTGTATTTTGGCTGTGGCTGTGTCCACAAAGGATAGACAATGAAATTCTCCTCTTTAGATCTAGCACCTGAGTTACAACGCGCTCTGGATGCTTGTGGTTACAGCCAAATGACGCCTATCCAAGAGCAAGCGATCATTCCTGCTCGTCGCGGTAAAGATGTACTGGCAAATGCGCAAACGGGTACCGGCAAAACAGCCGCGTTTACGGTACCTATTTTACAGCAGATGATTGATCGTCCAGCAACAACACAGCCTGGCCATGTGCGAACCTTGATCTTAGCCCCCACGCGCGAGCTTGCTGAGCAGCTGACGAGCACTATTAAAGGTTATGCACAGTTTCTGCCATTTACTGTCAAAGGGATCTATGGGGGTGTAAGTACTGTATCGCAAAAGGGTAAGCTAAAAGCTGGGGTTGATATTTTGGTAGCAACACCCGGCCGTCTACTTGAGCATGTAGTGCAATGCAATATCAGCCTGACGCAAGTTGAGTTTGTCGTTCTAGATGAAGCCGACCGCATGCTGGACATGGGTTTTATCAGCGATGTGTACAAGCTGATCCAGCAGACATCGAAACAGCATCAAACACTAATGTTCTCTGCCACGGCCACGTCTACGGTAAACGAGTTGGCTAAAAAACTAATGTCACGTCACGAGACAATCCGTGCGGCGAAGCAAAATGCAACAGCCGATACAATCGAGCATGTAGTCTACCCAGTTGAAGAGCGCCGCAAAGCAGACTTATTTGTTGAGTTGATCAAAAAGCATAACTGGTTTCAAGTATTGGTCTTTACCAGCACAAAAGCCCAAGCCGATGAGTTAGTAGTCGATTTTAAAATGGACAAAATCTCTTACGTTGTTTGCCATGGCGATAAAACACAAGGGTCACGCAAACGAGCTTTAGCCGATTTTAAAGCCGGCAAAGTTCAAGTCATGATCGCAACCGAAGTTGCCGCGCGCGGTTTGGACATTAAAGGTCTTGAGTATGTTGTAAACTACAACCTTCCCTACCTAGCTGAAGATTACGTACATCGCATTGGTCGTACTGGTCGCGCAGGCGCTAAGGGCCATGCCATTTCTTTTGTTAGTCGAGAAGAGGAGCGTGCACTAGACGACATTGAGCGTTTAATAGGTTCTCGTATTCAACGAATCTATCAAAAAGGCTATGAAGTAGGCAGCCGAGACAACATTCGAAAGCAGCTCTCACAAAAAGCGCATAAGCCACGCACCAACAAAGCCAGCCAAACTAAAATTATTCGTAATAAAGTGACGACAGCAAAAGTAACGGGCAAAGCGAAACAAAAGCAAAAGCAAAAGCAAAAGCAAAAGCAAAAGAAGTAGCGACTCAAAAAAGAGACAAAAACGTCAGATTTTCTTACAGTCTCTTTTTAGAGACGTTTTGTTATTTAATAAAATCATAAATATCAATAACTTATAAAACTGGCACTGGATTTGCTTTACATTTGAAAATCAATTTATCAACGTAAGGCGACAGAATGAAATACCTAGCAATTGCTTTTATCAGCTTATTCACTCTAAAAGCTCAAGCAGCACTAATTACAACATTTACTAATCAGGCATCTTTTTTGTCGGCTGCAGGCTCAACGTCGTCTTATAATTTTGATGCCAATTCAATTAGCGGGTTCTCAAACCAAGATTTCGGGGATTTTTCAGTCGTAGCTACTGGCTCTGGTATTAGACTTTCTGTTCTTAGTGGCGGCTCATCAAGCACCTTCTCTAGCAACCATTTAGACTTCTATACTGATTGCTGCAATATCCCAGATACTATGACTATTACCTTTGATAATGGTCTTTTAGCATTTGGTTTTGACTTTTCTAATGAAGACCCTACCTCTGATTACACTGTACTTACTGTTGATGGACAGTCGTTCAACGTAGGCACTTCAGGAACATCTGGTTTCTTTGGCCTAGTAACAGATACGGCTTTAAGCTCTTTTGTTTTCCAGGACGACCCTAGCAACGGCGGTGCAAATACATCTACTAAATTTGATAACTTTCTATTTGCATCTAACAGCAACGATGTACCAGAACCAGCTACTTTGCTTTTATTCGGCTTAGGTTTAGTTGGCCTGCGCTTCTCAAACATCAAACGTAAAGCTGTTTAATCATCACCTAACAGTAACTTCCAAATGCCCTAGCTTGCACTAGGGCATTTTTATATCTACTAAGCACCTCCCTCTTCTTACGTAAAAATCGTGTCTCATATTTTCTAATCTGATAAAATCCCCGCCTAAACCTATTCTATGAAATCTATACAATCCATCCTAAACAGGACAGCGTAACTCATGAGTCTTGCCGATAAAGTGCTAGCAGTTAATAACGATCTGCCGATTCGTACCGATAGCCCCGTCCACAGCGGTAAAGTACGCTCGGTTTACTGGCTAACCGAAGCTGATAGCCGACGCCTTATCGAAGAAAAAGGCTACGATGTTGCCGCCGATGCTCCGCTAGCCATTATGGTTATCAGTGACCGTATTTCTGCTTTTGACTGCATCTGGCATGGCGAAGGCGGTATGCATGGGGTACCTGGAAAAGGCGCTGCACTTAACGCCATATCTAACCACTGGTTTAAGCTATTCCATGATAACGGTTTAGCCGATAGCCATATTTTAGATATCCCACATCCATTTGTGTGGATCGTACAAAAAGCCAAGCCGGTAATGATTGAAGCTATTTGTCGTCAATACATTACCGGCTCTATGTGGCGCTCTTACTCTAAAGGCGAACGTGAGTTCTGTGGCATTCAGTTACCCGACGGTTTGAAAAAAGACCAAAAACTTCCCGAAATTCTGATCACGCCCTCAACGAAAGGTATTCTCAAAGGGATTCCAGGCGTACCAGAAGCAGATGATGTAAACATCACCCGCCAAAATTTAGAAGATAACTTTGCTGCTTTTAACCTGCGTAGCCAAGATGACATAAAGCAATACGAGAAACTATTGAAAGAAGGTTTTGGCGTTATTAGTGATGCCTTAGCAGCCTTGGGACAAATATTTGTCGATACTAAATTTGAATTTGGCTATGTCACTGATGCCGCTGGCAACGAGAAGCTAATTTATATGGATGAAGTCGGCACACCCGACTCTTCACGTATTTGGGATGAAGCGTCTTATAACAATGGTCACATTGTTGAAAACTCCAAAGAAGGCTTCCGCCAATGGTTATTAAACCACTTTCCTGATCCAGACATTCTACTTAACAAAGAGCGCATGCCTGAGCGAGAAGCACTAGCACGCGATAATTCATTACCTGAGGCGGTGATGATGGACATTTCTGCAACCTATATAGGTATTGCAGAGAAAGTAACTGGCAAAAAATTGATACTTTCTGACACCCCTAAAGCAGATATTATTGATATTTTGCGTAATCAATACGATCTTATAGATTAGACATATATTTCTAATCCAAAATTGAGACGACCGATGCCGCACAACATTCTACCTTTTATCATCGCCTTGCTACTTACAAGCCCAATAGCAAACGCGGAAATATATAAATGGAAAGATGAAAACGGCAAGCTTCACTACTCCAGCACGCCACGCGTGCTGGCTCCTCATATTGAAGAAGTAAAGCTACAAAAGCTACCAGTAGATCGTGCCAATGCTAATAGGCAAGAGCGCTTACTCAATCAGAAAAAACGAGATATACGTCGCGTAGAACAAGATAAACAAAACGAAATACGAAAAGAAAAACATATACAGGCTGAGCAAAAAGCCATGCTCAAGCAAGAAGCGCGCGATAAAGATATGTGTGAAAAATACAAGCAACGTTACACAAAATACAAAAACAATGGTGTTAAAGGTATTAACTTGGCTACCGGCAAAAAGCAAAAGTTAAAAGGCGCTGCTGCACGCAACGCCATTCAAGATGCGAAAGAAAATGTAGAACTCTTCTGCAAATAGATAGTTATTCGCCCGTTAGTATCCAGCAGCTAGCTTACTGATTCCACGGACTAGATATGCGTTTAAAGTGCTCTGAACCGCACGTCTCACACGGCTGAATCAGGCTAGTTTGCCTAAGTTGCAGCTGCTTCTTACATTTCTGGCATTGAAACGTACCTACAGCAGCAATCTCCCCTGCCATATACTCATCATTCTCATTGGCTAGCTGCTCTCTTAACCTTTCCTGCTCAACCCTAGTCTGGTCAGCAAGAGCAACTAGCTTTTTCACTAGCGTGCTTTCAAGAATATTCAAGTCAAAATGTAACCAGGCAGCAATTCCCTCACCTGTTTCATGCGCATAATAACCCAACTGTTTGAGGTCTCGCTTTACATAAGCACTGAGCAGGTCCATCTCATCTCGTGTCATCTCTTCAGCAGTTAGCTCCAATTCTACCGCTTCTTCTATTTTTTCTTGTAGGTAATCCCACGAACGATGTTCGGCGCTTTCTAACGTGTCGGCTAAACGATCCAAAACACGATTATATAAACTTGACACGTCCTGTTTATTTTCTGGCATTTTTTTTGATTTATTATCCATTTTCAACTCCGGCCTGACATAATTTTACGACCTATACTGCTGTTGATAGCAGGGCTTATATTGTATGCTATGCAGCATACTATAAACTTTCCAGTAGACTCTTTAACCGGCATCAATATAAGCCGGTTTATTGCTTGAGATTCCGACACGATACCATTATGAACGATCAATACGAACCGCAAGAGATTGAAACCCAGACTCAACAGTACTGGGAAGATAACAATAGTTTCCTATGCACAGAAGATACTAGCAAAGAGAAGTTTTACTGCCTTTCTATGTTCCCTTACCCCAGCGGTCGCCTTCATATGGGCCACGTTCGTAATTACACTATCGGTGATGTAATCTCCCGTTACCAGCGAATGCAGGGAAAAAACGTACTACAACCTATGGGATGGGATGCATTTGGTCTACCGGCTGAAAACGCCGCTATGAACAATAATGTACCTCCTGCTAAGTGGACATACGAAAACGTAAGCTACATGCGCGACCAGCTAAAGCTAATGGGCTTTGGATACGATTGGAATCGCGAGCTCGCTACTTGTCATCCCGAATACTACCGTTGGGAGCAGTGGTTCTTCACTCGCCTGATGGAAAAAGGTCTTGTTTACAAAAAAGAAGCTGAAGTGAACTGGGACCCAGTTGACATGACAGTACTCGCTAACGAACAAGTCATCGACGGCCGTGGATGGCGCTCTGGCGCACTTGTTGAGCGAAAAAAAATCCCTCAGTGGTTCCTTAAAATCACTGACTACGCAGACCAACTTGTTGACGACTTAGACAAACTAACAGATTGGCCTGAACAGGTTATTACGCAACAACGAAACTGGATTGGACGCTCTCAAGGTGTTGAGCTCAAATTCCACGTGGAAGATGGTTCAGACTTAGAAGTTTTTACTACTCGTCCAGATACACTGATGGGGGTGACTTACGTTGCAGTTGCCGCTCAGCATCCTTTAGCACTTAAAGCTGCCGAGTCCAACCCAGAGCTTGCCCAGTTCATTGATGAATGCAAAAACATCAAAATGGCTGAAGCTGACATGGCCACCATGGAAAAACGCGGTATGGCGCTTGGTATTAAAGCAACACACCCGCTTACCGGCGAGCAAGTGCCGGTATGGACAGCAAACTTTGTCTTGATGGATTATGGCTCTGGTGCCGTTATGGCAGTGCCTGCTCACGACCAACGAGACTGGGAATTTGCTAAGAAATATGGATTACAGATAAAACAGGTTATCGACTCAACAAATAGCGATGTACAAGTCGATATCGAAAAAGAAGCCTTTACCGACAAAGGTATCTTGGTCAACTCCGGTGACTTTAATGACCTTGAATATGACCTAGCCTTTAAAGCTATTTCGTCTGAGCTTGAGCGTCAACGCAAAGGGCAGATAACTATCAACTACCGACTACGCGACTGGGGCGTTTCTCGTCAGCGTTATTGGGGTACGCCAATTCCAGTTATTAACTGCGCAAACTGTGGTGCGTTACCAGTACCAGAAGACCAGTTACCCGTGGTATTACCGGAAAATGTTGAGTTTGATGGCAGCGGCTCGCCTATCAAAAAGATGGACAGTTTCATTAACACAACCTGCCCTTCGTGTGGTGGTGCTGCCGAGCGTGAAACAGATACATTCGATACCTTTATGGAATCAAGCTGGTACTACGCTCGCTATGCAAGTCGCTCGACTGATAACGCCATGCTTGACCCAGAGAAAGCCAATTACTGGCTGCCTGTAGACCAATATATTGGTGGTATTGAGCACGCTATTTTACATCTATTGTATTCTCGCTTTTTCCATAAGCTGATGCGTGATGAAGGACTAATCAATTCTGATGAGCCATTCACACGCTTGCTTTGTCAGGGCATGGTATTAGCTAACACTTACTACCGCGAAGATGAAAAAGGCGGCAAGGTTTGGATAGCTCCAACTGATGTTGTCACTGAAACAGACGAAAAGGGCCGCATTATTAGCGCCACCCATAAGGATGACGGAAAAGCCGTTATGCAAGCGGGTGTCACTAAAATGTCTAAGTCAAAAAATAATGGTATTGACCCACAAGTCATGATCGATAAATACGGTGCCGATACCGTACGTTTATTTATGATGTTTGCCGCCCCTCCTGAGCAATCTTTAGAATGGTCAGATACAGGTGTTGAAGGGGCAAATCGCTTCCTACGTCGCTTATGGAAACATGTACATGATCACTTACTAGATGGGCAAAGCGTTGTAGAACTGGATACAACCGCACTTACTGAACCGCAAAAAGAATTGCGCCGTAAAGTGCACGAAACCATCAAGAAAGTATCTGATGACATTGAACGTCGCCAAACATTTAATACCGCCATTGCCGCAGTAATGGAGCTATTAAACAGTATCACTAAATTTGTTGATGCTAGCGATCAAGGCCGTGCAGTTATGCGTGAAGCACTACAAACAGCTATACAGTTGTTGTCACCTATCGTGCCGCACATCACACATAAGTTGTGGAGCGAACTAGGCCATACAACAGACCTACTCAATTCGCCTTGGCCTACTTTTGATGAGACAGCCTTGATACGCTCATCTATTCAGATGGTAGTACAGGTGAACGGCAAAGTGCGCGCAAAAATGGAAGTCTCTGCAGATGCGGACCAAGACACTATTTTGCACACAGCACTGGCACTTGAGAATGTTCAGAAGTTCATGGTGGATAAAGCCATTCGTAAAAAGATTGTTGTTCCCGGAAAACTGGTCAACATAGTTGTAGGTTAAAAAGGAGTTTCCAAACAGATGACCAGTTACCGTTTTTTATGCAAGTTTATGTGCCTTATGCTGGCTACTCTTCTAATATCAGGTTGCGGCTTTAAGTTACGCGGCTCTGCAGATATTCCGGAGTCATCCAGATTAGTGACATTAATGTTAAAAAGCGGCACTCCGACAGCGTTTGAACAAGCACTTAAGCGCACACTCGACCAGCAGGGTATCGCCCTGCTGGGTACTGCACCTTACCAACTAGACATCAAGAAAGTTAAAGAGAATCGCCGCTCAATCACATTAGACCGTAAAGCGAATGTTGATGAATATGAGCTTCTGATGCTAGTGAAATTTGAAGTACTAAACACTGAAGGCAAATCTATCTCTGGCCCCCTAGTTGCTCGCATTGAACGCATTTATGACTATGATGCAGATGCCGCTACTGCCAGCTATACACTCGAAAAAGAAATTCGATTTGAAATGTGGCAATCGCTTTCTGAACGTGTAGTACGTCAATTCGTTGCACAAACACGCTAACGCAACGAGGTAGCTATATGAAACTTTCTGTCGAACAGCTTACAGGGCATTTGCAACAACCACATGCTCCTGTCTACCTGATATCAGGAGACGAGCCGCTGATCAGTGCTGAGTGCTGCGATCAATTACGCAGCGCATTTCGCCAAAAAGGCTTTAGCGAGCGTGAAGTATTACATGTTGAGGGGCAGTTCAAATGGGAATACTTACTGGAATGCGCTAATGCCCTCTCCCTTTTTGCTGAGCAGAAACTCATCGAAATCCGGCTCGGCAGCCATAAAGTTAATAAAGCTGCCAGCGATATTATTCAGGAGTATATCGCTCATGCTCCTCCTGAAAACATCCTGCTAATTATTGCTGACAAACTGGATGCTGGTGCAAAAAAATCCGCATGGCATAAAGCAATTGAGCAAAAAGGCGTCTGTGTAGAAATCTGGCCCGTTGAAATAAATCAACTCCCCGGATGGATAAGGCACCGTGCTAACAGTAAAAAAATGCAGCTTGATGATAGCGCGGTACAGTTACTTTGTGATCGTGTCGAAGGTAACCTATTAGCTGCAAAACAAGAACTCGACAAGCTTCATCTGCTCCACCCCGAAGGGGTCTTAACAGCTGAACAAATAGTCGATGCCGTATCTGACAACTCACGCTACGATGTTTATGGTCTTATGGATACCATAGCTTTAGGGCAAAGTGAGCGATGTATCAAAATTCTAAACGTATTGCGCCAAGAAGGAGTTGAGCCTCCTATTGTTTTGTGGGCATTAACGAGAGAAATCAGAACGTTATATGCGATTAGCCAAGGCTTGGAACGCGGTTTAGCTTATGACACTATTTGCCAAAAAGAGCGTATTTGGGGTAAAAGAAAACAGGCTCTACACCGTTGCGCTAAGCGGCTGAGCTTAACCACATTAGAAAACCTTTTAAAAACTAGCCAACAGCTAGACAAGGTTATAAAAGGTATGGCTACAGGCTCTCCTTGGTTAATGTTATCGGATATTACGATTACACTATCCGGCACACGCCTTCAACTCACCTCGCTTCCCTAACGCTCTACTTTTAAGTAGCGAATAAACTATACTGACATACAGCACCTCAACAAGCCGGAACCATCATTGAAGAACTTTGCTGCTCAGGTCTATTCTCTGCTCCTTTCAAGCCTTATTTTATCGGGCTGCGCTGAAGAAAACCCTTTGCAACTAAAACAAGGCGATCAACTCTACAGCTACTATTGTATGCAATGCCATATTAAAAATGGCGTTGGTGCCATGTATGAGTACTTACCTGAAAACCGTGAGAAAATGACTAGCTATGAAATTGTTCTAATGATTAAACATGGCTACAGCATGGGGCATCAAATGCCGGTATTCACTCAATTATCCGATAAGCAAGCAGACGCAATTGCAAAGTATGTAGTAAAAATCCAGAAAAACCCAAAGAATCCGAGAAATAATAGGTCAGAGTAAGCAACTCCGACCTAACACACTTTATTCGGCTAGCGTATGCACTACCTCAGTCGCCAGTTTAATATTGTCATGCAACGGGCAACGATCACAGACCTCATCAAGAAAAGCTTGTTTTTCAGCTGATGATAATTCTGCTTCAATCTCTGCAGTAACACGCACCACCTGAAAACCAGAACGGTTATCTGTTTGCTTCCCTAATAAGCCTGCTGGGTCATAATCAGCCTCTACAGACACTGAAAAGCTATGTAGATCAATCTTTTGCTGTTTAGCTGCAATGCGCCCAATAGTTGCAACACACCCAGCCAAAGAAAAAAGAAAATACTCTAGAGGAGTTGGGCCTTCATCAGTACCGCCACCTGCAGCGGGCTGATCAATAATAACTTTGTGACCACGTATATCAGATTGAACACGAAAAGAGTCACCCATTTGAGCTTCAACACGAACTGTTTTAGTAACAGACATAACACCTCCACATAAGAATTTACTAATATAATTATATCAGTAAATACCACTATAGAAAGTGCTTCATTTTGGTTTATTAGAGGAGCAGAAAAATTGAGTAAAAAACAGATACTACTTAGCAGTACCTGTTATATGTTCATGGCTACAGACGATTGAATCGACTGCTTTAACCGACCTTTTCACCCTGGGCTTGCAAGTCTGCATGATAAGAAGAGCGAACTAATGGGCCACTAGCAACATGGCTAAAGCCTAACTCCTTGGCTACACGCGCAAACTCATCAAACTCTTCTGGCGTCACAAAACGATCTACCGGCAAGTGATTACGGCTCGGCTGCAAGTACTGACCAATTGTCAGCATATTGACATTATGAGCACGCAGATCTTTTAAGACCTCAATAATCTCGTCATTGGTTTCACCTACACCGACCATCAACCCAGATTTAGTACGAATGTCAGGGCACTTTTCTTTAAAACCCTTCAATAGATCAAGCGACCACTGATAGTCTGCACCAGGACGCACTTTACGGTACAAGCGAGGCACTGTTTCAAGATTGTGGTTAAATACATCAGGAGGTGTCTGACTAAGAATATCCAATGCCACTTCCATACGACCACGAAAGTCAGGCACTAATGTTTCTACTTGAATAGTTGTCGAGCGCTGGCGGGTTTCAGAAATACAGTTTGCAATATGTTGAGCACCACCATCACGTAGATCATCACGATCTACAGATGTGATAACTACATAGCGCAATCCCATATCTGTAATAGCTTCTGCTAACTCTCTAGGTTCGTTTTCGGCCAAAGCATTTGGGCGGCCGTGCGCAACATCACAAAATGGGCAGCGTCGCGTGCAAATATCACCCATGACCATAAAAGTAGCGGTGCCATTCGTGAAACACTCACCAAGGTTCGGGCAACTAGCTTCTTCACAAACTGAAGATAGTTTATGGTGACGCAGCTTTTCTTTAATTCTTTGAACTTCCTTGCTCGACCCCATGCGAACGCGTAACCATGAAGGCTTACGAAGCATTTCATCCTTTTCTGTCGGGATTACTTTGATAGGGATACGTGCCATTTTTTCAGCACCACGTAATTTAACACCCTGTTCCACCTTCACTACTGAAGAGGCTTTATCGGAACTGTTCGCCATTTTATTGTGAGTCCAAGGAAGTTTGATGTGATATGAAATTATAACCTATTTCTTTAGTCAAGTAATTCACAAGCCATTGGGTTGCTTGATGCGGATCGGCATCAGCGACTAAAGAGCATAGTTGTGTCATTTGCATGCCAGCATAGCCGCACGGGTTAATTCTTAAAAAGGGCTCCAAATCCATATTCAGATTTAAAGCAAGACCATGAAATGTGCAACCACGTCGAACACGTAAGCCAAGCGAGGCTATTTTTGCTTGATTAACATAAACACCTGGTGCATCCGCTTTTGCATAAGCTTCTACACCAAAGTGCTGCAATGTTTTGATGACGCCTACTTCCATAAGAGTCACAACATCACGCACACCGAGCTTATTTCTGCGAAGATCTAACAGCAGATAAATAACTAACTGCCCAGGACCATGGTAAGTGACTTGGCCGCCTCTATCGACTTTCACTACAGGGATATCACCTGTAACGAGCAGATGCTCCTCTTTACCAGCCTGACCTTGTGTAAATACTGGCTCATGCTGAAGAACCCATATCTCATCATACGTTTCTGAATCTCGCTGATCAGTAAAAGCCTGCATCTTTTGCCATATAGGCTCATATGGCTGAATACCGAGATCACGAATAACTAACTTATTATCGCTACTCATCAGATCACTATATGCACGCGATCTGAAGCAATTAATTCTTCGTGTAAGCTTTTAAGTTGCCCTTCCCCTGTCGCCGTAATAAACATTCTGATCGACCGGAATGTTCCTTTTTTACTATCTTGAATAGTAATTCGGCTTTCGTCCAAATCGGGCACATGGACCCTCATTACTTCAACGACAAACGACTGAAAATCATCGGCATTTTTACCAACGACTTTAATCGGGTAATCCGGACAAGGAAATTCAATTTTTGGAGGTTGTGCTTGTGTTGCTGCTTGTACTTTTGGTGACTGCTCTTGACTCATAAATTACTCCCCCGTCATCAATTGATGCTGATAACGAGTAAAAATTTCAAACATACGCTGCCAAAGAAGACCATTTTGGCCATCTCCAACCACATAATCATCTATCTGTACTACAGGTACAATGGCTCTTGTTGAACTCGAAATCCAGACTTCATCTGCCTGGATAAGTCGTTGATAATCAATTTTCGCTTCTTGGCGTGGAATACCATTTTGATCAGCCAACTCTAAAATAAGCGCACGAGTTGTACCACTCAATATCTCTGTTCCAATGGGGGGTGTATATAGAACCCCCTGCTCGACAATAAAGAAGTTACAACTTGCCCCTTCGGTCAATGCTCCATCACGCTGCAATATCGCTTCTTGAGCACCCAACTCACGGGCCTGCTGCAAGACTAGAATATTAGGCAATAAACAAGTCGACTTGATATCACATCGGTGCCAACGAAGGTCTGCTGTTACAATAACCTTTATACCTTCAACCTTGTCAGCACCTTCTTGATAAACATCACGAATCGGCTGGCAACATGCAAACACGGTAGGCCTCAAGTGGTGGTCAATAGCGTGAACACGCTTGCCAGCACTACCACGTGTTACTTGAAGGTAAACAGACAGATTACCGCCACCGTTTAATTCAACAAGGCGGCTTAACGTAGCAACCCAGTCAAACTTCAGGTCAATACGCAATGCGCGCAAGCTATGCTCTAAACGCTGTAAGTGCTCTTCAAGCCTAAAGCCTACTCCCTGATAAAAGGGAATCACCTCATAAACACTGTCGCTGAATAAGAAGCCACGATCAAATACTGACACTGTGGCTTGATCAGCAGGGATATACTCCCCATTTAAATACACTGTATCCATTGTCACCAAAACACAAAAGCTCACATCAAAAATGTGAGCTCATGTAAAAAGCCAACTCAAAACAGAGTTAGCAGCTAACCAACTATCAGCTAATCAAGCTCATAAAGAATAACATAATGGTATGCCATATTTGCTTCAATATGCCACCTTCCTCTACATTTTCCATAGCAACAAGAGGCACCCTAACAACATCTTCGCCATTTAAAGTAACACGTACTGCACCGTATTCCTGCCCCTTAACAACAGGCGCTTTAATGACCTTATCGACATCCATCGTTGCATTGAGCTGGTCAGCTTGTCCTCTAGGGATTGTGACAGCTAATGACTCATCAAGGCCTAAACGAACCTGATCCTGAATACCGCCCCATACTTTCGCGGTGCTAAGAATCTCATCAGCCCCATACAGCTTGTGCGTACGGAAGTAGCGAAATGCATAAGCCAATACTTTTTGGCTTTCTTGCGCTCTTGCTTCTTCACTACTTGTACCCATAACAACAGATATCAAACGCATACCATCACGTTTAGCTGAGGCAACTAAGCAGTATCCCGCTTCGTCCGTATGGCCTGTTTTTATGCCATCAACAGTGCGGTCACGCCACAGCAGTTTGTTACGATTTGGCTGACGGATATTGTTATAAGTAAAATATTTTTCAGAGTACACACCATAATGCTCAGGAAACTTCTGAATAATTGCTTTTGCTAAGATAGCCAAATCTTTCGCTGTTGAGAAGTGACCTTCAGCTGGCAAGCCTGTAGCATTATTAAAATGGGTATTATTCATACCTAGTAGTTTGGCATGCTGGTTCATCAAGTCGGCAAAAGCAGACTCACTTCCTGCAATATGCTCAGCAACGGCAACTGAGGCATCGTTACCCGATTGGATAATAATGCCCTTTAACAGATCATCTAACTTAACCTGCGTCCCTTCTTTGATAAACATTCTTGAGCCCGGGGTTCTCCAAGCTTTTTCACTGACCAGTACTAGATCATCCTTACTAATATTCCCTTTATCCAGTTCATACTCAACAAGATAACTGGTCATCATTTTAGTTAAGCTTGCCGGCGCAAAGCGCTCATCAGATCGACTGGATAGGATTAACTTCCCAGTATCAGCATCCATCACTAAATATGAGGTTGCCGAAATCTGTGGTGCAGAAGGAATCAAGGCAGTCGCTGCTTGTAGGTGTCCAACACTTAGAAAAAGGAATAGAAAAGTTAAAAAGGCTGTTCGCAGTCTCTGCACAGTAAGTTCCTGGATAGGTATGCTAATTTATTTCGAGAGTAGACGTTAATACTAAGATTTAGTTCTACTCAACTTTATATTTTATAGAGGTATATCACGTTAATTTAGAAGTTTACCAGATGCGCTCCTAGAAACCCTCTTTGAGTCAGCTTTTCAATCATATTATCTGCTTCAGCACGGTTAGCCACAGGCCCCAACAAAACTCGATATAGGCTACCGCTAGCTCGCTCTAAACTATTAACATGAGTACCCATTGTAAAATCGCTATCTAATTGGCTAGCCACTTTACGAGCGGATGCCTCAAGCGAATACGCCCCTACTTGCAAATAACGCCCTGCAGCCAACACCCCTTTACTTGTTACGTCAGTACTTAGTGGTTTTGATAGCGTAGATGGCGCTACCTTAGTGGCACTTGAAACAATTATTTTTGACGCATTCCAAGTAACAGGGTTGATAGCTTCTACTTCAACCCTAGCAGTACCGCTTCGCAACATGCCTAACTTTGAAGCTGCCGCATAAGAAAGATCTATAATTCGACCTTTATGAAATGGGCCTCGATCATTTACACGTACGATGACGTGCCGTCCATTCTTTAAATTAGTTACCTTCACATACGTTGGGATCGGTAACGACTTATGTGCAGCAGTCATTTTATACATATCATATGTTTCGCCATTAGAGGTCAAATGGCCATGAAATTTATTACCATACCAAGAGGCCCCACCTATTTCTCGATAACCATCTGCTGCAGGCAGTACCGAATAGCGCTTCCCTAACACTTTATAGGTACTTTTATTGCCGCCACGGCTTTTTGGCTCAACCTTGGGTACCGCATCAGGAACATTCGAAACGTCCACTGGAGCCGAGGGGCCGTGATCATGTTTAATACTATAACGGCTTCCACTACTAGGCTTACTTGTACTCGTACAACCACTTAGCAACAAGGCTGCGATAGAAAGCGCCAACATCATAATTTTCATTTAACACTAACCTTTATTGCTAGACCGTTTAACTGACGCTTACTTAGAGAGCTTCTTAGCTTTGATTTCTTCGCTCAATTGTAGCACTGCCATTGCATACAAACGGCTACGGTTATAACGAGTAATGACATAATAATTATTATAACCAAGCCAATAGGAGGCTTTATCTTGGTCTTTCATACGTAATAAAACAGCGGGCAAATGTACTTCATGGCTCTGATCAATACTGATGCCTGACGCTCTCCATTCAGACAGCGGACGATCTGGCTTCTCACCGGTGTTCACAAAATCATCAGGCAGAGCATGCTCTAATGCAACTGCAGAAACAACCACCCCATTTGGCTCCCAACCATGTTTCACGAAATAGTTAGCCACACTACCTATAGCATCTACAGGGTTGTTCCATAAATCTTTTTTACCATCACGGTCAAAATCTACTGCATAGGCAAGAAAGCTAGATGGCATAAACTGCCCGTACCCCATTGCACCAGCATAGGAGCTTTTAAGCTGTGTAACATCAATATTTTCATTTCTTGCTAACACCAACAAATCTTTCAACTGATTTTGAAAAAATGTGGCGCGACGCGGGTAATCAAAACCAAGCGTTGCCAAAGCATCCAGCGCTCTAAAGTTACCGGTATTGCGACCATAATGAGTCTCTATACCAATAATTGAAACAATCACTTCTGCAGGAACCCCATATACTTGTTCTGCTCGATGAAGTGTTTCTGCATGTTTATTCCAAAAGTCGACTCCACGAGTGATACGTTTAGGCTGCACAAAGAGTTTACGATACCCTCCCCAGTCAAGACGCTTTTCAGCAGGGCGGTTCATCGCTTTTAGTATTGAATCTTTCTTGATAGCCACGGATAGAACCGAGCGTAAATAGCTTTCAGAAAATGCTTCAGATTCCATCTCCTTTAACCACTTTTCCGCTTCGGGGTGGCCACTGTAACCTGAAGCGCTTTCTCCCAAAGCAACGCTATTCACACAAAAACTAAGCGTTACTGCGGCTAACATTTTCCAATTCAGTTTCATCTGTGTAGTTACCTCATCACCATCTGCTTATGGCTATGCACTGACATTAAAATACCAAAACCTGCCATGAGAGTAACAATGGACGTTCCACCGTAACTAATCATTGGTAATGGCACCCCCACTACAGGCAATAAACCACTAACCATACCAATATTCACAAAAACATAAACAAAGAATGTAAGCACGATGCTACCAGCGACAAGGCGTCCAAAACTATCCGGCACACGTGTTGCCATCCACAAGCCTCGAGCAATAATCAATATATAGAGAAACAAAAGCAGCAAAACGCCAAACAACCCAAGCTCTTCAGCAATCACCGCAATAATAAAGTCAGTGTGTGATTCTGGCAAAAAGTCCAACTGCGACTGAGTCCCTCCCAGCCAGCCCTTACCCCAAGTGCCACCAGAACCGATGGCTGTTTTAGATTGAATAATATTCCAACCCGAGCCAAGGGGATCACTTTCAGGGTCAAGAAAGGTTAACACCCTCTGCCTTTGGTAGTCCTTCATGACCATCCACAAACCCGGCAAAGCCGCTGCAGCAACCCCCAATGCACCTAAAATATAGCGCCATCGAATACCCGAAAAAAGCATCACAAAAACTCCTGATGCGGCAATCAAAAGCGAGGTCCCTAAATCAGGCTGCTTCATAATCAATACTGTCGGCAACCCTATTAACACTAAACTAACGACACAATGCTTTAAACTTGGTGGTAAAGAGCGTCCTGCAATATAGCAAGCCACCATTAAGGGCAATATGAGTTTCATGATTTCAGAGGGCTGAAAGCGAAAACCAGGTAAAGCAATCCAGCGCTGTGCACCTTTCGCTCCTACACCAAAAAACATAACCGCCAATAGTAAAATAACACCTGCCGCATACACCCACGGAGCCCATCGAATTAATATCCGCGGACTGAATTGGGCCAAGACTACTAATACGATAAAGCCAGCACCGATACGCACAGCTTGGCGTATAACGTAATCAACATCTTGCCCAGATGCGCTATACAGTACAAACAAACCAAAAGAACATAATAAAAAGAGCAAAAACAACATCCAAGCATCTAGATGAGTATAACTCCACCAGCCTTTTTTACGACGTAAGTGATGTCCAGCCTCAGGCATGGAGCGCTCAAAATCACGACTACTCATCCACCACTCCTAAAGCGACATCTTGCTCTGCGGTAGGGTCTACTCCCAACAGGTAAGCATCCATCACCTTTCTCGCTAATGGCGCTGCAGTACTCGAGCCGCCGCCACCATTTTCAACAATGACCGCTAAGGCAATTTGTGGTTTATCTGCAGGTGCAAACGCTAAAAATAAGGCATGATCATGAAACCGTTTTGATAATGCGCTTGCATCATATCGTTCATCCTGCTTTATACCCACGACTTGTGCAGTACCTGTTTTCCCAGCAATTTCATATTGAGCATCTAGGCCAATTTTTCGAGCGGTACCACGCTTACCATGTACAACTTCAACCATATTATCGACAATTAACTCCCAATACTCCGGATGTTTAAGCTTTACATCTTCAGGGTAGGTGGTTGCATTAGGAATTTCTGGCATATTAATACTAACTTTGCCTTCCTCATTTTTATCCCGAATACCTTTAAGGAGCTTAGGCTGAACCCACTTACCGCGATTAGCCAAAACCGTAGCCGCTGTCGCTAACTGCAAGGGAGTCGTTAGCAAAAAACCTTGCCCAATACTTAGATTCAAAGAGTCACCCGGGTACCAAGGAAGTTTTCTCGCTCTTCGCTTCCATTCTCTTGACGGAAGAATCGCCGCTAATGCCTCAGGTAGGTCTAAGCTGGTTACCCGCCCAAAGCCAAAACGTCCTAGGTAGTCAGACATAGGATCCACCCCCATCCGATAACCCGCATCATAAAACCAAACATCGCAGGATTGAGCAAATGCCAGCTTCATATTAACTTTACCGTGTCCCCCACGCTTCCAATCACGATACTTTCGGCCACCTTTAGTGAGCGTAAAAAAGCCAGGATCCCAAACAGAGTGTGTTGGCGGTACCGACTCTGAATCAATGGCAGCCAAACCAATAATAGGCTTAATAGTCGAACCAGGAGGGTAACGGCCACGCAAGGCTCGATTAAATAATGGAAGATCAGGAGAGTCTCTCAGCGCACTATAATCTTTACTAGAAATACCGGTTACAAACAGGTTAGGGTCATAACCCGGGGTAGATACCAGCGCTAAAATACCACCAGTTGCAGGGTCTATCGCAACAATAGAGGCTTTTTCACCCTGCACCAGTTTCTCTGTAATCTGCTGTAACCTAAGGTCAATATGTAACTGTAGATCCTTACCTGGAATAGGGTCAGTACGCTCAAGAATTCTCATAACCCGGCCGCGCGCATTAGTTTCTACTTTCTGCATACCCACTGAGCCATGCAATATCGACTCATAAAACTTTTCAACACCAAGCTTGCCTATATAGTGCGTACCGGCATAGGCTTTAGGGTCAGAAGCTTTTAATTCTTTTTCGTTGATACGCCCAACATATCCCATAGCGTGCACTAAATTTTCGCCGTACGGGTAGTAACGAATAAGATCTGCCTCTACTTGAACTCCCGGGAGACGATGGTAATTTATCGCCAGTTTGGCAATCTCTTCTTCAGTTAAGCGAAACCTAACAGGCACCGTTTCATAGGGTCGTCGTCGTTGTTTAAGGCGTTTCTTAAATCGCTCTATATCTTTATCACTAATTTCAATAATACGCTGCAGCTCAGCAAGCGTTGCATCGAGATCCTTGCCCACTTCTTCTTTCAGAAGAGTAACACTGTAACTAGGACGATTATCGGCAAGCAAAACTCCGTTAGTATCGTAGATAAGACCTCGTGTAGGTGCCACAGGCTGCAACTGCACACGGTTTTTTTCAGACATAGCGGCATAGCGGTCATATTGCATGACTTGCAAGTAATAGAGCCTACCTAAAAGCACCCCTATTAATAACAACACAATCATAAAAGCGAGGAGCGCACGAAAGCAAAAAGTCCGGCTTTCCTGGGAATGATCTTTTAAACGTTCAAATTGAGACATGGCTATTTGTGATACGGATGACCCTGGATGATTGTCCAGGCTCGGTAAACCTGTTCAGCAAGAATGACGCGAACTAATGGGTGCGGCAATGTTAACCCAGATAGTGACCACTTCTGATCAGCTATGGCAACGCAACGTGGATCGAGACCATCCGGTCCGCCCACTAACAAAGAAATATTGCGCCCATCCATCTGCCACTCACTGACTTTTTCAGCGAGCTGCTCTGTCGACCATGAACGCCCCTCAACTTCTAAGGCGATAATCCGATCGCCTTTTGGAATGGCTGCCAACATAGCATCGCCTTCTTGGCGAATGGCACGTGCCATATCAGCGCCCTTACCGCGATGCCCCAACGTAAGTTCAACTAACTCTAACGTCATTTCATGCGGTAAACGTTTGCTGTACTCATTGAATCCAGTAGTAACCCAATCAGGCATTTTCCCGCCTACAGCCAACAAACGTATTTTCATTAGCTTAAACCGCTCACATTAGCTTCAGATGACTCTTCATCTTTTAACGGGTCAAACTGCCATAAGCGCTCAAGATCATAGTAGCTTCTCGCGTCAGGCATCATGACATGTACTACCAACTCACCTAAATCAACCAACACCCAATCACCGTCGGTTTGCCCTTCACTGCCCATCGGTTCAACACCTGCTTCTTTCACCTTGTCAGAAACGGACTGAGCTAGCGACACAACATGCCGCTTTGATGTACCTGTGGCAATCATCATAAAATCAGTAATACTAGATTTACCACGTACATCGATAACCTCGATATCTCGCCCTTTAACATCTTCAAGCGCATTACGCACAAGCCCAATAAGCTGCTCAGTTTGCATTGACAATTAACTATCCTTTATCTGTGTAATAGAGTTTATTTTTTTGTATATAGCGCCAGACGGAATCTGGCAATAAGTACCGAGGAGACTTGCCACTGGCCATCAACTCACGAATATACGTGGCTGAAATACTTAATGGCGTCAACTCATGAAGCAAAATACTTCCTGACGGCTTCTTCAGGATATCATTTTTCGTATCGACCTGATGCCCCTGCAAAAGCTGCTTGAGCGTCTGATTTGGCTCAAACAAATATCCCGGCCTTGCCGCTACTATAATATGGCAGAACGAAAGGTACTCATCAAAACGAAACCACGTATCCAGCGATAGAAATGAATCCATTCCTATGACCATACAGACAGGTATCTCTGATCCAAGTTCCTTACGTAAAGCCTCCAAGGTATAAATTGTATAGGAAGGCTTATCTGAGAGAATTTCTCTTGAATCACAGCGCAACGCAGGCTCGCCAACAATAGCGTCTTCAACCATAGTCAAACGCGCTAAAGCATTAGAACCCGGCGCTTGCCGATGCACAGGGACATTGGCCGGCATTAGATGTACAGATTCAACCTTTAGCCATTGCTGTATCTCTAATGCCGTTCTCAAATGTCCAAAGTGAATGGGGTCAAAAGTTCCCCCCATAAATACATGCGCAGTTGCCATTGGCTTACTGTCGAATATGGCCGTCACCCAATACTACGTACTTCTGAGAAGTTAACCCCTCCAGCCCAACGGGGCCGCGTGCGTGTATTTTATCAGTAGAAATACCAATTTCTGCACCCAACCCATATTCAAAGCCATCAGCAAAACGGGTGGAGGCATTAATCACAACGGAGCTTGAATCCACCTCACGTAAGAAGCGGCGTGAAAGTGTATAGTTTTCAGTCACTATTGCATCCGTGTGGTGTGACCCATAAAGATTAATGTGTTTCATCGCTTCATCAATATCAGCAACAATCTTGATCGATAAAACAGGCGCTAAATACTCAGTCGACCAATCCGACTCTGTCGCCTCATTAACGCGCGGGACTAAAGCTCGTGTCTGCTCACAACCACGCAACTCCACACCCGCGGCAAAATAACGATCTACCAAGTCACCCAACACTTCTTTAGCAACACCAACATGAATCAACAATGTTTCCATGGTGTTACATGTACCATAACGATGTGTTTTAGCGTTTATTGCTATATTTACAGCTTTTGCTCTATCCGCTTGATCATCAATATATACGTGACAGATACCATCTAGATGCTTAATGACAGGCACTTTAGCATCACGGCTAATACGTTCAATAAGACCTTTCCCGCCACGCGGTACGATTACATCCACGAATTCAGGCATTGTAATCAACTGCCCAACCGCTTCTCGGTCCGTCGTTTCAACCACTTGTACTGCTTCAGCAGGTAAACCTGCCTCCTTCAACCCTACACGGATACACTCAGCAACCGCTTGGTTAGAATGAATAGCTTCAGAACCACCGCGTAAAATGGTAGCGTTACCTGATTTTAGACATAAGCTCGCAGCTTCAACAGTCACATTTGGGCGAGATTCATAAATAATACCAATAACACCCAAAGGAACACGCATTTTACCAACTTGAATACCGGAAGGGCGATAATTCATATCGGTGATACTTCCCACCGGGTCAGGCAGCGCAACCACTTGGCGCAAACCTTCAATCATTCCATCAATGGTAGCATGACCCAATCCAAGACGATCTAGCATTGCCGCGTCCAAACCATTTTGGCGGCCATTTTCCAAATCTTTCTCATTGGCTGCTATCAGAGCATCACGGCTATTATCTAATGCAGTAGCCATAGCCAATAATGCTTTATTTTTAACACCAGACTCTGATTTTGCCACCAAACGGGAGGCTTCTCTGGCGCTTTGCCCTAACTTGTTCATATATGCTTCAACGTTCATCACTTACCCTTTCGCGTTCACGTGACCCATAATTATACAATGCTATTAATCTTGGGTCATGAACTGCTTTATATGAGTGACCATAAAGACCACTAACTGCTATCATCAGCGCTAATAAAATGGACAACCTTCAACAGGTAATAACAGCAATATGCCATTCACTTTAAAGAAACAGCACTACCGCCTGATATTAGCAACGGCACTGGTTATGCTATCTGGCTGGATACTTAGCGCGACGTATCTTTATATTGCAGCTGACAACATCGCAAAGAATGAAGCCACAAAAACTGCTCGTCTTACCGCTCGCCAAGCAGCGATGACTATTCAACCTTATTTGCTAGCAGAAGACATCATAAGTTTGAACTTCTTTCTAAATAGCCTAACAGAAGCTCCGCAAGTTAAGGGCGTTGCAATATTTAACAAAAGAAATAAATTAATTGCTCGTGCAGGCGAGAACAACGGAGCAGAACAACAAGTCATATTGGGTAACCAGCAAACACCCATGGGAACATTAAAGCTCTACACTGGTCATCAATCAGAACACAACATGCTCACAGGCTTGTTATGGCAAGTGGCTATCCTGTCTGCCATCAGCTTTCTAGCTACGTTAATCACTCTATGGCTATCACTAAAACAGCTCAACTTACGCTCAAGCACCTTTGACGAGAACTCTAATATAGACACTTCTAATAGCTCCTCTTCTGATGCGCCAGCTCTTGATGAAGAAGTCGCTGAACAACCCGAGAGTTTTTATCAGAGCATGGCTGAAGCAACTAGTGAACCTTATTCAGAAAGAACTGAGGGCAGCAATGATGATCAAAGCCAAATAGGATCAGAACCTGATACTGACATTCATTCGACAGATGAAACGCTAGATAACAATGAACTTGTTGAGTTATTAAGACCCGACTCGACAGAGCGCATGCCACACTTTAAGCCAGCGCCGATGCAGTCAGACAACGAACAGGCGAATGATACATCGCCAGTTGAAGAATCAACTTACGAACTTGAAGACTCACTTAAAGAGCAACAACTAAGCCAACCTGAAAACACTCAAGAGGCGCCACCCCTTAAGCCCAACCCGCTACGCGCACATGAACGAGCAGAAGAGCAACTCGACCTATACAGCTTAGAACATCAACTAGAATTATCGCTACAGCCTAAAGAAGCCGCTTACCTATTTTATATCGATGCGACAACCGGGCATGCAGACTATGTAGAACCTGAAGAACATAGCTATTTATTACAAACATACGAGCACCTAATTAAAAAAGTCTCGGCCATTTACGGCGGTTCGATTTTCGTTAATGCCAGTGGTGACCTACAAGTGTTTTTTGATGACCAAGATGAAGAGGATGGGCATGGCGTACATGCGCTCTGTGCCGCCAAGCTTTTCACTCTACTCTATAGAGCCTTCAATCAAGCACGCATAAAGTCATTTAAACCTGTGCTTAATCTGCATATGGCCATCGTACGCGGCAACCGAGACAAATTTAACCTTATCAAAGAAGAAGCGCTTTTTTTAACACGCACCACGCAAACCAACGAGCTAATTAGCCATACAGCGTTGACTGAAGCTAAGCAGCTCAAATCAACACTACTATCTACAGCTCAAGTGCGCCGTGAAGATGAAGACAAAGTATTGATACTCTCACTAACACCTTCATATCAAGCGTTACTTACAAAACAAGCAACACACCTACTTAAAGCGCCTTCTGCCGAGACCTTAAAACAGCACTCCTAAGAAACCGCAGAAGATAAGTGAAACACTAGATCAAGACTCTAGTGTTTCTCCTTTATTACTCATGACTTCAAGCTTATCGACACGCTGATAACCGCGCGGCAACTTGTTACCACGTCGCCCACGCTCACCCCGGTAATGCTCAAGATCAGAAGGTTTTAACTTAAGATGCTGACGGCCGGCATGCACTTGTAGTATTGAATCAGGCATCAACACCACAACATCGCAGACAACCTCTTCTCGTGTTGCTGCACGCACAGAGGGAATGTTAATAATTTTATTTCCCTTACCTCGTGCCAACTCTGGCAACTCTGCTACAGGAAACACCAATAAACGCCCTTCGCTGGTTATCGCCGCTAACAAGGCTTGCTCTATATTCTCAACTTTCACAGGAGCTAACACTTGGGCATTTTTGGGTAATGTAAGTGCAGCCTTACCATTTTTGGTTTTACTAGAAAGATCAGAGACTGATGTAATGAACCCATACCCTGCATCTGATGCTAGTAAGATTTTATCGCTATCTTTTCCAGCAATAGCAGCCTCGATGGTGGCCCCTTTTTGCAGCGTCACCCGCCCAGTAATAGGCTCCCCTTGGCCGCGTGCTGATGGAAGAGTATGGGCTTCAAGCGTATAACTTCGTCCAGTCGAATCCAGTAGAATTAATGGCTGATTCATTCTCCCCGCACATGCTAGTTTAAAGCTATCTCCAGATTTATAACTCAATCCAGCACCGTCTATATCATGACCTTTAGCTGCACGAATCCAGCCTTGTTTAGATATAATGGCCGTCAATGGGTCCGAGGAAAGCAAATCTTTTTCATTAAAAGCCTGAGCTTCACTACGCATTACAACAGGTGAACGGCGATCATCGCCATAGGTTTCCATATCATCTTTGAGTTCTTTTTTAATCAATGTCCGCATACGCTGATCAGAACCGAGTATCAATTCAAGACGCTTACGCTCGGCATCAAGCTCATCTTGCTCAGACTTAATCTTAAACTCTTCTAGCTTAGCAAGGTGGCGCAGTTTAAGATCCAGAATTGCATCAGCCTGAGTCTCACTCAGGTTAAAGCGTTTCATCAACTCTTGCTTAGGCTCATCCTCATACCGGATGATCGCGATCACTTCATCTATATTCAGATACGCAACCATCAAACCTTCGAGGATATGTAGACGATCCAGTACTTTTGAGAGTCGATGCTCTAACCGACGCCTAACAACACCTGTGCGCCAACTAAGCCACTCGGTCAAAATCATACGTAGATTTTTCACTTGAGGGCGGCCATCAACGCCAATCATATTCATGTTAACGCGGTAGGTTCTTTCTAGATCAGTAGAGGCAAACAAGTGTGCCATTAGTTGCTCTACATCGATACGATTTGATCTCGGAATAATGACCAAACGTGTCGGGTTTTCATGATCCGACTCATCTCGCAGATCAGCCACCATTGGCAGCTTTTTCTGCTGCATCTGCTGAGCAATCTGTTCAAGAATTTTATCGCCTGATACCTGGTATGGCAGTGCAGTTACAATAATATCGCCTTGTTCCTGCGTATACACAGCGCGCATTCGCACTGAACCTCGACCCGTTTCGTAGATTTTTTGCAGATCACTCGGCGACGATATAATTTCCGCATCTGTTGGCATATCCGGTGCCGGAACAAAAGAACACAGTTCAGCAATGTCAGCTTTTGGATGATCCAGCAGATGAATACATGCCGAGGTGACTTCACGCAGGTTGTGCGGCGGAATATCCGTCGCCATACCCACTGCAATACCACTACCCCCATTGAGCAGAATATTAGGCAAACGTGCAGGCAATACTGCGGGCTCGACCATAGTGCCGTCAAAATTTGGCAACCAGTCAACCGTTCCTTGACTGACTTCCTGCAACAGCACTTCAGCATACTTTGCTAACTTCGCTTCGGTATATCGCATGGCAGCAAAGGATTTAGGATCATCTTGTGATCCCCAGTTTCCCTGCCCGTCAATTAACGGATAACGATAGCTAAATGGTTGCGCCATCAATACCATGGCTTCATAACAAGCACTATCTCCGTGAGGATGGTATTTACCCAACACATCACCCACAGTACGCGCAGATTTTTTATGTTTAGCGGCGGCTTTTAGGCCAAGTTCAGACATCGCATACACAATACGACGCTGCACCGGTTTCATGCCATCACCCACATGCGGCAAAGCACGATCCAAAATGACATACATGGAGTAATCCAAATATGCTTTTTCGGTGAAATCCTTTAAGGGTAAACGCTCAATGCTGTCGTCTGTTATTACTTCACTCATATCTCAATATCCATCAAACTGACTACTGTTGAGCCAGGTTACCCTTACTTTCCAACCAGCTTTTACGATCAGCGGCGCGCTTTTTAGCTAACAACATATCCAGCATCTCATGTGCATTATCTTCAGCACCAATCGTGAGCTGAACTAAACGCCGTGTGTCTGGATCCATTGTTGTTTCACGTAATTGCAGAGGATTCATCTCCCCCAGCCCTTTGAATCGCTGCACATTAATTTTAACGTTTTTACGTTCAGCACGTATGCGTTCAACGATGCCGTTCTTCTCAGCATCATCCAATGCATAAAACACATCCTTGGCTGCATCAATACGATACAACGGTGGCATAGCAACATAAATGTGACCAGCATCTACCAAGGGCTTGAAGTGTCGTAAAAAAAGAGCGCAGATCAGGGTCGCTATATGTGCACCATCAGAGTCGGCATCGGCTAACACACAGATCTTTCCGTAACGCAAACCCTCCAAGTTATCCGAACCGGGTTCAACCCCAACAGCCACGGAGATATCGTGAATCTCCTGTGACGACAGAATCTCTCCGGAATCAACTTCCCACGTATTCAGAATTTTCCCGCGTAGCGGCATAATTGCCTGAAATTGACGATCACGCGCTTGTTTGGCAGAACCACCAGCAGAATCACCTTCCACTAAAAATAGTTCGGAACGCATCGTTTCTGATCCAGCACAGTCTGCCAATTTACCAGGAAGTGCTGGGCCTTGAGTAATTTTCTTACGCACTACTTTTTTACTGGAGCGTAAACGTTTCTGGGCATTAGCAATAACGCTTTCTGCCAGCTTCTCCCCCTCCTCAACATGGCTATTTAGCCACAGCGAAAAAGCATCCTTAGCAGATCCAGAGATAAAGGCAGCAATATGACGTGAGGAGAGTCGCTCTTTAGTTTGGCCTGAGAATTGAGGATCGCGCATTTTTGCTGAGAGGATAAAAGCACATCGCTCCCAGATATCATCAGCCGTTAATTTGACACCTCGCGGTAACAAGTTACGGAACTCACAAAACTCACGCATCGCTTCAAGTAAGCCGGTTCTAAACCCATTAACATGCGTACCGCCTTGCACCGTTGGAATGAGGTTAACAAAACTTTCACAGGTTAGCTCACCACCTTCTGGCAACCATTGTACTGCCCACTCAACAGCGTCTTCTTCTCCTTGCAAGGACCCAACAAAAGGCTCTTCAGGGATGGTTTCAAATACCTGTGTTGTTCCACGAAGATACGCACTAAGTCCGTCTTCGTAATACCACTCTTGCTTTTCATTTTTACCGCTACTTTGATCCGTAAAAGTAACTTTTAGTCCTGGACAAAGAACGGCTTTAGCACGCAAATTATGCTTAAGATGGGAAACGCTGTATTTTGGCGAGTCAAAATACTGAGGATCCGCTAAAAAGCGAACGGTAGTCCCCGTATTACGCTTACCACAGGTATCAATCACTTCCAGCTCAGAAACCTTAAAACCATCAGCGAAGCCGATCTTATACACTTTAGCATCGCGCTTAATCTGTACTTCAAGCAGCTTAGACAAGGCGTTAACAACAGAGACACCCACACCATGTAAACCACCAGAGTAGTTGTAGTTGTCATTATTAAATTTACCGCCTGCATGTAAGCGAGTGAGGATCAGTTCAACTCCACTAACGCCCTCTTCAGGGTGAAGATCAACAGGCATACCACGTCCGTCATCACTTACAGATAAGAATCCATCTTTATGCAGTACTACATCGATCTGCTTGGCATGTCCTGCCAAAGCCTCATCGACCGAGTTATCAATAACTTCTTGTGCTAGATGGTTAGGACGGTCAGTCTCTGTATACATACCTGGACGTCGTTTAACCGGGTCCAGCCCACTTAATACTTCTATCGAATCAGCTGTATATTGCGTCGACATCTATTTATTGTTTCCTGTCACTCTATAAAAGAAGGTAAAGGGGTCGCTTCTGGCAAGGATAGCTGCCCTTGGGAAAAGCTGATAATTGCAGGAATCAGCTTTTCGAACTGATCGAAACCATGACTACCACCAGGCTGAATAAACGCTGGGGATTTGTCAAAAAAATCAACCGCTTCACGATAATCTAACGTCTCATCCGCTGTTTGCGTCAATAATAGATAACGCTGAGGATCTACCACCTTATCCACAGTTAATGCTTCTAGCTGAGCTAAGTGTTCCCGCGTTAACGTATAACGCTCATGCGTATATAGGTTTTCATTGTCCCCTAGCCACTCAGCTAACAAATGATAAGGATAGATCGCTGGGTTCACCAGTACTGCCGTGCAATTTTTAAAACGCTCTGTTAACCATAGGCTATAAAACCCGCCCAATGAGCTTCCTATTAATACAACTTGACGCTGTGGGTTTTCAGTTATCAGTACTTCTAGCTGTTTTACCGCTTTTAGCGGCCAATGTGATAATGCTGGCACCGCATAATCACCGATATCGGCACCTTTGTAACTCGCTTTAAGAAAATCCCCAAATAAGCGCGCCTTTATTGAATCCGGCGAGCTATTAAAACCATGCACATAGATAAATAAAGGCGACAGCATACTGGTTATCCTTACAGTGTTTAAGAGAAGTTACCTAAGGTTTCAATGGGATGCAAGCTCAGAGAGAGACTCGCTTAACGATTGTCTCAAACCCACCATCATCCAGCAGATCAAGCACCCTATAGCCTGGCAAAGAGAGAACCCCACCTGACTCGACTAGTGGAGCATCGGTACCGACTGCAAACTGAGGAGCCGTTGCCGGTGCGACCAAAACACTCACGCCGTCATGGATTATTTGATGCTCTTGATGAAGGTGCCCACATAGTACGAGTTTTAGTTTGTCATACGCGCTCACTTGCGCCCAAAAAGCCTCAGCATTAGCCAACATAATGGCATCTTGCCAACGACTACCCACTTTAACCGGAGGATGGTGCATACCAATAAGTAAGTAATGCTCGGGATATTCAGCTACAACGTCATCTAACCAAGACAGCTGAGCACAACTAAGCGTACCGCCACCAACACCATCGGGTTTGGAAGTAGAATCCAATAGAATGATGCACCATGCGCCCTCCACTAAAACCTTTCCTGAGAGACTTTGGTATTCCAGCATTTTACCTGCATCATCATGGTTGCCCGGAATCCAACGAACCGCTGTCGCCATATCCTTTGTATAGGACTGCAACCGTTCATAAGCAGCACTGTAACCGTGATGAGCGAGGTCACCCGTCAGTAGTATGAACTCAGGATAATGATAATTTGCTTTCACATCATCCAGAACCGCTAGTAGACGCTGCTCCGGATTTTCATCTTTGAATAGATCATCTTTACTCGACTGCAGATGACAGTCGGTGACTTGAATAATACGCAGCATACTCATCAGGCGGTAAAAACAGGTTCGATAAACTGGCCATGCTGCTGACAATGACTGAGCCACTCGCCTAGATAGTTATTCAGCTGTACTTTTTCATCGGGCTGATGCATTTCGCGGTTAGGATACGGGTAAGCACCAGATAGTTGACGGCGACGCTTCAGACAGATGACTTCTGCCATATTTGCATCGTGATAAAGCCTAACGACTAGTGCCGGTGACTCTAACCATGATGAGCAACTATCGTCCTGCTGTGAAATTTGTAAGGTCGTGGTGTAAACAAAACGCTCTTCAACCTCAATCCGTATTTGTGTCTGATGCTCGCCACAAACCAAACTAAACTCGCGCATATCGCACTCTTCTAAGTCAGGCATCAATTTATTCAAGCGGGCATAGTTCACCTCACAGATGGCCATTTGCCGCGTTAGGTCAGGTACATACTTACGTTTCATACCGTATCAACGCTCCACTTTTCTTTTATTATTGCGTGATTTAGCTGCAACCATTGTATTGCGATAATCGCCGCCGCATTATCAACATCACCCGTTTTCAGCATCGCTACCGCAGTATCCACAGGGAATAAGTGCACTTTAATATCTTCCCCCTCGCCTTCTAGGCCATGAACACCGCCTAAGCCATCACTATTTACACAACCACAGTACAGATCAACATATTCTCTGGCCCCACCAGGGCTTGGAGTAAACCGACTGATATGTTCAAGTTGTAATATTTTCGCTCCGGCTTCTTCAAGGCTCTCTCGCCGCGCCACGTCTTCAATGGTTTCTCCAGGCTCAACAAGGCCCGCAACAAGTTCAAGCAACCACGGGCTACGAGGGTGATCGATAGTACCTATACGAAACTGTTCAATCAAAACCACAACATCACGAGCAGGATCATAAAGCAGCACACACACTGCATCAGGCCTCCAAAAGAGGTCTCTTGTCAACTCGATCTTCCCACCTTCAAAACGCTGGTGACGTATCTTTACTTCTCGCATCTGGTAAAAACTTTCACAGATTACTGTGTCTTCTTTTATCTCAAAATCAGCAGCGCTAAATGCAGGACTCCAGTGCTTGTTCATTGACTACTCTCCATTAAAATGAATAGAACACAGGGCATTAGATTCTATCGATATTCGCAAAAACAAACAGAACAGCAGGGATATGAATTATATGTCAGTATAGTCTGATTAGTACTGAAGGCCCAAATAACGTATTACGTCTATCCTCTAAGAGGCGGTCAGTTTTGTAAATTGAATTAAACACACCATGCAGATAAAGCGCAATAACGAAGTCATACCAAGCTATAAATTTCTATAACGCCCTCTGCCTTAAGCTAGGCGCATACTTAATCAATGCTTAGCTACCCTCCATTTACGACTGCTGATAAAACATTCTAATTTTACGGCGACGAGAAATAAACAAAGCATCACCCGCCATATTTTTTGCTTCTTTTTTTGCTTCAGCCGCAAGCTCGGAAACTTCCAAGTGACTATTACAAGCAAACGCATCTGGGTGCACTACACCAATCGCTAGACTTAACATACCATGAAAAACACTTTCTTGATTACGTGTCAGCGCCCACAATCCCCCCTCTTCACGCTCTTTAGGAGCATACAAGCCTTTAGCTTGTTCAGCAAAATCTTCTAGTATTGCTTGGCAACTCCTTTCCCAGTGATCACAAGTAAACACTACAACGAAGTCATCCCCCCCAATATGCCCAATGAAGTTCTCAGCATGTCCCGCGTGCTGCTTAATCACTCCCCCTAACAGCTGAATGACCTGATCTCCACGCGCATAACCGTAGTAGTCATTAAACGGTTTAAAATCATTAATATCAAAATACGCCACTCTAAAATTGCAAGCTTGCTTAAGTAGCCGATTCACTTCATTGTTAATTGGAACATTACCAGGCAACAGGGTCAGCGGGTTAGAGTAGGTAGCATTTTGTATTTTTAGATCGGTTATTCTTTTTAACAGATCACGCAAACTGCCAACACCTAAATAACAACCGTCTTGAACAATAACAATTTCATTATTGAGATTTTCTGAATTTTGGTTAGTCAGCAAGTACGAAACTTTGGATAGACTCACATAGCTCTCAACGACTAGTATTTCACTTTTTAATAAACGGGATACACTTCTACTTTCATTTAAAGCCCTTCCATACTGTGTTGAGAACAATTCAAGAAGGTCATGTCGCCTAACAACACCAATAGGGGCACCATTGTCTAAAACAGGAATCACATGTAGCGCTGGATTTTTCTTAAAAGCTAAATCTAACTCTCTTAGTTGAGCATTCTCATTAACAGCCGGAACAGGCTGCACTAGCGATAATACTGTTTCTTCAGCTTCAAGACGCATCTTTTGCTTAATGCGGCGGGCTTTGTTCAGCAGCAGCTTATTTTGGAACTGATCAGGTACTTGCACAGGATAACCTAATAAATAACCTTGCCCCCTAGCGACACCTAGCTCTAGCAGTAATTCCAGCTCTGCATGTGTTTCGATCCCTTCCGCTATAATTTCACACTTCAGGCTGTTTGCTATAGCAATAATAGAACGCACGAATTCACGCTTCACCGTGTCTTTATCAACACCACTGATAAAGTGCTTATCAATTTTCACGTATTCAGGCTGTAGTTCTGACCAAAGCCGTAAGCCCGAATAACCAACACCCAGATCATCAATGGCAATTTTAAACCCCATATGACGATAATATTCGACACTCGCACGAGACAACCCAAAATGGTCATAAGGATGCTGCTCAGATAACTCAATAACAATTCGATCCCGTGAAATTTTCAGAGAATCTAACAAGGCTAATGTCATGCCCTTCTGGTGATCCGATGAACTCAATAATGAAGCACTTATATTGAGAAATAATTTCCCTGGCAATGCCAGCTCTGAAAACTGCTGCAACGACTTCTCCCGACACAACAACTCCAGCTCATGCAGCCTTCCATAAGCAACCGCCGTCTTAAATAGCTTATCCGCAGAGTATAATGCACTCCCTTCCGGACCTCTTGAGAGTGCTTCATGTCCAATGACATCGCCATTGAGTAAATCAAATATTGGCTGAAAATAGGTCGTTACCCCACCCATTTCAAGTATTGAACTTAGCAACTGCTCATCTTCAGAAAATGGCAGCTGTAATATAGAGGATTGCATAATAATCACCGTGACATGAACGCCAAGATATAACCATATGCAAGACTGATGACAAAGCGATGAAACTAGTCGCCTAATGAATCCATTTCGACATCAAGATACTTCATTATATCATCCAACGGCGCCGGACGAGCAAGCAAGAAACCTTGTCCCATTTCACAGCCATTTTCTCTTAAAAAAGCCATCTGTTCATGTGTTTCTATCCCTTCTGCAATAACCTTCAAACCTAATTTATGGGCCATTGCGATCACGGCTGACGTGATTTCCATGTCACTTTTATCTTGTGGGATATCGCGAACAAAGGAACCATCGACTTTCAAATGATCAAAAGGCAAGCGCTTCAAGTAACTTAATGATGAGTAGCCCGTACCAAAGTCATCAATCGACAACGAAACGCCCAAGAGTTTAAGCTGATGAAGAGTATCTACCACCACATCAACCTCTTCCATAATCATAGATTCAGTTATTTCTAACTCAAGCAACGACGCCGGAAAACCATGTAACTCCAGCGCCTTTTTAATTTTATTAAGTAATTCAGGATCAAAAAATTGACGCATCGATAAATTCACAGCCATGCGTATTGAGTAACCAGCATCTATGAGCAATCGTCCTTGGCTACATGCTTCATTTAGAACCCATTCACCCAACTCAACAATCAACCCAAGATCTTCTGCGACCGGAATAAATTCTGCAGGAGATACCTGACCTCTTTCAGGGTGGTTCCAGCGAACTAATGCTTCAAGACAAACCGGTTGTAACTCTTTTAGAATGCTCCATTGCGGCTGGTAATGTACACAAAACTCCTTATTGTTTAGCGCATTCCGCAGCTCTTGCTCCATGCTGGCACGATTGACAACTTCATCATTCATTTCATGAGTGAAAAACTGAAAATTATTTCGGCCTTTATGCTTGGCTCGATACATCGCAAGATCTGCATTTTTCATCAACACAGCCCAATCATCACCATCAGTAGGCACCATAGTAATACCCAAGCTAACGGTTGCTTTGACCTCGCTGCTCCCTAGTAGCACCGGTTGACTAATCGCTTGTAGCAATTTATTCGCTACTGATGCCACTTCCGCAGCCCCGGCCACATCAGCTAATAATACAATAAACTCATCCCCACCAATGCGGGCAATCAAATCTGATTGGCGTAAAGTGCCTTTTAACCTACCCGCAATCGCTTGTAACAAACGATCGCCCGCATCGTGTCCTAATGTGTCATTGATCTGTTTGAAGTTGTCTAAATCTAAATAAAACAACGCAAAGATTGTCGAGTTTCGCTTTGCTTTTTTAAGCTCTATATCCAGCTGCTCTTTAAACAAGCGCCGATTTCCCAACAAAGTAAGCGGGTCGTAAAAAGCTAGCTGCTCTATCTGCTCTAATGTCTTTTTTTGTGCCGATATATCTTCACTAACACCAATAAAATGTGTGATTGTATGTGTTTCATCTAAGATAGGTGAAATGGATAGCATCGACCAATAAGGCTGACCTGACTTAGTTTTATTACGAATTTCACCATGCCAATCATGCCCCTCCAAAATGACGTCCCACATCTCCTTATAAAATTCGGGGGCGGTTTCTCCCGCATTTAAGATAGCAGGCGTTTTACCTCTCACTTCATCTAAAGAGTACCCTGTAACATCAGTAAACTCCTCATTAACATATTCGATTTTCCCACGCTCATCCGTAATCAAAACCATTGTTGGGCTTTGCTCGACTGCACGAGACAATTTTTGTAAATCACCTTCAACTTGCTTTCGTTCCAGCGCTAAGCTCACTAGTTGAGATGCCTGCTCCATCATCGCAATATGATCATTATTGGGTTGGTGCGGGTAACCATGGTAAATAGCAAAAGTTCCTAATATTTCATGCGAAGACCCAAAAATAGGTTGAGACCAGCACGAAGCCAAACCCGCTTTAGCTGTAAGCTCTTTAAAGTCAGCCCAGCAAGGGTCATTTTGAATATCCGCGCTAATAACCATCTCACCCGTACTTGCTGCAGTTCCGCAAGCACCAACACCTTCACCAATTGCTAACCCATTAACAGCGTCACTGTAGAAAGCCGGTAAGCTTGGAGCCGCACCACTCACTAAGTGTTTTTTTCTTTATCGAGCAAGAGGATAGAACATAAACTGTTGGAATAAACACTCTCGATCCCCTTAACAATTTCTGAAAGAATATTGCTCAAGGATACTCCGCGGATCAACATATCCAATACCCGCGTATTTTGTTTTAACAGAGCATTCTCAAAGTGTCGGCTAGTAATTTCCCGATTCACAGCCAACAAACCGATTACCTTATCATCAGAGTTTTTAAGTGGTGTTTTGACACATTCAATCAGCTGATCAGCGCTGGAGAGCCCACGTACCCATATTTCTTTGCAGGTTACCTTATCTTTAGAAAAAACCTCTGCATCCTGTTCATTACTTAAATTAACATTCTCTGTTGTGAAAAAATCCTCAACACGTTTTCCTATCACGCTCTCACGCGGCTGTCCTATAAACTCTGCAAATGCTTGATTGCAATCCAAATAGCGGCCATCCAATCCTTTTGCATAGATATGATCAGGATTTGAGTTCATTAACGTTCTGAGCAACAATGTTTCATCAACTACATGCTCAAACTCATCATTTAAAAGTGAAAGCTCGTTCTTTTTCCTACGCCACTGAAAGATAAAGCCACTCAAAACAACTAGCAAAAAGACAATAGGAATAATTAAATAGTCAGATAACTCCTTTGCTTTCACTGGATTAAGTATAACGCTATCTTCAGGGATACTTTTTTTATCTATAGCGTACTTCTGCGCTGAAATACCGTTAAAAACGGGCTCTGCAGGACTTTCCAATATAACCGGCAACTCAGCTACAGGCTTACCATTTAAAATCTCTAATAGATATTGGCCAGCAACTTTACCCTGCAATACAGAAGTCGCTACATAGCCGCCCACTATCCCCTCTGCAATAGCAGTGTCCCAAGCTGAATAAATAGGAACAGGACTATTCTCTAATAGAATACGGACACTCTCTTTCAAGGTCATAGAAAGACCTTCTTTATCTCTATGTAATGGCAACCTAAAGACAACAGTGCCAGGCTCTAATGCTGATAATTGCAGCTTTAATTCTGACAAGGTCCAGTCGGTTATCGATCGAGTAGAAAACTTAGATACATATGGTTGAGCGGCCTTTACAAAGCGCTGCTGCTCCGCTAACCCGGTCGGAGTAGCGTCACTTAACAAAACTACTTCTGTCATATCAGGGTGTAACGACATTAGTAGTTGATAATTAGCATCAGGGGCAGTTGTTTCAGCAATACCCGTAATGAACTGATCATTGCCAATTAAGTCTTTTGAGTATGAATTCACACCTACAAAAACAACAGGAATCTCAGCAAAATGAGATTGCCGGTATTTCATTAGGAAACTTAATGCATTGTTATCAGTTACTACAATAGCGTCAAAATTATTGGCACTTTTCTCTGCCATCAATGCTGCAGCTAAGGGGAACATTATTTTGCTTGAAAAACGCTTAGTATCTAAATATTCAACGTGTAGATCGATAGGAAAACCAGCGCCATCTATTACTTTTTTAAAACCTGAATAAATACCATCAGACCACGGAAAGCCCTGATGATAAGAGTTTATCACCAACACAGTGGGGGTATAGCCTAAATCAGCTTTCACAAGCGTTGATACATTCATCAACAAAAAGAAGAAAACCAAAGAAAACTGCCAACATATTGTTTTGGCAATATTTTTTAGCAACATGATAATTCGGCGCTATAAACTTAAGTTGAAATAAGTATAGCCCCTATTTTAAGAACTGCTATTGATGAACACTAAAACTTCTCAGCATCTGAATCTCTTCAGCCCACACAGTTTCATCAATAGTTTCGAGTACAAGGGGGACTCCTCTAAAACGCTCATCCTGCATGATAAACTTAAAGACTTCGAGCCCTATCTCTCCCTGCCCAAGACTATGATGGCGGTCGACACGTGCACCTAGCGCAACTTTTGAATCATTTAAGTGCATCCCACATAAGTATTCAAAACCAACTTTCTCAGCAAACTCACTAAACGTACTCTGGCATTCAGCATAGGTATTTAATGGGTAGCCCGCTGCAAAAATATGGCAAGTATCAATACATACACCGACTCGCTGCTTATCAAAAACCCCATCAATAATCTGCGCTATTTGCGAAAAATTATAACCTAGGTTGCTTCCTTGCCCTGCTGTTGTTTCTATTACAGCAATAACATCATCCGTTTCAGACAAAGCAAAGTTAATAGATTCAGATACTCTATCAAGACTCTCTGCCTCTGAAAGCACACGTAAATGACTACCCGGATGAAAATTCAGATATTTCAGCCCTAATTGCTGACAGCGCTGTATTTCATCCACAAACGCTAGTCGAGATTTATCTAAAGCATCAACCTCAGGGTGGCCTAAGTTGATCAAATAACTGTCATGCGGCAGTATTTGTTCCGAGGAGAAGCCCAATTTTTGGCAGCGTTCTTTAAATAATGAGATGCTTCTTGTGGTCAACGGCTTTGCATCCCAGCGGCGCTGGTTTTTCGTAAAAAAAGCAAACGCATTAGCACTCAATTTTTTGGCATTCAAAGGGGCATTTTCAACGCCCCCTGCAGCGCTAACATGAGCACCAATATAATAAGGTTTTAATTCAGCCATATTCTTCTCAGTTATTGGTACTCACACTTATTACTAGACTCTACAGGCACAACATTTACAGTTTGCAGGCACCACCAAGACAATCATCAAAGTCCATGCTTTCCAGCTCTAGCCTTTCTGCATGAGCCAGTTTTATGCGCTCAAACATCCCCTGCTCGTTTTTATCCTGCTCTGTTAAAACTGCGCGTTCAAAAACAGCAATTAAGGTAGCCAACTCAGTGAGTGTTAAATCTTTCATCTTATTTTCCTCTTATTTCTCAACAACAGGTTCCAAATATTCAATCATTAACTGAACTGATTGCTGTCCCCTGAACTCATTTACATCTAATTTATAAACAGCACGAACACTATTAATGTTCTCGTCGGGCCATACTGCTAAATCCGTATTAAACTGAATACCATCAAGTGCTAAACCAGAGTCGCGCTCCATCAATACAATTTTTAAATGACGTTGACCTACAATTCTTTGCTGCAATACTCTAAAGACACCATCAAACAACGGCTCAGGAAACTGGTGCCCCCATGGCCCTGCTTCGCGAATATTTTCAGCTAATGCAAGTGTCATGTCGGTAGCCTGCAACACTCCATCGGTCTCTAACCGCTGTTCTAAATCTTCTTTAGAGAGCTGCTCTCGAACAACCTCATCAAATACCTCTCGAAAACGCTCCAAACCTGTGGCAGCAATCGTCAAGCCCGCGGCCATGGCATGGCCTCCAAATTTGCTAATTAATTCAGGAAACCTACTCGCAATTTGATCGAGCGCATCACGAATATGCAAGCCCGGTATAGAGCGAGCCGAACCTTTTATCTCTCCATTTTCACCAGGAGCAAATGCAATGACGGGGCGATGAGTGCGATCTTTTATGCGAGAAGCCAGAATGCCGACAACACCCTGATGCCAACCTTCATCATATAAACACACACCGTAAGGCAGCGTATCTATATCAAAGTGCATTTCATCCAACCAACTCAATGCTTGTTGTTGCATATCTTGCTCTATCGCACGCCTATCCAAATTGAGCTGGTCTAACGTCTGCGCTAATTCACGCGCATATTCTGGATCATCTGCCAACAAGCATTCAATACCAATCGACATATCTTCAAGGCGCCCCGCCGCATTCAAACGCGGTGCTACAGCAAAGCCAAGATCACTGGCGACCAAGCGTTCTTTACGCCGTCCCGCTATCTCTATTAATGCGAGTAAACCCGGGCGTGCGTATCCTGCACGAATACGTTGTAATCCCTGATATACCAATGTTCGGTTGTTGTGTTCTAGCGCCACGACATCAGCGACAGTGCCCAGCGCAACAAGATCAAGTAACGATGCCAAGTTAGGTGCTGGCATACCACTTCCCTCAAACCAGCTTTCTGCCTGAAGCGCTCGCCTCAGTGCGATTAACACATAAAATATAACACCCACACCGCAAGTCGATTTTGCTTCAAAGCTACACCCCGGCTGATTAGGGTTAACAATCGCCACCGCCTGCGGAATAACATGCCCAGCTAGGTGGTGATCTGTTACCACAACATCCATACCGAGTTGATTGGCGCGCGCCACCCCCTCTACACTGGAGATACCATTATCAACCGTGACTAATAACTGTGGTGATTGAGTAAAAGCGACATCAACAATCTCTGGGCTTAATCCATAGCCATACTCAAAACGATTCGGTACTAAGTAATCAATATTAGTCGCCCCCATCATTCGCAACCCCAATACAGCAACAGCAGTACTGGTCGCACCATCACAATCAAAATCACCAACAATCATGATCGACTCATTGGCTTTAACCGCCTGCAGCAAACGCGAGACAGCCGCATCCATTCCTTTCATTTGAGTATCAGGAAGTAATTCTTTTAAATTACGACCCAACTGCTGCTTGCTTTGAATGCCTCGTGCCGCATAAATACGCGCCAAAGCGCTAGGTACTTCCTTAAATATAGGAGAGTGCTCATTAGGCACAGCACGACGATGAATGGTTACATGTTTCACACTCTCTCCTTTTATCAGAAAATAAAAAAGGCCCGATTAAGATCGGACCTTTTCAACTAGCAAATTACAACAACCAGAAGCAGCAGTCGTTATGACTCTGAATGTACATGCTCGGCAATAAAGCGCTGCACAACAGAGATATCATTATCCAGGACTGTTAGCTTCTCTTCACGCTCAAACAAGCCTTGCATATGAGCAGGCAAGTCCGGAGATTCGAGATTAGCCTTAAGCACAGCATCAGGAAATTTCACGGGATGGGCGGTTGCCAATACAATCATTGGCACAGCTGCATCACGGTTACATTCTCGGCCCGCTTTCACACCAATGGCAGTGTGAGGGTCAAGCAGATAACCTGTCTCAGCATGCACGGCAGCAATAGTCTGACATGTCGTTTCATCATCAACCGCACAGCTATCAAATAACTCACGCATCTTATCCCAACGCGAAGCATCCAACTGTACTGACTCAGTCTTAAAACGCTTCATCAGATCATCAATAGCAGCGCCATCACGGTCATAAATATCAAACAACATACGCTCAAAGTTCGATGAGACCATAATATCCATAGAGGGTGACAAGGTATGCACCAACTCACTCTTAGACATATCGTTGTTAGAAATAGCACGATGTAAAATATCGTTATGGTTAGTTGCAACTACTAACTGAGTGATAGGCAAGCCCATCTTCTTCGCAAGATAACCGGCAAAGATGTCACCAAAGTTGCCAGTGGGTACTGAAAATGCTACCGGACGATGCGGGCCACCCACAGCCAATGAGGCTGAGAAGTAGTAAACGATCTGAGCCATAATACGCGCCCAGTTAATCGAGTTAACTGCGCCCAACTTCATGCCTTTAAGGAAGCTCTGATCAGCAAAACTCGCCTTAACCATCTCTTGGCAATCGTCAAAGTTACCTTCTAAAGAGATGTTATGTACATTCTCATCCAGAATAGTGGTCATCTGGCGGCGCTGAACTTCAGAGACACGGTTGTGCGGATGTAGAATAAAGATGTCCACATGCTTAGAGTGACGGCAACCTTCAATCGCTGCTGAACCCGTATCACCTGATGTAGCGCCCATGATCACTAGGTGCTCATTACGCTTCACCAGCACATGATCCATTAAACGACCCAGCAACTGTAGAGCAAAATCTTTGAAAGCTAAGGTCGGGCCATGAAATAACTCCAATACCCACTCGTTTGTACCTAATTCTTTCAAAGGAGCGACCGCAGAGTGATTAAAGCCTTCATAGGTCTCATCAATCATCTGCTTTAGATCAGCATCATCAATGCAATCATTTACAAAAGGAGAGATAATTTTAAATGCTAGTTCAGCATAAGAAAGCCCTGCCCAGCTAGCGATCTCTTCTTGACTAAAAGTAGGTAAATTCTCCGGCACATACAAGCCGCCATCACTTGCTAGGCCTGCCAACAGAACTTCTTCAAAGTTAAGTGCAGGCGCTTGCCCACGTGTAGAAATATATTTCACGTTTAGTCCCCTTAACCCTGAAGGTGCTCAACACGTATACGTGTTACTTGACCAATGATGTCATCCAGCGCTTCAATGGCTGTAATCGCTTCATTCATTTTTTGTTCTTGAACACGCTGCGTTAACAGAATCACCGGCACTTGCTCTTCAGCCGTTTCTTTCTGCACAATGGCTTCAATGTTAATGCCATTATCACCTAGAATTTTAGTAATACTCGCTAAAACACCTGGCTTTTCTGCAGCCTGTAGGCGTAGATAAAACCCAGTTTCAGTATCACTCATCGGCAAAATTGGCAGGTCAGACAACTCAGATGGCTGGAACGCCAAATGAGGAACACGGTTATCACGATCAGCTGTTAGCGTACGTACCACATCAACAATATCAGCAACAACAGCAGAAGCTGTTGGCTCAGCACCCGCACCCGCTCCGTAATATAGTGTTTGACCGACAGCATCACCATCAACCAACACAGCATTCATTACGCCATTTACATTAGCAAGCAAGGTAGATGTAGGAATCATTGTAGGGTGAACGCGTAACTCAATTCCATGCTCAGTGCGACGGCTGATGCCTAGGTGTTTAATGCGATAACCAAGCTCTTCAGCATATTCAACATCGGCAGGTGTAATCGCACTAATACCTTCGGTATAGGCCTTATCAAACTGCAGCGGAATACCAAAAGCGATAGAAGCAAGAATGGTTAGCTTATGCGCTGCATCAATACCTTCAACGTCAAATGTTGGATCAGCTTCAGCGTAACCTAATGCTTGAGCTTCAGCTAAAACATCAGCGAAATCACGACCTTTATCACGCATTTCTGTGAGGATAAAGTTACCAGTTCCATTAATGATGCCTGCCAACCATTCGATATTGTTAGCTGATAAGCCTTCACGAATTGCTTTAATAACAGGAATACCACCAGCAACAGAAGCTTCAAATGCCACCATTACATTGTGACGCTGCGCTGCTTCGAAAATCTCATTTCCATGTACCGCAATCAATGCTTTATTTGCAGTAACGACATGCTTACCATTTTCGATTGCCGTCATCACGAGTTCACGCGCGATGTCATAACCACCAATCAACTCAACTACGATGTCAATTTCTGGATTAGTCGCTACATCAAAAATATCACGAGTAACCTGAGTGCCTTTTGTATCACACCCGGGGTTGTCTCGACGCGAACCAATCTGTTCAACCGTAATACGACGCCCAGCTCTACGAGAAATCTCATCTGCATTGCGATGCAGGACATTAAACGTACCGCTACCAACAGTACCTAGACCACATATTCCAACTTTTACCGGTTTCAAACCAATACCTCGCAGTTTACTAGTCAATCGCAAGCCAAGCGCAAGCTGAATTAACGAACAAAAATGGGGAAATAGTATAGCGAATAACTCTTCCAGACTCTATTCGAGACAGGATAAACAGCAATAAAAAAAGGAGCACCCGGCTCCTTTTTTACTTAAAGCAAGGTACTAAGGCTTAATTCCCAACATTGCAGCCAACCGCTCAGCCGGCATATACCCAGGAATCAACTGACCATCTTTCGTGATGATAGCCGGTGTACCGGTAACACCCACTTTTTGCCCAACCTCATACTGAGCCAATACAGGATTTTCACACTCCATGTTTTTAAGTGACTTCCCCTGTTTAGAACGCGTCATTGCCTCAACTTTATCTTCAGCACACCAGATATTAGTCATTTTTTTGAAAGTCGCCGTATTAGGCCCCTGGCGAGGAAACGCCAAATACTCAACACTCACACCCATCGCCTGAAGCTTGGGCACTTCGTTGTGCAGCTTACGGCAATATGGACAATCAACATCGGTAAAAACATAAACAGATGCCTTTTCCACACCCTTGGCTTTAAATACTACTTTCTCAGCACTAGGAATGGCTTGTAATTGAGCGGCACGCTGAGTATTCATTTTTGCTTCAGATAGATTTACAAAACCTTTCTCATCCGACAACTGATACAGCTGACCTAACAAGAAGTATTCACCCTTCGCATCAGAGAAAATAACTTCTCCTGTTCCTAATTCAACCTCATACATGCCGGCCAATTGAGCCTCTTTAACAGAAACCACAGGGATACGCTGATCAATTTTTTGCAGTTGCTTAATGATGACATCTTTAGCATCTTCAGCCACAACCATCGTACTAGCTAGTAACAGCACTCCTGCTATTAATGTTTTAATTCGCATACGTTCCTCAATATCCGGTAATGATAACAATCTGATTAAATCAAACGCTTAAAGTTCAATTAACCTCTAGGGTGATGCTGTTGGTGTAGCGATTGTAAACGCTGCTGCGCCACGTGGGTATATATTTGCGTAGAAGATAAGTCACTATGCCCAAGCATCATCTGTACTACTCGCAAATCCGCTCCATGATTAAGCAAATGAGTTGCGAAAGCATGCCTAAGCACATGAGGAGAAATAGCCTTATCAACACCAGATTCTTGCGCATAGCGCTTAATCCGATACCAAAAAGTTTGGCGTGTCATAATTCGACCGCGCAGGCTAGGAAAAAGCATTTCATCGGTAGTATCTTGCAACAACTCATCACGAGCGCAGTGTAAAAACTCTTTTATCCAACGAACCGCTTCATCACCCAAAGGAACAAGTCGCTCTTTTGCCCCCTTACCCACGACTCTTATTACACCCAACTCTAAATTAATCTGCCCCAACTCTAAGGAGATCAATTCTGAAACCCTCAAGCCCGATGCATACAAGGTTTCTAACATCGCCCTATCTCTTAAACCAAGAACACTATCAACATCCGGGGAATTTAAAATACACTCAACATCTGCTTCACTCAGCGTTTTAGGCAAGGAGCGCCCTTTCTTAGGCAGGGCGATAAGCAACATCGGATCCTCATTGATAAAAGCTTCACGTAAAAGATATCTAAAAAAACGACGCGCCGAAGAAAGAAAACGAGAAGTAGACGATGGTGATAGCTGTTGTTCTACTCGCCACAATAGATACTTGCGAACAATTAGCGCATCAACACCAGCCAAGCGCCCATTAAGATCGTTTAACCAACAGGCAAAAATAGAAAGGTCACGCTGATAAGAGGACTGAGTATTCTTACTTAAACCCTCCTCCAACCACATTGCATCAATAAACTGCCTAATCAGCTCTACATCTTCACTGTGCGGAACTCGACTCGTAAAGCGCTTATCCCCCCCAGCAAGCTCTAGCGACACGGTTAGCGATACACTTGAATGAAAGCGATCTTATCTTTTGCTACAGGAAAGGTGGCTCTCCCCTGCTCAACTTGATGGCGAATACTGATAGCCTCAGCGTTTACATCAACTAAAGCTCCCTCCATCTCTCGACCAAAAAAGGTTCTAAGCTTAACAGCACTGCCAACATAACCCGCTAGCTTATCAATGGGGGTTTCCACAAATGACTTTTTGACTTCTGGAGGCCGTATAGGCATAACGCCAGGGATAATTTCTTTCATGGGAGCCACTTCTGGTGCCTTTTCCCGTATAACGATAGGTTTTTTATTTTCCATTACCGCCAAGGCAGCCCGACGTACATTCCCACCAAAGAGCTCACGCATCACCTGCCATTCAGCATCCATCAGCTCAAGCACTTTACCATTCACCTGCAGCGCCAGCTCCGCACTAGAAAACAAAGAATCAGCACCACCAGGACTGGCCAATTGCCCCAAACCAAGCGGAACAGCGGGCTCAAGACGAACAGCCACAATAGAACGGTTACTGCGCGCACTCACTAAAGCCCCAAGCAAACGTTCACCTTCGTACTGCGCAGCACCATCTACAAAATTTTGGATCAGCGCAGCTCGATAACGCTCTAAATAACCTTCTACAACCTCTCCTTCTTGCTGAGCACAGAAAGCCTTCCAGCGCTGGTTATACCCCAAATCACTAACCGTCATACCAAACATTTGAATAGCCGTTTTCGCTAAATCATCCCGCCTAAGCGTCCCCCCTTGTCGCAAAGCCAACCAAAGGTTCATCTCAGCCTTTATTAGCTGTGCAAATTCAGACCCTAGACGCACCTTCATAAGCTTTTTATTAGCAGAAGACTCAAGCAACAAACTCAAGTCACCCTGAAGAAAGCGGTACCCCATCGCCTGCAATGCAGCGCTATCAATAGAGCGCGTATCACCGCAAACTAGCGTATCCAAGGAGCTACTTTTAGAATCAGATGAGGAAAGAACCAAACGCTTAGCATAATCGGCATTCAGGTCATAGCTTACGCCGGTCAAATTAAGAGAGACGGGATCACTCAACACGCCCGTACGTAGCTGCTCATGCGCTGTTAGAAAAAAAGCACGCGAAGAAGATGTTAACGATAAACGCTGAATTGAAATTCTTTCTTTATAGGCGTTTGGTTGAATCGTAATATTTTCAAGAGCAATTCCGCCAAGAAAGGCAGCCGAAATACCGTCGTATTCAACTTTAGCGAAAGGTCTGACTGATGCAACTAAACTATCAATATCAGACTTCACCTGATACCAATAGTACCCCTGCACCCCTGCTAACAAGAGCATGAAGACTAACGGTACCAATAACCACTTCAGCCAACGCCGCATCTACAACCTCATCCATGCCCTACAAAAAATAGTGTTTTAATAATTCTAGTGATCTTTACTGCAATTTACTAATGACAAAACAAAAAAAGGTGACCATAAGGTCACCTTTTTTCTATAGCAGCGAATCAGGTTTAACTCAGCCGAGTTTTTCCTTGATACGTGCAGATTTACCACTGCGCTCACGCAAGTAGTAGATTTTAGCCTGACGAACATCACCGCGACGTTTCAGAGTAATCTCTTCAACAACAGCACTGTAAGTCTGGAAAGTACGCTCAACACCCACACCGTGAGAAATTTTACGTACTGTAAATGCAGAGTTCAGACCGCGGTTACGCTTACCGATAACTACACCTTCAAATGCCTGCAAACGGCTACGTGTACCTTCAACTACTCGAACCTGCACAACTACTGTGTCACCAGGTGAGAAAGTTGGTATTTCTTTTGTCATCTGTTCAGCTTCAATCTGCTGAATGATTAAGTTTTTGCTGCTCATCGCTCGCTCCTAATATTCAACCATCAGACGCATTGGTCTCATGGATATAATCGGTTAACAACGCCTGCTGCTCAGCAGTCAACTCGAGTTTCTCCAGCAAGTCAGATCGGCGTTGCCAAGTTCTGCCTAATTGCTGCTTCAGACGCCAGCGTCTGATATTCTCGTGGTTGCCACTTAACAACACATCAGGTACATGCTGTCCTTCAATTGATTCTGGTCGCGTGTAGTGAGGGCAATCCAACAATCCCTCAACAAAAGAATCTTCTTCAGCTGAGTCTTGATGCCCTAACACACCAGGAACTAATCGGGAGACTGCGTCAATCATGGTCATTGCAGGCAATTCACCTCCACTGAGAACAAAATCCCCCAGCGACCACTCCTCATCAATCTCTGAGCCAATTAATCGCTCATCGATACCTTCATAGCGCCCAGCTACTAAAATCAATTTCTCACAGGAAACTAGCTCCTGCACACCTTTGTGATCTAGCTTGCGCCCTTGAGGCGAGAGGTAAATAACTTTAACCCCCTCTCCTGCCACAGCCTTAGCTGCATGGATCGCATCACGTAATGGCTGAACCTTCATCAGCATCCCCGGACCACCACCATAAGGCCGATCATCCACAGTGCTATGCTTATCGTGCGCAAAGTCTCTAGGACTCCAGCATTCAATAGACATCAACTCATTACGAACCGCCCTTCCTGTCACACCATACTGACTGACAGCATCGAACATTTCAGGAAATAACGTAATAACGCCAAACCACATGGTTTAGAACTCCGGATCCCAATCGATCCGCATCGTACCTGATTCCAGGTCAATTTCTTTTATCACCTGATCGGGCAGATAAGGAATTAATCGCTCACGGCGATCAATACTTTCTGCATCACCTTTAACGATAATGACATCGTTAGCACCGGTTTCCATCAGATGACTCACACGCCCCAGCAATTCGCCAGAAAGTGTATAAACTGTCAGATTTTCCAGCTGGCTCCAGTAGTACTCACCCTCTTCCAAATCAGGAAGAAGAGAAGACTCAATCGCAATATCTATACCGCAAAATTTGCGAGCAACATCACGATCAGTAACACCGTCCAACTTGGCTATAAAGCCTTTACCGTGTTTTTTGGCCGTCTCTACTTTAAGAGGCTTCCATTGACCATTTTCTTTGATCATCCACGGTGAATAAGTCAGGATGCTATCCATCGGCTCGGTATAAGAGAAGACTTTCACCCACCCTTTCACACCATAAACCGAGGTTATCTGGCCGATTACAGTAAATTCATTATTCGTATTTCGGCTCATTGACCTATCCAGCTACTATATAAAAATTACTGTGCAGCTTTTTTAGCTTCTTTTACTAGCTGTGCAACACGCTCAGATAACTGTGCGCCTTTACCAGTCCAGTATTCAACACGTTCCATATCCAAGCGAAGACGCTCTTCTTGGCCGCGAGCTGACGGATTAAAGAAACCGATACGCTCAATAAAGCGACCATCGCGCGCATTGCGTGAATCAGCTACTGTTAGTTGATAGAAAGGACGCTTTTTAGCGCCGCCACGTGACAAACGAATAGTGACCATACGTTAATCCCTTTATATTGCGTGGGTTTTGATATCGCCCAGCGTTGCAGTTCCGACCGAATAATTTTTCAGTCGAGCCAAAATAAATCAAGGGGCGCATTCTACGTGAAAGCACCCCTATTGGAAAGTAAATCTATTTTATTCTTTACTCGGCATTACATCCGAGGCATACCACCGGGGCCGCCACCCATCCCAGGTGGCAACATCCCTTTCATGCCGCGCATCATTTTTGTCATACCGCCTTTGCCAGAAAACTTCTTCATCATCTTCGACATTTGCTTATGCTGTTTAAGCAAACGGTTAACATCCTGAATTTGAGTACCAGAGCCCATCGCGATACGCTTTTTCCGAGAGCCACTAATAATATCTGGATTGCGACGCTCACCGCGGGTCATAGAGTTGATAATAACCTCCATCTGCCCCATGCCTTTCTCTGCTTTGCTCGCATCTGCAGCTTGAGCCAACTGCCCCATACCAGGCATTTTATCTAGCATGCCCATCATGCCGCCCATATTTTTCATCTGCTGCAACTGCTCACGGAAATCTTCTAGATCAAAACCTTTACCTTTTTTGATCTTAGCTGCGAACTTTTCTGCTTTATCTTTATCAATTTTACGCTCGGCTTCCTCTATTAGAGAAAGCACATCACCCATACCTAAAATACGTGATGCCAGGCGATCTGGATGAAATGGCTCCAGCGCATCAATCTTTTCGCCCATACCGATAAACTTAATAGGTTTACCCGTAATATGACGTACCGATAGCGCAGCACCACCACGCGCATCACCATCCGCTTTGGTTAGAATAACACCCGTTAAAGGCAACACTTCATTAAAAGAGCGTGCGGTATTGGCGGCATCCTGACCTGTCATTGCATCAACAACGAACAAGGTTTCCACTGGGTTAATAGCACTGTGCAGACGCTTAATTTCATCCATCATGTCATTATCGACATGCAAACGACCGGCAGTATCTACAAGCAACACATCATAATGCTGAATTTTAGCGTGCTGAACAGCCGCTTCAGCAATAGCAATTGGATCTTGATCGGCAGATGAGGGATAAAAATCAACGCCCACTTCACCCGCCAGCATTTCTAGCTGTTTAATAGCCGCAGGACGATATACGTCAGCAGAGACTACCAATACTTTTTTCTTCTCACGATCTTTTAATAGTAAAGACAGTTTCGCAATAGAAGTGGTTTTACCCGCACCTTGAAGGCCAGCCATTAATACTACAGCAGGTGGAACCGCAGCCAAATCTAAGCCTTCATTGGCCTCCCCCATTACCCGCACAAGCTCGTCATTCACAATTTTGACGAAGACCTGCCCTGGCGTCAGGCTTTTAGAAACTTCCTGCCCGACTGCACGCTCTTTAACAGCATTTACAAATTCTTTAACAACAGGCAGTGCAACATCGGCTTCAAGCAATGCCATACGCACTTCGCGCAAGGTATCCTTGATATTATCTTCCGTTAGCTTTGCCTGCCCGGTAACCGCGCGCAGCGTCTTCGTTAATCGTTCTGACAGATTCTCAAACATAGTTGCCTCTACAAGGATCTAACCTTATTTAGATGAATATTCATTCGCAAAGTAAAACTTCGAATAAGATTAAACCCTGAAATTCTTAAAACTTTGGCGACATTATAGCGTAGTGACGTTCAAGGCCACACCCCCATATTTCAACCACCGCACATTTATGCCAAACTACTCATCTTTAGGAGAAAAAGATGCTCACCCTGTCTACATTAATAGCGGTATTTCTGTATCTAATAGCAGCCATTTTGCAATTTAAGCTGCTTAAGCAACAAACCAATTCACCTGCAATGATTAAAACAATCGCAGGTGCTGGCGCTATTGTGCATACTTTTTCTGTTTATAGTGTTCTTCATCAGCCTGATGGCATAAATCTTGGTTTCTTTATTGCAGGCTCATTAATTGGCTGGCTAGTGGCCACGGTCGTTATTATTAGCAGCCTTAGACAACCTATTGAAAACCTTTTTATCGGCGTATTGCCTATGGCCGCATTAACCGCAGCTCTCTCAGTATGGGGGCCAAATTTAGGCGTAGCTAAAATTTATCAGGGCGGGCTAATCATCCATATATTGCTATCGATCCTTTCGTATAGCATTTTTACTGTCGCTACTTTTCAGGCATTTTTGTTATCAAAGCAAGACTTAGCTCTAAAACAACATCACACTCGTGGGCTAGTCGCGTCTCTTCCACCACTGCAAACCATGGAACGCCTACTATTTGAAATGATTTGGATCGGGATGATTTTGCTAACCGCATCACTCGTGACCGGTTTTATCTTCCTAGATGACTTATTTTCACAACATTTAGTACATAAAACCATACTGTCTATAATTGCATGGATTCTTTATGCAATTTTACTTTGGGGGCGTTCTATGCGGGGCTGGCGCAGCCACCGTGCGGTCAGGTGGACAGTCAGTGGATTTTTCTTACTGATGCTTAGTTTCTTCGGATCAAAACTCGTTCTAGACATTATTGACTTTTAGACGACAGCAACACCTTGACACACCTTCGGCGCGCACTGAAAATGTACCTCCAATTTGTAACGTTAGGCGATAGTTTTGGAAGACGCATCAATAGGTTTTCTTTTAGGAGTTCTTTGTTTCCTGATTTTCTGCTCTGCTTTTTTTTCCAGCTCAGAAACAGGCATGATGTCTCTCAATCGATACCGACTAAAACATCTCGTCAAACAAAATCATCGTGGTGCACGAAAAGCCAATAAATTATTAGAGCGGCCCGATCGATTAATCGGTGTCATTCTCATTGGTAATAACTTCGTTAATATTCTTGCATCCGCCATTGCTACGGTTATTGCCGTACGCTTATGGGGAGATGCGGGCATTGTTATAGCTACAGCAGCTCTGACCATTATCATTCTTATTTTTGCTGAAGTTTCGCCAAAAACAGTGGCGGCACTTTACCCTGAAAAAATTGCGTTTCCTGCAGCTTATATTTTAACACCCCTACTCACCCTTACTTACCCACTTGTATGGATAGTTAATGGTATAACCAATAGCTTATTAAGAGTTTTTGGTATCAGCCCTGATGGTAATAGTGATCACCACCTCAGCACTGAAGAACTCAGAACGCTCGTGCATGAAGCGGGGGCTTTATTGCCGCATCGCAAGCAATCCATGCTCTTAGGTGTTCTTGAATTGAATGATGTTACTGTTGATGACATCATGATTACTAAAAATGATATTCAGGGTATTGATCTAGATCTTGAACTCAATTCAATCCTCGACCGCTTATCCACAACCAATCACACGCGACTACCTGTTTATAATGGCGACATCAATAAAGTCGTTGGTATTTTACATATGCGTAACTTGGCACAAATAATCCAGCAGGGAAAAGTTACTAAAGCCTCCATTCTTCAGGTTGTGCACGAACCTTACTTCATTCCCGAAAGTACACCACTACAAACTCAGCTTTTAAATTTTCAGAAAGAGAGTCGCCGCATAGGGCTTGTCGTTGATGAATACGGCGATGTTTTAGGTATCGCCACGCTTGAAGATATTTTAGAAGAGATAGTAGGTGAGTTATCAGCAGATCACCGAGAAGAGAATGCAGATATCCATAGGCAAGACGATGGTAGTTACTTTATAGAAGCCTCTGCATTTATCCGAGACATCAACAAAGCACTTTCTTGGGAGCTACCCACTGATGGCCCTAAAACTCTCAATGGTTTAATTATTGAAACGTTAGAATCTATTCCTGATGCGAATGTATGCTTAGATATTGGCGATTACCGCATAGAAACATTACAAATGACGGACAACTTGATCACCACTGCCCGCTTAATAGCACTCAAGACAGAGTAAAGCAGAGATTTACCATGATAAGGCATAACAGCCTGCTCCATAAAAGCTGATTGTTACTGCCTTAACAAACCTCCCCACGATACCGACGTTCAATTTTCTTAATCACTTCACGGCGCTGATCATTCGTCAGCACACCCCATTCTGCGATCTCCATACCACTGCGACGACATGCAATGCACAAGTCTTTCTCATCTAAGGCACAAACACCCATGCATGGACTGCGAACCGGGCTACTTTGTTCTGTCATTTTAATACACACTCTTTAACGATAACTTTATTTCTAACTCATTTACACATCAGCATTCATATGAATGTTCTGGGCGGGGCTTCATGGGTATTTTTGCATCAAAACCTATATTTAACATCTCAATCAACATATAAGCCGTCAGACCCCAAATAATATGGCCGTCATATTCATATGCCGGCACAAAATGCGTCATTCCTTTAAAACGAATCTCGTCAGTATGGTGACGCTCATCATCTAAAAAGAAACGTAAAGGCACCGTAAATATACTATCTATCTCATCAGGGCTTGGCGTCAACTGTACTGCTTCTGGCACAATGCCCACCCAAGGCGTAACCTGCAAGCGATGCTTAGACATTACTTGCCCTAACGGCGCTAGTATCTCTACATCCTCAGCTTGTAAGCCAACCTCCTCGTTAGCCTCACGCAACGCTGTAAACAACAGATCAGGATCTGTCTGGTCATGACGTCCACCAGGAAAAGCCACCTCTCCACCATGAGTGGAAAGCCCAGCAGCGCGCTTTGTCAAAATCACATGCGGATCATGACTATCAGTAAGTGCTATCAAAACACTTGCTTGAGCCTCCTGACTGTCGAAACGGCGAGCCTGGTAACAACTTAACCGCTGTCGTAGCTGATCTAACATCATTGTATCTAAAAAACCTCTCGCTATATGCTATTACACCAACATCAATAAGAGATATGCGACCACATGTTATTCTTAGCACTGTTGAATACGATGAGCATTCACTTCTACACTATAGTATGAACAGGGAGATAGCATGAAATACTGTAGTGAATGTGGTAACAAAGTTTCTTATTACACACCAGAAGGCGATAATAGGCCTCGTCACAACTGCCATTTTTGCCAAATAATTCACTATAGCAATCCAAACATTGTTGCTGGCTGCCTTCCTGTTTATCAGAAAAATAAGATTCTTCTTTGTAAACGCGCTATCGAACCAAGACGAGGCTACTGGACTTTGCCTGCCGGCTATATGGAAAATAACGAATCCGTTGAAGCCGCCGCTCTTCGCGAAACCCGCGAAGAAGCAAACGCAGAGGTCAACATTATCAGCCTCTACACGCTGACCTCCATAGTACATGCTAGCCAAGTACAGATGTTATTTCTTGCAGAGTTACCGACACCTGAGTTTTCAAGTGGCATCGAGTCGCTTGATGTCCAACTATTTAGCTTTGAAGATATCCCTTGGAATCAATTGGCTTTTCAAACCATCAAAAATGCGCTTACATTTTATATTGAGGACTATAAAGCTGGAAAGTTCCCACTGCATAATGTCGTATTAAAAGCACCACCAAAGCAACTAATTAAACCGTAGATCTAAACTTTTCACTTGGCCTATTGAGCCGCAGCAACATCCGCGGTCTCAATCTTAACAAACGCCTTTCTTTGGCTAAGAAATACCCCTCCCAACACTAAAGCGGATGCACATATTTGCTGGACATTAAATGTTTCGCCCAAAATAAAATAAGCCATTAGTAATGTAAACACAGGAATTAAGTTGATGTATGCAGAGGCCTCTGCAGCTTTAATCTTTGAGACACCTAAATTATACAGTCCATAAGCTCCAATATTAATTAATGTTCCTAAATATAAAACAGCCCATACTCCATCCCAATTCCACTGCAAATTCCACACATTCTCTTCACCGGTAAATGGAAGGAAAGGTATAAAAAACACCATCCCACACAATGCCTGCAAGGCAGTAAGAAACCACGTTGAATACCGCTGCGACAAATGCTTAAGACATAAGGTATAACCTGTAGCGCACACCATGGCGCACAGCTCAAGAAAGTTACCGAGTAACGGATTGGGAGCATGCTCCGTTTCACCACTGGATAAACTTAACCAAATAGCACCAATAACCGCAACTGAAAACCCTAACCAGGCTTCTTTTGGGAGCTTCTCTCGCAAAAAGTACAATGCACCAATACCAACCAGCAAGGGAGCCATGGAGGTAATCATTCCCGCCTGCGCTGCGCTGGTGTTTTGCAATGCATGAGCTTCAAATAAAAAATATAAACAAGGCTCAGATATCACCATCAATAAAAGCAACCGCCAATCACCTTTTTGATACTCAAAGCGCATTAAATACTTAAGGAAAAATATAAAACAAAAAGCAGCAACCAACATACGTCCGAAGATAACTACCATCGGATCATAATAGGAAAATGCTATTTTTAGTGCGATAAACGAGCTAGCCCATAACAACATAGCGAAGAAAAGAGAAACAACAGGTACCCAACGCCCCAACATAACCACCTCATTATAAAAGCAATGCAGGATACTCTGTTATTTATGACTGCCAATCAAATAATTATGGCCGATCATTAGCAGAACTAATTAATAGCTCAAACTCATTAAGTGGTAATGGTTTGGAGAAGTAAAAACCTTGTACTTGATCGCATCCATAGGCTTTTAGGAAATTCAACTGAGCTTCAGTTTCAACCCCTTCCGCTATCGTTTCTAGACCCAAGTGCTTTGCCACATCAAGAATAGATGAAGTAATGGCTATATCATCTTGATCATCTGGTAAACCATCGATAAAAGCTCGATCTATTTTTAGTTTATCAAGAGAGAACTTCTTCAGATAAGCCAAGCTTGAATAGCCCGTGCCAAAATCATCCAATGCTATTTGGATACCCAACTCACGAAATTGCGTTAATAAAAACTCAGTCCTAGAAACATCACTCATTAAAGCGCTTTCTGTCACTTCCAAAACTAGTAAGTCAGGAGGAAAGCCCGTATGACGTAATACACTATCAACGGTACGATAAAACTCTTGCCTAAACTGGAAAGCCGATACGTTAATAGCAATAGACGGAACGTTTACACCTTCCTCTAACCATTCAGCACCTTGACGACAGCCTTCTTCAAGTACCCATTTACCTAATGGCAAGATAAAGCCTGTTTCTTCTGCCAATGGTATAAACACTTCGGGCGAGATGAGCTCCCCCCCATGAAACCATCGTAATAGAACCTCGCAACCGCTCAACTCATTCGTACCGAGCTTATACTGCGGTTGATAGTAGAGTTGCATCTCTCCTTTTTCGATGGCCTGCCTTAATGCATTTTCCAATTTCAAACGCGCTGACGCTTTTTCATTCATCTTACAATCATAAAATTGGTAGTTGCTTCGCCCACGAGACTTAGCGTGGTACAAAGCAGCGTCGGCATTGCGCAGTAGCGTTTCAAAATCCTCACCATCAGCCGGGTAAGACACGATGCCTATACTCGGCGTAACCACTAAATCTAAATCTTGATCCTGTATTGGCTCAGACACCATTTTTAATAGACGGTGCGCTAAGTTTGCTGCAGAAATAACCGCATCACTGCCCTTTCCTGTTACCAGAATTACGAACTCATCTCCGCCAATACGGCTAACCGTATCAATTTCGCGCACAGCACCCTGTAACCTCTGAGCCACTTCTTGCAGCACTAGATCACCGACGCTATGGCCAAGTGAATCGTTGATATTCTTAAAGCGGTCAAGGTCTATAAACATCAGAGAAAAACGACGTAATTCATGGCGCTTAGCTCTTGCTATGGTTTGCACAACACGATCCATAAGCAAGCGTCTATTTGGCAAGCCAGTCAAGTCATCATATTCGGCCAAGTAACGAAGCTGCTCTTCAGCGCGTTTTTTATCCGTAACGTCACTAAAAGTCGCTATATAATTAACAACCTCACCGACCTCATCTCTAGAAACAGAAATAGATAACTGTTCTGGAAAGGTTTGTCCGGATTTAGTGTTATTCCAAATTTCACCACTCCATTGATCCGAGACGGCTAACGCTTCCCAAATCCCACGGTAAAAATCAGGAGAGTGGCGCCCGGAAGCAAGCAAGCTAGGAAGTTGGCCCACTACTTCAGAGGCCGCGTAGCCAGTAATTTCTGTAAAAGAGCTATTGACCGCGACAATACGGTTATCAGGGTCGGTAACCATGATACCTTCGCGAGCGGTATCAAACACTCGAGAAGCAATTTTCAGAGAACGAGCATCACCTTCAATTTGTTCTTGCTTAGCTTCAATATCAGCACTGTATTTTAGAAATAGCCTTTTTAACCATTGACCGTAAATCCAAACGACCAGCATCATAAAAAAACCTGCACAAGATAGGCTCAATAATAAGAACCAAGCATCCGCATTAAGCTTATCTTGCAGCTCTTTTTGTTGCCTATGAAATATTTCCTGGAACTCTTCAGGATATACACCAGCCACCAATACCCAATCCCACAAAGGAACAACATCAACCAAAGACAACTTTGCCGTTAAGTTTTGAGCAGACTTATCATCACCATTTGGGATGAACCAATCATATTCAGCAAAACCGCCACCTTGTTCAGCTATCTCCATGATATCACCGACGACACGTTGCTCCTGAACATCTGAAAATGTGCTGTAGTGCGTGGGTAGTGACGTGGCACTGGTATAGGGGGTGTACAAAACATTACCTGCTAGGTCGAGCACAGCGATATAGCCATTCCTTCCAAATCGTTGAGCAGAAATTCTCTTTAGGGCCTGATCCTTTAAATCATTTTCCGTCTGAAAAATGTAATCACCTGCACCAATAACCCAATCGAAAGGTTCAAAATGGCGTACATAGGTAATCTTTTCTTTCATTTCATCAGCATTGCCCGGCGGGTACCAACGATAGCGGCTATAACCTGCCCCACTAGGATTTTTTACTGCATCAATAAGCGAGCGCATGATGTAAAGCCCGTTATCATCTTGGTTATTCCAAAGGGACTGCCCTTCTAATTCAGGGGCCGTGGGCAACAGAACACAACGGCCATCCATATCATCAATAAAGACATAGCCACGCCCGTTAGAAAAACGAATATGACGCAATGCCTCACGAATGACTTGCTGTATCTCTTCTTTTGAACTGGATCCATTTAAGCGTCGATAGATCGATATCGCAACACTATAAGCTTGATCCACTTGGTCTTTAACGTTCTGCATCAGCACAGCATCAGCTTGTTGATTCATAAACCGAATGTAATCTTGCGCTGAACTTAACTCTGTACGTAAACGATCCTTCTGGCTGTTCAAAATTTCTTGGTATAACAAAGCCGTACGTTTACTATCCGCAGCATATTCTCGCGAAACAAAAAACCAAAAACAGTGATCAATAAAAGTAGTACTACTCCCATCATCCCCCATGTTTGATATCGGGGTATTGAATGAGCATCTATTCGAAATGACATAAAATTAAATACTATTCCAACTATCGAGAACTGCTTTCCTTTTCAGTTATCGGATGAAGGCTGCTACGCTGCAAACCTATATTAGGTCGGCGATTGTATAACAGCTTTAACAGCCAGAATAGATAAAATGAATATAAGCTTAACCGAATTCAGTTTTCAAATGCTGAATCTCTGTCATATAAAGCTTAAAATCAGGGCTCTGTTCCCGACTGTAGTTGAGGTTACGAAACAAGCTTGTAAGCTTGATATAGTGCTCACGCACCGCCTCTTTATTCGGAAATTTTTTCTGTTGCGACAAAGCATCACGTAATAACTCGAAAATACGTTGCTGCCTTTCTATCGAAGTAGATACATCAACATCATCAAAAGCATCCTGCTGCAAATACACTTGATCGAGGCACATCCCTTTGTGATATGTAATGTAGTCCTCTAATGTCACCCCCTCTTCACCGGTAACTTGCATCATTTGCTGCACAGACTCACTACGACGTAATAGCGTATGCATCTCTTTGACTTGCTCAATCCAATTCTCACCTAAATTCTCCTGATACCATTCAGATAACTGATCCAAATAACGCGACCAGGAAATCAGAGGATCAACAGCAGGGTAGGCACGCTTATAGGCACGTTCTGCACTCAAGCCTAAAAATGTTTTCACTGTGCGTAATGTCGACTGCGTCACCGGCTCTTCAAAATTACCACCCGCCGGTGAGACTGTTCCAATCAAGGTTAAACTTCCCATAACTCCGTGATTATTCTCAATCAGCCCAGCCCTTTCATATAAAGCACGAATAGATGAGTCCAAATACGCAGGGAATGCATCCTCACCTGGAATCTCTTCAAGGCGCCCTGATGTTTCTCGCATAGCCTGAGCCCAGCGTGATGTTGAATCGGCAATCAGTAATACATTATTACCCATCTGGCGATAATATTCGCTGATGGTGATTCCGGTATAAATAGAAGCCTCACGTGCAGCAACAGGCATAGAAGATGTATTACAGATGATGACTGTTCGATCCATCAACGCCCCACCTTTTGGATCAGGCATATTCGGAAACTCAGTAATCGTTTCTACCACCTCGCCAGCACGCTCACCACACGCAACAATAACCACAATATCCACTTCAGAAAAGCGTGATATTAAACTTTGCAATACTGTTTTACCCGCACCAAAAGGGCCTGGTATACAAGCAGTCCCCCCGCGCGCGATCGGGAAAAAGGTATCTATTAAACGAATAGAGGTGAGTAGTGGTTCTTTGGGGAAGTGGCGCTGACTACTACGTGATCGAAGTAAGGGCTCACATACAGGGATTCGGACTGGCCAAGACTGCTGCATGCTTACGTCGATCTCTTCACCATTACTCCGTATTCGAGCAACAGGGGTGGAAACACTAAACGAGCCTTCCTGAACCCAAGTAACCTCCGCTTCACCCAGTAAATTGAAGGGCGCCATAATCTTGTGCTTAAAACGCCCTTCCTGCACCGAACCAATAACATCACCAGCGCATACTGCAGAACCCACTTTTACTACCGGAACAAATGCCCAATGTTGCTGCTGATCAATACCATCGACTTCTAAACCGCGCGGCAGAAAAAAACCATGCTGCGAAGCAATTAACTCAAGAGGATTCTGCAAACCATCATAAACTTGCCCCAGTAAACCAGGGCCTAACGTGACAGAAAGCATATGCCCGGTTTGCTCAACAGGATCACCAATGGCAACACCACGAGTATTCTCAAATACCTGCGCATCGGCTTCGCCATGACGTACACGTAATACCTCTGCCTTAAGAAACTCCTGACGATCACCTAAACCAAGACGCGTTGGACAAATATGAATCACTTCATTTTTAACAACAGGATAATAATTTCCCTCAGCATCGGTAAGCACCTCAATAGTAACGATATCGTCACGCACTCCCTTCACCCGCGCGGTTACTCTGCTATCCGTCATCTGTTTGCCGACTCCTGGTTTAAATCATCTATAAATGTCGTCTTCATTAACAAGTGGCGTGTTACGTCATCAAATTTTATTAAAGCAGCATCTGCATCCGCACTTAAGTAACGAGACACAATTCCCCAACGCAGTACATAACACGCAACAGCAGAGAAACTAAAACCCTGTTGCTTTTCACAATAAAAAAGGTCCTGCCATAGCATCTGGTCTAACAATTTATCCGCATGACCCGGTCTATTTTCTTTAAGGTAACGTGCTATTTTTTGTATCTGTGGTTGAAATTCATCCATACCAAAAAAAGGCTCGAACCAATGATTTTTGATAAACGAATGCCAACGCCCAAAGCCTATAAACTGATCAGGATTCTTTCCACCAGCCTCACGGTAACGCAGTGCTGCCAGCAAGCTTCTAATTTCAAGCTGATAAGCAATACGCTCTTTTAGCACATCTGACTCAAGCAATAACAAAGCACTTTTCCATGCTTGAACAACTTCGCGGTCAGCTAAGCCAGACAACACACTAGGGTTTGGAAAATACAGTGCCTCTATCGCATCAAGTTGTGCACAGTCAGTCTCGCACAACATACTGAGGCGACTCTCAAGCGCCAATCGTGAGATAGGCAGCTGCCGAGACTTCTCCAACACAGGTAAATGCGGTAATGACGTTAGCAAGGTGTAGTATTGTGACACTAGCGAATAACCCCTTCGACAATCGCGCGAAAACGAGGCTGCAAGTGCTTCAACAACAATCTAGAAACCGCATCTTCACTCAGGTCTACTTCCACTTTTTGACTACTAAGACGTACCTTGATGCCCCGACCTTCATAAAAAGCGATCTCAACGCCTTCACGCAACTGTTCAGCTGTCAGTGATTGCACGAAATGGCTTAACTGACCTTCCTTGTATTCATGAGGGCTTCGACGAAGCTCCTCTAAACCAATAAAATCTCTAGGCAAAAGCACTTCAACATGCGCGGCTTTATCCAGCGCCATTTCCTCACGCACCTTACCAACCAGCTCAAGAATCAACTTCTGCATAAAAGCGCCATTATCCATCTGATGTGCTACGAGACGCTCAACCTGACCTGCAAAGCTATGCGCTAAACTTTCCTTCACCTCCAGATGCAAATCCCTTGCGGCAATTTTCAACGCGTCTTCACCCGCATTTTTTAAATGCGCGGCTTCGCGGCGAGCTTTCACAAGGATTTGCTCCGCTTCAAGACGTGCTTGCTCCAACAACCAATCAGAACGGTGCTCAGCCTCTTCTATTAACTTGGATGCCTCCTTTTGTCCATTCTTAACACCTTGCTCACGTAACTGCTCAATGAGCGCCTCAACACCCGATGAGGCTAGCTCAGATTTATTATTCATAGTTAGCCTCCTAAGCAGGCACTCCGGCACTGATAACTAATGCAAAAATAAATGCAAATACAGCAAAACCTTCAACAATGGCCGCTGGCGCTAGTGACATACCAAAAATTTCTGGACGAATTTTTGATACATTAATTGCTGCAGCACAAGCACGTCCTTGATGAGCGGCACTAAACAACAGTGCTAACCCGCATAACAAACCAATAGCCGCTAATCCTGGAGCATTATCCGGCGTTACCGTACGGTTTAATGCAAACATCACAACAATGCCATAGATAGCCTGAGAAGAAGGCATAGCAGAGATACCGATGTAGCGACCATGGCCGGTTTCCGTCTCAAGCAGCGCACCACAGGCAGCTTGTCCTGCTATCGCACAGCCGATGATGCTGCCAATAGCACCTAAGGCCATTGGGCCGTATAAACCCGCCCATCCCAGCATCATAATCAAGTTATCCAAGGTGTAACCTCCTGTTTGGAAAAGCGCTGAAAGGCATAGCCCTCATCCGCCAAACTCCAATTATAAAATTCAATCAAATTAAGTCGTAAGCCGTGTATCACACCACTAACAACTGTCAATACAAAGTTAAGTAAATGCCCTGTAATCAAGATAAGGACTTTGAAAAGTAGTCCAATGGCCGGTAACGCTGTCGCCACATCAACCGCTAATTGATTAAAAGTAATCGCCAGTGAAGCACTTGCCAAGCCAAGAGCAAACAGGCGTAAATAGCTCAAGATATCGCCAAACATTTTGGTCACATTTGTCAGCGCTAATAGCCCTTCAAGAAAACGTTTAAGGCTCCACGCTTTACTTTGTCCCGAATACACCACCACTAGCAGCAATGCAGCAGCAAAACCAACCCAGTGCAAAGAGTGTATCCCCTGCAACCAACCAGATAACCCGACAACAACAGCGCTAGCCCAACCAAGCGAAGCATACGCTTGGTTGGTATGTCTCTTTACCCATGCCATCATCAAATTACCGAGAATCAAATGCCCGGCGCCAATACAGATAGAAAGCTTCATCATGCTTTCAAAGTCATGCAGGTCCATTACCTTAAACGACGCCAACCATGCAAAGGGAGGTGAAGCACCGAAGTAACTCCCCACCATGACACCCCAGACAAAACCAGCTACCGATAGAGCAACACCCATGGCTCTGAGCCTACGCCCCGTTTGTGTTAACGACATTTGCCGCCAATAGAACATCAATATCAATGCCAGCATGAGCGAGTAGCCTGCATCTGACATAATCAATGCAAAGAAACCAACAAATGAGAAAAACACTACGCGAGAAGGATCCCAACCTTTATAGCCTGGCGTCTGAAAGAAGCTAACAACCTCTTCCCCTCCAGCCAATTCGGCTGGGTTAGACAGTAATGTTGGTGGGGTTTCATCAGTCTCGGGGTCACTCAGCTGTAACACCAAACTTTGCTTTTGAGCAAAGGCTTCAAGCCGTGCTATTTCTTGTGTCGCAACCCAGCCCTGAATAGCAAATACTTCCCCACGGTCCAATGTTTGTTCATTTACCTTTTTCAGCGCATCCTGATCACCGATTCCCGCCTCACTCAGCTGTAAAGCATAGATCCATCGAGTTAACGCTTGGCGCTCGGCCTCTGCAGTTTCAATAGCAATTTCGATATCTTCTAGTTCAACGACCAGAGCATCTAATGGAACAGCACCCGTATGAGTTCGCTGCACAGGCATCAGGCTTACTTGCGGTTCATCAGGCGCAATGACAGCCACATATGAATGACGGTTATCACGATGGACAATAGACCAAGGCAAGGTAATCTTAGCGACTTCATTCATCCGGTAATTAGGGACTAAATAAAACCATAAACGCTGATCAAAAAGTTCACCATGCTCAGGAAAACCAAAACTCCCCCACGGTTTTAAATCTTTAATACGCTTTTTAAGAAACTCACGGCGTTCCAGCAGCTGCAAACGTTCAGCTCGATTTTTCTCTGTGGTGCGCACCACATCAACTAAATCAAAATGCCGTTCACTAAGCACTTGGCGACGCTTGTGACTGCAGCCCAGCAGATACCCCAGCACTGTAGATAGCTGCTCAGAATTAATGTCCACTAATAACGGTTGGGGGCGCTTTTTTTGTTGTGCCAATGGAATAATGTGTAAGCTACCTAGCGACTGCAAAGCATCCAAAATCTGCGGTTTGCTTTCAGCAAGGCCGATTAAGGTGGCTTTTTTAAGTTGAAGAATACTCACGTAAAAGCCAGCCTCCGTCGCTTATTCTTAGCAATTTTTGCCCTCACAACACCGGCGCGCTCCGCATCTGATAGAGCAATCTTAATCTTGCGTATATTTTTTTCTGTTGTAGGAATAAGCACCTTATCGAACAGATTAAGGCGTTGAGTTGTTTTGCGTAGCCCTTCATCAAGTAAACAGAGCTGACGCTGAGCAATCATAACCTCAGCTTCAAGCTTAACCGACTGTTCCAGATTAAGGACTAACGCATCAAACCATAAAGGTGTCGCCAGCTTGGAGTATTCTTGTGGTTCAACACAAAACCGCCCCAACTTAGGTAATTGCAGGCCAACAAGGTTGTAATAATCAAGCTCAATAGCCTCGACTTTAACCAAACGACCAACATCAATTTCAGCGGTTGCTAAAACGGAAAACTCTTCCTTTATTTGCAGTTTCAGCGTATCTAATGTTTGTTGAAAAGCCAGTAAATCATTACGTATTTTCACACGAGCAGCCATTAACTGTTTACGCTTAAGATCCAGTGCAGGAACAAACTGCCGGTAGGATTTTAGGTTTTTCCCCTCTCGATTGAGGGTACTTTTATTCAATGCTAACTTCGCCATAATCAGGACTCAGTCACAATAGTACTTTTCTCTCGTGACTCACTGACTGGAAAGTATTTATCAACCAGCGCCTTCTTCATAAGAAGTTCGTCTTTACTAAAGCATCCAGCCAATACTTCCCAACTAAGGTCCAAAGCGTGCTCTAGAGACATAGTGACGCCTATATCCATAAAATGCTGCTGAAACAGATCGCCAAACTTTAGCAACCGATGATCATACTCACTCAATTCAAATGACATAGCCTGCTTTTGTGCCGCATCTTGAGATTCAGCATAAAAACGCACCATAGTATTCATTACCTGACTATGGTCTTCACGCGTCACTTTACCGATCACATGCTGTTTAAGACGTGACAAAGAACCAAATGGGTCAATGACGCCATCATGCAGGTATAACTGGCCTTCTGTAATATACCCTGTGTTATCTGGCACTGGATGCGTTACATCATCTCCTGGCATCGTCGTGACAGAAAGAATCGTCACTGAACCAGCGCCTTTATAGTCACAGGCTTTTTCATAGCGGCGTGCTAACTGAGAATAAAGATCACCGATATAACCACGATTAGAAGGCACATGCTCCATCGAAATGCCAACCTCTTTAAGCGCATCCGCATAGGCCGTCATATCCGTTAGCAACACTAAAACACGCTTACCTTCTTCCACGGCAAAACGTTCGGCTACTGCCAGTGCCATATCAGGCACCAGTAATCCTTCTACAACAGGATCAGAACCCTGGTGAGCAAACATCACCGTACGTGCTAACACACCCGCTTCTTCAAAAGCTTGACGAAAATAATGATAGTCATCAAAAACCAAGCCAATACCGCCAAATACGACGATATCTGCATCAGCATGAGCACCAATCTGCGCTAAGAGCTGGTTATAAGGCTCACCTGCCACAGAAAAAATAGGGATTTTCTGACTTTCGACTAGACAATTAAACAAATCGATCATCGGCACATCGGTGCGAATCATACGTGAAGCTAACACTCGCCTAACGGGGTTTACTGTAGGACCATCGATTTCAATCGTGGGCTCTTGCGTTAATTCAGGACCGCCATCAATAGAACGTCCTGTACCGGAAAATGACCGCCCCAAAATATTAGGAGAAAATGTCACTTGCATAGATCGCCCAAGAAAGCGCACGGCTGAATGTGTTGATAGCCCCTTAGTACCGGAAAATACCTGTAAAGAAACCGATTCACCTTCCAATAAAATAACTTGCGATAAATGAGGTGGACGACCACTATGCTCAACACTTTCAATAAGTGCCAAATCACCAAAACAGATAGCCGACACGCCATCCTCGGACAACGGCACATGGACTTTTACGATATCACCGACAATTTCCAAAATACGGGAATAACGCATTAGTAACTGAGTCACTCATCTCTCCCTGAAATACAGACCTTTAATTTACGTGCACAATTTCATCTAAATATCTGCGAGTTTGTAGACGTCGTAAGCTACTTCTTCATAAGGGTGAACTTGCTTCAGAACAGCAACCACCTCTTTGATCAGGTGATCTTCACATACCATTTCTACCTTCCACTCAGACATCATCTCTAACTGATCGAGCTCTCCGACAAAAGGCTGGCTTCCTTCTCCGGGGCGAAACTGCCCTTGCCCTAAGACTTGCCAGCAACAGGCCTCGTAATCCCCTATTTTGCCTGCACCGTGCTCAAACAAAGCAACTTTCACTACATCAAGATGAGACTCAGGAACAAAAAAAGCGAGCTTGTACATACGTTAACTCCCAACAAGATTGGCTGCATTGACCTACAACATAAGACATGACTAGCGCATTGTGCAAGCGCGTCGTGACAATAATATTTATCATTCATTTAGAATAAATTCATTGATATAAAACATGCATCACAAAGCTAATAAAAGGCCCAATGACATTCTTACGCTCTACTCAAAAAAGCAAAATTTCAGCCTTGATATATAATCAAGATAGAGAATTAAAAGGACAACGCATGTTCAGACTATTTGCTGTACTAGGTGCCATCGTGATGTTTTTCATTTGGTTAGCACCAAACAATAACACTACGTCAGAATACCAACCAGACATTACCCCCGTACCAGCCCCCCTAACAGCACCTATACAAAAGCCGCTAGAGAACACACAGCAGAACGCGCAACCCTTTTTACTCAATGAATATATATTGCAGCCCAAGGCAGAAATACACTTTTCAGCTCGGCTATTAGGCAAAGAGCGCTATCGCCTTGGAAGAGAAGCAGACCTTTCACCCTATGACTTTGCCTTAGGGTGGGGGGCTATGGCTAACCCACAAGTGACTGACCAGATAAAAATCTCACAGAGTGGCCGCTGGTTCCACTGGAGAGCAGATAAGCTACCTATTCCACGTAAAGAGTTAGAAACAAGTGCATCTAATGTCCATATTATCCCTGCCAATCAGGCAGTAAAGGAGCAAATATCAAGGGTAGATGAGGGGGATATTATTCAAATTTCTGGGCAGCTAGTCGATGTACGAAGCACGGATGGCTTTTTCTGGAATACATCAATGACACGTCAAGATGTAGGAGCCGGGGCCTGTGAAATACTCTATGCAACCCACATAGATGTGTTACCAGACCCCTTTTAACAGCGAACGGGGATGCCTACTGACAGGCAGTCGCTATTTAGATCTCATCAATCTGGCGACGAATATCTTCTATTTTTCGCGCAACAACTTTCTCTAGATGCTCAATATCATCCAGCAATTTGGCTTTACGCGTTTGCGTTGTCTTCTCAGCGCTAACCAACTTATCCAACTCTGCTACTGCACGTAAAAAGTAAGGAGAGGACTCAGTTGTAGCAATATAAGGTACGCGACCTTCATTCACTCGCATGTTTTTATGCATACGCTTGAATTTAAATTTTTTGCTTTTGGTCATCCAGTCGCCTTGATGGCGATGAAAGTAAATCTTTAAGATATCAACATCACCTTCAATACGAGATGTATAACGCTCGATATCAGAAGGCTCATCAATACCCATTTCTGTTAATGTTGGAAACTTCTCAGCTGACATATCCCTACCACCTCACTGTTTTTCTTATCAATACCAAAGTATAAAATACCATAAGAAAAAAATTCACTAAAGGAAACAAAAATCTGTATTTAAGATATTATTTTAGACTATATAAAAAAAGCCGCTCAAGAGCGGCTTTATAAAACAGTAAACTGAGTTCCAACTTAACGCAGCCCCAAAACATCCTGCATATCAAACTGACCTGATGGCTGCTCTGCTAACCAAGTGGCGGCTCGCACAGCACCCTTAGCAAAAGTCATACGACTACTCGCTTTATGGGTAATTTCAATACGCTCACCTTCTGTAGCAAACAGTACTGTATGATCGCCTACAACATCACCTGCGCGAATAGTTTCAAAGCCAATTTCTTTTTGAGTACGCGCACCCGTCTGACCTTCACGGCCATAAACAGCACACTCTTTAAGGTCACGTCCTAGCGCATCGGCAACCACTTCACCTAAACGTAATGCGGTACCCGACGGAGAGTCCACTTTATGACGATGGTGAGTTTCGATTACTTCAATATCGTAATCATCCCCTAGTGTGCGTGCTACAAGATCCAATACCTTAAAACAAACATTCACACCTACGCTCATATTTGGCGCAAACATAACAGCCGTTTGCTTAGCACATTCTGCTAAATGTTGAGTTTGGTTATCTGATAAGCCGGTCGTGCCAATTACGATTTTTTTACCATGTGCGGCACAAAAATCTAAGTTACTCATAGTCGTTTCTGGTGATGTGAAGTCGATCAACAAATCAAAGTCGTCTTTTGCATCAGACAACTTCTCGACTAAGCGAACATCTAGCTTGCCAACACCGGCCAACTCACCAGCATCCGCACCCACTAGCGAGCTACCCGGTTGCACGACAGCAGCACTCAACTTAACACCTTCTGCTTGGCAAACCGCTTCGATTAAGGCCTTACCCATGCGCCCAGCGGCACCCATTACTGCAATTCTCATGATTTAACTCTCTTTTCGTGTGCCTGCGCTGAACTCTCTTCTAGAGATATTTGCTGATTCATATTAAAGGCTGGTTTCTCACACCCAGAATCACCAACTACACGGGCAGGAACACCAACAACAGTAGTGTGACAAGGCACATTATCTAGCACGACACTTCCGCCGCCTACTTTAGCACCCTTGCCTACTTCTATATTACCTAAGATTTTAGCACCAGCACCAATCAATACACCTTCGCGAATCTTCGGATGACGGTCACCACTTTCATTGCCCGTTCCGCCTAACGTGACCGACTGCAAAATAGAAACATCATTCTCGATGACACACGTTTCACCCACGACAATACCGGTAGCGTGATCAAACATCACCCCTTGACCGATGCTTGCGGCTGGATGAATATCCACCTGGCACATGGTACTAACACGACTCTGGATATATAGCGCCATCGAACGGCGGTTCTGATGCCAAAACCAATGAGCCACACGGTGTGCTTGTAATGCATGGAATCCCTTCAAATAAAGCAGCACTGTTGAGCAATGTACAACAGCAGGGTCGCGCTTTCTTACCGCTATAATATCATGGCACGCCGCAGTAATTATTTGAGGATCCGCATCCATCGCCTTCTCTAGCAACTCACGAAGCAGCAGTGATGACATCACATCATCAGCTAACTTACTGGCTAAAAGATAGGAAAGTGCTGATTTCAGATCAGAGTGATTAATAATACAAGAGTGGTAAAAGCTAGCCAGGCAAGGCTCTTTCGCTACTTCAGTTTTTGCTTCTTCCTGGATACTCAGCCACAACTTAGCCGGCTCTGTACTTAAAATCGTCATTCAATACTCCAGACAACTCGGGCCGCTAAGCGGCCCGATTACACATCAATCTTCGAAGAACTTTTTCACAGAATCAAAGAAGGAATGCCTCTTTGGGCTGTGCTTCTTCTGCCCATCTTTAGTCGCTTCCTGAAACTCACGTAACAGCTCTTTTTGACGGCTATTGAGATTAACAGGGGTTTCTACAACCACTTTTACCATCAAATCACCAGCACCACCACCACGCACCGGAGCTACTCCTTTACCACGTAGGCGGAACAACTTTCCAGTTTGCGTTTCTGACGGCACTTTCAGTTTTACACGGCCATCTAGGGTCGGCACTTCTAGCTCACCACCTAAAGCAGCATCAATAAAGCTAATTGGCACTTCGCAGTAAAGATGTCGACCATCACGTTCAAAGATCGCATGCTCACGCACACTGACCTGAACGTATAGGTCGCCGGCTGGACCACCGTGACCACCTGCTTCACCCTCACCTGACAAACGAATACGATCGCCCGTATCCACTCCGGCCGGAATTTTAACAGATAGCGTCTTAGTCTTCTCAACACGTCCTTGACCATGACAGCTGTTACAAGGATCACTGATAACCTTCCCTTCACCGCGACATGTAGGACAAGTCTGCTGTACAGAGAAGAATCCCTGCTGCATACGCACCTGACCAACACCGCCACAGGTACCACATGTTTTAGCCGACGTGCCCTTTTTAGCACCACTACCATCACACGGCTCACAAGGAACCAACGTAGGTACTTTAATAGTTTTCTCAACGCCACGAACTGCTTCTTCTAACGACAACTCCATGGTGTAACGTAGATCTGCACCGCGCTGAACGGAGCTACGGCGACCACCGCCACCTCCGCCGAAAATATCGCCAAACACATCACCAAATACATCAGAGAAGCCGCCATCAAAACCACCGCCACCGCCACGCATATTTGGATCAACACCGGCATGGCCATACTGGTCATAAGCTGCTTTTTTCTGTGCATCAGAAAGTACTTCGTAAGCTTCATTTAGCTCTTTGAATTTTTCTTCAGCAGTTGCGTCATCAGGATTACGATCTGGGTGGTGCTTCATCGCCTGACGGCGAAAGGCTTTTTTGATATCCCGATCGTTGGAGTTGCGGTCAACACCTAGAATTTCATAATAATCTTGCTTAGACATATCCGGGTTAATTCTCTTGCAGCGGTTAGCTCCCGCCGGGAGCCGGACACAACAACGCGGGCTAACGCCCGCGCTGTCACACTTCAGTATTTACAAGGGCAAGAAGTGTTTACTTCTTGTCATCCTTAACTTCTTCAAACTCAGCATCAACAGCGTCATCAGCAGGAGATTCTGCTTCCGCACTTGGCTGTTCAGCACCTTCGCCTTGCTGAGCAGCATCTGCATACATTTTCTCAGCGAGTGCAGAGATAACAGCAGTTAGAGCTTCAGTTTTAGCTTCGATATCAGCTTTATCATCAGCTTTTAGTGACTCTTCTAAATCAGCGATCGCAGCTTCAATAGCTGTTTTCTCTTCTTCAGTTGCTTTATCGCCACCTTCTTTCAGTGTTTTCTTCGCAGAGTGAACCATTGCATCACCCTGGTTACGCGCTTGAGTCAGCTCTTCAAACAGCTTATCAGCATCAGCGTTAGCTTCTGCATCACGAACCATCTGTTCGATCTCTTCATCACTCAGACCAGAAGAAGCCTTAATGATAATTGACTGCTCTTTACCTGTTGCCTTGTCTTTAGCAGACACGTTTAGGATACCGTTAGCATCCAAGTCGAATGTTACTTCAACCTGAGGTACACCGCGTGGAGCAGGTGGGATATCAGCCAAGTCAAAACGACCTAGTGATTTATTCTGTGTAGCCTGTTTACGCTCACCCTGCACAACATGGATAGTTACTGCATTCTGGTTATCATCAGCTGTAGAGAAGATCTGCGATTTCTTAGTTGGGATAGTTGTGTTCTTTTCGATCAATGCAGTAGCTACGCCACCCATAGTCTCGATACCCAACGTCAGTGGTGTAACATCCAACAATAGAACGTCTTTTACATCACCAGACAATACCGCACCCTGAATCGCTGCGCCCACGGCTACTGCTTCATCTGGGTTAACATCTTTACGTGCTTCTTTACCAAAGAAATCAGCAACAACTTGCTGAACCATAGGCATACGTGTCTGACCACCCACTAAGATAACTTCATCGATGTCAGAAGCGCTTAGGCCTGCATCTTTCAAAGCAGTACGGCATGGGTTGATAGAGTTAGTCACCAGCTCTTCTACTAAAGACTCTAACTTAGCACGCGTAATTTTAACGTTAAGGTGCTTAGGACCGGTTGCATCAGCAGTGATGTATGGCAAGTTAACATCAGTACTCTGAGCAGTAGAGAGCTCAACTTTAGCTTTTTCAGCACCTTCTTTTAGACGCTGTAGAGCTAGAGGGTCGTTATGTAGATCGATACCTGACTCTTTCTTGAACTCAGCTGCCAAATACTCGATTAGGCGCATATCGAAATCTTCACCACCAAGGAAAGTATCACCGTTAGTCGCCAATACTTCAAACTGGTGCTCACCATCTACATCAGCAATTTCGATGATAGAGATATCGAACGTACCACCACCTAAGTCATAAACAGCGATTGTTTTATCACCTTTAGACTGGTCCATACCATAAGCAAGTGCTGCTGCTGTTGGCTCGTTAATAATACGCTTAACGTCTAGACCTGCGATTTTACCAGCATCTTTAGTTGCCTGACGCTGAGAATCGTTAAAGTAAGCTGGAACAGTAATAACTGCGCCTGTTACTTCTTCGCCCAGATAGTCTTCAGCTGTTTTCTTCATTTTCTTCAGGATTTCAGCAGAGATCTGTGGCGGAGCCATCTTGTCATCTCGTACCTGAACCCAAGCATCGCCATTATCAGCTTCAACGATTTTGTATGGAACCATGCTGATATCTTTCTGAACAACGTCATCTTTAAAACGACGGCCAATGAGACGCTTAATAGCATATAGTGTGTTATGCGGGTTAGTTACAGCCTGGCGCTTTGCAGACTGACCTACCAAAATTTCATCTTCTGTATAGGCAATAATAGAAGGGGTTGTACGATCACCCTCAGCGTTCTCAATAACACGTGTTTTGTCGCCATCCAGCACTGCCACACAAGAGTTGGTAGTACCTAGATCTATACCGATAATTTTGCCCATCTTTCTTTCTCCGCTATTCATTGCTCAATTTAATGAGCTGTAAATCTGTTAAAATCTGTATGCCCTTTATATGGATACGTTTTGTACAATTTCAAGGCATTTAATATGGTTTTTTTAACTTTTTGACACAATGACCATGGCAGGGCGAATCAAACGACCATTTAGGCTATAGCCTTTCTGCATAACCGCAATCACTGTATTAGGTTGCGCATCCGGCGCATCAACCATTGACATAGCCTGATGTGAAACCGGGTCAAATGCTTCGCCTTGCGGATCAATACGATCAACATTAAATTTAGCTAAGCCTGCGATATACATACCAAGCGTCATTTCAACGCCATCGCGCAAGGCTTTCGTTGCTTCATCATCAGCACTGCTGGTTTCTAGTGCGCGTTCTAAGCTATCTACGATAGGCAGCATTTCATTCACAAATTTATCAAGCGCAAACTTGTGAGCTTTCTCAACATCTTTTTCGGCTCTACGGCGAGCATTCTGCACATCAGCAGCTGAGCGCAAAACCTGCTCTTTAAGGGCCGAAATCTCTGCCTGCGCTTCAGATAGCTGCTTTTCTACGTTATCTGCAACTTCGCCAGCTTGCTCATCCTTAGCATCGACTGCCGCATCTGATTCATCAGCATTTGATGTATCAAGGTTTACGTTATCTACATCTGCAGATTCAACTGTTTCATTTTGTGTCGTCTGGTCATTCGCCATGGGGCTCTCCAACTCAAGCAGCCATAAAATACTAAAAAACTAGAATGCGGTCTTTATGGGGCCCCAAGCTGTAAATTCAACCCTAATTCGACTTTTTTTCAATACGATTGATTTGACACGATTGCACCTGACGCAAAAATCGCCTATAAATAAAGTACTGTATAAATACACATGCATGGAATAATCAAAATGCTGACGCAACTGACCATTCGCAACTACGCTATTGTCGAATCGCTAGACCTTGAACTAAAGCAAGGAATGACAGTAATTAGCGGTGAAACCGGTGCTGGGAAATCCATCATGCTAGATGCATTAGGATTAACACTTGGCTACAGAGCCGATAGCGGTAGTGTTAGACATGGAGCAGATCGCGCAGAGATTATTGCCAGCTTTAATATTGATGCACTTCACGATGCTAAGGCATGGCTCAAAGACCAAGACCTTGATCAAGACAACGAATGTATTATCCGACGTGTAATTACCCGAGAAGGCCGTTCTCGTAGCTATATCAACGGCCAACCCTGCCCACTTAATGCACTCAAAGAGTTTGGTGAACACCTCATAGCCATTCATGGGCAGCATGAACACCAACGCCTTTTAAAGAAAGACCATCACCGCGAACTCGTCGACCAATTTGCAGCACAGGTCATTCAAGCTACAAAAGTGAAGAACCTTTTCCAGCAATGGCAGAAACAACAGAAGCACCTTGAGGCTTTGCTTAATCAAGACGAGGAACACCAAGCTAAAGTTCAACTCCTTAGTTACCAGTTAAACGAACTAGACCAGTTAGGCATGTTTGAAGGCGAACTAGCGACCCTAGAACAAGAACAGAAAACACTAAGCCAAGCGGGCAGCACTTTACAAAATGGGTATAAAATTCTTGAAGTCACTTGCGAAGGAGAACAAGAGAGCTGCAATCAACTCTTGCATCACGCATTACAACTACTAGCAGAATTAAACGATCAAGCACCTGCCGTTACCCAAGCGACAGAACTCTTGAGCAGTGCTCAAATACAAATTGATGAAGCCACCCAAGAACTTCGTCACTACTTGGATCGTATCGAAATCAGCCCAGAGCGCTTAACAGAAACAGAAGAGCGCCTCTCATGCATTTATGATATCGCTCGCAAGCACCGTGTATCACCCGAAACATTACCTGCGTTTCATGTGCAACTAAGAACAGAGCTCGATACTTTACAAAGTACAGACGAGACGCTTGAACAACTCAGCATTGATGTGGAAAAAATTCGCTCTGAATACACCCGTGCGGCAACGAAACTCAGTGCTGCACGCAGAAAAGCAGCCACACAGATAAACAAACAAATTAATGAACAGCTGTATTTACTGGGCATGACCTCAGCCAACTTCATAGCGACCCTTACAGAAACAGACGCCCCGCAAGCAAGCGGCTTGGAAGATATTGAATTTTTAATCGCCACCAATAAAGGCCAACCGGCTCGCCCTTTAGCAAAAATAGCCTCAGGCGGCGAGCTATCTCGCATCAGTCTCGCCATTCAAGTTATCACCGCGCAAAGCTCAACAACGCCTACGCTCATCTTTGATGAAGTGGATGTTGGTATTGGTGGCGCTATAGCGGAAGTTGTCGGGAGAATGCTTCGCCAGCTAGGAGAGCGAGCACAAATAATGTGTGTAACGCATCAGCCGCAAGTTGCTTCACAAGGGCATCAACACCTGTTTGTTAGCAAACGTGCCGGTAAAGAGCACACACATACGCACATAAATACACTAGTAAAAAAAGATAGAGTTCAAGAAATTGCACGTATGCTAGGTGGGATTGATGTAACTAAGCGCTCTCTCGATCATGCTAAAGAGATGCTAGGAGTCTAGCAAATAGGTAGTACAGCTAACGAAAAAGCCAAAAAGCCGACGAAAAGTCGGCCCTTTAATACAATTTAATCTATTTAGCAGTGCAACCGTTTGCACAGACACCGTAAAGGTAAAGCGTACGATCTGTAATAGTAAAACCTAAATCTTTAGCAATTTCGTACTGACGATCAATCAACTTCTGATCAACAAACTCTCGCACCTTGCCACATTTCACACAAACTATATGATCATGCTCTTCTGCACTTGCTAATTCAAATACAGAATGCCCGCCTTCAAAGTGGTGACGAGTCACCAAGCCTGCTGCTTCAAATTGAGTTAGCACACGATAAACTGTTGCCAAACCAACATCTTCGCCAATCTCCATCAGCAGTTTATAGATATCTTCCGCGCTAAAATGATCACCCTCACCTGCTTTTTCGAGAATCTGATATATCTTAACGCGTGGCAAAGTAACTTTAAGGCCTGCCTTCCTTAATTCTTGATTTTCGACGGACATGATCTTTACTCTATTGATTCCAACAACTGGATGTTAGACTCTATTATCTTTATTTACACGTAAAAGTGGAAGTCATTTACAGATGCGAAAGTTTCTAATTAGCATTATCGCCGTAACTTTGTTATCCGGCTGCTCAGGATTCCCTGGCGTTTACAAAATTGATATCCCACAAGGGAACATCATTACCCAAGAGATGGTCGACCAACTCAAGCCTGGCATGAACCATAAGCAAGTCCGCTATGTACTAGGCACACCGCTGGTTGTTGATACTTTTAACGGCGAACGTTGGGACTATATTTACACCTTTAAAAAAGGTGGAGAAACCAGAACACAAGAGCATCTTTCACTATTCTTCACCAACGGGCAATTAACTAACTTGTCGGGTGATTACAAACCTTCTGCAGCAGCGGCTCAGCAATAATTATCACTGAGTATCTTGTTGTGCTTTGATTTTTGCTGCCCGTTTTGCTCTGGCCTCTTTTGGATCGGCTATCAGCGGGCGGTAGATCTCAACTCTATCTCCCTCTTTTAAAACGGTAACCTTTGGGTCTTTTATCGCCTTACCAAAAATCCCCATTGGGCCTGAATCGATATCAATTTGCGGATAAACCTCACCCATTTTCGACAGTTTTACTGCATCGGAAGCTGTAGTGCCTTCCTCAACCTTAAGCGCAATAATTTTTTGCTCGGTCGGCAAAGCATAAGCAACTTCTACATTAATCATGATATTACCCATAAATTGCATCAGCCCGTTGCACAAAAGCATCAACCAAGGTAGTCGCCACTTGGTTAAAAACTTTACTCATAGCTAGATTTTTCAACTTACCTTCAAACTCAAACCCTAAGCTCAAGCTCACTTTACACGCTTCATCACTTAACGCTTCAAAAGTCCAATACCCGGATAATTGTGAGAAGGGACCCTCTACAAGTTCAAGCTCTATTTTTGTAGGCCGAGCCAAGTTGTTATGCGTTGTAAAACTATACTTCAAGCCCGCTTTTGCTAAATAAAGCGTAGCTTCCATCTGCTGCTCATCTTCAAAGAGAAGCTCAGTCTTAGCACACCAGGGCAAAAAGTCCGGATATGCCAACACATCATTCACTATATCGAACATTTGCTGAGCGCTATGCAGTACCAATGCACTGCGATTAACTTGCGTCATGTTTTAACTTTCCACTCTACACGGCAAACTTATTGTACAAATTTAGAGCGAAAATTGCTGCAACCGCCACCGGAGCGACGTAACGAATAGCAAAATACCATGCAGAAAACCAAAAACGCTGCATAGCCAGCTCATCCTGTAATGCATACTGTTTAACTTTCCAACCCGCAAAAATAGCGATAAACAAGCCACCTAACGGCAACATAATATTAGCCGTTGCAAAGTCCATCAGATCAAAGAAAGTCATTCCTGCCACTTTGAAATCAGACATAAAGTTGAACGAGCCTAAGCACGCCACACCCAACGCCCACACTAAAACACCTAATGCAGTACAAGCAGGAAGGCGCTTAATTTTAAACTTCTCGACCATCCACGCAACCGCAGGCTCCATCAAAGAGATAGCGGATGTCCATGCAGCAACAGCAATAAGCACAAAGAACAAGAAGCCAAAGATATGCCCTCCTGGCATCTGTCCAAAAGCAACAGGCAAGGTAATAAACATCAGACCAGGACCAGCCCCAGGGTCCAACTGATTGGCAAATACGATAGGAAAAATAGCTAAACCAGCCACTAAAGCAACCAGCGTATCTAGTAGCGCGATCATCACAACCGTACCACCAATGCTCGCTTTTTTAGGCATATATGAGCCATATGCCATGATTGATCCCATACCCAACGACAAGGTAAAGAAAGAGTGCCCCAGTGCCACAAGCACAGAATCCCAGGTGAGCTGAGAAGGGTCAAAATGAAACAAGAAGTCAAAGCCTTGACCAAATGCACCTGAGGTCATTGAATAGGCCAATAGAATAAAGAGCAGCACGAATAACGCAGGCATCATAATACGCGTTGCACGCTCCAAACCTTTATTCACACCGCCAGCAACAACAGCCATGACCATGATAACGAAGACACTGTGCCAAATTAATAGCGTTTCAAAGTCTCCTAATAACGTTTCAAAGCGCTTACCCGCCATCTCGCTACCAATATCAATAAAGTCGCCATTGGCCATCCCGGCCACGTAATAGAGTACCCAACCGGCAACGACTGAATAAAAAGAGAAAATCATGACACCCGCCAGTGCGCCCATCCAGCCCGCTAAGGACCACTTGGTTGTGAGCTCCGATTCAACGGCTAAGTCTTTCATCGAGTTAATGGGGCTTTGTCTACCACGGCGCCCGATCAATACTTCAGACACCATGATAGGAATACCTACCATCAAAATACACACGAGATAAACCAGTACAAAAGCGCCCCCACCATTCTCACCGGTGATGTATGGGAACTTCCAAATATTACCTAAACCAACGGCTGATCCAGTTGCTGCCAAGATAAAAACCCAACGGTTTGACCAAGCACCATGAATTGATAATTTTTCTTGCATACGTTTCTCGAGTATATTTTCTTTGCTATTAGTGTAAATAAACGCGCATTGTTCCCTTTCTTTGCGGCGTTGACAACTTTAGTCGCAGCAAATTCACAAAATTTCTCCATTAAATAATCAATAAATAAAGGCTAAGCAGCTTCCTACTCACCCTCTCCATCGCTATAATCGCGCACTATGGCTAAACAGAAGAAACAAAAAAATACGAGTAGCACCATCTGCCTCAACAAACGTGCTCGATATGAATACCATATCGAAGATAAACTTGAAGCAGGCGTTTCACTTGCCGGCTGGGAAGTAAAAAGCCTTCGAGATGGCCGTGGACAGCTCGTCGACTCATACGTCCTGATCAAGGATGGCGAAGCGTGGCTTGTGGGCGCTAACATCTCCCCTTTATCACAAGCATGCACTCACTTTGTTACTGAGCCGCGCCGTGACCGTAAACTATTATTACACCGCCGCCAGATAGACAGGCTCACTGAAGAAGTTGAAGCAAAAGGCTATAGCTGCGTTGCATTAGGTCTGTACTGGAAAAGCGGTCGTGTAAAATGCGAAATTGCCTTAGTAAAAGGTAAAAAGCTGCATGACAAACGTGAGACAGAAAAAAACAGAGACTGGGATCGCCAAAAACAACGCATAATGGCAGAACGCTAAAACAACTGCGAAACTTCTTTCTTTTCATATACTCAAACCGCTATAATCCTCGCTACTTGGGGGTGACATGGCTTCGACGCTGATTACAAAACCTTAAGTGCATGCCGTGAGTGTAGTGAATCACGTAAATCAATTACTGCACAGTTATAGTTGCTAACGACGATAACTACGCTCTAGCAGCCTAAGGGCCGCTAGCGCCGCACTCAAAGGTGTCTGTAACTTAGAGGTTCGCGGTGTCATTTGAGACAGAACCGCCCGGATGCTTCGCCTTAAGCTGAACGGTTAAAACTAAAAAGGCTCGCCCTAAACGCCCTGACCCTCGGGCCGTGGTGGGTTAACTTAATAGAGGTGTCTATGCATGTAGACCTTATGGCGGCGGATTGGCGGACGCGGGTTCGAAACCCGCCACCTCCACCAAAATACAATGACAAGGGCCTGTTTTTACAGGCCTTTTTCATGTCTGGCGTTTAAGAATTACTGCATGTGTCGAAAAAGTGTCGAAACAACTAACGAACATCACCCCAGTTGCCTAGCAGCTCAATCTAAGTACAGGCCTATAATTAAAAGAATGCTTATTAATAAAAAGCAAAGAAGCAATCTAAAAAATCATCCTCTTGCTTCGTTTTTGAATACGTAAATTCGACGACTGTTTAACGCCCAGCCAGGCAGTTGAACACACCTGAGAAACTTACTTTTATTTCTTTTTAGTGAAAACAAAGCTGAAATAGTCAAAGCTGGGATTAGTGATAACGAGACTATCATCAATATAGTACAAACAAGTGGTAGTACTTTTTGTATCATTTAAGCAGCCCAGGACAAGACACCCAAACCAATCAATCCAAAGATTATGCCAAATTGAATCAGTGTCGAAAGTAGCGCGATAATAATGCTTTGAACGAACTTTGCGCCTAATAGGAATGAAAAAACAACCGCAGTACCAGCCAACGTGATAACGAATTGAATTAAATCAGAGCTACCAACGCTTTCAGCAAAGGTGCCAATAAATACTGAAGCAATAACGGCAAAAAAACACCTTCCAAACCCAGTGTTGTCTGCTCCTAATTTCTCAGCTGAGAACTTGACCGGATACACAAGAAAAAGAACGATACCAATCAATGTAATAATAAGTTTCAATTTATAAACCTCTCCGTTGGTTTAGAACATATGACACTCTATTATTTATGAAGAATACATCCTCATAATAATTATCAGTCCCCCTACGTCCTTATAGGATTTCACACGGATTAGTTTATAGAACAAAAATACAGTTGTAGCAAACCTTACCCTATAATTCTGAATTCATTCAATGGATTGTACTTAATGGCATCGTTTAAAAAGTCAGGACATAGACAACACTACCAATCATCAAACAACCAAAACTACAGCTCTATTTAATCAGTCTCCGCCATCATCACCACCGCTATCACTGCTGTAACTACTGCTGTGACCGATATCACCGTCACCAGTTGTACTATCGTTATTCCCTCTAGATGAATAAAAAATTATGAACACTCCAAGAATACATAAAATCACACTCATCATATTGACATTTACAAATTGAAAATTGTTAGTGCTATAGCCTAAAAATATAAAAAAAAGACCAACAACCAGCCTAGATACCTTCATGTTATCTCCCTGACAACCTAGCCATTAATTAGATTACTTCAAACCTCAGAGCTTTCAATAATCAAGATCACTTTCTGAAAAGACACATTACTAAAAACCATAAATAAATCCATATTCAATCTTGATAATAATTTGGTTGTTATGCAAAACCAAACAGCCCCAAACAGCCCCAAACAGCCCCAAACAGCATTCATTATGATCAGCACTAGTCCCACGAAGTAGCAAAACATACACTGTCTAAGCAAACCTTGCATTACTACTTCAATTCATCGGATTGTACTTAATAGCACCGTTTAGAAAGTCAGGACATAGATTCGTGATTCAGAAAGAATGGGCAGGAAAGCCTTTCCAGATAAACTAGGCATTTCTCAAAGAACATTAGAGAGCATAGAAGACAAAGGAACAGCCCCTTCATCGCTTATACTAAAAGCGATTTTCAAAGGGTATCCGACTTATACATTTTGGTTAACGTTGGACACTATAACCCCGGAAATCGGTCAAATTAGCCCTGACTTAAAATAGGTCGCGAGCGAATACGACAGAGCAGGCACAGATACCGACTAGCGAAACGGATAAGGGAAAAGTTGTGCCGATAGGAGCGCATACCGGACAAGAGCCGTAGATAATTAATAAGCTCTAAATTATAATGATAACTATTCGCAACAAAAGGAATTGTTATCGTGTCGTCAAAGAAAACATCACTATTAGATGCCGTTAGTAAATTTCCCTATTGGGTAGGGTTCACTATTGCCTTGTTATCCTGGTTGTACTTCCATAACAAAGCCGGTCAAATATTACCGGCAATGAATGGAGGCAACGCACACGTAATGTTTCAGCAATACCTACTCACTGAGGTATCAAAATTTCTTCAATATCTAGCACCAGGGGTATTTGGCTTAGGTGGTTTAATCTCATTGCTAAAGCAGAAAAAGAAATTTTAAATATCAATCCTCAGTTTTCTTTAAAGGTATAGACTCATAAAAAATAGAGTCCGGAGCACTGATAGTCATAGGGCCATTTTCTGTCAGTACTCCCCAATATTGATCATTCTTCAGAACAACCCTTCCTAGAATTTTGTCTTGCCCCGTATAATCTGGAAAATATTTAGAATCTATATGAATACATCCGCTCCACCCATACTTAGTATCACATAAAGATTTTTCATACTGAGAGTATCTATCAAAAGCAACTGAAGCGCCGTATTTCTCTGCAAAGTACGGAAAAAGAACCCATACAGAGACTATTATTGGAACAAAAAACACGGCTACAGTAACAAGATATGAATATGAAAAAGACAATATAAAAAAACCTACTTCGGGATTAATGCTATTTCTAATTTTATCTTTATCAAAAGACTTATTAGTTTTAGATAAGTAAGTAGATATAACTCTAAAAGTGATAATAACTAGCAAAACACTTAAACTTATATACAGATAAAGAATCCACCCTACGTCCAAAAAAATTTGAACCACATAAAGCCCCATCATCCTGCTAGCCTCATATGCCCAAAAAGGAGCTTCATCCCAACTTGTAGTAAAAAGAATATAATCAAACCCTAAACCACTAACAAAGCCTCTAGAATAACCTTGCCCAAAAATGTAGATAGCGTTTGTTAACACCCCTGTTGCAAGAATTATAGTAACCACATTTCGTGAAAATCTGACAAACGACTCCAACTCAAATTCCTTTTATGTAAATTCCATTCAAAGCACTAAAAGTAATCTATATAAATAGACACCTCAACCAAAATGATACCTTAATTTATGATGCTCCTATACCCATCAGCACGAGCTACAATATATCTATCAAAAAGAACAGTGCAGGAAAATGAGTTCGAAATACGCTACCACCAGAAGAACCCGTTTTTACAGATGTTGCGTACCTGACATTAAGAACGCCTGCACGTGCCGTTACAGCTAAACTGTTAAAGCTAAAATGATATCGAAACTGCAACACTGGATACTGTTCATATTTCTTTATTAGAAGCGGGACCATCAATCAAAAACCTAAGCCATCACTTTGCAGCACTTCTCTCACCTATAATGGCGGAACTTAATTCACACGATTTGTGGTCAATATACTTTTCCCAAAAATTGCTATCAGTAGTCTCATCCGGAATTATCATATAATGATATTTATTATAGAATAAATACCCATAATAAAGATCCTCACTAAAATAAGAATTTCTACGATAATTAAATGCCTCAGCATTCCCTAAACAACCCAATTTTTCTTTTTCAAAACCATCTTCATTTACTTTGGCACAATAATCACAATCTTTGACTTCCCCGAAATAAATCGAATCCTTTGTCAACGTATCTGAATAGAAATGTGGTGCACCATCAATCGAATTAATATTAAAAACATATTCTGAAGGTATCAAAAAATTTATCCCAAAAGCATGGACTTTAATACCGTCAGCGAATGCATTCAAGCACGGCACTAATAATAACAACACCATCACACATTTATTTAAAATCATAATAGATTCAGCCCATTATATGAATGCACACTATCAATTAGAAAAACACTCTGTAGTTTTTTATGTATTTCGATTCAGACTCATTTCTCTTAATGGGAGTTTTTAATTTCACCAGCCATTTTCCTCCGTTGAAAATAAACATGCGTTTTGGTATTAGCTCGAACAGGGTCTGGCATATGCCTTCCTGATATTCCGATAATGCACAATTTCATATAAAGACGCCAGAAAAACCAAGCACGGTTACGTGCATGTGTCGAAAACATAGCTCTGCATAGTGGTTTAACGGCTCTGATAAAAACCCATAAAACCTTAGCGTTGCGGTATGTACTGGCACAACAAAAGGCACGGCACATGAGTCCGAAGACCGCCACCTCACCACTAATAATAAACAATTTTTTTACAGGACTTTTTATATTTAGTGTTTAATAATGACTGGATGTACAGAAACCATCCCGATACTTGCAATCCTATCAAATTGAGTCTTATGTACCAGCAAGCTAGCATGTACAGATTAACGTACATGAGAAGGAATCCAACATGAATGTAATAAGCTACACAGCAGCTAGAGCAAATTTAGCGAGCACTATGGCAAATGTCTGTAATGATCATGCGCCTATAATTATCACTCGCAAAAATGAAGCGCCCGTCATAATGATATCTTTAGAAGACTATAACGCAATGGAAGAGACTACATATTTACTCAGGTCTCCAACCAACGCTAGAAACCTATTAGAGTCTATAGCCGAACTGGAAACAGGCAAGGGAACAGAAAGAGAACTTCTTGAATGAAGTTAACGTTCTCGACTCAAGCCTGGGAACAATATCTCTATTGGCAAACTACCAATAAGAAAATACTAAAACGTATCAATTGGCTAATTAAAGATATTCAAAAAAGCCCAAATGAAGGCATAGGAAAGCCTGAGCCTTTAAAGCATGGCTTATCAGGGTACTGGTCGCGACGTGTCAATGATGAGCATCGAATTGTGTACAAACATCAGGATGATACGATTCTGATCGCTCAACTACGCTACCACTATGGCACATAACCATCAGACTTTCTCTAGCAGATTTACATAGTTCAATTGCTCTAGCGCTATCCGCTTATGAAACACAGCTCTTATATATGTGAGTTCGTTGTTGAGTTTTTTTGGTTTCAAACCTAGATTGGTTCGTTGATTTCTATACAACAAAAAAATTGCAGACGTTAAGCGGGAAGCAATGGGGTTACCTAAAGCATTACTCAATCTAACCAGTCCCTGGAATCGACGTAAGCCATCTTTAAGCCTATGGCCATGTAGCCGATACCAGAGATCAATGATATCGGCTTATGATGCCTTTCTTATTCCCGTTCTCTTCTATACTAACTCACGTGTTCATTGTGCTACTTAAATTAACCTGATCTCTTTTTCCTCTTCTGGACCCATCCCATGAAGTATCTGGGTCTATAAAGAACAAAAAAAATTGATCTATATTCAAACAACTGATAAAACATAGTTATATAAAATAATTATCACTTAACAGTTTGATAATAAAAATAAAAAAGGTCTCACCATGTCTATTTCATTCTATGAAATCATTAAGAATCCGTACAAGTTCATAGATTATGAAGGTACGGCTTTAGGATGGGTACAAGCAACACTTGAACTCCAAACTAAATCAGTTCAACATGATTTTTCATGGAAACACTCTCTCAGATAGATTTTTTGTGTTGTGGTATTAACTCAAAAATAATAACAAAAATGGAGAATACGCCCAGATGACAGACTCTTCCATTTCTGGCAGCTCATCCACTGCCGACGACCAATACGTACGCTTTGTTAACGTAAAGAAAAGCTATGATCAAAGAAACCTGGTCGTTAAGGATTTTAACCTTGATATTAAGAAAGGCGAGTTTGTGACTTTACTGGGCCCTTCGGGTTCAGGAAAAACAACCTGCTTAATGATGCTAGCTGGGTTTGAAGATGTCACCAGCGGTAGTATTTTAGTGAACGGAGAACCCGTTACAAATATTGCCCCTTATCATCGTAATATTGGAATGGTATTTCAGCATTACGCTTTGTTTCCACACATGACTATTTACGAAAACTTAGCCTACCCGTTAAAAGTTCGTAAAATTCCAAATGCTGAGATCGAACGCCGAGTCAAAGAATCCCTGGCCTTAGTTGAGCTGGTTACTTTTACTAAACGTTACCCTGGGCAACTATCCGGCGGTCAAAAACAACGCGTTGCTCTTGCCCGCTCACTGATTTTTGAACCAAGCATTGTTTTAATGGATGAGCCTTTAGGTGCTCTCGATAAAAACCTGCGTGAGCAGATGCAGTTCGAAATAAAACGTCTACATGAAGATCTTGGATTCACGGCTATTTATGTTACGCATGACCAGACAGAAGCACTTACCATGTCTGACAGAGTTGCTGTTTTCAACGACGGTATCGTAGAGCAGTGTGCAGCACCTGAAGTACTTTACGAGCAACCCGCGAACTCATTTGTTGCTAACTTCATTGGCGAAAACAATCGCATCCCTGGCACCGTCAAACGAATTGAAAACGGCTTAGCGCAAGTGGAACTTTTCGATGGCACACTCGCAACAACGGGCAATGATAACTGCCCACCGGAAGGCGCTCCATGCATGCTGACCATTCGCCCTGAAAATCTATTTATTGCTAGCGAGCATTCAATGGAAAACAGCATTCAAGCTAACTTTACTACCCGCCTTTATGTTGGAGACTCCATTCGTTACTTCTTTAAACTTAGCTCAGGTACTGAGCTAATGGTCAAAACACTGAACGATCAAGACGCCCCTGTTCTGCAACGTGGTGCTATAACAACCCTCACTTGGTCCACATCTGGAGGATTAGCATTAGATCGTTCTGTTTAACGAAAAATACACATAATAAAGAGCAATAAACTGCAAGAAAACGTAAGAGGAAAAATAAAAATGAAAGCACTCAAACGATTCGGCGCGGCGCTCGCGCTATGCACAGCAGCAGCCCCTGTAATGGCCGATCAGTTCACTGCTGTATCATTCGGTGGAGCATACGGCGCAGCACAACAAAAGCATATGCTCGACCCTTATATGGCTAAGACAGGACACAAGATTCTGTTTGAAAATTACTCAGGTGGTATCGCTGAGATCAAGGCTCAAGTAGAAAGTGGCAACATTCTTTGGGATGTTGTTGATATAGAAGTAATTGATCTTGAAAGAGCCTGTTCTGAAGGACTGTTAGAAGTATTCCCTCACGATACATTACCGCCTGGAGATGATGGCGTTGCTGCCAGTGAAGACTTCTCTCCCCAAGCACTATCTAACGAATGCGGTGTAGGTAACATTGTTTGGACTGTTTTGTATTCTTATAACAATGACACCATCAAGGGTGGCCAGCCAAGCACCATAGGTGACTTTTTCAATACATCACAATTCCCGGGCAAACGCGCTTTACGTAAACGCCCGCAGGTTAATATGGAATGGGCACTCATTGCCGACGGTGTCGCTAAAGAGAAAGTGTACGATGTACTTGCTACTGCAGAAGGACAGAAACGTGCTTTTGCCAAGTTAGACACCATCAAAGATGATCTTGTTTGGTTTGATAGCTGGTCACAAGCCCCACAACTATTGAATGATGGTGGTGCAGTGATGGTTCAGTCTGCTAATGGCCGTATTTTTGATGCTATTCAGAGTGACAAAAAACCCTTCGAAATGGTCTGGGATGCGCATATCTACGACTTAGATGTATGGGCCATTGTGAAAGGCACCAAAAACAAAGCCTTAGCAGAAGACTTTATCCGTTTTGCTACTAGTTCAAAACCTGAAAGTGGCATGCAAGATGTAGCTTACGGCCCGACGCGTCAGTCTTCATATACTTATGTTGATCCTGCGATCATTCCTAAACTGCCTTCGGCGCATCTGGATGAAGGCCTGCAAGCTTCAGGTGAGTTCTGGGCTGATTATGGTGAGTCTTTAGGCGAGAAGTTCAACGAGTGGTTGCTTAACTAAGCCACCCGTTAACATTATTATTTATGGATCACTCAACTAGCAGAAGTACTTTCTGCTAGTTGAGGCTACCTGACTATTTTCGGGTCTCGTATGTCCCGTCGTCTTCTAAAAAAGGGCTGCTTCTATGTCTCAAGCTGAACTTAGCAATGACGCACCTCGAGCACGGTCTACACTGACCGACGAGGAGATGGCGCAAAGTAGAAAAATGCAACGCCGGCGTAAACTTATCGCATTCGCCTTTGTTACACCGTTACTCATATTTGTCATGATTGCCTTTATTGCTCCAATAGGCACCATGCTATACCGAAGTGTTTACCATCCTACGGTTGCTCAATTAATACCTGACACACTAGAGGCACTCTCGAGCTGGGATGAGAAAGGTGATAATCGCCCTGACGATGCCGTACTTAATCGCTTTGCAGTCGAACTACAGCAACTTGCGCTCAAACGTAAATCAGGCAAATTAGGCGAAGAGATTAACCGTGCGATGCCTGGCACCTCGAGTGTCATTAAATCAACAGCACGTAAGTTCAAAAAACTTGATACCGAGCTACTCAAAATCGAAGGGGCTGCACGCCTATTTGCTAGCAAGCCTCATTGGAAAGAAGTAGAAATCTGGAGGGTGATGAAATCCTCTGGAGCACTCTTCACTGCCAACTCTTATCTTACCGCCCTCGATTTAGACCGTAACAGCATCGGTGAAATAGTTGCCCGTGATACTCAGGTTTATATCAGGCTCTATTTAAAAAGTTTAAAAATAGCCCTGATGATCACCTTTTTAACGGCTATTATCGGATTCCCACTATCCTATTACCTTGCTACTGCATCATCTAAAACAGCCAATACACTCATGGTATTTGTCTTGTTACCGTTTTGGACCTCATTATTGGTACGTACAACGTCATGGATTGCGTTGCTGCAAACCAACGGGGTGGTCAACACCTTTTTGCAGTCGATTCATGCAATCACTGAACCCTTTGAAATGCTGTATACCCAATCAGCAACCGTTATTTCCATGACTCATATTCTACTTCCTTTCATGATTTTACCGCTTTACAGCGTGATGAAAGGCATTGACCCAAGCTATTTCAGAGCAGCGATGTCTCTGGGTGCTAAGCCTATTCCTGCTTTCATTCGTATCTATTTACCCATGACAGTGCCTGGGCTCAGCGCGGGTGCTTTGCTCGTCTTCATCATCTCTATCGGTTACTACATTACGCCCGCCTTGGTAGGTGGAACCGATGGACAGATGATCAGTAATATTATTGCTTTCCACATGCAGTCGTCTAACAACTGGGAATTAGCCGCTGCGCTTGGCTCCTTGTTACTCGCCTTAATTCTCGCCCTTTACTGGCTCTACGACCGTTTGGTTGGTGTCAGCAATATTAAGCTGGGGTAATGCCATGAAATTTCCAAAATACTTCTCTTTCTGGCAAAAAGCAGGCATGCACGGATTACGTATTACTGCTTGGCTAGTGCTAGCATTTTTGATGATACCGATACTGGTTATTATCCCGCTATCGTTCAATGCCGAGCCCTACTTCACTTTTACTGAAGGGATGCTTACCTTTGACCCTGACGCATATTCGTTAAAATGGTATGCCGAAATTTTCAATGATGATAAGTGGTTACTAGCCATCAAGAACAGTTTCTTTATTGGCTTATGTGCAACCATACTGGCAACTTTTTTAGGCACATTTGCAGCGATTGGATTATCTAACCCCGTGATGCCTTTTCAACGACTGATCATGGCGATGCTACTATCTCCTATGATTGTTCCATTAATCATTACCGCGGCAGGAATGTATTTTTTCTATACGCAACTTGGTCTTTCGGGGAGCTACTTGGGCGTCATTATTGCGCATGCCGCGCTCGGCACACCGTTTGTTATCATTACTGTAAATGCTTCGTTATCTGGCTTTGATTACTCACTCATGCGAGCATCATTAGGCTTAGGAGCTCCACCTGTTTATACTTTTTTCAAAATCATAATGCCCTTGATTCGCCCTGGCGTTATATCTGGAGCATTGTTTGCCTTTGTCACATCATTTGATGAAGTCGTCGTTATCTTGTTCTTAGCAGGTCCAGAACAACGTACTATTCCTCGTCAGATGTTCTCTGGGCTAAGAGAGCAAATCAACCCGACGATTCTGGCAGTCGCCGTGTTGCTCGTAGTTATTTCTGGCTTATTACTATTAACCATTGAGTACTTACGTGCGCGTAGTGAACGTATACGTAGCGGGGAAGTCTAGTATAAACAGCGACTGAGGAAACTCAGTCGCTCAGCTTTCCCTATAAGCAAAGCCCCCATAGTCTAAGCTTTTGCAGCCTACATTCTGCGCAATCTAAATAACGCAGAAGGCACTCCATCACTGCTCATATAAATAGCTCCATCCGGCCCAACTGCCACCCCCACGGGCCGAGCCCAACGTGAACCATCATTGAGTTGAAACCCTGTCAGTACATCCTCCACAGCACTAGGTTTACCCTTGTTAAAACGCACCATCACTATTTTAGGAGGGCGCCGGCTCGCTTTGTTACCAGCGGACTGAGTTGCCCATGACCCGTGTAGCGCCACCAGCGCATTACCTGAAAACTCATTCTGCTGTTCATTTACCTCACCACTCATAGGAACAAACGCTACCGCCATGGGTGCATTACGGGCAGGAAACGTAGTCACCGGTATTTTGACCTCATTCAAATCACGAGGAGGCATTCTACTTATACAATTATCTCGTTTTACCTGAGCACCATCATATTGATACCATGGCATGCCGTGAAAAGAACCCTTGGTTAAATGCGCAAACTGCTCAGGCGGTTGCTCAAATCCCCAATGGTCCGGACCATTATTACTGGCATAAAGCTCCCCATCATAAGGCGACCAATCAAAACCTACAGGATTACGTAAGCCACTCGAATAAGTCTCCCATTGAGGTGTGCCCGATTCATTGAGTACCATCATACCTCCCCGCTTGTTCTGCATAGCGTAACTTGGGCCTAAATATTCATTACTGCAGTTTCCGGAGATACCTAAACTCACATAAATGCGCTGATCCGGGCCTATTTTTACCGTCCGGCTACTATGTCCACCAATAGGTAACTCAATTACCTTTTTTAACCCATGAATCCGTAAAGAGTCCGCTGATGAATACTGACCCTGATAAAGCCCCTCCTCGCTCGCTATATATATCTGCTCACCTCTAAAAGCCACGCTATGTGGGTATCTAAAACGAGACTTTAGTGTTTCAACTGTGCCATATGGCGGCGCTAATCGATAAACATTGCCTGATCGAGACCCTGCAAACAAACTGCCATCTGGGTGGAAAGTTAACATCCTAGGACGATCAATATCGGTTGTTAGCACCTCAAGAATATAACCTTGTGGAACATGCACTTTATAAGAAGTGCCGTGCACATTTATCATTTTCGGCTGAAGAAGCAATGCATCAACGGGGGTTACAAATAGCATCACTACACTAGCCAACAACAAAAACTTTAACTGTTTCATACGAATACTACCCCTCTATATTTAATACCTTGTACAGACTAATTCATCCTTAGATCTCATCAAATAGAGACACAAAATAGCTAGTTATTCCGGTCTCAGTCGTATTACACTCAATTCTTAGCACGAAAACCTCTGCAGTAACGAGACCCTTCTTATCTAAAAAGATCAAGTAATGGAGGTCTATCATGAAAACCTACTTTTTAGCTCTACTGAGCTTAATTATCTCATGCTCTGCTAACGCAGCAGGACAACACTTAAATTATGAATTGAACGGTCAGCCTTATCAGGGGTATTACATTAGCCCCTCTACAAATGCGCCTCTGGTTCTACTTATCCACGACTGGGACGGACTAACAGACTACGAAGTAACACGCGCTAACATGCTCGCTAAAATAGGATATTCTGTATTTGCAGCTGACTTATTTGGCGCCGGAATACGCCCTACAAAAATGCAAGACAAACGCCAACATACGGGTGAGCTCTACAAAGACCGCACAAAAATGAGAAATTTGTTAAGCCGTGCATTGGATACTGCAAAAGCACAAGGCGCCAATACAAATAACACGGTTTTTATGGGCTATTGTTTTGGTGGTGCGGCGGTTTTAGAAATGGCCCGATCAGGTACAAAAGCCAAAGGATTCGTAACATTTCATGGGGGGCTGTCCACTCCTAAAGGCCAAAACTATAGCCAAACGCAGGGCAAACTGCTGATCATGCATGGCAGCGCAGATACCGCCATAACAATGAACAGTTTTGCTGCCTTGGCGACTGACCTTGAAAGCAACGGAGTTGACCACGAGATGATTACTTACAGTGGCGCATCACATGCATTTACCGTATTTAACTCTGACCGTTACAGAGAATATGCTGACAAAAAATCATGGCAACGCTTTACTGATTTTCTAAGTGAAGTAACACAGTAACAAACAAGCACATAACTGCAATAATCATCCTGTAAAGTTCTGTCACTCTCATACCTGTGAGTGACGGAACAATTCAGGAGGTAGCTATGCAGCGCTCTACGATCGTATTAACTATTAAAACCTTAATTACTGCAGTTTTATTATCCACCTTATACGGAACCGCCATGGCGGCTACCGATCTGAGCGCAGATGGAAAAGAGCAACAAAATATACAGCTCGGGCCACGACCTTATTTTTTAGTCAACAAGATGGCTGATAGCGCACTAAAGGAGACGCTTAAAAGCTGCTCAGAAGGCCCATTCAAGCGAACCGACTTCTCTATTGGACATCGTGGTGCTGCCATGCAATTTCCAGAGCATACTAAAGAGTCTTACGAGGCAGCAGCACGTATGGGCGCCGGTATTATTGAGTGCGATGTCACTTTTACGCAGGACCAAGAACTTGTATGCCGTCACTCACAGTGCGACCTGCAAACCACTACTAATATTCTTGATACCTCTTTGGCTAACAAGTGCTCGGTTCCTTTTCAACCCGCCGTATTTGCTGCTGACGGTACATTAACCAGCCCAGCCACAGCCCAATGTTGTACCAGTGATATAACCTTAGCTGAGTTCAAAACGCTTAAAGGCAAAATGGATGCATCCAACCCTAACGCCAGCTCAGCACAAGAGTTTATGAACGGCACCGCTGCTTGGCGAACAGACCTATACGCCACTAATGGCACCTTAATGACACACAAGGACAGCATCGCACTCTTTAAGAAACTCAACGTAAAAATGACACCCGAATTGAAATCTCCAAGTGTTGAGATGCCATTTAATGGCTTTTCACAGCACGATTATGCCCAGAAAATGATGAGCGAATATAAAGAAGCCGGCGTTCCTGCCTCTGATGTTTTTCCGCAGTCATTTAATCTTGCTGATCTACAATACTGGATTAAAAACGAGCCCCGTTTTGCTCAGCAAGCGGCTTTTTTAGATGGTCGATATAACGATAAAAGCTTCAACCATCGCATTCCTACCACATGGAACCCGTCTATGCAGCAGTTGGTGAATGAGGGCGTGAAAATTATCGCACCGCCCCTATGGATGCTACTTGATATAGAGGATGGAGCTATTACCCCTTCTGCCTATGCAAAAGCAGCTAAAGCTGAAGGGCTAGAGATTATAACATGGACACTCGAGCGCTCAGGCCCGCTCGCTAACGGCGGCGGCTGGTATTACCAAACAATGAATGGTGATAACCCCAAAGCGGCTAACTCAAAGCATGCCGTTATCAATAATGATGGCAACACTATGCAGGTGTTAGATGTGTTAGCTAATCAGGTAGGTATTCTAGGTATTTTTTCCGACTGGCCAGCAACCGTGACTTATTACGCGAACTGTATGCAACCAAAGCATTAAATGAAAAAAAGCGTACGGTTTCTGCCGTGCGCTTTTCATACCTCCCAATATGACAAGCATTAGCTAGATTTACTCCAATCCGCCTGTGGGCCTTCATTTTATCAAATCGTTCAACAAGCATTTGGGTTTAGACGACTGAAAGAATGAATGAACAATTCAAATAAGCACAATAGATATCAGTGCCTAGCTGAACTCTCTTGTTTATCGCCTGTCTTAAGGCATATATAAAAATATGCTTTAATTTGTTGATACAACCGCGAGAGCACACTATGACTCACCCTTCCATTTATGCTGGCCTTATTCTCATGGCCAGTGCGGCACTTCCTATCAGCGCTTCTGCTTCACAGCTTTTTGAGCAATCAGGCGATGTGCCGCAACTTATTGAGTTATACACATCAGAAGGTTGCTCTAGCTGCCCTCCCGCTGATCGTAATTTAAGCACATTACTCAAAGACCCAGAATTATGGACTAAACGCCTCCCCGTGGCATTCCATGTGGATTATTGGGATTACATTGGCTGGAAAGATACGTATGCCCAACCCCTATTTACCGAACGCCAATATCGACTTAAAAAAGCAGGAGCTATTAACAGCATCTATACACCTGGTTGGGTTGTGGACGGGAAAGAGTGGCGCGGTTTTTTCTTAGGGCAAGACCTGCCCACCGCTCCTGCTAGAAAAGGGGGCCATTTATCCGTCAATGTAAACGATAACCAGCAGGTTTCTATTAACTATAAAGGTGATAGTAATAGTGCGCCTGCCGATGTAACTGCACACCTTGTATTGATGACGTTTGATCAACGTTCACAAGTGACTTCAGGCGAAAATAAAGGCAAGAATATGCTCCACAACTTTGTGGCCGTTCAAAAGGAGCAAGTACAGCTTCCTGCACAAAGTGTAAACATACCTTTATCGAAACTCGATATATCACAACGCCAAGCACTGGTCGTATGGCTAACCGCAGCTGATAGCTCCCAGCCACTGCAAGCAACAGGAGGCTGGCTCAAGTAACAATGTAGAAGCAGCTGTACGCTCTTTTATTAGCTGTGTTTTAGAATGAGCGTTCCAGAAATGCCATTTTTAGGTTATAAGTGAAAAGAGAAGTTATTAACCGTACAGCTCACTATCATTGTCAAAGCTTCATTTTGGAGAAAATATGAAACTTATTGGTTCAGGAATGTCACCTTATGCGCGTCGTATCCGTCTGTTTTTGGAAGGCCAAGATTACGAGTTTATTAACCTGAATATTTATTCTCCTGAAGGTCGTGAAGCATTAGCTACCTACACCCCTGCGATGAAAGTTCCAGTGCTAGTTGATGCACAACAGAAGGTTTACGACTCACGTGCGATTCATCGTTACTTAACCGAAAAGCAAACAACTAAACCCCTTAGCTGGGATCAGGAAAACTTACTAACTCTGATTGATGCAGCGAATGACTCTTTTGTCGTTTTGTTAATGGCGGCTCGCTCAAATATAGACACCGAAGCGGACGCTCTTATTCTTAATCTACAAAAAGAACGTATTGAAAGGACAATGCCATTATTAGAACAAGCCTTAATCGATGGGCAATTACCTGAATGGGATTACCCTTCCATTTGTCTATTCTGTCTCCTGGATTGGGTTAACTTTCGAGAGTTATGCGACCTTTCTGTATACCCACATTTATCGGGATTTCTTGTAGAAAAAAGTGCATACCCAGCCGTAGAAGCGAGCAACCCACGCAACGCTTAGCACTTTTATTTCGACCTATTCTTAAAAACGCAATTCGTGAATCGAGGTGCGGATGCGTTTTTAAAGCCCTGCATTATTACAACAATCTATTTCATCTAATCTTCAAACTACACTACAGTTATACATAACGAATAATAATAAAAATTGGTTTCAAATGAGTAATACACCGCTTATGAAAGGATTCAGGAATACATTACTCTCCTGCCTATGGGCAGCGTGCGTGTTATTTGTATTCGCTGTAAATAGCTTCGCCCAAACCACAAAAGTCACATTATCCACTGAAGAAAAATCTTTTATAAGCGAGCACCCCACCATAGTTCTTGGTACGGACCAATCATGGGAGCCTTACGTCATCGTATCACCTAGTGGGAAAATGTCTGGGTATGATGCAGAAATACTGGAAAGGATTAACAAGCTCACCGGTGCTAAGTTCACATTAGCAGCCGGCAAATGGAGCGAGATGCAATCCAAAGCTAAATCTCACGAGATTGATGGCCTTAGTACAGGAACGGCAGCTACAGAGAGGGCATCCTACCTCAATTTTAGTACCCCTTACTTAACATTACAAAAATCTGTTTTTGTCTCTACGGGCAACCCGCACGCCATAGAAAAACCAGAAGATCTGCAAAACAAAACACTGGTTATCCAAAAAGGTAACCTTGCTGACATCAAATTAGCTGAGCAGTACAAAAACTCACATATTCTTTATGTCGATACCGTTGAAGAGCTTTTTTCTGCCATATCCACAGGTGCTGCTGATGCAACCTTTGGCAACGGAGCAACACTATATCTAGCTAACAAACTAGGCATGCCATACCTGCATATTGCTTTTCATCTACCCCAGAAATTAGATTTGGTTTTCGGTGTAAGAAAAGATTGGCCCGCCGCTATTTCAATCTTAAATAAAGCACTGTCCACACTCAGCCCACATGAGAAAACACACATACAAACTAAATGGTTTAGTGCTCAGACCGTATCAGCAATAGAGAGAAACAGAAACGAACTTACACTCTCCGCCTATGAAAGATATGTAGTTGATCAAGCACCTCATATTCGTATGTGTGTAGGCCCCAATTGGTTACCATTCACATCTATCAATACAGAGCAAAAATATCAGGGCGTTACGGCCGACCTTATGGCCATCATTAGTGAACGGCTTTCTACGAACTTCACTCTTGTACCTACCTCTGAGTGGAGTGAATCAATCACTTTTATGAAAGAGAAGTCCTGTGACATTATTACGGCAATAACACCAACGCAAGCACGTACTGAATTTCTGACCTTTACACACCCAGTACTCACATCTCCCATAGTGCTGGCCACCCGCCAAGACCAGTTTTTTATCTCTGATCTCAGCAGTATTACAGATAACCCCATAGCGATTATTAAAAACAGCGCCGCCGCAAGCTTAGTAAAGCAACACTACCCTCAATTAAATATTATTGATGTGGCCTCTATTAAAGAAGGTTTACGTAAACTTAGTGAAAAGAAGGTATTTGGTTATATCGACTCTCTCGAAGTCATCGCACACAATGTCAGTAAAGAACATTACGTTAATATAAAAATTTCTAGCACACTGCCTATCGATTTTGACTTGGCAATAGGTGTACGCAAAGACTGGCCTGAATGGGTGCCTATTCTTAACAAGGCTATACAAAGCATCTCTGAAGAAGATAAACGAAAAATCCAAAACCATTGGATTGGTATCAAGTATGAAAAAGGGTTCGACTACAACCTGATATGGAGCACTTTAGCGGCTATTTCAGTGCTGATTTTTTTAGTACTTTACCGCTATCGCGTCATTACTGAGTACAACAAAAAACTAGAAGAACTAAATCAAAAACTTTCTAAGCAAGCCATGACTGATCAACTAACACAACTCCCTAATCGTTATTTACTCGACCAAGAAATACAAAGAGTCATTGCATCATCAAAACGTTATCAAGAGCCCTTCTCCATGGTGTTATTTGATCTTGACTACTTTAAAGAGATCAACGATGTATATGGGCACCAGATGGGTGATGAGGTATTAATGCGTGTCAGTAGTGAAATGGAACGTGCTACCCGAGATGCGGACTTATTAGGCCGCTGGGGAGGCGAAGAATTTTTACTCGTGTGTCCTAAAACTAACCTAGCAGGAGCGCTTAAGCTCGCCAACAAAATCCGTGAGCACTTAGCTCAACAACGTTTTTTAACCGGAAAGCAAATCACATTGAGTGCCGGTGTCGCTGAATTTGGCAAAGATGAAAACTATCATTCCATGCTCAAACGTTTGGACGACTCACTCTATTCGGCTAAGCAGTCAGGAAGAAATACCATACGTTACAGTGAAAGCCATAACGAAAATAAGGAATAAAAAAAGCCTATCTGTAGATACAAAAAAACCGGCCTAAGCCGGTCTTTTTTAAAAATCGCTAATTACTTAGCCATTTTCTGCATTTCTTCCATTGCATTCTTGCTAGCAGAAGTTGCTAGAGCAGTAAAAGCTTCGCCCTGAGTTTTTAGCATTTCGAACAAAGCAGTGTTAGCAGCAACGTTGAATTTAACAACATCTTCTGGAGTCTTAAGTTCTTTAGCTTTTTCTACTTCAGTTTTGAAGAAAGAAGCTAGATCTTCGCCTGCTTTTTTCTGCAGTTCAACAGACTGATTGATTGTAGCAGCCTGAAGAGTCATAAGAGTTTTAACAGCTTCAAGTGGTTTCTGCATATCGATAGTGTTAGTCATGGTATATCCCCGAATTAATTAATAAGTAATGGTGCACTGCACAATGATGATCATTCTATACAGTTTTAGCTCCCTGTCAACAACTTTGTTGCAGTGCAACAAAGTAATTCGTAGCCCCAATGTCTCACACCTTTATGACAAAAAAGTGACCGTAAGTAGATTGATGTTCTCAATAAAGTACACTGAACGCAGCACATAAGTGGATTTTATTGTTCAAGTGATTATATTAAGGATCTTTACACTGAAGGCCAGACTATGAAAGCACTTGTTATCACACTACTACTGAGTGCTATATCTAGTTCTGTACTCGCCGCAAATGTACGTATCGCCGTAGCCTCTAACTTTACAGCTGCCGCTCAAGCACTCTCAGCTGCTTTTACACAAAGGACCAAACACGATGTGCAAATCAGTTCAGGATCTACCGGAAAGCTCTACATCCAAATACGCCATGGCGCCCCGTTTGATCTCTTGTTAGCGGCGGATATGGAGCGCCCACATAAGCTCTATACTGAAGGTTATACAAACACCCCACCATTCACCTATGCCACAGGGCAGCTTGTACTATGGAGCCGCGATCTTTCAGGTGTAGTTGATGGAATGGATATTCTAAACAGCGATACTGTCAAACGCCTCGCTATAGCTAATGCTAAAACTGCTCCTTATGGTAAAGCAGCTCAAGAAGTATTAGATAATCTCAAGACCACACACAGCTCATGGAAACTCATTCGGGGCGACAATATTGCTCAGACCTATCAATTTGCAGCAAGCGGCAACGTCAACGCTGCTTTTGTTGCACGTGCACAAATCGTATTAGACAAACGAGGATTCACGTGGCAGGTTCCTCAATCACTTTATTCACCTATTCAGCAGGGTGCCATATTGCTCAAGCATGGCATTAATAACCCGGCCGCAAATGCTTTTTATCGATTTTTAAGTAGCGATGAAGCAAAATCAGTTATCCAACGATATGGCTATATTACAAGATGATTAAATAACCGATGTTAGATGCCATTTTACTGACATTAAAACTCGCCACCCTAACCACCATCATATTACTTATAATAGGGATACCTTTGGCGTGGTGGCTTGCGCGCTCACGCGGTCTATTTAAAGATATGATAGCAACCTTGGTCAGTATGCCCTTGGTATTGCCCCCTACCGTTTTAGGCTTCTATCTACTCATTACACTAGGACCAGATAGCCCTTTAGGTAACGTTCTCTCTTCACTTTTTGGCGGGCCACTTACTTTCACCTTCAGTGGATTAGTCATAGGATCAGTCATATTTTCACTGCCGTTTATGGTGCAACCGTTGCGCAATACGTTTGAGTCAATCGGCAACCGCCCCTTAGAGGTGGCCGCCACATTACGTGCATCACCACTGGACACTTTCTTCTCTGTCGTTTTGCCTCTTTCAAGGAATGGACTCCTCACCGGCTCGATCATGTCGTTTGTACATACCTTGGGTGAGTTTGGTGTAGTACTGATGATTGGTGGCAATATCCCTGGCGAAACCAAAGTACTGTCCATCGCTATCTACGACTATGTTGAATCGCTGGAGTGGGCGCAAGCTCATCTAATTGCCGGTAGCATGCTGTGCTTCTCTTTTATTGTCATCCTGAGCATGACACTGCTAGAGCGCAATAGCCGAAAAGCAGGTGGTCTATGAACAAGCAACTACACGTTTGCTTCCAAACACCGCTTGAGCATTTCACGCTGGATGTCGATATCAAAATTCCGGCGAGCGGTGTTACCGTACTTTTTGGCCCCTCTGGCTGTGGCAAAACCACGCTGTTAAGATGCATTGCCGGGTTGCACAAAGCAGAGCACGCACAGCTACGAATTAACGATGATGTTTGGCAAGAAGCAGGATATTACCTTCCGGCCCATCGGCGCAAGGTGGGGTATGTTTTTCAAGAACCTAGCCTATTCCCTCATCTAAATGTCACCAAAAATTTATTGTTCGGGCAAAGACGTACTCAACAGGAAGGGCTGCTGTCATTAGATGAGATCAGCCAGTTACTCGGGATCTCGCACCTGTTACAGCGTATGCCTGATAAATTATCCGGTGGCGAAAAACAGCGGGTCGCCATTGGCCGGGCGCTCCTCTCCAACCCTGAGATACTCTTAATGGATGAGCCACTCTCTGCCTTGGATTACAGCACCAAAGCAGAAATCATTCCCTACCTCGAGCAGTTACATGAACGCCTATCCATCCCTATTGTGTATGTGACACATGCGCTTTCTGAAGTAAAAAGCATGGCAGACCATATCGTGTTACTCGAAAAGGGAAAGGTCAGCGCTCAAGGCCCATTAAAAGAGATGTTACTCGACCTTAGCGCACCACTGGCTCGTTTTAGCAATGCAGGCTCGCTCATCGATGCTGTCGTTAGTCACTATGATGAAGACTATGACCTAACCGAATTCAGCGTTGATGGTGGAACCGTCACGGTTCCTGGAAGTATTGGAGCCATAGGCACCCGCAAACGCATTCACCTGAGTGCCAGCCACATTAGCCTGACACGCACACCCGCTAACGACACAACTATTGTTAACATCCTGCCTGTGACTATCCTAGAAATTGATCAAGCCAGTACCGCGCAATGCAATGTGCGCTTACAGCTGGGCCAACATAGCCAAATTTTGGCACGTATCACGCGCCGCTCTAAAGACCAGCTAGCACTCACTATTGGTGATCAGCTCTTTGCTCAAGTAAAAGGCGTGTCCTTGGTTAAGTTATAATGCGTATTCTTCTTTTATCAGCCTATGACGCTGACAGCCACCAATACTGGCGTAAAGGCCTCGTCAGCCACTTTCCTGAGCACCAATGGACAGTGCTGAGCTTACCTGCAAGGTATTTTTCATGGCGCTTACGAGGCAATAGTCTCAGCTGGGCATTTGGAGAGTCCGCTCATCTGTTGCAGCAACCTTATGACCTGATCATCGCTACCTCGATGACCGACCTATCCAGTCTCAGAGGGTTTGTCCCTACGCTCGGCCAAATCCCAACACTATTATATTTTCATGAGAATCAATTTGCTTACCCAGAATCAGGCAAAGAGTTTAGGAGCGTTGAGCCTAAGATATTAAACTTATACTCAGCACTGGCCGCGGACCATATTGCCTTTAACACCCACTACAACCGGAACACGTTTATTGAAGGAGCCAGCGCCCTCCTCAAAAAACTACCCGATCAAGTACCCGCAGGATTAACAGCACACCTTCAACAAAACTCCAGCGTATTAGCAGTACCACTTAACGATGATTGCTATGTAACAACACAACAGCACACAGGCCCTCTACACATTGTTTGGAACCACCGCTGGGAATTTGATAAAGGCCCGGAGCTTCTTTATGGTGCACTAAAAACACTTCATAACGAGAACATCAAGGTCTCCTTATCCATTGTCGGTCAGCAGTTTCGGCGCTACCCAGAGGCCTTTGACAACATAAAAGCACAATTCCCTTCGTTACTGAGACACTGTGGCTTTATAGAATCCGCCGTAGAATACCGCCAGCTATTACAAGACGCCGATGTTGTACTATCAACCGCCTTACATGACTTCCAAGGTATCGCAGTACTTGAAGGCGTAGCAGCAGGCGCACTCCCTGTAGTACCCAATCGGTTAGCTTATCAAGAACTATTCAGTGAGCAGTATCGCTACTGCTCGCAAGACCAACAAAAGGCTGATAACCAAGAAACAAAAGCTCTTGTCAGCATGCTTAAGCAACTTGCCATACATAAAGAGAACAACGCACTCCCCACAGCACCTGCTATTGATGCATTCAACTGGAAGTATCTAAAACCCAGATACCAAGAACTGATGGATCTCACTATCAAGCGTTTTTCAACGAAGCTTATAGACTAAACAACATCTACATTAGGTCTAGGATTTATCAAAACGCTTGCCTTTTACCTTATTTAACCCAATTATTAGCAAAAACTAATGTACAACCTGTTAAATAATAAAATCAAAAGGCTTTCGTTATGTTGCAAACAGTCAAATCCTTGAGCTTACACCTGAGCTTAGGCCTACTCATCACCGCCAGCAGTATTGCTGGCACAGAAACTCAAGCGGATCGCTACCCTGAATCACTGCTTTACGACAAACCCGTAAAGGTGGCTGATAACGTTTGGTCAGCCATAGGCCAAACCCAGTACTACAGTTTTGAGAACGCAGGCCACAATAACAACCTGTCGTTCGTGATTGGCGAAGATGCCGTTTTGGTCGTCAATGGCAGTGCCTCTTACTTACTCGCCAAAGCCCTTCATGATGAGATAAAGCAACATACGGATAAACCCGTTAAGTATGTTGTTGATGAAAACGGACAATCGCACGCCATGCTAGGTAACAACTACTGGAAAGAGCAAGGAGCTGTTTTAATAGCCCATAGCGAAGCCGTTGAAGAGATTGAATCGCATGGGCTTGATGGTTTATCGAGCCTGCAGAAAATCCTTAAGGAGCGTGCTGAGGGGTCTAGCCTTGTAGCAATAGACCAAACCTTTGACGATAAAATGATACTGGACTTGGGCGGTATCAGCGCCGAGCTAATTCACTTTGGGCCCGCCCACTCTCCCGGCGACATCTCAATTTATATTCCACAACGTAATGTGCTGATCGCGGGAGATATTGCCTTTCATGTGCGCCTACTCCCCATCTTTCCTGATACAGACACCGCCTCGTGGCTAGAAACATGGAACTCAACGTTTACAGCGTTCGCCCAAGATAAAATCATAATCCCAGGGCACGGCGGCCCTACCGACTTTGCAACAGTTGACCAATGGACACGCGGCTACCTAGAGTATATTCGAGGTAAAGTAGCGGTGTTAATTGAGGACGGAGGCAGCCTAGAGGATGCCTACCAGATAGACCAAACACCTTATAAGCACCTAGCCACCTTCGAAGAACTCGCCGCAAAAAATGCAGGCAGGGTGTTTGAAGCGATGGAGTTTGAATAAGAAAACAGAGGATCGCCTGCGCATTAGCGAAGGCGATCCGCATAAGCGGTTTACTTCATGAAAGAGCCCAAAATACCCCGCAATAAACTTTTACCGACACTACGCCCAACACTGCTGCCAATGCTGCGCACCACACTTTTTAATAGTGCTTCAGTCACTGACTGTCGATTCCTTCCCGAGGAGCGGCTTTTGCGGTTGTTTTTGGCATCTGCTTTCTCTTGAGCTTCACGCGCCTCTTCATCTTCTGCGGCTTTTAAACGTGCATCCGTACGCTCCAGCAATATTTCATGCGCCGAACGCGGATCATACGCCACAGCATAACGACGGTGCATACTACTGGTATCAATAACAGCTTGGCGCTCATCATCGGTAGCAGGCCCCATACGTGAACAGGGAGGACGAACCAGCGTGCGTTCAACAATACTCGGCACACCGTCTTTTAACAACACAGACACCAAGGCCTCACCCACACCCATGTTGGTAATGACTTCCGCCGTATCCAACTTAGGGTTAGGTCGGAAGGTTTGCGCAGCAACACGAACAGATTTCTGATCTTTAGGTGTGAAAGCCCGTAATGCATGCTGCACACGGTTACCTAATTGGCCTAAAACACCTTCTGGAAGATCATTTGGGCTCTGAGTAATAAAGTAAACACCCACCCCTTTTGAGCGTATCAAACGTACTACTTGCTCAACTTTTTCGACCAACACTTTAGATGAGTTGCTAAAAAGCAGATGCGCCTCATCAAAAAAGAACACCATCTTAGGTTTATCTGCATCACCCACCTCTGGCAGGTTTTCAAATAGCTCAGACAACAACCACAACAGAAAAGTAGAATACACACGCGGGCTTAAAATCAGCTTATCTGACGCCAGCACATTAATCATACCGCGGCCATCACGGCTCACTTGCATCAAGTCTTCAAGCACTAACGCAGGCTCTCCAAAGAACAGATCTCCGCCCTCTCTCTCTAACATCAACAAGCGGCGTAAAATCGCATTAACTGACGCTTTAGAGACAGACAAACGCGTGCTGATCTCTTTACCATGTGCGGCAATAAACTCTAATGTGGTACGTAGGTCATTTAGATCAACCAGTAGCAGCCCTTCGTCATCAGCAAACTCAAACATAAGCGTCAGGATGCTTTCTTGGGTTTCGTTAAGGTCTAGCAGACGAGAGAGTAACTGCGGCCCCATCTCCGATACCGTCGCGCGAACGGGTGTTCCTTGATCGCCAAAAACATCCCAAAACGCCACCGGATAACCCCGTTGAATAAAGCTATCTATCTGGATTTTTTCAACGCGCTCATCCACCTTCGGATGAGGGCTTCCTTTTTGGCTAAGCCCAGATAAATCTCCCTTAACATCGGCAAGAAACACCGGCACGCCCAGATCAGAAAAGCCTTCGGCAAGGCACTGCAAGGTCACAGTTTTACCTGTACCCGTTGCACCCGCAATCAAGCCATGGCGATTAGCATAACGAGGGTTCAAAAATACCTTACCGCTCTCACAGCCACCGATCAGAATACCCGTTTCCATTACCTTGCTACCCTCTGCCTTTTGTTGATACCCGCTATCATATTACCAATAGTGGCATAACAACATAGGCCAAGTTTATAACAGCTTAATTTTACTACGATACTTCACCGCCGTAGCTTATCCAGCTGTATCCAACATACCCTGATCAATCACAAAACGGATGATTTCAGGTAAGCCCACACCTGTTTTTAAATTTGAAAACACATAAGGTGAATTTGGGCGCATACGTTGTGTATCACTCTCCATTACACCCAAGTCGGCCCCTACGTAAGGCGCCAAATCAATCTTATTAATGATTAACAGATCTGAACGGGTAATACCGGGGCCACCTTTACGCGGAATTTTTTCACCTTCTGCCACATCAATAACATAAATAGTCAGATCAGCGAGTTCAGGGCTGAAAGTAGCACTTAAGTTATCCCCACCGCTCTCCACAAACACCACATCCAACGTTTTATGGCGCTTTGCTAACTCTTCTACCGCTGCCAAATTCATGGAGGCATCTTCGCGAATAGCCGTATGTGGGCAGCCTCCGGTTTCAACACCAATAATACGATCAGGTTCCAACGCACCTGACTGGGTAAGAATTTTCGCATCTTCCTGCGTGTAAATATCGTTAGTCACTACAGCGATGTTGTATTGATCTCGCATCGCTTTACACAAGACTTCAAGTAAAGCTGTTTTACCCGACCCAACCGGGCCACCCACACCTATACGTAGGGGGGCTTTGTAGTCATCACTCATTATCAACTCCAGAACTATAAAGACTCCCGTTATCAGGAGCGGAACAATCGTGAATACTGTGTTTCGTGGCGGCTACTCGCGATGGCCTGAGCCGGTGTAGAACTACCTATCTGCTGATCTTCAATTTCTACAGCTCTGACAAGTAATTCCGGCACTTGCTCACTGAGCTTTAGTAGCAATTTCTGGCCTGAAGTTTGCCCCAAAGGAATCAACTTAACCCCTGCCATCACTGCATTTTCCAGCCAACTCCACAGATAACCTTCCAGCGCATCCTCCGATGCAATATTGAAATGCTGCGCGGCGAGCGCAAATCCCGCCACCTGTGTAGATCTAATAGCTTCATCAAACTCTACACCACTGGCAACGCCCAGATTAGGTAACAGCACCGCCAAGGCCTGCCCACGTTGACGCTCCTCTTTACGTAGCTCTGAGGTTTCTCGGCTTGCCAGCAGAAAACGGCACCAATGATTCACCTGATCCGCATCTTGCTGCACAAAGGCTTTTCGTAAGCGCAACAAAACAGGCAATTCCAACGTAGCTATACTGTGATGCAGCATGCCAGACACCCAGGATTCCAGCTCAGCTTCAGACGTTACCCAACGTGCATCAACCGCCCACTCTAAACCTTGAGAGTAAGTAAAAGCGCCCACAGGTAAGGAAGGGCTTATAAGTTGATACAAACGTAAATTAGCTAGCATGGCAGTGTTATCACTTTGCTTATCGCTTATCTTGTCGAATACGACGGTACAATCCCGGCCCATAAACAACACCGGAAACAACCAATGCCAAACCTGCGACAAACATAAGTACGTGATCCGGAGCTGCAAGCTGGTGAGCTAACAAGGCCTGCACACTTGTATTTGTGGTTTCATCGTGCGCCTGAACTAACGAACTAAATGCGCTTACGCCTGCAAGAGCGGCTAGAGCCACTGCTTTAGATGTTACTACCTTCATCTTTTACTCCTTTATCTTTTCAGTGTTCATGCACATGGTGGTGTCCACCATGGCTGCTGTTGTGGTATGCCCCGGCTTCTGGCTCAAATGGAGCCTGTTCAACCACTACCGTACCGCCTAAACCTCGCACCATATCGTCAAGCACATGGTCGTGCTGATAACGCACAAAGCCTGCGGCTACCTGCAGTGACACATGCCTATTACCTAGGTGATAAGCAACGCGAGTCAACAGCAAAGGATCATCACAATGCACTGTGGAGACATGCTCATCTGCTGCACACACCATCACCACGACACCCTCTTCACTCTCTACCTGATCGCCATCACGCAGTATCAAGCCGCGTGGCAAAAACAGACCCGCTTCACGCCCATCATCCAGCCTCACTTTTAAGCGGCTTTTGATACGTTTATCAATTGGTAGGCTTAATGTGGTTTGGTGGGGCTTAACACACTTTAACAACGTCGTTAGCTGTAACATTGGCACCCCTAAAACAGAAAGTAACGCTGCGCCATCGGCAGCTCGGTTGCAGGTTCACAGGTCAGTAGAACGTCATCCGCTTTTACTTCGTAAGTTTGGGAGTCAACACTGATATCCGGCTGATAGCTGTTATGAACCATGTCGGCTTTTTGTAACGTGCGACAGCCTTTTACTGTCCCAATTAAACTGCGTAGCCCCAACGCTTCTGGCACTTTTTCTTTAATCGCCGCTTGTGATAAAAACAACATTGAAGTCGCATGGCAGGCACCACCCATCGAGCCAAACATGGGGCGATAGTGCACAGGCTGCGGTGTAGGTATCGAGGCATTCGGGTCGCCCATCGGCGCGGCAGCAATTAAACCGCCCTTAAGAATAGCGCTGGGTTTAACGCCGAAAAAGGCAGGTTTCCACAACACTAAATCGGCCAACTTGCCAACCTCGACCGAACCCACCTCATGCGAGACCCCATGTGTGAGTGCAGGGTTAATGGTGTACTTAGCGATATAGCGTTTAATACGCCCATTATCGTGCTCAGCAGGGTCACCTTTAAGGCTTCCCCGTTGAGCTTTCATTTTATGGGCGGTTTGCCAAGTACGAGTGATAACCTCGCCGACACGCCCCATCGCCTGAGAGTCAGAGGCGATCATTGAAAATGCGCCCAAGTCATGCAGGATGTCCTCTGCGGCGATCGTTTCACGGCGAATACGGGACTCCGCAAACGCAACATCTTCGGCAATACTGGGATCAAGATGATGGCAAACCATCAACATATCCAGATGTTCATCCACCGTATTAACCGTATAAGGGCGTGTTGGGTTCGTAGACGATGGCAACACGTTAGAAAAGCCCGCAGCCTTAATAATATCAGGGGCATGTCCCCCACCCGCACCTTCAGTGTGATAGGTATGAATCACACGGCCATCCATCGCCGCCAATGTATCTTCTAAAAAACCAGACTCGTTTAATGTGTCGGTATGGATAGCTACCTGTACATCCATCTCATCAGCAACCGTCAAGCAGCAATCAATCGATGCAGGGGTTGTTCCCCAGTCCTCATGCAGCTTAAGCCCCATAGCACCGGCGGCTATTTGCTCACGTAATGCTTCTGGCTGGCTGCTATTTCCTTTTCCAAGGAAGCCAATATTCATTGGCAAGTTATCCACAGCCTGCAGCATCCGATGAATATTCCACGGCCCCGGCGTGCATGTTGTCGCATTGGTGCCCGTTGCAGGGCCTGTACCGCCACCCAGCATAGTGGTCACGCCTGACATCAATGCATCGTCAACCTGCTGCGGGCAGATGAAATGAATGTGTGAATCAACACCACCCGCCGTAACTATCGAACCTTCACCCGCAAGCACCTCCGTGCCCGGACCAATCACAATATCAACATTGGGTTGCACATCAGGATTACCGGCTTTACCTATCGCAGTGATGCGCCCAGCCTTAATACCGATATCGGCTTTAATAATGCCCCAATGATCAACAATCACGGCATTAGTAATCACCAGATCAACCGTCTCGGCGCTACAGCGCTGGCTCTGCCCTTGGCCATCACGGATCACTTTACCGCCACCAAACTTTACCTCGTCACCGTAGGTAGTTAGGTCCTTCTCTACCTGCAACCACAACTCGGTATCGGCCAAGCGAACTCGATCTCCGGTTGTTGGGCCAAACATCTCAGCATAAGCACGCCGCGAAATAGTCGCCATCAGTTATTCCTCGCTGCTATCTGTTTATAGTGAGGCATCACAGTGGCCCCATCACTTTGCCCTGAAAACCATAGACAATACGTGAGCCAGCATAGGCCACCAACTCAACCGTCCGTGTTTGCCCCGGCTCAAAACGTACCGCCGTACCCGCCGGAATATTCAGACGAAAACCACGTGTTTGTTCGCGCTCAAAACTCAATGCATTGTTAGCCTCATAAAAATGATAATGAGAGCCAATTTGAATGGGGCGATCACCGGTATTAGCCACCCGTACCCTACAAACCTCACGACCTGCATTTATTTCAATATCACCCGCTGGGGTTACTAGCTCACCTGGAATCATACAAACCTCCCGCACGCTTACACTCAAACAATAGGGTCATGGACTGTCACCAATTTGGTGCCATCTGGAAATGTGGCTTCTACTTGCACCTCTGGGATCAACTCAGCGATACCTTCCATCACATCATCCAACGATAATAAGGTGCGCCCATAATCCATCAGCTCAGCCACGCTACGTCCATCACGTGCCCCCTCAAGAATCGCCGCACTAATAAACGCCACCGATTCAGGGTAATTAAGCTTAAGGCCACGTGCTTTGCGCCGTTCAGCCAACAAGCCTGCGGTAAATAACAGCAACTTATCTTTTTCACGCGGTACTAACTCCATGCTCGACAATACCTCCGACATCGAAACCAAAAGGGTGTCACAGGTAAATAGCAAGTTACGTACCAGCACAGTAAACATGCGTTTGCTGCGTTTTAGGGCAGGAGAAACTGAGGATAAAGCACCAAAAAAGCGCATAACGACACCACTAGATGCGACTAATCAGTGCATAAAAGCATATTCATGATGTCGAAAAGAGGTCAGTCAAAAGAAAGGCCTAAGTAGCCCATATCCTTGGAGAGCAGGCAGGGATTTCCAGCCATTGTTCACGTAGCGTTTTCCATACGGGAATCAGTACATTTTGGATATCTTCAGTATTGTTGCCGAGCATTCGCACTACCAGCAGGCCATCTACACAGGTAGCCCCTACAGCGAGTTGTGGACCAAAGCTGTCGAGAACATCACACACCACTTCAAGATAATCACTATCTATAGTGCCTGCTATCAGCGTGGCACTCATGGCATGACCACGTAAACCTGTAGTGCTTTTTATCAGAGCATCCGCATGCGTGGTGAGGTTATCTATCAGGCTAATTTCACCGTCAATATAAACGCGTGTTTTGGCATCAATACTTCCGTGGTTGAAGGTTTCATTGTTGGCAGGTCGTCCCAAGCATTGAAACTCCCAGCCGATAAAGCGGCTTCCCTGCTCAAGATAAATATCGCTATGTATCTGTGCATGCGCCCCAGGAAAACAGATATTCTCTTGCGGTAACCATTCTAGCGTGCTGTCTTTTTCAACACTCAGCGTCTGAAACTGGTAGGCCATTTTCTCGTCTGAGCGATAGAATTTTGTGGCACCGGGCGTGGTAATAACCGCATGGGCACCTTGCTGCGTATGTACTCGGATATCTAGTTGATCCCCTCCAACAACACCACCGGGAGGGTGCAGCAGATAGGTATGGCAGGGAGCCCCCTCAGGATAGAGAGGACGCTGTACCGCAAGTGGGCCACGCTGCATGCGGTCTACTAACCGCGCTTTACCGTGACGCAGCTGATATCCCAAATGCAGCCTCGCTTTCCAACCCATAGCCGATTCGGGTACATTGAGACTACTCGCTGGCGCATTCATACGGTGAGGTACTGCGCTACGAGTTTATCATCCAGCGCTTCCATTTCGCCTTCCGCCACATGGCGGCCGCGATCAAGAATACAGAAACGATCGCCTACTTTGCGTGCAAAAGGTAATTTTTGCTCCACCAACAATACTGTTAGCCCCATTTCACGGTTGAGCTTACGAATTATATCGCCTATTTCGGTCACCACATTGGGCTGAATACCCTCGGTAGGCTCATCCAATATCAGAAGTTTTGGGTTAACCACCAGTGCCCTGCCGATAGCCAGCTGCTGCTGTTGTCCACCAGATAGATCTCCACCACGGCGGTGCATCATCTCAGCCAATACCGGAAACAACTCGAAGATATATTCAGGGATTTTGCGATCATTGCGTGCACGTACTGGCAAACCCACTTGCAGATTTTCTTCAACACTAAGCAGAGGAAAAATCTGCCGCCCTTGCGGTACATAACCAATCCCAACACGAGGGCGCTGCTCAACTGAAGCCTTTAGTAGATCAGCCCCATCCAACATCATGCTGCCACTTTTTACAGCCTGATGTCCCATAATGCATTGCAGCAAGGTGGTTTTACCTACGCCATTGCGGCCCATTAATACGGTGCACTGCCCTTCTGGTATATGCAGATCAACATCCCAGAGCGTGTGGCTTTGGCCGTAATACTGATTCAAACCCTCTATTTTCAGCATCAATCACTCTCCCAGATAGACTTCGACCACTTTAGGGTCTTGCTGTACTTTGTTCATGCTTCCTTCTGACAGAACGCTACCCTGATGCAACACAGTAACGGTACGATCTTTACCTGCTAGATTGCGTACAAAATCCATATCGTGTTCAACCACCACAACAGAATGGCGTCCAGCCAGCGAACTTAACAATTCAGCGGTGCGATCCATCTCCTGATGCGTCATGCCAGCCACCGGCTCATCCACCAATAACAAACGGGGTTTTTGCATCAGTAGCATGCCAATCTCTAGCCACTGCTTTTGTCCATGCGATAGCTTACCTGCCAACATCTTGGTATTTGCCTGCAAGCCTATCAATTCAATGGTTTCCAACAGCATAGAACTCTGTTCGCTATTAATACGCGCATTCAAAATCGACCAGACATTGCGATCATCAGCCATCGCCAGCTCTAAGTTCTCCCACACAGTGAGTTCTTCAAAGATAGTGGGCTTTTGAAATTTTCGGCCAATACCCGCTTGCGCAATGGCTGGCTCATCCATCTCTAGTAAATTGATGGTTTGCCCGAACCAAGCAGAGCCGCTATCAGGTTGCGTTTTACCGGTAATGATATCCATCATCGTCGTTTTACCCGCACCATTAGGGCCGATAATGCAGCGCAGCTCTCCATCATTGATATAAAGATTAAGATTATTGATCGCCTTGAAACCATCAAAGCTCACCGTAATATCTTCAAGATAAAGCAGCACATTGTGCGACACATCGAGCTTAGGTGCCTGTTTAGGCACCAGAAACGGATATACATGGTTACGATCTACCGCTTGCTCAAAGGCAGAAATAATACTCATGCCGACACCTCCTTATGCTGCTTCAACCCTGCCACAAACCCAGTAACCCCCTTAGGAAGTAACAGTGTTACCAAGACAAATATGCCCCCTAGGGCGAACAACCACACATCCGGTAGTTCAGCCGTAAAGTATGTTTTTGCATAATTAATAAGCAATGCACCAATAACTGCACCGTACAAGGTAGCCCGGCCACCCACAGCAACCCACACAACAATCTCAATCGAGTTAATCGGTGAAAATTCATTGGGGTTGATAATGCCGACTTGCGGCACATACAGTGCGCCAGCCACACCCGCCAACATGGCAGAGATAACAAAGATCCACAGCTTTACATTCTCTACTCGATAACCCATAAAACGGGCTCGCGACTCGGCGTCACGCACAGCAATACAAACACGCCCTAAACGGCTGTTCATTAAATGCCGGCATATAAGATAGCCAACCGCCAAGGCCACCGCCGATAGAACAAACAGCCCAATACGCGTGGTATCTTCTTGTAGCGAAAAGCCTACCAAGTCTTTAAAGTCTGTAAGTCCGTTGTTACCGCCAAAGCCCATTTCGTTACGATAAAATGCCAGCATCAGCGCATAGGTCATCGCCTGCGTGATAATGGAAAGATACACACCCGAAACACGCGAGCGAAACGCTAACCAACCAAAGATAAATGCCAACACGCCGGGCACTAACATAATCATAATGGCCGCAAACCAGAACTGATCAAAACCTTGCCAGAACCATGGCAGCTCCTGCCAATCCAGAAACACCATAAAGTCGGGCAACTCTGGGTTGCCGTAGACTCCACGATCACCAATTTGACGCATCAAATACATACCCATGGCATAGCCACCCAGCGCAAAAAATGCACCGTGCCCTAACGTAAGGATTCCTAAATAGCCCCACACCAGATCAACGGCAACGGCTAACAACGCCAACGTTAGATATTTACCCATCAAGGTAACGGTATAGGTTGGCACATGCAGTGGGTTCGTCTCGGGCACAAATAGGTTAAGCAGTGGCACCAGAATGGTGATCACCAGCAATACGCCCAGCATAATCTGGCCGCCACGGTCGTTCTTGACTATATTCAACACTCCCATGACCTAACCCTCCGCCGCACGGCCACGTTGCGGGAATAACCCACGTGGGCGTTTCTGAATAAACAGAATAATGAAAATCAACATCAACACCTTAGCAAGCACAGCACCGGCCCAAGGTTCCAGCACCTTATTAGCAACCCCCAAACTTAACCCTGCAACCAGCGTCCCCCATAGGTTTCCTACTCCTCCAAAAACAACCACCATGAAGGAGTCGATAATATAAGCCTGCCCCATGTTTGGCCCTACGTTGGTTAACTGAGATAGCGCCACACCGGCGATACCAGCAACACCTGAACCCAACCCAAAGGTGAGTGCATCAACTCTATTTGAACGAATTCCCATAGAGCGTGCCATTGCACGGTTTTGCGAGACGGCACGCACCTGTAAACCCAATGCGGTTTTTTTCAACACCAGCAACAAGGCGACAAACACCACCAAGCAAAACAGAATGATATATAGCCGACTGAGCGTTAAAGAAAACACCGGATTAATTTGGATAAGGCCGCTCATCCAATCGGGCGTTTCTACACTACGGTTAAGCGGAGAGAACAACGAACGTACCGCCTGCTGCAAAATCAGGCTTATACCAAAAGTAGCGAGCAAGGTTTCTAGCGGGCGGCCATAAAGAAAACGAATCACACCTCGCTCTATGGCAATACCGACCAAACCAGAGACAACAAACGCAGCAGGAATAGCCACTAAAATTGACCACTCGATATGATCAGGCATCAACAACTGAATAACGTAGGTGGTATAAGCGCCAATCATAATCAGCTCACCATGTGCCATGTTAATAACGCCCATGACACCAAAAGTGATCGCAAGGCCAATACCTGCCAACACCAATACGGAGCCTAAGCTCAACCCAAAGTAGAGAGTCTCTAGCCAACCGTAGTATTGCACCTTATCTTCAATGCCTTTAAGTGCAATTTGTGCCTGCTTTTTAAGCAGCGGGCTTTGGGCTGTAGAAACAAACGCCACTAAAGCACTGCGTGATTCTTGCTCTAATGAGCCATCTAGTTGTTCTATCGCATTGGACAACAGAACATCATCGCTACTTTTAAGATCATTAATAGCCAATGCGATATTAATCATCTCACGCACATTTTTACTTTCTTCGATTAAAAAACGTGTTTTAAGCGTTGCTACTGTACCGGGCGTAATATCTTTAAGCAGATCTCGCACCGCTGCTTCACGCTGCTGCGGGTTATCGGCATTTAACCCTAACTCAGCTTGGATGCGATTAATTTGACCTCGCATTTTGTTATTCAGCGTCACCTTCTTAAAATCGCGTTTTTTCTTAATAACCTGCTCGTTTCCTTGCAGGTCTTTTGCAACTTTTCCTGTGACGTAGTGAGTGATGATAAATAAACGTTTATCTTTTTTATGGTAATAAAGCTGGCTGTCTGACAAAAGCTGCAAAATTTCACTGGTGCGCGGGTGTGATGTTTCCACCAACAGATCCAACCCACGGCTTTTATTATCAAATGCCTTGCTCATTAATAACGCGCTTGCACCTCCAAGCGAACTATCAATTACCGCTATAGCGGGCGCAGAAAACAAGGTAAGGATGACAAATAGACTACTTAAAAAATATCGATAAGACGCACGAAAGCTAAAGGGCTTCATAAAAAATTCTCTCGCGAGGTACAACAGAAGGAGCCTACCAGTCACAATCTGGCAGGCTCTTTGGGTCACTCTTTAATCAGGCTAATAAATTGCCAAGATTAAAAATTCTGACCAGAACACTTAGCGGTTTTAACGTTGTAGTTACCGCAAGAAAGCGGCGCTCTCCAATCAGAGATGAGATCTTTAGAACCTTCCAAGAAATCAGACCACGCATCACCGGCAACCGTACCTGCGGTATTCCAAACAACTTCAAACTGACCATCATCCTGAATCTCACCAATCAATACTGGCTTAGTAATATGATGGTTAGGCATCATGGTAGCGTAGCCACCTGTCAGGTTGGGTACAGACACCCCGATAATAGAATCCTGCACAATAGCGGGTTCGGTTGTACCTGATTTTTTCACAGCCTCAACCCACATTTTGAAACCAAGGTAGTGTGCTTCCATTGGGTCGTTTGTCACACGGTCTTCATTCTTAATATAGGTCTGCCAGCTATCAATAAACTCATCATTAGCTTCGCTATCAACACTCATGAAGTAGTTCCATGCTGCCAAATGCCCTACCAATGGGCCTGTATCGATACCCGATAGTTCCTCTTCACCCACAGAGAAAGCAACAACCGGAATATCAGAAGCAGCTACTCCTTGTGAGCCTAGCTCTTTATAAAAAGGAACGTTAGCATCACCATTAATCGTTGAAACTACAGCGGTTTTCTTACCTGTAGACCCGAATTTTTTAATATCAGAAACAATGGACTGCCAATCTGAATGCCCAAACGGGGTGTAATTAACCATGATATCTTCAGCGGCAACGCCTTTCGCTTTCAAGTAAGCTTCAAGGATCTTGTTAGTGGTACGTGGGTAAACATAATCGGTACCTGCGAGCACCCAGCGTTCAACGCCTTGATCCATCAAATAATCAACCGCCGGAACCGCCTGCTGGTTAGGCGCTGCACCGGTATAAAATACATTTTTAGATGACTCTTCGCCTTCATACTGCACTGGATAAAACAGCAAGCTGTTAGTTTCTTCAAAAACAGGCAACACCGACTTACGAGATACGGAAGTCCAGCAACCAAAAACAGCATCCACTTTTTCTTTAGAGACTAGCTCACGCGCTTTTTCAGCGAACAATGGCCAATTTGATGCAGGGTCTACAACGACCGCTTCTAACTTTTTGCCAAGCAGCCCACCTTTAGCATTTTGCTCATCAATCAGCATCAACATAGTATCTTTTAGTGTTGTTTCACTGATCGCCATCGTGCCAGATAGCGAGTGTAAGATACCCACTTTAATAGTTTCTTCAGCCTGTGCAACTTGAGCTGCAGTCGAGAAAACAACAGCACATGCCGCCCCTAATAAAGTCTTTTTAAATGTGTTCACTGTATGCTCCTTCAGATGATTTATGAGAACCATTACTGCACAAGCCATTCCAGTTTTAAAATCCCTAAGTTTTTCAATAACTTATCAGTAAATAGTATCGACAAAAAAATACGAAGCTGCACAATAAAAGTTCACATTAAAAACAACGATGCTGCTAACGCACTACAAAAGAGCATATCGACTTTATTAAGCGTACGTACTAAGAAAAGAATAACTTTCGAGCAACTCTCTGACATAAAAGCGTCACAATTATCATGCACTATGTGATGGTTAATTAAATGAGGAACAAACGATGGAACACCATCATATAGGCGTTCAGCTGAAGCAATTACTGAAACGCGGCTATTCAATAAATGATGCAAAAAAACTATTAAAAGCCCCGCTTGATATTACTGAAAAAGCTATGCATGAAGTTATGGCTGATAATAACTCTGAACAAAAAGCCTTGTTAAGCCAACGCAACCAAGCTCGTTACGCGATGCGCCTCTAAAGTTATTATCGCAAGCATAAGGCGCTCATCTATCGCCTTATGCAGCATAGATTATGGTTTCCACCTAAAGCTTGATATTTATCATGTTATTCATAGCTTTCTTCCATCAGACTACCAATTCATGGCATATTAATACCACTTCATCTATTTACTTAAGTAGGATGAACGACCTAAACTGCCGTCCATTATACTAATAATCTTACTTCTAATGACAAGTGAACCAATAAGGGTATTACTATGAAAAAAGCTTTGATTCTAGCAGCAGCTGCTGCATTGATGCTTCCTGCTGCTGCAAACGCTGAACGTACTGGCGAAGAAGTATATAAAACTAAATGTTTCGTTTGCCACGCTTCTGGTATTGCTAACGCACCAAAACTAGGCGACGCTGCAGCATGGGCTCCGCGTGCAGCTAAAGGCGCTGATGCGTTATTAGCGACGGCTAAGTCAGGTATTGGCGCTATGCCACCAAAGGGTACGTGCATGGATTGTACAGATGTTGAACTAACAGCAACTATCGATCATATGCTAAACAACTCTAAGTAATTCTTAGAGCAAAAAAACCGCCATATGGCGGTTTTTTTTATCTAAGCAAATCTAGCACTAAAAAATCTCATTAGGCGCTAAACGTTCACCTTCTGAATCTCCCAGACCTCTTGCCTGAATTTTTTCGAGTAGCTCTTTATCTTTGCCCTTTTGAAGAACAATTTCTACACGTCGGTTAGTTGCACGATTTACGGCCGAGTTGTTCGGTACCAACGGTTTACTGTCTGCATGCCCAATAATCTGGTATTGAGACTGATCAATACGAGGATCATCAAATAGCTCATTGGCAACGGCCAAAGCACGAGCTGCCGATAGATCCCAATTAGACTGGAATGATCTGCCAGAATAAGGCACATTGTCAGAGTGCCCTTCGATAGAAACAGCCCCTTCAACATCAAGCAATACATCACGTATTTTTGCCATTACCGGGATGTACTCAAACTTCAAAGCAGCGGAGCCTGAAGAAAAAGAGCCTTTCTCTTTAACGCGAATAATGATTTTGCGCTCGTCTGTTTCTACTTCAACACTACCGTCACCAATTTCTTGTGCTAGCGCTGTCGCAAATTTTACTGCTTGCTCTTGCGCTTCATCTTTTAGCTGCTGTTGTATTTTCTCCAACAATTCAGCCTCGCTCTCTTTTTTATCTAGATTCTCAGCCTCGCCTACTTCTGATCGAATATCTAAGGTATTCATATCATTATTGACCGTCATCTGACGAATCTCATTCAGTGGAGTCGGCTCAGGGCGCCCTGGACTAAACTCTTGAGCGATAATAGAGGTCCCCTTAGGGATATCTTCTACCTTGATCTCGTTTTGTACACCAAACGCTTCACGCATTGAGCCTGCTAGCTGCTTGAACTTCAACACATCCATCTCTGAAAAAGAGAGGAGTAGTACAAAGAAGCACATCAGCAGTGACATCAAATCTGCAAACGTTGCAACCCACCCCGGCAAACCGGCAACGCAAGGGGGGCACTCTTGTTCTTCATCACTCATAACTCAAATCCTCTAACTGGCCACAACCCGTTTTTTCTCAGGCAGGTAGTTTCTGAGCATTTGTTCGATAACACGTGGATTCTGGCCCGCTTGAATCGCCAATAAACCATCAATTGTTAGTGCTTGGTTAAGTTCTTCTTCATTTTTACGCACACCCAACTTATCAGCCATCGGCAGAACGATCATCGTTGCTATCATGGCACCATATAACGTTGTCAAAAGCGCCACAGCCATCGCAGGTCCGATCGACTTAGGGTCACTCATATTTGAAAGCATCTGCACAAGACCTACAAGTGTACCAATCATCCCCATGCCGGGAGCAACATCGCCCATCGCTTTGAATATTTCGCTGCCAAACTCATGTCGATCCGATGTTAGCTTCATCTCTTTATTAAGCAGCGTGCGTACTATTTCAGGGTCATGACCATCTACCAGTAGCTGAATACCTCGTTGCATAAAATCTGTGCTAACCGTTTTGTCTTCCAGAGAAAGCAAACCGCCTTTACGTGCTGCATCAGCTAGCTCAACAGTTTCGTTGATAATATCTTCAGGACTCACCGACTTGAACATAAAAGCTTTAGCTGCAACCTTACCTGTTGCAAGAAACTGACTTAGTGTGAACTTCATCAAGGCAACTAAAATCGTTCCCCCAATAACAATAAGCATAGAAGGTCCGTTCACAAAGGTGCCGATATCACCACCCGACATCATGGCAGCGATAACAATACCGAGGCTGCCTACCAACCCGACGAGTGTCGCTATATCCACACAAATCTCCTTTTACATCAAGCTAATGACTGTTTGTCTGTTATATTTTAGAGGATAATACCAGAATAGATGACTGGTATACTCTACAGATATAACTTTAAGTATAAGTGTATGTCGGCAGTTTTATGAATTGATTTACCTCTAGTTTTAAATTCGGTATCAATTCGATTATTTTACGGCTCGTCCAGTATGGGATTTCATGATGCCTCGCAAAAAGAAAACACCTGATTTCGAACAATCGCTAGCAGACTTAGAGTCCTTAGTTACTCAAATGGAGAACGGCGACTTAACATTAGAAGCCTCCCTTAATGCCTTCGAAGAAGGTATTAAACTCACTCGCGAATGTCAGACAATGCTCGACCAAGCCGAACAAAAGGTCCATATACTTACATCCCAAAACGATGAGCATAAAACTGAGCCCTTCAACATAGAACAGGAATAATCCCGTGGCATTGCAGACCGCCATTAAGACATATCACCATCGTGTAGATGAGCAGCTCAAAAACTCGCTCGTGCACAACAGTATAGAACCTCTCTTGCAGGATGCCATGCGATACGCATTATTTAATGGCGGAAAAAGAGTGCGCCCATTACTCGTCTATTTGGTTAACCAGCTACTTAACGGCGATATAACTCATGCAGATTCATCCGCATGCGCTATTGAATGCGTTCATAGTTACTCCTTAGTACATGATGACCTTCCAGCGATGGATGATGATGAGTTAAGGCGTGGCAAACCTACTTGTCACATCGCTTTTGATGAGGCCACTGCTATTCTTGCCGGCGATGCCCTGCAATGCTTTGCATTTGAACTGCTTAGCTCTACAAACAACCCAGCGAATACAAGCACTAAATTGCAAATGATCTCTGTATTAGCAAGAGCCAGTGGAGACAAAGGCATGGTGGCCGGGCAAGCATTCGACCTGAGCCATGTGGATAAGCCGCTAGCACTTGAGCAGCTAAAACAGATGCATGCTCATAAGACGGGAGCATTGATTAATGCTGCAATTGAACTGGGCTACTTATCGGCAGAGTGCCAAAACCTAGAAACGAAAACAGCCTTACTCGCTTATGGAGAGGCTATTGGGCTGGCCTTTCAGGTAAAAGATGACATCCTCGATATTGAAGGTGACACACAAACACTCGGTAAGCCGCAAGGATCAGACTTGGAACAAAACAAGCCTACCTACCCTGCACTTCTGGGCATGGAAGGCGCTAAAGCAAAACTAGATAGCCTGCACAGAGCAGCACTAGACGCCATGCAACCCTTTGGCGAACAAGGAAAACTGCTAAGGGAATTGGCTGACTACATTGTTAACCGGTCCCACTGATGTTTACTAATATTCCTACTGCACGTCCTGTTACTCCATTATTGGACAGCATCAATTTTCCAGCGGATCTTCGCCGCCTATCTGACACGCAGCTATCAGAAGTAGCTGAGCAATTACGCGCATTCTTGCTTTATAGCGTGGGGCAAACAGGAGGACATTTTGGTGCAGGCTTGGGTGTAGTAGAACTAACTATTGCGTTACATTATCTACTAGACACACCCAACGACCACATGATTTGGGATGTTGGGCATCAATGCTATCCACATAAGATCCTTACAGGCCGTCGTGAGCAAATGCTGACTATTCGCCATAAGGATGGGTTAGCGCCTTTTCCTCGTCGTGAGGAAAGCTCATACGATGACTTTGGCACAGGGCATTCAAGCACATCAATTAGCGCCGCACTTGGTATGGCGGTCGCCGATCAATTGAATGGAATACAAAGCAAAACAGTCGCGGTTATTGGCGACGGAGCCCTTACAGCCGGTATGGCTTTTGAAGCGCTTAATCATGCGTCACATACAAACGCCAACTTATTAGTTATCCTCAACGACAATGATATGTCGATATCTCGTAATGAGGGTGGGTTAGCCACTTATTTAGCTAAAAACCTTAAGCTAACCAAAGGAAATCGCAGCAAAATAACGGCAGCATTATTTGAGGCGCTGGCTTTTGAATATCAAGGACCTATTGATGGTCATGACTTTGAGGCTTTACTACCCGCATTAAAAGACGCTCTAAATAAACCTGGGCCACAGTTTTTACATATAACCACACTTAAGGGCAAAGGTTTTTTACCCGCAGAAGCAGACCCTGTTGGTTATCATGCCATCACTAAACTTGAGCCTATAACTGCGCCCCAAAAACCTAAGCAAGCTACTTTTGCAAACCACTTTGGTCGCTGGCTACTACATAAAGCGCAACAAGATAAAAAATTGGTAGGTATTACACCTGCCATGCGTGAAGGGTCAGACTTGATTGCGTTTTCACAGACGTTCCCAGAACGCTATTTTGACGTAGCCATTGCAGAACAGCATGCTCTAACTTTTGCTGCAGGTCTTGCCTGCACAGGAATCAAGCCCGTCGTAGCCATCTACTCTACTTTTCTACAGCGTGCTTATGACCAACTAGTACATGATATTGCTATTCAGTCTTTAGACGTTTTATTAGCCGTGGATCGTGCCGGGTTAGTTGGGGAAGACGGTGCAACTCACTCAGGCAGTTTTGATATTGCCGCCATGCGTTGTATTCCTGGTCTCGTCATAATGACCCCAGCAGATGAGCAAGAACAGTGGCTAATGCTTAACACTGGCTATGCATACAAGGGGCCCGCTGCAGTGAGATACCCTCGCGGAAGCGGATCCTGCCCAGAACCCATCTGTAACGATGAAACCCTACCAATAGGAAAAGCAAGGCTATTAGTATCAGGAACGTCCGGCACTGCAGTACTTAGCTTTGGCCCGCTACTTCCTGAAGCAAAAGAACTAGCTAAGAAAGGCCAACATACACTGGTAGATATGCGCTTCGTGAAACCTTTAGATACGGAACTACTCAGTATTTTGATGAAAACACATCAGAGTTTTATCAGTATTGAAGATCATGCAATACAAGGTGGTGCAGGCTCTGCCGTCGCAGAATTTATTGCACAATCAGCTTGGCAAGGGTCACTAAAAATTCTAGGCATTCCAGATGAATGGGTTGAACACGCCACAAGAGAGTTCCAATACTCAGAAAATATACTTACGTTTTAGCTTTTACTTACCGGTGCCTTAGGTCACTGGTAAGCCCTCCTTATTTACATAATCACATAGATACTTTTCATTACATAGCTTTGATAACCTGGTAGTTTTTTTATTTTCAAACAAATTAAATCAAAAAATCTCATATTATTAAGCTAATATTCATCTTTTATAACAATGAAAATCTTTCATCAACCCGTTATTTTTTTATTAATAACTACTTACTAATAAACACCTCACATGTGTAATTCATGGTCTATAATTTTTCTATAAACATGGATAGAAACAGACTTAAAAGCCTGTAAACACGCTAGGAAGAACATAACTTCCAAGAAGTAACCCCAGTGAGAAAAATAGTGATTACATCATCACATTTATCAAAAAACATCACCCACTTATTACCCTCTAAGGGCAATGCATCAGCTGTTGTAGCTTATTGGTTAAGCGATGCCTAATTCAAACAATAGTGGCACACCTACACCGCCTAAAACTCCTCATGAAGTTGATCACTGGTTAGACTGGCAGTGCAGGATGATTTCTGATGTAAATAGCGGCGCGGTGTATTTATCTGAAAAAAATGCTATCAACCACCCAACACCATTAGCAATATGGCCTTCTACTAGCCAAGTATCATCAACTCAACAAATCATTGCTTTAAAAGCCATTAAAGGTGGAGCAGGTATTGCTCAAAAAGAAGTAAGTGACGACGCCAAGGTGTTTGATTATGTTGCCTACCCCCTACTACAAAAAGACAGAATCATTGGCGCCGTGGTGCTTGCACTAGAAATCAGATCAGACCAACAGCGCCAAGCTGTTTTACAATTACTGCAATGGGGCACTGTCTGGGCAGAAAAAGCGCTTGAGCAAGCCTACAATGACCGTCACCACACCTCGACACTTGCCTTAAGCTCTGTTGAACTGTTTTCACGTAGTGAACCACTTGCCGTTTCCGGGTATAACTTCTGTAATTTATTAGCTGATCACTTTGATTGCTCAAGAGTCATTCTAGGTTTAAAAAAAGGCCTACAGGTTCAAATCATTAGCATATCTCATCAATTGCAATTTGATCGACGCATCAATCGAATCAGCCAAATAGAGTTCGCAATGGAGGAATGCATTGAATATAGCAAGCCCATATTTATAGCCAACAAGACCAACAATGGAGCTGGATCAGCGCACATTCATACTCAACAGCTGCTCAACGACAGTAATGGTTGCGTTTTTTCTGCCCCATTATTATACGGTGAAACACAAATAGGCGTGCTAACTCTATTCAATGAAAAGAATAGCAGTTTCGACAACACTTTTTTTGATCAGATAACCGCTATTAATGAGCATATAGCCCCCATAATTAACCTCAGGCAGCATAACGATCAACGCTCTTGGAAAAGCAAAGAAGCAAATATCAAGAAGCTAGGTAGCATTAGTCATCTTCGTTTCAAAGCAACAATAATAGTCAGCATTATTGTTGCGATACTACTAACGCTCATCCAAACGGAACAAATTGTTTCGGCTAAAGCAACGATTGAAGGAGCGACCCAACAATCCATTGTTGCGCCTTTTAGCAGTTATATTGCCACGGCAAATGCTAGAGCGGGCGACAGTGTTGCACAAGGACAAATTATCGCTACATTGGACAATCGAGACTTACTGCTTGAGCAAGAAAAATGGCTCACTGAACGCGCAAAACATGCCAAAGAGTACCAAGAAGCTCTTGCCACTCGAAACAGGGCTCAAGGAAGCGTGCTAAGTGCCCGTATTGCACAAACAGATGCTCAACTAAATCAAGTTAATAAGCAATTACAACATACACAGTTACTAGCCCCTTTTGATGGCCTACTCGTCAGTGGCGACTGGAATAGAGCTTTAGGAGCCCCCATTGAACGAGGGCAGCTTTTATTTGAAATAGTGCCAATAGATAGCTACAAAGTAGCTTTACAAGTTGATGAACACGACATTGCCTCGCTCTCTTCAAAACAGCTAGGAAAACTACGATTAACAGGACTACCAGAGCAATTCATCCAATTAAAAATCTCACGTATCTTACCTATTGCCTCTGTTGCACACGGCAGCAATAACTTTCACGTTGAAGCAGAAATTTCTGACATCCCTCCCGGTATGCGACCAGGAATGCAAGGCATTGCAAAAATCATTACAGGCCGCGCTAGTATATTAAGCGTCTGGACTAAATCACTTAAAGATAGACTGCGCTTATGGGCGTGGTCTCTAGGTTTTTAACAGATGACTGCTAACCCTACATTCGACCAGCCAGCACCATCACTCTGGGAGCATATAGCAGAGCTGAAGCCACGCTTACGAAAAGATGTACGCATTCGTGTTCAATATTACCGAGGCGAACGTTGGTATATTTTGCATGATGAGTCATCAGGTAACTTTAATCGTTTCAATGCATCTGCCTTTCAGGTCATAGGACGCTTAAATGGCGACTTCAGCATCCAAGAAATATTGCATTTAGCCAACACACCTCAACATCAAGACCAAGCGCTAAAACCTGAAGACATAATGCAAATTTTAGCGCTATTACACAACGCAGAAGTACTACGCGATGGGCTTCCGCACAGCGCCCAAGACATTATTAACCGTTACACTCAAGCCCAGCATTCACGAAAAAAAGCCCTCAATAATCCATTATCGTTGCGCATCCCTATCTTTGATCCCGACCAGATGCTGACTCATTTAGCACCTTTATCTCGCATAATTTTTTCCCGTGCAGGCTTATATGTATGGATTGGAATTATGTTACTGGCTAGTATTTTAGCGGTAGCTAACGCCCAGCTAATTACAGCCGCTATCGGTGCAAAGTCGTTAAGTACCTCAGAAGTTGTGTCATTCTGGATTTTATTCCCTGCGATCAAAATACTTCATGAGTTAGGACATGGCATGGCTGTTAAAGCCTGGGGGGGAGAGGTGCACGAAACAGGCATCACCTTACTCGTTTTCATGCCCGTTCCTTATGTAAACGCATCCGCCGCATCAGCTTTTCGTGACAAGAAAAGAAGAGTGATGGTTGGGGCTGCCGGCATTTTTGTAGAAATGCTACTGGCGGCATTAGGGTTATTCATTTGGTTACTAACAGAACCCGGCACCATTCATGATGCTGCACTAAATATCGCTATCCTTGGCAGCGTGTCTACCCTACTCTTCAATGGCAATCCTTTACTAAAATTTGATGGTTATTACATCTTAGAAGATCAAATTGAAATCCCTAATCTTGCTTCACGTTCGGCCCGGTTTTACCTATACCTCATGCAGAAACACATTCTAGGACTATCTGACACTCGATCACCTGTAACCGCCGCTGGGGAGCACGCATGGTTTGCTTTTTACGGGCTTGCGTCACCTATCTATCGTTTAACTGTTTTAGTCAGCATTGCTTTATACCTATCGACAGAGTTCCTTATCGTTGGGGTCATTTTGGCATGCTGGGCTCTTTTCATGCAGCTACTCAAACCGCTTATATTCACCTTGTTATTTTTAGCCACTAGCCAGCGATTAGAAGCTCGTCGTATTCGAGGTTTTGTTGCTTTAGGAGCCATTCTAGTATTATGTTTTGGTTCATTAATAGTACCTATGCCTCTGGTAACACAAGCGCAAGGGGTTATAACTTTCAATGAGAAAGGCAACATCCACAGTACATCTGACAGCTTTGTAAAAGAAGTGTTAGTTTCATCAAACAGTCAAGTTTCATCAGGTGAACTGCTTTTATTATTAGAAGACGAGACCTTACTTACTCAGCAAAAAGCACTAGAAGCACGCTTATCCGAGCTACAGACACAACAGTTTACGGCACAACAACGTAGCCGAATCCGCGGAGCGATGGTAACTGATGACATCAATGCGGTGACAGCTGAACTAAAAGAAATCGCTAGTCGTATTAATAACCTTCAAGTGCGTAGTCCACTTGATGGTCGCTTTATTTTGCACAATCCACATGAGCTACGCGGAAAATTTATACGCCACGGTGAAATACTGGGTTATGTCATACAAGATAAAAAACCAACCATACGTGCGGCTATCACTCAAAAAAGCGCAGGCTTGTTACGTGACAAACCTATTTCCATCCAAGTAATGCTAGCAGACCAACTTGGTACACCTATACAAGCAACATTACTACGAGAAGTGCCAGCCGGCAGTAAACAGCTACCTAGCGCGGCGTTAGGAGCACTGGGAGGCGGTTATATTACTGTCGATACCAATGACCAAAGCGGCTTAACAGCAACCCAAAAGATATTCCAGCTAGACCTCAGTCTACCTGAAGGAACAAAAACAGCAGGCATTGGAGGCCGCGTTTACATTCGCCTAAACCACGGATCAGAACCTTTATGGAAACAATGGACGCGCAGCACTCAACAACTTTTATTAAGTCGCCTATCAATATAAGAGCCAATACTAATGAACTAACCGATAAGCTGGATTAATCCACAAACCATACGATACTTAATAACATACTGATAAAGAATCAGTTTAACGCTCAACCGAAGGCAGTGCATGACTAAAACGCTACACCGATATAGCTATCAGGTTTTCACGTTTACTTTCTGTATATTACTTTCCAGCATTACTTTAGGGAATGAAACTCATACACCTCAAATACTAGAACCACTAGACTGCGTGATAAACCCAAGCATGGTAGCCGATTTAGGTAGCAGTGTTCCTGGCGTACTAAGCACTGTATTTGTAGACAGAAGTGATTTTGTTGAAGCTGGGGATATCGTTGCCAAATTAGAATCAGGAATCAATACTGCAGCGTTAGAATTAGCGCGTACAAAAGCAGCACTCACGGCTGAAATTGACCTTCGCCGTACTAATGCAGCTTTCGGTAAGCGTCAGTACCAGCGTATTGAAGATTTATTTTCAAAAAATGTCATTTCAAATAAAGACATGGATCAAACTCAAACCGAAACAAAGCTCACACAGATTCAACTACGCCAAGCAATGGATAATCAAAAACTAGCACGCTTGGAGCTAGTGCGTGCAAAAGAAGTCTTAGCACGCCACTCAATTAAAAGTCCTATAACTGGCGTTATAATGGAGCGCTTTAAAACAATGGGTGAATATGTAGATGACCAGCCTATTGTTCGCGTAGCCCAACTATCTCCTCTTCATGTAGAAGTCATTATACCAGTAGAGCAACTAGGTAGAATTCAGCAGGGTATGATTGCTGATGTATCCTCTGAGTCTGTTAACGGTAAGTGGCAAGCAAAAGTTAGCCGAATTGATCGTGTTGCTGACGTTGCCAGTGGCACCTTCGGTGTTCGTTTAATATTAGAAAACCCTGATTACAAAATTCCAGCGGGGTTGCGCTGTCGTATAAACTTTTTACATCAGGAAATCCCTGCCGTTACTTCAGCGATAGCCGAACAAAAAACAGCACCAGAATCAGAGCAACTAACCGCTCTAGACACCTCTGCAGTGAGCAATGGGCAGGGCAAAAAAGACACAAACAAACACCCATCAAGGATGCCTTCAATAGAAACCAGGATCGCTGGAAACTCAGCGGAAACAGATCACTGTTCTTGGTTAGGCCCCTACATAAACGAAGCCGCAGCTATCACCGCAGCAAGCACATTAAATACACAAAACCTAACAACCACAGTCGAGCATGACACGACCAATGAACAGGTTGGATTTAAAGTACTGTCACCTCTCTTTGATTCTAAATCTCAAGCAAGAGCTTACTTAAAACGCTTACGCAAAGCAGGTGACAAAGACCACTTTTTACTTCCCAGTAAGCATGGCGAACCTCTACAAGTATCTCTTGGTTTATACGCAGGCCCTGAAAGTGCAAAGCAACGTGTCACTCAACTAAAGAAAAAAGGTTTCATTGTCATAACGCAACCAAGATTCAAACAAAATAAGCAATACTGGCTATCCATAAAAGACCAGCAATCACGACTCATCCCAGAAGATCTAAAGCAACTAAAAAATACTAGCCAAAGTATTAAATTAACATCATGCAACCAACAGGCCCGCCTCTAAAAACCTCAACATTTTATATTTGTTGAATCAGCCAAACTGGTCTATTTTTTAATTGTGTACAGAAAAATATTCATTTGTTTTTTCTACTAATTGTGATGTCTCTATTTCATATGAATAAGTCTGCTTTCAAACGTAAGCAAGGATATAAAGCACCCGTTATCGAAGGGCTTGAACCCCGCATTTTGCTTTCTGCAGATGTGCCTGGCCTTGATGTTTTAACAAATACCAGTATTGCAGAAATTGATGATGCTATTTCCAACATTTTGCGGGATGCAGAAGCAGAAGTCGCACGTATTAATGTACAACCATCTCAACTAGAAAGTGAAAGCACTAACCACTCAGTGCTCGAGCCCGAAAAGCTTTTACCAATAACAGCAACCCAAGAAACAAGTATTCGTCACGAAATCGTCTTCATAAATTCAAACGTACCTGATTACGAACGGTTACTAGAAGACATAAAGCGACAAACTGAAGATGCTCGTAACATAAGCGTGTTGGTGCTTAACTCTCATATCAATGGCGTTGAGCACATTACAGAAGTACTTGCGAACTACACCAACCTAGATGCTATTCATATTCTCTCTCATAGTAGTGATGGGACGATTGACCTAGGTAGCGCCCAACTTAGTAATAACAGCCTGCCAGAATATCAAAACCAACTTCGGCAGTGGGGAGAATCACTTAATACTCAAGCCGACATTTTGATTTACGGTTGCAACTTAGTATCTTCTGGCAATGGCCAAACATTAATAGAGCAACTATCCGAACTTACACTAGCAGACATTGCCGCATCTGATGATCTAACAGGCCATGCAGAACTTGGCGGAGACTGGGAACTTGAATATTCAACGGGGAATATCGAAACCAATATAGTTATACCCTCATATACACAAGCTGACTGGCAAGTAACGCTAGATATCACTAGCAGCCTTGTCGCACATTACACCTTTGACGAGGGCAGTGGCTCTACTGCTTTTGATAGTAGCGCATCAGCCAATAACGCCTCCTTAATTGGGTCTCCAGTTTACTCAACAGGCATTGTCGGTTCTGGGGCGTTAAATTTTAGCGGCGACTTCGATTATGTAGACGCTCCCGATGCTGTCGCTACAGACTTTGGAAGTGGCGACTTTTCTGTTGGCTTCTGGTTTAACTCAACATCATTAGGGACAGCAGCTAGGCTTGTAGGTGACTCTATTGGCGCAGATGGCTATATACTTTATGGCTCAGGCTCGGGGGAAGTAAATTTCCTAATCACATCAGGAGCGCAACTCCAAACCCTTACAGCAGGAGGTTTATTCGACGGAGAGTGGCACCATGTAGTCGGGACGCGAAGCGGCAATGACTTCTCATTATATATTGATAATACCCTCGCTGATTCAGCAACAAATGCACTAATCGGTAGTGTTGATAATACCGTAGCTCTACGAATGGGAGCTACTGATGGCGTCAGCAGTGATTATGACGGCCTTCTTGATGAAGTACGTTTATACAATCGAGCACTAACCAGTTCAGACATTACCGAGCTCTATAATAATGTTGGAAATATACCCGTTATTATTAGTAGTGGCGGAAATGATACAGCAAATATTTCTGTCATAGATGGCACTACAAGTGTAGCAACAGTATCGGCTATTGATAACAATAGCGGCACTATGACTTATAGCATTTCGGGTGGAGACGATGCTTTAAAGTTTTCAATCAACCCTACTACGGGGGTGCTCACATTTGCATCAGCTCCGGAGTTTTCAAGCCCAACTGACACTAACCTAGATAATGTTTACAAGGTAATCGTCCAAGCAAGTGATGGCATTGATGGATCAGATACTCAAGCAATCGATGTCATGGTCACAGATTCTACCTACCCAACATCATATGGAGCGAATAACACTTTTGAATGGATCACTAATGTTACCTTTGCAGGTATCAATAACACGACAGGACAAGATGGCGGGGGGTACGGCGACTACACTGCTCAGTTTGCTAGTGTAGCAGCAGGTACATCTAATGACCTATCCATCACTATTAATGCTTATAGTGATGAATACATTAATACTTGGATAGACTGGAACCAAGACGGCGACTTTCTCGACATAAATGAAAGCTATACGCTAGCAACCAATGTGATGGCTAACGGGCCTTATACATTATCCATTCTCGCCCCTACTGATGCAGTAGCAGGCACAACAGTCATGCGCACCAGTGTTAAATATCAAGATGCGCCGGCATCGAACGAGATAATAGGGTTTGGAGAAGTTGAGGATTACAGCATTACGGTCACGTCCGCTGTTACATCCCTCACTGTCGACACGGCAACAAATGATAATGATAGCGGCATTACTAACGGCAATGCCAGCCAAGATACTGCCTGGCTAAACCTAAATAAAGGAGGTGATGCTGCTATCTCTTTGCGTGAAGCAATTATCGCGGCTAACAATACCTCCGGCACAGATACCATAAACTTTAATATTGCTGGATCAGGCATTCATACGATTTCATTAACCTCAGCTCTCCCCGCTATCACTGAAGCAGTAATCATCAATGGTACAACCGAAACCGACTTTAGCGGAGCACCGCTGATAGCAATTGATGGTAGTTCGGCAGGTGTGGTCAATGGGCTTTGGCTTCAAGAAGGAAGCGATGGCAGTACTATTCGTGGCTTACAAATACTCAATGCTGGAAATGACGGTATAAAGATAGACTCCAGCAACAACTTGATCGCAGGGAACTATATAGGCACGGACGGTATTGCTGACTTGGGCAGCACCTATGACGGTATTCGTATCAGCGGCAGTAATAATATTATTGGTGGCACTACGGCATCTGATCGCAACGTTATTGCAGGCAATAACGATGATGGCATTCAACTCCAAAGTACTGCAACTGGCACCGTCATCGCGGGAAACTACATTGGTGTGAACGCGAGCGGGCTGGGTAGTATTGGTAATGGGTCTGCGGGTATTGAGCTTTCAGGCACCACACAAACCACAACAATTGGAGGGACAGTAGCTAATTCAGGGAACATCATAGGTGGTAACCAAAACGGTATCGTTTCATACGGCTCCGATAACAATACTATTTCAGGCAATTATATCGGCATCGGCTCTGACGGCCTTACAGATATAGGTAACAGCATAGATGGTATACGCCTAGAAAGTGGTTCCACCAATAATGTAATTGGTGGAACCACTACAAACGAGCGAAATATCATATCAGGCAACAATGATAATGGTATTTTCATTACGGGTACTGGCACAACAAATAACACCGTACAAGGCAACTTCATTGGCACCGATATAACCGGCACCATTAGTGTAGGCAACACTGCTGCTGGTATTGAGATTAGTAGTAATGCAGACGCAAATACCATTGGCGGAACCACGGTAGCGGCGCGTAATATCATTAGTGGTAACTCTGATGGTATTTACATTCAGAATGCCGATGGAACCATCATTAAAGGCAACTATATCGGTACGGATGTAACCGGCCTACTTGATTTAGGTAACAGCGATAGAGGGATACAAATAGAAAGTGGTGCAGATAACACCATCATTGGTGGTACAACATCAGCAGCACGCAATGTTATTTCGGGTAACAACAGCGACGGCATCATTATCAGCGATGGAGCCAGCCCAGGTACCGGAACAACAGGAACAGTCATCCAAGGCAACTATATTGGCGTTGGCTCAGACAGTACAACCGCTATTAGTAATGGCACTAACGGCATACGCATCACTACTGAATCTAACCATACGATAGGCGGAACAGAAGCAGGCGCAGGTAATATTATTGCTTTCAACGCAGGCGATGGCATCTTACTTTCAGATAATGCGGCTACCGATAATACAATCCTTGGAAATTCTATCCATTCAAACACCCAACAAGGGATTGATTTAGGCAATGACGGCGTAACTGCGAATGACCTTGTCGACGGAGATGGAGATACTGGTGCAAACAGCTTACAAAACTTCCCTGTGCTCTTTGCTGCTAGTGTTTCTGGGGTAAATACAACCATTACAGGACAGATAAACTCAAACCCAAATACTACTTATCGTATTGAATTTTTTAGCAGTCCTGTTGGTACAGAAGACCCTAGCGGGCACGGCGAAGGCGAAACTTACCTTGGCTACATTTCTGTTACAACAGATATAAATGGTGACGCTTCAATTAATGCAGTGTTTGGTGTATCAATTGCTGCAAATGATCGAGTCAGCTCAACAGCCACAGTGGATCTGGGAAGTGGAAATTACGGTGCAACGTCTGAATTCTCAATGAACGTCATTACGACTTCTCCGAGCGTATTTACCCAGACATTACCAGGCGCACAAAGCATTGGCGAAAATCAGACACTAACGTTTAACGCCACCAATGGTAATGCCGTCTCGGTAAGCGATACCAATGGTACAACGGATACTCGCCTTCAGGTTTTCATCTCCGTAAATGACGGAATACTTACCTTGTCACAGACGACGGGATTATCCATTCTTGGCGGGGCCAACGCTAGCTCATTTATGACAGTTCATGGAAGTGAATCCGATCTAAACGCCGCATTAGAAGGGATGACCTTCACACCCGACACCAGCTTTAGTGGAGCAGTCTCTCTACAGATGACGACATCCTTGGGCGCTGACATGACCGGTTATTACAGCTTCGATGCCGGTAATGCCATCGACGACAGCGTTGGCGTTTCACAGAATGGAGTACTTATAAACAATGCGTCAAGCGTAACCGACGCAACCCGCGGGGAAGTATTAAGCCTGGACGGCGACCGCGACTATGTTCAGATAGCTTCAATGTTTGGTGATCCAGCGAATGTGACTCTAGCCGCCTGGGTCAACTACTCCAGCTTCGACATCAATGGTGGGGAGGTTATCACGCTAGGAGGCGATATCGCTCTTAGAGTCGATGACGGCTCAAAAGGGGTTACCGGATTTTTTTACGACGGCAGCTCATACCAATTCATTGAAAGTAACATCAGTCTGTCAGATGGGAATTGGCATCATATAGCGTTTAGCTTCGATGACGTATCGAACACTCAAAAGTTATATATTGATGGAGCAGTTGTTGGCTCAGCCACGCTGACATCATCAATCACTTATACCGGTTGGTTTGGAGAGTCGCGTATCGGAGCACACCCCAACGACGGTGACGCTAACTTTGACTTCAACGGTCTAATAGACGATGCAAGAATTTACACTCGCGCCCTTTCCTCAGACGAAATTTTCAATCTAGCAGCTGATAACACCGAGGTCAGCAACAATGTTGCTATCACAGTGACAGCTGCCAATAACGCACCGACTGTTGGCGGCGGGTCCTTACCGGGTATCACTGAAGACTTAACGAACCCTGCCGGTGAAACCATTAGCAATCTATTTTCTGGGTCATTCAACGATGTTGATGCAGGTTCTAGCATGTCTGGGGTCTTGATCACTAACAACCCTGAAAACGCCTCACAAGGCACATGGCAGTACTCTACTGATACGGGTTCAAACTGGTATAACATCGGAAATATTGCCTACCCCAATTCTTTAGCACTTGATACATCAACCAGTATCCGTTTTGTCCCCAGCACCGATTACAACGGCTCGCCCGATGTTCTATCACTTCGCGCACTTGATAATACCTACTCTGGCGGCTTTACCTCTGGTGCTACAGCAGCCACTGCGGATGCTTCAAGCCCAGGAGGCTCTTCATCGATAAGCAGTAGTTTAGTCTCTATCAGCACAGTGGTAACTGCTGTCAATGATGCGCCAGAAATGCCAACTGTCGCTGGCATGTTCTTGACAGCCATTACTGAAGATAACGTAAACAACGGCGGTAATCTTGTTTCTGAAATTATCGCCAGTAATGGCGGCAATAGCATTACCGATGCGGACGCAGGCGCACTAGAAGGCATTGCTATTACTTCAATAGACAACAGCAATGGTACTTGGCAATACAATATCGGTGGAGGCTGGCTGGATGTGGACACTGTCTCATTTTACCAATCCTTATTGTTGCGTGATTCTGATAGCTTACGATTTGTGCCTGATCAGAAAAATTCTGATATTGCATTTATTACTTTCTCGGCTTGGGATCAAACTTCAGGTACCACTGGAACCAAAGTAGATACCAGCACTTTCGATACATCCGGTGCTTTTAGTTTTGCGCTTAATACGGCGTCAATTTCTATCACCGGAATTAACGATGCGCCGACCGGCACCACGCTGGTCGTGGCCGCTCTGGAAGAGACCGCCACCGCCATTGATATCAGTAGCCATGTTGCCGATGTGGATGGCACGGTGGTGCTGAGTACTACCACGGTGACCGTTGGCCCCAGCAACGGTAGCTTAACCAACAACAGCGACGGGACGTTTTCTTATACCGGTAACCTGAACTTCGTCGGGGCCGATAGCTTCACCTACACCGTTGAAGATAATGACGGCCAGCTGTCGTCAGACATCACCGTGACGATCAACGTCAGTGACGTTAACGATGCGCCGGCCGGCACAAACAAAACAGTAGCGACGCTGGAAGATACTGACTTTGTTTTTGCTGCCAGTGATTTTGGTTTTACCGACAGCAGTGATTCCCCTGCGAATAATTTACTTAATATAATTATCACGAGCGCACCGATAAACGGAGATCTTTTTCTAGATAGTAACGGGGATGGCATTATCGATGGAGGAGAAACGCTAATTAACCTCGACTCAATAGCCATAACAGACATCAACGCTGGAAAACTCAAATTCAAGCCAGCGCTTAACGGCAATGGTTCAAGCTACGACGCCTTTACATTCCAGGTTCAGGATGACGGTGGCACGGCTAACAGTGGCGTAGATACTGACCCTTCGACCAATACAATTACGATTGATGTGACACCGCAGAATGATCCGGCCACGATTGGCGGCAACACATCAGGCTCCGCCGCCGAAGGCGTGGTGGTCACCGGGACCCTCACCGCCAGCGATGCCGATGGCTTAACCGATGGCAGTTACTTCAGCATCAGCGGCACAGCGGCCAGCAACGGCACGCCAAGCATTGATGCGAGCAGTGGCGCGTGGACGTATACACCCAGCGATGCGAACTGGTTTGGGAGCGACAGTTTTGAGGTCACCGTCACCGATGATGCAGGCGGCACAACCACCCAAGCGGTGTCCATCACGATCACCAACACCGATGATCCGGCCACGATTGGCGGCAACACATCAGGCTCCGCCGCCGAAGGCGTGGTGGTCACCGGCACCCTCACCGCCAGCGATGCCGATGGCTTAACCGATGGCAGTTACTTCAGCATCAGCGGCACAGCGGCCAGCAACGGCACGCCAAGCATTGATGCGAGCAGTGGCGCGTGGACGTATACACCCAGCGATGCGAACTGGTTTGGGAGCGACAGTTTTGAGGTCACCGTCACCGATGATGCAGGCGGCACAACCACCCAAGCGGTGTCTATCACGATCACCAACACCGATGATCCGGCCAGCATTGGCGGCAACACATCAGGCTCCGCCGCCGAAGGCGTGGTGGTCACCGGCACCCTCACCGCCACCGATGCCGATGGCTTAACCGATGGCAGTTACTTCAGCATCAGCGGCACAGCGGCCAGCAACGGCACGCCAAGCATTGATGCGAGCAGTGGCGCGTGGACGTATACACCCAGCGATGCGAACTGGTTTGGGAGCGACAGTTTTGAGGTCACCGTCACCGATGATGCAGGCGGTAGCACTGCGCAGACCATCAGCATCACGCTGTCTAATATCAACGATCCTGCAGTTATTGACGGTGACAATACTGGCACCGTTACAAAAAACCTTGATGTTAATTTACTCTTAAGTACATCCGGCACACTCTCGATTACCGACGTAGACCCAGGACAATCAAGTTTCCTACCTGCTAGCATTACTGGAAACTATGGCATCATAAGCATCAACACTACTGGAGCATGGAGTTATTCAGCTGATAACTCTCAAGCAACTATCCAAGTATTAAGTGGATCTCAATCTTTACTTGATACTTTTACAGTCATGAGCGCCGACGGTACTACGCATAATATCGCTATCACAATTAACGGTATTGATAGCCCCCCTAGCGTAATCATTCCTATTACACCTGAACCAGAGCAGCCAACAACGCCACCGACAGAAGAGCCAGATGATGAAAATACCTCAGAAATAGAAGAAACCAACGACACGAATGAAACTAATGATACAGAAAACGCGACAGAAACTATTTTCGACGACAGTAGCTCATTAACCCCTGCGTTTATAACGGCTACGGCTACACCAACACCTCTCACACCCAATGACCTTTTTCTAAGCGTTTTGTCAGAAAGACCGTCTACAATTAAAACAACAGAAGACACTAAGCCTAGTGTTGAAATAACACAGACATTCCTTCAAGAACTTGCTTCATTCTGGAAAGATGATGGCATTGCTACAGTAGAGCCTAGTGACTCAAGTACTAAGAGCCTCGAGTTCTTAGATGATCTAGATAAAATGCTTCAAGATCTTGATGAATCAGAAATGGCGAAAGAAAAAGAACTAGAGTTAAGCGCAGAAGCCATCACGGGTGTAAGCATAACCTTGACTGCCGGTTTTGTTAGCTGGGCACTTAGAGCAGGATCATTAATGGCCAGCCTTTTAGCGGCCATGCCCGCTTGGAGGCATTTAGACCCTATGCCTATTTTAGCGGCCAATGAAAAAGATCAAAAAGAACCACTTCAGACTGAGCAAATTTTAGACAATATTCAAGATGAAAAAACAGAGAATAAAGTTGATGAGCTATTTGAGCGTTAAGGCCATACACCTATCTAATAACAAGTTGAAAAAACAATGAGACCAGCTGTTTCACCTGTTTTTCGCCTTTCTATTGGCTTGATCTTATTAACGATTAGCTTACTCTTAATAGGAGACTTGCTGGGTGTTATTCCCGACCAAAAACATGCTGAGTTTACGGCACGAAAAACCATTTCCGAATCACTTGCCGTGCAAGTTTCGTCAAGTATTGCACAAGGCCACATGGACTCTGTCACTGACACAATCCACTCTTTACAAGCTCGTAATCAGAGCATCCTTTCTGCCGGTTTAAGAACGGCTGATGGTCGCTTAATATCAAGTGCTGGAGATCATATAAGCTATTGGAAGCCCACTGATAAAAATGTATCAACAGCCACTCATGTTCAAGTGCCCATTCATAATGAATCTGGACGCTGGGGAGCGCTAGAAATCAGCTTCAAACCACTCGGAGCCAATGACTTTGAGCTTTTCAATGGTGGCTCCATTGTAACTGTCATTTTATTTATTTCTTTATCAGGTTTTATCGCTTACTGGCTTTTTCTCAAACGCGCACTCAATGAATTAGACCCAAGTGCGGTTGTCCCCGATCGTGTACGCGCAGCTCTAGATGTATTAGCCGAAGGGCTGGCCATGCTGGATACTAAAGGGCGTATTGTGTTTTTAAACACAGCATTTGAAGAAAAAATTGGTCAATCCTCCAATACTTTAATAGGTAAATACCTTTCAGATCTAGATTGGAGCGCCGCATCACCTAAAGACGAAGGCGGCCCATTAATCTTGCCCTGGCAACTTGCTTTAGATGGTATTGAAGCCCCCTCTTCGTCTCAGCTAAAGCTTACAACGGCTCTTAAAGAACAACTTAGCTTTGCTGTGAATATAGCACCGATACAAACACCTGCTGGAGATGTTCGCGGCATCGTCGCCACCTTCGATGACGTAACAGAACTGGAGCACAAAAATACTGATTTAAAGCGTGCACTAGACCGCATTCAACACAGCCAAAGAGAAATAACTCGCCAAAATAGAGAACTGCAAGTATTAGCTACCCGAGACCCATTAACGGGATCTCTTAACCGACGTTCGCTCTTTGATGGGTTTACAACCTTACTAGCAGAAGCCGCTGATGAAGGGACATCAATTAGTTGTATTATGGTAGATATTGACCACTTCAAGTCAATCAATGATAGATTCGGACATTCAACTGGCGATAAAGTCATCAAACTTCTTGCTAGGATATTAGTTGAAACAGCACGTACTGAAGACCTCGTAGGCCGCTATGGCGGTGAAGAATTTTGCATCGTACTTCCAAATGTAGATGAACAACAAGCTGCCATTATTGCAGAACGCATGCGAGTAGCTGTTCACGAAGGAAAAATTGATGAATTCACCAGTGCTATTCGTTTTACTGCAAGCTTTGGAGTTTCAAGCGATTTTGGAGGAACATCAACACCTGGAGCCATGATAGATTTAGCTGATAAAGCGCTTTATCAATCTAAAAATTCTGGTCGTAACCGAGTCACTCGCTGGTCAAAAGCAAGTAACACCGATGCCATGAGTAATGTAGATGATTCTGTAACACTCCCCTCAATCGATACTCACGAGTTAATAAACGATACACAGATTGAACGCGAAACAGAGCAACGACTACAACATCGCATAACAGAACTTGAAGCATTAATTCGCGCCCAAAGTACCCACGGTGTAGCCTCAACTGACGAAGCTACAGGCCTTCCCAACCGCATCGTTTTAGTTGACCGGATAAAACAGAATGTAGAGCGTAGCCGCCGCTGCAATACTAAAATAGCTGTGCTATTTATTGATATTGATACATTACAAGTAATTAGAAATACTCTGGGAGACCTCAGTGCAGAGAAATTAATCAAACTGGTCGCAGGCCGCTTGAATAAAACACTTCGTTCTACAGACACCGTCGCTATTGATGGCTCATCAAACATTGGCATTAGCGTTTCGCGTATTAGTAGCGGTGAATTTGTCGTACTACTAACGGATATGCAAAGTGATGAATCCACTACGTGGATTATCCAACGTATGTTTGCTTCTATGAACGAACCAATCCAAATCGAAAGTACTGAAGTATTACTTGATGTTCGTATCGGTGCCAGTATTTACCCTAATGATAGTGATGACCCTGATATCCTATTAGCAAATGCAGCGGCAGCATTACGTGAAGCTAAATCTGCACCCGGAAGAGACGTGTGCTTATACTTCAATAAAGAGATGAGCCTGCGTTCAAAAAGACAATTACGCATGGAAGGACAACTTCATCGCGCCGTTGAACGCGATGAGCTCTTTCTTGAATACCAACCAGTGGTCGACATGAGCACCGGTAGAATTTCTAGTTTTGAAGCACTAATACGCTGGCGCCACCCAGAACTTGGACTAGTCACTCCAGACAATTTCATACCTATCGCTGAGAATGCTGGCCTTATTGATGAAATTGGTAATTGGGTACTAAAAACCGCCTGCAGACAATTAAAAGCGTGGCAATCAAGTGGGCACGAGCATTTATCCATGGCAGTAAATTTCTCGACCGTTCAACTACGCAAATCTGAATTAGCTAATTTGGTCATAGATATTGTTGAGCAATCAGGTGTAGCGCCTGCATCAATAACTATAGAAATCACCGAATCAGCATTAATACAAAACCTCGATACTGCTGTCTCTATAATTGATGGTCTCAGTAATGCGGGGCTACGTGTCTCATTGGATGACTTTGGCACTGGCTACTCTTCTCTGAGTTACCTAAAGCGCTTTCCAATTGATATCGTAAAGATTGACCGATCTTTTCTACGAGACTTCCCAACGCATACACACGATACCGCAATCATAAGCGCAATCATTGCGATGGCACATAGTCTAGGACTGCATGTAATTGCTGAGGGAGTAGAAACCGAAGAACAGTTGAACGTACTGCAAAATTTGAAATGTGATGAAATTCAAGGCTATCTGTTCAGCAGACCCATTTCACGTGAACAAGCTACTACTCTTCTCAGAAAACCGACCGATATACGAAAAAGAGTTTGGGAGTCTGGGAGTCGCGACAATGCCGCTGAGAACTCTGCTCTTTCGGGTGTGCTTAATCACGCTCCTATACGAAAGCCCGTCATATAAGAGCGAATAGTTTGGGATAGGTTATTTAACTTTCGTCATCCACAAAATGGTGTTCAGTCATCATATGACCCATCTTTCCCATTTTAGTAGCGAGGTACTCTTCATTATGACGGTTTTTCCCAACCTGTAACGGCACTCGTTCAGATACTGTAACGCCATATGTTTCTAATGCTTTTACTTTACGAGGATTATTTGTCATTAACCTAACAGACTTAATCCCCAAGTGCTCGAGCATTGGTTCACACATGCTGTAATTACGAAGGTCGGCAGCAAAGCCGAGACGCTCGTTTGCTTCAACGGTATCGGCACCTTGATCTTGAAGATTGTATGCCTTAATTTTATTAAGCAAACCAATACCGCGGCCTTCTTGGCGCAAGTATAAAAGAATACCGCTGCCATTTTCAGCGATCCGCTTTAATGCCTCTTGCAGCTGAAAACCACAATCACAACGCAAGCTAAATAACGCGTCACCTGTTAGGCACTCTGAATGCACTCGCGCCAATACAGGCTCATCACCGGAGACGTCACCAAAAACCATAGCGATATGCTCTTTACTGGTTTCTGTATCCTCAAAGCCCACCATAGTAAAGGTGCCCCATGGCATTGGCAGTTTGGAATCAGCTACATACTCGATAGTCACTCATCTATCCTCAAAAAACAGGCAGCATAGTTTATCAGTGGATGGCCCTTTTGGGTAATCATTATCACTGACTAGTTAGCATGACAGATTTCAATTCAGCATTCTGCTGACGGGGTAGCAATAGATGCGTATGCAAACCTCCCATATTGGAAGGCAGGAGTTGAAACACGCCTTTATACTGGCGAACAATTTCCATAACAATACTGAGCCCTAAACCGTGTCCAACCGTAGACTCATCTAGGCGTTCACCCCGTGACATTAGTAGTGTCATTTTATCTTCAGGAATACCCGGCCCGTCATCTTCAATACACAACTCTAAACAATGTTCATTCATCATACCTCTAATACGAACTTTTGTTGTTGCCCATTTACTAGCGTTATCAATCAAATTACCCATTAGCTCAATTAAATCATCACGCTCGCCAGGGAAGAATGTGGTACTTTTTATGGAAATTTCGTATTCGAGGGCTTTATCACGATAAATCATCTTCATCGCTTTCGTTAATTTTTCGACTTCTTCTTCAATAATTACTTTTTGCCCAGGCATTGCTGCTCCAGCAATGCGAGCACGAGTGAGCTCTCGCTCCACTAAGTTCCTTAAAGCTTGAGACTGCTGCTCAAGTGCATTTGCACACTCAGGGCTGGATTGTCGCAGTGTTTCAATCTGGCGATCAATCACCGTCAAGGGAGTTTTAGCAGCATGAGCCAAATTACCCACCGCATGACGAGAACGATCCAAGCGAAGGGTCATACTCTCTATCATGTAATTAATTTCATTCACTAAAGGCGCTATTTCTTTTACCTGAACTTCAGACAGTGTGCTTATATCACCTTCTTTAAGCCTGATAATATCTTGCTGCACACATGTTAGGCTTTTCAAACCATGGCGAATAACTAATATTTGAACGACTAAAAGAATCAGAATAAATAGCAAGCCAATACCTGCCACCCACCAACTTAAGGACTTCAGCTTTGCTTCTATTTGACTGATATCTTCAGCTAAGACAATACGTATCGTATGGCCAGCCTTTTCAAAACGATTATCATAAACCAACCAAGGCTTATCACGCTTATACTGTAAATCAATATTGAGTTGGCCAACAGGCTTCCCGTCATAGGTAGGTATTTCTTCGTCCCACAATGATCTTGAGAAGCTCCATTCTCCATCATCGACAAGAAATTGGTAATAATGCCCAGACATGGGCTGCGTATAAACAGGGGAGATGTATTCAGGGTCAATTTGCCATTTATCATCTTTACTCATCACAGCTTGTAGCACTGTACGAGCATCACCCTGCATTCTAGCGCTTACAAATTCATAGGCGACTTCTCGCACCGCCATACCCTGTAAAACCCAAAGGATCGCAAAGACAGTTAATGTCAGCCCAACAAATGCAAGATTAAGCCTTCCTTGTATTGAGTTCTTCATAACTGATTTACAAAGATATAACCTTGGCCGCGTTTTGTTTGTATACGTTCTTTACCAATTTTCTTACGTAACATCTTTATATAGGCCTCAACAACATTGCTGTCATTTTCAGCACCATCATCATAAATATGCTCCACAATTTGGAGCTTAGAAAGCAAGCGTCCAGGGTTATGCATTAAATACCTTAATAATTTGTATTCCATCCCAGTTAACTCTAACTCATTACTGCCTTCAACACTGACGGCTTGAGTCTTCTCATTTAAAACTAAGCCCGATGTTTCTAGCTGCTTTGTTGGCTGCTGTTTTGCACGACGCAATAAAGCGGTCATACGTGCAACCAGCTCTTCCGTATGAAACGGTTTAGCCAGATAATCATCAGCACCCGCATCAAAGCCGTCAATTTTTTCTTGCCAAGAAGAGCGTGCTGTTAAAATTAATGTGGGGATATTATTACTACGCTTACGCCAGTTTTTTAATACTTCAATACCCGGCCGTTGAGGCAAGCCTAAATCAAGCACAGCAAGGTCATAAATATCTTCATACCCTAGAGCCTCAGCATCCACACCGTTATCAGCAAGATCCACTGCATACCCAAGTGCCGCGAGCTCTTTCTTTAAATCTGGCCCTAACGTTCGATCATCTTCTACTAGCAGTATTCTCACTGAGGTACCTTGAAGTTCTTTACAATTTCGCCATTGGTAGCGTCCATATAAAAGACACTCACAACCCCATTATTATCGACTGACTCGATTTGATAATAGTACTGATCATTCTCTTTCACTAAATATGCATCAAGAATATGGTCACTGGAGCGCTTATTGGCTAATTCCATCAGGTCTGACATGGGCAATATTTCGCCGCGCTTCACTAACACTCTGCACGCTTGATAATCTAATCGATCACCATTTTCGTAGACCGCAGGTGCTATAGGAGTACCTTCACCAGCATGTAGTAAAGGAGAAAAGAGTAAGACAAATATAAGTACTATTTTTATTTTATTCATAAAACCACAAAATCCATGATGACCCTCACAGTATAAGAGAGGTACGTTAAGTGTGCCTCTCTATACTATGAAGTACTACAGAAAAAAACCTATTTAGCATTGCTTACCACCAAGATGTCTTTCAACTGAGTTTTCATTAAGCGCAATAGATAAGTCCGTTGTAAGACAAAATTCGGATGCCTTCAGTGTGCCTCCAGTTATACCTTGTCCAAGATGACGCTCTGTCGAACTACTTGAAAGTGCATTCTCATAAATACCAGCAAAGGTGTAATGTGCATCAGCCATAACCATACTTGGAGAGTGCATGTTAAATTCAGTTGAGTGCATAGGTGGAGCCAACCCTTGAGTTGAAGCGACTGCACTAGCAGCAAAGAGGATTGAGGTAAGGGCAATTGTTTGTGTAAACATTTTCATGACCGTTCTCCGTTTTTTTATTTCAATTGCAGAGTAGTCCCTGAAACTGAAACGAAGCTGAAAACGAAATACTTTTTAAGAACAAAAAGTTCTCGGCTAAGATATTAAACCAATAAGTAGATGTAACACGCCAAATGCCAATAAGCCGGCCAATACATCATCTAACATAATACCTACACCACCATGAACATGCTGGTCTACCCATTTAATCGGCCAAGGCTTCCATATATCGAAAAGCCTAAATAATGCAAAACCAAGCAGCACACTCCACCACGAGACAGGTACAGCTATCATTGTGATCCAAAAACCTGCAAATTCATCCCAAACGATACCCGGATGATCATGCACCCGTAAATCTTTAGCCGTTTGACCACAAAAATAAATACCCACAATTGATGCAAAAATAACAACAAATATGTACTCAGATAATGATAAGTAAGACAACAACAAAAACAAAGGCACCGCAGCCAAAGTACCAAAGGTTCCAGGTGCCTTAGGCGCAAGTCCACTGCCAAAACCAAATGCTAAACAGTGCACTGGATTACGTAAAATTCGTTTTGTACTGAGCTTCATATAGTGTCTTCTTTATTCATTAAAAGTGCTTATATCCATTCGCTGCTACAGCACGCCATTCACCTTGACTGAATAACTGCAAGCCCTTAGCCTCATCACATATAGCACCGACAGGTGTTACCTGCACGTCATGATTTTGCAAGTGCTCCTGTAGACTTACCCATTGCTCAGGAGGCACTGTAAAGCACAGCTCAAAGTCTTCACCTCCGGATAAAGCCCACTCTCGTGCTGTTTTATCATCAGTAAAGTGCTGAATCTCAGCTGACAAAGGTAGCGCTTCAGGATTAATTTGAGCCCCTACACCTGATTGATCCAGAATATGCTGTATATCGCCTAACAAGCCATCAGAAATATCAATACACGACGAAGCATAAGCAGATATTAATTGCCCTGTAGAGACTCTAGGCTGAGGACGATAAAAACGCTGACGTAAGTACTCTACAACAGTGTTTGATGAGGATTTTGTTAATAGCGTTTCTAACCCTGCCCGGCTATCTCCGAGCGTTCCCGTTACACAAATCAAGTCACCGATCTGAGCATTGCTTCGTAACAAGGCAGCATCTGTTTTAACAAAACCATGCACCTGTGCCGTTAATGTCAGCGGTCCACGCGTAGTGTCACCACCCACTAACTGGATAGAGTAAAGCTGAGATGCTTCAGCCAGTGCCGCGGAAAAATCACTCACCCATGCTTCGTCAGCATAAGGTAATGTCAGTGCAAGCGTCAGCCAGCTGGGGGTTGCTCCCATTGCAGCTAAATCACTAACAGAGGCCCCAAGCAGGCGCCAAGCAAGCTGCTCCGCCGGTGTATCTGTTAAAAAATGCGTACCTTCAACCAGCGTATCGATAGAGACAACCAACTGCTGCCCCTCTGGGACACTAAGCACTGCACAATCATCGCCGATACCTACAGATACGCCCTCACAGGCGCCTTGCTGGCGCTGCGGTAAAGGCTGAAAGTAACGGCGTATCAGTGCAAACTCATCCATGACGACTACTTTCCTCGAGCACCCCGAATCTCAACCATACGAACACGTTGAGCCAGCTTATCCAAAATACCATTCACATAACGATGGCTATCGGTAGCACCATAGGTTTTCGCTAAATCAACACTTTCATTAATAGCAACACGGTAAGGTACCTCTAGGCGGTTAATCAGTTCATAACTACCTATGCGTAATACCGCTAGTTCAACGGGATCTAATTCATGCAATCCACGATCAAGGAAAGGCTGAAAAGCCTCATCTAATTCACTCTTAGAGTGTGAAACACCCTGTAGAATTTCACGAAACAACTTAACATCCGTGCCAGCCATATCATTATCAACACGAAACTGAGCTTCTATTTCGTTAACTGGTTGCCCAGCCATATGCCACTGATACAAGGCTTGTAAAGCAAAACCACGAGCGGAACGACGTTGTGCCGTTAACGATGTCTTTTTAGCTTTACGTGGAGCTGGTGAGCTTTCTTCTGTCATTCCAATTACGCCTCAAGGTTACGCAGTAAGCTAACCATTTCTAGTGCAGATAACGCTGCTTCAGCGCCTTTATTTCCCGCTTTAGTACCTGAACGCTCAATCGCTTGTTCAATACTATTAACTGTCAAAATACCGTTAGCAACAGGAATTCCGGAATCCATTGCTACTTGAGCAACACCTTTAGAACTCTCAGCTGACACATACTCAAAGTGTGGTGTACCACCACGAATAACCGCACCTAAAGCAATAATGGCATCATCTTTTTTCTGTTGGGCAATTTTTTGCACAACCAAAGGAACTTCGAATGCCCCAGGCACACGTACAACACGAATATTCTCTTCTTTAACGCCATGGCGTTTAAGTGTATCCAGTGCACCTTCTAACAAGCTTTCAACCACAAATGCGTTGAAACGGCCCACTACGATGGCATAGTTACCATCAGCGGAAACGAAGTCACCTTCAATAATTTGTACTGGCATAATATATTCCTGTTAATTACTCATCGCAGGGGATGTATTCAACAATTTCCAAATCAAACCCAGAAATTGCATTAAATTTGATAGGAGAGCTAAGTAAACGCATTTTACCTACACCTAAGTCACGCAAAATTTGAGACCCTGTACCCACCGTCAGATAAGCACCAGACGAACTAAAGTTAGCTGCACGTGTTTTAGGTTGTTTACCCAACACACGATCTAACGCTGTTCCAAGATCTTCACGCTGGCCATTATCCAGCAGCAGAACAACACCTTGCTCTTCCTTGGCTACATATTCTAGTGCACGATGCATTGTCCATTTAGAATCGCCATCACGGTTTACACCCACTAAATCACGCAACACATCACCACGCACATGCACACGAACAATCGTAGCGTCGTTGGGCTTAATATCGCCCTTAACTAACGCCATATGAGTGACATTTTGAATAGTGTCATGATAAGTCGTGTAGTTAAAATCGCCGTACTCTGTCGTCAAAACGCCTTCATCAGCTTTTTCTACTGTGCGCTCATTAGTCGTACGATAATGGATGAGATCAGCAATAGTGCCGATCTTCAATTTATGCTTTTCTGCAAACTTTTCTAGATCAGGGCGACGCGCCATCGTTCCATCATCATTCATGATTTCAACGATAGCCGCTGCTGGGGTTAAACCAGCCATACGCGCAAGATCACAACCTGCCTCTGTATGCCCCGCGCGGCTTAAAACACCACCGGGTTGCGCCATCAATGGAAATATATGACCGGGTTGAACAATATCTTCGGCTTTAGCATCGCCTTTTACCGCTACACGAACCGTGTGGGCACGATCAGCGGCAGAGATACCCGTGGTAACACCGGTAGCTGCTTCAATAGACATTGTGAAGTTAGTCGAGAACTGAGCGCCATTGCTTTGAACCATCAAGGGTAGATTCAACTGTTCACAACGCTCACGCGTTAACGTTAAGCAAATTAAGCCGCGCGCGTGCATTGCCATAAAGTTAATATCTTCAGCACGAACCTGATCAGCCGCGATAACAATATCGCCTTCATTTTCACGATCTTCATCATCCATCAGGATGACCATTTTTCCCTGACGAATATCTTCAATCAGTTCTTGTGGGCTATTTAGCTCCATCATTATCTTCCTGTCTTATAATATTTTAACGCTTCATATAACCATTTTCCGCTAGCGTCGCCAGCGTTAATCCACTTTGTTCTTCTTGCGTATGCTCTGTTTGTCCAGCCATTAGAAGGCGCTCCATATAACGAGCGATGATATCTACTTCCAAGTGAACTTTACTGCCCGTGACATATTGATCAAGCAGTGTCTGTTGGGCCGTATGAGGTACAATATTCAGCGTCAGCAAGGCTCCCTGCACGCTATTAACCGTTAAGCTAACACCATCAACAGTGATCGAACCTTTACCAGCGATATACTTTGATAAAGACACCGGGGCTTCAACCACCAGATGAATTGAGCGGGCATCTTCACGTCGCTCAAGCACTTTACCAATACCATCAACATGCCCTGTCACAATATGCCCACCTAAACGGCTTGTAGGCATCAAGGCTTTTTCTAAGTTAACGCGCTCACCCACCTTCAAAGACTCTAACCGGGTATGCGCTAAAGACTCACGTGATACATCTGCCCAAAACCCATCACCCGGTAATTCAACGGCGGTTAAACACACGCCGTTTGTCGCAATACTATCGCCCAACTGAACATCGGATAAATCTAAAGCACCCGTTCTAATATAAAGACGAAGGTCACCTTGGCTTTGCTCAAGTGCTGCCACTTCTCCCAAGGCTTCAATAATACCAGTAAACATTAAACGGACACCTCATTAACGGCGTTATTTTGGGAGGTGTTACAGGAACTGCTTGCTCTATCAAGAAAAGAGTACGTTAGACGAAGATCATCACCTAATTGCCGACAATCAGTCATTGATAACCGTAGTTTCTGATCCATTTTATCTAAGGGCAACTGTAATAAAGCGCGCGCATTGGAGCCTAATATTGTCGGCGCCATATAGACAACTAGCTCGTCGACTAACCCCGCTTCAACAAATGCTCCTGCCAATGTAGCACCAGCCTCAACCAGCACCTCATTGCACTGTTCCGATTCTGCCAGATGACGTAATAGCCATTGTAAATCAATCTGGCTATCACACTGTTGAGCTGTAAGCACGTCAGCGTGAGGCATATCACGCTCCCCCTGAGTTACCCATAGGGTACGCCCAGGTTGCTGTAAAATTTTAGCATCAGGGCCCATCTTCCCAGAGTTATCAAGCACCACACGAAGCGGTTGCTGCTTAACAATGTCTATAGCATTGTCTAAGCCTAATTCGGTCTCACGGACCGTCAAAGAGGAATCATCTATCTGTATCGAGCCGATGCCCGTGACAATGGCAGAGCTTCTGGCCCGCAATCGCTGGACATCACCACGAGCTGCGCCTCCGGTGATCCATTGGGATTCACCACTGTTCATCGCTGTTCGTCCATCAAGGCTCATCGCTAGTTTAACTCTTACCCATGGAAGCCCCGTTTCCATGCGTTTAATAAAACCCGGATTCAGCTCCGCCGCTTGCTTACCTAATAAGCCAGCACTGCACTCAATACCTGCCTGCTGTAGCATTTTTATGCCCCGCCCAGCTACTTTAGGGTTGGGATCTTGCATGGCACTCACAACCCGAGCAACACCTGCATTAATTAAGCCTTCCGCGCATGGAGGTGTTCTTCCGTAATGGCTGCAAGGCTCCAACGTGACATAAGCTGTTGCACCACGAGCGGCTTCTCCCGCTTGTTTAAGCGCGTTCACTTCAGCGTGCCCTTCACCTGCACGATAGTGAAAACCACGACCAACCACTTCACCGGCTTTCACTAAAATACAACCGACTCTCGGATTAGGGGCCGTGGTGTATAGCCCTTGCTTGGCCAGCTGGATAGCCTCAGCCATATAGGCTGTATCTTCTACACTCCAATCAAGCACTGCCTAACCCTCGAGTACTTTATCTTTAGAGGCAAGAACTTTAGGCGCCTCATCTTCAGACAGGCGCTCGATCTCTTCACGGAATTCGTTAATATCCTGGAAACTACGATAAACAGATGCAAACCTGACATAAGCGACTTGATCTAGTTTACGTAGCGCAGCCATCACCTCTTCGCCTAATTGGCGTGATGGTAACTCTCGCTCGCCTGTGGCGCGTAAACGGTGCTTTATATGATTAATGCAAGCTTCGACAGCTTCAACGCTAACCGGGCGCTTCTCTAACGCGCGTTGAATTCCAGCGCGGAGCTTGTCTTCATCAAAAGGTTGGCGTGACCCGTCTGCTTTAATTAGACGAGGCATGAGAAGTTCAGCAATTTCAAAAGTGGTATAGCGCTCATGACAGGCAATACATTCACGTCTTCGGCGAACCTGCTGGCCTTCAGCCACAAGGCGCGAGTCGACTACTTTGGTTTCATTGGCGCCACAAAAGGGACAATGCATAGTGAAATCCTGTCATTAAAGAGCGTAAGTAAAACAGTTCGTGTCTTACTCGAGGTAAAGAGCGATGTATATAATAGCTAGTTCATAACCTGTAACGCAAAAAAGGGCGACCTTTCAGTCGCCCGTCTATTCTACCTGATTCAGCGCTTATTTATAAACTGAAATGCTATTTATAAACAGGGAAACGGCTACAGATATCGAGTACTTGTGCTTTAACACGCGCGCTCGTTTCTTCATTAGTAATATCATCAAGAACATCACAGATCCAGTTAGCTAACTGGGTAACTTCTGCCTCTTTAAAGCCTCGACGTGTTACCGCAGGTGTGCCGATACGCAGACCCGATGTAACAAACGGTGAACGTGGATCATTAGGGACAGAGTTTTTGTTCACAGTAATATTTGCACGACCTAAGGCAGCATCTGCATCTTTACCACTGTAGTCTTTATCAATCAGATCCATTAAGAACAAATGGTTCTCTGTTCCGTCAGAAACAATATTAATGCCACGAGATTTAAACGTTTCAGCCATTGCCTGTGCATTTTTTACAACCTGTGCCTGATATGCTTTCCACTCAGGCTGCATTGCTTCTTTAAAGCAAACCGCTTTACCTGCAATAACATGCATCAAGGGACCACCCTGAGACTCAGGGAAAACAGCAAAATTCAGTTTCTTCTGTAAGTCTTCATCTGCACGAGCAGACAAAATCAAACCACCACGTGGGCCACCTAATGTTTTGTGCGTAGTGGTAGTAACAACATCCGCAAACTGCATTGGTGACGGGTATACACCGGCGGCAACCAAACCAGCAACATGCGCCATATCAACAAACAGATATGCACCCACTTTATCCGCGATATCACGGAAACGCTGCCAATCAACAACGCCAGAGTACGCAGAGAAACCAGCAACGATCATCTTAGGTTTATGCTCAAGTGCTAAACGCTCAACGTCAGCGTAATCAATTTCGCCCGTTTCCGCGTTCAAGCCATATTGAACAGCATTATAAATACGGCCAGAAAAGGACACCGCTGCACCGTGTGTTAAATGGCCACCATGAGCAAGGCTCATACCTAAGACAGTATCACCTGGCTGACACAACGCCATGTATACAGCAGCATTAGCTTGTGAACCTGAGTGAGGCTGTACGTTTGCGTAAGTTGCATCAAAAAGCTCACAAGCGCGATCAATGGCCAGTTGCTCTACAACATCAACATACTCACAACCACCGTAGTAACGCTTATTAGGATAACCTTCAGCATATTTATTAGTCAGTACAGACCCCTGAGCTTCCATGACTCGTGGGCTGGTATAATTTTCAGAAGCAATCAATTCGATGTGCTCTTCCTGACGTGTGGCTTCAGACTGCATTGCTGACCACAGATCAGTATCAAAATCGGCAATTGACATATCTTTGCTAAACATAGCTATCCCCTAGGTTACTGGTCTCACCCGGATGGCATCCGGCCTTAAAAAAGGAGCGCATTATACTCTGAACTGAGGCCAAAACACACATGAAACTCTATCACCTAGACAAGAAGAACATTCATCACAGCCGATAGCTGATCATTAATCGCTGAACATGCTAAGCTACGCGCCTTTCTACCTTGATAGCTGAGACTTTTAGAGATGGCTTTTATTCGCTGGTTCCTAGGAAAACTAATTCTGACCATTAACTTCCTGACAACACCTCGTGGACTCAAACGCACTGCTGACGAACAGGCGCAAATCGATAAACAAACACATCAATTGGCACTTTACCAATTTCATGCTTGCCCTTTTTGCGTCAAAGTACGTCGTGCGATGAAGCGCTACACACTTGATATTGAAATACGCGATGCCAAAAATAATGAAACATTTCGCCAAGAACTACTAGAACAAGGGGGACGCATTAAAGTACCTTGCCTGCGCATCACTAATGATGATGGTGGTGTAAGCTGGATGTATGAATCGAGCGATATTATCCGCTACCTCGAACAAAGGTTTGTAAATACAAAAGCGTAAAAACAAAGTACCGGAGCGTTCTAAAAGTTAGAGCCCTAATAAAGAAGAGCATAATTAGGGCCCTCACTATTTTTCATACCTTGTATGGCAGCACGCGCCTTTGATAGCTATGACTAAGAACATACACACGCGTTATTGCACGAGTTCAGTTGCCGGAACCTTATTACTCCTTTATTGTTTACCTTTATTCAAAGCGCTCTCAATATAGCAATACTAAAAAATACTTATCGGCGACTCCTCTTTTATAGGTGAGTTCCAAAAACAGATTTGAAAAATAAGAGTTTCATTCTAGTATTTTTAAATAAAATTGAGCGGCATGCTAACCGATACTATACGCTGAGGACTTATGGCACAGTACGTTTATACAATGAATCGCTTGGGGAAAATCGTTCCTCCCAAACGCCAGATTCTTAAAGACATTTCACTCTCTTTTTTCCCCGGCGCCAAAATCGGCGTACTCGGCCTCAATGGTTCAGGTAAATCCACCCTTCTTAAAATCATGGCTGGCGTTGATACTGATTTTATCGGTGAAGCTCGCCCTATGCCGGATCTCAACGTCGGCTACTTACCACAAGAGCCCCAGCTAGATAACAGCAAAACGGTCCGTGAGATTGTTGAAGAGTCAGTAGCCGATGTAAAGAATGCGCTAACAGAGCTTGATCAGGTTTATGCAGCTTATGCAGAGCCCGATGCAGATTTTGACGCGCTGGCTAAAAAACAGGGCGAACTTGAAAACCTGATTGAAGCAAAAGAAGGACACAGCCTTGAAGTCGCACTAGAACGTGCCGCTGATGCTATGCGACTACCGCCATGGGATGCCAAAGTTGAGCATCTATCAGGTGGTGAACGTCGCCGTGTTGCTCTATGCCGCCTCCTTCTCGACAAACCAGACATGTTGCTTTTAGATGAGCCAACCAACCACTTGGATGCAGAATCTATCGCGTGGATTGAACGTTTTCTGCAAGAGTACCCAGGTACTGTTGTTGCCATCACCCATGACCGCTACTTCCTAGATAATGCTGCAGGCTGGATTCTTGAGCTAGACCGTGGCCACGGCATTCCATATGAAGGCAATTACTCATCATGGCTTGAGCAGAAAGAACAGCGCCTAGCTCAGGAATCTAAGCAAGAAGCCGCTCATCAAAAAGCCGTAAAATCCGAGTTAGAATGGGTTCGTCAAGGTCAAAAAGGTCGACAATCTAAGTCTAAAGCTCGCCTAAGCCAGTTCGAAGAGATGAACTCTCGCGAGTTCCAAGCACGCAACGAGACCCAAGAGATCTACATCCCACCAGGGCCTCGTTTAGGCGCTCAAGTTATAGAGCTACATAACGTCTCTAAAGCCTATGGCGACAAACTGCTCTTTGAAAACCTAGAAGCAACCATTCCACAAGGTGCTATTGTGGGCGTTATCGGGGGCAACGGTGCGGGTAAATCTACGCTATTTAAGATGATTGCTGGCGAAGAGCAACCCGACTCTGGTGAAGTTATCGTTGGAAGCACGGTTAAGTTAGCCTATGTAGATCAGATGCGCGAACTCAACGCTGACAATACCGTTTGGGAAGAACTTTCTGATGGGCAAGACATTATAACTATCGGCAATTACCAAACACCATCACGCGCCTATTGTGGCCGCTTCAACTTTAAAGGCTCCGATCAACAAAAACGTGTGGGCGATTTATCAGGGGGTGAACGCAACCGTTTACATCTGGCAAAACTACTCAGAGAGGGCGGCAACGTACTGCTATTAGATGAGCCGACCAACGATCTGGATGTAGAGACTCTACGTGCATTAGAAGAAGCACTATTGGCTTTTCCTGGCTGCGCCGTCGTTATCTCGCATGACCGCTGGTTCCTAGACCGTGTGTGCACACATATGCTGGCCTACGAAGGCGATTCACAAGTGTCTTTCTTTGATGGAAACTACACAGAATACGCTGAAGATTACAAACGTCGCCATGGCAAAGACCACCAGCCAGAGCGTATTAAGTACAAACGTATCAACTAGTAAAACCTTTAACAATAAACAACCAGCAAGGCTGGTTGTTTATTCTCATAACGCCCTATTCATCAATGTAGCTGTTTGCTACCTGTCATAAGCATCTTTTCAAACTCATCAGCTGGGACTGGCCGGCCAAACAAATACCCCTGGGCATAATCGCATTGCTGCTCCAACAACAGCTGGTACTGCTCTTCTGTTTCAACACCTTCTGCTATTACTTTAAGACCTAATCCTTGCCCCATCGCAATAGCAGCGCTTACAAGCTGTAAATCAGCCTGATCCAGCGTTATATCGTTAATAAAGCTTTTATCAACTTTTAACGTATCAAATGGGTAACTTCGCAAATAACTCAATGATGAGTAGCCCGTACCAAAATCATCCATTGAAATACCTACTCCCATGTTACTCAGATCTAACAACGCGACATCGACCATGGCGTGTCCTGTCATCAAAACACCTTCAGTAATTTCAAGCTCGACTCCAGAAGCCGGAAAATCAAAACGTTCTAATAACTCACGAATAAATGTTACCAGCGACACATCCCGAAACTGGCGAGGCGAAATATTAACAGCCACACGAAAGCTCGGTAAAAACTCATTACGCCACCCCGCCGCAACAGTAACAGCCTGCTCCAATACATACCTGCCAATAGCAACAATTAACCCTGTCTGCTCTGCGATAGGGATAAACTCATCCGGCGCCACCGGCCCCAAGACGTCGTTATTCCAGCGCAGTAACGCTTCTGCACCAATCACTTCACGTCTTTTTAAATCAACGACAGGCTGAAAATATACTTGAAACTCATTTTTCTCTAGCGCAGCACGCAATTGCTCCTCAATAAGCAAGCGGCGTGCAACATCTTCATTCATTTTTTGTGTATAAAAATTATAGGTATTACGCCCCTGCTCTTTTGAATGATACATAGCCGCATCTGCCTGTCTTAATAGCTCAGCAGGCGTTATGCCATCCGTGGGGTAAACGGATACACCAATACTCACAGTGGACACAAGCTCTCTTCCCTTCAACTGAAACGGAGCTCTAAATTGCTCTAATAGTTTCTCCGCAAGTTGAGCAATGATGGTATTACTGTCCAACTGATCAATAAGAATAATGAACTCATCGCCACCTAAACGACCAATGACATCTACATCCCTAACAGCAGCTTTCAATCGCAAGGCAGCTTCTACCAGTAATTCATCACCAACCTGATGCCCTAAGGTATCGTTCACTTTTTTGAAATCATCTAAATCTAGAAAGAAAACAGCTACTTGTGCTTGTGTACGCTGAGTGTCTTTCAGCATTTGCGACAGCCTATCAAGCGATAAAAATCGGTTAGGTAGACCAGTTAAACTATCAAAATGAGCTTGATAGAGTATTCTTTCTTCTTGGTTTTTTTGCTGGGTTATATCTTGTTTTACCGCTAGATAATGTTTTACATTCCCAACTTCATTAATAACGGGGGCGATATGCGCCTGCTCCCAAAATAACTGCCCGTCTTTTTTTCTATTCTGAAACTCTCCCTGCCATGATTCCCCAGCAGCCAAAGCAGCCCAGAGTTGCTGGTATTTAGCGTCAGGAGTGGAGCCAGATTTGAGCAAGCTACTAGGCTTACCAACTACTTCATCACTACTGTAGCCAGTCACTCGCTCAAACATGCCGTTAACATATTCTATTTTGCCGTGAGTATCAGTGATTACCACAGAAACAGGACTTTGTTCTATCGCCTGAGAAAGCGTGATAATACGCTCTTCAGCACGTTTCAATGCCGTTAAATCTAAGTCAATACAATACATCTCTGGTTCATTATTCACACCAGTAATCATAACGTGGCTTGTGAATACTGTAATCGGTGAACCATCAGCTTTTTGCAATATCATCTCTGATGCAGGCGTCACCGGACCTCCCGCTACCCAGCGGTTGACCTCATCAATCACCGGCTCTCTAATTGCATTGGGTATGATTAAATCTTCAAGCTTTTTCCCTAAGGCATTTGCAGTCGAATAACCATATACGGTTTCACTCGCATCATTCCAAAAAATAACATTACGATTTTTGTCGTAACCTTGAACAGCAATAGCAGACATGTTCTCAAACACATGCCTAAATCTTACTTCGCTTTGCCATAAGCGCTGTTCTGCCATTTTCCGCTCGGTTATGTCTTTTATAAATACAAAAAACTTACCGCCATTCTCAGCCCAATATGTCGCATTCACTTCAACATCAAACACCGAGTTGTTTTTACGACAGTGTTGACTACTAAAACGCTGTTCTTTTTGATTAATAATTTGCTGAATATGCTTTTCAGTCATCTGGGCCGTTTCAACAGCCACCAACTCATTGATATGCATACCTGAAAGCTCATCAATACGATAACCCGACATCATTGCATAAGCTTCATTTGCGTCCTGAATATGACCATCGGGTGATACAATTAAGAAACCGTCTAAAGCAGTACTTAGTACATTACGATAAGTATTTTCATTCCTACGTAATAGCTCCTCTGCTCTTTTCTTTTCAGTTACATCCCTGCCAATCCCTATCAGGCCATAAAGCTTACCGGCCTCACCATAAAAAGGCGTTTTCAATGTATCAAGAAGAATCTCTCGCCCATCGGGATGTTTAACCACTTCATCATTTGCACGATGCTGGCCAGACAACAACATCTCTTGATCTTTTTGACGAAAGAAAGCAGCCTGTTCATGATCAAAAAAATCGTAATCCGTCTTACCTATAATATTTTCTTCGCTCGCACCCAAAAGCTCAGCGGTGGCTTTATTACAACCCAAATAACGACCATCTACCGTTTTATAAAAAATAAAATCTGGAATACTGTCCATAAGGCGCTTAAGTAAGCCCCTTTCGCGATCCAATAAAACTTTATGCTCAAGAAGATCCAGCTCGGCTTTGCGTCTATCTTTCTGATGCTTAAGTAACATTCCCAGCAGCATTGTTCCGATGGGATAAATAGTAAACAACGAGGGAGCAATGGCCGAAATAATGATGTAACGCATCTCAACAGGCATCAAAAACATACACAATAGAACATCAAGCTGAACACTCAATCCCAGCAAGTAGAGCAACCCCCAGCTCATCTCCTTCTTATATCGCAGACTCCAATAACGCCACGCCAAACCAATAATGCCACTGGAGACAATAACGATTGAGCCGACATAAATTCCTGCGCCACCTTGAAAAAGACGCAAACAAACGGTCATAGCTACAGCGATTAACGTTGGAACAAGGCCAAAATACAACCCACATAGACTGATCAATACCCAACGGGTGTCAAAAAACACACCTGGGCTTAGCTCCCAAGGTGCTAACATCACAGAGATTCCTATGATGCCAACTAAAATTCCTGTTAATACGTTGCGCAGTGCTTTATTAGCTAAATTATGTAAGCCTAACGAATCATATATAACGCCAAGCGCCAGCAATAAAACAGCATTATTCAATAATCCTGCAAAGCTAGTCATTTATGTTCACACACCGAATTAATTTCCATATGAATAGTGTAGTTGATGATCTACGCTAATAGCGATTTTAGCTCTATACTAAATTATAAGAATTTGACAAATATCTGGAGCACAAAGTGGAAGAGTCCATTCAACACCCACAAAATCGACGTAAGTTCACCAGAATTCATTTTGATGCGCAGTGCACATTGCATTATCCAGATGGAGAGTGGCCAGTCAAACTAATCGATATTTGCTTAAAAGGTGCATTAATTGAGAGTCATACTACTATTCCTCTCAACATTGGGGATCAAGTTGAGCTGAAGATTATACTCGATGGCAATGATGTTGTTATTACCATGCCTGCACAAATAAACCATCGAGAAGATAATCATCTCGGCTTTCAAGCAATGAATATGGAGCTTTCAAGTATCAGCTACTTGCGCCGCCTTGTAGAATTGAACTTAGGTGATCCAGCTCTACTAGAGCGAGAACTGATTCACCTTTACAAGGTGTAATAAGTCACCTTTATTTTGAGCACTTAAGCATTATAGCGCATCCAAAGCGTCAGCTAAGCGGCTGACACCAACCACTTCCATTCCTTTTACCGCGTCTTTGGGCACATTTCCTTTAGGGACAATCGCTCGCTTAAAGCCGTGCTTAGCTGCTTCACGAATACGCTCCTGTCCGTTTGGTACCGGACGAATTTCTCCTGACAAACCAACTTCCCCAAAGACCATTAGATCTTGCGGTAAAGCCCTATCTCGGTAACTGGACACGACCGCTAACAGCAATGCAAGGTCAGCACTTGTTTCAAGTACTTTCACTCCCCCTACGACATTCACAAACACATCTTGATCACCCGTTTGTAAACCTCCATGGCGATGCAAAACTGCCAACAACATGGATAAACGATTACCGTCTAACCCAACAGCCACACGCCTTGGGTTATTCATATGCGACTGATCTACTAGCGCTTGTATCTCAACCAGCAAAGGCCGAGTACCTTCCCAGACAACCATAACAACACTACCAGGGCTTGCTACTTCACCACGACTAAGAAAGATGGAACTAGGATTCTTCACCTCTTTAAGCCCTGTTTCCAGCATAGCAAATACGCCCAATTCATTTACGGCACCAAAACGATTTTTATGTGAGCGTAGCGTTCTAAAACGGCTATCCGAGGAGCCTTCTAACTGCAAAGAACAGTCAATCATATGCTCTAGTACTTTAGGGCCTGCTAACGAACCATCTTTCGTCACATGCCCAACTAAAAACAACACGCACCCCGTTTGCTTAGCAAAACGTGTTAAATCAGCCGCAGACTCTCGAACCTGCGAAACAGAACCCGGAGCAGACTGCACTTCAGCCATATGCATCACCTGAATAGAGTCAATAACAACCACTCTAGGCTTAAGCTCAGTGGCCACCTGGCACACAGACTCAACACTGGTTTCAGAGAGCATTTTTAGTTGCTCAGCTTTTAAACCTAAACGATGTGCACGCATAGCAACTTGCTGCAAAGACTCTTCACCCGTCACATACAATGCAGGCATGCTTTCAGCTAAATAACACATGATTTGTAATAGCAGTGTACTTTTACCCGCTCCTGGATGCCCTCCCATCAGAATAGATGATCCTGGGACTAACCCTCCACCCAGTACACGGTCAAGCTCTTCTGCACCCGTACTAAAACGTGGCATATCTGCTAGGTCGACGTCGGCCAAACGCATTACACGCTGGCTCGCTTGCCCAGCATAGCCATCAAACCGTGGCTTAGCAGACGAATTTTGTGTTGCGCCTAAACGTACTTCACTTAAGGTATTCCATGCTTGGCAAGCCGAGCATTGCCCTTGCCACTTAGTAAAATCAGCACCACATTCGTTACAAACATAAGCCGTTTTGGCTTTCGCCATAATGTTCTCCCTTTGCTATATGAAATGCATTCTACCCAACCTGCACACTTCTCATAAAGCATTAGTCTGTTTCGCTTTTAATTTGTTGGGGATAACCTTTACAATCGACCTACTATTTTTATCGTATTATCTAACAGACGATAACAGCCCTTAATAAAAAACACCCAAGGAGCGCTACATGAAACTGGAAACCATTGCCGTTCATGGCGGTTATACGCCAGACCCAACGACTAAAGCGGTTGCTGTCCCTATTTACCAAACAGCTTCTTATGCGTTTGATGATGCTCAACATGGTGCAGACCTGTTTGACTTAAAGGTCCCAGGTAATATTTACACACGCATCATGAACCCAACTACCGATGTTCTTGAAAAACGTGCGGCTGAACTAGAAGGAGGCATCGCGGCATTAGCCGTTGCTTCTGGCATGTCTGCCATTACTTATACTATCCAGACACTCGCTGAAGTAGGCGATAACATCGTTTCTACTAGCGAGCTCTATGGCGGCACCTATAATTTGTTTGCTCATACCCTGCCACGCCAAGGGATCAAGGTTCGTTTTGCTAACAAAGATGATTTTGCTGCCATTGAAGCGCACATCGACGAGCACACTAAAGGGATTTTTTGCGAGTCTATCGGCAACCCTTCAGGTGGTATTGCTGATATTGAGAAATTAGCAGAGATTGCACATCGACACGGTGTGCCTTTGATTGTGGACAATACAGTCGCAAGCCCACTGATGTGGCGCCCTATTGAACAAGGTGCTGATATTGTTGTACATGCTGCTACAAAATATATGGGTGGACACGGCAACTCGTTAGCAGGTGTGATCATTGATTCGGGTAATTTCCCGTGGGCTGAAAACAAAACACGTTTCCCTTTATTAAACGAACCCGATGCTTCATACCACGGCGTTGTTTACACAGAAGCCTTTGGCCCTGCGGCATTTATCGGTCGTTGTCGTGTTGTTCCATTGCGCAACATGGGTGCTGCTCTATCCCCTATGAATGCTTTCCTAATTCTGCAGGGCATAGAAACGCTAGCACTGCGTATGGAGCGTGTTAATGCTAATACTCAAACGATAGCTGAGTATTTAGAGAACCATGAGCAAGTAGCTTGGGTGAACTATGCAGGCTTAGAAAGCCATAAAGATCACGCATTAGCGAAGAAATATATGAAAGGCCAAGCATCGGGAATTTTAAGCTTTGGCGTCACTGGTGGCCGCGAAGCCACCCGCAAATTCTATGACGCTTTAACCGTATTTGTACGCTTGGTTAATATTGGGGATTGTAAATCACTCGCCTCAATCCCTGCCGAAACAACTCATCGTCAGTTAAATGATGAAGAGCTAAAATCAGCTGGTGTTGCACCAGAAATGATTCGCCTATCGATCGGTATTGAACATATAGACGATCTACTTGCTGACCTTGAACAAGCACTAGCTAGCACTAAGTAAAAACTTAATACTGCTCTGATCTATCCCCTGTAATGCAACATTGCAGGGGATACTTTAATGCTATATCTAAATCACTTGGCTGAAGCAAGCTGATTAATCGACTCCACAGCTTCGTGGTAGCCCGACTCAATAGAACTCGGGTCAGATATACAAAAATTCAGATCTCTTACTAGGCCATTATCTAAACCATACACCCACGCATGTACAGAAAGCTCTTGCTCTATTCCCCACGCTTCTTGAGCAATAGTGGTATTACATACATTGTAGGCTTGCTCAATGACATTAAGTTCGCATAGGCGTTCTAAATACTCAGTCTGGTCAGACCAAACCGACAACAAGTCACGATGTTTCGTATCAATATCACGGATATGACGTAACCAGTTGTCAATCAAGCCATGTGGCTTTGATTCAATAGCAGCGCGTACACCACCACAGCCGTAATGTCCTACCACCATAATATGCTTCACTTTTAATACGGTCACTGCATATTGAATCACTGATAGACAATTCATATCGGTGTGGATAACAAGGTTTGATACATTTCGATGAACAAAGATATCGCCTGGTAACATTCCGACGATTTCATTCGCAGGCACACGACTATCCGAGCAACCAATCCATAAATAATCAGGCGCTTGCTGCTTCGCTAGCGTAGCAAAAAAATCTGGATTTTCTTCCGTAATTTTGTCCGCCCAAGAACGGTTACTATCAAAAAGATGCTGTAGTTTTTTCATATTAACCCGTAAAAGTTAGGTATAAAGAATCAGACGTTAAATCCCATCGCCAAAAACTAATTAATAAAAAGGGACAGTGAAGTCCCTTTTATTAAAGCATATCAGCTAGATAACTCAGACATGATATTTAGCACTGAGTTCATGCACTGCATCAACAAATACTTTGGCATGTTCAGGGTCAGCAAACTGATGTATGCCATGACCAAGATTAAATACATGGCCATTACCTGTACCAAAGCGCTGTAAGATATCTGCAACTTCCTGACGAATGCGTTCAGGCTGCGCATACAAAACAGAAGGGTCCATATTACCTTGCAACGCTACTTTACCCCCAACACGGCGGCGTGCGTCATCAATATCCGTAGTCCAATCAAGACCTAGCGCATCCGCACCTGCATCTGCCATCACTTCTAACCACTGCCCGCCATTCTTGGTAAACATAATAACCGGTACTTTACGGCCATCATGTTCACGAATTAAACCGGAGATGATTTTACGCATATAATCTAAAGAGAACGCTTTATACATGTCACCGCTAAGCACGCCACCCCAAGTATCAAAGATTTGTACGGCTTGAGCGCCGCTCAAAATTTGCTCATTAAGATAATTAGTGACTGACTGCGCCAGCTTACTTAACAGCTCATGCAGCACTTGTGGTTCAGCGTACATCATCTTTTTAAGATGACGGAAATCTTTTGAAGAGCCACCTTCAACCATATAGGTTGCTAGCGTCCACGGGCTTCCAGAAAAACCAATCAATGGCACCCGGCCTTTCAACTCTGAACGAATCTCTTTAACAGCATTCATTACATAATCAAGATCCGTAGCAGCGTCTGGTACTTTTAACGCTTCAACATCTTTTTCAGTACGAATGACTTTTTTGAAACGCGGGCCTTCACCCTCTTCAAAATACAAACCCAAACCCATTGCATCAGGGATTGTCAAAATATCAGAGAATAGAATTGCCGCATCCAACTCAAAGCGCTCTAACGGCTGAAGTGTTACTTCGCATGCAAGTTCACGGTTCTTACACAGGCTCAGAAAGTCTCCTGCTAGCGCACGTGTTGCTTTATATTCTGGTAAATAACGTCCCGCCTGTCGCATCATCCAAACAGGTGTAACATCAACGGGTTCACGCAAAAGCGCACGTAAAAAGCGGTCGTTTTGTAATTCAGCCATGTCAATTTCAGCCATCTAAAGTTTCTTTCAATGGGGGCGTATTCTACCGATTTTTATGAGGAAATGCGCTCTAATTAGACGATCAACATCAAAGAAGCCATCGCTAACTCTATTTGATTCCCATGGAACCATTGATATTTTGCTGTACAATTATCAATCAGTACGGCTTTTCACTGAAATATGCCGACTTAATTATAAATATAACAAACCCAGTTCAAACTACGGCAAGCACTATCGTGACGACTACAGAGTTGCTGACATTACCTGATACCGCCCATAACCATGACCACAAGTATCATCAGCTAGTTTTTGGATTAGAAGGCAATACTGAATTTGATATTCAAGGTCACGGGGCTAATGTGGGTCTTGGCAAAGGTTGCTTAGTCCCCTCAGCAACAGAACATGCGTTTTGCGGCATGGGAGACAACCGTATTGTTGTCATTAATATAGAAACAGCAAAACTAAATTCAGCCACCCTACAAACACAAGTATCTCGTCTATTTGATAAAGCTTCTTACTTCTCACTAGATAGCCAAAGACAAGTATTACTTCAAGCTATTTGCCAAGAAATAAAGCAAACACCTACCAACTCGCCGTTACTACAGGCGTGTGGTAATACTTTGCTGCTTTCTATGCAAAACCTCATGAACGAGCCTTCACCACGAAGAATTAACACACAGATTGATTTAGCAGCGTTAGACCTTTATATCCAATTAAACATGCACCGTAAAATATCTATTGCAGAACTCGCCGGAAGTGTTTTCTTAAGCCCTAGCCATTTTCATAGCTGTTTTAAAGAGAAAACAAGTATCACACCTCATCAATATGTATTACGAATGCGTTTGGAGCGAGGGAAAGAGAAGTTAGCTGCTGGTTGGACAATATTACAAACAGCTGAACACTGTGGTTTTAGCAGCCAGAGCGCCTTTACACATGCATTTCGTGATCATTTTAATATCACGCCTGCACGCTGCCAAAAAACCATTATTGAATACTGAAACAACAACAGCTCAACCGTACACCAGCCTATTCTTTTAAGTAATCCCAAGCCCTTAGCTTTAAGAAAAGTTTAAACAAAAAACGCCGTTGAAATTCAACGGCGTTAATGTTTTTACTAATCACAATTTATCTAAGTATGAAACTACAAGCTTATTTCAAATTATCAGCGACCCAGCTAAATACTTCAGGGTAAGGCTCAGGAAAACTTGAAGCCAGTTGATTTAAAGATGAGTTCAGCTGCTGCGAATCATTCAACGTAAGGTTGATATGCCCTACCTTACGCCCAACTCGTACCTCTTTTCCGTACCAATACAACTCAGCGCCTTCAACGGCAAGCCAATCATCGTTGCGCTCAACACCAATCAAGTTAATCATCACAGACTGGCCTTTAACCACCGCCTTACTCATTGGCAAACCTGCTACAGCACGAATATGTGATTCAAACTGGCTGATACTTGTTCCTGATTGAGTCCAATGCCCACTATTATGTACACGAGGAGCAAGTTCATTTACCATCAAATGCTCTCCGACACGAAAACACTCCATCGCCATCACACCCACATATTCAAGCGACGTCAGCAGTTTACCCAGCATTTCTTCCGCTTCTGCCTGAACACCTGACAAGCGCTCTAACGGAGCAATAGATGCCATCAGTATGCCGTTAACATGTAGGTTCAGCGCCAACGGGTAAAAATACAAATTACCCTCCTTATCTCTAGCGCCGACAAGAGAGACTTCTTCATCAAACGGTATTTTCTGTTCTGCAATGGCTTCTTGATGCCAACCTTCTGGTACTTCTGTTCCTTCTGGCTGCTTCAGCCAATACTGGCCGCGCCCATCATAACCACCCGTCCGGCGCTTCAGGAGTACGGTTTCACCTAATGCTTGATAAAGGGCTTGTGATTGAGTGTCAGAATCCACAAGCTGCCATGGCGCTGTGGCAATCTGTAACTCATCAAGTAGCTGCTTTTGCGTGAAGCGGTCAGCTAACCGCGGGAATACTTCGCGATTAATAAAGTGCGGATGCTTTGAAAGCACCTTGGTTGCATTCGTTTCAGGCCACAGCTCTATTTCAGCAGTAACAACATCATCATCTGCCAACTCAACGCTCTGAGACTGATTAAAGTCAACCGGTACAACTTCAACATTTAACGGCGTTGCCGCATGGCGCATCATTGCTCCTAGCTGACCTGCACCCAATACCCATACTTTACTCATTAGACTTCTCGTGGATCAGGATTTTCTAAAATAGTATCTGTCTGCGCCTTACGAAATGCTTCCAAACGATGCGCTAACTCAGCATCCGTGTTTGCAAGCATTTGTGCTGCCATCAAGCCTGCATTAAAAGCACCGGCAGAACCAATGGCCAATGTGCCAACAGCAATACCTTTAGGCATCTGAACAATTGATAGCAAGCTATCCATACCATTCAGCGCTTTACTCTGTACAGGAACACCTAGAACAGGAAGGCGCGTTTTTGAAGCAACCATGCCAGGCAAATGTGCGGCACCACCAGCACCTGCAATAATGACCTGATAGCCTGCATCAACGGCACCAGAGGAAAAAGAAAATAGCTTATCAGGTGTGCGGTGTGCTGAAACGACTTCTACATGGTGAGGTACCTGAAGCTCGTCCAGAATCTCGGTGGCTAATTTCATGGTATCCCAATCACTTTTAGAACCCATGATAATGGCGACTTTCGGTTGCATATAACTCGATCCGATCTAATTAATTGTACTAAAAAGAAGCGCTATCCCAGATAACGCCGCAAAAGCGGATCATAGCAAATTCCAGACAATTGATCGCTTAAAAACTGGAATTTTCCCTCATCACCTCCCATGTTTATAAAGAAAACGTCCAAAAAAGCACTTAATGGAAGGTAAAACAGAGCTTTTTACAAAACAACCCAAGTTTTTCGCAAGACGAAAGCGGCCAGTTGGCCATACAGTTGAACCATCATGATATTCGTGACCCATGGCGCAGCTATCGACCGTCCAACATGTTTAGGGAGCATAACTATGTTCAAAGCCACCGACATCTTTAATCCTGATTTTCTAGATCAGCCACTCCCACACATTTGGGAACTCATTTCACCGCTCTACTCAGTAGATGAAACGAGTTGGTTAAAAGAACTGTTACCATTGGCCACACCTAATACGAATGAACGCCAACAGATCACTCAAGGCGCGACTACGCTAATCGAACAGGTGCGCGCAGATGATGGTGCCATTCACATGATTGATGCATTGCTGCTTGAATACAGCTTAGACACTCGTGAAGGTATCCTCCTTATGTGCCTTGCCGAAGCACTCATGCGTATCCCTGATGCAGAAACAGCCGATGCGCTAATACGTGACAAGCTGTCAGTAGCTGACTGGAAAGCACACCTGAAGAACTCAGACTCTCTCTTTGTAAACGCCTCTACCTGGGGATTACTGCTGACCGGTAAAGTTGTATCGCTTGATAAAGATGAAGACGGCGAACCGTCAAACGTCATTAACCGTCTCGTCAATAAAATGTCTGAACCTGTCATCCGTAAAGTGATGAACCAGGCTATGAAAATAATGGGCCATCAGTTTGTGCTGGGACGCTCAATTAAAGAAGCACTAAAGCGTGGCCGTAGCGACCGCGACAAAGGCTATACCTACTCCTTCGATATGCTTGGAGAAGCTGCGTTAACATCGCAAGATGCTGATAAGTACTTCAATGATTATAAACAGGCTATTAGTGCTGTTGGAAAAGATAAGTATGAAGGAAGCGCGCCTAAACCGACAATATCTATCAAGCTGTCAGCACTTCACCCACGATATGAAGTGAGCCAAAAAGCACGCGTACTAGGAGAGATGAGCGATAAGGTACTTGAACTCATCAGCCACGCGAGATCCCTCAATGTCGGTATTACCATCGATGCTGAAGAAGCGGATCGGTTAGAATTATCTTTAGAACTATTCCAGCAGCTATACCAGCACCCAAAAACCCGTGGTTGGGGTGAACTAGGTCTAGTAGTACAGGCCTATTCAAAACGCGCATTGCCTGTTTTAGCCTGGCTAGCAGCATTAGCTAAAAGCCAGGGAGATCGTATTCCATTGCGCTTAGTAAAAGGCGCTTACTGGGATAGCGAGATCAAAAATTGCCAACAGCGTGGCTTAAGCGGATACCCCGTTTATACACGTAAAGAAGCAACGGATACCGCTTACTTAGCATGCGCGCGATTTTTGTTAAGCGAAAATGTCCGAGGGCATATTTATCCTCAATTTGCTAGCCACAATGCGCATACCGTTGCTTCAGTGATAGCTATGGCTATGCACGATGAATACGAATTCCAGCGCCTACATGGCATGGGAGATGCGCTTTATAATACGGTCATCAAAACAAACAATGTTACTGTACGTATTTATGCACCGGTAGGTAACCACAAAGACTTACTGCCCTACTTAGTACGCCGTTTATTAGAAAATGGCGCCAACAGCTCTTTTGTGCACCGTTTGGTGGATGCTCGTTGCCCTATTAGTGAACTAGTGGATCATCCAGCAGATGTCTTAGCATCACGAAAATCACTGGCTAACCCTTATATCCCACTACCTGCAGAACTGTTTAGTGGTGAGCGTAAAAACTCTTACGGTTACAACATTGAAATTGATGCGCAGTGGAACAACTTTAAAGCGATGATTCAGCCATTTATGGCTACTACTTGGCAAGCAGGCCCGATTATAAATGGTGAGGTGCTATCTACAAACACCACACCCTTTAGCATTGTTGCGCCATACGATCACAACCACATCGTAGGACAGGTTAATTTCGCCAGTGCTTCGCATGTAGACCTTGCTCTAGAACATGCTGAGAAAGCCTACCCTGCATGGCGCGATACACCAGTAACTGATCGTGCCCAAGCTTTAGAACGCTTAGCCGACTTACTAGAAGAAAATTACGGTGAGTTAATGGCACTATGCCATCGTGAAGCGGGAAAAACGTTACAAGATGGAATCGACGAAGTGCGTGAGGCCGTTGATTTTTGTCGTTATTACGCAGTCCAAGCCCGCTTGGCAATGAGTGAAACTGAAACGCTACAGAGCTTTGACCATTCAACACTAGAGATAAGCCGTCAAGGGCGTGGTGTGTTCGTCTGTATATCACCATGGAATTTCCCTCTAGCAATATTCCTAGGCCCAATAGCAGCAGCGTTGGCTGCCGGTAACACGGTTGTCGCCAAACCTGCAGAGCAAACTAGCCTTATTGCCTTTCGCGCTGTTCAACTAATGCTTGAGGCAGGCATCCCTGCAGGCGCTATTCAGCTACTTACCGGTGAGGGAGCAACACTCGGTGAGCCATTAACGTCTGACAAGCGTGTTGCTGGAGTTGCCTTTACTGGCTCAACAGGGACCGCGCAGCGTATTAACCGCTCTCTAGCCAAACGCCAAGCAGGTCCCGTTCCATTTATCGCCGAGACTGGCGGCCAAAACGCCATGTTGATCGACTCAACATGCTTACCTGAACAGGTCGTACGCGATGCTGTACGCTCAGCTTTTGCATCCGCCGGGCAACGCTGCTCAGCATTACGTGTGTTATTTGTTCAGCAAGATATAGCTGATCGCATTATTCCAATGCTACGTGGAGCCATGCAAGAGAGCATTGTTGGAAACCCTGAATATCATCAAACAGATATTGGGCCTGTCATAGATAGAAGGGCACAAACCAGGCTGTTGCAGCATATTGAAAACATGCATAAAAATGCCTCTCTAATTGCTCAAACGCCGCTGCCATTTGATTCAGACAAAGGTACTTTTGTTGCGCCAAGTGCATTTGAAATTTCAGGAATCGAACAGTTATCTGAAGAGCAGTTCGGGCCAATTCTTCACGTGGTTCGCTATAAAGCGTCTGAGCTTAACAGCATCATTGATAGCATAAATGCCAGCGGTTTTGGTTTAACCCTTGGTGTGCATACACGCAACGAAACCACAGCTAATCACATTACACATCGTGTTCGTGCCGGCAACATTTATATCAATCGCGACCAAGTAGGCGCGGTAGTCGGCGTTCAGCCCTTTGGTGGCCAAGGACTCTCAGGAACAGGTCCTAAAGCGGGTGGACCACACTACTTAAAACGTTTCACTCGTGAAGTGCGAAAGACTCAGCCTCAAAGTACTCACGCTCAAAACACCCAAAGCCCACTAACTAGCCAAGTGTAAGCAGGAGATTAATATGACTAACCCAACATTAGCGAGTGCTGTAAAAACGGCAGAATCTTCCTGGGAAGCTTGGAATACGTTAGGAACTACAGCCCGAGTGGAATTACTTAGTGTCGCAGCTACAGAGCTCAACCAACCTTTAGTCACTTGGCTCCTGACACGCATCGCTAACTCGATGCCAGACACAGTCCATTTACCAGGACCTACAGGCGAAGCTAACAGCCTACATTGGAGTGGCCGCGGGCTTATCGGCATTTGCTCAGCCCCCCCACATTCAGAAGATGATAAGACGACTCTGGCGTATGAGGCAGCGATAGCTGCACAGTTATTCACAGCACTAGCAACCGGAAATGCAGTGGTTCTGCAGTCATCCAATAAATATATGCATCGACTGCATTCAGTATTACTGAATGCAGGAATTACACCTGATACCGTTCAAATCAGCTGTGCATCAATAGAAGAGCTAGCCAGCCATGAAGCCTTTCATGCCTATGCTTTTTGTGGATCAGATGCCGATGTAATAGCGCTCAATACACAACTAGCACAACGCGACGGCATGCTAGCGCAACTCATTACAGAAACAGATTTTAATACTTATCCGACATTAACTAGCCTTGATTATCCTTGGCGTTTTGTCACAGAAAGCACTCTCTCAGTGAACACCACTGCGGTTGGAGGTAATGCGACGTTATTGGAGCTTGGTGGCAAAAGCGACTCGTAACCTCAAAATATGCTTATCGTCATATCCAAAAGTATAACGGTAAGCGTATGATCCACGGCTTATTTTCGCCCTCTCCAAAATAGGCCGATTCTAATAATAACTCTTAGACTCAACACGAGGTATGGTAAATGATCGCAAATAGCGGTGCCATTATTGGTACTTTTACGATTTATCTGGGACTCATGCTCGCCATTGGTGTGTATGCTTACCGACGTACAGCAAACTCTTCAGATTACTTTTTGGGAGGCCGTTCTCTAGGCCCTTGGCCAGCTGCATTATCGGCAGGCGCTTCAGATATGAGTGGCTGGTTACTTTTAGGCCTTCCAGGCTATGCATTTTCATCTGGTTTAGAATCAATTTGGCTAGGAGCAGGCTTACTCATAGGGACTTGGTTAAACTGGTTATTAGTAGCCAAGCGTCTACGTACTTATAGTATTGAAGCAAACGATGCACTCACACTGCCCGAGTTCTTTGCTAATCGTTTCGAGGACAAATCAAACTTATTACAGGTTATTTCTGCCTTCTTTATTTTATTATTCTTCTTGTTCTACACAAGTTCAGGTCTCGTTGCTGGCGGCAAACTATTTGAAACTGTATTTGGACTGGATTACACCCTCGCGGTCATTATAGGCACCGTTTGTGTTGTGTCTTATACCTTATTTGGTGGTTTCTTAGCGGTATCTTGGACAGATTTAGTACAGGGCTTATTGATGGCGGCAGCGCTTATTCTTGTACCTATTATTGCTATTCAGTCAGAAGGTGGGTTTGCTAACCTCTTTACTGCTCTAGAAATTAAAAACCCTGAATTACTCACTATATGGAACGACAGCAAAGGTGAACCACTCACAGCCATCGCTATTATTTCTTTAGCTGCGTGGGGTTTAGGTTACTTCGGCCAGCCTCATATTTTGGCACGTTTTGCAGCAGTCCGTAGTAATGCAGAGATATCTACTGCTCGTCGTATTGCGGTCGTGTGGTCTGGGCTATCCATGGTCGGCGCTATACTAGTGGGCCTTGCCGGTATTATCTATGTAGACAACCAGCTAGGTGGAAACTTAGGCGATGGCGAAAAAATCTTCATGTTGCTAGTCAATGCCATATTCCACCCTGTTGTTGCCGGCATTCTTCTAGCCGCGATTCTTGCAGCCATTATGAGTACTGCTGATTCTCAACTACTGGTATCTTCTTCAGCATTGGCTGAAGACTTTTATAAACAGGTATTTCGTAAAGACGCATCGCAAAAACAAGTTGTCATGGTCGGTCGCATTGCTGTGATAGGTTTATCCCTTGTAGCACTAGTGCTAGCAATGAGTCCTGATAGCTCTGTATTAGGATTGGTTTCTTATGCATGGGCAGGCTTTGGTGCTGCTTTTGGTCCAACGCTGATCCTGAGCTTGTACTGGAAACGCATGAACCGTTTTGGCGCATTGGCGGGTGTTATTGTGGGTGGCTTAACGGTTGTTATCTGGAAACAGATCAGTGGAGGCATCTTTGATGTTTATGAAATAGTTCCGGGAATTATCTTTGCGGCACTATCAATTATCATTGTAAGCTTAGTAACCGCAGCACCGTCAGAATCAATTAAACAGCGATTTGATAGTTATCTTGGCAAGCTATAAAGTTTAGTTATAGCCCTATATAAAGCCTCGTAAATACGAGGCTTTTTTGTTTTCACTGCTAAATATTTTAATACACCACACAATCCAGCAACACCTAACTAGAACCATTACTCACCCCAACCAAGGAACTGCTCAGGGTTATCAAGAACATTTTCAATCTGCTTGCACAGTAGGTCAGCAAACTCCATGGCAATCATCGATGACGGGTTACCCGAGGGAAACATCAAACCTATACGTAAATGCACGTCAGGCTGAAAGCGACGAAAGACAACTTTGTCAGCTTGTGCGTACGTGGTGTAACTACTTGCTGATATAGGGTCAACAATAGATACACCAAGCCCCCGCTCAACAAACTTAAGCGCCGGAATAAAGAAGCGGGTTTGCAAACGCACATTCATACGATGCCCACCCGCTTCAAACAGCTGCATCAAATCATGGAATATCATATGATCTGGATGCAGGGTTATCATTGGCTCATCGTCAAGCATCTCGGGCGTAATCACCTCCTGCTCTGCCAACGGGTGTTCAGCCGGTAGCGCACAAACACAAGGCAATTCGAACAGCCTATTTCTACCTAGCTTGGACTGATGCGTGGATATTTCAGCCAGACCCAAATCGTATTGATTGGAAGCGACCCACTCAACGACAGCATCAGACGTTCGAGTCTGTAATGAGGCCTGAACCTTGGGATGATCTTCCAAAAAATCTGCCAAAATATCTGGCACGAAGAAATTAGATGGCCCAGGCATACAACCGATGCGTAGAAAACCATACTGCTTGTTCTGTATATCCTGAACAGTCTGGCTTACATCCTGTATACGAGAGAAGATAGCTTCTACTTCTTTATATAAATAGTGAGCCTCAGGAGTGGGATACAGGCGTTTTTTATGCCGTTCAAACAATTGAAAACCAATATCGTTTTCCAGCGAGGTAATCATCATGCTCACTGCTGGTTGAGTTCGAAATAATTGTTTAGCGGCCTGTGAAACCGAACCACTTAACATCACCGCCCGAAAGGCTTCCATCTGCTTGAGGTTCATTATTTCACCTTTAAATATTAGATATGCTGATAAACTACTCTAAAAAATGAGTATTTGGTTATAATTTCAGTAGAAATATAACGCATACAAGCATTCAATACCTGTTCATGTTATCCATTTTTTAAGCTAGGAAGTTACGCACAATAAACCAGAAGAGAGCAATGAAATAGCAAAAAGGGTTGAAGCGCAGGCTGTAGATAAATTCTGATTTGGGTCTTGAGTGGAATGGCAGAGAGAGTTAAACAGAAAACTTCAACGACAGCTCGATAACCAGAAAGCACGAGTGCCGTTGAAATTCAGTTGCGGCTATTATTTCTTAACTTTAGCAGCCGCCTCTTTCATGATGCCGTAAGTTTCTTTCATGTCACTAATCCACTCTGCCCCATGACGATAATCAACTATTGCACCAATATTCTGGTAAGCAGCCAACACTTTTGGGTCTTTCATTACTTTAGCAGTTGCCGCATTTAGCTTATCAACTACGTCCTGAGGAACACCTGTTGGCGCAAACACACCCGACCAGCCTTCGAAGCTACCTTTTACGCCATAGTCAGCAAATGTCGGCACACCAGGAAATGCATCCATTTTCTGGTTCATAACCAGTGCACGTGCACGATCAGCCTTTACATGCGGGCCAAATGCAGGAGGGAATGACACAGCAGAATCAATATGACCACCCACTACTGAAACCATAGAGTTTGCAGCGCCTTTTGCATGGACATATTTAACTTTATAGCCCATCTGTTCTGCAATAATGTTGGCTTGAATCGTACCGGAAGAGGTCGCACCCCAAGATCCCTGAGTTACTCTCTTACTCTTAGCGCCAGCAACAAAATCTTCAAAAGTCTTATAAGGGCTGTCTTTTGCAACGACCACCGCTAACGGTACAGAAGTCATTTTCACTACGGGTGTAAAGCTATCAAAGTTGTATGGTGTTTTGCTGAAGTTAGGGGTTATTAACATGTTACTCAGACCCGCATTAATCAACGTATAGCCATCTTTTTTTGCACGAGCAACGAACGATGTACCAACAACACCACCACCGCCTGTCTTATTAATAACAACCACAGGAACACCTAGCTCTTTTTCTACGGCGTCAGCCCAAATACGCGTCGTTAAATCAGAGTCACCACCCGCTCCCCAAGGAACGATGACATTGATTGGTTTCTCAGGGTATTCAGCCAATGCGGCACCAGAAGCCAATGTTACAGCTAGCGCTGCAGTAAGAGTTGCCAGTATTTTTTTAGAACTTTTCATACATACTTCCTTCGATTTATTTATATTTATATTTATATTTAACGGTTTTCATATGGATTTATGGCCTTAAGCAAAGGCCAGCAACAAAAAAGTTACTGCCTAGCTAAGAAAGTTTGGTTTTCATGTTCAGGCGGCTTTACTTTCTGCCGAAGCAGTAGCATTCGCAGTTTTACGCTTTACTCGCATACTGGAGAAAACAAAGAAGACAGATAGTGCGATAAACACCCATGAGAACGGTGATGCAAAGAACAAATAATAATCAGTGCCAACGATCGACATTGCCTGATCTAAGTTTTGCTCTAGAAACGGTGTCAGAATAAAGCCGATAATAAATACCGCCGGATTTAACCCAACCAGTCTCATGCCGTAGCCCATCACGGTGAAAGCAATAAGAACCAGAATGTCATCCATATTTTGCCCAGCGGTGAAGGCACCGGTGAAAGCAAACACAGTTACACAAGGGAAAATATAGTAGCGGCGCAACGACGCCATCTTCACGAAGAATTTGAAGCCAGTGCGTGCTATCACCAAAAGGAAGAGATCAGTAATCAAGAAACCTGCAAAAATCGCGTAGATAATTTCAGTGTGTTCAAAAAAGATCATAGGGCCGGGTGTCAGACCATGAATCAAAAAGGCGCCCATTAGCAAGGCTGCCACATCATCACCAGGTATGCTCAATGTCAGCATTGGAATCATGCTAGAGCCACATACTGCATTATTAGCAGACTCGGCAGCCGCAATACCTTCGACTGAACCCTTACCGTACTCTTCAGGCTTTTTAGCAGTACGCTTTGCTTCACCATAGGCAATAAAGGCAGCTGTACTAGAGCCCAAGCCTGGCAGCGCCCCTACAAAAGTACCAATGCCACTGGACTTTAAAATGGTGCTGAACACATTTCGAAATTCTTTAAAACTAATGCGATTATCAGCAGGATTAGGAGAATGAGTAATCGTCATCTCATGATGAGGAACTAAACGCCGTTTAATAACATTGAACACCTCAGGCATAACCAAGATACCAATTAGCATGGGCGTAAAGGTAAAACCACCCATCAGTTCGGTATAGCCAAAAGTGAAGCGTGCAGCCCCCGTAATGGTAGACATACCAACCATTGCAAACAGCATACCCAGACAGCACGATAACAAGCCACGAGGGAGTGACTCTCCCGCCATAGAACCTATAACGGTAAAAGCAAACAGCAGCAGGAATACTTTCTCTATAGGGCCTGCCTGCAATGAGATCAGAGAGATCGGAGCCGCCACTAAAATCAGCACTAATGTTGCCAACATCTCACCTGTGACCGAGGCAAATAGCGACATATCAAGTGCCTTGCCAGCCTTGCCTGCTTTCGTCAGTGCATGACCATCTTGAGCGGTCAGAAATGAGGCTGCAGCTCCCGGCGTATTGATCAAGATAGCTGAGATCGACCCACCATAAATACCGGCTTTATATACAGCCAATAACATGGTGATACCAATGATTGGATCGACATAAAAAGTCATCGGCAAAATGATAGCGATCGCCATAATCGCGGAGATACCAGGAATAGCACCAAAAATAATGCCGATGATTACGCCCGCAATAATGCCCAAAATGGGGCCTATTGCCAAAATAGAAGAGAAACCACTAATAATATTATCAAACATCTGATTTACTCCCCTTAAAAGGCCCAAGTTGGCAAGTAGACTCGCAGGAACTCTTTAGACCCATAATCAATCAGTACAGGGGTGATAACAGACATAGCGATAATAGGAACCCAGTTGCGACCTCCAAGGAGTATGGCAACAGCGATCATAATAAAGGGAGTTGCCACCAGAAAACCTACGTAAGGCACGGCAAGCCAATAAACAATAAAGATCCCTATATAAATAAAGATACCGGAGAAACCATCAGTACTGATCAGCTCCAAATCTTCAATCTTGGTGCCTTTTGACAGTTTCATTAGAGATTGGATAGCGATAGTCGCGGAAAAGAGGATGATCAACCCTGCTACGACACGAGGTAAAAACATGGATCCTAGATCACTTTCAGCACCACCTTCAACTAAGTTGTTGTTGGTTAAGATGATCAAAGAAACAATAATCAAAAATGTCGATAATACGACGTCTATCTTTCTTCTATCCATTTTGCTACCCGAATGTTTCTTGTTTTTATAGGTTTCAGCAACGGCTGCGACGAAGAACATAAAGCTGCTGTAACAACTCAATTGCCAATATCACAGGACGCTGATTCATTCAGTGTAAACAAACTTAATATAGATACAATTCTAAAAAATATTTGATTATATAAGTTTTTCTTATGTTATTTTTTACGCTATGCCCCTTCCCACCAACAGCATTTTAATAAGAGCACTATGTAATTGCGTGTTTCTATAGCAGCAGGGTTCTGAATAGGCGCTAGTGGATTATTTTATTAATGAAAGAGAAAAGATCACTTCGATGGAGCCGAAGAAAACATGCTTTAGCAAAAATAGAGAGTTAAAAGCGAATACCTCAGATAACCACACATTGTCACCTTACCTTCGTTAGGTTTAACACCAAGCTAACAAGCCTCATCAATTGACTACCTCGGTAAATACTCAATTTCAATAACGAATGAGAACGCACACAGCTCCAAACACAAATATAAATAAAACTGATGAAATGTTAAATATTTACGATTTGTTATTATGTTTTTTAGTGTAAATAATAACTTCTTAAAAACTGCTCCTTAGGTTGTTTTAGCTGGTGAGCCGAACATAACAATAAAAGAAGATCTCGATGCTCATACCATTTTCAACCGGTAGTGATTATAAAAAATCAGCATCTAGTACCTAGCACTTATAACCCTTCTCTTATTTATTTCGACAACCATGTTGAGTTACTTGTTCTCATAACTGAGTGTCCGTGAGCCGCCGCTTAATGATTTAAGAAACTGATTTCTGATACCAAAAAAAGCAAGTAGTAAGAACACTTAGCAGTACTGCTAACCAACAAAAGAAAAACCAATAATAAGCGAGTAGAACATGATCCAACGACAACATTCAAATCACCGTATGAGCCAACTAGTGAGCTTTGCTGATCTAGTTTGGACTGCAGGCCAAGTAGCAAAAAAACCATCCGAGGATATGGCAGGGCAGACCCACCAAGTTCTGGCACAAATAGATGAACTCCTCAAAGATGCGGGCAGCAATAAGAGCCATCTAATCAGCGCCAATATCTGGATTTCTGATATTAACCAATTCGCCCAAATGAATGTTGTGTGGGATGCATGGGTAGATAGCAACAACACACCCGTCAGGGCCTGTGTGGAATCACGTTTAGCACGACCAGAACTATTAGTAGAAATTCAGGTAATTGCAGCCAAAGTTTAAAAACGTGAGGCGTGATGGTTTCATCACGAAGTAAGTATGCAAAATATACATATTGGAATCTTGGGGGCTGGCATCGTCGGCCTATCAACCGCTCTAAGCTTACAAGAAGCAGGTTATAAGGTGACATTGATCGATAAAGAAGCCCCCGGAATGGGGGCCTCTTTCGGTAACGCTGGCTTATTCGCAGATTATGCCCGCTTGCCGTTTGCCAAGTTTGCCATGATGAAAAAAATGCCTGGAATGCTGCTAGATAAAACCAGTCCACTGTCTATGCAGGGAAGCTATTTACCTTCATTGATGCCTTACGGGTGGGAATTTTTCAAAGCCTGCTTCCCCACAAAGTACATACAAGGTAAGGAAGCACTAACATCCTTGCAAGAACATACACAGCTCACCAATCAAGAACTATTGAACCTCACCAATGCTCAGGATCTGATTAAATCCGAGGGTTGTTTAGGGCTTTTTGCAACAGAAGAAGGTTTTTCAACCGCACAAAGTGGCGATCTACAAGAGCGCAGAGAGCAAGGTGTAAATCTCGAATTTCTTAATGCTCATCAGGTTCACGAGCTGGAACCGAATTTAGCCAATTTTCATGCAGGCGGCGTTTTTTATCCCGATACTCGCTTCACTATAAGCCCTGTTGAATTAAGTAGGCGTTACGCCCACCACTTCAGTAACAATGGTGGAACGATCTTGCATGATGAAGTACAAGCAGTATTACCTAACAGTAACGAAGTAACCGTGAAGCTAAATGATAGAAACGTAAAATATGATCAAGTTGTGATCTGTGCAGGTTTCTCGTCAAAAGCGATTCTTAAAAAACTTGGAGTGAAACTCCCACTCGTCAGCGAACGTGGTTATCATCTAACACTCGATATTGGCGAAAAGTCTCTTAGTCGCCCAGTAGGTTGGTTAGATAAAGCGGTCTTCCTTACGCCAATGGAAGGCGGTATACGCTTGGCAGGAACAGCAGAATTTGCGTTCGCTGATGCACCACTAAACCCACAGCGTGCCGATGAAATGCTGAAGCATGCCAAAGTGATGTTGGGCAGTGACCCTTCAATTATATCGACCTGGGTTGGTAGTCGCCCATCAACACCAGACTCTCTACCGGTTATCGGGGAACTAGAGCACCACCCGCGGATAAAAGTAGGGTTTGGTCATGGCCACTTAGGGCTAACATTCGCTGCAATCACCGGAAAACTGATTACACAAAGCATACAGGGCCATGCACCAGCAGTGGACCTTAAACCATTCTCCGCCGCACGCTTTAACTGACAGGATATTTAAATGATCATCAAAGGTGGTATCAATCTTTGTGGGCTCACCATAGGCGTTATTTCCCTAGAGTCTTACTTCCCAAAACCAGCTGGACATATTAAACACCCCGCCAGCTTTGACTTTCCCATTCTTTACAAGACAGTCAAAGGTGCCACTATTGATCGCCTTATCCGCGAACGTGATCCTGAACTGTTAAAGCCATTTATAGAAGCCGCTCAGGAACTAGAACGTGAAGGCGTAAAAGCAATCACCGGCAGCTGCGGCTTTCTAGCCCTACATCAGAAAGAGATCGCCGATGCGGTTAATGTACCCGTATTTATGTCTAGCCTCATTCAAGTGCCATTAGTGTCTCGCTTATTAAAGCGGGATCAAAAAGTAGGGGTAGTCGTTGCCAACAGTGATGCACTGACCGAAGATCACCTAAAAGGTGTCGGTATTGTTGCCGAGCCTATTGTCGTTGCAGGTATGCAGCACCAGAAACAGTTTGCAGAAGTCATTCTTCGTGGCGATACCGATGACCTAGATATGGATCTTTTTGAGGAGGAATTAAACTCTGTGGTTCAGAACATGTTGGACGAAAATCCAGAAGTAGGGGCAATCGTTCTAGAGTGCACTGACCTTTCGCATTTTGCTCCAAAGTTACAGAAAAAGTTTGCCCTACCCATCTTTGATTTGAGCAGCCTAACACGCATGGTGGCAGCGACAGTGGATCGTCAAATAGCTTAATTTGAGTTTCAAACAGTGCTAAGAGCGTGACAAATGACGGCTTGAACCTGTACCACAGCCGTCATTCCATACTTCGTCTATCGTTTTATAAACAACTTCAGTAACTATGGAGTTTCAGTAGGGTCTCGACATCCCCAATACCTTTGCTCATTCCATGTATTACACCAGGCTTGTGTATACTTCTCCTTTTCCGTCATCATGATAATTTATAGCTAAAATCGACATATGCAACTATCTAACTTACTACAAGGCGGCTTACTTTGGACCACTGCGGCCTATATAATTTGGGGGCTAACACCGCTCTTCTATCAGCATCTTCGCGATGTAGAAGCCATGGAAATTTTTGCTCTGCGCGTTCTCTGCTCGGTGCCCCTAATGACCATATTGCTCTGGGTTACAGTCACTCCCATACGCGTTTTCAGACTGCTAATGGAACCCAAAACATTTGCCTCACTGTTTATCTCTACGGCTTGTATCTCTACTAGCTGGTACCTCAACACTTGGGGAGTAACCAACGGCCAGGTACTCATGGTAAGTCTGGCATATTTTCTCACCCCTCTGATCAGCATTCTGATTGGTGTGCTCTATCTCCGTGAACGATTGACTCCCTTACAATTAATAGCTCTGCTGTTCTGCTCATCAGGCTTTCTTTACGCATGTATAAGCTTGGATAGTTTCCCCTGGCTGACTATCGGTATTGCGCTTGCATTTGGTTGTTATGGTGTCATTAAGAAACAGGTGCGGATTGATACTCTCAACGGACTCGCAGCAGAAACATTACTCATGGTACCTTTTGCACTGTTTTATCTAATTGGTATGTCGGGGCTTACTCACTGGGAAACTGGTGAAGACAATGATCGCCTTTTGTTAATGCTAACCGCACCAATAACGATCCTTCCTCTGGGTTTATTTGCCTTTGGTGTAGCCCGCACAAAAAACATCTCTACGGTTGCAGTCTTGCAGTACATAGAACCCACCCTTTATTTTCTTTTAGCAGTATTCGTATTCGCGGAAGCAATCAACACAGGGCGTCTAGTAACCTTTGCACTGGTATGGATAGGCTTTACCGTCTTCTCAATCGATGCCATGCGCCGTTCGAAGCTAGCAAGATTCGCCGACAGTATAGGGTTAGATAAATAAAAAGAGTGACGTTCTGATGTAAGGCAGGGAGAAAATACAGACATAAAAAAGGCCGCTAGATTAGCGGCCTTTTTTTAAATATCGCTGCAGTCATAAGAAGCGACTACGCAACAATTTAAAATCCAACATTAGACTTCAAGGTAATCGAGAATACCTTCAGCAGCCTGTCGGCCTTCATAAATAGCAGTCACTACAAGGTCAGAACCGCGCACCATGTCACCACCGGCAAAGACTTTTGCATTGCTCGTTTGGAACGCATGACGCCCTTGAGACGGTTTCTCATCCGCTTTTACACGACCATCATCATGTAAATCGATACCAAAGTCAGCAAACCATGGCGCAGGGCTTGGGCGGAACCCGAAAGCAACAAGCACAGCATCAGCATCCAAAACTTCTTCAGAGCCTGGAACAACTTCAGCACGCTGGCGGCCATTCTCATCAGGCTCACCCATCTGAGTAGTGACAACCTTAATACCGACTACTTTGCCATTTTCGCCCACAACTTCCACAGGCTGGCGATTAAAGAAGAATTCAACACCTTCTTCTTTAGCATTCTCTACTTCACGCTTAGAGCCTGGCATATTGGCTTCATCACGGCGATACGCACAGATAACACGCGTAGCTTCCTGACGAATAGAGGTACGGTTACAGTCCATGGCTGTGTCACCACCACCCAGAATCACAACTTTTTTGCCTTTCATACTAATATAGTCAGCAGGATCTTTTTCAAAACCCAAACAATGATTCACATTAGAAATCAGGAATGGCAATGCATCATACACACCATCTAGGTCTTCACCCGGAAAACCACCTTTCATATAGGTATACGTGCCCATACCAAGGAAGACAGCATCGTATTCATCGATCAAAGACTGCATGGCAACATCTTTGCCAATATCGGTATTAAGACGGAACTCAACACCCATCTCTTCAAAGACACGACGACGATTGGCCATCACCTCTTTTTCCAGTTTGAACTCTGGAATACCAAAGGTCAGCAAGCCACCAATTTCTGGATAGCGATCAAATACTACTGGTGTAACACCATTACGTACCAAAATATCTGCCGCGCCTAAACCCGCAGGGCCAGCCCCGATAATAGCGACTCGTTTACCTGTTTTCGGTACGTTACTCATGTCTGGTTTCCAGCCCATCGCAAACGCAGTATCTGTAATGTACTTCTCTACAGAACCGATCGTTACGGCACCAAAACCATCGTTGAGTGTGCAAGCGCCCTCACAAAGGCGGTCTTGCGGACATACACGGCCACATACTTCTGGCAGCGTATTTGTCTGGTGGCTTAATTCAGCCGCTTTAATGATGTTACCTTCCGACACTAGCTGTAACCAATCCGGGATATGGTTATGCACAGGGCATTTCCATGAACAATACGGATTACCACAATCCAAACACCGATGTGACTGCTCTGCAGCTTCTGTTTCAACAAATGGCTCGTAAATTTCAGCATACTGTTTTTTACGAACAGAGGCCTTTATTTTCTTCGGCCCTTCACGGGATACGTCGATGAACTGGAAATCATTGTTAAGACGTTCAGTCATAGTCCCACCTCATTATGGCGCCTGTTAACAGGCGCAGGTTAAACTTTATCGCTACGAAACCTGTTATTCAGGGCGTCTACGAACACTATTCAGTAAATCAGTAATGCCAGCGGCTTTAGGCTTAACTAACCAGAAGCGACCAATATAATCATCAAAATTCTCAACAATTTCTTGGCCCCAAGCGCTACCTGTCTCTCTAGCAAACTCAATAATCACTGAACGCAGATGGTTTTTATGGATTTCCATATGCTCAGTATGAACTCGGTGAATTTCAACCAGTTCATGGTTGTACTTATCCACAAAGGTGTTGCTCATATCCAGCACATAGGCAAAACCACCGGTCATACCTGCACCGAAGTTATAACCAGTCGATCCTAGTACCGTAACCAAACCACCAGTCATATACTCACAGCAATGATCGCCCGCACCTTCAACAACCGCATGACAACCCGAATTACGTACGGCAAAACGCTCACCTGCACGGCCCGCAGCGAATAACTTACCGCCAGTTGCTCCGTAAAGGCAGGTATTGCCCATAATAGCGGTTTCATTTGATTTAAAAGTAGAAGCAGCAAACGGTTTAATTACTATCTTGCCGCCCGCCATGCCTTTACCGACGTAATCGTTGGCATCACCTTCTAAAATCAGATCCTGTCCGCCGGCGTTCCACACACCGAATGACTGACCTGCGTGGCCTTTAAAGCTAAACGTTAGCTGCTGACCACACATACCCAAATTACCATGCTGCTTAGCAATAGCACCTGAAGTACGCGCACCAACAGAGCGATCGCAGTTAGTAATGTCCAACTGCCATGCGCCACCGGTTTTTTGTTCAATACTCTGTAATGACAGATCAAGCATCTGAGTATTGAGAGCACCACTATCGTACGGTTCATTACGCGTTTGCTGACAAATTTGTGGATATTCAGCAGGCACGCCACCATCACTTATAATCGGGCTTAAATCCAGATTCTGTTGCTTCGGTGTATAACCGTCGATCAATTCCAGTAAGTCAACACGCCCGACCAGCTCATCCATGGTACGAATACCCATTTGAGCCATCCATTGACGTGTTTCCTCTGCGACAAACCTGAAGAAGTTCTTCACCATTTCAACCGTTCCACGGAAGAAATCGTCACGCAGTCTTTCATTCTGAGTAGCAACACCGGTTGCACAGTTATTTAAATGACAAATGCGTAGGTATTTACAACCTAGAGCCACCATTGGCATCGTGCCAAAACCAAAGCTCTCAGCACCTAACATCGCCGCCTTGATTACATCCAAACCAGTTTTTAAACCGCCGTCTGTTTGCAAACGAATTTTGCCACGAAGATGATTACCACGTAGAGACTGATGCGCGTCAGAAAGACCTAGCTCCCATGGTGAACCCGCATGGTGAATCGAGGTAATAGGTGATGCTGCCGTTCCACCGTCATATCCTGAGATAGTAATTAGATCAGCGTACGCTTTAGCTACACCACAGGCGATAGTACCGACACCTGGGCGTGAAACCAGTTTAACTGAGACCAATGCTTCTGGATTAATTTGCTTCAAATCGAAAATCAGCTGTGCCAAATCTTCAATTGAGTAAATATCATGATGCGGCGGTGGCGAAATCAACGTTACACCTGGGACAGAAAAGCGTAAGCGGGCAATCAGTTCATTGACCTTACCGCCAGGAAGCTGACCACCTTCACCAGGTTTAGCTCCCTGAGCAACCTTGATCTGTAAAACGTCTGCACTCATCAAGTACTCAGGAGTAACCCCAAAACGACCTGATGCAATCTGTTTGATTTTTGAGCGCTTCATTGTGCCGTGACGAGCAGGGTCTTCCCCCCCCTCACCTGAGTTAGAACGGCCGCCCAACTCGTTCATCGCAACCGCTAATGCTTCATGCGCTTCTGGTGACAAAGCTCCCAGAGACATAGCTGCTGAGTCGAAGCGCTTAAGAATTTCTTCGACTGGCTCAACTTGGTCTAGTGAAATAGACTTCACATCTTTTTTCAAAGCCAACATATCACGCAGTGTGGCAACACCACGATTATTCACTAGATCAGCATAGACTTGATATTTAGCCGGATCACCACTTTCAACCGCTTCATGGATAGTACGAACAACATCTGGGTTATACGCATGATATTCACCATCGTGCATATATTTTAATAAACCACCTTGCTGAATAGGCTTACGCGCAGTCCAAGCTTGCTTGGCCAGTAATGACTGCTCGTATTCGAAATCTTCAAAACGTGCGCCTTCAATACGACTGCTCACACCCTTAAAGCACTGATTGACGACTTCTGAACTTAAACCGATGGCTTCAAACAGCTGAGCTCCTCGATACGAAGCGATAGTAGAAATACCCATCTTCGAGAGGATCTTCATCAAGCCTTTATTAATACCTTTACGGTAATTTTCATGGCTATCCAGTGGGTCTAATAGCATTTCGCCAGATGCACACAAGTCATTTAGCACACGATAAACAAGGAATGGGTAAACGGCTGTAGCACCAAAACCAAACAGAACCGAGAAGTGATGTGGGTCTCTGACTGTTCCCGTTTCAACGACGATATTGGCATCACAACGCAGACCTGTATCTACTAAGCGGTGATGCACAGCACCTGTAGCCATCGCCGCATGGATAGGTAATTTACCTTCTTCTATCTTGGCATCCGATAGAATGATGATCACCTTGCCATCACGAACAGACTTTTCAGCCTGATCTGTCACGGTTGCTATAGCATCTTTGAGATTGGTTTTTGAAGGATCGTAATTCAAATCAATCGTTATAACATCAAAGCCAGAAACTTCGTTATCGCGTAGACGACGGAACTTAGACGCTGACAATACAGGAGTTGTCAAAATAACGCGTCGGGCGTGCTCTGCTGTTTCTTCAAAAATATTCTGCTCAGCACCGATACAGGTTTCCAACGACATAACGATCGCTTCACGCAAAGGATCGATAGGAGGGTTGGTAACTTGGGCAAACTGCTGACGAAAATAGTCATATGGAGAACGTACACGACTAGACAAAACGGCCATTGGTTTATCGTCACCCATGGAGCCGACTGCTTCCATACCAGACTCACCCAGTGGACGAATAACGTGATCTCGCTCTTCGAAAGTTACTTGGAACATTTTCATGTACCTTTTAACTTCTTCTGGAGGCATCTCACGGAAAGAACGCGACTCTTCACTCAGGTTCATCGTCTGCTCAAGACGCAGAGCATTTTCTCTGAGCCATTTTTTGTAAGGCTGAGCTTTTTTCAGACGGTTATCAACATCCGCTGTATGTAATACTTCACCACTGGCTGTGTCGATGGCAAAAATCTGACCTGGGCCTACCTGCCCCTGCGCCACAATATCCTCAGGTTGGTAATCAAAAACACCAATTTCGGACGCCGTACAAATATATCCTTGTTTCGTCATCACCCAACGAGATGGACGTAAACCATTACGGTCAAGCATACACACGGCAAATCGACCATCGGTCATTACCATGCCTGCAGGGCCATCCCATGGTTCCATGTGCATCGAGTTGTATTCATAGAAAGCACGCAACTCCGTATCCATGGTATCCACGTTCTGCCACGCAGGTGGAATGATCATACGAACCGCACGGTAAATATCGATTCCACCAACCATTAGAAATTCCAGCATGTTATCCATGCTAGAGGAGTCAGAACCGCTAGTGTTTACAATAGGCTGTAGGTCTTCAAGGTTAGGCAGCAGGTCCGTAGCAAATTTTCGCGAACGTGCTCGCGACCAATTGCGGTTACCTTCGATCGTATTGATTTCACCGTTATGAGCCAGAAAACGGAACGGCTGAGCTAAAGGCCAGCGTGGTGCCGTATTCGTAGAAAAGCGCTGATGATAAGTACACACCGCTGTTTCAAGACGCTCATCTGCCAAGTCTTTATAAAATACTGGCAAGTCGACCGGTAATGTTAGCCCTTTATATGAAAGAACCTTATCGGAGAGACTACAAATATAAAAATCATTGTCCGTACTTAAAGCAATTTCTGCCTTACGGCGAGCAACAAACAAGCTGACACCAAAATCACGCTCTGACTTACCAGCCGCTTCGACAAACACTTGCTCAATTTTTGGCAAGGTGTCTTTAGCTATAGGTCCAAGACAGCTCTCGTCTGTTGGCACGACGCGCCAGCCTTTCACAACAAGCCCTTGAGCTTCTAGCTCCTGGTTTAACGTGGTGCGCGATGCATCAGCCAACGCGGGCTCTTGTGATAAAAAGATCATACCTACAGCATATTGCTCTGCTAGCTCAACACTGAGATCACTTTTTACTACTTCACGCAGAAAACCATCGGGCTTCTGCATTAGTAATCCGCAACCATCGCCTGTTTTACCATCGGCGGCAATACCACCTCGATGGGTCATACAGGCAAGTGCGCCGATCGCTTTTAGCAAAAGATCATGACTGGCCGTACCTTCCAGGTGCGCCATCAGACCAAAACCACAGTTATCCTTAAATTCACCGGGGCGATATAGACCTGTGCTCATAAGTCATACTCACTTAAAAAGTTCTTAAAAAAACAAAGGTTTAACTAAATACCTTTTCGACTGGACTTTTATTTGGCAGGCAAAAAGGGAGGATATTTTACACATTGAGCCCTTCGGGGACAAATTTTAAGCAGATATTCATTCGATTAAGCATAAAAAAAACGGCAAAAAGCCGTTTTTTAAAAACAATTTACTGAAAAAACTAAAGAAAAAATTATTTTTTCTTGATATCTTGCTGCACCCCTTTAATGCTTCGAGCCCAAGGCTTAAGCTTTTTAAGCTCTTGTGGTAATGAGCTGACCGCCCGATTTGCAGCAGCTCGATTGGCATATTGTCCATACACAACCACGTGCCAAGGCGCTTTTTTGAACACCGTTGTGAAGTAATATAATCGGTCTCGACTATCTAAAGACTCCATAAACTGCACAACGCTAGATTGAGAGCGCGCGCCTAATACCTGCAAGGTATAACCTGAAGAAGGCCAGGATAACAATTGCTCTTCTTTAAGCCATTTAGCTGTACTTGCTTTTGGGACAGTTGAACTTTTATTTCCTTTGCCTGAATACACAACCTCAGATGCAACACTTTTAGGTGTTACGCTTCTAGGTGCAGCCGTACCTTTTTCAGAGACAATCACTGTAGGCTGAGGCACAACCTTAACAGGGACGATATCAGGCTTAGGCACGACGACATTAGGCGCTACAACGACAGCAGGCTTGGACACAACACTCTGTTTAGCGATTACTACAGGCTTAGCAGCAACTGGCGCGTTAACGGGCTTAGAGGCAACTACAGCTGGAGCTAATGCCTTAACCACAACGGGAGAAACGCGTGTCTCAATTAATTTTTTACTCGGCTTAACTTCTTTCTCAACAAGACTAGACTCACCTATCTGTTCTTTCGCTTTCTCTATAATCGTAGTTACTGGTATAGACTTAGGCTCAGCTACTGCAGGCGTCTTTAGCGTATTCTCCTTTATTATGGGAGGAGTCTTTAGCAAAGCCGTTTCTTGTTTTAATAACTTTTCTTGTTCAGCTAACAGCTTAGACAACTCACTTTGCATCTGAGTAATAGAGTCATCAGCTACCGAAGGATCCTTGACAGAAACATTGAGCGGTACTGAGACACGTCCCGCAACAATCTGCGGCTCAACAGCTAGGTTAGTATCCTGTGAAGCCTGCCAAGCAGATACCAACAATACCCCTAAAAGCACAATACCTATACCGACCATATGCGGCATAGGCAAAGGGAAGAACCTACTAGACTTACTCGTGATTTTGCCTGAGCGATATATATCCGAGGCCGCAGAAGTAATCCTCCCAGGGTACCCATTAGAACTTTCGTAAATACTTTTCAGTTCACGCTTACTCAATGTTTGCTGCGAAGAAAATCGTAATGCAAGGAACTCTTTTGCTTCATCTTCACTAAACGGCTGTAAAGTCTCAAGGTGCAAACGACCTTCTAGTAACTCATAAAGACTCAATGAATGTAAACGATTCACCAATGACTCTTCACCAGAAAGTACAACTTTAGGTTTACCAACCCCCGATACTAGTAGACCTGCCAGCAACTCAATAGCTTCATCATTAAGCCATTCTGCATTATCAATAAGAATCAGCAGATGTTGCCCAACATCATGCAGCGACCTGCTTTTTTCATGCAGAATAGTCAAAGGGTCCATGCCTTCGGCATAATCATCAGAAACCAATTTTGCACACTGCAGGGCAAGTGACATGGCTCCCGTCTCACCTTCAAGCGTGACAAGAATCTGACTTATATCACTCGTCTTCGTCACCAAAGCTAAGCGCTTTGACACAGAGCTTTTCCCGCTCCCTTTGGGGCCAGCAATAACAATCAAAAAATCAGAATAGCGAAGCAAATGAGCCATTTTATCCACTAGCTGAATTCGACTAGGAGGCTCGAAGTAGAAATTTTGACTCATTGGTACACCTACTTAACGCTTGGACTAAGCGCTTAAGACACGCATCAGTTTTTCTTTAGAATAGTCAGCTGTCACAACAGCTTTCCCAAGAGTTTCCAACAGAACCAAACGTAATTCACCATTTAGCACTTTCTTGTCTACTGACATTAGCTCAAGAAAATCATCTTCACCCATGTTATCAGGTGGCAGAATAGGTAAGTTAGTCTTCTCAAATAAAGTACGTGCACGATCTACATCCTCAGGTGACAACCATCCCATACTTAGAGAGAGAGCCATCGCCATCATTGTACCGGCAGCAACAGCTTCTCCGTGCAACCAGCGACCATATCCTTGGTGCGTTTCAATTGCGTGTCCAAAAGTATGCCCTAAATTTAACCAAGCGCGAATACCGCCCTCTTTTTCATCTTGGGCAACAACTTCAGCCTTAATTTCACAAGAACGCAAGATCGCCTGCATAAGAATGTCCGGATCACGTGCAACTAATCCATCTATATTCTCTTCAAGCCAACAAAAGAATGTGTAATCATAAATCAAACCATACTTTATCACTTCAGCCAAACCTGCTGAAAGCTCACGATCAGGTAAGGTAGTAAAAACAGAAATGTCAGCAAGAACTAACTGGGGCTGATAAAACGCCCCAATCATATTTTTACCCAATGGATGGTTTACACCTGTTTTACCACCCACAGAAGAGTCAACCTGAGACAGTACCGTCGTAGGGATTTGAATAAAATCAACACCACGCTGGTAACTCGCAGCGGCAAAACCAGTCATATCGCCAACAACACCACCGCCCAAAGCAATCAGTGTTGTAGTTCGGTTATGCCTACATTCAAGCAACTTATCGAATATCAAATTAAGGTGAGTTAAATCTTTAAAAGACTCGCCGTCAGGCAATACGGTGACATCAACTGTGAGCCCAGGTAAGCATTTTAATAAGGTATCAAGATACAAAGGCGCTATCGTGTCATTCGTGACCACCATAACTTGATTACCTTTGATAAAGGGAGTAATTAATGCTTCAGAAAGAATATTTTGACCAATATAGATGGGGTACGAACGTTCACCCAATTCAACCGTTAAGGACTGCACACAATCTCCAAATTATTGTTAGCCGCCAGAAATAATACCTTGGCGCACCAGTTGTTTAACAATATCAGTAACCACGCCACGAGGATGTCTACGATCCGTTTTAATAATAAGGTCGCAGGTCTGCGTATACAAAGGATCTCGTTCAAGCATTAGCTTTTCAAGTATTGCCTGAGGGTTTTCAGCATTTAATAGAGGACGGTTTTTATCTTTCGCTGTTCTTTCTAATTGCTGCTCTATAGATGTATCCAAATAAACAACAAACCCTCTACTCTGTAAATTAGCACGATTGATGGACCGAAGCACAGCCCCACCGCCGGTAGCCAGTACCTGCTCATCCATCTGCGTTAGCTCATCTACTACGGACTCCTCACGATCACGAAAACCCGCTTCACCTTCTACATCAAATATCCAAGGAATATTAGCGCCTGCGCGCTCTTCAATCTCCCGGTCAACATCCACAAACAGAAGATTAAGTTCTTGAGATAGCATGCGCCCTATGGTGCTTTTTCCAGCCCCCATAGGACCGATAAGAAAAATATTCAAGCTGGAACAACTCCGACTACTTTGCCGATAAAGACTCTCGAATTAACTTAGGTGTAATAAATATCAACAGCTCGACTTTTTTGTCTTGCACTTCTGATTTACGAAACAGAGCTCCGATTCCTGGCAAATCACCTAAGAAAGGAGTCTTAGCAACAGCATCAACCACTTCGTTTCTATAAACACCGCCAAGGACAATCGTATCACCATCTTTAACAACAACAGAAGTTTCAAGTTCATTATTAACGATACTTATTTCACCATTAGGTAGAACTTCGCCCAAAGAATCTTGATTAATTTTCAAATCTAACGTGATTCTATCACCAGGATTAAGCTGCGGAGTCACATCTAAACTCAACACTACATCCTTAAATTCAATTTTCACTTCACCATCTTCAACTGTCTGATATGGGATTTCTTGACCTGATTGAATACGTGCAGCCTTACCATTAGTTGTAATAATCTTAGGCTGAGAAATAATCTCTGCCTTACCTTCACTTTGCAGTGCTGAAAGCTCAGTAGATATAAGGAAATTACTAGTAGCATAACCTAAACGAATAGAAGACTGTGGACTCACACCCAAATCAACACCCAGCTGAGTTTTACCACCATCAGCAGGAAAATTATCTCTAAAATACGGAGCAGTACCACCACCACCACCGGCAATAAAGTTACCTTGCAACAAACCAAATCCCCACTTCACACCCAAGTCACGAGTAAAGTCAGTTGAGGCCGTTACGAGTCGCGCTTCCACCATAATTTGAGCTACTTCAGTATCAAATTTACGTAGCGTACGACGAATCTCCTGTAAGGTACTGACGGTTTCTCTTACCATTAATACATTGGTTTGATCATCTGCAACAATGAACCCACGCTCTGAAACCAACTTCGCTTCATAGATACGCGATCGCATCTCAGAGGCTTTACGGTAATCCACCTGTATAAAGTCAGTTTTCAGTGGTGACAACTCTTCTACTTGCTTCTGACTCTCAAGCTCCACTCGCTCACGTTCTGCTATATCTTCAGCAGGAGCTACCAATAATACGTTACCAACCTGTCGCTTATCTAAACCACGCGTCTTCATAACAATATCGAGAGCTTGATCCCATGGAACATGCTTCAATCGCAACGTAATCTCACCTTCAACCGCATCATCAACCACTAAATTGAGCTGTGCGACCTCAGCTAATATCTGCAACACTGACCGCACACTAACATTTTGAAAGTTGAGATCTATTTTTTCTCCACTATAAGGAAAGTCATTCTTCTTCAACTCATCCTTTTCAGCACGCGACAGTGGTTTAAAATCTAAAATAAGTTTGTTGCCTGTTTGATATGCCATGTAGTCATATGGCTCAGCACCCGGCTTAATCAGTACCGTTGTATTCTTTCCACTCGCCATAGCATCAACAAACATAACTGGCGTTGCAAAGTCTTGCACATTGACACGCTGCTGCAATGAAGGAGATAAACTTGCTCCTGAGAAATTTACAGCTACGTTGTTTCCTTCCTCTTCAATATTAAGTCCCGCTTGATCATCTGAAAGCGTGATAACTATGCGCCCCACCCCCCCAGAAACACGTTCAAAATCAATACCCTGAACACGCGTCTTGTCATTATAGGCATCTAAAACAGAGCGTGTAGCGGACATTTTTTTCGGTTTAGAGGTATGTGTAGGTGCCGCTTTCGCTACAGACGCAGACTTACTTGGTTTCTCACCAAAGACAACGAATAAACTTTGTCCTTCAGTAAAGGTACGATAATCAGTCATACCATGTAGGTTTGTTACTATTCGTAAGCGGCCGTTACCTTGTGCAAAATTAAGAGATTCAACCACGCCGGCCTTTACATCAACAGATTTCGCACCTAGGTCATTCTTTACACCCCAGAAATCCAGAACTAACCGAGGAGGACTATCAATTGTATAGGCCTTAGGTACTGGAGGTACGGCATCAAAATCAAGCTTAACCTCAATTTTATTACCCGGCAGCGCCACAAAAGAAGACTTATTTAACGCCACCTCCTGTTGAGCTGAAACTGGTTGAGAAACTGCACTCAACAACAAGAGCGCTGCAATGAAAACGCCTTTGAGAAGCCCCGCGCCATGGGATTGTAGATAAGCATTGTTGTTATTCATGTTTCTATCCTTCGCTCATTTCTGCTCGGCTAACTCAATAGTTCTTGGACGCTGCATCCATCCACCCCGTCCATTCGATATAATTTCCATCACATCAAGTTGCTGATCTGAAACAGCAATAACGCGACCAAAATCCAAACCTAAATAGTCTCCAATTTTCACACGATGTATTTCGCTATTATCATCAAGCACAAGCGCCCAAAAGAAATCATTCTCAGCTTTACCGATAGTGCCAACCATAGAAAGTTGATCCACAGAAAACTGTTCAAGATAGCTTCTAGAACGATCTTGATCTGGCTGAAGACCGTCGCCATCTTCTAATTCAAAATTAGACAGTGTTGATACTACACGCACCAATGGCACAAACGGGTCTCTCAGGCTTGCTCCTTGATAAACAAAGCTGTGATAAGGCTCAAAGGTTGGTAATGGCTTAATTTTTCCTTTCGGCTTAGCCTGTATATCAGTAATGAATTTAGACAGATCAGCGGTATCTTCAACCCAGATACAACCCGTTGCTAAACTAATCACCACTCCGGCAGCCAAGGCACGGAGCCCCCTATAAGAAAGTCTACTCAGTATCATCATAACGATAAGTCTTCGCACTGATTCCCATTTTCAACAGACCATCATCCGTTGGCACTAGCGTATAGTCATGTAACGTAACTATGCGTTTAATTGCTGCTACCCCACTGACAAACTGCCCCATTTGATGGTACGTCCCTTCTACCTCTATATTTATCGGCAGCTCAATATAAAACTTTTCCTTTCTCTCACCTTCTAAAGCAATTTGCTCAATCTGCAAGCCTGCGGCGCGCCCAATATCACTAATATCTTCAAGTAGACCCGGCACTTCTTTATCAGTGGGAAGCTGCCCTAATAGCTCAGAAAACTTACCTTCAACGTCTTCCATCTGCTTTCTTAGCGCTGTTAAATTTGCGACTTGGAACGACTTTTTCTCAAATTCTTGTTTAAGCTGACTCTCTTTCTGGATTTCTCGTTCCAACTGCACATGCTGCTCACTCACATAAAAGTGAATACCTGCATAAACCACGAGTGCCATAATAATTAAATAGACAATTGCTTTGACACCCACTGGCCAATTACCAGCAGTGTTTATATCCATATTATTTGGATCAAACCCTTGGAATGCATTTTTCAAAGACTGACTTTTCATTTCGCATCCTCAGCTTTAGGTTTAGTCAAAATAACTGAAAGATCAAATGCCCTTATATCAGCCAAAGCCAAGGACTTTCTAGCGGCCCCAGCCCCTGCGCCTAAAGCGCCTACTTGTGACAAATTAGGCTCACCAAACCAAATAGATGAATTAAGGCGCCTCATCAGCTCGGATACATCCTTGTTTTGAAGAGCCAAGCCTTTAATGTTGATTGCGTCCTTATTTAGGGCTCCCGAGAAACCGGCTTCTTTTCTTTCCAGGAAGTCGTAATGCAAACCATCAGGTAATACTCTAACTAATTCATCGAAATTTCTTACAATAATAGGCCGATTACCTTGCAACTCCTGAATGGCATTCAGTCTCTCCAACAGCCTTTCACGTTGCCTCTTAAGCTCTTCTATCTCTTTAATTCTCTCATCAAGCTTAGAGATGTTTGCTTTCATAAAATCGTTGCGGGCATTTTGACGATCCATCTGTACGTCGTAATAATAGCCCATCATAAGAACAAGAGCGGCAGCACATATAGCGGAAGCAACGAGGTTAGTAACAAAGTCTTTCTGCCTTGCCGCTGTGCGCTCCTCTCGCCATGGTCGTAAATTAATTTTTGCCATTACTATTCCCTATTGATCAAACGATCTAAGCGCTAACCCACAAGCCTTCACCAATGCAGGCGTATCTTTCACCAAGCGCTCTTTATTAACCTTAGCGCTCACATCCATTTGTTCAAATGGGTTAGCTATATTTACCGGAATATCCAGTTCATCTGTCAAAATATCTGTCAAACCATCAATGGAAGCGACGCCTCCACACAAGTATATTTTTGTAAGCTGGTGCTGAACGCCAGAGGAGTAAAAAAACTGTAATGCACGAGACACTTGCTGAGAAACAGTTAAACGGAAAGGCTGAATAACAGCCTCTTTTACCTCGTCACCAATCTCTCCCAACCTTAAAGCCTGCTCAACTTCATCTATAGCCATACCGTATTGGTGATGGATATTTGTAGTTAGATCATTCCCACCAAAAGACTGTTCTCGATTGTAAATAATTTTATGATCTCGAATAACATTGAGCGTTAGCGTAGCAGCGCCAACATCCACAATCGCGACCATATCGTCACTTTTAAGATCTTCAGTGATAAGCATTGGAAAGGCGCGTTCAATCGCATATGTATCTACGTCAACAATCGCGCATTTCAGGCCTGCAGCATTAATCGCATCTTCGCGCTGATCAACGTCATCGCGACGACATGCAACCAACAACAAATCATTCAATTCAGGGTGAGTTCTTGATTCGCCTAAAACTTCAAAGTCAAGCGCAACCTCATCTAAGGGGTAAGGAATAAACTGATCAGCTTCAACTTTAACTTGATCTTCAAGTTCCATTTCAGAGAACGTTTTACTCAGTTCCATTCGTTTAATAATAACCGCAGAAGAGGGGACTGCAGCAATTGCATTACCCTGCTTTAGAGCACAAATTTTAATAGCTCGCTCTATCGCCTCAGTAACAGGCTGTACTTCTTGAATATTTCCATCAACAACTGCCGTTGGAGGCAATGACACAATAGCATAGGCATCTAGCCCGACCAGATTTCCGCGTCTGGATAAGACAACCAACTTAACCGACGACGAACCAATATCAACACCGACCCAGCTGGCCGTTTTCTTCCCGAAAAAGCTGACCACTTAATAAGTTCCTTTAAATATATAAATTTACCTTCTACCTAATGACTTTAGCTGAAATAATGAAAAATTAAACTTTAATTAAGCTAGAGAGAGTATATTAGCGCCGATATAATGTATTTTATTGAATAAAAACTATTTCAAGGTAAGTATACGCGTGCTTAAATCCTTCTTCCGCTTCGCTTTAATTCTAGCTTTTATTGGCCTAATACTGGGGGCTGCAGCCGTCATTGGCCTCTACCAGCATTTTGCACCGACACTGCCAAACGTAGAAACTTTACGAGATATAAAATTTCAAACTCCGCTAAAAGTTTTATCGTCAGATGGTAAATTAATTGCTGAATTTGGTGAAAAAAAGCGTACACCCATCACCTATGAAAAAATTCCTGAAACATTTGTTCAAGCTCTTCAGTCAGCGGAAGATAGCCGTTTTTTCGAACATTATGGAATAGATTTAATTGGGCTTTCACGCGCAGCCTACCAGCTAGTTTCGACCGGAAAAATTAAAAGCGGCGGTTCAACCATCACCATGCAGGTTGCCAAGAATTTTTTTCTAACAAGAGAGCGAACTTTTGAGCGAAAATTTAGCGAGATATTTCTTGCTTTAAAGATCGAACAATCACTTTCCAAACAAGAAATCTTTGAACTATATGTCAATAAAATATACCTAGGACACCGCTCATATGGGATCCAAGCTGCGGCCAATGTATATTATGGAAAAAACATTGATGAGCTGTCTTTGCCTCAACTGGCGATGATTGCAGGCCTCCCCAAGGCCCCTTCAACGTTCAACCCTATCACCAATCCTACAAGAGCAATTGAGCGCAGGAATTGGATTCTAGGCCGCATGCACAGCTTATCTTATATATCCCTAGAAGAATCTAAAGAAGCTCAACAAGCCCCCGTCACCGCTAAATACCACACTACAGAAATAGAGTTATACGCTCCTTATATTGCAGAAATGGTGCGAAGCGAGCTATACGGGCAGTATGGTGATGAGCTTTACACCGACGGCTTCACTGTATACACCACTCTTAATAGTAAAATGCAGTCAGCAGCCAACACCGCCGTACGCAATGGGCTTGTCAATTATGTGAAACGCCATGGATACCGGGGCCCTGAAAAGCAACATAACATTGCAGATCTGTCACCTGAAGAGGTAACAACGTTACTAAAAAAAGAAACCTCCTTTGCTCAGCTTGAACCGGCCATCATCCTCAATGTCGATAAAAAAAGTGCTACCGCACAACGAAAAAATGGAGAAGTAGTTACTCTCCCATGGGAAGGGTTGAAGTGGGCAAAGAAGTTTAAAACTGTCAACTACGCGGGACCAATGCCTAAAAACGCAGCTAAGATTGTTCAAACAGGCGACCTTGTGCGCATACTTAATACAGGCGAGTATTGGGAACTGAGCCAAGTACCCAAAGCACAAGGCGCATTAATCTCTATGACACCGCAATCTGGAGCGATTCGCTCACTTGTCGGTGGATTTAGCTTTACTCACAACAAATTTAATCGCGCGACTCAAGCTCACCGCCAGCCAGGCTCAAACTTTAAACCTTTTATTTACGCCGCGGCTATGGAAAATGGCTTCACACCCGCCTCTATAATTAACGATGCTCCTGTGGTTTTACAAGACAAAGGCCTTGATGGTAACTGGCGCCCTCAAAACTCCAGTAAAAAGTTTTCAGGGCCAACACGCCTAAGGGTCGGCTTATACAAGTCACGCAACCTAGTTTCCATTCGTCTGTTACGCTCTCTTGGCTTTAATAAAGGAATAGAATACTTATCTCGCTTTGGTTTTGACCCTAAAAAACTACCAGCGAACTTATCACTTGCGCTGGGAAGCGCCGATGTGACTCCACTAGAACTAGTGACTGGCTACGCAGCCTTAGCAAACGGTGGTTATAAAGTTGAACCTTACTTCATTGATCGTATTAACGACCAATACGGCCAAACTATTTTTACCACTAATACACCTATCGTTTGTCACGACTGCTCCGCACATACCAATGAAAATAAAGCCGCTGACCCGACAGCCGCGTCAACAACTAATATTGCTTCGCGCATTATGGATAAACGTACAAACTTTCTACTTTATAGCATCATGCAAGATGTTATTCGACGTGGTACAGGCACACGCGCTAAAGTGCTCAACAGGTCAGACCTAGCAGGAAAAACAGGCACAACTAACGAACAGAAAGACGCATGGTTCACGGGATTCAATAACAAACTGGTAACCACTTCATGGGTCGGCTATGACCAACCAGCCCCCCTAGGACGCTCCGAGTTTGGCGGCACTGCCGCACTACCCATATGGGTCGACTTCATGCGAGAAGCCTTAGCTGACACGCCTGAAGCACCGATACCAAGACCTAATGGCATAGTCCAAGTACGGATTCACTCAAGCACAGGGTTACGTGCCAGTTCAAAACAAAGCAACACCCTATACGAATACTTTAAAGCCGAGCAAACACCACACCAAGGTGTGGCCGAGAACGCATCGTCCAACGGACAGTCCACTGAAGACCTTTTCTAAGGCGTCATCGAATAAAACGGGCCAAAAAATCACGCCAAACTCAAGACGAAAAAAAACCGGCAATGCCGGTTTTTTTTCACTCTGCTAAAAGCACATTAACTATACTTTATACAATATCAGCCAATGTCGTTAGCGGATAATGAGCTGGCAAAGGCAAACGCGCTACGCCTGTATCGATTGCAGCTTGAGCTACAGCCATTGATAAAGCACCAAACAAACGGGTATCTGTTGGTTTTGGAATAATATACTCAGGACCAAATTCCAGAGACTCTAAACCATATGCATCCAATACATCCTGTGGCACTGGCTCTTTAGCCAAATCAACCAAAGCACGTACTGCGGCTTCTTTCATCTCTTCATTGATCGCAGAAGCACGAACATCTAACGCACCACGGAAAATGAACGGGAAGCCAAGAACATTATTAACCTGATTTGGGAAATCAGAGCGACCTGTCGCCATAATAACGTCGTTACGAGCCGCATGTGCAACTGAAGGTAGAATTTCAGGATCTGGGTTAGCACATGCAAACACAACAGGTGTCGCAGCCATTTTCTTCAACTGATCAGCAGACAGCAAGTTAGGGCCAGACAACCCAACAAATACATCAGCGCCATCGATAGCATCATCAAGTGTACGCTTATCAGTTTCAGTAGCAAAAATTGCTTTCTCTGGTGTTAGATCTTCACGACCAGAATGAATCACACCTTTACGGTCAAGCATGTAGATATTTTCTACTTTTGCGCCCATATTGATCAACAGCTTCATACAAGCAGAAGCGGCAGCACCAGCACCCAAGGTCACAATTTTAGCTTCATCTAGCTTCTTACCGGCAATATCTAAAGCATTGATCATGCCTGCTGCAGTTACAATAGCAGTACCGTGCTGGTCATCATGGAACACTGGAATATTACAGCGATCAATAAGAACACGCTCAATTTCAAAGCACTCAGGCGCTTTGATATCTTCAAGATTGATACCACCAAAAGTTTCAGCAATACGCGCAACAGTGTCAATAAACGCCTGTGGGCTCTCTGCATCTACTTCAATATCGATTGAATCTATACCAGCAAATTTCTTAAATAGTAGGGATTTACCTTCCATGACTGGTTTTGAAGCCAATGGACCAAGATCACCTAAACCAAGAATTGCACTACCGTTTGTAATAACTGCGACTAAATTACCTTTAGCTGTATAACGGAAGACATTTTCAGGGTCGCGCGCGATTTCACGGACAGGCTCCGCTACACCCGGGCTGTAAGCCAAAGCAAGATCACGGGCCGTTGCTGCTGATGTAGTCAGCTCAACACTGATTTTGCCTGGACGAGGGAATTCATGGTAATCCAGTGCCGCTTGTTTCAGATCTTCAGACATGATTGCTGTTCCAATTTTTTATAACAAAAGACGAGTCAAGAATCATATAGAAAAGAGATTAAAGGGACAACTCCCCTCCAACTAAGGAACTAACCTTCTAATACTAAGCATGCAAGAAATAACAAACATAATTAGAGCACTTCGATATTCGATGCATGATTCAAATACACGGTAAATGCAGCGTTAAACCCATCACGTTTAAAAGCTTTTGCCTGAGCCCATCCCCTTACCTGAACATTGCGACCGGATAATGAGACCAAACGCGATGTATTTCGCAACATAACAACCACTTTGTCATCAAGCACTAAGGCGTCCGCTGTTTTAAAGCGAAACTGTCTAGTTACCTTGCCTTGAAGCACGGCAAAACCAAGATGCTTTTTACCAAACTTACTTGCACGCACAGGCTCATGCGCCCACACACCTACACCAGCCGAACGCGCTTTTTTTTCTATTAACCAGTGACACTTTTGCTTTTGCACATTCGGCGCTACCGCAACAGAATAAGCGAGGCCTTTTTCGAGCAACTCAATATCAGGACCTGCGCCATTAGAGCCCACAATATAACCGAGAACACGACCATAGCTGTCATGCGCTTCTCTCTCTACTTGTAGATATATCTCTTCTTTATGGAGCGAAACCCAATGCTTCAATACGGCAGCGGCTTGTTGCGCGATCACTCTCGACCAACTAGGCCCACTTTTCAGTTCTGGCGTGTTAATACCAACCAGCCTAACTCGACGACGATCCGACAGCTGTAGCGTATCTCCATCATAAACATAGCGCACCGACACTTTTACTTTCTTAATGCTCGACATACAGCTATCAGATGCTTGTACAACTGAAATAGCAGACACAAAAAAGGCACTCATTAGGAGTGCCTTTTTGAAAAACTGTATGATTATTCAGCAGCCTTTTTAGTGCCGATAGAACCAAAACGCTTGTTAAAGCGGTCGATACGGCCACCAGAAGTTGCTTCTTTCTGCTTACCTGTGTAGAAAGGGTGACACTGGCTGCAAACATCCACGTGCATATCATGGCACATTGTAGAGCTTGTTTTCATTTCGTTACCGCAAGAACACGTGATAGTCACGGCTTCGTATTTAGGATGGATGTCCGCTTTCATAGTAAAAACCTCAGAGTTGTTTCTGCACCGCCACCTGATCATTCGTTGTCAGGCACCGTACAAATAAAAATACACTGGCATATAGCCAGCCTATAATGATAGGCGGCAAATTATACGGACAGATACCATTAGCTGCAAGCACATAGACCATTTAAACCTCTACCAAAAGCCCTTACACTTAAGCAACCAAAACTCAGTAAAGCATAAATTCATGATTTTTCTTCGCGTGGCTATCCCTTCTCCTCTCAGACGGCATTTTGATTACTTGCCTCCGGAACATGCGAACACCCATTCTTTCCAAGCAGGCGTGCGCGTAAAAGTCCCTTTTGGTAGACGAGAACTCATCGGGATATTACTCGAAGTCGTTACAGAAACGGATGTCCCTACAAGCAAACTAAAGCCTGTTATTGATATCTTAGATAACACACCTTTGCAGCCACAATATATTCGAGATTTAGCGCTATGGGCCGCAGATTATTATCAACACCCCATTGGTGATGCTTTATTCCAATCACTTCCAGTTTACCTACGCAAAGGTGGCGAAGGAGTAGCAACACACACTTACCTTTGGCAAGCCACGCACAATGCCTCTGCAGAGGGTATTTCCGCAAGAGCTCATCAACAGCAGGCGTTATATCAACTTATTGCAGAGCACCCACAAGGCATTAGCAAGGAAGCAATAAGGGCAGAGGGTGGCCAAATAACATTGCTCGCCACACTCGAAAGCAAAAAGCTCATCAAAAAAGTCACTCAAGAACATTCGCTGCCTGAGGCTTCACACCTACTTAAAGAAGCACCTTTAGTGCTAAATACAGAGCAACAGAACGCCTTCCAATCGATAACAAAAGACGAGGGTTTCAATGCTTTTCTACTCGACGGCATTACTGGATCAGGCAAAACAGAGGTATACCTGCAAGCCATACACGAAACACTAAAAAAAGGACGGCAGGCCCTGATATTAGTACCTGAAATTGGCCTAACCCCACAAACCGTCCAACGTTTCAAAAGCCGCTTTCGTGTTCCTGTTGCCGTTTTACACTCCAATCTAACTGACAAGCAACGCTTCGATGCTTGGATGCATGCATCTAAAGGAGAGGCACCCATTGTTATCGGTACTCGATCTGCTATTTTCACACCACTAAAATCTCCAGGTATCATCATCATTGATGAAGAACACGACAGCTCATTCAAGCAGCAAGAAGGGTTTCGCTATTCCGCACGCGACCTTGCTGTAGTCAGAGCCCACGCCGAACAAGTCCCTATCGTCCTAGGCAGCGCAACCCCCTCTCTAGAGTCGTTACATAATTGCGTTCTTAATAGATACCAACACTTAATGCTTCGCGTTAGAGCAGGCAACGCGAAAACACCTGAATTTCAATTATTAGATATAAAGAGACTCCCACTTAATAACGGACTGTCTTCTACGCTCGTCACACAAATCCAGCAACACTTAGAAAAGGGCACTCAAGTACTGGTTTTCATTAACCGCAGAGGCTTTGCTCCCAGCCTTATATGTCATGACTGTGGCTGGCTAGCCGAATGTCGACGCTGTGACGCTAGAATGACACTCCACCAAAAACCGGCTCACCTACATTGCCATCATTGTGACAGCCAGCGCCCTATACCATCACAATGTGACCATTGCGGCAGTCGTGCACTAAAGCCTGTCGGTGCCGGTACAGAGCGCACCGAACAAACGCTCAACGAACTATTTCCTAAAACACCCATCTTCCGAGTTGACCGGGACAGCACCTCTCGCAAAGGATCAATGGCAAAGATAATGGAGCAAGTCCAAGAAGGAGCTTCTTGTATTTTAGTGGGCACACAAATGCTTGCGAAAGGCCACCACTTTCCTAAAGTAACACTCGTGGCGATTTTAGATGCTGATGCAGGACTATTCAGTACCGATTTTCGCGGCATGGAGCGCACGGCACAAATGATAGTACAAGTAGCTGGGCGAGCTGGACGAGCTGAGCACCCCGGGAAAGTAGTTCTACAGACACATCATGCTGAGCATCCACTGTTAGAACTATTAGCAACTAAAGGCTATGAAACATTTGCCAAAGAAGAGCTTAAACAGCGACACCAATTCCAACTTCCACCCTATCAACATATTGCGATCATTCGAGCAGAAGCGGCGTATACCGGCAGAGCGGAAGGCTTTTTACAGTCGATAAGAGATCAACAAAGCCAAGCATTCCCCCACGTTCAGTGGTCAGGCCCATTCCCCTCCCCTATGGAAAAGCGCGCCGGTGTTTTTCGCTCTCAGTTGCTTATTTCTAGCCTGTCACGCCCCCTTCTCCAGCACTCTCTGAGTTATCTCTGCGCCAATATTGAGACGCACCCCATGGCCAGTAAAATACGCTGGTCCATAGATATCGACCCTTACGATATGTATTAAGCTTTTATTAATGTTTGTGCTGGATATGCCATTATAAGTGTCTACACTTACATAAAAAGTCTAATAATAAAGAAGAAATACAAGCAGATGAACATATCCAAAAAAATACTCATGGGTTTTGGTGTACTAGCTATTACTATTCTGGTTATTGGTACAGGAGGCATTTTTGGAATAAACGACATCAATAAACAACTACACTTGATCTCAGATGAATCGGTTCCACATCTGACCAGTAGCTACCAACAAACTCTCGCGCTAAATCAAGCTAACCAATCACTTCTCAAATTTTTAAATAGCCGCGAAGAAAAATTTCAAACACACCTAAAAGCTTTTGATCGACACTTCTCAGATTTCAACCAAGGGTTAACACAACTAAAAAGCCAACAACAAGTAGGCAGCACGCTCTACAGCGCATTAATTGAATCCGAAACGGCGGCTAACAACTATGCAAAAGCCGCCAAAGAAGTACAAAAAACACATGCTCATCGAACCATACTGTCACGCAAGGTAGTTACTGAAATACAGATGTTCCAAGCCCAGATCGACTCCATGTCTAACTGGGGGCAAAGGTATTTAACAAAAAATCCCTCAGAAGAAGCCCGTTCAAGTATTCAAGTATTACTAAGGACAGTAAACCAAGTCAAAACAGCTATGCGTATCTACCAAAAAACTTATGACATTACCAAGCTAAAAGCATCGTTGCTGAAACTAAGAGCCAAAGTAACAAAGGGTTTTAAAAACTTTGTTGCGCTTGATAAAGATGGTGAGCGAATAGCAGGTATCATTGACGGCTTAAAATCTTCTTTAGAAGAGAGCGTTGGTCTTCTAGGGGCTTATATCCAACAAGATAATGCATCCCAGCTTTTGGATAGCCAATTAAAAAATGCAGAAATGCAGTTATCACTAACAGAAACAGCCTTACAAAAAGTACTGAGCATCGCATTAGAACAAACAGATGGTGCCAGAACCCAAGCAACACACACTATAAAAACCAGCCAGCTATTAATCTACGGACTCAGTGCTGCCGGTTTAATTATTGCCTGCCTCGTCGGCTGGATCATCATGCACACTATACGCGTTCCTCTCAACAGCATACGCCAACAACTTACAGCCGTGGGGGAAGGCGATTTAACTATACGTTTTAACGATAAACGTAGCGATGAATTTGGCGAACTTGCTGTTAGTTTAAACACTGTAGTAACAGGCCTCCAAGAAATCTTGCAACAAGTGATAAGCAACTCAAAACAGCTATCCCAAGTAGCTGAAGATAATGCTCAAATAAGTACAGAAACGACATCTGCCATGTCCGCTCAAAGCCAACAACTAGAACTAACATCCACAGCATCAGCCGAGATGAAGAACACAGTGTCCGAAGTCTCTCACCATGCCGATTCAACCTTATCAGCAGTACAGCACTGCGAAGAGTTAAGCCTAGATGTAGATCAAAAAATGGAACTGACTCGTACCAGCATATCCTCCCAAGCATCCGTTATCGAAGAAGCCGTTCATGCGTCAACAGAGCTTGAAATGGACAGCAAAAAAATTGACTCAATTTTGGTCACTATCAACACTATTGCAGAACAAACCAATCTTTTAGCGCTCAATGCCGCTATTGAAGCTGCGCGTGCAGGCGATAATGGGAGAGGCTTTGCTGTAGTGGCTGATGAAGTCCGACAACTGGCTAGTAGGACACAAAACTCTACTGAAGAAATTCAAGCGATGGTCAACAGCATGCAAATGCGTATACGTAGTGTTGCAAGTGGGATGCGAAACAGCCACGACAAGGCTGGGGAATGCGTGCAGCACGCACAATCATCCAGCGACGCATTACTTGCTATGCAAACAGCTATCGAAACTATTCGTGATATGAACACTCACATTGTAGAAGCGGCATCACAACAAAATAGCGCAGTTCAGGAAGTCAGCCGAACATTAGTTAGCATTAACGCAGCGGCGACGGAAACAGCACAAGGCGCCCATACGGCATCAGAGAGCAGCACCACATTGCTCAAAATTGCTCAAATACAACGTGAGTTAATTCGCCGTTTCACCATCTGAGTATAAAACATCCAATCTTCTGCTGGCGAGGGGTTAACATCCCAGCGCCAACAGGGGATAATAGCCGGTTCGTTCTGGGCCGTTTAACTCTCGAGCTTTTACTTCCTAAAATATTCAAATCGAACTGGTATCTACAGGCAAATGAAACAGCATATTGCAGATCTGATCAGTGCAGCACTAAAAACACTGAGCGACAACGGCATTTTCGCCGCTGATGTCCAACCTTCTATCATGGTTGAAAACACACGCGATAAATCACATGGTGATTTTGCTTCAAATATCGCCCTAGCCTTAGCCAAACCAGCTCGACGCAACCCTCGTGAGTTAGCCCAACTGATTATTGATGCTCTACCAGCGTCTGAGAATTTGGATAAGACTGAAATTGCCGGACCTGGCTTTATCAACTTCTTTGTAACTCAAGAAACCACAACGGCTGTTATTGGCCAGATTATTGCCCAAAAAACCGAATTTGGTCGCGGCCTTGCCAGCAGCACTGAACGCACACAAGTGGAGTTTGTGTCAGCCAACCCAACGGGGCCGCTGCATGTAGGTCACGGCCGTGGCGCAGCATACGGCGCATCAGTTGCCGACCTGTTAGAAGCCGCTGGGGTTCCTGTTGAACGCGAATACTACGTCAATGACGCTGGCCGACAAATGAACATCTTGGCGACTAGCTTGTGGCTACGTTACCTAGAAAAGCTTGGCGCTACTGTTACTTTTCCAAGTAATGGTTATAAGGGCGACTATATTCATGACATAGCTTTATCCGTTATTGATGAGCATGCCGACCTATACAACCGCCCTCTTGATGAAGTTATGTGCAACATCCCAGCAGACGAACCTCAAGGCGGCAATAAAGAAACACACATTGATGCATTAATAGAAAGGGCCCAAGAACTTTTAACAGCCGATGGCTATGCCGTTTTCTTTAATGCAGCATTGGACTCAATCCTGTCAGATATTCGCGATGACTTGTCAGATTTTGGTGTCCAATACCAAAAATGGTTTTCAGAGCTTAGCTTAACAGCCAATGGCGATGTAGAAAGCGCACTCAACACTCTTCAGGAAAATGGTTACCTGTTTGAAGAAGAAGGAAACTTATGGTTTCGTTCAACAGCATTCGGTGACGACAAAGACCGTGTTGTTCGTCGCGCAAATGGCTTAACAACTTATTTTGCGTCAGATATTGCGTATCTAAAAAACAAGTTTGAACGCGGCTTTGATAAGGTGCTTTATATCTGGGGAGCAGACCACCATGGTTACATTGCTCGTATGAAAGCGGCTTGTCAGGCTTTAGGTTATGACCCAGAGCGATTATTAGTTCGCTTGGTCCAATTCGCTATACTTTACCGCGGTGAAGAACGTGTACAAATGTCTACGCGTTCTGGTTCATTCGTAACATTACGCGAGCTACGTGATGAAGTAGGTAAAGATGCGTGCCGTTTCTTCTATGTTACCCGTAAAGCGGACCAACATATGGATTTTGACCTAGAGCTAGCCAAAACACAGTCAAAAGATAACCCTATTTACTATATTCAGTATGCTCATGCGCGCGTTTGCTCGGTGCATCGCAAGCTAGCTGAAAACGAGTGGGTTTGGGATCAAGAGTCAGGCTTAGCAAACTTAGACAAGCTCGATACAGAACATGAAAAAGACTTGATTACTAGATTGTCTAAATATCCAGAAGTGCTTACTCATGCAGCGGTTAATTACGAGCCACACTTACTTGCCAATTACCTTCGAGAACTGGCGAATAACTTCCACTCGTACTATAACGCTAACAAAATGCTAATTGATGATGCAGAACTACGAAATGCTCGTATCACACTTAGCGAAGCAACCCGTCAGATCCTTAACAATGGCCTGACCCTGTTAGGTGTTAGCTCACCTGAACAGATGTAAATAAAGGACACCCATGGCTTCGCGTAAGGATTTTGTTCAGCGCTCACGAAAGCAGTCTCCTGCCAGCCCTAACCGGTCGGCAGCAGCAAAACCACGTGCAAAGGCAACACCTGCCCCTAAGCGCAAGCCATGGAAACTCGCTCTATTTAGCTTAGTCGCTCTTGCAGGTCTCGTTTTTTTATTGAACCAATTACTAAACGTTGATTCAATACAGGCCCCCCAAACAGCCACTACAAAAAAACAAGCGTCAGCTCCCGTTAAAAAACCAGCTCCTGCGGTAAAACGTACGGAGAAAAAAGCCGTTGCAGCCAAACCTACAGTAATAAAAAAACCTGCTTCAGGACCCAAAGTTGTAGAAAAATCCGTAGAAGCTAAAGCGGCACCAAAGCAGAATAAATATGAGTTTTATGAGCTGCTTCCAAAAGATGAAATCACACCAGCAGCAGTAAAAGAATACAAATCGACACCACGCAGCGCAAAACTTGATAAGACGTATGTACTTCAAGCAGGCTCATTTCGAAATGCAGCAGATGCTGAAAAAATGAGAGCGCAACTGCTACTCTCAGGCCTCAAAAATGTACACACAAACCCATCAAACGGTGCCAATGGCCTATGGTACCGAGTCAGGATAGGCCCTTTTGATAATCGCTCAGTCATGAATAAAGCCCATGACAAACTAGCCCGCCTAAATATTAATGCGATGACTATCCGAGTCGATTAAACATCATTTTACACCTCTCCCCTTGAAATTCTTCTGGGGAAATCCCATATCTGGAGTAACCCGAACCCAATAAGGTCAAGCTCCCATGACAACAATTGTTTCAGTACGCCGCGGTGATCAAGTCGTCGTCGGTGGCGATGGACAAGTATCTCTTGGCAACACTGTCATGAAAGGTACCGCTAAGAAAGTAAACCTTTTACCTAAACACAACGTTATTACCGGGTTTGCAGGCAGTACAGCCGACGCCATTACACTGCGAGATCTATTTGAACAGCAACTTGATAAACATCACGGCAATATCGTCAATGCCGTTATCCATCTTGCTAGAGAGTGGCGTAGTGACCGTGTTTTACGCCGCCTTGAAGCACTAATGCTCGTCGCCAACGATGAAAAAACTTACCTATTATCTGGTACTGGCGATGTAATCGAACCAGAAGATGGTGTTATCGCCATAGGTTCCGGTGGCAACTACGCCCTAGCTGCAGCTAAGGCATTGGTAGCTAATACTGATTTTTGCGCGAAAGAAGTTGTTGAGAAAAGCCTTAACATAGCGGCCGACATTTGTGTGTTTACCAACCACAATCTAACTATCGAAACTTTGCCAGCAAAAGACTAAAAGCATTTAGGAGCCCTAACATGTCTAACATGACACCCCGTGAAATTGTTCACGAATTAGACCGCCATATTATCGGCCAACAGGATGCTAAACGCTCAGTTGCTATTGCGCTACGTAATCGCTGGCGTCGAATGCAGCTACCTGAAGAGTTACGCGTTGAAGTCACACCAAAAAACATTCTGATGATCGGCCCTACAGGCGTCGGTAAAACAGAAATCGCTCGCCGCTTAGCCAAGCTCGCTAACGCTCCTTTTATTAAGATTGAAGCCACTAAGTTTACAGAAGTGGGTTACGTTGGCCGCGATGTTGAAACGATTGTACGTGATCTGATCGACATGGCTGTCAAAATGATTCGCGAGCAAGAAACAGAAAAAGTTCGTTTTCGTGCTGAAGATGCAGCCGAAGATCGCATTCTAGATGCCCTGCTTCCACAAGCAAGACCTACAGATAGCGACAACAACACTTCAGCAGATAGCAAGACCGACAACGCGACACGGCAGATTTTTCGCAAAAAACTACGTGAAGGCGAGCTAGATGACAAAGAGATCGACATTGATGTTGCTCAGTCAAAAGCCAATGTAGAGATCATGGCGCCTCCTGGCATGGAAGATATGACAAACCAGCTGCAAAGCATGTTCTCTAATATGGGCGCAGCCAATAAGCAAAGCAAGCGAATGCCTGTCAAAGAAGCAATGAAACTGCTTATTGAAGAAGAAGCCGCTAACTTGGTGAAAGAGGAAGACATTAAACAAAGCGCTGTCGAAATGGTCGAGCAAAACGGTATTGTTTTTCTTGATGAAATTGACAAAGTTTGCAAGCGCGCTAGTTCAGGATCGGGTGGCGGCGATGTATCACGCGAAGGTGTTCAACGTGATTTATTACCACTCATTGAAGGCTGTACCGTCAACACAAAATACGGCATGGTAAAAACTGACCATATCTTATTTATTGCCTCGGGTGCCTTCCACTTAGCAAAACCTTCAGATCTTATTCCTGAGTTGCAAGGTCGACTACCTATTCGTGTTGAGTTAAACGCGCTAACGCCTGATGATTTTCGTCGTATTTTGACAGAACCTACTGCGTCTTTAACAGCACAATACATTGCGCTACTGAAGACAGAAGGAGTAGATGTCACCTTCACTGATGAAGGCATTGCTCGCGTTGCAGAGCTCGCTTTTCAGGTTAACGAGAAAACCGAAAATATTGGTGCTCGCAGGCTTCATACGATGATGGAGCGTTTACTTGAAGAGCTCTCGTTTCATGCTTCAGATGATTCGGGCAAAATTATCACTATTGATGAAGAGTATGTAAATAAGCAGTTGAGTGAACTCAGCCAGGATGAGGATTTGAGTCACTACATACTCTAATTCTTACTTCTTTATAAGTGGGCTTGCGACAGCAGGCTCACTGCATACCTACCAAGAGACTTCCATGACTTCTACGTCGATCCCCTCAAACATAAAGTTGCATAAAAAATCTAAGACACTAGAACTTATTTATGAGCAAGATAGTTATGAGCTCAGTGCAGAATTTTTACGTGTTCACTCTCCCTCAGCAGAGGTTCGCGGTCACGGTATCGGTAACGGCACTCTGCAAACAGGTAAAAAATTCGTTGCTATTAAAGGGGTTGAAGCCACTGGAAACTATGCGCTAAAAATAATCTTTGATGATGGCCACGATAGTGGGTTATTCACTTGGGAATACTTACACGACCTAGCAGTACAGCACGACAAGTACTGGGATAAGTATTTACAAAGCCTTGCCGAGGCAGGCGAATCACGTGATCAGGGATTGATTGGCAAGTTCTAAACAGGACAAACGTTTACAGCGTAGGTACAATGCGTCAAACGCACCCGCCGAGCAAAAAGAATATGAGCGAACAGAACAAAAAATCCACCACAGACTTTGGCTTTCGTGAAGTACCTGTTGAAGACAAAGTCAAAAAAGTAGCTGACGTTTTCCACTCAGTCGCCGGCAAATATGATTTGATGAATGACCTCATGTCTGGAGGTGTCCATCGTCTTTGGAAAAAGCTAACGATCGAACAAAGCGGTGCTCGCCGTGGTAATAAAATTTTGGATATTGCGGGAGGCACGGGTGACCTTACCATGCGCTTTTCGCGAATCGTTGGTACCGAAGGCAAGGTAGTCCTTGCTGATATTAATGACTCTATGCTGAAAGTCGGTCGTGATCGGTTAATGGACCGCGGTGTTGCCGGCAACGTTGAATTTGTACAAGCCAATGCTGAGTGCCTACCATTCCCAGACAACACTTTCGATGTCATTACTATCGCTTTTGGCCTGCGTAACGTCACGGATAAAGATGCTGCCATTCGCTCAATGGCTCGCGTTTTAAAACCAGGTGGTAAAGTGATGATTCTGGAATTCTCAAAAACAGATAATCCAGCACTAACCAAAATGTACGACTTCTATTCTTTTAATATTTTGCCAAAAATAGGCCAGCTAATCGCGGGAGACTCTGAGAGCTATAAATACTTAGCCGAGTCAATTCGCATGCACCCTGACCAAGAAACATTAAAAAGCATGATGCAAGACGCAGGTTTGGCAAATTGTAAATTTCAAAATATGACGGGCGGTATCGTCGCCCTACATACGGGTATTAAACCGTAACGGAGAAAACACCGATGGCCGCTGACATACTTTACGCCGCAATACTCACTCCACTTGAGTCGGCCATCAATACAATACTGCAAAGCGATCCTATTACTTGTCAGGCACTACAGCGGCTAACAGGTAGAGTTATTCAGGTCGAAGCAACTGATCTTAACCAGTCTATCTATATCATCCCCTTTAACGCCGGCGTTCAGCTACAAGCACATATTGAAGGCACTGCAGACGTGACCTTAAGCGGTTTATCTAGCCGCCTTATACAGCTACTCACCAGTGAAAATAAAGCAGAGCATTTTTTTGGTAACGGCATTAGCGTGATAGGCGAGACGTCTTTAGCTAACCAGTTTCAGAGCTTACTCGCTAACACACGTATCGATTGGGAAGCACTACTAGCAAACGGTATTGGCGACCTACCCGCCCACCAGCTTAGCGAGCTAACCAAGAGCCAGTTAAGTCATTTTCAGCGTATCAGCCATAGCTTTAGTGAAAATATTCACGAGTACATTCAAGAAGAAGCACAGCTACTCCCAACACGCCCTGAGGCCTGTGCATTTATGGAAGACGTAGATCAACTAAAAGAGCGCACAGAACGCCTTGCAGCCCGAATCAACGCCTTACAGAAGAAACTATAAGTAGTGCTACTTAAAATGGTTTCACGACTACAAAAATCAAAATCGGAATAAAGATCAGCAAAGGTAATTCGTTAAATAAGCGAAAGTAGCGACCGCTTCGATCCAGCAAATCTGCCTGCATCTTCTTCAAATATTGTCGGCACCAAAAGTGGTAACCTATTAATAGGCCGACAAACATCAATTTAGCGTGCAACCAGCCACCCGAAAAACCGTAACCTAGCCACAACCATAGACCTAAACCTAGGGTAAACACGGCCATAATACTCATAAAACCATAGAGCTTACGCCCCATAATTTTTAAGCGCTCTACATCCTGTCCTGCTTCTTGCCCTTCTACAAAATGTACAAATATTCGTGGTAAATAAAAGATACCTGCCATCCAGCTCGTCATAGCGAGAATGTGGAACATTTTTATCCAGAGCATGTTGTTTCCTTAAAGTATTCTATATTTCTATTAAAACAGCTGATACAAAGCACCTTCTTTACGTACACGAGATGCGGCGTTTTGAATCAATCCTTTTTTATCTAAATCAGATAAAATAGCAGGACCGATTCGTTTTATTTTTTTACGATTAGAGCCCGGATTCATGCGTGGGTCATATAGTATTCTCAACAGAATATCGTCGAGCCCTGTGAGCAAAAAGCTAGCGGTTTTATCATTAAAGATAGAAGGGTAAACGGCATCAGAATCACGCGGCAAGCCCAGTACTTGGGTCAACTCTTCAACAATGCAGGCTAACAATTTTGCATGGCGTCGTGCTCTGTCCACAGGTATATAGATAACACCCGCAACAATTTCATCAGCGCTGTTCGTTCGAATACTCGCCAAACAGACTGCCCCACGTTCATGCTTAACCGATTTAGCACCTGAATATTTGCGTATCAACGGAATTAACTTGCTTTCACGTGTAAAAAACAACTGTACATTTGCTTGTTTGGCGCTCTTAACTCGCGTGATGTCTAGACCCGTGATCGCTACGAGATGCTCAATATGGGCATCTAGCAATTTTTCATGCAGTGCTGTATCACCAACCTGGTGCGTAACATAAACTTTAACGGGCTTAGTCCATTTACGTACGACTTGCTTTCCTTGACCAAACTCACTGCCCAAAGCGACTTCAGTAAAACTATGCATGATATATTCAGGTTTTTGCCAGCGCTCTTGAGCGATAGCCATATTTCCCACCAGCACTAAACCTATGAACACCAGCAGGAAGCGACTCATTATTTAACCATCACAGAGGTGTGTACGGATAACAAGCCAGATAATTCAGCAATAATGCTATCTCCCTGCTGAATAGGCCCTACTCCCGCAGGTGTGCCGGTCATGACAACATCACCGGGTTCCAACGTAAAAAACTGACTAATATAGCTAATTAACGGGAGTATCTTATTTAACATATAAGCACTATTGCCATCTTGCTTTACTTCGCCATTGACGACCAGACGCATTTTAACATCTTGTAAATCATCTACTTGGTCCGGTGTTACAAATGCTGACAGTGGGCATGCACCATCAAAAGATTTAGCTTTTTCCCAAGGATGGCCTTTAGCTTTAAGCCCATCTTGTAAGTCACGTAGCGTCAAGTCCAAGCCGACACCAATACCGACAATGGCAGCCTTCACCAAGGCGTCATCAGCCTTACATAGCGTTGTACCAATCAGCACTGACATTTCCGTTTCAAAATGTACACTGCCTAATGCTGTAGGAATCTCAAAGGGACTCTCTAATTCCGAGGCAGCGGTGGCAGGCTTTATAAACAGCATCGGCTCGCTAGGGATTGGGTTATTCAGCTCTTTTGCATGCTCGGCATAGTTTCTACCGACGCAAACAATCTTTCCCAGTGTTAGCTCACACGCCTGTCCATTCAAAAAACGATGTTGGTACGCCATATTTCATCCCTTATGATTTGGTTCGTCGATAATAACAGGTATCCTATACCGACAAGATTAATCTAATTATAACGCTACCTAGAAATTATATGAGGTTTTACCCATGGCCAAAGCAAGCGCACGTCATATTCTCGTTGATACTGAAGCTCAATGCGAAACACTAAAACAGCAAATTGAAGCAGGTACAGACTTTGCTGAAGTGGCTAAACAGCACTCTTCTTGTCCTTCTGGCCGTCAAGGTGGAGACCTAGGCTCATTTGGCCCTGGCCAGATGGTTCGTGAATTTGATGAAGTGGTTTTCAGCGGTGAATTGAATAAGGTACACGGCCCAGTAAAAACACAGTTTGGTTACCACCTGCTAGAAATCACTAGCCGCTCGTAGTCATTATCATGAGAAGAGCTGTCACAACAGCTCTTCTCACGTTAAGACAGCTCCCTCACTGCTGCGCATAATCAAACTTAGACCGTCTAGGCTTAGTTTTCTTTGGCGCAGGCGGTGGTTGGTGTGAAGCTATTGTGCAATTCCGACCTGCTTTTTTCGCAGTATATAGGGCTTTATCCGCCGCTTTAAGTACAATATCAGGGTTTGCATGAGAAGCGTCTTTCTCTGAGACGCCTACGCTAATCGTAACCTGCACATTTTCAGATCCTTTCTGACTAGAACGTAGCTTCTTACCGGTATCACTATCACAAGGACGCTCTTCACTACGAATAGTCATAGGGTAATTGGCTATAATTTCACGTACTTCTTCAAGATATGGCAGCGCTTCAGATTCGGACTTTCCTGCAAAAACAACAGCAAACTCTTCTCCACCATAACGAAAAGCCTTACCGCCCCCTTTTACATTATTAATTTTTGCCGCCACCATCCGTAATACTTGGTCTCCAATATCATGACCGTAAGTATCATTAAACTTTTTGAAATGATCTATATCCATCATGGCAACGGTATAGGTGCGCCCCAGTGTCGAAAACTTATCGCGTAACGCACGGCGCCCAAGAATTCCTGTTAGTTCATCAACAAACGCCATGTTGTAGCTGTTCTGCAGCACTGAGATAGACAGCGCAATGAGGGCAGCAGATATGAATAATGGCGATATCAAAGGGCGGTCAAACCAGAGTAGTGTAATTAATGCTGAGATAAGGGAAGCTAACAAACCTGCATCAGTGTGGGTTTTTCGAATAGCCAAAGAGACCAATACTGGAATTAAACACACCACGAAAACAACAGCTGCGGCATTGCTTAAGTAAGTACTATTAATAGCCATCTCTATCAAGCTCACAGGCAGCTCTGAAATCCAGTAAGCTAACTCGCCCAGCTCCTTCAAAACAAATAATACTATGTAGCCAATACTCACCAGCATGATTCTAGCAAGCCCTATTGGCGTGAAGATGCCGCGCTCTTCGTAAATAGAGATCAATGCGATATTAATAGGTAGCAATAACGAAACAGCACTATAAAGCACATAGTTATCGGGCCTTGCCAAACTTGTTTGGAGACCATTTTGAATTAAAAAATAAGCAGCCCCCAAATTTAGTGCCACTAATAATACCCGGCTACGCTTAAAGCTATAGCCAAGAAACACGGCGACAATCACTAGCAGGTAAGGCACAAGCGTAAAAGTATTTTGATCAGCAACAGGTAACGTTGAAACGGGAGCTAACGATATAAGTGCCCCAATCAACAACAGCGTCGCGGGTAACAACAAAACTAATATTCTAAACGCCACACAATAATCCTTTCTCTTAACCCTTACGTCTCCATTAGTGTAGTCAAGCAATGAATAATAGGCATAAAAATACCCTCTAACTCGATGATTTAAACGTACATATATCGAGATACCGCTTTTAATAAGGAGATGTCCGAATGCTGCGAGCAACAAGATTTAATTAGGCTTATAGTAACTTCATGAATATGCAGCATGAACATTTGTATCAAGCGATGGTTTCTCATGATGATCGCTTCGATGGGCACTTTTATATCGGCGTTTCTAGTACCGGTGTCTACTGTCGCCCCATTTGCCGAGTGCGCACACCAAAACGTGAAAACTGCACGTTTTATACGACGCCAGCCCAAGCAGAAACGGCGGGCTTTAGACCTTGTCTAAAATGTCGTCCCGAACTCTCACCACAAACGTTAGACAATACATTCCAAAAAGACACAATTATCTCTTCTATTATTCAATTAGAAGACCAAGGAGAGATCGATTTTAGTATTTCGGCTTTGGCAAAAAAGCTCAATATTACTGAGCGCCATTTACGTAGAATTACTCTAGAGCAACTGGGCACAACACCCAGTAACTTCATTCTTACCAGAAGGCTGCTTCGAGCAAAAAAACTACTCACTGAGACACCACTTTCAATTGCTCATATTGCACTTATCAGTGGTTTTGGCAGCTTACGCTCATTTAACACCCACTTTAAAAGCCGTTACCGCTTAACGCCATCTGCACTACGCAAACCACCAAGCACACAAAATCGCGCTGCCGATAACAGCCCTGAAATAACCATTCAACTACTGTTACAATACCGCCCACCCTACGACTGGCTACAATTAATTGATTTTTTGCAACACCGAAGCATTCAAGGCGTAGAACATATTGAAGGCCAGTCTTATATTCGAACAGTAAGCCTATCGGTCAAAGGCGAGTCATATAATGGCTGGTTACAAATACAACCCCATAAGAACAAAGACAACACTCTCACTGTTGAGTTATCAGAATCGCTTGCCGCTATCATTCCTATTTTATTAAGAAAACTAGAGCATCAGTTCGACCTGCATGCAGAGCCCTCTCTAATATCTAATCAGCTGAATTTTCTCGCAAGAAACAACCCTGGGATTCGACTTCCCGGTAGTTTTGATGGCTTTGAAATGTCCGTCAGAGCAATACTCGGTCAACAAATTACAGTAAAAGCTGCTCACACGTTAGCCAAGCGTTTTGCTCAAGCTTTTGGAAAACCGATTAAGACACCCTTAACAAGCCTCACAACGCTGTTTCCAAGTCCACAGCGAGTCGCAGGGTTAAGTATTGATCAAATTGCTTCCCTTGGTATTATCAGCAAACGCGCTCAGACTATTATTTCTCTGGCGCAAAGCATCTGCAAAGATGAAATATCACTACAACCCACCGCACATCCAGAGCAAACGATAGCAGCATTAGAAAAGCTTGCGGGTATTGGTCCTTGGACGGCACATTATATTGCCATGCGCGCACTGCACTGGCCAGACGCCTTCCCTCATACTGATTTAGGCGTGATGAAAGCATTAAAAGAAAAACGTCCCAAACAGACGTTGCTACTCGCTGAGAAGTGGCGCCCTTGGCGTGCTTACGCCGTCATGCATTTATGGGAATCTTTAAAACAAGAAAAATAAACCGATCCAGAACTCAGCAGCGTGCTGCCAAAAAACAACGCTTACCTAGGAGTTAAAAGCATGATTACCTACTGCACATGGACAAGCCCCTTCGGTGAGATGTTAGCAACCGCAGAAAAACAGCAACTTACTGGCTGTTATAAAATAGGACAAAAATACCAGCCTGAGATTAGCGCACAATGGAACGAAGCCTCTGATGAGGCTATCTTTGTTCAACTTAAACAGCAGTTGGAACGCTTTGCAGTAAACGCCAATATTCCATTCGACTTAGCTTTACAGCCGAAGGGAACCGCATTTCAACAAAGCGTATGGCAAGCCTTGCTACAAATTCCTGCCGGCCAAACACGCTACTACCAACAACTGGCCAACAGCTTAGGACAGCCAAAATCGACGAGAGCAGTCGCCGCTGCGATAGGAAAAAACCCTCTCATTATTATCATTCCCTGCCATCGCGTCGTTGGAAAAAACGGAAACCTAACCGGGTTTGCAGGAGGCCTTGATATGAAGCGTTACCTATTAGATTTGGAAGCGGCCTCAAACGGCAAGCTCTAGTGTCTTGTGATAGCTTATTTTATACAAAGCCACCGCCGTTAATAATGTTGCTGTAAGTACTAAGATTGAACCGAGCACCACACCTGACCAACCGCTCCACTGCCAAAACGGTTGAAGGTAAAAACCTCCCGTGCTTGCGCCTAGATAGTAAAACAGTAGATACAGAGACGAGGCACTGGCTTTAGCCTCACGAGCATGATGACTAACCCAGCTACTAGCGGTCGAATGCGCAAAGAAAAACCCAAAGGCACTCACTAAAAAACCCAAAATTATTGCCCAAATACTAGGCACCAAGGTCACAAGAGAACCACACATTAAAAGCACTATGCCAATAATCATACAAACAGGCTGCGGCACCCACTGCGCTATACGCCCAGATAAAGCAGACCCTACGGTACCACTCAAATAGGTCAGAAATAGCAGTCCTAACCACGAAGGCGGCAAATTGTACGGAGCATCAGACAACAAAAAAGTAATAAAGCTGTACTGATTAATAAAAATAAAGAAATTAAGTCCACCAATTAAATAAGCTAACAACAATAACGGGTTCTTTATGTGAGCTAGTGACTGCTCCAGCATGCTGTGCGGCTTTAGACTCTTAGCAATAAAATAATTTGAAGCGGGCAATAGCACCGCAAACAAAGCCAACAGGATAAAGCTGATAAGTGTCATAACCCAAAATACCTCAGACCACCCTAACCACTCACCGACGAACCCTCCGATTAAACGTCCGCCGATACCTCCGATCGAATTACCGCTGATATAGAAGCCTACCGCTAAAATCATTGCTTTATGCTTAAACTCATCACTCATGTAGGCTATAGCAATAGCAGGCAAACCTCCTAAAAACACCCCCTGCAAGCCGCGAAATAACAGTAGCATTGAATAGCTCTGCGTTTGTGATAGAAGATAAGTCATCAATACCACACCAGCCATACTGGCCAACATAATATTTTTTCGTCCCAACGCGTCAGATAAGGGCCCATAAACTAATAAAGAAAACCCTAGAGTCAGCGTCGTGATGGTGAAGCTCCAACTTGCCTCAAGCTCAGACAATTGAAAACTCTCCATCAGTAACGGCAGAAGCGGCTGAGTCACATAAACATTGGCAAAAATCATAAATGATCCAAGACAAAGCGCTATCGTGGCTCGCCAAAACGAAGCTGTTCCTGCATCAATCACTATTTACTCCCAGCCCTAGAAGGACAATATCTAACACGGCACAAAAACTAATTACTGAATAACAATACGCAACACTTGAAAATCAGTAAAATATATAGATTTTATATAACTGATAAATAATATTGATATGAATAACAAACAGCTGCACTATTTTACCGAAGTCGCCAATCAACAAAGCTTTTCTAAAGCCGCTGAAGTTTTACATGTGGCTCAACCCGCTATCAGTATGTCTATCCAAAAATTAGAACAAGAACTCGATCTCAAACTTTTTCATCGAAGTGACCGAAAAATAAGGCTTACCGACGAAGGTAAGCGCTTACTGATTCACGCTAAAACCATTTTGAAAAACTTTGCCGATGCCGAGTTAGAAATGCACGAACTAAAAGGGCTCACACAAGGGTGTGTACGTGTAGGGATTCCCAGCATGCTGGGATCCTACTACTTCCCACCTATTCTGATGGCTTTTAAACATCGCCATCCAAACCTCAATCTTGAAGTGATCGAGGCAGGCACTTGGCAACTACAACAAATGGTTGAACATGGTGAGTTAGATTTAGGAGTGATCGTCTCTGAATTTGTACCTGAGACACTACATACCGAACTATTCTTACAAGAACAGATGCTTGTCACTGTGGATAAAGATCACACTTTTGCAACGCAACAATCTGTCACTTACGAAGACTTTTTTTCTGAAGAGCTGGTCATGTTTAAAGAAGATTACTTTCATCGTAAAGTTGTCGACCGGCTTGCAAAACAGGTAGGCGCACAACCCAATATAGGCTTTGAAACCAACCTCATTCCATTAATAAAATCAATTGTTAAACAAGGCTTTGGCATATCGACTTTGCTAGGCATGGTGATTGAAGAAGATGACAACCTGGTCGCACTGCCATTTCATCACCCCGTTTGGTTAGACCTTTCAATTGCTTGGAGTAAAGATCGCTATCTATCAAAAGCCAATCAAGCATTTGTTGGCTTCGTGCTAGATTATCAAAGTAGCCAAAAGGCCAATCAAGCTCTATGATGCAGCGCTTTGACAATTGTAAGGAGAACCTTATGCTGAACGTAAATGAATATTTCGATGGAAACGTAAAATCGATCGGTTTTGAAAACAGTGAAGGTCAAGTATCGACGGGAGTGATGGCTCCTGGAGAATATGAGTTTGGCACCAGCCAGAAAGAGTTGATGAAAGTAGTAAGCGGCGAACTAATTGCTAAATTACCCGGCTCTGCTGATTATGTTAGTTACCCTGCCGGTACGGAATTTAATGTCGATGCTAATCAAAAATTCCAACTAAAAGTTACACAAGCGAGTGCCTACCTTTGCTTCTATAGCTAACCCTGTTAGCTTTCGCTGCGTAGGTTTTGTGCCTGTGCAGCAAATTGGCTCAACTCATAATGAATATATTTCCTTAAATTCACTCTTTGGATGCAATCCCTTTCATCTGTCTGTGTGGTAATATAGCCGGCTTTCACGCAGTCGAGACAATCGACATTTTTTCTGACCACTACAAAAGAGTTGCAGAAGATGAGCAAAGTTACATCCCTGGATAAGAGCAAAATCAAAATTCTGTTGTTGGAAGGCGTACATCAGTCCGCTATCGACACGCTTAATTCACAAGGCTACACCAACATTGAATTTCACACCGGCTCCTTACCGGAAGAGGAATTATTAGAGCGTGTAGCGGATGTTCACTTTATCGGACTGCGCTCGCGCACGCAGCTCACTGAAAAAGTATTTGAAGCCGCATCAAAGCTAGTCGCAGTAGGCTGCTTCTGTATTGGTACTAACCAAGTAAACCTTGAAGCGGCAACGCGCCAAGGGGTTGCAGTATTTAATGCGCCATACTCTAACACTCGCTCAGTTGCTGAGTTGGTGCTGGCTGAAGCGATCATCTTGCTTCGCGGCGTGGCAGAAAAAAGCGCTAAAGCTCACCGCGGTATTTGGCAAAAATCTGCTGTTAACTCTTACGAAATTCGTGGCAAAAAACTCGGTATCGTAGGTTATGGCAGTATTGGTTCTCAGCTGAGTGTTTTAGCAGAAAGCCTAGGCATGGAAGTTTACTTCCATGACGTTGTAAATAAACTGGCCTTAGGGAACGCGAAACAAACAGCAGACCTAAACGAGCTGTTACGTACGTGTGACATTATTACTTTACATGTGCCTGAGACTGCATCGACTAAAGATATGATGGCTGCAGCACAGTTTGAGCAGATGAAAAACGGCTCAATCTTCATCAATGCGGCGCGCGGTACGACTGTGGTCATTGATGATTTATGCGACGCACTAAGCGCCGGAAAACTACATGGAGCGGCTATTGATGTGTTCCCTGTAGAGCCTCGCTCAAACAATGATGAATTTATTTCTCCATTGCGCGAATTTGATAATGTCATCCTGACACCTCACGTCGGTGGCTCTACGATGGAAGCACAGGAAAACATCGGTTACGAAGTCGCTGAAAAGCTTGTTAAGTACAGTGATAACGGCTCTTCTATTACTTCTGTTAACTTCCCTGAAGTAGCACTACCAGAGCACCCAAATGTTCACCGCTTATTGCACGTTCACCGCAATGTGCCGGGCGTACTATCTAACATCAACAGCATTCTTTCTGAGAACAACATCAACATCTCTGGTCAGTACCTACAAACCAACGATAAAGTTGGCTACGTAGTTATTGATGTTGATGCTGATTGCTCAGTTGTCGCACTACAAAAGCTGCTTGAGATTGAAGGGACTATTCGCTGCCGTCGTTTGTTCTAAACATCAAACATCGCGCGATGATCATTTAAATAAAAACAGCTTCTTTTGAAGCTGTTTTTTATAGCACCCCTTAATTATGTTCTTTATTGTCATAAACGCATTAATACTTCACTGATTTTATCAAACACTTGCTGCCGCCACGGCAACCCTTCATTCGCCAAATGGTGTCGTCCGTCCTCAACTAGCTCCACGTCTATATCAGGAAATAATCGTTGCAATACAGCTAGATTATGCTGCCAATCGACAGTGCCATCATCCGTTCCTTGTATCAGGGTTATCGCTATTGATTGAGGCTCGCTGCTTTCTATTAAATCGACCCATTCCAACATAGCGCCAACCCAATTAACCGCCACCCACTGCTTCTGCAAAGGGTCTTGAGAACGAATAAAACGCAGGAAATCCTCACTATGAGAGTTTTTAGAATGAAAACGCCTGATACGCTTTAAGAGAAAACGCAATACAGCGTACTTCCAATAAATAGCATGATACTGAACAGGTCTAATAAGCGGGGCTAGTAAAATTCGCTGTGTTATCGGATCTATTGCCTGCTTACTCGCAAATAACTTTTGATGTGCAAGAACAATAGCCCCGCCGGTACTTTGCCCGACCATGACACAAGGCTTGTCAAATACACTTTGCTGTAAAATACCCTCTAGTTGCTCTGCGTAACGTGAAAAATGATCAATCGCATAACTATCACCGTTAGAGAGACCATGGCCAGGCAGGTCATAACAAAGTACATTCCAACCCTGCCCTAACATCTCACTTATTAACTGACTATATAAGCCAACATGATCCATATAACCATGAACTAAAATGACGGTGCCACGACTCGCAGTAGCTTGCATATAATGCTGTACCACTAACTCATATGCTTCACACGACACAACACCTAAGCGTAGCCGATACTGTTCCAGCAATGGCGCGAGCTTGTACATTTTCAGATAAGGTATCCACAATTCACTCGACTGAAATGCCTCAGCGTGCTGAAAGTCTGATAATGATTGACGAAGCGCTACAACATCTAAGTCTTGCGTACTGCTACTCTTGTACAATGGCACTATTTCCAAAATAATAAGTCTGTATAACTATTGTTTATAATCCATCATCAATGTCTTATCAATTTTCTGAGGCTGTATGACCACTTTTATTAGTCGTTGGATATTTCTCTGCTTTGCCCTCTGTATAAGCTTTCTCGTCTTTGCCTCTAATCAAGAGTCAGCCACTCTGTACCAACAAAAACTAGAACAGCTCCCCATTGATGAAAACAACCCCGTAATTCAGCTGCAAAAAGAAACGTACCAACAGATTCTCTCAGCTTACCAAGAAGCAGTTCAACTAGAGCAGACATCTCTTCAGCTTAGAGCAATGCTTGAAAGACAGCCTAATGCCATTAAAAGCTTACAAAAAACACTTCAAGAAAAAGCCAATGACAGTCAGCTTAAGTCTCTCGCTGAAAAAACGGTACCTGAGCTAGAGCAGCTACTCACACTTGAGAAGGCCTCTTTTCTTGAGTTTGAAAAGAGCCGGGAACACCTGCAACAACAAATTAATCAAAGTGATCAAAAACTAATATTTTTACGTGAACAGTTAGTACAGCTTAAGCAAGCAGCCGTTAACCATGACAGCCAAGATAATAACGAGTGGAATGACGCGCAATTTTCCCTAAGGGCGGCAAAGAATCAAGCCCTAGAACTAGAAGTTCTAAGCTTACCAGGGCAAAACGACCTCAATCGTTTGAGTCTGGAAAAGATCAACAGAGATTTAAAACACAGTCAGAATGTCATCAATACTTTACAAGATACGCTGCAGTCCAAGCGCCGTATTGAAACAGAGCAGACATTACAAACATTAGGCATTGATAAAGAAAATACTGCCCAGCACCCAATCATTAGTGAGCAAATAGTTGAAAACCATGCATTGAGTGAAAAGTTAAGATCAACACTTGCCTCTAATGAAACAACATTAAAGCGGCGCCGTTTATTAGATTCACAATTAACCATGGTCAGCCAAAGCTACCTAGCAGTCCAACAGCAGTTAGAGCTCAGTACTCAGCCATTAGGTGTTGAACTACGAAAATACACACGGCGCTTATCGCAACCAACATCCACAAACAAAACACGCGAGAGCATCAATAAATTACGCCTGCTTAACTTAGAGGTAACGCGCGCCCTCTTTAATATTGACTCACAAGAAGATACTCAAACACTTCCCTTAAACAAAAAAGAGAGCGCTCAATTACACCAACTACTTAAAGATAAACGCAATCTCTCTACTCGTATCAGAGAAGCCAGTAATCAGGGCATTAATGAGCTGTCACAACTACTTTCAATCCAAGAGCAAGTTAACAAACAGATAAATTTAGGACGAGAGCTAATATCACAACACCTTCTTTGGATACCCAGTATTCTTCCCATATCCAATAACTGGCTAATGGAGATTGCTCAGGGAGTTAATCCTTTCTTTGAATTAATAACCCCTATTCCGAATACCTCTTTATGGCAGCCTATCAAGCATTGGGCCCCTAAAATTGTTCTGTTAGTACTACTTTCTTTACTCTCTGTGCTCATCTATCGGCATTATAATAAACATTCCGAAATATGGATTCAGCAAGTAGGCAATGTTGTTCGTGACCGTTTTAGTCACACTTTTAGCTTATTCTGGATGCCTCTTATCATCACATTACCAATACCTGCAGCCTTATTGCTCTTAACGCGTAATATGCTAAATATTGATGCTTGGAACCTTGAATCATTCCACCTTATTGGCTATACCGTAGCGGCTTTATCTTGGGCTTACCTGACACTGCAAACATGGGCACGCAAACCAAGCGGGCTACTTCAAGGGCACTTTTCTGTTCCGCAAAAGCTCTGCAACACTCTCCACAAGCTGATACACCCGCTTTACTGGTTGGGCATGCCCTTAATTGTTTTACTAATGCTCATCGATCAATCAGGCTCTAATGAACTCAGATCCGGCATTGGCCGCTTAGTTTTCCTGTCTATAGCCATCCTAGTCACTATTTTTTGGGCAGCGCTTCGTAAAGTATCCCCACAAATTGACCAAACAACCAACAGCACGCACTGGTGGCAACGCTCACAATTATGGCTCACCGGGTTAGTAGGTGTTCACTTAGCCATTATTGGCGCGGCGTTGTTTGGCTATGTATTCACTGGCTCGATAATAATGCTGATATTACTGGTACTTACGGGTATTTTTTATGCCACCTTCCTCTTTTTCAAGCTGGGTAACCGTTGGTTGTTAATTGAAGAAAGACATTTAGCATTTGATAGAGCTAAAGCTCGTCGTAATGAAATTTTAGAAGCTCGCGAGAAAAATGAAGAAGTCCCTCCCTTAGAGGAGAACTATATCGACCTACAATCCATCTCTGATCAAGCGCGTACGTTACTTAAAACGATGACAATAATCGTATTTGTTGCCCTGCTGTGGTCTCTCCTGAAAAGTGCCCTACCTACATTAGATATCCTCGATAATGTGGTGCTATGGAGCAACGAGATTACAACGGCAACCGGGATCATTCCTGAGTCGATTACCTTAAAAAACGTCCTATTCAGCGTTGCTCTCATTACCTTGTGCATACTGGCAGCCTACAACTTGCCGGGGCTACTAGAACTGTTGGTATTGCGCCACTTAGACCTATCCCCTGGGACTACTTATGCTGTAACAACCATTACTAAATACATTTTAATAGTTGTTAGCATATTAACAGGGACCTCTCAGCTAGGGCTCGACTGGTCTAAGTTACAATGGTTAATTGCAGCCATGGGGGTTGGGCTAGGGTTCGGTTTGCAAGAGATCGTTGCCAACTTCGTTTCAGGCCTTATTATTCTTTTTGAAAAGCCAATCCGTATTGGCGACACCATCACCATTGGCGGCTTTACCGGTACTGTTACACGCATTCAAATTCGAGCAACCACTATCGCCGACTGGGATCGTAAAGAAGTTATCATTCCTAATAAAAACTTTGTCACCGACCAACTTATAAACTGGTCTCTTACCGACCCTATTACACGCATTGTTATCAATGTTGGTGTTGCTTATGGCTCAGATACAAAACTTGCGCATAAGCTTTTGTTAGATGCAGCCACCCAACACCCTCAGGTTCTTAAAGACCCTGAGCCTAACGCATATTTCACTGCCTTTGGTGCCAGCACACTCGATTTAGAGTTGAGACTGTTTGTAAGCACCATGGCAGATAGGCTCCCGGTCACACATGAAATAAACCAAGTAATTGATGAAAGCTTTAAAAAGCACAATATAGAAATTGCTTTCCCTCAGCTGGATGTTCACTTACATAGAAGCAAGAAGACTTGATAGCCCAGCGCTTCACATAATAAGTATTTTAACTTATCTTATGAGCCATCAATTTCTTCTAAATAAAAACAATAACTGACGGATAATGTTAATGAGCACAGATAATAAAAAACTGATTTATAGCTGTGAAATAGCAGTTCGTTGGGGCGATATGGACGCTTATGGTCACGTCAACAACGCTATGTACATACGTTACCTTGAAGAAGCACGAGTGCAACTGCTCGCTAAAATGGGCGCTGCAATGGATGGCAACGGCATCGACCCGGTTGTTATTAATGTAGGTTGCACTTTTATGCGTCCCGTCGTTTATCCAGCTACATTACGCATCGATTGCTATGTCAGTGAGCCAGGACGCTCTAGTTTTATGACGCTCTATGATATTTACAACACCAATGATAGCAGCCAAGCTGTCGGCAATGGCTATGCTAAAGTTGTCTGGATGGACCATCACAGCGGAAAATCTGTTCCCTTACCCACTGCAATACGTGCTCAGATCGATAACTAATTCTTGTGGCTAGTAATCTCATACTTTAGGCGTGCTAGGGGCGACAAACCAGCTATTTTTGATGTATTTTTGCATTGCACAATTATTGTCTAAATATTGTGCATATTTTATAACGACCGGTCATGGTTGCCTCGCACCGAACCGGGTCATATACAATGAGGCATTACTACTATGAGTCAAAGGGTACAGACTGGCAGCCTACAGGTTGCTGAAGGTCTTTATAATTTTATTAACAACGAAGCGCTACCTGGCACCGGCATCAGCAATGATCAGTTTTGGTCTGCTATGGACGCTGTCATTCATGATCTAGCGCCGCGTAACCGAGAGCTACTGGCAAAGCGTGATGATTTTCAAACGCAAATCGACCAATGGCATATAAACCGTAAAGGTCAGCCTTTTAACTTTAGCGAATACAAAACATTCCTAAAAACTATTGGTTACCTCGTTCCTGAAGGCGCTGACTTTAGCGCCCAAACCAGCAATGTTGATCCAGAAATGGCCACCATGGCTGGCCCGCAGCTGGTAGTCCCGGTCATGAATGCGCGTTTTGCATTGAATGCGGCTAACGCTCGCTGGGGTAGCCTTTATGACAGCTTGTACGGCACAGACGCTATTTCTGATGAAGGCGGAGCTGAAGCGGGTAGCAGCTACAATCCAGCTCGTGGTGCTAAAACAATCGCATATGCTCGTGCTGTGCTTGATAAAGCCGCACCTCTAGCAAATGGATCACACAAAGATTCTGCAGGCTATAGCATACAAAACGGCCAGCTCGTCACTGTATTACGTGACGGCTCAGAAGCTTCATTAGCACAACCAGAAAAGCTAATAGGTTATTTAGGTGATCCCGGCTCGCCTACGAGCATATTACTTAAAAACAACGGTCTGCACCTTGAAGTCCAAATTGACCGTAACAGCCAAATAGGTAAAGACGACGCTGCTGGCATCAAAGATATCGTTATGGAATCAGCACTCACTGCCATTATGGACTGTGAAGACTCGGTTGCCGCGGTTGATAGCGAAGATAAAGTTGTTATCTATCGCAATTGGCTAGGCCTAATGAAAGGAGACCTGACAGAAGAGGTCTCTAAAGGTGGTAAAACCTTCACTCGATCTATGAACGCTGATCGCGAATACACTTCGCTCAATGGCGACTCAATCGCACTCAAAGGCCGTAGCCTCATGTTTGTGCGAAATGTTGGTCATCTAATGACTAACAGCGCCATTATCGATAAAGATGGCAACGAAGTACCTGAAGGGATTCTCGATGCGATGGTTACCTCGCTTATCTCGGTACACGATGTCAAAGAACTCGGTAAGTATAGAAATACCACAACAGGTTCGATGTATATCGTAAAACCTAAGATGCACGGCCCTGAAGAAGTTGCCTTCTCAAACGAACTCTTTGGCCGCGTAGAAGATGCACTAGGCCTAGCTCGTTATACTCTGAAAATGGGTATCATGGATGAAGAACGCCGTACTACGGTTAACTTAAAAGAGTGCATTCGTGCGGCAAAAGAACGCGTAGTGTTCATCAACACAGGCTTCCTTGACCGTACCGGAGACGAAATCCATACTTCAATGGAAGCAGGCCCAATGGTCCGTAAAGGCGAAATGAAATCGTCTAAGTGGATCAGTGCATACGAAGATTGGAATGTTGATAACGGTCTACTGTGTGGCCTAAGCGGTCGTGCTCAGATTGGTAAAGGCATGTGGGCTATTCCTGATCAAATGGCGAACATGTTACAGGCTAAAATAGGCCATCCGATGTCTGGCGCAAACACTGCATGGGTTCCATCACCAACGGCTGCGACCTTACACGCAATACACTATCACGAGGTTGATGTTTTCGCTCGCCAAATGGAGTTGAAGAACCGTACTCGTGCCAACCTAGATGATATTTTGACTATCCCCGTTGAAGCAAACCCAAACTGGTCTGCAGAAGAAATTCAGCAAGAACTAGACAACAATGCACAAGGGCTACTTGGCTATGTTGTTCGTTGGGTTGATCAAGGCGTAGGGTGCTCAAAAGTGCCAGATATTAACAATGTTGGCCTAATGGAAGATCGCGCTACATTACGTATTTCTAGCCAGCACATAGCTAACTGGTTGCATCACGGTATTTGTTCTAAGGAGCAAGTATTGGAAACGTTAAAACGCATGGCCACTATTGTAGATGGGCAAAATGCTAGCGATCCTACTTATGATGCGATGGCCGCTGATTTTGATAACAGCATCGCCTTTGCAGCAGCGTGTGAATTGGTATTCGAAGGTTGTGCTCAACCCAGCGGATACACAGAGCCTGTGTTGCATCGCCGTCGTTTAGAAATAAAAGCAAAACTGAACGCATAATTATATTCAGTTACAAAAAGCCACTTCTGAGTTACTTATTTCTAGTAACTGGAAGTGGCTTTTTACATATGAAAGCGCAGTCCATTTCTTGTCTTAGCCCGTCTTTAATAAGTAGCCTTCTCGCTTGTATCCACTCGCGCGCTATTACAATCAATGCGTTGGGGAACTGCCGGTAATCAAAATAAGGCGAACATAAAACATCATCTTTCACCCATAAGCGCTGCAGTGGATCTAAGGGCATAAACTCACCCATATCAAACCCCATTCTTTCCCAACAAGATTTACCTGACACGATATGTACTTGAGCATTTTCTTGGCGCTGGCCAGTGAAGCAGATTGCTTCATTTTTTGTTAGCAAGCATCTATCTCGGTATCCTCTCCAGTTATCATCAGGAGCTGTCAGCTTGGCAAAAATCGTAAATATTTTACGCCAATGATTGCCATTTAAGTCCACCAACACTGGAATAGAGATAGGTCCATTAACTCTCATCTCTTTTGGAAACGTCGGAGTGTTTTCAATATACAGTACTACATCTGAACGTTGTGCCCCTAGCAAGCGCTCAATAGATGCTTTTTCATGGCTAGTATCTAGATTCATACTCAGCTACTCTCCCTATTTTTGTAATAGTATTAGGGTTACATTTTGACGCAGACACCTCACACAACAGGCGTTCAAATTGCCGCTATTGGCGCATTAGTTCTCAGTTTTGATGCTATGCTCATCAGGCTTACTGAAGCCACATCTTGGGATGTTGTTTTTTGGCGTGGCTGGTTAATCTGTTTAGCCTTCAGTGCACTAATGCTGTTCAACCGGCAAAAAAGCCATTTGCCTGACAGCCGAAAAAACTGGATTGCTGCCGCTATTATTGCCGTACTATACGGCGTTAATACCGTACTTTTTGTTTACTCCATAGGACACACAAGCACGGCCAACACGGTTGTTATTCTTGCTAGCTCGCCGCTTTTTGCCGCTATTTTCTCTCGAATGTTCCTCTATGAGCCGATTAAGCTTCGCGTATTGTTCGCTATAGTCCTCGCCTTTACTGGGGTTGTCACTATCTTTGCGGGTTCTTTTAACGGAAACCACTGGCAAGGCGATATTGCAGCACTATGCTTAGCTATCTCGATGGGAGCAGTACTCACACTACTGAGACACTTTTCTAAGCTGCCGTTATTACCCATCATTGCTGTGTCCGGTATTGTCGCGGGCCTCTTAGCCATTCCACACGCATCACCATTGTCGTTGCCTATACAAAGCTATTTATGGTTATCCATTATGGGGCTGGTTCAAATGCCTCTCGCTACATGGCTATTAATGCGCGCACCACGTTATATCCCCTCTGCGGAAGTTAGCTTATTTCTATTAATTGAAACGATTCTGGGGCCTGTTTGGGTCTGGCTTGCCGTTGGAGAAGAAACCCCTGAACGTACCTTCATAGGTGGAGCCATCATTTTAACGGCTATTTTTTCTAACTCATTAGCCGCACTTTATGAGTTAAAGAAAAGACGAAACTCCTTGCCCAAATAAACATATCACTTCAAATTTTTCTAAGATCGATACGCTGCCACTCAAAAAAAGCGTAATATCTAAAAGAAAACTCTCTGCGAATAGGCTCGCCTATTCGCACATGGAGGTTTCTATGTCAGGCCAACAACCCACCTTGTGGCAAATGATTTTAAGCGTAATTGCCGCCATGTTTGGCGTTCAATCAGAGCAAAACAGAGAACGAGATTTTACCAGCGGAAGCTTATGGCCTTATGTTCTACTCGGTATTATTTCTCTGATCGTATTTATAGTAGCAGTTATGCTACTCACCCAGTGGGCTTTATCTCTCGCTGGCGCTTAATAGATTTTAGTAACATTTTCACGATTTTAATCCACATTTAAAAGCACATTTACAACATATAAAAAATTAAACATTTATTATATTGACTTATATCAATATTCCACTGCTATACTTAGTCTCATAAACGGACGGATAATAACAAAAGATGGGATGGAACTCGGGTCATCAAACCTGATTGAAACCCGTCACTACAGACGTTGCAGAAGTTACAGCGCTAAGGCTGAGACTATGTAAATTTTACCGCCTAAACGTTGTTTTACAGCGCCCCTAGTGGACAGATTTCGAACAGGACGATACCCGATAAGGGGGAGCCTGTGATGAAAGTGACCAGACTTATAACGTTACTTATATCAATGAGTAGCGTTTCACATGCCCGCGCGGAGTGGGCACTCAATATGCCTCGTGGCGTGACTGAAATCAGTCAGTCTGTCTTCGACTTGCACATGATTATTTTCTGGATCTGTGTCGCCATCGGCGTCGTCGTATTTGGCGTAATGTTCTGGTCAATATTCCACCATCGCCAATCCCGGGGCGCAAAAGCTCACCACTTTCATGAAAATACTTTCGTTGAAATTATATGGACACTCGTCCCCTTTGCCATTCTCATCGCCATGGCAATTCCTGCGACAGCAACCCTAGTCAAAATGTACGACCCCTCTGATGCAGATATCGATATTCAGGTTACCGGCTACCAGTGGAAGTGGCGTTACCAATACCTTGGCGAAGATATCGACTTTTTCTCGAATACGACAACACCACTTGAACAAATCAACAACGAGGAAGAGAAAGGAGAAAACTACCTTCTTGAAGTTGATAATCCTCTGGTTATTCCTGCCGGGAAAAAAGTACGTTTTTTAATAACCTCCGTTGATGTTATTCATAGTTGGTGGGTACCTGATTTTGCCGTCAAAAAAGATGCGATCCCCGGTTTTATAAATGAATCTTGGACTAATGTCCCCGAACCTGGCATCTATCGCGGCCAGTGCACTGAACTGTGCGGTAAAAATCATGGCTTTATGCCCGTAGTCGTGGATGTTCGCCCTCAAGCAGAATATGAGCTTTGGGTAGCACAACAAAAAAATATCAAAGCACAAGAGATCGCATCAGCGAAACAAAGTATCAGCATGGAAGAGCTGATGACTAAAGGTGAGGCCGTCTATCAAACAAGCTGCGCGGCTTGTCACCAAGCTAACGGTGAAGGTATTCCTAATGTTTTCCCAGGCCTAAAAAATAGCCCTATAGCCACCGGCGATATCAATCAACACATCGACATTGTACTAAACGGAAAAACGGGGTCCGCTATGCAGGCGTTCCGCGAGCAGCTAAGTGCCGTTGATCTAGCTGCGGTCATAACCTATGAGCGAAATGCATGGGGCAACAATATGGGCGATAAGGTAGAGCCTGTCGCCATCGATAAACTTAAAGTAGCGGCGAAGCAATAGGAGGCTGATGATGAATACCATGACAAAGGTTGAACATACAGAGCATCACGGCCCAGCAGCAGGAATAAGTCGCTGGTTTTATACTACCAACCATAAAGATATAGGCACCCTCTATTTATGGTTCAGTTTTGCTATGTTTCTGACCGGTGGCTGTATGGCACTGATGATTCGAGCAGAGCTCTTCCAACCCGGCTTACAGTTGATACAACCCGACTTTTTTAACCAAATGACCACCATGCATGGGCTAATCATGGTATTTGGTGCTGTTATGCCCGCCTTTGTTGGCTTAGCTAATTGGATGCTACCTATGATGGTTGGGGCTCCCGATATGGCGTTGCCTCGCATGAACAACTGGAGTTTTTGGATCTTACCATTTGCGTTTGCCATGATGCTCAGCACACTCTTTATGGACGGTGGTGCTCCTAACTTTGGCTGGACATTTTATGCTCCACTTTCCACAACTTACGCCCCTCCAAGCGTTACCTACTTTATTTTCGCCGTCCATATGATGGGAATTAGCTCCATTATGGGTGCGATCAATATCATCGCGACCATTTTAAATATGCGTGCCCCTGGCATGACAATGATGAAGCTTCCATTATTTGTATGGACATGGCTAATCACTGCTTTTTTACTGATCGCTGTTATGCCTGTATTGGCAGGTGTAGTTACCATGATGTTGATGGATATTCATTTTGGCACCAGCTTTTTCAATGCGGCCGGTGGTGGTGACCCCGTGCTATTCCAGCACGTATTCTGGTTCTTTGGGCACCCCGAAGTTTACATCATGATCCTACCGGCCTTTGGGATTGTAAGTGAGATTATCCCCACCTTTGCTCGCAAGCGGCTATTTGGTTATAGCTCCATGGTTTATGCCACATCATCTATCGCATTTCTTTCCTTTATCGTGTGGGCTCATCATATGTTCACGGTCGGCCTGCCATTAATGGGAGAGCTATTCTTTATGTACGCCACTATGCTCATTGCCGTTCCGACGGGTGTTAAAGTTTTTAACTGGGTTGCCACCATGTTCAGGGGTTCTATGACCTTTGAAACACCCATGCTATTTGCTGTCGCGTTTGTGGTGCTTTTCACTATCGGTGGATTTTCTGGATTAATGCTGGCAATTGCTCCCGCCGATTTCCAATATCATGACACCTACTTTGTCGTTGCACATTTTCATTACGTTTTAGTTCCCGGGGCAGTATTTGCCATTATGGCGGGTGTGTATTACTGGTTACCTAAGTGGACTGGGCATTACTACCCCGAGACTATGGGTAAAGTGCATTTCTGGTGTAGCTTTGTCGGTGTAAACCTGACGTTTTTCCCTATGCACTTTATCGGCTTAGCTGGCATGCCACGTCGTATACCTGATTACGCATTGCAGTTTGCTGACTTCAATATGGTCGCTTCTATCGGTGCTTTCATTTTTGGTTTTTCACAACTTATTTTTCTTGTTTTAATCATCAAAACCATCCGAGGTGGCAGCCCTGCCACACCTGAAGTGTGGGATGAACCAGAGGGATTAGAATGGACCATTCCTTCACCAGCGCCTTATCACACTTTCACAACACCACCTGAAGTGAAGTAGGTGTTCTCATGAAGCCTATAAACTCAACTCAACAAAAAAACAGATCAATCGTACGCACATTGCTATTTAGCTGCGTTCTGATGTTTGGTTTTGGCTTTGCATTGGTGCCACTTTATGATGTTTTTTGTCGCATCACTGGACTGAACGGCAAAGTAACGAGTACCGGCCCTGTGGCACCTGCAGGTAGTGATAAAAGCAGGATTGTCCGCGTACAAATGATCGCGGTTAATAATGAGTCAATGCCGTGGGCTTTTCGCGCGCTGTCCCCTGTTGTGAAGGTATACCCGGGTGAAAGTAAACATGCCGCTTATTTAGCACATAACCCCACAACACAAAGGATGGTAGCCCAGGCAATTCCTTCGGTATCTCCTTCAGAAGCGGCGCAGTACCTGCATAAAGTGAATTGCTTTTGTTTTGATAGACAACCATTGAACAGCTTAGAAACAAAAGAGATGCCACTGGTATTTGTCATCGACCCAAAGCTTCCCGACCACATAAGCACTGTCACTTTATCCTACACGCTCTTTGATATCACCACGACACAAATAGCTGCAAACAACATCCCGTCTAACCCATCTCTACCTAATAGTACAGGGAGGCACACATTATGAGCCATGAGACTTATTATGTTCCCGCGCAAAGTCGCTGGCCGATTCTGGCCTCAATTGCCCTATTCTTGTTGGCTTATGGTGCTGGCACCTTGATTAATGGGCTGAAAACGCAAACAGGAGATACGGGCTTACTTTTGCTTTTAGCAGGTGCTTTCATGATGAGCTTAATACTCATCGGCTGGTTTAGACATGTCATTAATGAAAGTATCGACGGAAAATTCAGCCCTCAGGCAGACCTGTCTTTTCGATGGGGCATGAGCTGGTTTATCTTTTCTGAAATCATGTTCTTTGTCGCCTTTTTCGGTGCCCTTTTTTATGTACGCACACTTGCTGTTCCATGGTTAGGAGGGGAAGGCGAGAAAGGCGTCAGCAATATGCTGTGGCAGGGGTTTGAAGCACAATGGCCATTACTCACCACGCCTGATATGGAGCAGTTCCCAGGGGCTAGCGCAGTTATCGACCCTTGGCACTTGCCTCTCCTTAATACCGCTATTCTTATCTCATCTAGCTTCACTATTACACTGGCACATCATGCTTTAAAAGCACAACGCCGCTCAGCGCTTATCCTCTGGCATGGCGTAACGATTATTTTAGGAATAATTTTTCTATTCTTCCAAGCCACCGAATATATAGAAGCCTATCAAGAGCTTGGACTCACTCTACACTCAGGCATTTACGGCGCCACCTTCTTTATATTGACCGGTTTTCATGGACTACATGTCACGTTAGGCACACTCATGTTGATTATCATTTGGTTGCGAGTGCTCAAAGGCCACTTCACACCGGATAGTCACTTTGGATACGAAGCAGTCGCCTGGTACTGGCACTTTGTTGATGTGGTTTGGGTAGGTTTGTTTCTGTTTGTTTATGTATTTTAATAATCTGAATAACTAAATTCACATTAAAGCCAAGGAGCATGAGAAACCAATTGGCCACTAAAAAATCCGTATAGAAGCAGTACGAACAACAACACGCAAAACAGTACACGTAGGTACAAGGAATAGACAATACGACGGGAAGAACCTCGATCCCGAATAAGGAAGAACAGGCCGCCAAATAAACTAACAACGGCCCCAATAAATAGTAGCAGAAGTAGGAACTTAATCATGAGTGACCTCCAATGCAGATACATTAACAGTAAAAACCGGCAGAGAAATCTATTCAAGTGGATTCTCACTCTGCAGGCGGTGTTTATCTGCTCGTTACTCATTTTTTTAGGCAACTGGCAACTACAGCGAGCTGCTGAGAAAGAACAGCTTTTGCTGCAGTTTTCCTACGGGGAAACCAAGCAAGCCAACAACACCAACATTCGTTTATTTGATAAAGTTGAGCTCAGCGGCATGCTCAATAAACATTACTTCCTACTAGATAATCGCACCTGGCAGGGGCAAGTAGGCTATGAGGTCATCGTAGCCTTAATGGCCAATAACCAAAAAGCCCAGCTCATCAGCTTAGGCTGGTTAGCAGCAGGGGACGATAGACGCACGCTTCCGGCTTTATCTCTTCCCAATGCCATACCTAGCATCATCGCTTATGCTGACAAACCTTCAGCGCCTTTATTGCTTGGCGAAGACCACTGGACCCAAGGATGGCCCAAACGAATTCAGCACCTTGATCTGAATAAAATATCAGTTGCCCTCAATACGCCTGTTTCTGACTGGTTATACCGTCCGACAAAGCAGGTAATACCCGAACTTACACTTACTTGGGAGCCTGTTGTATTACCTCCACAACGCCATACTGGTTATGCCGTTCAATGGTATGGATTAGCAGCTGCCTGGTTAATTTGTAGTGCTGTTCTGGCTAAAAAGACGCTCACTAACAAGGAGAATATGGCATGAATCGTCTTAGTTTCTGGCTCATTTGGCTATTTGGTGCAGGCCCTATGTTATTAGCTGTTTTCCTTTACTTTAGTGGATTCTCTCCCTCAAATAGCAGCCAACGAGGTGAATTGCTACCTCCCGGTGTGACATTAAGCGACTGGGCGCTGATAGACCCTACAGGCAAAAAACACGACGCTAATGGTCAATGGCAACTACTCCTTATCAGCACAGCACCCTGCACTGACCGTTGTGCCTATTGGCAACAACAGCTCCCACAGGTGAACCAAGCTCTAGGTAAAGATAGGGACAGAGTTATCTGGGCATTGGTGGCTGGAAACACACAACAAAACCAAGTAAGCAATGAGCCATTAACCCAACAGAAAAGTGCCATTTGGTTAGCAGACCCCAATGGCAACTTAGTATTGCAATACTCATTAGAACAAACACCCAAAGATCTATTAAAAGACTTAAAACGCTTATTAAAAGTCTCACGTATCGGCTAAAAAATAGGAATATAGATGATGCAACGTAATTTATCGATTCTAGTCAACTCAGCCCTACTACTTGCCCTAGTGGTAGTATTGCTTGGCGGCTGGACGCGCATAAATTACGCAGGGTTAGGTTGTCCTGACTGGCCGGGCTGTTATGGATCACTAATACTACCCAGCGAGCCCATACAGCTGCAGCAACTACAAAGCGCTTTTCCAAACCAACCCATTGATACCTATAAGGGCTGGTTGGAAATGACTCATCGTTATGCAGCAGGAACTCTGGGCTTGCTCATACTCGGCATCGCACTCTTAAATTATAAAAACCGTAATACCGAATTATCTCTAGGTTATTTACCCCTAGCATTACTCGTTTTAGTCACTATACAAGCACTGTTCGGCATGTGGACAGTTACTCTGAAACTTTTACCTCCCATTGTGACGCTGCATTTACTGGGAGGACTTCTCACCTTAACGTTGCTCTTCATACTACAAGCCAAACTGCGAAGAATTAGAGCTGCTGTATGCTCCACAGTTTCTAAAAAAACTGATCCTAGCCATTCATTGCGAGTATTTTCAATCACACGCTTTAAAATTTTAATCGGTGTCATTCTTCTTTTTATCCAACTAGCACTCGGTGGTTGGACCAGTGCTAACTACGCTGGCTGGGCATGCTCTGACTGGATCCTTTGTAACCATAATGCAGACACTACACTGGATTTTGTACGTGGCTTTGAGCTTTCAACTGACATTGAAGCAAATTATGAAGGCGGCTTGCTATCACTAGAAGCACGTGCTGCCATTCAAATGACACATCGCGGTATGGCGTTACTGCTAATAGCTTATCTTCTATGGCTTAGCTGGAACCTACACAAACTTTCAGGTGTATTTAAACGCCCCGTTCAACTGGTATTGCTATTGACGATAACACAAGCAGGTTTAGGCATTGCCAACGTCATCTGGGCTGTACCACTACCACTAGCAACAGCACATCATGCAGGAGCCGTAGGCTTATTACTTGCCATGTTGTGGCTTTACCAACGTAGCACCCGATTCTCATCAAGTGGAGTTACTTATGCAGCACTCTAACGTAGAGCAGGTTAACCATATTACTCAGTCTCCCAGCAGTGAAGCAACTTCACATTGGCGTGACTACTTAGGCCTTTGTAAACTAAAAGTAGTCGCTGTAATGCTGTTAACAGCGGTGGTTGGCATGTGCTTAGCCGTCCCAGAACTACCCGCTTTTAGTACGCTATTCTGGGGTCTTATTGGTATAGGTTTAGCCTCATGCTCTGCAGCTGCGGTTAATCACGTGGTGGATAGTCGTATCGACGAAAAAATGACAAGGACACGCCACCGCCCCCTCCCTCAAGGAAAGGTCACCCACCAGCAAGCCCTGTTGTTTGCTGCTTTTATTGGGGTAGTAGGGATAGCGTCACTCGTCATATTTGTAAATGCGCTTACTGCATGGCTAACGCTGGCGTCACTTATCGGGTATGCCGTCATTTATTCAATGTGGTTAAAACGTGCTACGCCGCAAAACATTGTGATTGGGGGTGTAGCTGGTGCTGCCCCTCCTCTGCTTGGCTGGGTTGCTGTGACAGGAGTACTCGAGCCCAATAGCCTATTATTGATGCTTATTATCTTTGCTTGGACACCTCCTCATTTTTGGGCTTTATGTATTGCACGCAAAGCAGATTATCAAAAAGCAGGCATTCCCATGCTTCCCGTCACCCATGGCGAAGCCTTTACTAAGTTACAAATTATTCTCTATACCCTCTTGATGGTCGCTACCACTGCCTTCCCTTATCTTACAAAAATGAGTGGAGAGCTTTATTTAATAGGCGTAGTCGCACTGAATATTAGGTTTATGCAATGGGCTTGGTGGGTGTACAACAGCGACGACAAAAAAGTCGCTATGGGCATGTTCAAATACAGCATCACTTACATCATGCTGTTATTCGTTATATTACTTATTGATCATTACTATGCATTTTTTTCATGATAATAACGGGCACAAAATAGAATTTTAAGGATCAAAAATTCCTGAAGTAGTAATAAAGGAAACTGCAATTGAGAAAACGCAACTGATAGGCGTATCACCCGGGCGGGCGATAACGCCAAAGGGAGAATACACATGTTTATTCAACATATGATGGGCATTCTATACCACCCAAAAACTGAGTGGGGAATGATTAAAAACGAACACTATTCTGCAACGCATGTATTCATGGCGCAAATCAGCATATTAGCTGCTATACCAGCGATATCATTATTTATTGGTACAACACAGATAGGCTGGAGCATAGCAGGGGGTGAGTTTGTTAAATTACAAACCTCCAGCGCGATGATGGCCGCAGTCGCCTTCTACTTTGCCATGTGGGTTGCAGTTGGCCTCATTGCCTATGGAGTACGCTGGATGGAAAAAACTTATGGTGGAGAAGCCTCTTATGAGGATTGCTTACTATTAACTACCTTTACTGCAACACCTATGTTTCTATCTGGTCTTGCAGGACTTTACCCTATGCTATGGTTAAACGTCATGGTGGTATTAGCAGCGCTTACCTATAGTATTTACCTCCTCTATACTGGCGTTCCTATCATTATGCAGATATCTGAAGACCGTGCATTTTTGTTTGCATCTTCAGTTCTGACTGTTGGCTTATGTGTACTGGTAGGTTTAATGGTTACTACTGTCATCCTCTGGAGCACCGTAATACCGCTTAGCTACATTTCGGGATAACTGTATTTTTTAGATAAGCTAAAAACAAAAAAGCCCCGGATACTTAATAAGTACCAGGGCTTTTTTAACTCACATTTTTAATTCACATGCGCTTAGCTATGAGTGAATTTAGCATCAGTGTAGATACGAAAAGCAGCTTCCCAAACAGGACCTACTTTTCCATTACCTACTGGCTTACCATCAATCTGAGTAATTGGAGCGATCTCTTTAGAAGAGCTACTGATCCAAACTTCATCAGCGCTGTATACTTCATCCATAGTCACATTACGCTCTTCAACCTTGATTGAGCCATCAGCAACCAAGCTATCAATGATAATCCGACGCGTAATACCCGGCAGAATCTGATTGTCTTGGATAGGCGTAATCACTACACCGTCTTTGACGATGTAAGCATTGACAGAACTGCCTTCAGTTAATTCATTATTAGCATTATACAACAAGCACTCACTATTACCTGATGCATGGCCTTGTTGAAAATGCATAACATTACCCAACAACGCTGTAGATTTGATATGACATCTCTTCCAGCGAAGATCTTCTGAAGTCGTTACCGTGTAGGCATGTACCTTTTCACGATCAACTGGTTCAGGATCTTTAATAGCGAATGTAAAACAAAAGATGGTTGGTTCTACATTTTCAGGGTATGCATGAAAACGCTTAACATCTGTGCCGCGTGATACATGTACATACACGCCCAAGTTGTTAGTAGCGCCTTCGTTACGAGCAATCAGATCGTCCAGTAGAACTTTCCATTCATCAGCAGATTTTTTGCATTTGATTTCAACAGACGCTAAGCCATCAATCATACGCTCAATATGAGGAACCAAACCAACAGACTTGCCATTGTAATATGGGATTACTTCATAGATACCATCACCAAACAAGAATCCGCGATCTAGCGGTGAAATGCGTGCCTCTTCTAACGGAAGATATTCACCGTTTAAGTATGCGATGCTCATATGTAGTTACCTCTTATTGTACTTACTATGGGTACTTGCGGACGAACGAAAGGCAGTTCCAATATGAGAGTTGCCAAGTCTGCAGAGTATTTGTTGAAGACGTTCTTGAAAGCAAGACTGCTTCACTGATTAATAAAATTGAAGACGGTTTATATTACGAAAAGTGGATTCTTTGCAAGCACCCAACCAATTAAACAAAAAACACCTAAAAACAATAAAAAACAGACTTTAAGCCTAAAAAAAGATTTATGAACAGAGAATAAACCCGCTCATCAACTCACTCCAAAGTCGTAATACTCTCATTATCATTAGAGAATATTCTCCATCCTAACAAGAATATCCTAGTAAGTGAAAGAGAGCTGAATTGAAAACCTTGACAAACATTCCATAAGCCTCAGCACTATTAAACCGCTTGTTGTAGCAATATACTCTACAGCACTCATCTTCTTGCAGTGTTTAAAAACTCTATGCGCCTACGCAACCTTTCTACATTTATTAAAGTAGCTCGTCTTGGAAGTTTTCATGCCGCTTCACAGCAGCTGCATGCCAGCCAGCCCGCTATTTCCGCACGCATCATTGCACTGGAAGAAGAGCTAGGTGTCCAGCTGTTTATTCGTGATAAAAGCGGCACAAAAATTACGGCATGGGGGAGCCAGCTTTTACCTTATGCAGAAAAACTTATCGCTATTAGCCAAGAGATGAAAGCTCAAGTCAGCCACGATAAACCACAAAAAGGCACATTACGCATTGGTATTGCTGATACGCTAGCGCACTTGTGGTTATCAGCATTACTAAAACATTGGCAAGAATTACACCCTCTGATCTCATTCGAACTGACCAGTGACGTGACCCCTACGCTGATTCGCCAGTTACAAAATCATCAGATTGATTTCGCATTGATGGTTGCCGAACAAAGCATCCCGCCCAACCTAGTCATCGACCCACTTTGTAGTTATCCACAATGCTGGGTCGCCACACCCGAAAGCCCTCTCACTGATAAAGAAAGTTGTACGACGCAAGCTCTAGCAACATCGCCAATATTGAGTTTTCCCCGAGACAGCCGCCCTTGGCATTACTTACAAGAGTTGTTTAACACATTAGATGAGCAACCCGTCATCCACACCTGTAGCTCCGTTGCTAATATGCTCAACCTTATCCGCCAAGGTGTAGGTATCGCTCTGCTGCCAAGACCTTTAGTGGAGCAATCAATACAAAACAAAGAGCTTATCGCATTAAGTACCGAAACAGATCCACCAGAATTAGCTTTTTGCTACAGCTGGCGACTAGATGATGACCGCACATTACCCAGCTTACTAGCAGATAGCAGCCGGGCTATTATGCAGTTCCCAGCGCAAGCGAGAAACCTTAGCGCGGGGAAATAAGCAGAGCTATAACAAACAGTATTACTGCATACCAATGATCTGGCGAAGCTGCTGTAACACCGCTTCACCTTCACATGGGTCTAACCCGTCTTCCGTTAATTCGTTTTGCCGTGTCACACCATCGACACTGCCAAGGCTAGAAAGATATTCTAAAATGTCACGTGGTTTAACTGCTGCTAACAAGTCGATGTTATTCATCACACTTAACATAGCCATAATGCCATAGGCTCCCCAGTTAGAGACGTCTGCAATCAACAACTCATCAACTTGCGTCGTAGCCGAGACAATATCTAAATCTTTCAATGCATCGGTAATATTCCCCATACCAATTTCATTACCGCCATCACCAATGCCAATTGTTGGACACTTCGCATTGTTGATAAATGTATCAAAGCACGCCGTACGTTCACTGATGCTTTCGCCACGCATGTTGTAATAGCCGCCATCTGCTGCTTGCCCAGGTCGCTCAATAGACAGCACAGCATCGGGCTGAAAGTGGTACAAGGCTTTAAACGCTTCTAACATGCGCTCTTGGTGCTCACCGACACGGATTTCATGGACGCGATAATTTTTCATCAATGCCTGAGAGACAGGAGGGCCACACACAATAACAGGGGTTGCTCCCAACGTTTCTAACGCATTGTAAAGGGCAATTGCACCCACAGGGCCATCGGTTTCAAAGGTATCAATCACCGGAAAGCCAGTACCAATCAACACATGCCCTTTGCATTTATTAAGGATACGCGCAGCACGCAAGTAATACCCCGTCTGCAAAGCAGGTTGTACCGTTTTCATGCCACGTAAGTTTCTTGCTACTAGCGCATCTTCAATTTGCAAGCTCAAAGCCGCTTCATTTAATCTACATTGATTAGTCATTTATTATTCTCCGGAATTAGGGTCAAGCTCAGGCTATTTGTTGTAACGACATGTTGATAAACCGTCGTTGAGCCAAGCAATTGATGTTATGAGCCTTCTCCAGGCTAATCTCTTCAAAACGGATCTTCGCTCCCGGCATTCTTTGTGATAGATGAGCAGTATCACGCGAAATAACGGAACCAATTTTTGGGTAACCGCCAATCGTCTGGCGATCATTTAAGAGGACAATAGGCTGCCCATCTGCAGGAATTTGAATAGCACCATGGCAAATCCCTTCAGAAAGAATACCGTTAAGCTGAGACTTTACCGGCTGCCCCTCTAAACGAAAACCCATGCGGTCAGCGCGGCTAGATAACGCATACTCACTGGAAAAGAATAAACGCTGCTGCACACTGTCAAATGTTTGATGCTGATAGCCTAGAATCACTCGCAAAGTGACATCAGCGTTATAATCAGGTTGCTCAGATTCAGGCAGTGCCCAAAGCTCAGTAGGTGAATGCGCCTGACAAGGCAGTAGATCGCCCTGTTTTAGCTTATCGCCACTCAATCCACCGACCGCTTCACGTGTAACAGTTGCCGTACTGGAAAAGCTCTGGTCAACATTAAAGCCACCTGCTACCGTCAAATAAGCACGCGAGCCCGAAGTAGCAAACCCCAATTCTATTTTGTCGCCTGCTTTTACCTTGTGAGTACACCAACGGGCCACATCTTGACCATTAATCTTGAAAGGCATATCTGCGCCAGTAACAGCCAAAGCAGTATCAACTTGTGCCTCTAGCACAAGCCCACCAATACTAACTTCTAAACCTGATGCATCTAGTTCATTACCGCACAAACGGTTAGCCCAATTAAATGCTTCACCATCCAGCGGCCCGCCGGTCGTCAAGCCGATGCGATGCTGGCCATAACGTCCGGCATCTTGGATAAGGGTTAGTAAACCAGGTTGCTTAACTAAAAAACCACTCATAGCTCACCTCCCAATGCTAAAAACTCAGCGCGCTCAATCGGCGAAAAGCGTACTCGATCTCCGACCTGAACAGGCATGGTAGGATCCGCTTCAGGATTAAACATGCGCGTTGGGCACAATCCAATAAGGTTCCAGCCGCCCGGAGATACGGCGGGGTATACCGCCGTCTGGCGGTCAGCAATAGCCACAGCACCACGAGGCACCTTAAGGCGAGGCGTACTTAAACGAGCAGCAGCAATACGAGGATCAACCTCACCTAAATAAGCAAAGCCTGGCGCAAAGCCGATAGCATACACGCGGTATTCCATCTCACTATGGATTCTGATTACTTCGGCGACCGTCAGCTTTGCATTCTCCGCCAACGCCTCAAGATCAGGGCCTGATTCAGCACTGTAATAGACAGGCAGGGTGATAACCTGCCCGGCTTGCTGCGCCGTATGGCCAAGCTGCGCAAGTGTTTCACGAATATGGCGGCGCACTGCGTAATGATCAGTTTTATGCTGATCATAAATCACCAACAGCGATGCATAGGAAGGCACCATATCTATCAAGGCATCTGCCATCACTGTCTCTAACCTTGCCGCTGCTTGCTGTACTTGAGCCGACACAAGAGGATCAGTGGTTTCGCCAAAATAAATAATTAGGGAGTTTTCGCCTGCAATTTCAACATTCATTTTTCTGTCGTTCCAGAATCACCATCTGCAGAGATCAATTGACGAATCTCCTCGATAGCTTGCACACCGGCAAGATTATCACCATGCACACATAAGGTATCAGCATGCAGGTTTAAGGTATGACCACTGACACTGGTAACCGTACCGGTATTAGCCAACTGTATAACCTGCGCCAACATTTTCTCTCGGTTATGCACCGCTCCTTCTTTTGTACGTGATAGCAGCTTGCCATCATCGGCATAACAACGATCAGCGAAGGCTTCAAACCACAGATTCAAGCCCCATTGGGCTGCTTCAGCACGGTGTTTTACTGCGTCAGGCGTGCCCTGCAACATCAAAACGATGGGACGATGATAACTCGCAACCGCTTGCATAATACTTTTACGTACCGCTTCGTCAGCCATCATGTCATTATATAAAGCACCGTGTGGCTTCACATACGCCAAAGACAACCCCATGGATGCCGCCATGCCATCTAAAGCAGAAATCTGATACAACATCAGCGCTTGAATCTCAGCGTCACTGGCTTTAACAGATCGACGTCCAAATCCTACTAGGTCGGGGTAACCCGGATGAGCACCAATACTGACGCCATGCGTTTTAGCAAGCTGTAGTGTTTTTTGCATAACAAGCGGATCTCCCGCATGAAAACCACACGCAATATTAGCCTGATCAATATGCGGCATTACCGCATCATCCATTCCCATTTTCCAAGAACCGAAGCTTTCACCTAAATCACAGTTCAATTTCAAAGACATTTTCAACCTCCCAGCAGAAATTACATAATCGCCAGATGGCTGTTAGGAATATCCGTAACCAACATATGGCCAGGGCTATGAGTAATACAGAAAGATGGACGTGCTTGCTCTATCGCCACTTGAGGCGTAACACCACATGCCCAAAACACTGGCACTTCACCTTCTTTGATCGTTACCGCATCCCCAAAATCAGGCTGGTTAATATTATCGATACCGATATCAGCAGGGTTACCAAAATGTAGCGGTGCGCCATGTACAGATGGGAAACGTGTGCAGATCTGAATCGCACGAATCGCATCTTTTGGTTTCATTGGTCGCATGCTCACAACTGTCGTGCCACTGAAGCGTCCTGCAGGACGGCAGTCAATATTAGTGCGATACATAGGCACGTTGACACCTTCGGTGATATTGCGCACTTCTAGACCATCGGCAATCAATGATTCTTCAAATGAAAAAGAGCAACCCAGAAGAAAAGTGACGAGATCATCACGCCAAAATTCACGGACATCTGTTACTTCTTGAGTAAGCTGGCCGTTTTCATAAATGCGGTAGCGCGGAATATCACTACGGATGTCTAGGTCTTTACCCAGATCAGGTAATAGGAAGTCACCAGGGTTTGAGGACATGCCAATAACTGGACACGGCTTAGGGTTTAACTGACAAAACTGTAAAAAATCGTTCGCCCACTCTTTTGGCATAATAGCCAAATTACCCTGCACAAATCCTTGTGAATAACCGGAGGTATTACCCGTAAATTCACCACTGCGAATTAACTGACGAAGGTCGTAGGGAGAGATATTAACGTCCATAGCATGCCTCTAATCTGTTTACTTTTTAAACTACTTTCGGATACCCATAGCTTGCTCTGTAAAGTAGTTCCGTGTCTAATGAAAAATAATTGTTACAACTGATCAATTTTATTTATCAGATGATTTTTCAAATTATGAACACAAAAAAGGCCGATCAATTGATCGGCCAATGGAGGCTACACAGTATTACTAACTAGCAACACAACTTCGAACATCACTGTTTGTTGATGCAGGCGCGGCAACTTGCCCCTCTTTAGGGTCAACCACACGCACAGTAGCTACTTTGTTTTGCGTAAAGAAGTTTATGCCTTCTTTACCCTGTACTTTGTTGTTACCGACCAATGAATCTTTGATACCACCAAATGGCATATAAGGATGAGGAGCACAAATGCCTACGTTAACGCCAACCATACCCACATCAGCTTCATTGATAAATTTTTCAATGTTGTATGCATTTTGAGTAAAGATACAAGCACCATTACCCATCGGATGGTTCTTAATCATTCGCAATGCACCGTCGATGCAACCTACTTTCATAATGCTTAGTACAGGCCCAAAGATCTCTTCTTTAGCGATCTGCATGCAAGGTGTTACATCCGTAAATATTGTTGGGCCTACGTAATAGCCATCTTGATTGCCGGCAGAAACTGTAGGGTTACGTCCATCCAAAAGAAGAGTAGCGCCTTCATCTAGGCCAATTTGAATGTATTTCTCGATACGCTCTTTTGCCGCTTTAGAAATCACAGGTCCCATGAAAACATCAGGATCCATAGCATCCCCTACTGTGACATTTTCTGAAGCTGCTAACAGTCGTGTAACAAACTCATCGTGAATCTCTGGAACACAGGCAATGTTAGATACCGCTAAGCAACGCTGGCCAGCCGAGCCATAACCTGACATCAAAACGTTCTCAATTAACAGGTCCATCGGCGCATCATCCATCACTGCCAAAAAGTTCTTAGCACCGCCGAGCAGCATCGTTTTTTTACCGTTACGCCCACACCCCTGCGCTATTGCTTTTGCCGTCGGTGTCGAGCCAACCAAACAAACACCTGCTACATTTTCATCGTCATACCACGCTTCGACAACCTCACGATCACCGTGCACAATGTTCACCACGCCTTGAGGCAAACCAATAGAGGTTAATAGCTCCATAATTCCTTGCATGAACAACGGTGACTCAGTCGATGGCTTGTACACAAAGGTATTACCAACACCGATAGCAAACGGAATAAACCAACCAAATACCAGTGCAGGGAAATTAAACGGTGCAACACCACAAAAGACTCCCATTGGCGCCTTAATAATACGACCACTGATATTGTTAGCGATACTAGGAACTGTTTCGCCCTGAATCAAAGCAGGGATAGTACAAGCCATCTGTATAATTTCAATAACGCGCTGCACTTCGCCTCGAGCTTCTGCGATATGCTTTGCTTGATCAATAGCAATCGCTTGAGCAAGGCTTTCTTTGCGCTCGACCATAGCTGAATGCATAGCAAAGATATAATCCATACGCTTAGGTAGCGGAGTGTCGCGCCATGCAGGGTAAGCTTGTGCAGCGGCAGCGGTAGCTGCACGAGAAGACTCCTCGTTACCTAAAGGCACTTCACCCAGTACCGCCCCTGTAGATGGGTTGTAAAGTGGTGCAGTTTCAAGTGTATTATTTTCAATCCATTCGCCATTAATAAAATCACGAATTTTGTAATAGGGAGTCGTTGCACTCATGGTAACCAAGCCTCATGCGTTCAGCGAGCTAGCTGAGGCTGTATTTTCAACAACCATCGATAGTATCGCCATTTCAGAATACCCCTAGTGTATGGGGCTATTGGATGATCGCAGAGAACCAGTTTATTAACTTAACCCTAATAGCTGGTACCACACCTTAGAATGAAAAAGGAACCAGATAACCAGCCGTAGCGGTTAAAGATTACGCCAAGACAACATATTTTTAACTACCGCCCCAATGACGATTAATTAGTTGCGCTAGCCTATCGATACCCGATTCAATTCTATCTGATGCGATCGAGCTATATCCCAGCTTAAAACAATTTAGCAATGGTGCGTGCGCGTAATAAACCTCTCCAGGTTCAATTAAAATACTGTCCGCCCTAGCCAGCTCAGATAACTTTCTAGAATCCAGTTCAACCGGCCCTTCAATCCAATATGAAGAACCTCCAAACGTAGGTGGATTAGTACTATTAGGCAGATGCCGTGCTAATACGTTTTGCATGAGATGCCAACGCTCTTTATAAATTAGGCTCTGGCGATTAATGAGCGCGTCGTAATAACCCCGCGCAATAAATAGTGCAACCGTACGTTGATTATTCATAGGCGCTTGGCGAAGCATTAGGCGCCGCAAGGCATGTGCCTCTTTAATCAGCGCCTCATCTGCCACCATGTAGCCCAACCGTAAACCTGGCGCCAAGGTTTTAGAAAAGCTACCGATATAAACAACTCGTCCGGCATGGTCAATACTTTTTAATGCGGGGCACGGCGTACCGGTGAAATTGGCTTCAGCTTCGTAGTCATCTTCAATTATCAAAAAGTCATCTTCAGCGGCTTTTAATAAAAGCTGCTTACGACGCTCCAATGTCATCGTTACCGTCGTGGGGAATTGATGGCTCGGCGTGACATAAATGCAATCGCAGTCCGACAAACGCTCATCTACTATCAAACCTTCATTATCTAGTGGGATTGGTACAACGTTTGCTGGACGAGCTGCTGCAATATTACGCACATCCACATAGCAAGGGTCTTCAATACCAAACGTATCGCCAGGCCGTAGCACCAACTGTGATACGAGATAAATAGCATGCTGCGCCCCAACCGTAATCAGAATCTGCTCAGGTTTAGCCCATATGCCTCGCCTGGGCAAAATATGTGATTGAATATGTTCAATCAGCATAGGGTCGTCCATCAGCTGATCAGATGCCCAATTACCTACCGCAGCTTCAGTAACTGAATCGCGACAACACTCTCGCCACTGTTGCACGGGAAAACTTTGTGGATCGAATTGCCCATAAACAAAAGGGTAGGAGTAACGCTGCCAGTGGCTTTGTTTAACAATATTGCGTTGTTCACTGGGTTTTTGGTGTAAGAACCGTTGCCAATGCACTTTATCATTGCCACTCGCCTCACTGCGAGGAAGGACTGCTTGAACGCGGTATTCTGGATTGATGTAGTAGCCACTACGCTCACGCGAAATAATGACATTTTCACTGAGCATCAGCTCATAAACGCGAATGACTGTATTACGTGAAACACCCAGCAACTCAGACAGTTTACGGCTTGAAGGCAACGCCATATCCACAGGAATATTGCCGTTCAAAATAGCTGCCGTTAGCTGAGAGCGGATCTGCTGCTGTAAGGTTCGGCTACTGCCTGCTTCAAGGTGGAATAAATGAAAAGGCATATGTGATTAACCACCTCTAAAATCTATAGGTAAAAGTATGGTACGGCACAAGTCTATGGGTCAAGGTGCACTTTTATAAAACAGACGCAGCCTTCTCAATATCACTAAACAAAGCCCCTACAACAAAACACCCAAAGATGCCTGTAAATCATCGCGCAACACTGCCAGCCCTGACTGATCAAGGTCCTCTAGACCAATCAAAGATGCATAGAGCAACCGCCCCCTTAACCGTGCATCTGCAGCGCTGAAATTGAGCTGCAAAAATTGCTCTGAACAAAAGTCCAGCCGAGCAGCGTCCACTGCACGCAATTGCTCCGCCACCACTAAATCAGCTCGACCCCAACAACGAATAGCCCCTTCTGCTCCCCGACCTCCCACTGCCTCTGGTGGCGGCTCAGTCGACAAATGCACCAAATACCGCAAGCGTTCATCTGGATTTTTGCTATGCGCTTCTACAAGCTCAATAATGCCTCTTGTCGCCACCGCCACCCAGTGCTCTATCATCGCCTCTCGAAAGGCAGCCAAGTTGGCAAAATGCCAATAGAAAGAGCCCTTGCTCACGCCCAGCTCTCGCGCCAAAGGCTCAGCCTTTAACGCCGCAGGTCCATTCACACAAAGCGCTCTAAAGCCCGCGTTGATCCAAGCAGTTTTATCTAATCGTTGTTTATCTTCCATCATGTAACCATACGCTAGCGTATTGACAGCAACAAGCGCTTACTACACCATACGCTAGCGTATGGATACATATAAAACCGGAGATAGATATGATTCTTTTCATTGCTTGGCTAGTGTTTATCGTTTTAGCTGGAGTCTCGGCTCTACATTTTTTATGGGCCAGTGGTAGCACTTGGCCAGTTAAAGACCCTAAACAATTTGCTCGTTCAGTCGCTGGCGTTGATTCAGACAAGGGCTCACCGGGTATGGGACTCACGGCGCTCGTTGCACTACTAATATTAGCAGCGGCCGTGCTGCCTTTATGGGCCATCAATATAATCTCTCTTCCTCTACCCGAATGGTGCAGGCTAACATCAATGTGGGTTCTTTTTGTCGTTTTCTTTCTGCGCGGGCTATCCACTTATGCACTACCCAAGCTCCCCAGAACGGAACCTTTCAAGTCACTTGATCGGTGCTACTTTGCTCCCTTGTGCTTAATACTAGCAGCTAGTTATTTGAGCATTGTACTCAGCCTTTAAAACGTCACTCACCCACAACGGGACACAAAGCATGAATAACTTTCTACTCAGCGCCGGGGCTATTGGCTTACTTACCACCGCTATACACATATTTGGTGGTCAAATAACCCTCATACGCCCTTTCCTACAAACAGATTTAGCACACGACATCAAAGGTTGTTTGCTGGTCTGCTGGCACGTGATTTCTGCGTATCTGTTGTTGACATCCTGCCTATACGTTTACGCTGGTTTCAATCCTCAGCCAGACCAACTACTAGGACTTGAGCTGTTACTAAACGCACTATCCAGCTTTTACATCTTGTTCGCTGTGTTATTTATCGTGATTGGCTGGATCTTCTTCAATGCACAAGTGTTTTACAAACTGCCGCAGTGGGTGTTGTTATTGCCAATTGGGGTATTAGGGCTTCTCGGCACAGGCGCGGTATAACTAACGCACCATTAGTGAAATGCGCTGTTTTACTAAGAAAAACAATACACTGCTATATTTAGCCCTCGATTGGCAACACTGGATTTTCAGTGAGAAGCCAGTAAAGTGAATACATATAACGGGTAATACTCGGACAATTAGAAAATATACAGGATGGTCAATGCAACTCTCTGATACCTCATTGCTGGCAGTTATCGCCCTGTGTAGCATCGCTTGCCAATGGTTAGCATGGCGTTTAAAACTTCCTGCTATTTTGTTTTTACTCGTTACCGGTATTTTGCTGGGTCCGGTCAGCCAAACACTCGACCCAGACGCCTTGTTTGGTGATCTACTCTTTCCTGTTGTGTCACTTTCCATTGCCATCATTTTGTTTGAAGGCAGCTTAACGCTTCACTTTAATCAGGTACGCGATGTCAGTAGTGTTGTCCGGCGATTAGTGACCTGGGGAGCACTAATCACTTGGGCACTGATAGCTATCGCTTCTCATTTGATTATTAAATTACCTGTCGAGCTAGCCGCATTATTTGGTGCGCTTGTGGTCGTTACAGGCCCCACTGTTATCATTCCGATGCTACGAACGTTGCGCGCCACCAGTCGTATCGCTAACGTTTTACGCTGGGAAGGGATCATTATTGACCCAATTGGCGCCCTCATGGCTGTACTTGTATTCGAGTGGATAATATCAAGCCAGCAAGCCAGCGGGCTAATATCCCATACCGCTCTACTTTTTGGCGAAATTATTCTAGTAGGCTCTGCACTTGGAGCATTTGCAGCCTTTTTGCTGACTTTTGTGATCCGTCGCCATTGGCTCCCCGAATACCTACACGCCTTTGGCACACTCGCCTTAGTCCTTACCACATTCACCCTCTCTAACTACCTAGCACATGAATCAGGGTTATTAGCCGTCACTGTAATGGGAATTTGGCTGGCCAACGCCAAAGGCATTCATATTGAGGAGATTTTATCCTTTAAAGAAAACCTCACTCTTCTTCTCATCTCTGGTTTATTCATCTTATTAGCAGCCCGTTTAAACTTAGATCACCTCATCGCTCTCGGCTTGCCTGCACTGGCACTGCTCGCCGTGATTCAATTTATTATTCGCCCCATCTCTGTAGGGCTTTGCAGCATTGGCAGCGATCTTAGCTGGCAAGAGAAAAGCCTCATTGCTTGGGTTGGACCTCGTGGTATTGTTGCTGCGGCAGTTTCTGCTTTTTTTGCTCTACGCCTAGAAGAAAATGGCTATGCTAACGCCGAGCTGCTGACCGCACTTACCTTCTCCGTGATTATTGGAACAGTGGTATTTCAAAGTGCGACGGCACGTTTTGTTGCACAAAAACTAGGCGTAACTGAACCAGAGTCAAAAGGACTCGTCATTATTGGTGCTAATAAAGTAGCTCGTGCGATTGCTACAGCACTAGCTAAACAAGACATACCGACACTGTTAATAGACCCAAGTTGGGAAAACATTAGTGAAGCTCGTATGTCTGGACTACAAACCTTACATGGCAATCCACTTTCAACGCGGGTCTCAGAGAAGCTCGAATTAGGAGGGTATGGACAACTACTAGCCGCCACACCACAGCATGAGATAAACGCACTGGCTTGCCTGCATTTTCGCAGCGAATTTGAAACCCGTTTTATTTATGCTATCAAGGCTGAAAAAAACAGCACGTCATCATCACGCCACGCTGTCGCTTCAGAGCATCAAGGTAAAACAATGGGCAAAGACAGCTTCTCATTCAAGAAACTGTCAAGCTTAATGAGCCAAGAAGCTCGCCTCAAAGCCACAGCACTATCAAAAGATTACAGCTTGTCACATTGGGAAGAGGAACACAGTAATAAACGCTCACTTCTGATGGCTGTCACTCCTGAGGGACGACTCAGATTTTTTTCACCAGAAGAAAAACTAGCGGTTAAAGAGGGTTGGACGATCCTGTCGATTGAAACGTCACCTCCTGATGAAAAAACCACCAACACCAATCATGAAACTGATAGTGCCAAACCCCAGTATGAGTGAAATATTAATCGCACAGCTTGCAGCCGCTAAGCTACAGACCTTTATAGAAAAGCATCCCCGCTTAGTTATTTTAACGGGTGCCGGCATCAGTACTGACTCGGGGATTCCTGATTACCGGGACCACAACGCTCAGTGGAAACGCAAGCAGCCGGTCCAACACAATGATTTCATGAGCAGCCTTGCAACACGGCAGCGCTTCTGGGCGCGCAGCTTAGCAGGATGGCCAATGATGCGAGATGCCCAACCTAATGCCTCGCACAACAAGCTAACTGAACTCGAAAAAGCTGGGCACATATCTCTTCTTATCACACAAAACGTTGATGGTTTACACCAAGAGGCAGGGCAGAAGAATATTATCGACCTTCATGGTCGCTCTGATAACGTACTATGTATGGCGTGTGCAGCTAATTACACTCGCAACCAAGTTCATGATTGGATGCTTGAATTAAATCCTAGTTTCAAAAATTTGCAGGCGGTTGCCGCTCCCGATGGCGATGCGGATCTTGAGCGTGTAGACTTTGGTCTATTCAAAGTCAGTGACTGCCCTGTTTGTGAAGGCATATTAAAACCCGATGTCGTGTTTTTTGGTGATAATGTTCCGCGACAACACGTTGAACGATCACTCAAACAACTAAAAAAAGCAGATGGTTTGCTCGTAATCGGATCATCTCTGATGGTCTACTCAGGTTTTCGTTTTTGCAAAAGGGCGCACGAGTGGGGCATCCCAATAGCGGCACTAACGCTTGGAAAAACACGTGCAGACGAACTACTGACATTGAAGCTTAACTCACCCATTAAAGAGACGTTGGAACAACTCAGTTAAAGTTGCCAGCAATTACAAAGACAGGAAAAAACATGAGCATTACTCGCCTTGAAACTCAGCAGCGCATGAGCCGTATTGTCATCCATAACGATACCGTTTACCTATGTGGTCAGGTTGCTGCAGATGCTAATACCGATATCCAAGAGCAGACTCGCACCATGCTTGCCAAGGTTGACGCTTTACTAGAACAAGCGGGAACTGATAATAAAAACATTCTGTCTGCGACACTTTATATTCGCGACATGAAAGATTTCGCTGCCATGAATGCAGTGTGGGATGCCTGGGTTCCTGAAGGTTATGCTCCAGCAAGAGCATGCGTTGAAGCACGTATGGCTAGAGCTGAATTATTAGTAGAAGTTTCTGTTGTTGCGGCGGTTCCACAACGCTAAAAAAATCTACGACTTCTGCAAAAAAGCAGGCCCGTATAAGGGCCCGCTTTTAGTCACAGGTAAGCATTGTCATGAACAATCACAACAGCGCTTAATCGTACTTATTTAAAAAACTTTGATGCCATTCCAGCCAAACCGCTAACACCGCCTACAGCCTCTAATAAACCACCCGCTGAGCTATTTTGATCGATAAGCTCAGGAATCATGTCTGATAACGCATTCGAAGCAGCACCTTCATCTAAACCCAATGAAGATGAAAATTCACTAACCTGCGATTGCCCTAACACTGACATCACCTGCTCTACAGAAAAGCCATCATTTGCGCCATCGCCCAACCATGATTGCGCCAACGAAGCTAAACCACCATTGCTCACTTTTGAAATAAGATCACTCAGATCAATCTGACCGTCTGCACCACCTAGTAATGAGCCTAGAGCGCTAGTTAGTTGATTAGAATCAACGCCATCAGCAGAAGTACCTAATTTATTCAGAAACAAATCAGCTGCAATTTTTAATAAGTCCATCGGTGTATCTCCTCTTTATGGGTGATTGCAGGTGCCTAATTAGGTGCCTGATTAATGATTGATAAGCTACGCTTACCAACATGAATCGCATGTTAATCTTATTACACCCCCACAGACTGAAGAAACCCATGTATGCCTGTCAGCACAATTTGAGATGCCATTGCAGCAAGAATGAGCCCAGTCACCTTACTTAATACATTGAGCCCTGTTTTGCCTAATATTCTCTCCATCCAAGTAGAAAGATGAAGACAAACCAATAGACTCACTAACGCTAATACCAAACCAATCAAGCCATAAGCGATATCAAGGCCATGCAGCTCAGCGCCATACACCAAAATTGTACCGATAGTCGCAGGGCCTATAATTGTGGGAATAGCTAAGGGAACAACAGATACATCATCACGCTGCTCAGAAGGCACCTCAGCGTTTGCTCTAACACCATCTCTTACCAAACTAATAGCAGAAAGAAACAGCAGGATCCCTGCACCAATACGAAATGAATCCAATGTTATTCCCAGTAATGCAAACAAGGCAGAACCAAAGAAAAACAGCACAAGACTAATGCACAAAGCAGCAAAGACTGCACGGTTAGCAATAGAACGCCTATCTGCTACCGAATCTGTACGTGTCAATGCCAAAAACATCGAGACAACAAAGAAAGGCGCAAACAGGAAAGCAAACTTAACCCAGGTAGACAGAATTAAAGCCATAACAAAGCATTCTCAATACATTAATTGCATTCGATATATACAAAAAAGCCGCCTATGAAGGCGGCTTTTTCACAGACACATCACTTTAGGCTATTTTCGCATCCAGCTTGCCAGCCTCATATGCATCCGCCATATTTTCCAACGATATTGCATTGATTTTTGATGCTTGACCTGCAGCACCAAAAGCTTCGTATCTAGCAGCTGAGATATCGCTCATCGCTTCAATAGTTTTCTTCAAGTATTTACGTGGATCAAATTCAGATGGGTTTTCAGCCAAGAAACGACGAATCGCACCCGTAGAAGCCAAACGTAAATCCGTATCAATATTGATTTTACGCACACCGTACTTGATACCTTCAACGATCTGCTCAACGGGCACACCGTAAGTTTCAGGCATATCACCACCGAACTCATTGATCACAGCCAACCACTCTTGTGGGACAGAAGATGAGCCATGCATAACCAAATGCGTACCCGGTATGCGCTGATGAATTGCTTTAATACGATCAATTGCCAGAATATCGTCGGTTGGTGGACGCGTAAATTTATATGCACCATGTGAAGTACCACACGCAATAGCCAAGGCATCAACATTTGTTTTGCTTACAAAATCAGCCGCTTCATCAGGATCAGTTAACATCTGATCCATTGAAAGCGTACCTTCAGCACCTACGCCATCTTCTTCACCGGCTTGCCCCGTTTCTAATGATCCCAAGCAGCCCAGCTCACCTTCAACTGAAACGCCACAGGCGTGAGCCATTTCAACAGTACGACGTGTTACATCAACGTTGTACTCATAGCTTGATGGTGTTTTGCCATCACTCATTAACGAACCATCCATCATGACTGACGAGAAACCCATCGCGATAGAGCGCTGACAAATATCAGGAGAAGTACCATGATCCTGATGCATACAAACAGGAATGTGTGGAAACTCAGCGATAGAAGCCAAAATCATATGACGCAGGAAGTTAGAGCCTGCATATTTGCGGGCGCCAGCAGAAGCCTGCACAATCACCGGAGAGTTGGTTTTATCTGCCGCTTCCATAATGGCACGCATCTGCTCCAAGTTATTCACATTGAATGCAGGGATTCCGTAACCATATTCAGCTGCATGATCCAGCAGCTGACGCATTGATATTAAAGCCATTGTGTTTCACCTATTTCTTTAATTTATTTTTCAGCTTAGCTATAAAAGATACAAAATAAGCAAAGCGCTTTACTGTGCTGCACGTGTTTCCAAAATTGCGACTGCGGGTAGTACTTTTCCTTCAACAAACTCAAGGAAAGCGCCACCACCCGTTGAGATATAGGATACTTTATCAGCAATCTCATATTTATCTACAGCAGCGAGTGTATCGCCCCCTCCTGCTATAGAGAATCCTGCACTTTCAGCAATGGCTAACGATAATGTTTTCGTACCACCAGCAAACTGATCAAACTCAAATACGCCAACAGGTCCATTCCAGATAATAGTACCCGCATCTTTAAGCGTACTGGCAAGTGCTTGGGCAGAGACAGGGCCGATATCCAGAATCATGTCATCTTCTGCCACATCATCGACAGACTTCACCGTTGCCGTTGCTGTTTCTGAAAACTCCGTTGCCACTACAACATCTACTGGTAGCGGAATGTTTACTTTTTTCATTAGCTCTTGAGCGACTGGAATTAAGTCATGTTCGCACAATGACTTACCTACCGGCTTACCCGCTGCTGCTAAGAATGTATTGGCAATACCGCCACCTACAATGAGCTGATCGACTTTATCAGACAGCGAGTTTAGCACTTCCAACTTAGTGGATACTTTTGAGCCACCCACAATAGCTACCAATGGAGGCGTAGGCTGCTTCAGTGCTTTACCCAATGCATCCAACTCATTGGCTAACAATGGGCCTGCGCATGCAACCTGGGCAAAACGAGCAACACCGTGAGTAGAAGCCTGAGCTCTATGTGCGGTGCCAAATGCATCCATTACATAGATATCACACAATCCTGCCATTTTTTGTGACAGTGCTTCATTATCTTTCTTCTCGCCGGTATTGAAGCGCACATTTTCCAGCAACACGAGCTCACCAGCAGCCACTTCAAAACCACCTTCAAGCCAATTTTTAACTAAAGGTACTTGGCGTGATAAAAGCTTACTAATATGTTCGGCAACAGGTGCTAGCGAATATTTTTCTTCATATTCACCTTCAGTAGGGCGCCCCAAATGAGACATCACCATTACTTGAGCGCCGGCCTTCAATGCAAACTCAATCGTTGGCAATGACGCACGAATACGGGCATCTGAGGTTACTTGTCCATCCTTAACAGGAACATTGAGATCTTCACGGATAAGTACGCGCTTTCCGTTCAAATCCAGGTCTGTCATCTTCAATACACTCATGATCGTGTCCTACTGACTATTTAGCTAATGGTTTAATTCGAAAAATTTACTCTATATTCTCTACAATCTTTGCCTTGGAAAACGCTGCTTACGTTAACTCACATCTTTTCCAGATAGGTATAGCCAATCCTGAGCTATATCCAACATACGATTCGCAAACCCCCACTCGTTATCAAACCAGCAGAGTAACTTGATCATCTTTTCGCCACTCACGCGTGTTTGCGTACCATCAACAATGGCGGAACGAGGGTCACGATTAAAATCAACTGAAGCGTGTGGCTCTTCGGTATAGCCCAACAAGCCTTTTAAATGCTGCGCAGAAGCATTTTTAAATATCTGATTCACCTCATCAGCAGAGGTTGGTTTAGATACATTAATACTCATATCCATAACAGATACGTTGATAGTCGGAACCCTCAAATGCAAACACTCAAAACGCCCTGCTAACTGAGGAAGTAAACGATCTATCCCCTTGCCTAAGCCAGTATCAACAGGAATGATCGATTGCATAGCGCTTCTTGTTAAACGCAGATCCGTTTGGTGATAGCTATCAATGACTGGCTGATCATTCATTGCAGAGTGAATCGTTGTGGTAACTCCACATACAATGTCCAGCTCCTTATCCAATAGATCCAGTACCGGAATAACACAATTGGTGGTACAAGACGCAGCCGAAACCACTGTCATGTCAGGCATAAGAAGCTGATGATTCAAACCATAAACAATGGTTGCATCTACATCAGGCATTGCAGGCTGAGAAAAAAGCAGCCTTTTGGCACCCGATTGCAAATGCTGCTCGGCTGTTTCTCGATCACTAAAAGAGCCGGAGCATTCGATCACAAGATCAATACCCATTTCACCCCAGGGAAGCAACGACGGGTCTGATTGATTAATGACTTTAATGCGGTCATTAGCGATGATCAGGCTTTCGCCATCGTGCTCTACGGGAAGAGGGAAACGACCATGTGTTGTGTCGTAGCGCGTCAGATATGTAACGGTTTCTATATCGGATAGTTCATTTAAAGCAACCACCTGCAACTGCTGCTGTAATCCATTCTCATAGATTGCCCGCAGGACACACTGTCCGATTCGACCGTAGCCATTAATCGCAATTCGAAAGCTCATCTAACTCGCTTATATATTTAGATAAAAAAAAGCCGGACAAGCGCCCGGCTTATAGCTTTTTACAGTACTGATTTTACTGTTGCTACAACGTTATCCACAGTAAATCCGAAGTGCTTAAACAGATCGCCAGCAGGTGCAGACTCACCAAAGGTAGTCATACCAACAATCCCGCCGTTTAAGCCGACATACTTGTACCAGAAATCCGCTTGCAACGCTTCAACAGCGACTCGCGCTGTCACTGCAGCAGGCAAAACTGATTCACGGTATGCCGCATCCTGACGGTCAAACACGCCCGTTTCTGGCATAGAGACTACGCGAACTTTCTTGCCTTCAGCAGTTAACGCTTCAGCCGCATCCATTGCTAGTCCTAATTCAGATCCCGTGGCAATCAAGATTGCATCAGGTTGACCATCCGTATCACGTAGGATATATCCTCCACGTGCAATGTTAGCAACCTGCTCAGGAGTACGCTGTTGATGAGGCAGATTCTGACGAGAGAACACCATAGCGGTAGGGCCATCAGCGCGCTCAAGTGCTGCTTTCCACGCGACAGCAGATTCAACAGCATCACCAGGGCGCCAGCAGCTCATATTCGGTGTATGACGCAGGTTAGAAACCTGTTCAACTGGTTGATGAGTAGGTCCGTCTTCACCCAAACCAATTGAGTCATGCGTGTAAACATGGATGACACGCTGTTTCATCAATGCAGCCATACGCAACGCATTACGAGCATATTCCATAAATACTAAGAAAGTAGCACCGTATGGAATAAAACCACCATGCAATGCTAAGCCATTCATCATGGCTGACATACCAAATTCACGTACGCCATAATATAAGTAGTTACCAGAAGCATCATCTTTACTAATGCCTTTAGCACCCGACCATAGTGTCAGGTTTGAACCCGCTAAATCAGCAGAGCCACCAAGCAGTTCTGGTAATAATGGACCATACGCATTCAGTGAGTTCTGTGACGCTTTACGTGAAGCAATCGTTTCACCTTTAGCAGCGATTTCTGCAATCCACGCATCAGCTTTTTCAGAGAAATCAGCTGGCAAGTCACCAGAAATACGACGTAACAAGTCAGCAGCTAGCTCTGGGAAAGCCGCATTATAAGCAGCAAAACGTGTATTCCAGTCATTTTCAGCACGCACACCCGCATCTTTTGCACTCCAGTCGGTGTAAATATCTTCTGGAACTTCAAATGCAGCATGAGGCCAGTTCAGACGCTCGCGTGTTAATGCGATTTCGTCATCGCCCAAAGGTGCGCCGTGGCAATCTTCTTTACCTTCTTTATTGGGAGAACCAAAACCAATCGTTGTTTTACAGCAGATCAATGTTGGACGATCAGTTGCTTCTTTAGCACGGGTAATAGCACTGCGGATCTGATCAGCATCATGCCCATCAACACCCGGGATAACCTGCCATCCGTATGCTTCAAAACGCTTAACGTTATCGTCGGTGTACCAACCTTCGACTTCCCCGTCGATAGAGATACCGTTGTCATCCCAAAAGACGATCAACTTACCTAAACCTAATGTGCCAGCGAGTGAACACGCTTCATGAGAAATACCTTCCATCATGCAACCATCGCCCATAAATGCATAGGTGTTATGGTCAATAATTTCGTGCCCTTCACGGTTAAACTGCGCAGCTAAGATTTTCTCAGCTGTAGCAAAACCTACGGCATTAGAAATACCCTGCCCTAATGGACCTGTGGTTGTCTCTACGCCTGGGCAATAACCATATTCTGGATGCCCTGCTGTCTTAGAATGAAGCTGACGGAAGTTTTTGATGTCATCAATTGATACATCGTAACCGGTCAAATGCAACAAAGAGTAGATCAACATAGACCCATGGCCGTTGGACAAAACGAAACGATCACGATCAAACCATTGCGGGTTAGCTGGGTTATGCTGCATAAAATCGTTCCAAAGCACTTCGGCAATATCAGCCATACCCATTGGTGCACCTGGGTGACCCGATTTTGCTTTTTGAACAGCATCCATACTTAAAGCGCGAATAGCATTGGCCAGTTCTCTACGAGAGGACATTCAATCAACTCCTGGGATTTTCCCAATTTAATGAAGCGAAGTATAAAAACAGGCCGCAATTTTCTCGCAGATACGGCTTCGCTTCAACGGTTAAACCCAATTTCGACGAAAACTGAAGGATTTTCATGTTAATTCATGAAATTTTCATGAAAAACCAGACCTAATATCATGCAATAAGTGCACAACAAAGCTAAAATACGTCATTAGTTCAAACCAGAGACGTTAGTGATCTTCCACACATGCTCTGAATTCCATCGTTTCATGAGAAACCGTTCTACATAGAAATGACTTTATTTAGTTAAATTAATTTCTATTAGACACTTCTTATAGATAGCTTTAATTGAGGATACAAACACGCGATGAGCGAATATAGCCTATTTACTTCTGAATCCGTGTCTGAAGGCCACCCAGACAAAATTGCCGACCAAATTTCAGACGCCGTTCTTGACGCCATTATCAGTGAAGATAAATATGCGCGTGTTGCCTGCGAAACACTGGTTAAAACAGGTGTAGCGATTGTTTCTGGAGAAATAACAACCTCCGCTTGGGTCGACCTTGAAGACATCGTACGTAACGTTATCTGCGATATCGGTTATACCTCTTCAGACGTTGGGTATGATGGAGCGACATGCGGTGTTATCAATATTATTGGTAAACAAGCACATGAAATTGCCCAAGGGGTAGATAGAGCGAAACCAGAAGACCAAGGCGCAGGCGATCAGGGGCTGATGTTTGGTTACGCCTCGAACGAAACTGATGTACTCATGCCAGCACCGATCACGTACTCTCATCGCTTGGTCGAGCGCCAAGCTGAAGTTCGAAAATCCGGCTTATTGCCTTGGTTGCGCCCTGATGCAAAATCACAAGTGACATTCCGTTATGAAAATGGCAAACCATCAGGCATCGATGCGGTTGTTCTATCAACTCAGCATAACGCCGATGTTTCCCAGTCCGATTTACGCGAAGCGGTCATGGAGCTTATCATCAAGCATGTTTTACCAGCAGAGTGGCTCACCAAAGAGACCAAATTCCACATCAACCCTACAGGCTCATTTGTTACCGGCGGCCCTGTAGGAGACTGCGGCCTGACTGGACGTAAAATTATTGTAGACACCTACGGCGGCATGGCGCGTCACGGTGGCGGTGCATTTTCGGGCAAAGACCCATCAAAAGTAGACCGCTCTGCCGCTTATGCTGGCCGTTATGTTGCTAAAAACATCGTCGCGGCAGGTTTAGCTGATCGTTGCGAGATCCAAGTATCATATGCAATCGGTGTTGCTGAACCTACATCAGTGTCTATCAATACTTTCGGAACGGGCAAAATATCTGATGAGAAGATTATCGGACTAATCAATCGCCACTTCGACCTGCGCCCACACGCAATTACTCGTATGCTCGACCTTTTACACCCTATGTACCAGGCGACAGCTGCTTACGGACACTTTGGACGCCTGCCTTATGAAATGTCCGTAAAGGATGACACCTTTACCGCATTTACGTGGGAACGCACCGATAAAGTAGCAGCCCTAAAAGCAGACGCGGGCATCTAAACACCACACACTGAAAAAGGGCGCTCTAGCGCCTTTTTTTGTTTCTATATTTGCCAAAAACTGGCATTTTTCACCTTTGTGTCCAAAACTCATATATCAACCATCCTTAGTATTACTATTCAGTTGTAACTCCCAATCGTAGGTATGGAGGTTTGAGGGTTAATGCGTTTACAAGACATCAGCATTCGCTGGAAACTGTTTATTCTAGTCGCACTGATAATGTTCAGTATTGCGGCAGTGTCTCTTATTGCACTCAAGTATTCACATGATGATTTAATTGACTCTCGTAAAAGCATTATCAAAAGCGTTGTCGATAGTGCCATTAGTCAATTAAAGCCTGTGCTATCTTCAGATAACCACACGCTTTCTGAAGAAGAAAAGCTCTCCTTTACAAAACAACTTGCACACACTCTTCGCTATGATGATAACAACTATATTTTTATTATCGATCTCGCTGGCATTAATATTGTTCACCCAATACTAACAAACATTAATGGACGTGATGCCAGCCTGCTCAAAGACCACAATGGCGACTACATCACACAACCAATACTAGAAGGCGTACGTCAAAAAGGAGAGGTATTTACAACCTACTTTTGGCCAAAATCAGAGGGCGCGACACCCACTCAAAAGCTTAGCTATGCGAAGCTCATCCCGGGTACCGACCTTATTGTGGGCTCAGGCATTTACCTTAATGATATTCAGCATACTTATTTTTCCCGCCACATAACCTTCGTACTGTTAGCTACTTTTGCAGGCCTCTTGGCATACCTTGTTTCAGGGCGTATCGCAAATAGCATCACAGCACCTACGGGCAGACTTGTCGACCAGATACAACGCCTTACATCAGGGTATATTACAGAAGAAATTACCGACAACGAGCGCCACGACGAAATTGGCAGCATTGCCAAAGCACTGGTGCACTTTCGCCAACAAACCATTGAAAATGAAGATCTCAAACAAGCCAGCATTCAAGCCCAGCACCTTGCCACTTACGACCCTGTCACTCACCTACTATCACGCAAAGCACTAGAGGATGAACTCGCTCGCCTTTTAGCCATTTTACCCAATGGCAAAAAGTGTGCAGTGATCACCATCAAGCTGCCTTTGCTTCGAGATATTCTGGCACAATGGGGAACAGATTATTGCAATATAATTTTGATAGACATTTCCAACCGAATAAAGAAAACACTTCATAGTGACGACCTACTGGCACGCTACAGTGATGACATTATTACTGTCATACGCCCAGAGTTGTCAGACCTTCGTGAAATAAACATTCTCATCAATGCAATTCAAACTGAGATCATGCGGCCTTCAACGGTTGAAGGTCAGCAACTATCTTTTCAATCGCGCGTAGGCATCAGTATTGCGCCCGATGACGCAGATCAAGAGTTAGCACTTTTAAGCCATGCAGAAGAAGCACTAAGCGAAGCACGCCGTCTTGAACTTGATTACATGTTTTTCAACCAGTTGAAAACCTTTGCATTAGATGAGCGACTAATTCTGTGGAAAGACATCCAGCAAGCCATCGAAGAAGATCAGTTCTACCTCGTATTTCAACCATTGCATGACTTACACACCAATAAAATCATCTCAGCTGAAGTGCTCTTGCGTTGGGAGCACCCTGAACGCGGCTTTATTTCACCCGCAACTTTTGTTGTATTTGCAGAACAAAGCGGGCTAGTGACTCGTTTAGATAACTGGGTTTTAAAAGCCGCGGCTAAGCAAATCAAGCAATGGAGGCAAATGGGCCTCGACGTTCCTCAGCTTGCCGTTAACCTTTCTGGTTTAACATTCATGCGTAGCGATCTTCAGCAGCTTATCCATGAAGCAACCGAAGAATACAACATCCCATTGGAGTCTTTAGAACTAGAGCTTACCGAGGGGGTGCTGATCGCCTCTTTAGAGATGCTACAAGAAAAAATCCAGACGGTACAACACATGGGCATTAGTATCTCAATTGACGATTTTGGTACGGGCTACTCTTCATTAAGCCGCATCCGTAACTTACAAATCAATAAGGTGAAGATAGATCAATCATTTATCCAGGATTTAGAAAACAGCAAAGGCGATAAAAAAATTGTAGAAGCCATTATTCACATGGCTCAAGGACTCAATGTAAAAGTAGTCGCGGAAGGAGTTGAAACTGTAGAGCAGCTAAACATCTTACGCTCGATTAACTGCGATATAGCACAAGGCTTCTTATTAAGCAGACCATTGAAAAACGAGAAGCTTATTGAACTGCTCGACAATCAAAATCTTATTATAGAAGTAGACTGAACCAAGGCGAACAATGGCATAATGTGTCTTTTTAATATCGGACCTTAATGGTATGCGTATACCTAGATTCTTTGAGCCTTGTGAATTACATACAGGGCAAACTTATTCGCTAAGTGATGCAACAACACAGCATGTATCCCGCGTGCTACGAATGAAAGCAGGTGACAACATCACCTTGTTTAACGGCTATGGTAGTGAGTTTCTTTGTACACTGGAACGCGTGGATAAACGTCATGTCGATGTAACCGTCATCTCTGAGCATTCACAATCACGCACTAGCCCATTACAAATTCATATTGGTCAAGCAATATCTCGTGGCGAACGAATGGATTACGCTATCCAAAAAGCCACTGAGCTAGGCATGCACTGCATGACACCACTGTTTACCGAACGCTGTGAGGTTCGCTTAAACAATGACCGCCAAGACAAGCGCACTAAACACTGGCAACAAGTAGCGATTAGCGCATGCGAGCAATCACTTCGGAATGAGCTTCCTGTTATCGCTCCTATCCAACCATTACAACAATGGTTAGACAATACTGAAGCTGATTTAAAGCTCGTGTTACACCATCATACAGAGCAACCACTTGAAGAGCTGGAGCGTCCCACCTCCATCGCGTTACTAATAGGCCCAGAAGGCGGTCTTAGCGAAGCAGAAGTAGAGATAGCTCTTGCCGCAGGCTTTAAACCAGTGGCATTTGGTCCTAGGGTAATGCGCACAGAAACCGCACCGGTTGCCGCGCAGGCCATATTACAGTATTTATGGGGCGACTTAAGTTAGGTTAACCCAGCACCATCTATTTAGATTAAACTCATCAGGCAAATGACCTAGAGGACAGCAGAGAATGACATTAAAAGTCGGTATTGTTATGGACCCCATTGATGGGATTAACTACAAAAAAGATAGTTCTCTTGCCATGCTATGGGCTGCTCAACAAAAAGGCTGGGAGTTATGGTACATGGAGCAAAAGCATCTGTTCCTGCATGACGGAAAAGCTAAAGCCAACATGGCGCCGTTAAGTGTTGCGATGGATCCTGATGCATTTTTTACGCGAGGCGAATACCAAGCTGAAGATCTTTCATCTCTCGATGTCATCTTAATGCGAAAAGACCCTCCATTTGATAACGAGTTCCTTTATACCACTCAGCTTTTAGCAATGGCTGAAGCACAAGGAACCATGATTGTTAACCGCACACAAAGCTTACGTGATTTTAACGAGAAGCTTTTTGCCACGCATTTTCCACAATGCTGCCCTCCACTTTTGGTTACATCAGATGAAACACTGCTGCGGGCATTTCATGCAGAGCATAAAGATGTCATTTTCAAACCACTCGACGGTATGGGTGGAGCATCCATCTTCAGAATCAAAGAAGATGGTGTGAACTTGGGCGTTATTATAGAAACGCTTACCGAGCACGGCAAACAGACGATTATGGCGCAGAAATATCTTCCTGAGATAGTAAACGGCGACAAACGTATATTGATCATTGATGGCGAAGCCATTCCTTACGCCTTAGCGCGCGTACCGATGGCAGGAGAAACCCGAGGCAACTTAGCAGCCGGAGGAAAAGGCGAAGGCCGCCCTCTGACAGATCGTGATCGCTGGATATGCGACCAGGTAAGTTCTACACTCAAAGAGAAAGGGTTATTATTTGTCGGGATAGATGTTATTGGTGATTACCTGACTGAAATTAATGTCACTAGCCCAACTTGTATTCGCGAGCTAGATAACCAATTTGGTTTAGATATTGGAATGCAGCTAATGAATGCCATCGAAGAGAAACGGAACAAGCCATAGTGTCTGGTGCTACTCAAAATATACCAGCAAGCTCTATTATCAGCGCAACTGACCGGTTGGGTTTTACGCTTTTTATGGCGGTTGCATTACATGCTGTACTTATTTTGGGTAGCTCATTCATCAGTCCATCTTCGACACCTGCGGTACAAACACTTGAAATAACACTCGCTCAATATGCTGTAGAGAAGCCTCCTGAAAAAACAGACTTTCTTGCACAAGCGAACCAACTTGCTAGCGGTACCGTTGAAGAGAAACGTTTACCATCAACAACTGAGCGATCAACGTTTCAAGACAATAAAATTCGCAATCAGTCCGCTCGCCCAACGCAGCCCACCAAACAGCCAGAACCCACACCAGAGGCTAGACAAGTACTAGAAAAACCTATAACCAATAAAGGTGACTCAAACCAAGCGGCTAAAAGTAAACGCAAGGTCGTGACAACGACTGCTGAAAAGAAGAAAAAAAAGGCATCGACAAAACCTCGTAAAAGCAAACCAACAGTAGCACAACCAAGAACCGGACAATCAACTTCCCTACTGGCTAAAAGCCTAGAAATTGCCAACCTTCAAGCACAAATAAAGATGCAACAAGAGCAGTTTGCTAAACGCCCTAAAACGCGCCGTTTATCCTCTGTTTCAACGACAATTCATGAAGATGCCATCTATCTTGATAATTGGCGCCGACGTATTGAGATGATAGGCAATATGAACTATCCAGAAGAAGCAAGACGCCAAAAACTGTATGGCACATTACGTGTACTTGTTGCGATTCTTCCTGACGGCGGTTTAAAAAGCATCGAAATTACGCAATCATCTGGCAGCAAAACTTTAGATGATGCTGCTATTCGCATCGTCAAACTGGCCTCCCCCTTTCAGCCGTTCAGTACTGAAATGAGAAAAAATACGGATGTTCTTGAGATCATTCGCAGCTGGAAATTTGAGAAAACCACACAACTGTACTAAACCTTAGTAGTCCGTTTTTCATTATATGTGGTTTTATCATGCTTAGTATTCAAACCTGTTTGCGCGACCACTTTTTAATCTCAATGCCTCACCTTGAAGATGAGACATTTGCACAAACAATTATCTATATTTGCGACCACAGTGAATACGGTGCTATGGGGCTTATTATCAATCGTCCCTTAAACTTTCACCTCGATAAAATGCTTTCTCATCTTGGCATAGCCAGTAGCAACACAGCCAGATCTATTCCAGTATATTCTGGTGGCCCAGTACAAAGTGACAGAGGCTTTGTGCTACATAAAAACTATTTAGGCAATCCTTGGCTTGCTACCCATGCGGTAACAGATGAGCTGTTTTTAACAACATCAATGGACATTCTTGAAGCAATTGCCTTAAACGATAATGCAGAAGCACTGATTACCTTAGGACATACAGGCTGGGGGCCGGGACAACTGGAACAAGAAATAACTGATAATGTATGGTTAAGCTGTCCAGCAAATTCGGATATAATGTTTCACAAACCCGCTGAAGAAAGATTGCAAGCAGCAGCTACCATTTTGGGGGTTAATTTAAATTTAATGACGACCCACACTGGGCATGCCTGACTTAAACCTGAGAACCCTGAATTCTAATAACTATGACCCAACCCAACCAACAAGTGCTCGCATTTGATTTTGGAACACGCCGCATAGGCATAGCCACAGGCCAACCAACGACAGAAACAACATTAGCATTACCCCCCATTCTGGCTCGAGATGGAACCCCTGACTGGCCTGCATTAGACAACACCATCAAAGAGTGGCAACCCGCAACATTAGTTGTCGGTATACCCTTAAATATGGATGGCAGCATCAGCGAAATGTCACGCCGAGCACGCCGCTTTGCCAATCGTATTCAAGACCGCTACCAACTCCCCTGTTATCTTGTAGATGAGCGACTTTCAACGGCTGAAGCAAAAGAAGTGCATTTCGCTCAGGGCGGAGGTACTAATTTTCGTAAAGAATCTGTCGATGGCATCGCTGCACAAATAATTCTTGAAAGCTGGTTTAGCAGCACATCGCGCATTCCAAGCCACACACGATTGGAGAACTTTTATGGTATCGGGAACACTGAGTGTTGAATCCCTACTCGACAAAATGCTTTCTGAGCTTAAAACACTCTTAATACACCGCCAAATAGATGCCCCACTAATTATAGGTATTCGCACCGGTGGTATCTGGATTGCAGAGAGGCTTCATACAGAACTTGCATTAGAAAGCCCTATAGGCACACTAGACATTTCGTTTTATCGTGATGACTTTTCTCAAATTGGTTTACACCCAAAAGTTCAAGCATCTCATATCCCTTTCGCTACAGAGGGACGCGATATAGTACTGGTGGACGATGTCATCATGAGCGGGCGAACCATTCGCGCAGCACTGAATGAGCTATTCGATTACGGCCGTCCATCATCTGTTACCTTAGTGACCTTATTGGATCTGCAACGCAGGCAATTACCGATTCAGGCTGATGTATACGGCAGCACTTTATCTTTAGGCCCAAACCAACAAGTTAAACTGACCGGACCCAACCCTCTGGAACTGGAAATCAGCCAAAAAGACTAACCCGAGCTGGAGCACAGCATGTTTGAAATTACCGACCCGAACAACATTCAGCTAAACAGCGAGGGCCAACTTAAGCACTTCATCACCACCGAAGGGCTTTCCAGAGAACTCCTGACAGAAATTATTGATACTGCCGACTCATTTGTAGACATGAACGCTCAGCAGGTCAAAAAAGTGCCTTTACTGCGTGGAAAAACGGTTGTTAACCTGTTTTTTGAATCAAGTACACGGACATTAAGTACGTTTGAGTTAGCGGCTAAGCGACTCTCTGCCGATGTGCTTAACCTGAATATCAGCACCTCATCTACTTCAAAAGGTGAAACGCTCAAAGACACGCTACAGACATTAGAAGCGATGCATTCAGACATGTTTGTTGTTCGCCATTCAGATAGCGGAGCAGCACACTTTATTGCAGAGCATGTTACACCTAACGTTGCTGTGATAAACGCAGGTGATGGGCGCCACGCTCACCCTACGCAAGCCATGCTAGATATGCTGACTATAAAGCGCCATAAAGGAGATTTTTCACCCTTAGTGGTCACCATTATTGGTGATATTTTGCATTCACGTGTCGCACGCTCACAAATTCATGCACTGCGCACGTTAGGTGCAGCCGAAATACGTGTAGTTGCACCTAATACCTTACTGCCACGTAACATTGAAGCACTTGGAGTCAAGGTATTCACTAGCATGGAATCTGGCCTTAAAGATGCTGATGTGGTTATCATGCTGCGCTTACAAAAAGAACGCATGAAAAGCGCGCTATTACCGAGCGAATCAGAATTCTATAAGTTGTTCGGGTTAACCAACGAAAAGCTTCAACACGCCAAACCTGATGCTGTCGTCATGCACCCCGGCCCCATCAACCGAGGCGTAGAAATTGAATCAGCTGTCGCAGATGGCCCACAGTCATTAATTCTTGACCAGGTAACTAATGGCATTGCTGTCAGAATGGCGGTTATGTCGATGTCGATGTCAGGCCAAATGACTGAAAAAAATCTGAAGACGGAGGCATAATCAGCATGCTAATCATAAAAAATGGACGTCTAATAGACCCCCAAAATAACCACGATAAAGTCTGCGACCTATACATCCAAAACGGCAAAGTTATCTCTATTGGTCAAGCACCAACAGGTTTTTCAGCAAACAAAACCATCGATGCTAGCGGCCACATTGTCATACCTGGCTTAATAGACATGTGTGCACATGTTCGCGAACCTGGCTACACACAGAAAGCAACAATAGCTAGCGAAACGGCTGCCGCCGTGGCAGGTGGTATAACCACCATGATAACGCCACCTACAACTAAACCTGTCGTGGATAACCCTGCCGTTGCTGAATTGATCATTGATCGTGCCGAAGCAACAGGGCTTGCCAATGTAATGCCTGTTGGCGCATTAACACAAGGGCTACAAGGGGAGCAGCTAGCACCCATGCATGCTCTTAGCCGCTCAGGTTGTGTGGCGTTCAGTAATGCCCGAGAAAGCATCCCTAGTGCATTGGTATTATTACGTTGCCTTGAATACGCTGCCACCCATGATTTTTTGGTCATTTTTCAACCGCAAAATCACGACTTAACTGGTGAAGGCTGTATGCACGATGATACAACCTGTACCCGACTAGGACTAACCGGCATTCCTGAAACTGCCGAAACAATCGAAGTGGCTCGCTGCTTACTACTTGTTGAACAAACGGGTGTTCGCGCGCACTTTGGCCAACTATCAGCAGAGCGCTCAGTAAGAATGGTAACGGATGCGCGCAAACGTGGCCTTAACGTCACTGCCGATGTTTCCATACACCACTTACTCTTAACGGATATGAACGTAAATGGCTTCAACAGCATGTTTCATGTTATTCCACCACTAAGAAGCCAACTCGATCGTGCCGGTTTGCGACACGGCTTAGTTACCGATGGTATTCAAGCAATTTGCTCTGACCACCAACCACACGACCCTGCCGCCAAGCAAGCGCCATTCGCAGCTACAGAACCCGGAATTTCTGGGCTCGAGACTTTGCTTCCTCTAGGTTTAATGCTTGTAGAACAAGAGCTCCTCTCTTTACCACAACTCATAGAGAAACTAACCGCTGCTCCTGCCGCTATTCTAGAACTAAACAAAGGCTCATTAGGTATTGGTTGTGATGCGGATATTTGCATCTTTAACCCTGAAACCCAATGGCAATTAAACTCTGATAACTGCGTATCTGCTGGCCACAACTCACCATTTATGAACACCCCTCTCAAAGGTAAGGTTACACACACTTTGATAAAGGGCGAAATGGTCTATCAGGCATAACAGACACAAAAAAACCGAACTCTATTGATATACAGTTCGGTTTTTTTATACGTTAATCCGTATTACATTTTGCCAATTTCCATTTCACCAGACACATTCATAAAGTCTTCTTCTTCCTGCAAAAACAGCGAATCAGTATCATCTTGCATACTTAATCCAGGGTTTGTATCCGCACTTAACTTAATCATCAGACGTAAATCATTCGCTGAGTCAGCATGCGCTAACGCAGTGTCATAATTAATAGCTTCTTCTTTATAAAGCTCAAACAACGCCTGATCAAATGTTTGCATCCCTAAGTTAGTCGACTTTTTCATGACCTCTTTAATTTCATGGATATCACCTTTACGGATTAAATCCTGAATTAATGGCGTGCAAATCATTACTTCTATTGCCGCACGACGCCCTTTACCATCCTTTGTAGGCAGTAATTGCTGGGCAACAATCGCTTTTAAGTTAAGCGACAACTCCATCCAGAGCTGGTCATGATGTTCTGGCGGGAAAAAACTTACAACTCTATCAAGGGCCTGGTTAGCATTATTTGCATGTAAAGTGGCCATACAAAGATGCCCAGTTTCTGCAAACGCCAATCCGTATTTCATCAATTCTTGAGTTCGAATCTCACCCATCAGAATAACATCAGGGGCTTGTCTTAAGGTATTCCTTAACGCCACTTCAAATGAGTCCGTATCGATGCCCACTTCACGCTGAGTCACAATGCTCTCTTTATGCTCATGAATATACTCAATCGGGTCTTCTATCGTGATGATGTGTCCACGGCTATGCCGGTTACGATAGTCGATCATCGACGCCAGCGATGTTGATTTACCCGTTGATGTACCACCAACAAATAAGATCAAACCACGCTTAGACATGGAAAGGTCTTTCATTACGGGAGGAAGGTTTAACTCTTCAAAGCTAGGAATAGTCGCATTAATTCGTCGAAGCACCATGCCTGGTGAGTTACGCTGAAAGTAAGCACTTACACGAAAACGCCCCAAACCTGGCGCGCTAATAGCAAAATTACATTCATGTGTACTTTCATATTCGGATATTTGCTTATCCGTCATCGTCGAATACACTAACGAGCGCGCCTGAGATGGTTTCAACGGATCCTTTGTTAATGGCTTCAGCGTGCCATCAACCTTAATACTCGGTCGAGCCCCTGCCGAGACAAACAGATCTGACGCTCCGCGCTCAATCATTACTTTAAGAAGCTGAGTAAACTCCACGCTGCAACTCTCCTTTTAAAAACTATAATCGCGTTAACATAATAAAATCACGATTTTAGAAACCTTGTGGGTTTTTGGCTTTATCGCGAGCCGTTTCTCTTGATATCAGGCCTTTTTGAACAAGCTCTGTCAGGGATTGATCTAATGTTTTCATTCCATGCGAAGCACCCGTTTGAATCGCGGAGTACATCTGCGCGACTTTATCTTCACGAATCAAGTTTCGAACAGCAGGAGTTCCCATCATGATTTCATGCGCGGCAACACGCCCCCCATTAACTTTTTTAAGCAATGTTTGGGAGATAACACCTTGCAAAGACTCTGATAGCATTGAACGCACCATATCTTTTTCAGCCGCAGGGAACACATCGATAATACGGTCAATCGTCTTCGCAGCAGATGTTGTATGCAAGGTACCAAACACAAGGTGACCCGTTTCCGCAGCAGTCAATGCCAAACGTATGGTTTCTAGATCTCGCATCTCACCCACAAGGATAATGTCAGGATCCTCACGTAACGCTGAACGTAATGCATTAGCAAAACTCTGCGTATCTCTGTGTACTTCACGCTGATTCACTAAGCATTTTTTGCTTTCATGTACAAACTCAATAGGATCTTCAATCGTCAAGATATGATCGGAGCGCACTTCATTAACATAATCAACCATCGCTGCCAATGTTGTACTCTTACCTGAACCGGTAGGTCCTGTTACGAGTACTAAACCTCGTGCCTGCATTGATAAGTCTTGGAAAACTTTTCCCATTCCCAGCTCGTCCATTGTCAGAACTTTACTTGGAATAGTACGAAAAACAGCTGCAGCTCCGCGGTTCTGATTAAAAGCATTGACACGAAAACGTGCTAACCCAGGGACTTCAAAAGAAAAATCCGCTTCAAACCTATCTTCAAAATCTTTACGGATTTTATCGTTCATGATGTCATAAATAAGCGTCTGAACTTGCTTCTGCTCTAACGCTGGCAGCTTAATGCGCCGTACATCTCCATCAACACGAATAACTGGCGGCATGCCTGCCGTTATATGCAGGTCGGAAGCGCCCTGCTGAACTGTAAACGAAAGAAGTTCTGTAATATCCATAATGTATTTACTCAGGGCTTACTTAAATTCACCAGTTACTTCAGAATAGACACATATCTCTAATCTGAAGAACTCTTAATAACCATATGTCTAGCATAGCAGAGAACTTAAAAAGTGTTGGCCAGCGGATAAATCAAGCGGCTCATCACGCTCATCGCTCGCCTGAAGAAATAACGCTTCTTGCCGTTAGTAAAACACGCTCACCAGATGAATTACGTGAACTCTATCAGCACGGCCAACGGCACTTTGGTGAAAATTATCTCCAAGAGTTTCTTGATAAAAAAGAAACACTCAATGATTTGGCGATAATCTGGCACTTTATAGGTCCAATTCAATCCAATAAAACACGTGCAATAGCTGAGAATTTTGACTGGGTACATAGTGTAGATCGCTTAAAAATAGCGCAAAGACTTTCAGAGCAAAGACCAAACCACCTGCCACCTCTTAACATTTGTTTACAAATAAACATAAGCGGTGAAACTAGTAAGTCAGGATGCTTACCTAATGAGGCTGAAGCATTACTACAGCAAGTTGCCAATTTACCTCGATTGTCAGTTCGCGGGCTCATGGCAATACCCGAAGCAACAGACGACAAAGCGAAACAACAAGCAGCATTGGCGAAGATGCAATCTATTTTCATCTCGCTAAAACACACACACCCTGAGCTCGACACTCTATCAATGGGGATGTCTGGTGATATGCAGATTGCGATTCAGGAAGGTGCTACTATGGTACGCATTGGTACAGCTTTATTCGGCCCTCGCCAATACCCTAATTCCAAAAAACCTACTTAATTTCTGCAGGTATTAATTGTGAGTCAACACCCTACTCTTGCCTTCATCGGTGCTGGAAATATGGCACGCGCTATCATCGGTGGTTTAATCAGCAATGGTTTTCCTGCTGACAAAATTCGAGCTAGCTCTCCTACTGTAAGCAAATTAGCAGACTTAGCGTCTCAGGGACTATTCGTTAGCGCTAACAATAACGAAGCCATGCTATCTGCTGATATCGTTGTATTAGCGGTTAAGCCACAAATGTTCAAAGCTGTATTACAGCCACTCGCCATTACAGCCGCTAAAAACAAACCACTTTTCATTTCTGTAGCGGCTGGCATTACTTCAGATAGCATTAATCAATGGCTTGGAGGCAACCAAGCTATCGTCCGCTGTATGCCTAATACACCGGCCTTGGTAAAAATGGGAGCCAATGGTTTATACGCCAATTCACACGTTAGCCAAGCACAACGCGACCAAGCTGAAAGGGTTTTATCAGCGACAGGCCTTACATTATGGGTAGAACAAGAAGAGCAGTTGCACGCCGTAACGGCTGTCTCAGGTTCAGGGCCTGCTTATTACTTCCTATTCATGGAAGCGATGATTACAGCCGCTCAAAAGCAAGGTTTAACGAAGGAAGTAGCAACCCAACTTACACTACAAACCGCTCGCGGGGCGGCTGAGATGGCTCTTCTAAGTGATATTGATCCGGCAGAATTAAGACGCAGAGTTTGTTCTCCCAACGGCACAACAGAGCAAGCAGTTTTCTCTTTTCAAGCTAACCATCTAGACACTTTGGTCGACAACGCTATGCAAGCATGCGCTAGCAGATCGATAGAAATGGCTAAAGAACTAGGCGACGACTGAACCCTATCTTTCAACCGTGCCGATTAGTAGAGATTTATATGCTAGCGACTATTGCTTCATAAGTCTTATTGATAGCATGGTTTAATGGTTCTTTCATTTTCAGAAAGACACTATACTGCCATAAACTATTACTTGATTAGGAACTGATCCAACCATGGGACAAGATCCGATTATTCTCATCATCAGAACACTTGGTGAACTGTTTATATTTATTTTGTTGATGCGTTTTTTACTACAGCTAGCGCGAGCAGATTATTACAACCCGATATCTCAATCGATAGTACGCCTAACGCAGCCGATGCTCGCACCACTACAAAAAATCCTGCCTAAAGCGGGCCGTATGGACCTTTCGCCTTTAGCTGTCGCGCTCATTGTGAAGCTTGGGATTTTTGCTGCTTTGATCATGATGGCAGGAGGTAACGTCCAAGCTGATATTGTCAGCCTTGTGATTTATGCCGTTGTAGGTTTACTAGATAGTATCCTAAACATCTATTTTTGGGCCGTTATTGGCTCAGTTATTATTAGCTGGGTTGCTCCAGGCAGCTACCATCCTGCACCACAGCTTATCGGGCAAATAACTGAACCGCTGTTTAAGCTAGCTCAAAAAGTGATTCCCCCCTTGGGAGGCTTAGACCTGTCACCTATTCTAATTTTTCTGACAATACAAATAATCCAATCACAATTAGCACGTTTGGTGATGTGATATAGGCAGTTTTTGGCATTTTATCACTGGCAAGACAGCAGGTTAACGCTGTCTTGCTACATTCAACCAAAGTCCTCATGTAACGAAATAGTGGGTCTACACAACAATAGTGTTAAAATCCGCATTACAGCGCCGCCAGTTGATGGAAAAGCCAATGCACATTTGATTAAGTTTCTGGCTAAAGTTTTTGGTGTTAGCAAATCATCAGTCATTATAGCTAGCGGCGAATCAGGCCGACATAAAGTGGTCCGGATTAGTCATCCGCGCAAATTACCGGAGCTCCTCAACATTGAACGCACATGAGTTTATTCGACAAAAAGTGCTCATACCACAACGAGCACCTCTGCTCTTATATGAAATGTGATGCTCGACTAGCGCTTGTTCTTTTTCTTAGTCGAGGTACATAAATATGTTGAAGAAATTCCCAGATGATTCTATTGGCCTAGTTGCACCTCAAGCCATAGAATTTACAGAGCCACTAGCCCTTACATGCGGTAGGTCTCTTAACCAATATACACTGATGGTTGAGACTTACGGTGAGCTCAATGCCGATAAATCCAATGCCATCTTGATATGTCATGCGCTATCAGGCCATCACCACGCCGCAGGTTATTACGAAGGTGATAGCAAGCCCGGTTGGTGGGATTCCGCCATAGGACCGGGTAAAGCCATTGATACTAATAAGTTCTTTGTCGTCAGTCTTAATAACCTTGGCGGTTGCCACGGTTCCAGCGGTCCCAACCAAACAGATCCGCAAACAGGTAAACCTTACGGCCCCGACTTCCCACTCATGACAGTGAAAGACTGGGTGGTTAGCCAAGCTCGCCTCGCCGATCACTTAGGCATTCAACAATGGGCTGCGGTAATTGGGGGAAGCTTAGGAGGCATGCAAGCTATGCAGTGGGCTATTAGCTATCCTGAACGTTTACGGCATTGCATGGTGATTGCTGCTGCCCCAAAACTATCAGCCCAAAACATTGCCTTTAATGAAGTAGCACGCCAAGCTATTTCTAAAGACCCACATTTTTATGACGGGCGCTATTACGATCATAATGTTGTACCCAAAACGGGCCTAATGCTAGCTCGTATGGTCGGTCATATTACTTACCTTTCAGATGATGGTATGCGTGAGAAGTTTGGCCGTGAAATGAATGCAGGAAAATTGATGTTCGATTTCAACCCGCAGTTCGAGGTTGAGTCTTATTTACAGTATCAGGGGGAACGATTTTCAACAGCATTTGATGCTAATACTTACCTGTTAATGACAAAAGCACTCGACTACTTCGACCCTGCATCTGAATTCAATCATGATCTAGCCCAGGCGTTACAACATGTCACGGCCAAATTTATGCTCATTGCATTTACAACCGATTGGCGTTTCTCTCCTGAACGCTCAAGAGAGATTCTTGACGCATTAGTTGATGCTGGAAAAGAGGTCAGCTATACCGAGGTGGATTCTCCTCAAGGGCATGACGCATTTTTAATCCCAATTCCGCGCTATATGGAAATTTTCAATGCTTATATGGGCCGTATTGCTGCTGATGTATCTATCGAGAAGCCTGGTGATATAAAAACACCCGCAAAGGAGAGTGCTCATGCGCGCTGATCAGGAAATCATTCATGAGTGGATCAAACCCGCGGCACGCGTTTTAGACCTGGGTTGTGGTGATGGAAAGCTGTTGCGACACCTTATGGATAACAAACAGGTGCGCGGATACGGTATAGAAAACAACCATGACCACATCACTGCCTGCATAAAAAACAATGTGAACGTCATAGAAAAAGATATCGACAAAGGCTTAGCTTCTATAAAAGATAATAGTTTTGATTCTGTCATCATGACTCAAGCCTTACAGGTAATGCATCGGCCCGACCTAATCGTTGATGAAATGCTACGCATCGGTAAAGAATGCATCGTTACGTTTCCAAACTTTGGGCATTGGCGCGCACGCAGCTACCTTGGTTTTCGAGGACACATGCCTGTTTCCAAGTTTCTATCCTATAGCTGGTATGACACACCCAATATTCACTTTTGTACCTTTAAAGATTTCGAACAACTTTGTGTGCAAAAAAATATACATATTTTGAATCGAACCGTTGTTGATAATGAGCATCAACACAGATGGTGGACTAATTTATGGCCCAACATGTTGGGCGAAATTGCCATCTACCGGATCACACGTTAAAAGGAGAACACCATGAAACTTTTCCGTACACTGTTTTTATTATTACTGGTATCGCCGGTCGTACTGGCTGAGCAGTCAGTTGAAACTGATCGTTACATTATTCACTACAACGCCTTCAACAGTAGTATTGTTGCCCCGGAAGTAGCACAACGACACAATTTACTACGCAGCCGTTATACCGCCATGCTGAATATTGCTGTTTTTGAAAAACAAAAAGATGGATCTAAACAAGCAATTAAAGCAGTGCTTTCAGGCAATGTAGCTAATCTGATGCAACAAACACAACAGATCTCATTTACGCCGATCAAGGAAGATAAAGCTCTGTATTACATTGGCAGCTTTAATTTTGGTAATGAAGAGATCATGCATGTCACTATTGACGTTCAACCCGATCCTAACCAAGCAGCTACTAAAATTCGCTTCGATCAAAAGTTTTATACGGAATAACCCATGACCCAGACTATCGTGCTCGCCAGCGGCAATAAAGGTAAGTTAAAAGAATTTAACGAAACACTTCAACAATTCAGCGTTAGCGTTCTTCCACAATCACATTTCAATGTGGAAGATGCTGATGAGACTGGGTTAACTTTTGTCGAAAACGCTATTATTAAAGCGCGTCATGCTTGCGAGATAACCGGCTTACCGGCGCTTGCTGACGACTCAGGTCTCGAGGTCGATGCTTTACAAGGCGCTCCTGGCATCTACTCAGCACGCTTTGCAGGAGCAGGCAAAGGTGACGCAGACAACAGCCAAAAACTCCTTGAATCAATGCAAGATGTACCCGATAGCGAAAGAAGCGCACGCTATCGTTGTGTGTTGGTCTATATGCGTCATGCTAAAGACCCCATGCCTCTTATTTGCCAAGGTACACTAGAAGGTAGTATCGCTCACGCCCCACGCGGTGAATTCGGTTTTGGTTATGATCCTCTATTTCTTGTTAACAACACCGACAAAACAGCCGCTGAGCTTACTCCTGAGGTAAAACACAGCATCAGTCATCGCGGCCAAGCGGTACAGTTGTTCCTTGAGCAGATCAGTGGCTACCTAAGCAACGATACATCGCAGTAACCTTTATAGACGAACACTGACAGGCAGGTATTAATGAGCACGTTACCACCACTTTCACTATATATTCATATTCCTTGGTGCGTGCGCAAATGTCCCTACTGCGACTTCAACTCACATGCGGTGAAAGGCGAAATACCAGAAACTGCCTATGTATCAGCTCTACTGTCTGACTTAAAGCTAGAGCAAGCAGGCGCGCAGGGCCGTAAGATAGATACGATTTTTATCGGTGGTGGTACCCCTAGCTTATTCACCTCTGATGCAATAGCACGGATTTTAGAAGGTGCTGACCAGATTACCCCGTTTTCCCCCAATATCGAAATAACCATGGAAGCCAACCCTGGAACTTTCGAGCAGGAGCGTTTTGCGGGTTACCTGAAAGCAGGCGTGAATCGCCTATCAGTCGGCGTTCAAAGTTTTAACACTCAGCACTTACAAGCCCTAGGTCGAATTCATTCCGGCGGAGAAGCAAAAAAAGCCATTAGTGCCGCCAGAGATTTAGGCTTTCCTCATTTAAACATCGACTTAATGCACGGCCTGCCTGACCAAACAGAAACTCAGGCTCTCAGTGACTTAGAAACAGCACTGAATCTGGGCCCAGACCACCTATCTTGGTACCAACTAACGATAGAGCCTAATACTGAGTTTTATACAAAACCACCGCTTATCCCACAAGATGAAACCCTGTGGGACATTCAACAAGCAGGGCAACAACTACTGGCAAATAATGGTTTTCAGCAATATGAAGTATCCGCGTATGCAAAAGGTAAATCAGCCCGTGCTCAACATAATCTCAACTACTGGCAATTTGGAGACTACATAGGCATTGGTGCTGGAGCACATGGAAAACTATCTTTTCCTGAGCAAGACCTGATTCTGCGGCGCTGGAAACAGCGCTCACCTAAGGCTTATTTGCAAAGCATCAATCCACTCGGTGGAGAACAGGCCATTAGCCATGTCGACCGCCCTTTTGAATTTATGATGAACGCCTTGCGTTTAGTTGATGGGGTTGATGAGAGCATCTTTCAGGAGCGCAGCTTATTAAACCTAAACAACATCAGGACAGCATTAACAAGCTCACGCAACGCTGGCTTACTTGATCCGCATAGACTGAAAGCCACGCCTCAAGGACAACTCTTCCTAAACGATCTACTTGAGATGTTTATTGCAGAGTAAGAAAATGCATGTATCTATAATACATGTAGCCTCAAAATAGAGACGACCTACTTATAAGCGAACACGCCGGGCAGCATGGATCTCTTCAACCTTAACAGGTAAGTCATCAAGACGGCTAACTTCAGCATCAGGAGGCTGATCTCCTTCCCATTGCTGCTCATTTAGATTCACCCAAATGCTCCATAATCCGGCAGTTTGCGCACCCTCAATATCATGAATAGGGTGATCACCTACATGTATCACCTGCTCTGGCTTAAGACGAGTATGTGCTAGCATCTGATTGAAAATCAGAGGATCTGGCTTTTCAACGCCAGCACTGTCAGCACTAAACTGGAAATCCATCAGATGCGACAAACCCACTTGTTGTACATCTGCGTTACCATTACTAATAGCCCCTAACATATATCCGCTAGCTTTAAGTGTTTCGAGCATCGACAATGCATGCTCAAAAAACTCCACTTTCTGACGCGCTTTATAAAATACAGCAAAAGCCTCTTCGGCTAGCTTAGCTGTGATGTCTGGCGAATAGCCTACCTGCATTAGCCCGTATTTAAGCACCTCCATACGAATACGCGAGACACTGTAACTAATATCTGGCTGCTGAGTAAGCACATGGTCTCTCAACGTATTGAGGTCACGTAGCTGGTAGGTTTGGTTAAAGAGTGGCGCATTCTCATATAACCACTCATATAAGGTGTGGTTTGCCGCCCGTACAACCGGGCCTACAGCCCACAAAGTATCGTCTAGATCAAAAGTAATACATTTAATCATTTTTTTTCTGCGCTCTTGGGTGGGCTTTTTCATAGACATCCATCAGGTGCTGGAAATCTAAATGTGTATATATTTGTGTTGTCGAAATATCTTCATGCCCCAGTAACTCTTGAACAGCTCGAAGATCACTGCTGGATTCAAGCATATGACTAGCAAAGCTATGACGCAATCGATGCGGATAAACCTTACCTTGAGTGTGCATAACTTTTGCCCAATGATCAAAGCGCTGTTGAGTACTACGCACTGTCAGACGCTTACCCGTTTTAGAGATAAAGAGCGCGTTTTCAGTGTAATCGGCCCAGGCTGATCGACACTTAACCCAGGCACCAACTGCCTGCAAAGCGACTCGCCCTACAGGTAACATTCGCATTTTCCTTCCCTTACCTGTGACCACTAAACTGGCATCGCGAAAATCAATATCATGAATATTTAGACTGATAAGCTCGGACACACGCAGGCCTGATGAATACACTAACTCCATCATTGCTTTATCTCGGGACGAAATCGCATCCGTCACAGGAAAAGCCAGCAGCTGAGTCAACTGATCAACATCCAACGTTTCAGGAAGTGAACGCCCCACTTTGGGCGCTCGAACGCCTTGAGCCGGGTTATGTGAAACTCGCCCAATAATGGCCATATACTGATAAAAACTGCGGATAGCTGAAAGGCAACGCTGAATGCTTTTAGCGCTTAAACCCTCACGGTGAACTTCAGCAACAAAAGCACGAATTTCACGTTCAGATACATCATCCCACTGCGCTAGCCTACAATCAGCAACGAAGCCCACCAGCTTATTTAAATCTCTTTGATAACTACCACATGTATTCGGGGATAAATGCTTCTCTGAGCGAAGATATACTAGGAACAAATCAACCGCAGTACTGAGCTGATCAGCAAAACTGCGGTTAACCATCAGCGTTACACCTGCTCCTCATGCACGATGCGGCTGGCCACTCGACTCAGCACTTCGCCCACGTAGGATAAGAACAAAGTACCCTGACTACTCTGGAAGTAATAAGGGTCATAACTACCGATGGCCAACAACCCAATTGTTTCCCCTTTGACCAAAGGGATAACAGCTGCTGACTGAACTTTTACCGCATCATCTTCAAACAAAAAACGGTTCTCTATCAAAGATAATTGCCCACAGGTCGGCATGTTTGTTTTCATCAATGGTTCAATGACCCCTGCAGTATCACGAGGTAAAATCTTCAGATTATTAACATTCAGTGGGTTATCACTAAACAACACTAGCGAGGTTTCGTCACCGTAAAAGTCACGGCACAAGCTTTCTTCTAATGCGACTGCGACATCATCCAGTGTAGCGGAATCGAGCAGTGCTAATACCATACGCTTAGTTTTTTCAAATTGTGAATCATTATGGCGCGCTATATCAATCAAATCAGACAAGTGGATCGTTAATTTCTGATTACGGTCTCGAAGCAAAGAGGTCTGGCGCTCAATTAATGAAATGGCACGACCCGTTTCATGTGGTACAGACATTACTTCTAATAGAGGCTTATGGCGCATGAAAAAGTCAGGATTTTTTGCTAGATAATCAGCCACATCATTTTCATTAAACTCTGTAGCCTGCACCTGTTGATTTTCACTTTGACTCATATAAACACCTGACCTTCAAACACTGTCGCTGCGGGCCCCGTCATCATAACGGAATCTTTTTCACCGCCTTTCCAACTAACCTGTAGATCTCCTCCAGGAAGATGTACCTTAACATTTTCATCTAAGATACCTCGAAGACGCCCTGCCACGACTGCTGCACAAGCCCCTGTGCCACACGCCATCGTTTCACCAGCACCACGCTCATACACACGTAATTTCACTTCTGTCGAAGAGAGAATCTGCATAAAACCAATATTCGCTTTTGCAGGAAAACGCGTGTGCGCTTCTAACAATGGACCGAGTGTTTCAACCGGAGCACTGTCGGTATCATCGATGACTAACACGCCATGTGGATTTCCCATAGAAACCACTGAGATATCCACATGCTGACTTTCAACATCAACCGAATACACCGCTGATTGCTCTTGAGCGACAAACGGAACAGCCTTAGGTAGCAGCTCAGGAGCTCCCATATCGACTTCGACTTGGTTATCCGGAAAAATGGTAAGTATTGCCTTGCCGTTAGCCGTTTCAACTGCAATCACATCCTTATTAGTAAGGCGTTTATCACGCACGAAACGTGCAAAACAGCGGGCACCATTACCACAATGCTCAACTTCAGAGCCGTCAGCATTATAGATTCGATACCGAAAATCCATCTCAGGATTAGTCGGTGGTTCAACCAGTAATAGCTGATCAAAACCAATGCCTAAATGACGATCAGCCAGCTTCCTGACTTTATCTTCCGAAAGCCTGATTCTCTGTGTAACCAAGTCAACAACCATAAAGTCATTGCCTAAGCCATGCATTTTGGTAAAGCGTACCAACATGTTATTTATTCCGTTTAATGCCCTTTAGGCAACATAACTTCACCGCGCATCAAATCCACCAAGGTTTCGCGTGCGCGTACTTCAAAGACTTCATTGTCATCAACCATCACTTCCGCAGCACGCGGACGAGTATTGTAGTTTGAGCTCATGACAAAACCATATGCACCAGCAGAACACACGGCCAATAGATCACCAGCTTGTAGATTAAGATCGCGATCTTTTCCTAAAAAGTCTCCGGTCTCACAAACAGGTCCAACTAAATCATAAGTTTTAGCTTCACCCTCTTTACGAAGCGCTACAGGAATAATGTCCTGATAAGCACTGTATAGTGAAGGGCGAATAAGGTCATTCATTGCACCATCAATAATAGCGAAGTTCTTATGATCCGTGCACTTAAGAAACTCAACTTGTGTCAACATAACACCAGCATTAGCGACAATGGAACGCCCTGGTTCAAAAATAAGCCCCAGCGCTCGGTCTCCAAGTTTTTCAAGTACAGCTCCGATATATGCTTGCGGCGTTGGCGGCGTTTCATCGGTATAACAAACACCTAAACCACCACCCAAGTCTAAATGGTGAATTTGAACACCCTGTTCTGCCAACTTATCAACCAAAACAAGCAAGCGATCCAGTGCATCCATAAAGGGAGCAATTTCAGTTAATTGACTACCAATATGACAGTCCATGCCGACCACATTGACATGCGACAAACCGTTAGCGTGGCAATAAATACGTTCAGCATCCGTAATAGCAATACCAAACTTGTTATCTTTGAGCCCTGTAGAAATATAAGGATGCGTTCCCGCATCAACATCAGGGTTAACACGAAACGAGATATCAGCGATCTGCTGGCACTCACCCGCAACCGTATTAACACGCTCAAGCTCAGCTTCAGATTCAATATTGAAGCAACGGATACCTACTTCCAAAGCACGCTTAATCTCATGAGCCTGCTTACCAACACCAGAAAATACTATGTTTTTGGCTAGCCCACCTGCTTTAAGTACTCGCTCAAGCTCTCCTAAAGAAACAATATCAAAACCTGCACCTAACCTAGCTAAAACATTCAGCACAGCAAGATTGCTGTTGGCTTTAACGGCATAACAAACCAAGGCATCACGTCCTTCAAGCGCTTGTGCATAATTTAGATAAGCACGTTCAATAGCATCTCGAGAATATACATACACGGGTGTACCAAAACGCTCAGCAACTTTATCCAGCGCTAAATCTTCACAATGTAAGCGGCCATCACGGTACTCAAAACTATCCATTAACTCTTCTCACTCGTAAAACTTATTTAATTGTATGCGTTACTGATTTTCAGTCTGCTTTACTGGCTCAGGTAAATATAGCGGCCCTTTTTGCCCACAACCGGATAAAAGGATCACTCCTGCCAACATCCAAGCCCAGCTAAATTTCACAATACAACTCTCATTTGATAGACAATAATTAATCAATTATACCCTTGAAAAGCGGCTAATGAGTACCGTGCAAAAGCTGATATACTGCGCATTCACTTAATTATCTTCACAAAGAGCCGACTGATGACTGAATCTGAATTTAACGATCTCGTTGACAACACCTTGCAACAGATTGAAGAACGTCTCGATGATGCAGACTCTGATATTGATTATCTGATTAGTGGTGGCGTACTCACCATCAAGTGCGAAAACGGCACACAAATCATTTTCACTCGTCAAACACCTGTACTTCAACTGTGGTTGGCTACTAAAGATGGTGGGTTTCATTTCGATTATGACGCCGATGGCCAACAATGGCTACGTGACAGTGGAAAAACACCGTTAGTCGAGATGCTCAATCACGCTTATGTTACCCAAACCGGTGAAAACTTAACGTTCGATTGTTAAACACAGACTATATCAGTCGCTTGGTCACTTTTGTATAAAGGTGATCAAGTGCGCCTCGCTGAGAATCAGCGTACGTTAAGGCATTTCCGCCATGCTCTGCCACTTTGATAGGCGTAGTTTGGTATTTTTCAAGCAAGTTAGATACATCAGACATTTGAGTTACTAGCTGCATTCCGCCCGCTCGCGCCATCGCATTACTGATCGCTGTAAAATTAAAATGATAAGGCCCCATGATTACTGGCATGCCCAGTACTGCAGGCTCTAGCGGATTATGCCCACCGACATTAACAAAGCTGCCTCCCATCACTGCAACATCAGCCGCTGCATAAAGGAGCATCAAGTCTCCCATCGTATCGCCCAGATAAATTCTAGTTGTGTCATCAGCTTTACATGAGTTGCCTGTTGAACGGCGCACTACCCTGTCTGAATATTGCAACGCACTTTGGTAAACCGATTCAAAACGTTCAGGATGCCGAGGCACTAACATCACTAAAATATCTGGATACTGATCTAGTAATGGCTCAAGACTGCTTAAAAATTGTGTCTCTTCATCCTCATGACTGCTCGCCAAGATAACGGTGAAACGATTACCTAATTGCTGGCGGAGAAGGGTACCTTGTTTGCGTAAACCCTCATCTACCTGAATATCAAATTTAATACTGCCTGATACATCTATTTTCTCAGCCGGCATACCTAATTGTAAAAAACGATCGGCATCACTTTGATGCTGTGTCACCAATAAGGTCAGCGCTGATAACATTGGCTCTACTAAGCCGCGAACCTTTGCATAACCTTTTGCAGAGCGCTCAGACAAGCGAGCATTAGCCACAATGACAGGCACGCCGGCTTTTTGACAGCCTAAAATCATATTCGGCCATAGTTCAGTTTCTACAATAAGGCAGCCACGCGGCTTCACTCTCTGAACAAACCGGCCAACGGCATCAGGAAGGTCATAAGGGCAATAATAATGAATGACACGCTCAGCAAACATAGCGTTAACACGGCTCGCTCCGGTGGGTGTCATCGTTGTTATTACGATAGGAACCTCAGGGTAATCTATCAGTAAGCGTTCAACAAACGGGGCAATTGCTATCGCCTCTCCTACAGAGACAGCATGAATCCACAAAGGGTTACTTACTACATTAGGAACAAAACCAAAGCGCTGCCACCAACGCTGTCGATAGCCCGGTGCATTTCGCCCGCGCCACCACAGACGTATCAGTAAAACAGGAGTAAGCAGGTAAAACAGTCCGCTATAAAAACACCGAGGGACATTAGTCATCCGCTAATTCACTAAATTGCATTCGATAGAGCTGCGCATAAGCACCTTCTCTCTTTAGTAAGTCGCTGTGGCTTCCTTGCTCGACGATACGCCCTTGATCCATGACCACGATCATATCGGCTTTTTCGATAGTCGATAATCGATGTGCAATAACTAAAGTAGTTCTATCTTTCATGACGCCTTCTAACGCATCCTGAATATGTCTTTCTGATTCAGTGTCCAAAGCAGACGTCGCTTCATCCATAATCAAAATCGGTGCATCTTTTAGAATAGCGCGTGCGATGGCAATACGCTGGCGCTGCCCACCTGATAGCAACACACCACTTTCGCCAACCTGAGTTTGCAACCCATCAGGCAAACGACTAACAAACTCCATAACGTGCGCAGCTTCTGCAGCGGCCTGAATTTTTTCAATACTTGCTGAAGACATCGAACCATAAGCAATGTTTTCTGCAATGCTGCCATTAAACAAAACAACACTTTGGCTAACGATTGCAATTTGATCACGCAAAGAGGCCAACTGGTAGCTTTCCAATGGCTGATGATCGAGTAACACCCGCCCTTCCCATTCATCATTAAAGCGTGGAATTAGGCCCGCAACTGTTGATTTACCACTACCCGATTTACCAACCAATGCGACCGTTGTTCCATGAGGCACATCAAGAGAGAAATTAGAAAGTACCTTTTCACTAGTCTCAGGATAGGTAAAACCAACATTTTCAAACAACAAATGCCCAGCAGCTCTACCAATTTTCAGCGTCCCTAAGTCTTTTTCTGATTCCTGATCCATCGTAGTAAAGACAGCATCTGCAGCCGAAATACCTTTTTGCACTTTTACATTTATTTCAGTCAGCATACGTAGCGGTTTTGTAATCATTCCTGCTGCCGTAATAAAGGCAACAAATTCACCTGTACTCATACCGCCCATCACTGACGGTGCCATCGCAAGATACATCAGTGCAGCCAACGCCATTGCTACTAAAAACTGAACAACAGGGGTATTGATCGATTCTGCCACAACCAACTTCATAAACTGACGACGGTTAAGGTCACTAGCGCCATGAAAGCGCTGACGTTCAAAATTCGTTCCACCATAAACTCTAACGACTTGATATCCTTGAATAGATTCTGATGCAGAGTTAGTAATATCACCTACTGACTTCTGTATACGATGCCCTAAGCGACGCATACGTTTAGATGCAATCCGAACGACAATACCAATAAAGGGTGCTGCCGCAACGAAGATAAGCGTTAATTTCCAATTAAGATAAAACAGATAGCTAAACAAGCCGATAACCGTAAGCCCTTCACGTATCAAGACTTTAACCGCGTCTGTCACCGCTCCCGTCACTTGCTCAACGTTATAGGTAAGTTGTGCTAACAGGTCGCCGGATGAGTGCTGTTGGTAATATTGAGCAGGCAGCACCAACATGCGGTCAAACAGATCCGTTCGCAAACCATGCACAACGTAACGTGCTACATAGCTAATACAATAATTACCCAGAAAAGTACCCACACCGCGTAGTGCAAAAATGGCTAATACTGCCAACGCTAACCAGATACGTTCATCTAAGCGCCCTTGCTCTACTGAGTCGACAACACTTTCCAGCCACTTTGCAGACAGCGCTTGTGACGCCCCATAAAACGCATAACCTACAAAGGCAACACAGAAAACCGGCCAATAGGGCTTAGCGTAAGCCAATAAACGTCGGTACCCGCCCTTCAGTGGTTTATTTTGAGCACTCTGTTGCGGGTCATTTATCTCTTGGCTGGTGTTATTTGAACTCATCCGACCCTCAACTGAAAACATACTCAAAAAGAGACATCATTATACTCATCTTTTGTAAGTATTTGCTGCTACAACAAAAGCCTCTTACAATCGTCTAATATATTTATTCAAAGACCTTTTATGACAACCAACAATACACATTTTTTTAGTCCGAAATACTGGCTTACCTGGGTCGGACTCAGCATCCTATACGTGATTAGCTATTTACCTTACTCAACGCAAATCATACTGGGCAAAAGTACCGGAAACCTGATGTACCGCCTTTTTAAAAAACGCCGGCACATTACCGAAGTTAACATCCAGCTATGCTTTCCAGAAAAGTCAGCGATAGAACAGCAACTGTTAGTACGTCAGATATTTCAAAACAATGCTATAGGCATGTTTGAAACCAGCATGAGTTGGTGGAGAAGTGACAAATTTCTAAGTATGCCTGTCAGCTTAAAAGGTCAAAAATACCTAGATGAAGCGCTTTCACAAAACAAAGGTGTGATTCTATTAGGGGCGCACTTTTCTACACTAGATATGGGCGGGCGACTGTTGGCTCGTTTTTATAACGTAGGCGCTATGTACCGCAAGCACAACAACCCTTTGATGGATATTATAATTAAGAAAGGACGTGAAAAGCATCTTGATCAAACCATTGAGAAAAAGAACCTGCGCGGAGTACTAAAGGCTTTACGAAACAATCAAGTAGTGTGGTATGCACCAGACCAGGATTTTGGACCTAAACACTCTGTTTATGCTCCCTTTTTTAATGTACCTGCAGCCACCATCACAGCGACAAGCAGGTTCGCCAAGTTAAATGACTCACCAATACTGATGTTTACTCATCACCGCTGCCACGACGATTCAGGTTATGAGTTAGAGCTATTTCCTGTCATTGAAAACTTCCCCAGCGGCGATGATGTTCAAGATGCCACACGTATCAACCAAGAACTTGAAAAAGGCATTCTAAAAGACCCTAGTCAATACATGTGGGTCCATCGGCGTTTTAAGACTCATCCTGAGGGTAAGAACTTTTTATATCGCCACCCACCTCGCGAGCATAAGTAACTAAAGATGCGACGAACAGGGCAGCCAGTAGCCAAAACGCTTGCGCCCAATAGGCTTTATATAATGACAAATGTGTATTGATTGGGAACAATACTCCAACCATCCCACAGTAATACCCCATTGGAATCCATTGTTTTGTTTGGACAGCCTGCCAAAAAAATCGCCAAAACACTAACCAAAATGCCACTAACAAACCAATAAACCCAAACAAACCAGTGCCCGCCAGTGCATCGATCACTATTTGATGACCATGAAATGCACCCGTCTTCGGCTTTCCTTCAGGAGAGCGCAAAATATAAACATCATCCGGCTCTGCATAGTCAGGGTAAGCATAACGAAAGCTCTTAAGACCAACACCGTTAATCCAGTTATCCTCTATCATATCAACCGCAGTGCTCCACAACGTTAAGCGGTACGCGGTAGCCCTATCTAGTGAAGCATAATCAGCAGTACCGAGTCCTTGAAAAGTATGCGTGATACGCCCTTTTACCCCTTCGTTAGTCGACAAGCCTGCTATAACCACACCCATCACCAAAAAACTGCCCAACACTATTTTTTTGGAAACTTTCACTCTCCACAAAAAAGCAATAATTACGGCAAACAAAAACACCCAAGCAACAGCTAACCAAGCACCTCGGTTACCACTTATAAAAATTGTAGCGACCAGTATAGGAAGCACTATTAAGAACCCCGCTTTACCGACCCACTGATATACTCCCGCTGCGGTAATACCCATATAAACAACTAACATCCAGCCTAAGACAGGATCATCACCGAATAAACCGCTAACTCTACTCGACGAATAGCTCACTATTCCAAAAATATCTGCAGAAAATACAAACTGAACCCAAGCATCCACTATCCAAAAAATAACGATGCTAGCTACAACACATGCAAGACGCTCATGAACTTTTACTGACGAAGCGGCATGAATGACAAATACACCCGCAAAGTAAAAACGCAACATACCTAGTGCATCAATAGCACCCTTCTTAAACATATAAGCATCAGGCAGCGAAAGCAGGGCCGGAACCCAGAAGCAGGCGAAGAGTGACGTAAAGCACTTTACCTCAGGACTCCCCCTAAAGTGATTATCATTAATTATTAAATACCTGACGCCCAATATCGCCATGATCAGAGTAAAAAGTTCAAAAGACACCCCGAACGGTTGAGACAAAACAGTCAGCGCTACCAAAATAATCGGCAGGTCAACCCAACCGCTGTGGCGTAGGCTAGAAATCATAAAATCATCTCTCTTACAAATAACTGAAGGTGCATTTAGGCACTAAAAACTTCACTAACAAGTACTCTGTACAGATAATAAAACGGTGCTTAATCAAAGCATAATGCGTTTGTATAGCCTTGCAATTCTTCGCTTCATTTTGCGTTCTGCTAAAAATGAAGACAAATAACTTATTGGCAATACTGAACGGTCTTTTCGATATCCTTTAAGATCAATAAAACGAAGGGTCGGTTGCCCCTCATGAACCTGAACCAGGAAGTTATTAAGGTTAAAATCAAAAAAATAAAGTTTTTTTAATAGTAAGGTTTGAAAAAAATGTTCAAGTTGAGGTGCTAATATTTCGGGGGAGGCCTTAGTATCTCTCAAATAATCGCCCAAGCTTTTTGACAAATCACTATTATCGTCTAACACTTGTCGGCATGCTAAGCCTAGGCCTTTATCGGTAATAACTAATCTTTCTTCATATTCAGGAATAAAGCCTTTTAGGGAAGATGCTAGTTTTTTATATATTCGTAGTTCACGTGCATTTTCTGAAAAAAACGGAAACATACGATGCATTAAACCGCGCAGAAATAAACTCACCTTCCCCACCGCTGCTAATGTATGTCTGTTTTCAATTTTTATAAGCCAACCAGCGGCACTAGGGTGCTGATATATAGTGCGTGTTCGCCCTAGAGCGAGTACTTGAGTAAGAGTTATCATTGCCTAAATTTGTTTTCTATTAGCTGGTTTTAGTAAATCACAATACAGAGCCAATGTTCTTTCCAACATCTCTTTTCGAGTAAACAACGATGCATTCTCTGGTTTAAGTTTTTCTTTGACTATCTGCTGTGTACGTAGTGCACACTCACCTATATCCCCTTTAGCTACAAGCCCAGCAGGAAACAACGCAGTTAAAATCTCACCGACACCGCCATGATCATAGCCCACTGTCGCTGTACCAATTCGTAGTGATTCTAAAACCGTACGACCAAAGGATTCGGGTTTACTCGATAGTGAAAAAACAACATTACTTATTGCATAAATATGGCGAATGTCTGATCTTGCCCCTGTGAAAAAGATATCACCTTCTAACCCGGCATCTTTTACTTTCACATATAGCTCATCAGCATAGCTTTTTCGTTTATCGTCTTCACCGCCCACGATAAGACCACACACATTCAACCCAGCTTGCTTCAAACTCGCCATTAGCTCAATGAAATCATGATGCCCCTTCAGACGCGTTAAACGCCCAGGCAATGTCAGGATAACGCGACCTTTAGTATGAGGGTATTGTTCATACCATGCATCAAGCCATTGACCCTCAGGCAAGAGGCCATAGGGGAACTCATCATGATCTACTCCCCTAAAAATACGCACAACTTTATTCAAGTCAGTCGCAGGATAGTTATCCGCAATATAACGCTGAACTGTGTCAGAAACAGCAATGACTCTCTCTCCCTTACACATAATGGCGCTATACCAAGATACTGAATACAAGCCGTGTACCGTAGTGACTAAACGCGGCCGCTCATTCAGTGGCAAACCTCTCCACGCTAGCCACATAATCCAAGCAGGCATGCGTGATCGCAGGTGCAAAATATCTGCTTTCTCTTGACGCAACCACTTTCTAACCGCCCAGATATGTCTCAATGTAGCTAATGACTTTCTGCCAAGGTCCCAACAAACATGACGACTGCCTAGCGACAGTAAGCGCTCCACCATCGAGCCTCCAGCAGAGACCACAACGGACTCATGCCCAGCTTCAACCAGCGCCTGTGCGACCTCTAAGGTGCCTTTTTCAACTCCGCCACCATTCAAATCAGGTAATACCTGTATCACCTTCATAACCACCCCTTCTTTAAAATAAGCGCGGCGCAACGTTGAGCCTCGGCAAATGGCGTTAAGACAATTTTTTTATCTAACAAAAGAGGCTGTTGCAAAGAACTAACCCGGTTAGAAGCACGTAACCGTGCAAGGCCATGATGCAAGCGTCCTTCTCCATGACTGGCTAACGTAATTAACCCCACATCACATCCTGCTGTTAACGCCTCATATACCATAGAGACACTATCTTCCGTTACCCAGCAATGCTCTGTAACTGCTAACTCACTGGGTAACCAATCAAGGCCGGTTTCCTCATGGGGAATGAGTTTAATATTTAACTTACGCGTTTGTAGCTGAGTTACGAAAGAACTCGGCGTTCTTCGTGATGTCGTTAGCGTCCAATCCAATTGAGGGTACTTTGATAAAAGAGACGACAGTTGATCTAAAACACTCGGCTCATCCCAACTAAAATGCTTAGAAGGCCCACCGATTAACAACAAACCGGTTCCCGCTTTTTTTTGCGCAGGCACTATTCGATTAAGCACGCCCCATGTTTCAATAACATTAGGCTGTTCTGCAGGCTGGTCATGCTCAGGTATTAAGCACAAATCGAAATAGCGCAAAGGTAAACTCGGTTTCATCAGAAGCACTTTCTTTGCGCCCAACACCCACCCATAAACTAACATCGTTAAATGCGTTCGATGCCCAGCAGCGATAATCACTTTAGCGTGAGGTAACGAATGTCTATTAAAGAAGTGACGTATCACAAGCCAACTGAGCGCCCACCAAGACTGCGGAGCACTCAAACTATAGCTAATATCCCCTCGCTGACGCTGTAAAGCCTCAAGCAACCCTAATGATTGGTTTAAGTGCCCCGGCTTACCATCACTTACAATACAAATATCAGGCACATGCTTTCCACAATACAAGTTAGGATAAAATGAAGAAGCTTAGCCGCAGCAATAGCACTAAACTTGCCTCATAATACAAGAGTCTTCTCTAAACACCCACTGGGAGGCTGTTATATTTTTAGCATACAGAAGCAATTCCCTTTTGCGGCTGTGATGATTACAATCTAGTGATAAAGTTCTATAACTGCGCCGCGGTATCTCACACCTAGACTTTGGCAACGCGGCAGCTTAATTATCTATTATTTTTTTGATTCTTTGGGGTAGTTTACATGGCAGCGTTCGGTACTGTTTTTATGCCTGAAATGGCAATCTCTTGGTTTGATGGTACAAACTGGAGTTCAGCTGAAATGGTGTCCAGCGACAGCCTTCAGCTTCACCCGGGTGCGCATGTACTGCACTATTCAAGCACCTGTTTTGAAGGTTTAAAAGCATTTCGTCACGCCGACGGGTCCGTCAATATTTTTCGTATGGATCAAAACCTTGCACGTTTTGCACAGAGCAGCCGCTTACTAAGCTTGCCTGCTATCAACCCAAGCGCAACTGAAAAAATGATTTTAGATGCCGTAGCACGCTTTGCTAGTGATGTTCCTGAGCCTCCGGGTTCTATGTATATTCGTCCGACACATATCGGTACGGAGCCGGCTATTGGTAAAGCGGCAGCGCCAACACAAACATCTTGCCAATATATCTTACTATCACCCGTAGGTGATTACTTCTCCGGTGGCGATACAACATTACGCCTACTCTTAGAAGAAGATGGGATGCGTTGCGCACCTCATATGGGCATGATTAAAAGCGGCGGAAACTATGCCAGTGCTTTACACCCTATAACCAAAGCAAAACAAGACCTCCAAGCTGACCAAGTTCTGTTCTGCCCAAATGGAGACGTTCAAGAAACGGGAGCAGCTAACTTCTTATTGATTGATGGTGATGAAATCATCACCAAAGCATTAGACGAGAGCTTTTTGCACGGTGTAACTCGTGATTCAATTCTTACTATAGCGCGTGACATGGGAATGAAAGTTTCTGAGCGCGAACTAAGTGTCACAGAACTCTTAGAGCGCGCAGCTAAGCCTGGGTGTGAAGCAGCACTGTCCGGTACAGCCGCTGTACTGACTTCAGTTGGTACCCTGCTTCATAAGGGTAATGAGTACAAGGTTGGTAATGGCGGCGTTGGTGTAACCACACTTAAACTACGCCAAGCCCTGAATGATATTCAATGGGGTAAAGCTGAAGATAAACACGGCTGGCTAACCCGCGCTTAAGCGCCTTATACATTTAGCGCTACATACGCCCATAAAAAAGCCTGACTGTATTAACGATATGTTAATTACGTCAGGCTTTTTTCTACCCACTTTTTGCGTTTCTTTAAGACTCCATCACAGAACCCCAAATTCTCGCTATCAAAGCACGACTATCTTTCATATCACCTTCACTGATGACGTTTGATTGCTCTTGCAGTGTTAATCGATGTCCTGCAGCCCGATAAGCTTTATAAGCCTCCCGTAATGCCTCTGCATCTTCAGTTGGCAACAACTTAGTTTTCTCAACCGCATCTAATATCCGAATATTATCAGTAAACTCGTATAGCTCAGGATAACGCGGGGCATTGGCGAGCACTTGGTATTGCACGAGAAACTCTATATCAACAATACCACCGAGGTCTTGCTTCAGATTGAAAACACTCTTGGCCTGCGCCTCTTTCGCAGACGTTCCTAAATGAGCACGCATCTTCTCTCGCATTTCGACTACGGCGGTTTTCAACTCTGCAGTTTCGCGCGCCTGCTGCAAAATGGATGCCCTGACTTGCTCAAACTCGCCTCCTAAACGTGAGGACCCAGCAACCACTCGCGCCCGCACTAAGGCTTGATGCTCCCATGTCCATGCTTCTTTTTGCTGGTACTCCTCAAATGCCTTAAGAGAGCTGACCAACAAACCGGAGTTACCCGATGGACGTAGTCGCATATCGACTTCATATAGCTGGCCACCTGCGGTAAAGGTATTAAGAATATGAATAATGCGTTGACCGAGGCGGGTAAAGAAGACTGAATTAGCTATTGATTTGTCGCCATCAGTAGATAAGTTTGAATCACTGTCATGAATAAATACCAAATCAAGGTCAGATCCATAGGAAAGTTCAATCCCACCTAACTTCCCATAACCAACAACAATGAAATCTAACTCACAAGGAACGCCGGTCTGTTTCATAGGTCGGCCATGCTTTTCAACCATGACTCGCCACGCAACATCTAAGACGCTTTCCAGAATAACCTCAGCCAACCAAGTGAGATAATCACTTACCTTCATTAAAGGTAGAACACCGGTAATATCTGAAGCTGCAACACGTAACAAGTGGGCGCTTTTAAAATACCTTAGAGCCTCCATCAGCTGCTCGGTATCCTCTTCAGGTATTCTCAATAACTGTTGGCGAAGCTCTGCACCCAACTGCTCTTTATCAGGCGGCGAATACAATGTGCGCGGGTCGATTAACTCATCGAGTAGCACGGGTTTCTTCGCTAGCTGGTCAGCAAACCAAGCACTACTTGAGCACAGCTTAACTAACTGCTGCATAGCAGCTGGATTTTCTGCCAGTAACACGAGATAAGCAGAACGGCGAAGCACTGACTGGATGAGCTGCAGGACCCTCGCTAGCGTAACAGTAGCGTTATCAGCTTGAGCAATCATATCCAGCAAGGTTGGTAATACTATTTTCAAACGGTCTGCACCCGTTTGCTGTAGCATTTGTACTGTTCTAGAAGCTTTCAAATCCATTAATAGTTTGAGTGCGCGGCTCGGTTCATCAAAGCCACTATCTGTAATTACTTGAATAGCTTCTTCTTCGCAAAGCTGCTCGCTCCATAGTGCCAACCACTCCGTTTTTTGTTGCGATGCTGTTTCGCCTTGCTCTTGTGCAGGTGCAATTACCTCAGCAAAGTGCCTGCTTACGGCAGCTCGATGCTCGGTCAGTGCAGTCTCAAAAGAAGACCACTCATCAAACCCCATACTAAAAGCAAGGCGGGCCTGACCTAAATCATCGCGAGGCAACTCTTGCGTTTGCTTGTCGGCAACGGCTTGGATTGCATGCTCGGCATTACGCAAGAAGGTATAGGCATCCATTAATTCTTCTACAGCTTGCTCCGGCATCCCGACCAACTCAGGTAACAGCGGCAAGATATTACGTAACTCACGCTGCTGTAACCTGCTATCCCGACCACCACGTATCAACTGAAACGCCTGAGCAATAAATTCAACTTCCCGGATGCCTCCTGAGCCAAGCTTGACGTTATATTCCAAACCTTTACGGCGGACTTCTCGGTTGATCATCTCTTTCATTTCACGTAGAGACTCAAATGCGCTGAAATCAATATACTTGCGATAAACAAAAGGCCTGAGTTGCGCTAATAATTCAGTTCCTTTATCCACATCTCCAGCGACAACACGCGCTTTGATCATCGCGTAGCGTTCCCAATCGCGCCCTTGGTCTTGGTAGTAATGCTCCATCGCGGCAAAACTACAGGCTAAAGGACTAGCCGAGCCAAAAGGCCGCAAACGCATATCTACACGAAAAACAAAACCTTCAGCATTGAGAGTATCCAAAGCTTGTATCAGCTTTTGCCCTAAACGTATAAAAAAGTCCTGATTGGCCAAGGTTTTACGAGCGCCTTGTGTTTCGCCATTCATGGGAAAACAAAACATCAGATCAATATCCGAAGACAAATTAAGCTCATTAGCGCCCAATTTACCCATTCCCAGAACAACCATTCTTTGCTGTTCTTTTTGACTGCTCTCAGCAGAGATCCCGTAAGGAGTACCCCAACGTTCACACCCTTGCTCATAGAGTAAACGTAACGTGCCATCTATCATGGCATCTGCTAACCAGCTTAGCTCTCTAGTGGTATCAACCATAGCAGCCTTACGCGTTAAATCCCTCCATATAAGCCGGACCATCTCTTTTTGCCGAAAGCGACGCAGCAAGCTCATCATTGCGGCTTCTGAGTCAATTTTTGCTATCGTCACAGCAAGGCGCTTGACATACTCATCACTCTGATAAGCCCGACCCAAAACACCGTCTTCTATTAATTCAGATAACATCTGCGGGTATTTGACCAGTTGATCAACAACAAAATCACTTCCCACAACCACTTGAAGCAAGTCTTTCGTAATAGAACCAACCAGTAAACCAGCATTTTCTGCAAGAACATCCGCTAAACGCTCCCACTGTTTATTCAGTAGCGTATGCAAAGATGAAGGGACAAGTGATAAATCAGGCTGCTGCATAGAAAACTCCATCTTTAACAAAAATATACTGCGAGCTTAACAAACTCATAAAACAATAAGGATGACTCTTATCATAAAGCCTACTACTAGAGGCTATCGTCACAATATCTTTAGTGATTAAACGCATGCCAGTAAGACAAAGAACTATATAGCCTGATGATACAGCTGGTATCCCCTTTGAGCTTTACTGATATCGCTGGGTTGTAACTCTGGGATTGCAGCCACCAATTCTGCCGTTATTGCTACCAATTGCTCAACACTGCCCTCTTTAAGTTCTAGCTCTAATTCGCAAATTTTATCTACATAATTATCACCTGCCACAGAGGTATAACTTATATCACCTTGATCAAGTGCAATTTCCACAAGCATCCCTGACCGCTCAAGCATCCAGATCGAGCGATCAAAATTAGTTTCGAAAATAACGTGCAGATCACTCGCCCATTCTTTTGATTGTGTAACCAATGGCCAGTCTGTTTCCATTAATAGCCCGAGCTGTAATTCTGGTTTTTCTATTATCCACTCCCATTCAGCACGCTGGTGCAAACCATTAACACTCTGACCTTTCGTTTTTAAAGTCTGGATATAGGTGCCATCTTGCTCTCTAATCCTTAAAGCAACTTTATCAGCTGATAGCTGCAAACCGGGCGTATCGAAATACCAATTCAATAACCGCTGCTTTTCTAATTGCTGCGCACCGCTAGCGGTTAATAACGTTTTAACTCGATCGATCGAATGAGCAGGAAGTGTTAATTTACTTTCCGTTTCTATTGCCATGAGGTGTTTCTCCATACGTATTAACCGTCATTAACTCGAAAGCCATCGTTAATGTCAAAAAGGATATACTAAACCCCAGATTCAGGTAGCCCTAATGCAGTTCAAACATTTGTTCTAGGCTCATCGGTGATACGCTCGCATTTAAATTTAAATTTTTATGTCATTATTACTACAAATTAATGACATCTCCTCGTATACTTCGCGCGAACTAAATCCTATACAGGTGAGGTCATGATCACCAATAACCCAATACTGCAAATGTTTGCTCGTTCACCGTTCAAACCGATGCAAGAACACATTGCAAAAGCACAAGCTTGTGCTGTTCAGTTACTTCCTTTTTTTGAAGCTGTGATAGCTGACGACTGGGAAGAAGCCAAAAAGATACAGCACACTATTGCTGTACTTGAAGGTGAAGCTGATGCTATGAAAAAGGATGTTCGCCAACACCTACCTAACAATATTTTTCTTCCGGTTCCGCGTACCGACTTGCTTGAACTGCTACGAATGCAGGACAAGATAGCCAATAGGGCTAAAGATATTTGCGGCATCATGCTCGGAAGAGAAATGCCAGTCCCTGTAGAAATCCAGGAACTTATGCTTGATTTTGTGCGCTCTGCGCTAGCAACATCCGAGCAAGCCTTACAATCGCTGAATGAACTCGACGAACTCGTTAGTACTGGTTTTCGTGGCCGAGAAGTCGAAGTTGTCGAACGCATGCTCATTGAGCTGGATGACTTAGAGCACATAAATGATGGATTTGAGCGTGAAATTCGCTCTCAGCTATTTGTTATCGAAAAACAGCTCCACCCTATCGATGCCATGTTTTTATACAAGGTCATTCGATGGATTGGAGATCTTGCAGATCGCGCGCAACAGGTAGGAAGCCGCTTGCAGCTTCTTCTTGCTCGTTAATTTTTAGCATATAGGCATAGATATGAATATTATTGCGCAATACGGCGATATCATCATCATTCTCGCATGCGTGTTTGGTTTCTTTATGGCATGGGGTGTTGGTGCAAACGATGTCGCCAACGCTATGGGCACATCTGTCGGCTCTAAAGCTCTCACGCTAAAGCAAGCTATTTTAATCGCAATCCTTTTCGAATTCGCCGGTGCATACCTAGCCGGTGGTGCTGTAACAGCAACCATTCGTAAAGGTATCATTGACCCTGCGTTGCTCTCTGGCACCCCCGAACTTCTTGTCTTTGGTATGCTGTCAGCATTACTGGCAGCTGGTATATGGCTATTAGTCGCAACGCATTATGGCTGGCCCGTATCAACAACCCATTCTATTGTGGGAGCGATTGTAGGCTTTGCTGCAGTCGGCATCTCTGTGGATGCTGTTAACTGGGCTAAAGTCTCTAAAATTGTAGCTAGCTGGGTGGTTTCCCCCGTCACCGCAGGCTTTTTTGCATTCTTCCTGTTTAGGAGCGTACAAAAGCTAATTCTGGACACAGAGGACCCTTTCAAAAATGCTAAACGCTACGTGCCAATGTATATCTTTATGGTCGGCTTTATCATCTCAATGGTCACTTTTACCAAAGGGTTAAAGCATGTTGGTTTAGATCTATCTTGGACCAATAGCGCACTTATCTCTATTGGCGTGGGCATACTTACCATGTTTGTCGGTATTGTTATGTTACGAAAAGTAAAAGTAGACGTTGCAGCCGACCGTGATTATCACTTCGCTAGCGTAGAGAAAGTTTTCGCCGTATTAATGATGTTTACCGCTTGTGCTATGGCTTTTGCTCACGGCTCAAACGATGTGGCTAATGCTGTCGGACCGCTTGCCGCCATTGTTGGCGTTGTAGGTTCTGGAGGAGAGGTTGCACAAAAAACCGCGATGCCAGTATGGATCTTGCTACTAGGAGGCGGAGGCATCGTTGCTGGACTCGTCATGTACGGTCACAAGGTAATCGCCACTGTCGGTAATAACATTACAGAGTTAACACCGAGTCGCGGGTTTGCCGCCACATTAGCTGCCGCAACAACAGTCGTCGTTGCATCAGGTACAGGCCTACCCATCTCGACCACTCATACACTCGTAGGAGCTGTTTTGGGTGTAGGTTTAGCGCGTGGTCTAGCGGCTTTGAATTTACGCGTAGTAGGCACAATTTTCGTCTCTTGGGTCATTACTCTTCCTGCAGGCGCCCTACTAGCAATAATGTTCTTCTTTATGTTTAAAGGTATGTTTGTCTGATCTGATATTTTCTCAGTATCAGTTACACTCGACCTTCTAAAAAAAAGCCTGCACAATAGCTTAAAAACATGTGCAGGCTTTTTTCATGTCTCAACAAACTCCCAACCTTTTACAAATGCTAGGCCAACTAATAGCAACGCCATCTATCAGCTCAACAACACCCGGCCGTGATATGAGCAACCTCTCTGTGATCACTTTATTGGCCGAATGGCTTGATAACCTTGGCTTTAAAACCGAAATAATGCCGGTTCCTGGCAACCCCGGAAAAGCGAACTTGATCGCCACATTAGGACAAGGCCCAGGAGGCCTCGTGCTTTCGGGTCATACAGACACGGTCCCTTGCAATGAAGATCTGTGGCAGAGCAGCCCTTTTGCATTGACTGAACGAGATAACAGACTTTACGGCTTAGGCACCTGCGATATGAAGGGCTTCTTTCCCATTGCCATAGAAGCCGCCCGTCAATTTATTGAAACACCATTAACTGCACCACTTATTATCCTAGCAACAGCCGATGAAGAGAGCTCCATGTCCGGCGCTCAAGCGTTAGTCGATGCAGGTAAGCCAAAGGCTCGCTACGCCATCATCGGAGAGCCGACAGAAATGAACCCCATCAGGATGCATAAAGGGATGATGATGGAGAGCATTCGAATTACAGGAAACTCGGGCCACTCATCAGACCCATCTTTAGGCGCAAATGCACTAGATGCGATGCATTCTGTGTTATCAGAATTAATTAAGTACCGTACACATCTCCAACAAAACTATACAAACAGCGCCTTCAGCGTGAGTGTCCCGACCTTGAATCTGGGGTGTATTCATGGAGGAGATAACCCCAACCGCATCTGTGGTCAGTGCGAATTGGAATATGATGTCCGCCCTCTGCCAGGCATGGACTTATCACTTGTGCGAGAAGACATCAGCAAACGAGTAAGCCCTCTTGAAGACAAGTTTGGCGTCACAATAGACTGCCAACCACTTTTTTCAGGGATACCGTCATTTGAAACAAAGCAAAACGCTTCACTGGTACACATGGCTGAGCAATTAACAGGATATACCGCACAAGCTGTCGCCTTTGGTACAGAAGCGCCATTCCTGCAAGAATTGGGAATGGAAACTATCATCATGGGCCCAGGTAGCATTAAGCAAGCCCATCAGCCAGATGAATTCCTAGCACTAGACCAAATTAACCCTACTGTTGATATTCTTTCCAAGATGATTCAACGCTACTGTGTAGATGCCAACGAGGAACATCAAGGTGCCTGACGAGAGTATTCATTACGTCAATTGGTTTCGCCAATCAGCGCCTTACATCAATACGCACAGAGGGAAAACCTTTGTTCTGATGCTAGGTGGCGAAGCAATTACTGATAACAATTTTAACAATATCATCCATGATATTGCCCTAATGAATAGCTTGGGAATCCGTCTGGTATTGGTCCATGGCGCACGCCCACAAATTGAAGACCGACTCAATGCCAATGGTCTAAGTACTCGCCTACATCACGATCTACGCGTCACTGATAGTGCTGCACTTCAATGTGTCATTGAGGAGATCGGCGTACTCAGAAGCATGGTGGAAGCAAAGCTATCAATGGGCTTGGTTAACACGCCCATGCATGGCGCCGAAATACGCGTATGCTCTGGAAATTTTATTACCGGTAGGCCTATTGGGATCTATGAAGGCGTAGACCTGTGCCATACGGGCGAAGTCCGCCGTATTGATCATAAAGGAATACGCGGACAGCTAGACCAAGGCAATATTGTCTTGCTATCTAACTTAGGCTACTCGCCTACAGGAGAAATATTTAACCTTCCAGTCGAAGAAGTCGCCTCACAAACAGCGATTGCATTAAAAGCAGATAAACTGATCCTATTTGGCGCTGAGAAAGGCATTATTGATAGCCGCGGGGTATTGCGTAGCGAGCTACTGGCAAGGACTGCTGAGCGTTTCTTACATCAATACCACTCACAGCTGGACAACCCTGAAACGGCCTATACTGAGCTATCCAAGTCATTACAAATGGCAACAGAAGCTTGTACCGGCGGTGTCCCTCGCTGCCATTTAATCAGTTACAAAGACGATGGCGCACTACTCTCTGAGCTTTATACTCGCGATGGTGCAGGCACAATGATTATTCCAGAATCTTACGAGCAAGTACGTGTAGCTAATATCGAAGACGTGGGTGGCATTATTGAGCTTATCAAGCCTCTAGAAGAAACAGGTGTATTGGTGCGCCGCTCAAGAGACTTATTAGAAGCTGAAGTCGAGCAGTTTTTTGTGGTTGAACGTGACGGTGCCATTATTGGCTGTGCTGCACTTTACTTGTTTCCAGAAGAAAAAATGGGTGAACTGGCATGTGTTGCTATCGCCAAAGCATACCAAGGAGGAGATCGGGCACAGATGCTATTAAGAGAAATTGAAGATAAAGCACGTTCGCATCAAATTGAGACCTTATTCGTGCTGACCACAAGAACTGCTCACTGGTTTATCGAGAATGGGTTTACTGAAATTCAAATGGCAACACTGCCCGGAAAAAAACAAGAGCGCTATAACTTTCAGAGAAATTCAAAAGTCTTTAGTAAAATGCTGTGATTAGCCCGTAGGTAAAATAACCTTAAATCGCGCACCGCCTAAAGACGACTCTCCTACCTCTAACTGACCGTCATAGCTGCTAAGAATATCAACAGCGACGGTCAGACCAATTCCCTGACCTGGAGCTGCAGAGGTATCTACCCTAGCACCTCGCTGTAAAATAACATGCCGCATATCAGGGGAGACACCTGGCCCATCATCTTCAATATTTAACTGAACCCATTCAGGTTCTTTTATTAGGGAAATTCGAACTGCGGAATGGCCATATTTGAAAGCATTTTCAAGCATATTGCCTAAAAGCTCCATCATATCTCGCTCGTCCGCACCGAATAGTGCGGTCTCATCCAACAATAAACTCACATCCACATTTTTCTCACGATAGACTTTGCTAAGAGCCGTAGAGATACGTTTAATAATCGGTGCAAGCGGAGTCGCATGCGCAATAGTATTTGCCTGACTTCTAACAGCACGTGCTAACTGATACTGCACAATTTGGTCCATACGCCTGACCTGCTCATCCACGACATTGCGATACCCTTCATAAAGCAACTGCTCGTTACCTGCACCCCGAATAACGGCCAGAGGAGTTTTCAAGCTATGAGCCAAATCTCCAAGTGTATTACGGTAGCGCTCTCTCTGGTTACGCTCACTATGTAACAAATGATTTAGGCTATCAGTCACACCTTGCACTTCTTCAGGGTAGTACCCCTCTAGACGGGTAGAATAACCGCGTTCAATATTATGTAAATCATCGACCAACGCGCTTAGTGGCTTCAATCCCCACCGAGTAATCAACGTCTGTAACATCAAAGCGAGTACAGTGACAGCGAACAACCACCCCCATAGTTGGGTTCGATATGCGTTTAATTCCGCTGTCATTTCAGCGCCACTTTCCACAATAGAAAACAGATAACGCCTAGCCATCACACCGTCATCCCATTGAAGAGGATACTGATAGAGATAAAGATTATCTTCTTCAAAGTATAGAAAGTAGGTTTCGCCAATACGTACTCTAGAAGCAACAATAGAGCCTTTTACTGTTGTGCTCAGCTCATCAGTATTAGCCGACGCCCATTGGAGCAAACCAAGGTGTGTATGGATATATCCGTAGGTATCGCTACCCAAACGTAGTTGCTGCCCTTCACCAATGACCAACTTCCCATCCTGCATCTCTGCAGAACCTATCATCAAGTAAACTTGTAAGCGTAAACGTTTTTCTAAAGAGGCCTGCAAGCTATAGGCAAAAGAGTTCTGTAGTGCATATCCTGCAACCCCAATAATCATAGGTAACAGAATAAAAGACGCGATTAACAACCGCGCTTTTAATGAACGAGAAGCTAAACCAGCGGTGAGTTTCAACATTTAATATTAAGAGGAAGGAAGATCAAACCTGTATCCAAGGCCACGTACTGTCGTAATAGGCTGGAGTTTTTGCTCAGGATCGAGTTTTTGACGTAAACGTCTGATAAATACTTCAAGTACATTACTATCCCTGTCAAAATCCTGATGGTACAGATGCTCTGTTAATTCAGATTTCGAAACCGTTTTACCTGCATTCAGCATTAAGTATTCCAGCGTTCTATACTCATAACTGGTCAACTTTATTGGCTTGGAGTCGCACGAGACAACGCGACCTACAGTGTCCAAGCTTAAACTGCCAAACTCCAGCACTGGCTTGGCATGACCTGCAGCTCTTCGCAGCAGTGCATTCAAACGAGCCAATAATTCCTCTATATGGAATGGTTTTACGAGGAAGTCATCTGCACCGGCTTCCAGACCTTCCACCTTGTCTTGCCAATCACTACGAGCCGTTAGGATAAGAATAGGAAAATTACGCTCCTGCGCTCGCCATTGCTTTATCAGCTCAACTCCAGATAATGAAGGCAGCCCCAAATCAACAATAGCAAGATCATAAGAAAACTCAGATCCCAGATAGAGTGCTTCTTGGCCATCGGCCGTTTCTTCTACGGTATATCCGTTAGATTCCAGCCCACTGACTAGCTGACGACGCAAATCTGCATCATCTTCTACCACCAACAGTTTCATTTAATGCTCCTGATTTTACGGGTGTAACAGAACGCCACTGGTCGCATCAACCAGCACCTCTTTTACATGTCCATTGTTAACCAAACGGATACGATATGCCACGCCAGACTTCAACGTAACCTTGTCTGCTTTTACCACTTTTCCGCCATATGCCTTTTTAGCTACTTCAACAGCGTCACTCAAAACGAGAGTCTCTGGACTTGGTTCAGCGTTTGCTAAACTAGCAAATACCACTAATAACACCACCAACCCCAGCAGTCGCTTTAGCATTGAGCAATTTCGGGCATATAACATTATTTTTACCCTCTTGAGTTTAGCTGCTAAAGATAACGAACGCAGTATTATTAGAAACAAAAAGTAAATACTACAGCATTGTATCAAAACGTTGCTAAAACAAGACAATAAATCAGAACATTAACGTGAAAATCGTCAGGACTTTACTGCAAAACTAATATGACTCAGTGAGCATGAACCATGGGTTAATAAGAATTAAACCAATAGACAGGAAAGCAACGGAGTACTTTGGCTACCTGCCTATTGAATATAGATCAATCTTACTTGCTGCAAGACTTACAAGAACTAACGCCAATAACTTTATAAATTGGGCACCAACCAAACAATGCAATAAGAATAAACGGAACGCCAATCCACCCCCAAGCAGTTTGCGGACCTACAAATACTAGCGCTATTAAAACTAAGCCAACCAGAACTCGTAAAACTTTATCTACCGACCCTATATTTTTTTCCATGATTGCATCTCCATCAGCATTAATTCGATTCAACTAAATTATTCATCTAACTGATGCTAATCACAGTGACAAAAGTCACATCAGCACTGCTCTTTCAAAAACACCTCCATTAGCGAAGGCTCTAAGATTATTATTTGCCCTCGCGATAACGCTAGCCAATGCTGCTGCTCCATTATTTTTAAGTGTCGGCTGATCACTTCTCTTGCTGTGCCTAATGTGTCGGCTATATGTTGGTGGGAAATCGATAAAACCAAGCTTTTTTGGCTTTCTTTTGAGAGATAGCGAGCCAAGCGAACTTCAATTCGCTCAAATGCAATTGACTGAACCAGCATCAGCAAACCACTAAGGCGCTCAGAGTAAGATTCAAAAACAAAGCGTCTAAAAGCTGTCGACTCAGACATTAAAAACGAGAAATCCTCGTCCTTAATTAATAAAATTCGAGCATCTTTCTCTACCACGGCTTCTGCAGGATAAGCACTACTCGCAAGCAAACATGACGTGGTTAAAACACAGGTCCCCATTTTTTCAATACGATACATTTCTAGTTCTCGGCCTTGAACTGAGCGACCAAAAACACGAATACACCCTTCAATGAGAATTAAAAAGCCTTTACATGTATCGCCTTGGCGTAACAGAACAGAACCCTCCTCCATTGAGATCTGCTGAGCATTACGAAGCCGCTGATACTCGACAGGGTTCAAACCGTCAACGAAAGGAAGTAAATCTAACACATCAATCATTTGATGCCGCTTTACGCTGTTCACGTACCGCCAACATCACATAACGAATGTTGTAAGTAAAACCAACTATTAATGCTAACGGTAGTGTCACAATAAACAACTTCCCAAAAGCAGGGTTAGCTAACAAATGCCCTAACCACAAGCTGGCAACGCTAACAATAGCTAACGGGATACCCGCTTTCATCAATCTTTGCAGCCACTTATCAGAACGTATTTTTTGTTTACTGCTGGGCGTTTTCTTAGGGGAGCCATTGGACATGGTAAATCTCAACTTCATTACTATTGTTAGCAAACTATCCCAGCTTTCCCCGCCCATTTAAACCCACCATTGCCTTTATTTAAAATCAAAGAGTGTGAATTCTTCATCAGGCACAGTTTCTGGTATAATTTCTAGCCATTATAAATAACAACTGACAGAGAGATCATTTCATGCCCGTTTATCGCTCTAAAACTTCTACAGCTGGCCGTAATATGGCAGGAGCCCGCGCTTTATGGCGTGCCACTGGTATGAAAGATGACGACTTCCATAAGCCAATCATTGCGATTGCTAACTCATTTACCCAGTTTGTACCTGGTCATGTCCACCTGAAAGATATGGGACAACTGGTTGCACGCGAAATCGAAAAAGCCGGCGGCGTTGCCAAAGAATTCAATACTATTGCTGTTGATGATGGTATCGCAATGGGCCATGACGGCATGCTGTACTCATTACCATCACGCGATATTATTGCCGACTCAGTCGAGTATATGGTTAATGCGCACTGTGCAGACGCACTCGTTTGCATATCCAACTGTGACAAGATCACACCAGGAATGCTGATGGCCGGTATGCGCCTCAACATCCCTGTTATTTTTGTTTCCGGCGGCCCGATGGAAGCAGGTAAAACTAAACTTTCCGAGCACAAATTAGATCTTGTAGATGCAATGGTTATCGCCGTTGACGACACCGCTTCGGATGAAAAGGTTGCTGAATACGAGCGTTCTGCCTGCCCTACCTGTGGTTCATGTTCAGGGATGTTTACCGCCAATTCTATGAACTGTCTGACAGAAGCACTAGGGTTGTCATTACCGGGCAATGGAACGATGCTAGCAACTCATGGTGACCGTCGCCGTCTGTTTGAAGAAGCAGGTGAGCGTATTGTTGACCTAGCTAAACGTTACTATGAACAGGATGACGAATCCGTTCTGCCTCGCAACATCGGTAATTTTAAAGCCTTTGAAAATGCGATGACACTAGATATCTCTATGGGTGGATCAACCAACACTATCCTGCATTTACTCGCCATTGCACAAGAAGCTGAAATAGACTTCACGATGGATGATATCGACCGCCTATCCCATACCGTTCCCCAGCTCTGTAAAGTGGCACCTAACTCGCCTCTTTACCATGTTGAAGATGTGCATCGTGCCGGCGGTATTTTCGCCATACTCGGCGAGTTAGCGCGTGCCGGAAAACTCCACACTGACCTACCAACGGTACACAGTAGTACAATGCTTGAAGGTCTGGAAAAGTGGGATATCATGCGTAACCCTTCTCCTGAAGTGGTTGAGTTCTTCAAAGCAGGCCCTGCAGGAATACCTACACAGACAGCATTTAGTCAGTCGACACGTTGGCCAACACTAGATGGTGACCGTGAAAATGGCTGTATCCGTTCAATTGAACATGCTTTCTCCTTGGAAGGCGGGCTAGCCGTATTAACCGGCAACATTGCTCTGGATGGCTGCGTAGTAAAAACAGCAGGTGTAGATGATTCAATTCTCGTATTTGAAGGCCCTGCGCATGTCACCGAATCTCAAGATGAAGCAGTGGCTAACATTCTCGCAGACAAGGTAAAATCTGGCGATATCATCATTGTTCGCTACGAAGGCCCCAAAGGCGGTCCCGGCATGCAAGAAATGCTTTATCCAACCTCTTACATCAAGTCAAAAGGCTTAGGCAAAGAGTGCGCACTACTCACTGACGGACGCTTTTCAGGTGGAACATCGGGCTTATCCATTGGCCACGTATCACCAGAAGCTGCAGCCGGTGGCGCTATTGGTTTAGTTGAGAATGGCGATAACATTCGTATCGACATCCCTAACCGCACAATCAATTTGCTGGTATCTGATGAAGAACTAGCAAAACGTCGTGCCGCCATGGATGCTAAAGGTAAAGATGGCTGGAAACCTGTTGAAGCACGCCCACGTAAAGTGTCGGCAGCGCTTAAAGCCTATGCATTACTAGCAACCTCAGCTGATAAAGGCGCTGTTCGCGACTTAAGCATGTTGGACTAACCACCCTACATCATAAAAAAACCCGCACATGTGCGGGTTTTTTTGTATAGCCTTTTACCACTAACCAGAAAAAAATACCTGCCAACATAGGCGTAACGCCAGTACAGTAACGACCCAACGAAAGAGTTGCTTAAAAACATCTGCAGATAACGACTTCAATAAATGCAAACCCACCCATGTCCCCAGAGCGCCACTGGCAATCATCAATAAAACCACTAATAGCCACTCCTGAAAAACAAAACCAACACTCATGAAAACCACGGCTTTTAATAGGTGCTGAAATGACATACAGGCGGCAAAGGTTGCCACCGTAGGAAGTTTACCCATATTCTGACGATGCACAAACGCAGCGACTAAAGGCCCTGTGGCGCCGACAAAAGCAGAAATAATAGTCGTCACAGCACCCGCTAAAACTAATTTGCTATTGGAAAGAAGCAGCGCTTTAGGTTTTGGCCCCCAAACAAGAAACAGAATAAAAAATGCAACACACAAACGGATCATATCCAAAGGTAACTGCACAACAATCCAAACAGAAATCGCAGCACCTAATACAGCCCCAAGAATAAACAAACGGCTCATCTGCCAATCTATATGTTGTCGCGTCATATAGGCTCGATTACCATTTGAACCCAGCTGCACCAAACCATGTACGGGAATCAATGCCTGAACAGGAATCATTTGAGCCATGATAGCCAATAATAAAACACCACCCCCAATACCAACTGCCGCTGTCATCATCGATGTTAGAGCACTCATACTAACAAGAATCATCAGGTCCAGATGATTTAATCCATCGGGCAACCATGCCGTCATTTAGCGTCCTGTTTCGTTAACAGCACCATCAGTTTTGATAATTCAATGGGACGACTAAACAGGTATCCCTGCCCTATATCGCAGTGGTGCTCTTCAAGAAATACCTGCTGTACCTGCGTTTCAATGCCTTCTGCAACAACCGTCATACCTAGGCGATGTGCCATAGAGATCATCGCTGCTGTTATCTCCATATCATCTAAGTGATCTGGGATATCTTTAATGAACTCTCTATCCACTTTCAGCACATTAATAGGTAACGTCTTCAAATAATTAAACGAAGAATAACCAATACCAAAATCATCAATGGCAATAGTGATGCCTAACGCTTGTAACTCTTTTAAAGTTTCTATGGCTAAGCCTATATCATGCATTAAAAGAGATTCAGTAATTTCTAACTCTAAGCATGCTGGGTCGACATCATATTCTTGCAACATCTGTCGAATCATCGTCAGCAGGTTCGGATCACGGAACTGCCGTGATGATAAATTGATGGCTACTTTAATATGAGACATTTGATGAAGCGCTAGATGCTTCAAAGTTTTGCACGCCGTTTTCAGCACCCAACGCCCTAATGGCACTATAAACCCCGTTTCTTCAGCAACTGAAATAAAGCGCTGTGGAGAAACAATACCTAACTCAGGGTGATCCCAGCGAACCAAGGCCTCTACGCCGATAATAGCCCCTGTTTTGAGGCTCACTTGCGGTTGGTACTCAAGTATAAAACTATTTGTTTCTAGAGCTTTTGGCATCTCTCTTGAAAATCGAATATAGGCTTGCAACTGGTCATGTAGGCTTTCTGTAAAGAATCGATACTGATTGCGTCCCAGCTCTTTGGCTTGATACATAGCCAAATCAGCATGCTTTAAAAGTGCTTCAGGTGTATTACCGTCCTTAGGTAACCACGCCAAACCAAGACTAGTACTAATCTGTAATTCATGCTCATTTATATAAAATGGTCGTGAGATCTCATTCAAAATACGTTGCGCGATCACTTCTATTTGGTCAACATCTAACACTGGATTAATTAATATGGCGAACTCATCCCCCCCTAAACGGGCGGCTATATCCCCATCCTGAAGGGTTCCCACCAAACGCTGTGCGACTTCTATCAATAACCGATCGCCTGCAGCATGACCTTGAGTATCATTAACTGTTTTGAAAAAATCTAAATCTAACAGCATAACAACAGAGGGATACTCCATCACATCCTGCTCAAATAAACGCGATAGTTCACTAAAGAAAAAGCGACGATTAGGTAAACCCGTAAGTTCATCATATAAAGCTAAGCGCTCCATTCGAGCATGCGCATCTTTAAGCTCGGTAACATCTTCGCAGACGATAACAAAATGAGTTAACTCGCCATACTCATTATTAATCGGAGAAATGGAGACAAGGGACCAAAACGTACTATTATCTTTTTTTCGCCCTCGAAGCTCGCCGCGCCAATGCTGACCGGATAACAAGGATTGCCAAAGGGATTCATAACAATCAGGCTTCATCAGTTTTCTACTAAGCAACTCTGGCTGTTGCCCAACAACATCAGCTAACAAGTAGCCGGTTGTCTCTGTATATTTAGGATTCACATACTCAATAGCACCGATAACATCGGTGATTAAAACACTCGAGCCGCTATGGGTAATTGCACTGGAGAGTTTTTTCAATGACGCTTCTATATTTTTGTGCTCGGTAATATCTTGGCATATACCGCAAATTCGACTGACACCCCCTTGGCTATCCAGCACAACGGTGCTTAGTAGCTGGACATGACGGTATTCACCAGAAAGGGCAGACACACGAAAACACAACTCTACTGACTGAGCGTCGTCTCGCATCTTACGTAGTTTTTTTACCACTTCGCTACGATCCGCTGGGTGTACACCAGAAATAAAACTTTCTAAATTTAATTGCTGATTGTCTTTTATTAGCAAAATGGAAGTGAGGCTATCGGAATACCAAAAACGGTCTTCTTTTAAAATCCACTCCCAACAGCCCAAACGCGATATATCCAGCGCTTTATTCAAGCGCTCCTCATCAATGAGTGACTGCTTAGCTGCAGATTCAAATTCTACGCACTTCTTCTTAATGGCATGACACATTTTAGTAAGAGAGCCTATTAAAGGCTCAAATAATGCCCCTTTGACATGGCTATTATCTAAAGCTGTTACATTACCACTAGCGACTACCTCATCAATCTCACGAGTCAGTTGTCTTAACGGTTTAAACAACATGTGCTGTTGCAACAAAACAGATAAAACAGAAAAGAAGATTCCCCAAAGCAAAACCGTCATCTCAAATCTGCGCACAGGTGCTTTTACATGCAAAAGTACCGCGTGGGAGTTAATCCAAGCTCCGACTATCAACTGGCTATTTTTTACAGGAAAACTAATGAAACGGGCGCCGTTAGCATACTCAGCGGGAGGTATTAATTGAGTATCGTTCGTGTCAGGTGAGATTAGAAAAATTTTCCGCCAACTGCCCTCCTTTACCTCGTCTACATTTAAAGAAGGCAGCCACTGTTGCGAAGTAGTCGGGGACAACTGAAGCGTTTCACCAACCAAATGTATCGAGCGACTGACTTCAGCTACTCGCTCGTCTAATACCTTACTGGATATGTCAGGCAACCATACCAACTCGATCAGCAAAATGAGAACGATCATTAGTATAGAGACCGGCGACAACAGCACAGCTGTGAATAGCTTCACCTGCTGATCCCCTTTTTATTATTATCTAATTTAAACGATTTATTCTCATGAAAGGCGCGTTGCTTAGCTAAGCAACGCATTCATAACTTGCTCCGACCACTTTAAGCTATGCCGATATGCCACCTCATATAAAGGACGGTCAACACTAGCACTGAGCTGCTCAAACTGGCCTCGTTCATAGTTCTCAACATCTTTTAAGGTTTCCCCCATAGGGCCTGAAAAATGCAAAAGTGCATCTTTAAGCTCATGACTAAGAGGAACTTCATTTAAAAGCTCTTTCATATCAATATCAAATAGCGCATCTAATTGAGAAAGCAAGCCTACAATAAAGTAGTTCATACTATTTGCATTGCCCATCAACTCAGCTAACAATTCGCACATTCGTCCACGTATCAGCATGTTACGTGTTAATTGATTTGGTTTTCCATCCTGCGCGGTCGTTAAGAAAAGCATTATCCAGCGTCGAATTTGTTCCATCCCAAGCAGGGTAATCGCATGAGAGAGAGAGTTAATCTCACGAGGTACATTGAAAGCGGCAGAATTTACAACTTTAAGAATTTTATAAGTGAGTGCAGGATCATTAATTGCAATCCCTTCAAGCGAAGCGCCTGTCGCGCTGTCCTGCTCCAACTCACCTAATAATTGTAATAGCAGTACTTTGTTACTACTAATTTTTTTCCCTTTAACAGGCATCGGGTGGCTCAGAAAATACCCCTGATACAAAGAGAACCCCATTTCCAAGCATTGGCGAAACTCATCTTTTGTTTCGACTTTATCCGCTAATAAGTCTAGCTGATGAGGCCTTAACTTATGAATAATATTGGGCAACTCAGATAATCCCAACCGTTGAATATCCAGTTTCAATACATGAATGACATTCAATAAAAGGTCAAACTTAGGATCTTGAGGGTCATAGTCGGCCAGTACAATTCGATAGCCTTTTTGTGCACATTCTTTCACTTTGGCAATAAATTCAGGTGTAATATCAGAACGCCCAAGAATTTCTAGCGAAAATAATGAGGGTGGTAAATCAGGCAAACTGTCATTAAGTAATACTTTATCGGTGATTTTGAGATAACAAGGTAGCCTTTTGCTTCCCTCATCCGCCACTATATTAGCGTAGGTATTCATCACCACATCAAAAGTAGCAATATCATCCTTAATGGCTTGTAAGTTACCGTCAGCCTGCCCACGAAAAAGCAATTCAAAAGCAACTACATCCTGACTTTTCGAAAAAATAGGCTGGCGTGCCATCAAGACACTCAGTTGATCTTCGCTCTCAAGGGTAGATGCAAGTTTTGACACAAAACGCTCCGACTACAAATATATGGGTAAAAAACCTGAGATAATATTAACATCCAACTCTAATAATACGTCAAATTTCGTTATATTTTCAGTCGGTCATTTTATTCCAATCCGCTAACCATTCCTCAAGTTTGTCTACATCCATTGGTTTTGCAATAAAGTACCCTTGGAAGCTGTCACAACCTGAATGACACACCATCTGCCAATGCGCTAATGTTTCGACACCTTCTAAGACAACTCGTAGACCTAAACGGTTAGCCATTCCAATCATCGAATCAAGTACCGGCCTTTCACTTTCAGAGGATGCCGCATTTTGAACAAAGGAGCGATCAATCTTCACCTCATTAAATGGCAGACTTTGAAGCCTCTCAATAGAGGAATACCCTGTACCGAAATCATCAATAGATAGATTAATACCATACATGGACAAGCGACTAAGTACCTCAAGAGCCCTAGTGCGATCTTCATTTAAACATGACTCAGTAATTTCGAGTGTTAGCAGTTTGGGTTTAACATCATATTTTTTAATCTGTGTAAGAATAAACTCAGGGAGCTCTAAATCATTTAATAATAATGCAGAGATATTGATCGCAATTCGATAATAATGGCCTTGCTGATGCCATATATTCCACTGTTTGAAAACTGAAACGATTTGATCTTTCGTTAGACGAAGAATCAAATTGTGCTGCTCCATTAAAGAAATAAAATCATCAGGGAAAACTAAATTTCTTTTAGGGTGCTGTAATCGAGCAAGAGCTTCAAAGCCAACAACATTGCGTGTCATTGCACATACTTGCGGCTGATAATAACACTCGAAGTAGCCTTCTTCTAAAGCATCGATCAGCTCAGGTACCGTCAGTTTTTCTTTGGCTCTAGCTTGCGGTTTGGCTCCACTATGACTGCCAGCACTCTGCAATAACTGAATAACTGACTGGGGAGAAATAGGCTTAATAATAGTGCCTAAGAGCTTCAAGTGGTGGTTACGTGCTAAATGCTCAACAGACTTGAGCACTCGATGAGATACAGAACTAACAATAACAATATAACCTTGGTACTCCCTCTCAGATAGCATTCGTAAAAACGCTACGCCATCAACATCGGGTAAATTGAGGTCGCAGAAAACAACATCAATAGACAGGGGATTTTTTTCTAGTAATACAAGTGCATCGGCTACGTTGTTAGCGACTAGTGCTTGCTCAGCACCTAACTCTTCCATAATGATAGCTTCAAGCAACCCCGTAATTGCCTTGCTATCATCAAGGATTAAGCATCTCATCTTCCTAATATCCATATGAATCCATTCTTCATTCAAACTAGAATAGATTCAGTATAGCGAAACTTAGGAGCGAGATACTATAGAAGTCTCCAAACAAAGACTTATATTTAATAAGTCTTTTCGAGGTTGCTCATACCTCCTTACAATTACAGCCTACAGAAAACCGATTCGTTTTAATGGATTCACTTTATCGGGTATTCGTTTACTTACCACCTGGGCTGCCTTCTTAATAGGGCCTATTAAAGGGAATGCAGGCAAAGGAAGTCTTGGTAAGTGCTGTGCTATTTCTTTTAATGCAGAGGGTTGCTCTAACTCACTTTCTGTTAGTGATTCAGTGATAAGGCGCTTAATCGGCACTATATTATTCGCCAAACGAAGCGTTGCCTTTCTTGCTAATTTAGCGGCAACACTCTCATGCGTGAACAAGCCCACTACAATATTTGTTCCATGATAGAGCACACGAGAGATACGCATATGAGCTGACTCATAAGCTTTAAGCACATTTTCGCTACCAATATCCCCACCTTCCGTTATTGCACTTTCAATCGCTTTAGCCAACGTTGCCTGACCACGCAGCCCCAAATTAAAGCCGTGCGCAGTGACCGGGTGCATACCTACTGCGGCATCACCGATTAAGGCAAATCGTCTGGCGACAAATTGGTTAGCATGAACAGCAACCAAAGGATAAACATGGCGCTTACCCAACAAGGTCATTTCACCGAGCATACCTTGAAGCTGCGTCTCAATATTGTCGTTAAAATCCTCTTCACTCATTTCAGCATACTGTTGTGCATCACGACTGTTGACTGTAATCACAACAGATGAACGATTTCCTTGCATTGGCAGCACAGCCGTTGTCCGTCCATAATGAAAACATTCTAGCGCCGTTTGCTGGTGTGAGCGACTGTGTTCCATACGACAAACAATAGCGGTACGCGAGAAGTCTTTTAGGGTTGCTGAAACCCCCATTTTTCTTCGCATTTCAGAAAAGCGAGTATCTGCTGCCGCAATCAAACTAGCAGTTATAACCTTGCCAGAGGTCAAGGTTACATAGCCACGTCCGGCATCAGTTGAAACATTTTCTACGACACTTTCAGTACGAATTTCAATATTTTTTGGCTGGAAACCACTTCGTAAAATGCTTTGCGAATCAGGTGGTTTGGCACTAAATACCCCAACGCCTCAAGATCAGCACTGTCACGATCAAAATCAAGGCTATAGCTGGACTCTCCATCGAAAACTTTAGCGCCTTCAATAGGAGACCCCCCCCTTCTGGTAAGCGCTGCCATGCCCCAGATTCTTTCATCAAATTGACTGACAAGTGCGTTAAAGCAATCTCGCGACCGTCTTCAGGTGGCTCGGCGAGAGTTGTTTGTGATGAGCGCTCTAATATGAGTACTTTTAAGGGCAGCCCCCCTAACGAGCGAGCAAAGCTTAAACCAGCTGGACCGGCGCCTATAATCAGAATATCAAAATGCTCATTCACAATACTGCACTCCACTACAAGCCACTATAAAATTAGACTCTCAATCCTACACATCCTGTGTACTTTTTCTGCGACATAAGTCAATGAAAGCAATCGGTCAAGCGAGTGCTGTGTTTTCAACTCGTTTATTGACAGATAGCAATGAATAACGCACCCTCCATTGCTACGCAAATAGGAGGATGTTTTTATGACTAAACAAGGCAGCACAGGTAATGTAATAGCCGCTTTGTGCAACATTTTTATTCCAGGGCTGGGGCATTTAGTACAAGGACGTTTGCTTGCTGCATTCTTCTTTTTTGTTAGCACCGCGGTAGGTTACGCCATGTATTTTTTGATTTTCCCTGCCATCATTGCTGCGATCATCCATCTAATTAGCATCATCAGTGCTGCACGCTATAAGCCTCAACAATAATACTATGGCTTGTGTAGTAACGTTCATGTTAAACATTACACAAGCCACATTAGCTTTCTTTACCCAGCTACTCTAAAACTCAAATAGTATCCAATGTCAGCTCTTCAAAACGCTTAAGCTCACCACCAAATTCTTTTGCAAATGCTTCAGCACTTTCTTTGGTTTTAAAACTCCCTAAAGTTGGCCCCATAGCCCCTTTTTTCGTCGAGCCAATCACGAACCATGCTTCACGCCCATCAATGTAAGTCTCTTCACTTGGTTCATCCCACGGGTTTACAGCCATGTCATGAACAAACACTGATTGAATGTTGTGTTTGTGCTCAGGGTCAAGTGCGTAAGCAAACATGTCACGGGTGGAACAAAACTTCATGTTTTTCTTAATACCGCGCTCATATACTTGCCCCTTAGGGCCTGGAAAACGTGTGATCAACATGCCACATAAATGACACTCTTCAGCACTTTCAAGCGCCATCGCCTTCTGCGCCATCACTTTCGCAGTTGAATCTTCATTGCATCCTGTTAAGCCTATGACAGCAATCAACAGAACTGCGATAGACAAACGCATACGGACAAAAGTATTCACAATGCTCTCCTATTAAATAACGCCAGTGCCAGCGAAACGGGCACTGCCAGCCAAACTAGCAAACTCACTAACAGTGCAGTTGTAGATAAACGCACATGCTCAGCGATTGCCATCAAACCACTGAGCTGCTGATCAGCAAAGTAAGTGATATTGACCAAACGAAAAATATCAGTTGGATTCAACAGTAATAAATACGGGAAAAGCTCGGCATCAACATCGCCTTGAGTACCGACCAATAAACCAAGAAGCCCCAAGTCAAAAACCAGTACAAACAAAAACCAGACAATTAACGCTAAGCCTGCCGCTTTAGATTTTTCGGTCACGCTAACACTAATGACATAAGCGAAAGCGATAAAAATCCAACCCAACAAGACAGCAGACAAAATAAACAAGCCAAAAGGAACCGCCAACTCCGACCAACTAATATCAGGCGCAAACAGCCCCATGATCAAAGCAGCTGAACCAAAGCCCACTAAAGTAGAAAATGCCATAATGACACCATGGCCTAGCATTTTTCCACACAATAACTGCCAGCGTGATAACGGATAAGTGAGCAACAATAGTAAAGTGCCACTTTCATCCTCTCCTACAATACCGTCGTAAGCCAACATCAATGCTATCAATGGAATGATGAACACCGCTAAACTAGCTAAGCTAACTATGGTTGTAGATAACGATGTAAATCCTACCTGCCCTGCAGCAGCTGATCCAAAATAAGCGAGACCGGTAGCCATCACTGCGAATATTATTGCAATGGAAAGCACCCAGCGGTTACGTAGACCATCGCGAAACTCTTTTGCGGCAACCGTTACTATGGGGTTCATAAAACACCCTCCATCTCATGGCCTACACAGGTGCGTGTATAGTGGGTATAAAGATCTTCAAGTGAAGGTAAATGTAGATCAATATCCGTCACCCCGGCTTGCGCTAGCATATACTGCATAACAGGCATTTTCTCCTGTAAAGAGAGATGCATACTGACGCCATCTTCCAAAACTGTTACGCGTGATTGAATACTCTCAGGAATCTGTAACCCAGCCCCTTTCACATTCAATACCAAAGGTAGCTCTGCTTGTTGGCGCAAGTCATTAAGACTACCTTGAGCAAGCACCTTACCTTTTCCCATAATCATGGCACGATCAATATACTTCTCCACACCAGGTAGCACGTGCGAGCACAACACAACCGTACAACCCTGTTCCTTCAGCTCTGCAATACGGTGATAAAAATCCTGTGTTGCCAAAGGATCAAGCCCTACTGTGGGCTCATCCAATAACAATAGCTTTGGGCTTCCTAATAACGCCTGAGCTAAACCTAGGCGTTGGCGCATCCCTTTTGAATAGGTTTTAACCCGCCTACCCGATGCGGCCTTCAAACCTACTTGATCAAGTAATCGATGGCATTCAGATATTTGAATACCTTTTAGGCGAGCAAAGTAACGTAGCACCTCTAAGCCTGTTAGTTGATCATAAAAGCTGACATTTTCCTGAAGAAAACCTAACTGCTGGCGCTCTCTGCGTGATTCCGAAAATGTAGGGTCTTGTCCAAAAACACGTACGGAACCCGCACTGGCTTTAATCAACCCAAGAATCAATTTGATGGTCGTAGTTTTGCCCGCGCCGTTATGGCCAAACAGCCCCAGAATTTCACCTTCTTGTAATGCTAGATCCAACGGTTCTAACGCCTTTACACTCTGGTAGCGTTTCTCTACGCCTATTAACTCAACTATGTTTGTCATCTACTTTTTCCATCACGGCAGTATCACTAACTGCTGAAGGCAATAACTTTTTGGGTAAGCTCATCAAAGGGTGAGTATCAACAACGCCCTGTGCTTTAAGCACGGGAAACTGCCTTTGCACCCAACGAATAGTTTCTACTGCTGGGCTGTTCAATAACACCTTCGCTGCAGGGAACTTCCACAACAGCCGATCAACACCGTCTGTTGGTTCATATTGTGTATCACCGATGCCATCGGCATCCATATCCCATCCGAGGTAGTCACTCCAATAATTACCTACCCCTTCGTGAGACCAATTCTGTGGACGGGTAGCCACATATTTGACTTGTTCTTTATTATTGATAAAAGCATTACGGGTAAAAATGTTATCTTCAGAACCTGCGGTCAGGTGGACGCCCATATCACTCTCTACAAAAAAGTTACCACGGATTTTGTTAAATAAAGAGTTATAAATAAACAGGGCTTTACCTTCTGTCATGGAAGGAGCTCCTTCTCCAAATCGGTTGTTTTGAACACCAGATACCCTGTTATTTTCTATTGTTGACTGGGTAATAAAGTTCATCAAAATACCGTAATTCGAATCGTTTTCTGAAATATTATCGGTAACCGTCAGAAACTTAGATTGCATTAACGCATACCCTGTACGGGTATTAACAGTGCGGTTACCCGAGACAAGGTTGTGATACGAATACATATAATGCACGCCATACCGTAAGTCGTGCAGGTAGTTACCTACTAGCTCATTGCCATTGCTGGTATCAATATAAATGCCATCACGGGTATGCCATACCTCATTAGCTTCCACACGTGCCTTACCTACATTAAACAGGTGGATACCGTTACCACGATCTTGCGAACGAACATTGAGGTTACCCTCTATACGGTTCGCTTTAATAAGTACTTCTTGAGCACCATCTACCCAGATGCCAAAGGTATCGCCAAGAAAGTAGTTATTCAAAATCTGTGTGTTGCTTGCTTTTTTCTCAACAAAAATTCCGGAGTCCATATCCGTTAAATCGTCTCCCCAGTTTGTTATCTCAAGCGTTTCAATACGCACATCAGGCGTTTCAATCACCAAGGTATGACCCTTGCCATTGCCATCAATGACGGCACCGGGCATTCCCGTAAGGGTAAGACGCTTATTAACCGTAAAATTACCGATATAACGGCCAGCATTAAGAATCAGTTGATCCCCTGCTTGCGACATGTCTATAGCAGACTGAAGTTCGTCAGATGGGCTAACCGTTCGTATTTGCGCACTGACAAACGTCGCAAAACAGAGCGATACCAGCATCACAGCAATACAGTTGCGTAGTAACTTCATTTTGTTACTCCCATCACAATAGATAAAACAACAAAAGCCAGACGTTAAACGACTGGCTTCTGTTGATATAGCAGGAAAATCAGATTTTCCTAGCGGTTGTACTAAGCTTTTTCAACCAACATACGGCCACGCATTTCCATATGAAGTGCATGACAGAACCAGTTGCAGTAGTACCAATGTACACCAACATCATTCGCCATAAAGGTAACGGATGCTGTTTGCTGCGGGCTAATCTCCATTTGCACGCCGTGGTTTACCATACAGAAACCATGCGATACATCTTCGATTTGATCTAGGTTAGTAATGACAACCGTCACTTCATCACCTTGCTTCACAGTGAACTGATCCATACCGTAACTTGGCGCTACTGATGTCATGTAAACGCGAACTTTATTACCATCACGTATAACTTTGTTATCAGTTTCAAGCGTCACACCATCCTTCTTAGCCATATCAACGGTCATAGCGAAAGTAGGATCTTTACGGTCATACAGCTTACGAGTTTTCACTTTAGAGCGGTGAACCATCATACAGTCATGCGGTTCAGCAAAAGCAGGGCCGTCGTGAATCAATACCATTTCATCACCGGAGATATCGATCAGCTGATCGTTCTCAGGGTGTAACGGGCCACATGGCAAGAAACGGTCTTTGGAGAATTTCTGCAAAGACACCAGATATTGACCATCCGCATCACGGGTTTCACCCATTGTTGTATGGTTATGCCCTGGCTGATAATGCACATCCAACTTCTGCACGATGTAGTTAACTTTTTCACCGTTATAAGCAGCAATTGCTTTGTCGATATTCCACTTACAGATCTGGCTATCGATAAACAACGTAGTAAAGGCGTTACCTTTACCATCAAACGCGGTATGCAATGGCCCAAGTCCTAACTCAACTTCAGCAACAACCGTATCACGCGGTTTTATGTCATCAGCAAACAACGCATCAAACTTATCTAACTGGAAGACAGTAACAGTTGGCGATAACTTACCGTTCGCTACTGCGTACTTACCACCCGGCGCTGTGTTGATACCATGCGGGTTTTTAGCAACGGGAACATAGCGAGTTAGCTCAGACCCTTTACGGCCATCCAATACTGGTACTTTAGAATCACCTAGCGTCTCGAACTTACCTGCTTTTACTGCCGCTTCGATACGCTCGATGTTAAAGATAACTAAGTGGTCACGCTCATTACGCATAGAGCCAGCTAGATCAATTGCACCTTCAGAGTTGTAACACGTAGAGAACGCATACTTACCGGTGTAATCAGCATCAGTATTATCTAGGTTACCGTCGACAATAATCTGCCAATCAACTTCCATAGTCTCAGCGTTTAAGCCGTTGAACATGGTGTAGTAGCCTTCAATATCATCCATATTCGTGCCGTCATTTGGGTGCGGCATACGGAATTCAGCGTTAGCAAAGACATACTTGGTAAACGGTGCTTTCTGTACACGTAAGCCATGAATTGCTTGGCAGTTAGGTACAGTAGTGATTTTATCCGTTTTCATGATATCACCGCGGATACGAGCAACACGTGTGTTGGCCTTATCGTTGATAAACAGATACTTACCATCATAGTGCCCGTCGGTCATGGACATATGAGGATGGTGACAGTCACCGTTCAGTGGTGCATTTTCACCGAGTACAGCTTTAGACTCATTAGTAATACCCCAGCCAGTAGCACTATCAACGTTAAACACGGGGATACGCATTAGCTCACGCATAGAAGGCAAACCTAACACACGTACTTCACCCTGATGGCCGCCACTCCAAAAACCGTAGTATGTATCAAGCTCACCAGGCCCTACTGTGTGCTTAGAGCCTGAGGAAGCATTAGCAACCGAAGGCATCATTGCTGAACCAAAACCCACACCAGCAGCGCCTACCAAAGCAGCCGATCCACCTAGGAAAAGACGGCGGCTTAGCTTTACATGCTCACTTGCATGACGGTCTTCAGTATCAATCGCTGGTAGATCTTTATCTTTAGGATCAATCATTTATCTTCTCCGAAACAATTATTTTTCGATGTTTATTAATTCACAGATCAGTTTTTCACTGGATCAGTAATGTCTATACTCGGTATCTGGTTTTCAGCTAGCACTGCTTTATTAGCTTTACGGGCCTTACGTTTTTTAACCACTAATGGGGGGCACTTATCCGTGCTGTGATAAGTCATTTGGCAATCCAAACAGTGGTGGCATTCGTTAGCGTTGATAGTGCCGTCAGGGTGAATCGCCTGAATCTCACATTCGTTTGCACATAGTTTGCAAGGTTGGCCACACTCCTTACGGCGATACAGCCAATCAAACAGTCTCAGACGTGATGGAATGGCCAACGCAGCACCCAGAGGGCAGATATAACGGCAGTACACTTTGCGGGTAAATATAGAAACAAACAGTAAAACACCCGCATAGAGAACGTAGCCCCACTCACGCTGGAATTTCAGCATAATCGATGTTTTGAAAGGCTCTATTTCTGCATAACGTTCTGCTTCACTCAGGGACTCAAGCGACACAGCAAACAACAGCAGCAAGATAATGTATTTAATGGCCCATAGACGCTCATGAACAGCAAAGGGAAGCTCGTACTGTTTGATTTTTACAGCACGTGCTATCTCGTTAATCAGCTCCTGTAATGCACCAAACGGGCACAACCAGCCGCAAAATATTCCGCGTCCCCAGAGCACCAACGTCATGGCGACAAAGCCCCAAAGAATAAACAGCATCGGATCGAGTAAAAATATATCCCACTGAAACTTGCCCATGGCAGCATGAACAAACGTAAAGACGTTAACGATTGATAGCTGACCTAGCGTGTACCACCCGATAAAGAATACGGTATAAGTCAGGAATACATGGCGAATATTGCGTAGCAAGCGAGGGTAGCGAACCAACCAATCCTGCAAGAAAATGATGATGGTAAGTAACACTAAGCTGATGCTTAGCACGGTAATTTGAAATACTTTACCTTCCCAAACAGACACCCATAACGGTTTAGGCTCTTCTTCAACAACAGGCTCAGGACGGGTTATATACTCTTCTGGTGTCATATAATCACCGAAAAAGCTCGTAAACACGCTATCTAATGCTCCCACTTGGCGACGCACTAATAACTCAACCTGCCAAGGCGTTCCTATATCAAACTCATATTGTGCGCGCACAATGAACAGCGCCATTTCAGAAAAACCTGGAAAGCCTTCAATAAAGACGTCATTCAAGCGGTAGAAATCAGAGTCATGAAAACTAATAACTTTATCGAGTTGCTGCACCTGAAAGCGATCAAAAATCCCACCACGTACATAGCCATTACCTTTGAAGGAATAACGCCCTTCACCCATAACAGCAATCACTTGATCACCGGGCTTAATCTCACCCATCAACCATTTGTATTCACTATCACCTAACAAGTTTCGGCCAATGGTCGGAATGTTCACAGGCGCATAAAAAAGATCGATAAAAGGCTCTTGTTGGTGCTGTCCTTTACCTGCAATATTTTTTTCAGCCGCCGTGCCTTTGAATGCTTTGTTAATATCACCGCGCGTTAACGACAAATGACGAATGGAACCATCACCGGTGAGCGTCACCCAATCAGACTTTGTGAATACGTCTGTTTTAACTGTAGAAGGAGGGATTTTTGCTTGTTCTGACATCCCCAATAGCCCAAGCTGCTGCGCCACTTTTCGGGCAGCACGCATAACGGTCTCATTAACAACCATCACGGTTACGGTCGCCCCAGAGATAGCATCCAAGCTAATCACATCACTATTATTTGCCGCGCCTACTTTAACCCGGTCAGTTAGCTTCAGAGGCAAATATTGGGCAGCAAAATCAAATAACGTGTGCTCAGGAATCCCTACTAACAGGATAGGTTCATGATGCTCAAGCACTGTGGATAACTTAAAGTTTCCTTCAGTATCAATCGCTACCAACATTTCCACAGGTTTACCTGAATAGGCGGCAATACTAACGACATCATCAGATTCAAAAGCATAACCCAATACCTTCTCACCCTGGGTCACTGTACGGATTATTGCAGTACCATCTGGAATCTGAGCCTTATCGCTGATGTCAGTTGCATCAGGAAATGCAGCTCGAATTAACTCCAGCTGCTGCTCTTGTGATACCGGAACCATGCCATATGCAGTAGCAGCCGTTATAACAAAAGCCACCAATGTAACAATCCATCGCTTTATATATCTGTTCATCGAACGTCCTAACCCGTTAATCTGCACACAAGTAGTGCGACATAATGACGCAGGTTATAGAAGCGCCGCACAAAGGGACTTGACGTAAATCAAGACCTAAATACATAAGAAAATCCTAATTTAATGCAAAGAGTCACGTTTTAAAGAATGCTATTTTTTTAACTCCAATGGGCTACACTGCTGGTATGAAAAACAAAGATAGTGTCGGTAATGGCATACATCCAACAAATGATTTGGACGAACTCAATACCGCTTCTGAAATGAATTCTGTTTTAGAAGCGTTGGAAGACCTCATATCAATCGTTGATCACAACTACCGCTATGTTGCTGTAAGTTATGGATATTCCTTGTTTTTTGGAATGCAGGCCAAAGATATTATTGGCAAGAGTGCTGCGGAACTTCACGGACAAGAAATATTTAGAAAAATTCTAAAACCCAACCTTGATTTGGCGCTAGCAGGGGAAGAAGTGAACCTCCAATTTTGGAGGCATAACCAATGCGGAGAGCTACGATTTATTGATAGCCGCCATACACTTTATACGGGAAAACTAGTCTCGGGTAAGGGCATAGCAGTGGTCGCCAGGGACATCACCGTTCTAAAACAGACCCAAGCGGCGCTGGAAAAAGAAAAATACTTATTAAGTACCATCATTGACGCGATTCCTGATTTCATCTTCGTCAAAGATAAGCTAGGCGTTTATCAACGCTGTAACAAAAGCTTTGAGGCTTTACTTGATACACCGTCAGATAAGATCATTGGGAAAACTGACAACGACCTGATGTCCGAGCCCTCCGCAGCATACGTAAAGGCAAGAGATACAGAAGTAAAAAGCAGCGGCCAAGAACTCAGGTGTGATGAACCCGTTACTTATAATGATGGGCAACGACGCTTAGTCGATATGTTAAAGCTCCCACTACTCAATGATACCGGTGATGTAGAAGGCATTATGGGTATCGGACATGATGTCACGCGAGAACGAGAGATCGAACACAAGTTACAGCTAGCCGCTCTTGTTTTTGAAACCACATCAGATTGCTGTTTTATTTTATCGAATGAAGGTGAAATATTGTCAGCAAACCTCGCCGCAAAAGAGCGTTTCCCTAAAGTGACCAATGGCAAGCGCTTATTAATTACCGAACTTTTTTACTGCTCTAATGTTCCACCCACACTAGAAAAAATTATCCGTTCAGAATTAAGCTGGCATGGCGAAATCACCTCGCAAGACCAAGCACCATTTCTGGCAACCTTAAATGCTGTTTTGGATAATGATCAACAAGTCGAAAAATTCGTTATCATTCTAAGAGACAATCGCTTACATAAAGCACGCGAAAGAGAACTACTAACTCAAGCCTATCACGACCACCTTACAGGGCTGCCTAACCGCCTTCTCTTAAAAACCAAACTGGAAAGCGCCATTATTCGCGCAGAAAGACAACGCCGGCAAATAGCGGTACTTTTTATTGATCTAGACAATTTCAAACCAGTAAACGATCTACATGGTCACTTTGAAGGCGACAATATACTGATCGCCGTCGCAAAAAGACTGCAAGGTAGCATGCGTAAAGTTGATACCTTATCAAGAATGGGAGGGGATGAATTTATAGCGTTAATAGATATTGCAGATAACAGCCAAGCTCAGGTTGTGGCAGAGAAACTAATGCGCTGCATAGAGCAGCCTTTCGTTCTTAAAGATATGGACATAAACCTTTCAGCTAGCATTGGCATTAGCATTTTTCCCTCAGACTCGAGAATAGCCGAGCAGCTATTACAAAATGCTGATGAGGCGATGTATCACGCCAAAAACACCCCTTTACGCTCTTTCAGTTTTTTCGCGGATATCCCTAAACTCGAATAATTTCAGAAGACGCTAGTATTTAGACAAATAACGAGCAAACGAACGGGTAAAATATTCTGCACCTTGATAAAGAGCAAGAACATACTTAGGCCAACCCTATAGCTTGACCACTTCATCACCCACTGTAACAACTCCTCCTTGAGTAATCTTGGCACAAATACCACCGTGACCAAGCATCGCCGCTACGCCACCTTGACCCAGTGCTTGCTCCATACGTAAACACGGGTGGCATTGAGCTGTTGCTTCAAACTCTACTTCGCCAATACGAAACCGCTGATGGCGAAGCGCTGTTAGGTTAATACCGGACACCACCAAATTACGGCGCAATAAACGGGGATCAATAAACTTAAGCCCCAGCAACTTGGCCACTACTTCAATGTGTTCACGGTTGATCAAGGTAACCTGTCGCGCTGAACCCGGAGCCCCATTGCACCTTCGGTCTCCAGCAAGACCCATTTCAGCAATAGCCTCAACTTGCGATACCTCTTGCATATCCATCTTTCGCTCAGGGCGCAGGCCAATCCAGCCCAAACGCCCCGGCTTAATATTCTGGAGGTGGCGACTTAATAAACGACCAACTGTATTGACACTCACAAGGTTACGCTTTAACAAATTTGATAGAGATAGAATTCACACAATGACGAGTATTTTTATCTGTCATCTGCTCGCCTTCAAAAACATGTCCTAAATGCCCATCACAATTAGCACACACGATCTCTGTACGGCGACCATCTGCATCAGAAACTCGCTTCACAGCCCCTTTAATTTCATCATCAAAACTAGGCCAGCCACATCCAGAAGAAAACTTATCAGCCGAACGATAGAGCGCTGCATTACACTGCTTGCATACAAACTTACCGATTTCAGAAAAGTCATTATACTCTCCTGTAAAAGGCCTTTCGGTTCCTTTGTGTAAGATCACCCGCTGCTCTTCTGCATCAAGTGGATTCAACGGCATACCTTCTGAAGTACTCATAAGCAAAGCTCCTATTCATCAACTAATAGAGCGCTTGTTGCTCCATCTGCTTAAGAGCATACCCTATGTTTATTCAGCTGTATTTACTCTTTACCCAGCAGCCTAAACCCACCGTAATTCCAAAATGTACGCAAACCAACCTGCATTCAACTTAGCATGGACTTTAACTTCAATCTTAATATCTCCACAACCAATATTAGAAGGATTAGGCAGATTAGCTGAACCACTGGCTGAACAGGGGAAACTCGCCTTGCAATGTGTAACATTAACGTAAACATTGGGCAGATAATGTCCATAAGGTACTTTGAATCAGCACGCGGAGTAGCCCCCTATTTCCCTTCAGTACGTAGCTTTATAGTCACCTAGGACAAGTGGCAGGTCTGACAGTTTTCACTAGATGCTCTCCTTTGGTTTTGCTTTACGCAAAAACCCGCAAGATACATATCAAGCACTAACTATCTAATTTTAAAGACATAAGAAGAAATAGTACCGAAAGTCGAGCGTGACACCTCTAAGAACTATTGAGTCTGTACCGTAACTCAAATGAATTGACTGCAGCAAAACGATTAAAGCCCACTATAATACGTATATCCCCTTAATGGAGTCGAAAATGCCCCCTAGAATTGCCTATAACTCTAAAGATGCGGTTTCATCAATTAAGGATAATGAAGCTATCTGGACGCATAACATGGCAGCAACGCCCACTGTTTTGCTTAAAGGTTTAGCTCAACATGCTTTGTCGTGCCGTAATTTAACATTATTACAGCTGCATACAGAGGGTGATGGCGCAGCATTAATGGTAGCTCCGCAACTACGCGGCCACCTTCGCTGTCGTTGTTATTTTGTCAGTACAGTCACACGCAAGGCTGTTCAAAACGGTGATGCAGATTATGTCCCTATCTTGTTAGCAGAAGTGCCAAAACTGATTCGTAGTGGAGAACAACGGATAGACACGGCAATTATTCAGGTTAGCCCACCCGATCAGCATGGTAACTGCTCACTGGGCGTCTCAGTTGAGGCTACTCATGCTGCATTAGAGAAAGCCGGTAAAATCATTGCTCATATAAACCCTAAAATGCCACGCACACACGGGGATGGCCTCATCCCTTACAAGAACTTCCACACTGTGTACGAAGAGTCAGCACCGATAAGCTGTCACGCACCCGCCACGCAAAACGACGTTTATAACGCAATCGGCCAAAATGTAGCGGCGCTTGTACAAGACCGTGACTGTATTCAAACAGGTATCGGAGCCATTCCTGACGCCGTACTTGCCTGCTTAGGTGACAGACAAGACTTGGGCGTTCATACCGAGATGTTTTCAGACGGTATTCTTCCACTCGTTGAAAAAGGAGTGATCACCGGCGCTTATAAAAAAATCATCCAGGAAAAATTGTTACTAGTTTTGTCATAGGAAGCCAGAAGCTTTATGACTTTGTAGACGATAATCCTAGTGTGCAATTCTTAGATACCGAATATGTGAACGACATGCGAAGCATTCAGCGCAACCCTCAAGCGATGTCGATCAATAGCGCAATTCAGGTCGATTTAACCGGCCAGGTTTGTGCAGATTCAATGGGGAGCAAAATTTTCTCTGGATTCGGCGGACAGATTGACTTTGTCCGTGGTGCATCGCTGTCTAAAGATGGACGTGGCGTAATTGCCTTACCTTCAACCGCTGCTGGCGGAAGCATCTCGCGTATCACTACTACCCTTAGTGATGGTGCTGGGGTGGTAACAACTCGTGCTCATGTGCACTACATTGCTACTGAGTACGGAGTCGTCAGCTTACGGGGCCGCAGCTTGCGTGAACGCACACGAGACTTAATCGAGATTGCACACCCCGACTTCCGAGAAGAATTAAACAGGGAAGCCTTTGAAAAATTGTGCCTGAGCCTCAACTAAATAATCAAGAAAGAGATTTTCAGATGCTCCGGCTACAATATAAAACTATCACTGACATGTTAACGAAGAAGATATAAAAAGAAGTGGTGCCGGCACCAAGAGTCGAACTCGGGACCTACTGATTACAAGTCAGTTGCTCTACCAGCTGAGCTATACCGGCACTGTGACCATATTGTGAGCATTAGCCACAATATAAAAGTGGTGCGCCAGGAGGGAGTCGAACCCCCGACCAATAGGATCGGAACCTACTACTCTATCCAACTGAGCTACTGGCGCAAGAAACCATGAAGATTTCAAGGCGATAATAATACGGGGGTATTAGCCTTTTGCCAAGAACTTAGATCGATTCGTGGCTTTTTATATCAACCATTTAGGACTTATTAGCACCTTCTAGCACCTTCATTTTTATATATTTACTATTTCTTCATTAAACCCACCAAGCCTAAATCTTCCCCCGTACACACCAACAGATAACGTTATGCACCTCTCTATATCGGCTAAAACCATATAAAACCACAAATTAAAGTCGATTAAAGCTTGATATAAGCCATAAGGTGCAGAGAAACCCCATTTTCGTGAAGACCTTTTGCCGGTATAATTCTGACCAAATTAATTATCTTGATGCTTTAGCTATTGCATCTACCGTAACTGTAATGAGGTCACCACTGTGAAATTGACTGCTAAAATTGCTTCTGTTCTAAGTATTCTGGGTTTAAGCGTTGCGCTATCAACTTCGGTTGGTGCTAATACTTCTGATGAAAAAATTGCTGAACGTATCAAGCCTCTTGGTAATGTATGTGTAGAAGGTGATGATTCTTGTGGTGGCGCAGTAGTTGCGGCAGCAGCAGGTGGCGCACGTTCTGGCGAAGACGTTTATAAGGCGAGCTGTGCAGCGTGTCATGCAATTGGTGTTGCTGGTGCTCCTAAATACGGCACTAGCGACTGGACTGACCGCGGCGCGAAAGGTATCGATGCTCTATTGAAAACGGCTATTAGCGGTATCAATGCAATGCCTCCACGTGGCACGTGTGCAGCATGCTCTGATGATGAGCTACAGGCAGCTGTTCAGCATATGATGGACAGCGCTCAATAAGTATTCCCTGTAAATAAAAAAGGCTGCTTTTGCAGCCTTTTTTATTTCTGTTATTTACAGTCAGAAGCACACTTACAAATCATCAAACATATTTCGTAGGCTGTTTAAGGTAGCGCGCCCTCGTTGCTTATTAACTTCTGGGTTTTTCTCGCCGTTGCCTTCTATTTCTAAATCTTCTTGCGGCAATTCATCTAAAAAGCGGCTCGGTGCACAGTCTAATAACTCACCAAACTGTTTACGTTGTCTTGCTAAAGTAATGGTTAAGGTACGTTTTGCTCGCGTAACGCCTACGTAAGCCAAACGTCGTTCCTCTTCAATATCCCCATTTTCTATGCTGTTACGATGAGGTAATAACTCTTCCTCCATTCCCATCAAGAAGACATGCGGAAACTCCAAACCTTTAGAGGCATGCAATGTCATTAACTGCACTTTATTGGAGTCATCTTCCTCTTCCTGGCGATCTAACATATCCATCAAGATGATACGGGCAATCGTTTCTTCGATACCTGCTTCAGGGTCATCTTCTTGTAAGCGCTCTAACGTGCTTTTCAACGAATCGATCAGAAAAAACACATTTTGCATGCGTGTTTCAGCCACTTTATCACTGGATGCGTTTTGCCTTAGCCAACCTTCGTAGTCAATATCGTAAACTAAGTCCTTAATGGCTTGAATAGGATCAGACTCATAGCATTGACGATATTTTTCATGCAACCAACGCGTAAACTGCCTTAGTTTTTCGACTGCCGCCGCCGGAAGGACTTGCTCTAGCCCTATTTCATCACACGCATCAAAAAGGCTTACCTGTCGCTCAGAGGCATACTCGCCTAGCTTTTTGAGTGTACTGGGGCCAATTTCTCGGCGAGGGAGGTTAATGATTCGCAGAAAAGCATTGTCGTTATCTCGATTTACCAGCACCTTCAAGTAGCACATTAAGTCCTTGATCTCTGCGCGAGCAAAGAAGGATGTACCACCCGATAATTTATAGGGAACCTGAAAAGCTTGAAGCTTTATTTCTAATAGACGCGCTTGGTAGTTGCCACGATAGAGGATGGCAAAATCGCTAAAGGGTGTATGTTTACGCAAATGCTGATCAAGAATCTCAGTGGCGATACGTTCACATTCAGCATCCTCATTACGAGTGTGGATAACTCGAATAGGATCACCCGGGCCCATTTCACTCCACAAGGTTTTTTGAAATACATGCGGGTTATTAGCAATTAACGTATTCGCCGCCTTTAGGATACGGCTGGTAGAGCGATAGTTTTGCTCAAGTTTCACCACTTTAAGGCTGGGGAAGTCGACTTGTAATTGCTCAAGGTTTTCTGGCCTTGCTCCACGCCATGCATAGATCGACTGGTCATCATCCCCTACTACCGTCAAGGCACCGCGATGCCCAACTAGCTGGCGCACCATGCGATACTGGCAGAGGTTGGTATCCTGATACTCATCCACTAACAAATAACGGATACGGTTTTGCCAACGCTCAAGAACATCAGGGTGCTCATCAAAGAGTTTAACGGGTATTTGTATTAGGTCATCAAAATCCACAGCATTGTAAGCGCTTAAATAGCTGTTATAAGATTCATAAGCACGCGCTGCCAGAATCTCTTGTGGCCCGACCGCTTGAGCTTCTGCTGTCTCAGGACTTACCATCTCATTCTTCCAGTTTGAGATCATATTTCTGACAAAGTCTACCTGGTCGCTATCTTCATCATTATGCAGCATCAAATCTTTGAGGAGCGCTTTACTATCTTGATCATCGAACAGAGAAAAACCCGACTTTAACCCTAGACGTTTATGCTCTTTACGAATGATATTCATACCTAAATTATGAAATGTAGATACAGTCAGGCCCTTACCTTTACCTTGCAGAATCTGCCCTACCCGTTCTTTCATCTCACGCGAAGCTTTATTGGTAAACGTTACCGCAGCAATATGCTTAGATTCAACGCCACACTGCTCTACAAGATAAGCAATTTTTCGTGTAATCACGCTGGTTTTTCCTGATCCTGCACCAGCAAGAACAAGCAAAGGACCACTGATAAATTTTACAGCTTCGTTTTGCCTAGGGTTTAATTTACTCATTTAACTATAAAGCCAGCAAACGTTTGATAATTAATCATTAAATTCTCATAATGCTAGTAACAAAGCGATATTCAAACACTTGTTTGCCGCCAAGAAACTTCGTGTTACAGTGAGTGTATGAATTCTGTTGTATCATTATATACAAACTAGACTGTCGGAGCTGTTAGGTCTACATCATTACTATAAAGTAGATAACCCATAATATTCGACAATGCGGTATCCAAGCATAATGCCTATTAATATCCTTATATTATCTCCTCGCTCAAGGATGAGGGACATGTTGGAATCGCACCTTATTCAGCAAAATTTGGAGCTGAGTTTCGTTGCCACCCTCCCTGAGCTATTTCTTCGCTTTGAGGAGATACGCCCTAATATCATTATAATATGTACCAGTGTAAAAAATGTACTGCAATCACTAGAGACTTACTCTCCACTTATTAAGCAACAGCATACCCCAATAGTGCTCGCAGATGAGCACATCACAGAAGAAGATGGCATTCAGTTACTAGCTGCATCATTCACTGATTTCATTTCTCTTAGTGATGCCACAGGCGATACTTTTAGTCGCAGCATTAGATTGCTGACTCAAATTAATCAAAAGAATACAGAACTAAATGCTACACATAATACGGACCTATTAACATCACTTAAAAACCGGTCCTGCTTTTACACACACCTTCAATGTGAATTAGACCATATTTTGCTCAATAACGAAGCGCTCGCACTCGTTAGTTTAGATATTGATAATTTTAAAGCCTTTAATCAGTGCATGGGTTATGCCGCAGGTGACCAAGTCCTCCTAGACCTTAAAAACCGCCTGCTTAATTGTGCCCGTCATTTCCCTGTATTTAGAACAGGTGCTGATGAGTTTTTCATCATTATTACGGCAACGACTATTGATGCGGCAAAAAAGGAAACGAGTCACTTACTAGAAGTCATGGCCGGATTTTTATTTTCGAGCTTCAATATTGCCAATCAAGAAAATGTGCTTGGAATAAGTATTGGTGTGACCTTTTCTAGCGAAAACGCGCTCGATGTTGATACGCTAACGAACCAAGCAAACCAAGCCCGCAGCCGAGCGAAGCGAACTCACGGTTGCAGCTTCTCTATTTACGAGCCAGATAAGGACCAAATATCGCCTTATGAAGGTTTATTAGAATCAGACATCTGGGCAGCCTTAAAAGAAGAACAATTTGAGCTTTATTACCAACCACGTATTGATCTGCATTCAGGCGAAATAGTGGGCGCTGAAGCTTTAATGCGCTGGAACCATCCATATCACGGCTTAATTATGCCGGATGATTTCATTCCGATTTCAGAGCAGACCGGACAAATTGTCCCTATGGGTTTCTGGGCTATTTTCCAATCTGGCAAAGATCTAAAATCTATTCAGGATGCAGGATATAACCTGACCAAATTAGGTGTGAACTTATCATTCAGACAGTTTCAGGATGACCATCTAGCACAAACGATCCATCGTATTATCGATAAAGAAAGCATAGATACACAAATACTAGAATTTGAGCTCACAGAGTCAGCACTATTCAGTGATGACCTACATGTACAAAACAGTATTGAAAAGCTTAGCCAAATAGGTATCGACTTTTCGTTAGACGACTTCGGTACGGGCTACTCATCTTTTGCGCTTTTACAAAAGCTACCCATTAGTGCCCTAAAAATTGATCGATCTTTTGTTGCTAGACTGCCAGAAAGTACAGATGACGCTGAGATTGTCCGAGCTATTATCAATTTAGCCCATAATCTAAATATGGGTGTTGTGGCAGAAGGTGTTGAAACAAAACCGCAATTAGAGTTCCTTATTCAAAATGGCTGCGACCAAGTACAAGGTTTTTTCTTCAGCCCTCCCGTACCACTAAAAGCATTTATTAAAATGCTGAAGACCGACTAGCCAGCCCTTCTCTAAAACCCAGCGCTTCCATCAAATCACTACTTTCTACCTTTTCATTTCCATTCAAATCAGCAATAGTTCGCGCCACCTTCATAACACGATGACACGCCCGAGCGGACAAGCCAAAGCGTGTTGCTGCCGTCGCAAGTAACTGTCGGTTGGAGTCGGTTAACTGGCAAATAGCATCCAGCGACTGTGCCGCCAACACGCTATTACGACAAGATTGACGCTGATACTGTAATGCCAATGCTGATGAGACCCGACAAGAAACATCCGCACTGGATTCAGCTTTAGACTCATCCAGTTTCAACAGTGTTTCAGCAGGCAACGCTGCGACAGTAACGAACAGATCAATACGATCAAGCAATGGGCCGGACAACTTCTCTTGATAACGCCGCACCTGATCTGGCGTGCAACGGCATTTTCCCGACGCATCCCCAGCATAACCACATGGGCATGGATTCATTGCAGCGATGAGCTGAAATCGAGCAGGATACTCTGTTTGTCGGGCGGCACGGGAGATCAAGATAGCTCCCGTTTCCAATGGTTCACGCAGCACTTCTAATACTTTTCGGGAAAACTCAGGTAGCTCATCTAAGAATAAAACGCCTTGGTGTGCTAAAGAAATCTCACCAGGACGTGGATGGCTTCCCCCTCCGACTAATGCAGCAGCCGATGCAGTATGATGCGGCGCACGAAAAGGACGCGTACCAAGGCAAATACTATCAACCGGTAAACCTGCAACAGAATAGATCGCCGCTGTTTGCAAACGTTCCTCCTCTACTAGAGGCGGTAATAAACCCGGCAAACGGGCTGCCAACATACTTTTTCCGCTACCTGGCACACCACTCATCAGTAAGTTGTGCCCGCCAGCTGCAGCAATTTCCAATGCTCGCTTCGCTTTAATTTGTCCTTTCACGTCCGATAAATCATTTAGACGGGTCTGTACTGCTCTATCAGCCGGTGACTGCTCTGCACTTTTAAGCTCTTTTTTGCCCGCTAAAGCGGCACATACATCTAATAAGTGCTCAGCAACACGAATATCAAGCTCACGTACTAATGCCGCTTCAGAACAATTTTTTGTGGGTATCCACAATGCACGACATTGCTTTTTACAAGCCAGAGCCGCGGGTAAAACCCCCGTGATACTTCGGAGTTCTCCAGAAAGCGCCAACTCCCCCAGCAACTCCACACTTTCAAGTGATTTATCAGGAAGTTGGCCTGAAGCAACCAAGATACCCACGGCTATCGCTAGATCATAGCGCCCACCTTCTTTCGGAAGATCAGCAGGTGCTAGGTTAATAGTGATACGGCGCTGTGGGAATTCGAATCCAGAATTGATAATAGCACTGCGTACCCTCTCTTTACTTTCACGCACCGCCGCTTCTGGAAGGCCTACTAGCATAAGCGCAGGTAAACCAGCCGATAGGTGAATTTCAACAGTGACAGAGGGTGCTGCCACACCTAACTGAGCGCGGGTATGAACTATTGCAAGTGACATAGATCCTTCCTTGGATACAAAAACACACGATATAACTAAATTTTTTCCAACACTAACTGCTCAAATAACAACTCAACACTTAATAAGCTACCAAAGTATTCGCCTTGCATATAGCCAACACCTTGATGAGACAATTGCATACGCTGGCCAGCAGATTGCACACCACCAGCCGCTAATGCGATATCAAGATCAGCAGCGATATCCGCTAGTTTTTCTAACGTTCGACGGCTCTTAACATCAGCTTCCATAGACTGTACAAGAGAAGCATCTAGCATTAACAGCTGCGGCTCGAGCTCTTTTAACTGTTGTATAGGCGGTAAGTAATCACTCAAACCACTCAACACAATAGAAAAACCTAGCGCTTCTAAATCAAACAGCACACCTTCATGGTCGCGTGTTTCAATTGCGTCTATTTCCAACAGCACCTTTTTACGTATCCCTTCAGATAAGGTCAGACGAGTAGTCATGAACTCCATGAAGGAAGGTAATTCAAGTACATCAGGCGGAATTCGTACAATAACGCCTTGGAAGCTTTTCTGTTGTGATAGCTGCTGCAAAGGCGCCTCAAGCTGATTAAATATCCAACTCAAATAGGTATGCCAACCACTATCACCTTCTAGCATCTGTGTTAGCACATGTTCCTCAGAACCAACGCAAGGAACACCTTGCAATAAAGGTACTAATTGCGCACCTTCAATACGGTGGCTACGTACACCATAAACAGGACGGTACCCCAACTCTATGCTTTGATAATCAGGCTTAATCAGCTGTGCTAAGTCTTTAAGGTTCAGTGCTTTACGTTGACGAAGAGGGTCATACAAACGCACACCACTGGTTCCAGAGCGCGATAACGCTTTTAGTGCTTGGCTTGCAGCTCCCAGCAGCTCACCAGCATCATTTGCCTGCAGAGGAGCTAAGGCAACACCGACAGACGCACTTAAATGAATTTCTCGCTGATCTATACGAATCCCATATGACAACTGTTCGATAAGGCGATGTGCCACACTCACAGCAGCTTCGGCTTTATCTATATTCGATAATTGAATGATAAAGGCATCATCATTTGCACGAAAAAGAATATCACCCTCTCGTAGGGTCGTAAGTAGACGACTTGCTAACTCTTCAATGACTGTTTCACTGGCCGTTTGCCCTAAAGAGTCCTGAATCCATTGAAATTTTTCCAAACCTAGCTTCAACAAAGCTACTTGCTTGCCAGCTTTATTAGCATTGCTAATTTGAGCATTTAACGCCACTTTAAATAGAGGGACGGGGGAATCGTTAGTTGCTTTAATAAGCTGCTCGTAAAGTAATGGCTGTTTTATTGCACGCTCAGCATTCAAGACAAAATGCTGTGAGGCTTCAATCCACATCAGACGACAATCATACAAGGTATGCGAGTCAAACAATGCCAATACAGCTTCGGCCATACCAGACTCACAAGCGCTTACGCAAAGCGCTTGCAGCTTGGCAGCGCTTGAAGATAAATGTAACGTTTGTAAACTTTGCCCCGCTATAGAAGCGACTGACTGCTCGCACAAAGCAGCAAATTCAGGTGTGCTATAAATATAATGGCCTGCTGTATCTATCCAAGCTAGGTTACATCTCATTATTTGTCCCTTTGAATGAAAACCTTATTTACACTGTGCACTTTCATCAAGCCTATATGGGGCACATAGTTTAAGATTAGTCTGTTTTTTCAGCTGTGCTTTCCTGAGCGTCAAGACGACTCTCAATGTCAGCTAGAACTGTTTCTAACTGTTCAACTTTTTCTCGCGTCCGCCCTAAAACAATCGCTTGTGCATCAAATTCATCACGCGTAACCAAGTCCATTTTACTAAGCGCAGATTGCAAAAATACTTTTACTTGCTGCTGGCCAGGAAGGTCTGCGCCACCATTGAATGTGTTCATCATCTGTGAGAACTGCGCTGACAAGCCTTCTATAATTTTTTCATTCATCTTAACTAATCCTACTTACTAGCAAATTTAAAACTCGTTTCGGCTTCCACTATAGCGGCTGAAACCTTTTCCTTCTATTGCTGCGTTTATACTTTTCACCTCATTCGCCTTTCAAGGCCATGCACCAAAGAAGTGCGCGCACAACAAATGAGCACGTTAACTTCTTAATTTTTGTCTGAAAAGCAAAAATATCATTAAAAAACAAACCAAATAACACTCAACTAATTGTTTTTAAAAGATTTATAAAAACAAGGCACAAGTTTCGCTATAGGGAAGATAACTTACTAATAATCATCGGCACCAAAATAATGCCAATGAACATATAGCTAACTATAGGGAGACACCCCATGAAACTAATTTCGGCGATTATCAAGCCATTTAAATTGGATGATGTACGCGAAGCACTTTCCGAGATCGGTGTACAGGGTATCACCGTCACCGAAGTTAAAGGTTTTGGCCGCCAGAAAGGTCATACCGAACTGTATCGCGGTGCTGAATATGTTGTCGATTTCTTACCTAAAGTACGCATTGATGCCGCTATCTCAGATGAAATGGCCGATCAGGTAGTCGATACCATCAGTCAAGCAGCACAAACCGGAAAAATTGGTGACGGTAAAATTTTTGTCATGCCATTAGAACAAGTCGTGCGAATTCGTACGGGTGAGTCAGGTAACGACGCACTGTAAACCGAATTAAGTCTCGAGCCTGACGGAGGGCAGATGTGATGGAAGAATTATTAAATACAACAGCGGGTGATCTAGCCCAGCTAAAATATGCAGTAGATACTTTCTACTTCTTAATATGTGGTGCTTTAGTTATGTGGATGGCGGCTGGCTTCGCCATGTTAGAAGCAGGCTTAGTGCGCGCAAAAAATACCACTGAAATTTTGACCAAGAACATTTCGCTGTACGCTATTGCCTGCACCATGTACTTACTCTGTGGTTACTTCATCATGTATAGCTCAGATGCTGGCGGTATATTGCCAAACATTGGCGCTTTGATTGGTGACGAGAACGGCGTTGATGCAGTTCTTGCTGGCGGTGACGATGCTCCCTATTACTCTTCACGTTCAGACTTCTTTTTCCAAGTCGTGTTTGTAGCAACGGCAATGTCTATTGTCTCCGGTGCCGTCGCTGAACGTATGAAACTTTGGGCATTTTTAGCTTTTGCAGTCGTCATGACAGGCTTCATCTATCCAGTTGAAGGTTACTGGACATGGGGTGGCGGTTTCCTCAGTGAAGCGGGTTTCTCTGACTTTGCAGGTTCAGGTATTGTCCACATGGCAGGTGCTTCTGCTGCACTAGCTGGAGTGCTCATGCTTGGTGCTCGTAAAGGGAAATACGGTAAAAATGGGTCTATTAATGCGATCCCTGGTGCAAACCTACCGCTGGCAACACTAGGTACATTTATCCTTTGGATGGGCTGGTTTGGTTTTAACGGTGGATCACAGCTAAAATTATCAAATGTTGAAGACGCTAACGCCGTTGCTCAAGTGTTTATTAACACCAATGCGGCAGCAGCCGGTGGCTGTATTGCGGCTCTTATTGTTGCCCGCTTGTTATTCAAAAAAGCTGATTTAACTATGGCACTCAATGGTGCACTTGCTGGACTAGTCGCTATTACTGCTGATCCCTTATCCCCTACTGCACTGAGCTCTACGGTAATCGGCGCTGTCGGCGGGGTCATCGTCGTCTTTTCAATATTAACGCTCGATAAAATGCGCATTGATGACCCTGTCGGTGCAATCTCTGTACACGGTGTTGTGGGCATCTGGGGACTGCTAGCCGTACCTTTGAACAATGCAGATGCAACCTTTGGAGCACAACTACTTGGCATTATATCTATCTTTGCTTGGGTGTTTATCGCTAGTTTGGTTGTCTGGTCTATCCTGAAAGCTGCTATGGGCATTCGCATTAGCGAAGAGGAAGAGTACGAGGGCGCGGATATCGCTGAATGTGGTATGGAAGCTTATCCTGAGTTCAAGTCAGCAGGTAAATAGCAGAGTAACACCCATAAAACTTCGCTAAAAAGGGTGCTTCGGCACCCTTTCTGTTTTACAGCCAGACAATGCGTAACTTAATAAATGTGGGTATACTGGCGCCAGCTTATTTAAGTATGCTCGACAGTCGGTAACGATAATCGACACTAAAAGGAGACATCTATGAAACTTGTTAGCGCAGTAATCAAGCCCTTTAAATTAGACGACGTACGTGAAGCATTGTCTGATATTGGTATTCAAGGCGTAACGGTTACTGAAGTAAAAGGTTTTGGCCGCCAGAAAGGCCATACCGAACTCTATCGCGGTGCAGAATACGTTGTCGACTTTTTACCTAAAGTAAAAATCGAAGTCGCTATCGATGAGGATATGCTTGACCAAGTCATCGAAGCCATTAGTAAAACAGCAAACACCGGCAAGATTGGTGATGGCAAAATCTTTGTAATGCCTCTAGAGCAAGTCATTCGTATTCGTACAGGTGAAAGTGGTCCTGACGCTTTGTAAGATCTTTTGCGTAAAATATTAAAGCACCTTATTAGGTGCTTTTTTAATGCCCTCAGAAAAGTAGGGGAATAGAGACACTTTCATTGACATGAATCAGCGTATCAATAAGAGTTAACCCTATACTATCTCTTTTACGCGCTCGGATACTCTACCCCATGTATTTCCTATGATCAAAGGCAACGACACTTCTCCTGATCACATACGCTTGATCAACAACATCTTCAAGCCTTTTAGAGATGCAAAGATTGCTGTTGCCTGCATCCAAAGAAATGCGGGCTTTTTACTGGTTAACCACACATTCGCTGACACTCTAGGCTATGACTCTCACCACCTTTCAGGAGAATCATTTTTATTGTTATGCGAAAAGAAACTACACAAGTTTACACTCACACGCTTAGCCGCTCTGTTTGATGGTCAGATTGACAACTACAAACTAAAACGAAATTTACTAAAAAAAGATAACAAATTCTTTACAGCATCTGTCTCAGTATCCGCAATAAAAGACGATGCCAATACAACCATTGCTGCGATCATTATTGTTTCAGAAGTGAGCGATAATATTGACCAATTACTTGAGGTCAAAAAGCTCTCTTATGCTGTTGAAAATAGCGGAAGTGCAGTGATGATCACTGACGCTAACGGCTCTATTGAATATGCCAACGCACGATTGACCGATATAACCGGTTATCCGCTGGACGAGCTACTAGGCAACACGCCAGCCATACTACGCTCTGGACAAACTCCCGCTGAGACGTATAACAATTTGTGGGGTTGTATTCTTGCTAACAAATCTTGGCGTGGCGCCTTAATCAACCGAAAAAAAGATGGTTCATGCTATTGGGCTTATCAATCCATCGCCCCCATTGTCGACAAAAGCGGCACACTAATAAGTATTGTCTCAGTGAGCGATGACATATCCCAAATTAAAGAACATGAAGGCCAGATGGAACAGCTAGCCTTTTTTGACCCACTGACAACATTAGGAAATCGGCGTAAGTTTAGAGACGAACTCAATCGCCTTATCGCGATTCCTGAGGCGCTAAGCAGCGCTTTATTTTTACTCGATCTAGATCACTTCAAACAAGTTAACGATACATTAGGGCATGATGCTGGTGACCAGCTACTCATTGCTGTTGCAAACCGATTACGCTTTTGTAGTAGTGAACACTACACGGCATTTCGTCTTGGTGGTGACGAGTTCACCCTGTTGGTTACTCAGGTCCGAAATCCAAGCACACTGGAACATTTAGCTGCAGAAGTCATTGAGCTACTTGCTCAACCGCTTCAAGTTGGCCCGCACGAAATCACCATTACTGTCAGTCTTGGGATTACGCTTATACATACTGATGGTGATGAAGCTAGCGACCTCTTAAGAAATGCAGATTTAGCCATGTACGAAGCGAAACGCATTGGCCGCAATACATTTTCCTTTTTTAAACCACATATGGATTTTGAATCCAAAAGAGCCTTATCTCTTGAATTGGACCTTCGTCACGCCATTGAACATGAAGAGCTATCACTGGTTTTTCAACCCTTAATAGATTTGCGCACAGGGAAAGTAACAGGATTAGAAGCACTGACACGGTGGCACCACCCCATTGAAGGCGATATCCCCAGTACTGAATTTATAAAACGCGCAGAAGACACAGGACTCATTATAGCCTTAGGGAAATGGGTGCTTAGAAAGTCTGCCATGTTAATGACACAGTTGCATCTAGCGGGATACCCCTACCTTTCACTTTCAATCAACATATCTCACCACCAGCTAGAACGCTTCTCTTTAATAACAACACTACATGATCTATTACAAGAGATGCCTTTTTTAGCTGAAAAGCTAACACTAGATATTAGTGGTAGCTTGCCATTGCACAACACTTCGCAATTAATCGATGCGATGAAGCAGATTAAAGGCATGGGGATTGGATTAGCTTTAGATGACTTTGGGACAGGTTTTGTGTCATTAGAGCTTCTGCAGAAAATGCCTATTGATTACTTAAAAGTAGATCTGAGTTTTATTCAAAAACTACCTAACGATCACGACAGTGCCGTGATCACGTCGACTGCCATTATGATGGCAAAAAAGCTAGGTATCACATCACATGCTGAAGGTATCGTATCTCAAGAACAGCAACAATTTTTATTAAGCCATCACTGCTTTTCAGGCCAAGGGAACTTCTACAGCGCACCTTTAACGATTGATGAGCTACTCTATACCCTTGATGAAAACACAGGCCTATTCACGGACAAACAAGTTTTGTACTCTGATCAGAAGCACTTACAATAACAACCGCCCTGTAGTATTAACGAGTAGATAACGGCAACTCAATCGTGACGCATAAACCATGGTCAGAACCATTAGCTGCCCAGATGCGCCCCTGCAAACGCTCAACAGCACGTTTAGCAATACTTAACCCTAGGCCAAAGCCTTTTGCATTACCATTATGACGAAAGAATGGCTCAAACAGTGACTCTAATGCGGACTCGCTAACACCTTCTCCATAATCACATACACACACTTGAATATATTTATTCCCTGCCAACACTAGTGACACATCAACAGCGCTATTCACCTCTGTATGCTTCAAAATATTACCCAAAACATTGCTAAGCGCGCGTCTAAACAACTCAGGATTACCTTTACATAAGGCGAAAGCAGGTAAGTCATTTTGCACCGTAATACATCTACCTGCCTGCGAGAACGTAAAGTCATCTAACTCTTGCTGTAATACTTGAGCAACATCAAAACCACTCTCTTGAGCTTCCAAGCTATCTAGCCGAGCAAGCGACAGAACTTCATCGATAAGTTTACTCAAACGCTCACATTCAAGGTTCATCCGCTGGGTAATTTTACTGTCACGCCCTAGCTGCTGTTCTGCCAGCCCTACGGCTGCTTGAAGGCGCGCTAATGGGGCACGTAACTCATGCGATACATCTTGTAATAATCGCTGCTGACCTTGAAGAGTATGCTCTACATACGATGCCATTTGGTTAAACTCTCGCGCCAATGCGCCAATTTCATCACCTCGCTTTAACAGCGTAGGCTCTACACGTACACTAAGTTGCCCCCCGTATAATTGCTCCACATACACTCGCAGCTTATTAACAGGCCTAACAACAATAACCGTCAATAACAAACTAGCTAATGCCGAAGCAATGAGCACTAACACAGCCTGAATAGAAAAAAGAAATGCCTGTAATCGCGAAAAGTGACTACTAATAGGATCTAACGTAGCTTTAATGATGTATGTTTTTCCAGAGGAAGAGATCAGCTCAAACGATAAAGGAGTATCCAGTGTATTAAATTGTTTTTTTCCAAAAACTAACGTTCCTTGCGCGGTTCTTATTTGCAGGGGAAGAAACCTAGGAGGTTTATTAAATTGATGGTGATCCGATTCTTCTCTATCATGATTACGCTTCGATTCTCTGGGCATAAACGAAGCGTCAGTTTCAAAACGTTTAATAATTTTTTCAGCTTGCGCTCGCGCCCTGTATTCAAATACTTCTGCAAGCTTATCTCGTTCTGTTATCTCTCCTACTACCAAGACAGTGACCAAAATAACACTTAAGCTAGCCAGCCAAAAAGATAGGAATATTTTCCAAAATAAACGCTTAAAGAACTTCATGCACTATCTCTCACAAAGAGATAACCTTCACCTCTGACCGTTTTAATTAGCTCTTGCGGAGCATTACAAGATGCTATCTTTTGCCTGACACGACTCACATGCACATCGATAGCTCTATCATACGCGGTGAGTGGCCGATGCAAGACTTTCTCTGTGAGTTCTGATTTACTTAGTATTTCACCCGGTCGCAGCATAAACTGATACAACACATTAAATTCAGCGCTTGTCAGGTCGACTACATGCGCACCGATCAATACTTCTCGTTTAGAAGGGTCTAGCTCAATCGTTCCATGTTTAAGTATACTCGTAACACTCGGCTCAACTTGTTTCGCTCGGCGTAAAACAGCACGGATACGCGCCAACAGCTCTCTTGGATTGCAGGGTTTAGACAAATAATCATCAGCGCCCATCTCCAACCCCAGAATACGGTCTATATCCCCACCGCGTCCTGTGAGCATAATAACGGGAAGCTGAAAGCCTGGCCTCAATTGCTGCAAAAGCTCTAATCCAGACATTTCAGGCATCATAATATCAAAAACAGCAAGATCGAAGGTTTCTCCTGCTTGTAAGCGCTCCAATGCATTCATGGCACTATTGGACACACTTACCTTCACACCTTCTGCTGTGAGGTAATCCGACAGTAACTCCGTTAACTCTTGGTCATCATCAACTAACAAAATATGACTTACACCCATACCCTCAACTCCACACTCTCTATGTACCTATTGTAGCCTTGAAAAAAGCCTCTCAGTAAAGCCTTTACCTAACTTTACACCCTCTCAACCCAACTTTGCATTTACTCAGCGCACAATAGCTCCATCACTTTAAAGCACCGGAGATCCACAATGAAAAAGCTAACTATTGCACTGCTTACTTTACCCGTACTACTCGTTGGAACTACTGTCATTGCAGGCATGCAACATGAGGGGTTTAGTAAATGTGATCGTGATGGAAAGATGGAAAAATATGATCAAAAAGATCGCTCGAAGTACATGGTAAAGAAAATGTCTAAGAAACTTGGATTAAGCGACACACAGCAAGAAGAAGTACAAAAACTTTTTTCTAGCAAACATGAACAGCGCCAAAAAATGCACACCCAAATGCGCACCTTACACCAGGCAACACGTGACTTAGACCCAAATGCTGCTGACTACGACCAGCAACTAGCTAAAACCAAGACAACTGCCGCCGATATGGCTGTGAATAAAGTCGAGCAACAAGTGAATATGAAAACTGAAATGGCAAAAATTCTTACCGAAGAACAAATGAGTAAACTAGACGATATGCGTGCAAACTTTGGCGAAGGGCGCGGCAAACATCACTAAGCAGGTTGCGACAAACGTCAGCAACAAGAACCAACACCGATCGCAGCACTACTCCCACAAAAAAGCCCGGAAATTTCCGGGCTTTTTATCATGAACTAATCAGAAACTAATCGTTTAGACTTTCTCTGTTTGAGATGTCTTCGCTTTATCATCCACTGGGTCAGCAAAAATGATTTCATCAGCGGGATCATGCTTACCTAGTAATCGAGGACGTTCAATTAAGAAGTACAATACCAATCCGATAACGACAGCAAACACGGTTGATTTCGGATCAGGCATTGCGAGTGTTACGGCGACGATACCTGCAACACCACGCTCAGTTGAGTTCTTCAACTGCTCCATTCCAACCATAATACAAATATAGGCAGTCAATACGAGCGTAAGTGAAAGCGCAATAGGAAGAACGGGTTTGAACAAGGTCACCAATGGCAATATAAACAATGCCACTAAGCCTGTAATCCAGAACGTACCGCCACCACTATAAATTGAATCCATTGCCTTGCGGCCCATTGCATAGCGCTCAGCAACAGTAGCATGAGCCGCTGTCCATAGAGGACCAGCCAGCGCAGGCCAAGGAGCCAAGAATGCATGCATACCGTTACGCAAAGCAGTCACCAAGTGAACGCGGTCTATGTCAGTTTCGATTTTCTCATCATCACGTATATGATCTATACGTTTTACTAGCGTAAAACCAACAATAATGTCACCGAAAGCAATAACATAAGCGATGATTGCTGTTGGTATAGCCAACAAGTAAACGTCCCATTCTGGGAAGCCTGTCGAAAATACCAAATAATCTAACATCAATGAAAAGTTTGGATTAGTAATGCCCCACTCAATTTCTGGCATTGGGTATTCACCCACACCCCAACCAATAACCATAGCAATTAGCATTCCCGGCACCATACCGAAGTTAGCAATCTTTTTAGCCAGTGGGTTACTGTCGAGAACGTTTTTAAACGACAGAGAGAACAATACATAAGCAGAGATAATCGAACCGAAAATTAGTGAGTATGGGGTTGCATCAATACGCCCACCCACTTTTAATTCACCCATCATCGCAGCAATACCTGCACCAATAATTATTCCAGACTTCAAAGAGTTAGGAATAACATCAACCAGTTTAGAGCCCCAACCGGTCATACCCAGTATTAAGAAAATTAGCGTTACTTCGATTTGTAATGCGAACAACGCTTTAATAGCCTCTGGGCCAGGCTCAAAACCGTTAAGGTAAAGCAGTACAACCGGTATCGCCGGAGTAATCCAGCCCGGCACTAATGGCACACCCAGCATTGCTGGTAAAATATACCCTATCCCAGCAATAAAAGTGAACGCCAATGCCGCCTCATAAGGCATACCTAAATATTTTTCTAGCAGCGGGATTATTGCCAGCCCCACTACAAACATCACTAATCCCTGAATAACCTCAGGCATCTCAATGCGGTAATGCACACCGGGCAAACGAATTTTAAAAGGTCCAAACCCCCAATATGGTTGTTCTTCACCATGAGTTCTTTGTATCAGCGCCATACACTTCACCTAGTAAGATTTTGGCTCATCATCCCCAAACAACCCCTACTAGTTATTCCGGATGACATAGAGCTATTAAAACCTCGCTACGTTATGCTTTTGCAGTGCAACAATCGATACCTACAGCGGATACTTTAGTATCGATTTTATACTAAAGTATTACGGGAATAGCCTTATTTAGGTTATATTTTCATATTAATTATTCATATTTTATTAATTTTAATAAGAATATGTACCTATCTTACCTGTGACGAAACTCACTTTATGGGACATCACGGTACATTTGTATGCAATACTTGCCAATGTACCGTGCACCCCAACAAAAGTTACACCTTAAACTTACCTAGTTCTGCATCCTGACGTGCTGTTAATTCAACCATGGAGGCACACCGCTGTTTTTGTGTTTTAGCACCATTGGACACAGATTGACTAATATCACGAATATTTGTGGTATTACGGTTAATTTCTTCAGCTGTTGCGCTCTGCTGCTCTGCAGCTGTTGCGATCTGAAGAATCATCTGATTTATCTCATGAATGCTATCGCGTATTGCCCCTAACACAGCATCTGCTTCGCTCGAAGCAACCTGTGTATCACTGGCCTTTTGACGACCATTGAGAATAATATTTTCAGCATTACGTACACCCAGCTGTAATTGATGGATCATGCTTTTGATCTCTTCTGTCGATTGCTGTGTCCGTGATGCAAGCGCTCTTACTTCATCTGCAACCACAGCAAAACCACGCCCCATATCACCGGCCCGCGCCGCCTCAATAGCCGCATTTAATGCCAATAAGTTCGTCTGATCAGCGATACCTGTTATAACCGTGAGAATTGATTCTATATTGTCGCTGTAATGAATAAGGTCATTAATTGTCTGAACCACATCATCCATCTCGCTCGTCAGCGAAGCAATTGAGCGCGTAGTTTTGGATACAACCTCCACACCCTTCGTTGCAGCCACATCGGCCAAATGAGCAGAGTCAGCCGCCTGCTGAGCATTGGAGGCAACATCTTGTGCTGTTGCTGACATCTCATGCATTGCTGTAGCTAACTGATCTAGTTCAAACAACTGAGTTTCGAGATTTCCTGATGCTTCTGATGCTGATTTAGAGGTCAAATCTGTATGCAATTGAACATCTTGAGAAAGTGTTTTCACACGGCCAATAAGATTTTGTAAGTACTCAACAAACTGGTTAAAGTCTTTCGATACTTGACCAAACTCATCTTTACTCTCTACTGATAAGCGTTTGGTAAGATTACCTTCCCCTCTATTGATCTCTAACAACGACTCACGCAACTTTTGCAAAGGCAGTAACTGCCGCGATACCGCAATATACAATGCAAGCGAACACAGAAGTGCACTTAACACGGTTCCTATGAGTGCCGTCCAGCCGAACCGGTTTGCACTTGCCATCACGAGGCTTTTATCCAACACAACACCGATATACCACTCACTACCATATAAGCCTTCAAGCTGATGAAAAGCAGCAAACATCGTTTTACCATCTATTTCTGTCTCTTGTAGGGTTTCAGATAGTGCTGGCACGCCCCCCTCAAATAACTCAGAAATAGACTTAGCATTTAGCGTTTCATCTGGGTGGCTAATAATATTGCCCTTACTATTGAGTAAAAACGCATATCCCGTGTTATTAAAGTTCAACGTATTAACAGCATCTGATACTGCTTTAAGGCTTAAATCACCACCAAATGCTCCTTTGAATTCACCTTTATCATAAAAATTTGCAACCGCAGAAATCAAAATATCTTTGGTTGCGGCATCAGCATAGGGGTCAGTTAGCACCGCTTGCTTATGGTTCTTTGCATAGGGGTACCAAGGTCGCTTCCTTGCATCCCAGTTATCCGGGTTCCAAGAAGGATCATTCGTAATACGCTGCCCATCCGTTTCCAAACCACCAAAGATCAGAATAAATTCTTTTTTAAGTAGTGGGGTATCGAATGTCTGCTGGACGGTTGCTCTATTGAAATTTTCACTCATGACTTCTGACATCATATCTATCAGCACCAATTTACCATTGAGCCAATGTGTGACTTGTAGACCTAAAGCGCCCGTAGCTTCACTGGTGCTTTGAGCCGTTTTCTCATACAAAGCGTCACGTACTGAGCTGTACTGTAACCACGAAAAAACGGTAAATGCCAAAACAACAATAGACGACGCTAATAGCGCAACTTTATGTGACACTTTCATATTTTTTTTATTCTCTGGTATTTTTTATTATCTAATTTGGTGCTTAACAACAAAACACCTATTTTAGACTAAAGTATATACCCAAAATCAAAGATAAAAAAATAAGTTTACCGGCCATACCGCAATTTTACTGGTAGGCATAATAAAGTAATTCGAAGCAGAGAAAGCCTCGCTTTGTATAAGTGAGTTTCACTAAAGAAGAGAGATGAAAAGCGGGTTAAGCATATTAAAAAAGGAGACAATGCTCCTTTCTTAGTTCTAGTTATTATATCCAGATTTTATTCTGTTTTCTCAAACATTAGATCCCAGATGCCATGGCCAAGCCGTTCGCCACGTCTTTGAAACTTGGTGACAGGACGCCATTCAGGTTGTGGAGAGTATTGACCATCACCCATTTTGTTCTTATAACCTTCAGCGGAGCTCATGACTTCCATCATGTGTTCAGCATAGTTCTCCCAGTCTGTTGCCATATGGAAGTAACCGCCAACTTTTAGTTTTTTACGGATACTCTGCGCAAAATCAGGCTGCACTATACGGCGTTTATGATGGCGTTTTTTATGCCAAGGGTCAGGAAAAAACAGCTGCAGTGTATCTAAACTATTATCCGGCACACACTGCTTAAACACTTCAACAGCGTCTTCAGCATATACGCGGATATTAGTCAGCCCCTCTTCATTGGCGTTACTTAACAAGCGGCCAACACCAGGACTATGCACTTCGATACCAACAAAATTCTTATGAGGTTCACAGCTGGCCATCTCTAATAGAGAATCACCCATTCCAAACCCAATTTCTAATACAACAGGCGCTTCACGACCGAAGACCTCATTGAAATCCACAAGGCCGTTTTTAATTTCTAGCCCCATAACAGGCCACACTTCTTCCAGTGCTTTTTCCTGCCCTTCTGTGGTTCTTCCGGCACGTTTTACAAAGCTTCGTACCGTACGCATGTGCTTCTTTTCTTCTGTCATTACCGCCAACTATTTTTTGAATGCCTAACCAATAAAAGCTTAATTAATTAAAAATCTAATTAATGCCTACTTAACCAATAATACCATCGAGTGGAGATGAAGCACTTGCATACCTTTTACGCGGCATACGACCTGCTAAAAATGCTTCACGCCCGGCCTCAATAGCTTTTCGCATCGCTGATGCCATCAAAACAGGATTATTTGCACCAGCAATAGCTGTATTCATCAAAACGCCTGCACATCCCATCTCCATAGCAATTGCCGCATCGGATGCAGTACCAACACCAGCATCTACCAAAATAGGCACATTAGCCGCTTCCATAATGAGCTTAATGTTATGTGGATTAAGGATACCCAAGCCAGATCCAATCAGAGAGCCTAGCGGCATGACAGCGATACAGCCCATTTCTTCTAACTGTTTGGCTACAATAGGATCGTCATTGGTGTACACCATTACTTTAAAACCATCTTTAACGAGTGTTTCAGTCGCTTTGATAGTTTCCACAATGTTCGGATATAGGGTTTTTTTGTCACCCAATACTTCCAGCTTTACTAGGTCATGCCCATCCATAAGTTCACGCGCCAAACGGCAGGTACGCACCGCCTCTTCAGCGGTGTAGCAGCCCGCAGTATTGGGTAAGATGGTATATTTATCTGGCGTGATAACGTCTAGTAGATTTGCCTCACCTGGATTTTGGCCGATATTAGTACGACGTACTGCAACAGTAACAATTTCTGCACCGCTGGCTTCAATAGCCTCACGCGTTTCATCAAGGTCTTGGTATTTACCCGTACCGACCAACAAACGCGAGTTATACTGCTTCCCTGCAATCACCAATGCATCATTCAAATCTGACATTTATTCAGCCCTTAATTCTTTTGTAAAAATACCTATTCGATAACGACAGCAGGTTTTTAGCCACCACCAATCGCATGCACCACTTCTACTTTGTCTCCTGCACGTAACTGGTGCTGCATATGCTGGCTACGCGGAATAATTTCTTGATTTACTTCGATTGCAATACGCTGCTCTTGCAAACCCAGCGTGATGACTAGATCGTTCAGGCTTGCACCTTCTTCTAGGCGAGTTGCTGCACCATTGACTTCAAGCTCCATCAAACACTACCTTTTATCCAAAGTAATAAAATTACGAGCCAGTATTAACCAACCCGCAATAAATGCCAAACCACCTATAGGCGTGACTATGCCTATCCCATGAACACCTGAAAATGCTAGCAGATATAAGCTCCCACAGAACAATACTATGCCAGCAAGAAATGACGCCGCACTCACTTTTAACAGGGCTGTTGGTCGCTGCTGAAGCAATAAGCCTACTAGTAATAACGCTAACGAGTGATAAAACTGATACTGCACACCCGTCTGCATCACCGCCATTAACTTACTACTGAGAGTGTCTTTAAGGGCATGTGCAGTAAAAGCCCCCATCATCACAGCAATAGCGCCACTTATACTCGCAGCAACTAGACAGAAACGTGCATTCATAATGCTATCTCAAAAAATAAGGGCAAGATTATAGCACTGATTAATTACTGTGTTTTAAAAACGACAAAGCCGCCCATGGGCGGCTTTGTAATAACACGAACAAACCGTTCGTCAACTAGGCAGGCTGTAAATCCTGACCTATCGCTGACTTTAGCTTCTTCATTGCATTTTTCTCGAGTTGGCGAATACGCTCTGCGGACACGCTGTATTTAGCCGCCAGTTGATGCAAAGTAGCTTTTTCTTCCATCAACCAACGCTGTGCAAGAATGTCCCGACTACGATCATCTAGGGACTCCATCGCACCGCTTAAACGCGCCTGAGAATCTTGCTCCCAATTAGCCGCTTCAAGCTGCTCAGCAGGGTCTGCTGAATGATCTTCCAAATACTGAACAGGAGCCAGATAACCTACTGCATCGTCATCATCACTGCCGGTTAGGTCAAAAGAGGTATCGACCGACGCCATACGACCTTCCATTTGACGGACAACTTTCTCATCAACACCTAAGTCACCAGCAATAGCCGTTACTTCATCACTATTCATCCAGCCCAAGCCTTTCTTCTTGGAGCGTAGATTAAAGAACAATTTACGTTGCGCTTTAGTGGTAGCAACTTTAACAATACGCCAGTTACGCAGGATATATTCATGCATTTCAGCTTTTATCCAATGCACAGCAAAGGATACCAAGCGCACACCCATACCTGGGTCAAAGCGTTTGACTGCTTTCATTAAACCAACATTACCTTCCTGCACTAAGTCACCTAGCGGTAAACCATATCCAGAATAGCTACGTGCAATATGTACAACAAAACGAAGGTGAGATAAAACCAGCTGACGCGCCGCTTCCAAATCATCCTGATAATACAGACGTTCGGCTAGTGCACGCTCTTCCTCTACACTTAGCACAGGGATGGTGCTAATTGTCTGTACATAAGCGTCCAGATTTTGTCCGGGCGTAATATGTTCGATGAGTTCTAAGCTTTTACGCATTTAAGTCGTAACCTCGTTGTTGTATCTAAAAATCTGTACCTAAAATCAACTTATTCACAATAATCCACAAATAAGACGTTGGATCTTACAAATAGTTCCCCAAAAAATAAAGCCCCGAGACTTAAATAACAAGATGCAAAAATGCACCAGAGTGTTCATAAAATCACTTTAACTCGGCTCTATTTCACGCAGATGACGCCGAACGGCTACCCATGCACCCAACCAGCCTAGTAAAACACTCATAAATAGCAAGAGCGCGGACCCTGAAAAACCTAACCCGCTCAATTGAAACTGACTACGATACAGCTGCGCTAACTCTTGGGCTGGTGTCTCTAGCATGAGCCAAGCAATTTGCACGATCAACCATGCACAAAGCGCACCTAATAAACCATACCATACACCTGTATAAAGAAATGGGCGCCGTACCCATGCATCTGTCGCACCTACCAATTTACTGACAACAATTTCATCTCGGCGACTCTCTATTTCCATTTTAATGGTGTTACCAATCACCAGCAGTACAGCCAATCCCAGTAACACACCTAAAACAAAGACAGCGCGTTTAGCAACGGCTAACATCGCGTCCAAGCGCTGCAACCACTCTAAATCTAATACAGCTTCATTAACTTCAGGTAATGCCTGCAAGCCCGCACGCATGATACCCAAATCTGCAACCAAACGTGATTTAGGCAATAAAACCACCACGGCAGGTAACGGGTTATCATTCATGGCATCTAAAACATCACCAAAACCAGAATACTTTTTAAATTCCAGCATACCTTGTGAGCGGCTAATAAAATCAATAGCCGCTATATCATCTCGCAATAATAAACTACGGCTAAAACGATCAGCATCTTCATCAGTTAACGATGTTTCCAAGTACAAAGATAAGCGTGTTTCACCTTCCCAACCTTGCGTAAGGTTCTGCACGTTGGATAACACCGTAAATAAAAAACCGGGTAACGTTAGAGCAATGGCCAGCACCGCAACCGTCATAATAGTAGCTACAGGTGCGCCCAACAGCTTCGCTAAAGCATTTTTGCCAACAGCCATATGATTACGCACCCAGCTTTCACTATGGCCTTTAAGATCGACCTTATGATGCTCTGCACCACGTTTGCTACTTGGCTGTGGTGTTACTGTTGTCGGCCTTGATGGCTGAACACGTTCAGCACCTCGCTTTTTATCCATCAGCGATCAGCCTCCCGGATTTTAATGTCAACATCCGGTGGCGCATACTCCTAATCAGTGACAGGTCATGGCTGGCAATCAATACGGTAGTCCCTACTCGATTAAACTGCTCGAACAAACGCATAATTTCTTCTGATAACTGAGGATCAAGGTTACCGGTAGGCTCATCGGCTAACAGCACCTTTGGCTTATGCACTATAGCTCTGGCGATACCTACACGCTGCTGTTCGCCACTTGATAAAGCTCTAGGGTTCATTTTTTCTCGATTAAGTAAGCCAACTTTGTCTAATGCAGCACGTACACGTCGCGCGGCATCCGCAGGAGAATAGCCACAGATCTGCAAAGGCAAAGCCACATTTTCAAATACACTTCGATCAAATAATAGCTGATGATTTTGAAAAACCACGCCAATAGAGCGACGCAAGAAAGGGATATCATGGCGGCCTAATTTACCAAGTATTTGATCACCTACTTGAACATGACCAGCCGTAGGCTGTTCCATCAGCATCACTAATTTAAGCAGGGTACTTTTTCCTGCACCCGAATGCCCTGTTAAAAATGCCAGCTCGCCGGTATTCAAAGTAAAACTCACATCTTTGAGGGCATCGTAGCCTTCATCATAATGCTTACTGACATGTTCAAACTGAATCATGATGCTGTTGGTCTATCCTTAATAATGCCGAGTAACATATTATAGTGGTATTTTACGCATAACTGCTTCATCTACGGGAAAATTATGGATCAACCGAACCAATCACTATTTAACCGTACCTATCTAAAGATTTTATCGTGGGTTGTCGCCATTGTTATCGTGGTACTCACGGCCAGCAACCAAAATACAACAACACTGCCCGCCACAGAGCTAGCAGATGGCTGGATCTATCTCACTATCGAAGAAGGGATGGATCAACAACTGCGCTTAACGTATCCCGTCACACCGGCTTACACTGAAAAGCAAACACAACAACGCCTTGCATTGCAGTCCGCATTAACGAAAGCAGCCACCAAGCAAAGCAACTTATCACTTCAGTGGCAAGATGATCGAGTCATACTGACTTTACCGATACCCCAACCTGATAATAAGTCATCATTTTTTGATTTTGAAAATCTACTCAGTGATTTAACATTCTCTATTAACCAGTACTACCCTGCAGCATTACAACGCGCTGCAGCGCAGCGATACCTCGCATTAAATGATATTGAAGAACTAGCCTTAAGCAACCTAAAAGCACAACTTCCAGCTTTCCTTTCAACATACATAGAGCCAATTAACACCTTCAATTTATTTAGCCAGCGACCAACAGTATTATTCATCTTGAAAGAAGAGCAACAATCTTTAATAAATCCGATAGTACAGCAGCTTGCAGCACGCTATTCTCAGTCAGATGTATTAGACACGGTAGAGCAGTCTGACATACAAAAGACGCCTATTCGTATCAATTTACAGCACCGTAGTACTCATCATTTATATCTAACTGGTCAAGCCATCCGCGCTGATACTGATAACGCGAGTCGCACGCTAACGTTCCATTACGTAAATCAAGCCATCCAACCATTGATAGAGAACAGCAGCAGTACTTATCGCCTACTACTCAAGCCCGCATCCCCTATCGGCTATTCCGCCTTATCACTCGTGCGTGACGAAGCGTTAAAAAAAGCACTAAACAGCAATTTACAAACATACCTGCTAGAAAACTTTAACAGTGAGCAACTTGAACAGATAAAAACCTCTTTAGTTCAAAAATATCGTAAACAACTTTCCACTCCCCTTGGACGTGTGGAGCAGCTAACCAGCACTCTTTTTTACCAAGAGAAACTTCAGTCTGAGGATGAGTTTCGTGATACGCTTAACAACATATCCGATGCCCAGATACAAACAAATATAGAACAGCTGTTTGACCCTCTGCGCACTATCATTGTTCGAATTACACCGCCGTAGATTATCCGATGCCCCGTAGAAACCCACCCCGAAAAAATAGCAGCAACCAAGAACCCCGACAGATGTTACGTATCATTGGTGGAGAATGGCGCAGCCGCAAAGTGCCCTTCCCAAGCGTAGAAAATTTACGTCCCACACCCGACAGAGTCAGGGAGACACTATTTAACTGGCTGCAAAACATCACACCCGGAGCACGTTGCTTAGACTTGTTTGCGGGTAGCGGAGCTTTAGGGTTAGAAGCACTGTCACGTGGCGCTAGCTCTGTCACCTTTATCGATAACTCGCCCGCGGCAACCTATCAGCTAAAAGACAATCTACAGACACTAAAATGCCAAAATGGAGAGGTAATAACCTCCTCTGCGATCAACTGGCTAGAAGCAAGGCAAACAGATACCGAACCACGCTATGATTTGGTGTTTCTAGATCCACCTTTTAGAAAAGATATGGTGCCCGTCATTTGCGAACTCTTGGAAAAACGCAATTTACTTTCCGATCACGCCGTTATCTACATCGAAGCGGAGTCAGAATTAAGCCAACTACTTGTTCCTGATAGCTGGAAAGAAAATCGCAGCAAAACGGCAGGCCAAGTCACCTACCGTTTATTCTATAAAGAGCCCTCATAAAGCACTAAACATGCTTAGTTACAGCGAGTAGCATCCAGCCCACGAATAGCATTATTAATCGTGGTGCTGGCCATCTCTCTAAAAACTACTGGTTCAGGCATATATTCAGCTACAGCTAACACACCAAACACTTGGCTCAACATTGCTTCTGCAATGCACTGCTGCTTTGTCTTTTTAGCGATCTGCTTTTGCTTACGTGCTTGCTTAAGAAAACGATTAATATAGCTGACCCAAACATCCCACTCATCAGCTAGAACATCTTGCAAAGCAATATGTAGTGGTAGTTCTTTGCGCCGTGCGTAAAACAATGAAAAAGCCTGCAAAGACTTTTTACGTGACGCTATATGGCAGGTTGTTTCTATCAAAAAAGCTTTCAAAGCCTTTAACGCATCTTGATCAATCGCTTGTAGCTGCTCTAAATAATATTGCTCAAACGGTAAGGTCACCGACTCACATAATGCAAGAATCAAATCATCCCGATTTTTAAAGTGCCAATACAATGCACCATGCGTAACGCCTGCTTCAGCAGCAATCGCTTTTAAACTTACATTATGAATGCCATGTAACGCATACTGCTCCAAAGCCATATGCAACAATGCTTGGCGGGTTTGTTCGGCTTCTTCTCGAGTCCGGCGTGCCACTACAATCTCCTTTGGCTATATAAGCTTAACGCTCTCCAGTCTAACGCATCCCGCCAACATTAACATTCCTTCGACAGCTTATAAGTGCTACCTATAAGGTATCGCATCATCTAGATAGTATTTGATTTGCATTCTTTTTAACTGAGCAACCGTCAGGTCTGGCAAATCAAACTGGGCCGCAAAGCGCGCATCGGGGCGAACGTGACCTTTTACATGCGCAACATAACGTTTAACCTTCCCTTTAGAATCTTTAATTAGCACTCCCATAACAACATTTTTCATACCAACATTATTTCGATTCTGCCAAATAACCTGCCAAGAATTTTGGTCAATCACTTTCTCGCCCAAAACAACGACCTTTTTATCCAGCGCCTGCATTACTTGAATCTGCTGCGCTTGGCGATTGGCCTCTTGCTTGGTACCTTGGTGTTGTACATAAGCACCTAATGCTGTCCCTAAAATAGCAGACAAACCTGCACCATTACCTGCCGGCGCTGAAGCAACACTTTTACGCCATAAGACATTATTGTTTAGTAACGCAGCAGACTGGGGGTTCTGCCGCCCCTTACGGTAATACGGCTTCACTTGCTTAGCGACGTTGCGCGTCAATACAGCACGTTCTGGATTAACTGGGTGATCATGGAAAAATAAGCCGCGTGCACTACCCTCTTTCTTATACTGCCTTTCCCAAATACGACTCGCCGCGTATGGGTCAAACCCCGCCAGCGCCGCATAAAGAATCCCTATTCTGTCTGCTTCAATCTCACTTTCATGGGTAAACGCAGCCTGATAGCCACCTCTTCTTGCCGCCTTAGATCCTGCTATCAAAGCCGCAGTCTGATGCGTTTGTCGCTCAAACACATGATTAGCAACGGTATGCGCCACTTCGTGCCCTAAAACAGCCGCTAATTCAGCATCACTTTTTAGACCTTTCATCAAGCCGCTATGCACCACAATGTAAGTACCACCGGTGGTAAAAGCATTAAATGAAGGGTTATCAATCAAGATAGGTAACCAACGCTCATTGGCTAAATGGCTGACACGATGAATACGATCAAAGATTCTCACCAAACGCTGATAAGCCTTGCGGTCTAATGCCGCGTTAATTTTTTTGCCCGCTTTCTTCTGCTGAGCAATTATTTGCTCAACTGCAGCGTTTCCTTGAGCAATTTGCTGGCCTCTACCTGCCATACTTAATGTTCGCCGGCCGGTGACTCTGTCTCGCTCACTCACCGCCTCTGCAGCGTTATACAGCCCTCTGTCTACACTTTGTAACGCCTCACAACCACTGAGTAATAGCAAACATATGAGGGCCGAAGAGGTTTTAATAAGACTAGCTCGAACCTTATAAAGCATAATTGACACCTGTTTTCGCACCTTTATATTCTAATTTGAAATATAAAATTTATTTTTTATAACCAATAATGATTTACACATTCCATTATTATATTTGTACCACTGCGCCAATTCCGATAATATGCCGCACTTGTAATAGTGGCAATAAGCACAGCAAAACAGGGTTAGAGTGAATCGACAATGAACATTGCCATTTATCCGGGAACATTTGATCCTATCACAAATGGTCATTCCGACCTTGTCCAACGTGCTTCTCGCTTGTTTGACAAAGTAATTGTGGCTGTTGCAACAAGTCAGACAAAGAAACCCTTATTCCCATTAGAGAAGCGCACTTCCCTTGCAAAAGAGGTTTTTGCGCATCTTGATAATGTTGAAGTTATTGGTTTTGACTGCCTATTGGCAGACTTCGTAGCACAACAAAATGCTAATATCATTTTACGTGGCTTGCGTGCGGTATCTGACTTTGAATACGAATTTCAGCTGGCGAATATGAATCGACAGTTAGCCCCTCAGGCAGAAAGTCTCTTTCTAACACCTGCGGAGCACCTTTCCTTTATTTCTTCTACGCTGATAAGGGAAATTGCACTACTAAACGGCGATGTGAGCAAATTTGTACACCCTGCTGTCAATAAAGCGTTAAAGAACCATCTTGCAGTAAGAAAAGACTGCAAAAAATCTTCTTAGCAAGAGAGGTAGCCAACATGGCATTAATTATTACCGACGAGTGCATCAACTGCGATGTATGCGAACCTGAATGCCCAAATGAAGCTATTGCTCCGGGTGAAGAAATTTATGAGATCGATCATAACAAATGCACCGAGTGTGTAGGCCACTATGACACGCCACAATGTGTTGAAGTATGTCCTGTAGACTGCATTCCGAAAGATCCGGACCACGTTGAAACTGAAGATCAGCTAATGGAAAAATACACCCAGCTGACCAGCTAATCGATTCTCAAATTTAGCACACTAAAAAGCAGACACTTGTCTGCTTTTTTTATTGCCTAAAAACATATGCCCACTCATAAGCCATGCGTTACGAGCGATGCTTTTTACGTTCTTTCGATACGCGTGTTCGCGTATTACTTGTAACGTGATTTATCTTCGCTTTAGGTTTCGGTTTGGGGTTATCCACTGCTGTCTTATTTGACGTAACTACAGCAGCGTTAATTTCCGCCATTTCATCACGCGTTAGATCACGCCATTGACCAGGCTTTAGTCCTGCCAACTGAACATTCATAATACGTGTACGCTTTAGCTTCTTAACGTCATAACCCAAATACTCACACATACGACGAATTTGTCGATTAAGCCCCTGAGTTAATATGATCTTGAACACAAAACGGCTCTGGATTGTCACTTGGCAAGGCTTAGTAACGGTATCGAGAATAGGCACACCGCGAGACATTCGATCAACAAAGCGCTCGCTTAACGGCTTATCTACTGTAACTACATATTCTTTATCGTGAGCATTTTCTGCACGCAGAATTTTATTTACGATGTCACCATCACTGGTAAGGAAGATTAAGCCTTCAGAAGGTTTATCCAGGCGTCCAATAGGGAAGATGCGCTGCTTATGCCCGATTGCATCAATAATATTACCTTTAACGTGGCGCTCAGTGGTACACGTAATACCTATCGGCTTATGATAAACTATATAAATCCTATCGGATTTATTTTCCGCGCTGGCATTAATTCGTTTTCCATCAACGAAGACGGTATCCGAGGGTGTCACTTTTGTGCCAAGTTCGGGCTGTTTACCGTTGATCGTGACTCGCTTTTGCTCAATTAGCTTATCGGCTTCGCGTCGGGAACAAAAACCTGACTCGCTGATATATTTATTGAGGCGTTTTTCTGGAAGGGTACTCACAATTTTTTCCAACTGTTTTACTTTTCGACAGAGTTAATTAAAGCATAACGCACAGCGCCATAGCGGTTTTGTATTAAAAAGCAGCTATAGTTTTAACTGGCAGTTTTATCTGACACAAATCATACCATGAAAGTATAAGTTACAAGGGTGCCATGAAAGCTCCAAAACGATTACAGCCCCTAATAGAAGACGGCTTAATAGACGAAGTACTGCGCCCGCTCATGAGCGGTAAAGAAGCAGATGTTTTTGTCGTTCGCTGCGGCGACGACGTTCGTTGCGCGAAAATATACAAAGAAGCGAACAAGCGCGGCTTTAAACAAGCAGCCCAGTACCAGGAAGGCCGCAAAGTACGTAATAGCCGCCGCGCTCGCGCAATGGAAAAAGGCTCTAAATTTGGCCGCCACCAGCAAGAAGAAACCTGGCAGAACGCTGAGGTAGATGCACTCTATCGCCTCGCCGATGCCGGCGTACGCGTACCTCAGCCTTATGGTTGTTTTGACGGCGTATTATTGATGGAGCTGGTCACAGATAACGATGGTCATGTAGCCCCACGCCTAAATGATGTTGCACTAACGCCTCAACAGGCCCGTGAAGATCACCTTGTCGTTATGCAGTACGTCTCATTGATGCTGTGCGCCGGGTTAGTACACGGAGATCTGTCAGAATTTAATGTACTGGTAGATTCATACGGCCCCGTCATTATCGACCTCCCTCAAGCAGTAGATGCTGCAGCCAATAATAATGCCCAGAAAATGTTAGCACGCGATGTGAATAACATGACAACGTATTATGCCCAGTACGCCCCTGAACTGATGGAAACTCGCTACGCCAAAGAGATTTGGGCACTATTTGAAAATGGTGACCTAACGCCAGAAGTAGAGCTCACGGGGCAGTTCGTTGAAAGCGAGCAAGCCGCTGATGTTGATACCGTCTTACAAGAGATCAAAGCAGCATGGCTGGAAGAGCAAGAACGACAAGAGCGTATGCTTGATGCCGAAGAGTCGGCGTAACCCCACCAAAAACCCGCACTGGCTAAAAGCACTTATCCACAACAAGTGCTTTTAGTCGTTATCAGGTTACATCACACGCTACAACAAATATCACAGCTGCTTTCATAACGAGTAGTCCCGCTCATTAAGCGCAAACTCCTGATCCATCAAAGCACCGATCACATTCCCATCTGCCAAGTGATGCGCATATTGCATATGTAAGCAACGCACTTTATCCCACTGAGAGATACCGCCAATACCATAGCGCTCAAACATTTGTGTAAAACCTAGCTCTTCAATACGCTGCTTATCCTGCGGTAACATTAGTTCCCAGCGACGCGCCACATAAGCTTTTTGATTCTGTAAAAAGGCATCTTTAAGCTCAGCATCCTCTTGCAAACGACTTTCTATCTCTTTAACCCAACCCTTACCTTCTATACGCCCAATCGCTTTGCATAACTCTTTGGAAGATAACCAATAAAGCGTCGGAAAAGGTACATTATCCACTAACGATCGCATCTGCAGTACCAACGGAACCCCTGTTGCAGTAGCAACTGTTACGCCGACTAAGCCTTTAGGCTCGCGACCAATTTGCTCAGCTATTATGGCCAACTGTTGTTCTGATACGCTCACATAAACCTCATCTACTGCTCTGTTTATTACATATGCCAACACTCTTAAAAGTATTGATAAAGAATCTACACATGCCCATATTCATCATGATGCCCCAACCAACGGCGCACCACAGCTTCCATCACTACTGGCTGATCAGCTAGCTGCGTGGCAACCTGCTGCACACGACTCAGTAAATCAGAGTCACGCTGCAAGTCCGCAATACGAAACTGCATCATACCCGTTTGGCGAGTACCTAGAATTTCCCCTGGGCCACGTAGTTCCAAATCTTTCTCAGCAATACGAAATCCATCTGTCGTTTCTCGCACCACAGCCAAACGCTCACGCCCTTGTTTAGAAAGCGGCGCATGGTACATCAGAACACAGAAACTTTCGACTGAGCCACGCCCTACTCGTCCACGTAGCTGATGCAACTGTGACAATCCTAATCGCTCTGGGTTTTCAATAATCATAACGCTGGCGTTAGGCACATCCACGCCTACCTCAATCACCGTAGTGGCCACCAGCAAATCTAATTCGGCGGCTTTAAAACGCTGCATCACCTCAGATTTTTCTTTCGCCTTCATGCGCCCATGTACCAATGCAATCCGTAGCTCAGGCAATAGCTCTTGCAGCATAGTCTCTGCCACTTCAGCAGCTTGGCATTGTAACGCTTCAGACTCTTCTATTAACGTGCAAACCCAATACACTTGCCGGCCTTCAGCGCAGGCCGCTCGCACACGATCGACCACTTGATCACGGCGAGAATCAGCAATCACCACAGTATTAACTGGTGTTCTGCCCGGAGGCAGTTCATCAATAATCGAACAATCCAGATCAGCATAAGCACTCATGGTTAATGTACGCGGGATAGGCGTAGCTGTCATGATCAATTGATGCGGACTACGCTTCCCGTCCTGCCCCTTTTCCCGCAAGCTCAAACGCTGATGTACACCAAAACGATGCTGTTCATCGATAACTGCCAAGCCAAGGTTATAAAACCGCACCTCCTCTTGAAACAACGCATGCGTACCAATCACAATTTGTGCTGAGCCGTCAGCAATAGCAGCCAACTGGGTAACGCGCTGTTTACCTTTCACTTTACCGGCGAGCCAAGCGAGCTTGATACCCAGCGGCTCCATCCATTGTGAAAAATTAATAAAGTGCTGTTCTGCTAAAATCTCGGTGGGAGCCATAATGGCTGCTTGCAAACCATTCTCTACTGCTTGCAAGGCCGCTAACGCTGCCACCATGGTTTTACCCGAGCCAACATCACCCTGTACTAAACGCAACATAGGGATGCTTTTCTCAAGATCAGCAGAGACCTCTTGGCTAACGCGCTGCTGCGCATTGGTTAAACTAAAAGGCAACTGCGCTAAAAAAGGCTCTGTTAGTTGCTGCGAAGGAGGCAACACGGGTGCACCATGCTCTTGCACCTTATGACGTAATTGCAATAGTGTGAGATGGTGAGCCAGTAGTTCTTCAAACGCCAAACGACGCTGTGCAGGATGCAGCCCTTCTAATAATAAATGCTGGTCTGCATCAACCGGTGGAGCGTGCAGATAGATCAGCGAGTCTTTTAGCTCAGGTAAGCGCCATTGCCGCCTGACTGATTCGGGCAACAACTCCGATACACTGCCCGTCTCAAGCCATGCAAGCGACTGCTGCACCAAGGTACGTACCCTTGCTTGCTGCAACCCTTCGGTCATGGGGTAAATAGGCGTAAGGCTTTCCTCAACTGGCGTTAAGCCATCTGCAGCACTCGCGCGGTATTCAGGGTGGACCATCTCTAGTCCAGCAGGCCCGGGGCGCACTTCGCTAAAACAACGTAGCTCGTTGCCAACAGCTAAAGCATTTTTTTGAGCCGCTGAAAAATGGAAAAAACGCAGCGTGAGTGTGCCTGTGCCATCTTGTATTCGGCACAGCAGGCTTCGCCGGCGCCCCATTTGGATATCCGAAGCCAGAATTGTTCCTTGAATAACACACTCATCCCCTGGGCGCAGTGAGCCAATCGGAACAATACGGGTGCGGTCTTGGTAACGAGTTGGCAGATGAAACAACAAATCCTGAATCGTACTGATACCCAGCCGCTCAAGCTTCACAGACAAGGCAGCACCGACGCCTTTTAACGCCGTGACCGCGGGTGAGCCCGCACCATAACTCGATGAAACACTCACGTTATGATGCCGTCTCGGTAGGGATATTAACCTGGCAATTATTCACCGCATTCACCAATACATCAATCGCTTTAGAACGCGGAAAACTAGCTCGCCAGGCCACGGCAACACCACGGGTTGGCTGCGGTGTTTTAAAGGGCTTAGTGATCACCATATCCGACTGGTAATAGCCGTTAGTCGCTGATATTGGCAACACGCTAGAACCTAAGCCACTGGCCACCATCATCCGAATAGTTTCTAGAGAACTACCCTCGGTGACACCGTGCTGATTTTGAATCGCTTGCTGCAATGTAGGGCAAGACTCCAATACCTGATCCCGAAAGCAATGGCCTTCACCCAGGAGCAACAACTCAGTATTAGATAAGTTAGTCGCATCAATGGTCTTTTGATCACACCAAGGGTGCTGCTTAGGCAATAGCATTACAAAAGGCTCTTCATACAACATGCGTGTGACGACATCAGGCTCTTCAAAAGGCAGAGCAATAATGATGGCATCCAGCTCACCATTGCGTAACTTTTCACGTAAGCGCGCTGTGAAATTTTCTTCGATGTACAACGGCATATGTGGCGCGAGCTCTTGCACCTGAGGAACAAGATGAGGAAACAAGTAAGGCCCAATCGTATAAATAGCGCCGACACGCAATGGCGAGCGAAGCTGATCTTTACCTACCTGAGCTAAATCTTTTACCACATCAGCCTGCTGCAACACTTTCACGGCCTGTTCAACCACACTTTTACCGACATCCGTTACCCGTACTGCGTTTTTACTTCTTTCGAATAAGGCAACACCTAACTCTTCTTCCAATTTTTTAACTGCAATAGACAAAGTAGGCTGGCTGACAAAGCATTTTTCGGCGGCATGACCAAAATGCTGCTCTTTAGCAAGAGTGACGATATAACGTAGCTCTGTGAGCGTCATTGCTCATCTCCTCTGTTATGATGCAGCTTTTTAACAGGAGCTAACCCCATGAATAAACTGCGTATCCTTATTGCTGGCTGTGGCGACGTAGGAAGTGCTCTAGGTGTTACGCTAGCAACACAAGGCCATCACGTCTTCGGTTTACGACGTACTATAAACCAGCTTCCTGACTGCATTCACGCTATTTCTGCGGATCTCTCTGATAAAGATACACTATCAGACTTACCAAATGTTGATATCTTAATCTATTGCGCTGCAGCAACCAGCCGTAGCGAAAAGGCATACCAACAAGCGTATATAGACGGCTTCAACAATATCTACGATGCGCTACCGAAACAACCAAAACATCTATTCTTTACATCCAGCACCAGTGTATATGGCCAACACCAGCATGAATGGATCGACGAGCAATCGTCCACCGAGTCTGAGCAAGTATCCGGGCAAATAATGCGACAAGCAGAACGCGCTGTATTAGAAAAAGGTAATGCCACTGTGGTGCGCTTTAGCGGTATTTATGGGCCGGGCAGAAACCATCTAATTGACCGTGTAAAAGGCGGTAGCATTGCGCGAGAAGATTTGCACTACAGCAACCGAATTCACCGAGACGATTGCGCCGGCGTGCTTGCTCACCTAATCCAGCGCGTTAATGAAAATCAACCGGTAGATACGCTCTATTTGGCCAGCGACCTAAACCCAACACCCATTCGCGAGATCACCGTGTGGCTAGCAGAACAACTGAACATAGAAACAACACAAGCAGTAGAAATTAGACGTGGTGGTAGCAAACGCTGTAATAGCCAACGCTTACAAGCGTCAGGATATCAATTTTTGTATCCCGACTATAAAGCAGGGTTTGCACTCGCGCTAAACGAGCAATCTTAGAACACCTAACCGCTAGTAAACCTCAGATAACATCAGCCAATATCAAACAGGCTGATGCTTCTCTATAACGTACTTTTTATATATCCAGCCACTTATATATCCAACTTTATATGTCCAACACCAAGCGCTTACCTTTAGCACGCGATATACAAGGGCAGATCGAGGTTTGCTGCTCAGCAGGAGTCAACACTGAATCACGGTGTTCAAGCTCGCCTTCAAGCACTGTTACAGCACATGACTTACAAATACCTGCTTTACAGCTAAAGGGCGCATCGACACCGGCATCTAGCATGGCATCAAGAATACTCTGATCACGACCAACCTGAATCTGCACACCTGAACGACGCAACTCCACTTCAATCGGTTGAGCATTGGCAGCAGGTGCGGCAGAAAAACGCTCAAACCTTATGCGCTCTGGGTTTATCTGCAGAGCCTCTGCCTGCTTGACGACATCATCAATTAAGCGATGTGGGCCACACACATAAAAAACGGCATCCGCAGGCGAAGTACTGAGGAGATGAGCAACATCCATGTGCTCTGCATGTGTGGCGCGATACAAGCTGAGACGCTTAGTAAACTCTCGTGCTAAGCGGTCGCTAAAAGCCATTTCAGCTTCACCTCGACCCGCATAATGCAACTGCAATTCAGACCCTCTTACCTCTAATGCCTGAGCCATCGCTTTAATGGGCGTAATACCAATACCACCCGCAATTAACACGGCAGGACGCGTATCGGTATGTAATGAAAAATTATTCTGTGGAAGATCACAATTTAACTGCAAACCGATGTCAAAGTTCTCATGTACCGCCTCGGAGCCACCCGTACTCTGCGCTTCTTTCAATACGGCAATTTCATAGATGTCGCAGCGCGTAGGGTTAGAGCAGATAGAGTAATGCCGTTCTGATAACTCTGCGTTTTTAAGCCGTACTGGCACACGTAAATGTGAGCCGGCTTCTACTTTAGGTAATTCTGATCCATCAAGCGTCCGCAACTCATACGCTCGCACACGCGGGGTAAGCTGGCGCACACCCGATATCACTAACGACAACTCACCTTGGCCAAGCACTGAGAATGTATTTGCCTGCGTATGAGTTGCTTGTTCAACATTTTCTTCAACCTGCCCCGCTCTCTTGGCAGCTATTTCTGCATCCTTCGCCTCTAGCATCGCTTCCACCTCAGTTTCGGTGTATCGCGGCGTAATATGCTGCGGACAATTCCAATCAAATGCCTCAATATGAATCACAAAGCCCCGTTCTACACGTGCTCGGTAGTCATCCACCTCAAGTGCTGCTAACAGCTCTGTCTCTTCAAGCTCGACCAAGCGTACGCGCCCTAAAATTTTGAGACGACGACGATTTTTATAGTCCATAAGAAACAAAGATACGCGATCATCTTTACGAAGGTTACCCACAGTTACGTACTGTCGATTACCACTAAAATCAGCGAAGCCTATCGTTTGTGCATCAATAACCTTAATAAAACCAGCTGGCCCACCGCGATGCTGCACATAAGGCCAACCCGTTTCGCTCACACTTGCCATATAAAAACTATCACGCGCAGTGATAAAGTCTGCTTCATGCTGGCTGAGCAAGTTATTGTGATCTTCTCCTTCATCCATACTGGCATATCCTGCACGGCTACCCAGCTGCTGCTGTACATCCCGGACAGATTCAGTGAATGCGATCTCTGCAAATTTGTGTCCCATAACGTGAACCCTCCGAGGTTTATTTTTTAGTTAGCTATGTGAAACTTACAAAGCCAGCTGTAGATCTACCTTAGGAAAATCGATATCAACACGACTCGCTTTACCCAGAATATTGGTTAATGTGTTCATTCCCACATGCGTAATAATCTCTACAATATCAGATTCGCTATAACCCGCTGCACGTACCTCAAGCAATTCTGCTGTTGTGATATCTCCACTGTGCTCGGCTAATGCTTGCGCAAATTTAACAGCCGCGGCTGCTTTAGCATCTTCACTTGAACCAGCACGGTTAGCGTCAATCTCTGAATCAGATAATCCAACTTTACGCCCAATCGCCGTATGGGCAGAAACGCAATACTGACAAGCATTTTGCTGCGCAAGCGCTAACGCAATACGCTCTCGGGTTTGCTCATCCAAACTGCCCTCACCGGCAATACTGTGTAACCCCAAAAAAGCGCGTAGTGCCGAGGGTGAATTAGCAAAGATTTTAAGAAAATTAGGCACCATGCCTAATTGTGATTGGATAGCATCAAGCAGCTCTTGTTGTTCTGCGTTGGCATTATGGGTATCTATAACGTTAATACGGCTCATGTTACTTCTCCTGGAAATCTCATTAAGTGCTGAGTTCACAACGGCGTTGCTGTGATGACACTATGCAGAATTCCATTTAGAATAAGAATAACCAGAAAATACAATTCACAATTCCATTTATTGGAATTATGAAAGCCAACTACATCAGGAAATACTATGGACCGTTTTCACCTAATGAATGTTTTTGTTGCTGTTGCCGAAGAACAAGGCTTTGCAGCTGCAGCAAGACGGTTACGCATGTCTCCTCCGTCAGTTACCCGCGCCATCACTGCTTTGGAAGAGCACCTAAATGTTAAGTTGCTCAACCGTACAACACGCTATGTACGCACCAGTGATTCAGGACAACGCTACCTTGAAGATGCTCGACGGATATTGGCTGAAGTGGAATCTGCAGATGAAGCAGCGGCCGGAATCAACGCCGAACCTCAAGGCCACTTAGCTGTAACAGCGCCTGCTCTGTTTGGTCGACAATTTATCACGCCCGGCATTGTTGATTATTTACAACGCTATCCAAACACCGAAGTATCAGCCGTATTTATTGATCGGGTAGTCAACCTGCTTGAAGAAGGGTTAGATGTAGGCATACGCATTGGTGAGCTGTCAGATTCAAGCATGCGGGCATTAAGAGTAGGTTCGGTACGACGCATTATATGCGCCTCTCCTGAGTACTTGCAGCAGCATAAAATACCGCATAAGCCTGACGACCTATTAGAGCACTCGATCATTGCATCCAGTGCCATTGTAGGCTCAATTGATTGGCATTTAAACACGACAGACGGCAAACCTTTACGCATAAAACCAAGGCTTACCGTTAACACGAATGATGCAGCGCTAGAAGCTGCACTGGGAGGTTTTGGCATTACTCGGTTACTGTCGTACCAAGTCAGCCAGCAGATCGCTTCAGGGAAATTAGTCAGACTAATAGAAACATACGAGCCAGCCGCTTGGCCTGTGCATATAGTGCATCGCGAAGGCCGTTATGCCTCCGCAAAGATTCGCACATTTGTAGATTTAATGGCAGAACGCTTACGCGCCGATAGCTCATTAAACTAAGTTAACTCTACAAAGCTGATGCTTTATTTAACAAAGTTAAAAGCAATAAGCTTTCAAAGCAAAACCAAGAAGTCTTACTGAAAGTTATTTCTTTATAAGACTAATAATAAAGAGCAACAATGCAGCTCCTGCCGTTGCCGTCACGATTGACCCCACCATCCCACCTGCAGTAATGCCAAGCAAATTAAAAACAAAGCCCCCGACCACAGAACCGACAATACCAACAACAATATTACCCAGCAGTCCAAAGCCACCACCTTTCATTAACGTGCCAGCCAACCAGCCTGCAACGGCGCCAATGACTAAAAAAATGATGATACCCATATTCATACCTTTGTGTTGTTAAACAAATTTATTCAAGCAATACCCACGTAATAGGCTCTATAAATAAATCTACGCCCTTTGAACTGAATGAATTATGACTTCAAAGCCGGTAAATAGTCACACCATATAACACAGCACAACATAGCAACAGAAACAGCACACCTGGGCGCATCTTTTGGAGGACTCGTGGTAAGCACTTGGTATTAAATATATAAGCAGAGGTAAGTAGCATTAAACAACCAGAGACCAAGGCTGCACTCCCCCAAAACTCAGCAAAATGACGCATCGCATACCAGAACACATTCCAGCTTCCGGCAGCAAACACCACAAACGCCATTGTTTTTCTAAACCATGCCGGCAATTTCTGCACTGTGCGTAATACCGGTAACCGAGTCGCAAAGAGCAACCCTAGCATCATGCACCCCGTCATAATTGTTCCCATTGGAAGCACACGCTTCTCCTTTTCAAAAATACGAGCTCTGTAGCAAGACTGAAATTAGCCTGAGCCTATTGTAGAGTTAGAAATTAGTTCTTCAGTTCAATTTTTACCGCAAACCCATTCCTGTATACATATCTTATGGGCACCCTAAAAGCAGAATACCTTCTCGCCGTCATCTAAAGAGGGCTTAACATGCTAAAACCTCTAATAATTAAGCTTCTCAGATTCACCTGTATAACATCATCCTCAGTGGCTTTATGCTTAGCGGCTCTATCTTTTATGGCACTCCCAGCTCACGCTGATGCAGCTAGCACGGCAAATACTGAAGAGCTCGACTTATATGACATTGTACGCAACCCCGTTGTAGGTAACTATAAAGGCTATGCCGAATTTAAAATGGGGCACTACGATAACGCGCGCTCCATCTGGGAAGCACTTGAAAACAGAGGAAATGCACAAGCCAGTTTCAATTTAGGTATCTTGTATGAAGATGGGCTCGGCGTTGCGCAAAACAACCAACACGCTATAGAACACTATGAAAGAGCAGCAATAGCAGGCAGCAGTAAAGCACAATACCGCTTAGGGCTCCTTTACTCTGACGGTATAAAAACACCTAGGAATGATGCTAAAGCAGATAAGTGGCTCTGTGCGGCTGCCGCGCAAGGCGACGAGGATGCAGTAGCACTGCTTGAGCAACGTAACAACACAGTAAGAAGCCAGCGAGACAAAGACTTTTACCGCGCAGAAAGCCTGCAGGTTACTAGGCAATATGAAAAAGCTGCGATTATCTGGAAGCGCCTTAGCAATATGGGTGATACCCGCTCTCGCACGCGGCTCGCATGGATGCACGAAGCCGGCCAAGGTATGCCTCGCGACCTTAAAAAAGCAGCCATGCTCTTTCAACAATCAGCACAAGAAGGCGACGCCGAAGCACAATACGCACTCGCTGTAATGCTACACACAGGCAAAGGGCAAGCCAAAAACCTAGAAGCTGCACAAGAGTGGTTACAACGTGCTGCCACGCAGAATTACGGCCCCGCCAAAGAGGCACTTGCGCAAGAGTAATGCGCTTATTTAATCAACATACGCACTGCATTTCGTACACTGTGCCAACGGCTAACCAGTAAGGCACTAAAAATTAGGGCGCAGCCTCCTAACTGCATAGCGGTCATTGTCTCACCAAACCAAACGGCTGCTAGCATAGCCGTCCATACCGGCTCTAATGTCATGATCACCGCCGCATTACTTGCACTAGATAAGCTTTGCGCCCAAGTCTGCATAAAGAACCGCAAGCTGGTCGCAATAAAGATGCTGGCAAGCATCCACATCCAAATTGAGGCAGGCCAAGCAAACGTCCAGACCTCACTCAGCAATGAGACTGGTAATGCCACCAGTCCAACCACCACCAACTGAACTGCAGCTAAAGCAATAGGCGATGTTTTAGCAGCCGCCCGGCTATTCAAAACAAAGGTAAACGCGAACAAAACAGCAGCACACAAGAATGAGAGCTCACCCCAACCCATCATAAACTGACTATCCAGTGACAAGCTGGCAAGCCCAATAGCCGCCAGAGGGAGCGAGAACCACACGGCACGATTAGCTCGTTCACCAAACAAAGTAGCCACAATCGGCACGAAAACAGCGCCTAGACAGGTCAAGAACGCACCCACGCCTATATGATTCGCATGGTGCAGCCCTAAGATCCAAAAAATCATAGCCACACCAAATGACATACCTACCAAGACCGTGCGCAAGACGCCTCGCCTATCCAGTGCCCGCAATGCTTGCCAACCAAATAGGGACAACACCAGCCCGGCCACTAAAAACCGCAAACCAATAAACATCAGAGGCGGTATGCCAGAAAGCGCCTCTTTAGAGAATATCCACCCAGCCGCAGCAAGTAGCGTTACCATTACCAATAATAAGTCCGACTTAGCGGCATTTGATTGAATCACAGCATGGATCTCAAGAGATTACTTAGGCGCACATATCAAAAGCCCAAAAGCTCTTGTTATAAGCTTGCTGCGCTCACATGATTAAATACGGACAGTAGAGTTAAAAGCATCAAAAAAGCATCAAAAAAGCAGTATCCAGTATTAGCTTAATAGACTGGAAGAGACATCTTACTCGCATGAGCAAGAGATTACATTGCAATCACATATAATAAGCACAGCCATTAGACACGATACCCATCACGCTTATCGTGTCACCTTATTTCAAACAAATCGTTAATGGAAACCACTTTCAGCTATATATAATTTGTACAGAAAATCATACGAATGATGCTGTAGAATCCCCCCTTACAGCCCCAGCTAAATGCATTCATAAAAATAGGAAGCCCTATGAACTGGAATATCTACCTCTCTGGCGAAATACATACTGACTGGCGACAGCAGCTTATCGATGGCGCAAAAGCGCATAACTTGCCAGTAACCTTTAGCTCTGCAGTCACTAACCACGAAGCAAGTGATGCAGCAGGAGACTTACTCGGCGCTGAAGACAATAGCTTTTGGCGTGACCACAAATCATCAAAGGTTAATGGTATCCGCACCAAGAACCTTATAGCTAAATGTGACATTGCTATTATTCGTTTTGGAGATAAATACAAGCAGTGGAACGCAGCCTTTGATGCAGGCTACTGTGCGGCACTGGATAAGCCCTACATCACGCTACACGCTGATGACATTATACATCCTCTAAAAGAAGTGGATGCATCTGCTATGGCATGGGCAACAACACCTGCGCAAGTAGTTGAAATACTGAGATACGTTATTTTAGAAAAATAAGTGATTTAGCGAATAATTGCTTGTTACGGAGTGAACTTGCAACTCTCAAGAGAAAAGTGTTTTTCTTGGGAGTTAGCCGCTTAATAGGCCGAGATGATCTTTAGCACTCGCTTTTAACTATTGAAAAACTTATAAGCCAGATAGATTATCAGCCCAACAAAAAGCAGCTTAGCGACGCTAAAGTTACTTTCAGCCACCTCTATAGATTTACCTTTCGGCTTATGCGCATCAGCGTAGCTATCAATTAGCTCCTTGGCTTCTTTAAGGCCGATGCCACGTAATGACCGCAGCGCTTTGATTGCATCGATTTTTCTACCCGCATTTAACGCCGTTAACACTTCGGGTTCAAACTCAACATGTGGGCTCAATTTATAGTCCTTTATTAAAACCTTACGTCAGTAAGCTTACTGTTACTCAGAACATGTCACCTGTCGCCATGGTTTAACTCTCTACTGCTGGGTGACAGACGAATACATTCAGTATAGTCAATCTTTGCTCATAGACTAAACCGTAACACCATTATTATTCAAAACTGAACGAAACACCTTCACACATTGCTGTGCTGACAGTTCCAGCAAACCTCAAAAGAGGGGTCGTTTTTCTCATGGCAATTTTCACAAAGCCACTCAATAGCATTATTGCAACTGAGGGATGTTTCAATGATGTTGAGAGCTTGCTCATAATCTGAATCACTAAAGATCCAAACTTCAGGCCAAGCATCAAAGGCTGATGTCTCACCGACAGCCCCCTGTGCAAACTCATTCTTAAGAAACGTACCAATACCCTGTGCCTCAATAAGGTTTTTAGCATTGTTCACTAAGAACTGATTCTCGCTGGTATAAACCATCTTCATCACTGAAGCCCCATCACGCTAAAACTGAGACTACTTAATTTCTACTTCAATTAAGGTAATGTCAATTTCTGAAGGATTAATCACATTATGCTCAACCCCAGCATCACGGTAATAACACTCCCCTGCGGTTAGCTTAACGGGCTTCGCCCCTTCCCCTGAATCTATAAGCAACTCACAACTATGCATGGGCACAATCACATAGTCTCTCTCGTGGCGGTGCCAACGGGTTTCACTCCCTGCAGGAAAGTGCAGGTGATTAACACAAGTCCGTGGGTTATCAATTTGCTCTGTCATTACAAACGTTGGACGTTCAATCATTATTATTTCTCTTATTTGTTAATCGTTTATATCTGATCGGCTTTTATATTTTTCGTTTTACACGCTTCAAAGAATCTATTCGCATCACACTCTGAGGAATGTTTCTGTAACGAGGCCTGCTAGATCCAAATCTAACTATATAGGTGTCTACTAAATATGGGTAACTCTGAAAGCTAACGCCGCAGTAAAGAGCGAGCAACTTGTTGCGAGTCCAGCGCATGAAATGCGCGATTTTTGATGACCTTGTTATGTGCGAAACTGCTCACAACACTAATAATTATTTAACACTTCTGGAGAAACGAAAGGCACTGAAGGGTGAAGCCTTTCTTGTAGACATTCCCCCCATGAGCATACATTGACTGAAAATGACCATCTCAAAGATCTAAGGTTATCATAATGGGCGTTTGATCCTTGATTTGGTCGCCACAAAAACAACACTGAACCTTAGGTTTTAGTGCTTCAGAAACTGCGCTCTTCAATTCTTTAATCATCTACCTTTCTCAACACTCATAACAGTCTGTTTATGAGAAAAACCTTCCTCATAATAATTATTATCGAGCTCCCCTCTATTAAGTACATATGCCAAAAGTTAGTAGACATAAGGGTTTGATTTATAAAATAAAAAACAATGAGTCTTCCCCCATCATTTATTAAACTGGAAAATACACATATACGAGCGCTTAAAAAAGGACAGGGCTACACAAACCATAGATGATGCTAACATGACGCGTCCTTGGGCCACGTTATAAGTATTTCCCTATAGTGCATAACGTATACATAACATAGCTATTTCGATGCACTGTAGCAAGCGCTAGTAAAGAAGTGACAGCAAGAAGCTTGACCCGTTTGATCAGGGTATTAATAAAGATATGAATTAGATTTTAGAGCTTCACTAGGCCCATTACTCAAGGCGCATTGATAACGTGCTTCAAAGTGCGTTTTTAGGAACTCCATTAGCACTCTTACTCTATGCAACTGATGCCGCAATGGCGGGCATATCAGTGTGAGCTGTGTTTCTTCAGACCAGTCAGGTAACACCTCTACTAGCCTGCCATTTTTAAGATCCTCCTGTACATATACATCGGGCAGTCGAGTGACGCCTAACCCAGCCAGTGCCGCTTGGCGCATCACTCTTCCGCTGGAGACCTTAATAGCATCGTCAACATGAATCGTTACTCGCTCTGCTTTACAACTCAAGGCCCAATAATCAACGCTCCCGCAGATAAGTGGGACGTTTTTTAGGTCATTCGGCGTTTTAATTTGATGGTTATTACGTAAGAAATCAGGGCTAGCTACATAGCGGGTTATTACAGTATGTAACCTTTTTGAGATCAGGCTTGAGTCTGGTAACTCCCCCATGCGCATCACAAGATCATAGTGGCTAGCAATTAGGTCCACACGTATGCTGGAAAAATCTAAATCCACTTTAATCCCTGGATGCCGACGCTGAAAATCAATCACCAGCGGAGCCAGTAAGTCTTCACCCAAGGGGCCTCCCACCGCATTCATGCGGATCAAGCCTTTAAGCTCATGCGTAGATTGGCTCGCCCACTCAGCGGCTGAATCCAACTGCTGCATCGCCAGTTTGCAACGCTCATAGTAACCCTCACCAATCTCTGTTAAACGTAATTGCCGGGTCGTTCTATACAACAATTGCACACTCAACGCGGCTTCTAGCTCCGTTACTAGCTGGCTAAGGTTGGCTTTGGAAAAGCCCGACACCTCTGCCGCTGCTGTAAAACCACCGTGTTCTGCCACGCTAATAAAAGCACGGATACCTCGCCAAGATATATTGTTCATAAAAGCCTAACAATGTTTTTTAATTAACTGTATTTATCACATTAATGCCTATCCCTATCATGTGCAATATCCATTTACTTTAGTGCTTTAATGGCATTCAACATAAGAGATATCCACATGACTAAATCACTGGTAGTTATCACAGGCGCAAGTTCCGGTATTGGAGCCGCTATGGCACAACATTTTGCAGCGGCTGGCCATCCTTTGCTATTAGTTGCTCGCCGCGTTGAGAAGCTGCAAGCGCTTAAATTGCCAAATGCATTATGCCGCCAAGTAGACATGACAGATGCAGTTGCTTTTCAGGCTGCTGTAAAAGAAGCCGAAGCGGCTCACGGCCCGGTGGATTGCCTCATTAATAATGCCGGCCTTATGTTACTCGGCCAGATAGACACTCAGGACCCGATGGAATGGCAGCGAATGTACGACATTAACGTTCTTGCACTGCTTAACGCCATGCAAGCGGTGCTGGCAGATATGAAAATCAGAAATGCAGGCACTATCATTAATGTGAGCTCTATTGCTGGTAAGAAATCTTTCCCTAATCATGCCGCTTACGTAGGTACCAAGTTTGCCGTATCCGCCATTAGCGAAAACGTTCGTGAAGAGGTCGCAGACAGTAATGTACGTATTATGAGTATTTGCCCAGGTGCGGTAGAAACAGAACTACTAAGCCATACCACATCGCAGGAGATCATTGAGGGCTATGAAGACTGGAAAGAGTCGATGGGTGGTATATTAGCGGCCGATGATATCGCCCGTACCGCTGCCTTTATGTACGCACAACCACAAGGCGTTAACATTCGTGATGTGGTCATTACTGCTACTCGCCAGCAACCTTAAATTACAGCAATAAAAAACGGCCCATTGGCCGTTTTTTTTGAGTGTTACATTTTATTTTGCTCATGTGCTACTGATAAGAACTACTGTTTATCAACGCCCATCTGATCAACATTAGGCTTGTAATACTGATAGCGATTGAAACGGCTTTCCATGTAGCGGAAAAGCCCAATAACGACCGCTGCCATTATTAGATAAATAACTCCCGCCGCAGTAAACAACTCTACCGGTGTATAGGTACGTGCTTGTATCGTACGCGCCATACCAGTGAGATCCAACAAGGTAATAGTGGAAGCCAGCGCACTACTTTTGAGCATCAGCACAACTTCATTGCCGTATGCAGGTAAAGCAATACCGAATGCACGCGGAATAACGATACGTCGAGTTTTTAATAACCAGTTCATACCAAAAGCATCAGCGGCTTCCAGCTCACCATTAGGTATGGCCTGAATTGCACCGCGAAATAATTCAGCACTGTAAGCCGCTGTATTTAACGTAAAGGCGATAATGGCACACCAGTATGGCTCTTTCAGTATGGTCCATAGCGCCGACTCACGCACCGCCTCAAACTGAGAAGCGCCATAGTAAATCAGGAAGATTTGTATCAGCAGTGGCGTACCACGGAAGAAGTAAATAAAGCAGAACGGGAACAAACGTAACCACGGTTTTTTTGAAGCACGCATCAGTGCGATTGGCACCGCCAGCATAACGCCTATCACACCCGAAATAACAACGAGTTCTAAGGTTAACAGAGCACCATCCAACAGTTTTGGATAGTACTTAATGATAATATCCCAATTCATCCTTTGTACCTCGCTTGCGGAGTACAAGCTCGTTCCATCCAAAGTGTGCCAGCAGTAGCAATTGCCGTCAGTATTAGATAAATGCAAGCAGCCGCCAGATAAAATGTGAACGGTTCTTTTGTAGAGCTAATCGCTGTAGTCGCTTGACGAATAATATCTTGTAGACCCACAACCGATACTAGCGCGGTATCTTTTAGCAATACTTGGAATAAATTGCCTAACCCAGGCAGTGCTACACGCCAGACTTGCGGAAGAATAATACGAAAGAAGGTGTTGCTACGCGTCATACCTAACGCTTGGGCCGATTCCCATTGTCCCTGCGGAATCGATAAAATCGCCATACGAAACACCTCGGTTGCGTATGCACCAAAGGCGATAGACAATGCGGCCACACCGGCCATGAATGGGTTCACTTCGATGTATTCATCGTAACCAAACATGCTGGCAACAGCCATCACTAAGGCAGAACCACCAAAGTAGATAGCGAATACAATCAACAACTCAGGAATACCACGAATCAGCGTGGTATAAGCGGTCGCTATTGCGCGAAGCACTTTATATTCTGATAACTTGGCGGCTGCACCTAACAAGCCAAACACTAGGCCTAACGATAAACTGACTAATGCCAGCTTGACGGTGACCCATGTTCCAGCCAATAACAGGTGACCAAACCCATGCAGATCTATCACGTTATTATTCTCTTACAGCGGGACGTTAGTGAATTATCCATTATGAGTAATGCGCGAGCTGTCATCGCTCGCGCATTGATCCGATCAATAGATAGAGAACGGGAAGTATTTAGCATTGATGACAGCATAAGTGCCGTTATCAACAATTGCTTTTAACGCTTTGTTGAATTTCGCTTTCAGGTCATCCTGACCGTGACGAATGGCAATACCAATTTTATCCACAGATTCTGTTTTAATGGTTTCGCCTTTAAATTCAAACTTCTGACCTGCATCGGTATTTAACCAGTCATACGCAGGGAATTTATCAGAAACTAGGCCGTCTAAGCGGCCAGTCGCCATATCTAGATAAGCATTATCTTGCGTGTCATACAGCTTTACAGAAACGACATCGCCCAATACGTCTTCTAGGTACTGGCCTGCGATAGTGGCACGCTGAGCACCCAGTGTTTTACCTTTAAGAGAGGCTTTATCTGTTTTAAGCTCGGCACCTTTAGGGCCAACAAACGCCAATGCATTGGTGTAGTACGGGTCTGTAAAGTCAACCGCCTGCAAACGCTCTTCAGTAATGGACATAGAAGCAACAATCGCATCAAACTTACGGCCTTTAAGCGCAGGGATCATTCCATCCCAGTCTTGCTCAACGATTGTACAGTCAGCTTTCATTTCAGCACACAACGCTTTAGCAATTTCGACATCAAAGCCGATCAGCTCGCCTTGTTCATTTTTCATATTGAAAGGCGCATAAGCCCCTTCAGTAGCGATACGGATCTTATCACCTGCAAAAGCCTGGGTTGCGGCAAAAGCGCCAGCGACTAACGTAACAGCTGCAATAATTTTACGAACACTCATCAGGTTTCTCTCTATATTATAAAAATTATTATAGTGGGTCTCTTTTGTGTGGCGCCAAAATCAGTTGTGGCTGGACATAAAGTCACGTACACGTTGAGATTTCGGGTTTTCAAACACTTGCTCTGGTGGCCCTATCTCTTCTATCTGTCCTTGATGTAGAAATACGACCTGACTTGATACATCACGCGCAAAACGCATTTCATGCGTGACGATCAACATAGTTCGGCCCTCATCGGCCAACTCGCGCATAACGCTTAATACTTCGTTTACTAGTTCAGGATCCAATGCAGAAGTGGGCTCATCAAACAGTAACACCTGTGGGTCCATCGCCAACGCACGCGCTATCGCAACACGCTGCTGCTGGCCACCTGATAAATTGCCCGGGTAAGCATCTTTCTTTTCGTAAAGCCCTACTTTTTTCAGCAAGCCTTCGGCACGCTCAACAGCCTGCTCACGAGGTTGCTTTAAAACATTCATAGGTGCTTCGATGATGTTGCCAAGGATAGTTTTGTGAGGCCAGAGGTTAAAGCTTTGAAATACGAACCCGATACGCGAGCGCATATCTTCGAGTTGTTTGCGGTTTTCTGCTTCAAGGTCACCGGATTTGCCGGTCTTAAGCTTTAGTTCTTCACCACCAATGATCACTTGGCCTTTGGCGGGCTGTTCAAGCAAATTAATACAGCGAAGCAGTGTACTTTTGCCTGAGCCACTTGAACCGAGAATCGAAATGACATCCCCGTCGTTCGCCTTAAGTGAAACGCCCTTAAGTACTTCAAGACTTCCATAGGATTTATGTATATCGGTCAATTCGAGCGCGATCGAGGTATCAGACATAGTGTTTTCCATTATTGTGCGCATAGTTGATCAGTAAAAAGACCATAATACGCCATCTTATTTCTTATATGAAACATTTGACTTATAAGTCTATTTTCCTGATTTAGATTAAAAACGCAACGATTGCGCCTATTTCTGATGCTGAGATGTCTGAAAATACTAAAATAAGGTCGCCACAACGAAAAAGAGCGCCCAAAGGCGCCCTTAAAACGGTTTAATTTGCTTTAGCTGGCAAAATCTCTCAGTAATTGCTGCTGCGCACTAAAAGGTTCTACACCTTCGCCAGGTTTTAGCAGCGTATAGCTACCATCCGCTTTTAATTCCCAACTCTGAGTATTATCAGCTAAATAGTAGTCTAGTTCTTTCTTAACACGCTCACCTTGCTTGCCAGTGACGGGGAAACAGGTTTCCACACGGTTAAGCATGTTACGCTCCATCCAGTCTGCACTGGCACAGAGCACTTCTGGCTTGCCGTTATTCCCGAAGTAATAAACCCGTGTATGCTCCAAGAAGCGCCCAATAATAGAACGTACTGTTATGTTTTCCGATATACCCGGCAACCCAGGGCGTAAACGACACATACCACGGATAATCAGTTCAACCTTAACGCCTGCTTGTGATGCTTCATACAAAGCGCGAATCATCTTCGGCTCAGTTAAGCCGTTCACTTTAACGATGATATGCCCAGGCTTACCGCTAGAGGCAAGTTTTGTCTCATGCTGAATTAGCTCCAGCATTTTGGCATGTAGGGTAAATGGCGCGTTGTAGAGCTTTTTGAGACGCTGAATTTTACCCATCCCTGTTAATTGCTGAAACACCTTATGAACATCTTCGCCAATTTCATCATTCGAGGTAAGGTAACTGTAATCAGTGTATAAACGTGCAGTACCCGAGTGATAGTTACCTGTACCCAAGTGGCAGTAACGTACGAGTTTAGTACCTTCACGGCGTACAATCAGCATCGCTTTTGCATGCGTTTTATAGCCCACAACACCATACACCACCAAACAACCGGCTTCTTGCAGCCGGCTCGCCAGATGCAAGTTACTCTCTTCATCAAAACGCGCGCGCAGCTCAATAATCACGGTCACTTCTTTACCCGCACGCGCAGCTTCTACCAGCGCATTGACGATATCGGACTTATCACCCGTACGATATAGCGTCTGTTTTATCGCTATCACATCTGGGTCTTTGGCCGCTTTCATCAGCAGATCAACGACGGGTGTAAAGGACTGGAACGGATGCATTAACAGCTGATCACTCGTTTTTAACGCTTGAAATACATTAGGCTCTTTCTCTTTTTTCAGCTTGCCCGGTACACCCGGCGAGAAAGGCGGCCATTTAAGTTCTTGGCGTCCGGCTAAATCCCTAACTGTCATAAGACGTGTAAGGTTGACGGGACCATCGACTTTATAAACCTGTTCTTCATCTAGGTGGAATTCTATTTTCAAGAAGTCGATGAGTTCTTCTGGTGTGCGGTCATCAATTTCTAGTCGCACCGCATCGCCGTACTTTCTCGAATGTAACTCACCGCGTAAGGTTCGCGCTAAGTCATCCATCTCTTCAAAATCGAAGGTTAAATCGGCATTTCGAGTAATACGGAACTGATAACAACCCAGCACAGTCATGCCAGGGAACAACTCAGCCGCGCACTCATGAATAACAGATGACAAGAAAATCAAATTATCCCCAGCATCACATAACTCATCAGGCAAACGAATCAAGCGAGGAAGGGAGCGCGGTGCAGGTATAATCGCCAACCCAGTTTCACGGCCAAAGGCATCTTTGCCATCGAGCTGCACAATAAAGTTAAGGCTTTTATTAACGAGTTTAGGGAAAGGATGGGCAGGGTCCAAACCTATCGGACTAATAACCGGCACAACCTTCTCTTCAAAGAAGTTTTTAATCCAAACAAGCTGTTCAGGAGACCAATCACGGCGGCGTAAAAAGTGAATGCCGCTCTTTTCCATTTCAGGAAACATGATTTCATTAAGAATACGGTATTGGCGATCAACGTTAACTTGGCAAATTTCGCGGATCTTCTCAATTACCTTTTTCGGATGCATAGCATCCGGGCCCACTGTCTCACGCCCATATTTGAGCTGACGTAGTTGCTCCGCTACGCGGATCTCGAAAAATTCATCTAAGTTACTGGAGAAGATAAGCAAGAACATCAGGCGTTCAAGTAATGGATAACGATCATCCAATGCTTGCTCCAGTACCCTAACATTAAATTGCAACTGGCTAAGCTCGCGATTGATATAGAGTTCCGGCGCTTTAAGATCAACCGGCTCAACCTCAACAGGGTGATCTACCGTTGGTAAAATTTCGCGACTATCCACCAGTGCCTGCGCGGCCTGATTTTGCATCATTTCTTCACTCATCGTATATACCTGTTCATCAATCGCAGTGACCTGCTCAGTCATCTCTGTCTCCAGTATAGTGAGAGACCGACTATTCGTTCATTTGTTGGGCTGCTCGCTTCGCGAAGTAAGTCAAAATGCCATCAGCGCCAGCACGTTTAAATGCCAGTAACGATTCCATCATCACACTACGCTCATCCAACCAGCCGTTCTGGAAAGCAGCCATATGCATCGCATATTCGCCACTGACTTGGTAAACGAAGGTCGGTACTTTAAATTCATCTTTTACCCGGCGCACAATATCTAAATAAGGCATACCCGGTTTAACCATAACCATGTCTGCACCTTCTGCCAGGTCTAAGCCTACTTCGTGTAGCGCTTCGTCACTGTTGGCAGGGTCCATTTGGTAACTATTTTTATTGCTCTTACCTAAGTTGCCAGCAGAGCCAACGGCATCACGAAAAGGTCCGTAGTAAGCACTTGCATACTTTGCAGAGTACGCCATGATGCGAGTGTTCACATACCCACCTTCTTCTAAAATTTCACGGATACCACCTATCCGGCCATCCATCATGTCACTTGGAGCCACTACATCAGCTCCTGCTTCTGCGTGTGACAACGCCTGTTGAATAAGCGCCTCTACGGTGCGGTCATTCAGTACATAACCGGCATCATTAATGATGCCGTCTTGCCCATGCGTGGTGAATGGATCTAACGCCACATCGGTAATAATGCCTAAATCAGGGCAAGCATCTTTTATCGCTTTAACTGCTCTTTGAGCCAAGCCGTCTGGGTTGTAAGCTTCTTCTGCGAACTCTGACTTTGCAGAAAGTGGCGTCACAGGAAACAACGCCATTGCAGGCACACCCAGCGCGGAAACTTCTTTCGCCTCTTTAACGAGCAGGTCAATACTCATACGTTGCACACCCGGCATAGAAGCAACGCTTTCTGTGCTATTGCTCCCTTCAATTACGAATACTGGGTAGATAAGGTCATTCGGTGTCAGCTGATTTTCTCGCATCAAACGACGCGAAAAAGTATCTGCGCGCATGCGACGCATACGTGTTTCCGGAAAAAAGCGCTGGCTATCATTAAAGGCCACGGTTATATCCTTTTTATCTGAGTAAATTTACTAAATCTATATGACAAACTGATGACAAACGCCATGTTTCATCTAATTCTACGCTGCTTTTCGGCAACTTTTCATGGTTTTAATCTTAACGTATTCTGGATGAAAATGAATATGACAGGCATCAGTAGGTAGGTCTAATGCAAAAAACAGCCGGCAGCACCGCTGGCTGTATATACCTATTTTTTCAGGTATAACGCGCTTATTCTTTAAGTCTGACGTGAAGCAATAATACCAGGCATCGCTCGCAACACAGACTGCGCAATCAACGCAGCAATCAACGCCTTAACCAGATCTCCTGGGATGAATACTAGAATGGCTTTTGCTGCACCGGAAAAGTCTAACGACGTCATCGCCACCATACCTGGGATTCCAAATGCATACAGCACCAGAATACCGCCGACTATCGACGATATAAGCGCAGCTGCAAAAAGCTTAATGTTTTTAAGCTGCTGCATCATTAAGCCAGTGACCAGCGCGGCAAACGGGAAACCCACAATAAATCCAACGGTAGGCCCTGCAAACACTCCCAAGCCACCACGTCCACCAGCCAATAAAGGCGCGCCCAACGCAACCACCAAAATAAACAGTGCCACCGATAAGAAACCTCGTACGGGTCCCAGCATGATACCAGCTAACATTAAGCCAAGTGTTTGAGCCGTTAATGGAACGCCGCCCGCCACTGGGATATTAAATTTAGGTAACAGTCCAAGTGCGGCGATCACTGCTGCATAGAGTGCAATCTGCACGAGAGTTCTGTCTTTGTTCATACTTGTTTATCTCCTGACTTCTATGGGACGAACAGAGATTTTACTGCTGCCACCCCGTGCGGTTAATGCTTCGGCGACATGATCAGATAAGCGAATCGCCTGAATAATAAGCGGCACTATTAAGCGCCATTTTTGTTTTTTTCCTCCTCGGGCTTTCCACGCTTCATCCAGGTTGTTCATAACCAACACCAACACTGGAGCAAAACGCACCATTAATGCAACAGCCAACGCCAACGAACGGGGCGAAATACCAACCCATTGCAAAGGCAAAAATACTGGTTGCAAGGCAGCCATCATGTCAGTCATGCGGGTCGTTAGCGTTATCAAGTTAGCTAACAAGAACATAGTCACCAACCTCAGCACAGATACGCTGCCCTCGTAAGAAGAGCCTGCCCAAAAATGAAACAACATGATGACAGCCAAAAATGGCAACAGTGGTTTAAGCATACTTAGATGCTGCCAGCCACGGTCACCGAGTGTTCCGTATATCAATGCCGTCGCCAGCGTAAACGCAAGCATCAACTCAATTTGAGTAACCGGCAAAATCAACATGCTAGAGGCCGCTAGTAAACAGAGCTTAAAACCCGCTGGCAAGCAATGAAGCCAACTGCTGCGCGCTAAATAGAGAGTAATCATAAAGAAACTGAAAGATTATCAACGCTGGCGATATATGAACGTATCACTTCATCCGGCAAACCATCTGCTTTAATCTGGCCACCATCCACCCAAATAAGTCTGTCAAAATCATCGTAAACGCTAAAATCATGACTGATAAGGAGCACATGTGTATCTGTGTTATGGATAAGCGCAAGTAACAAGCGCCTTGTGGGTAAGTCGAGCGACGAAAACGGCTCATCTAATATCAGTAAACGAGGCTTCATAATCAACACAGACAGAATGCACACGCGCTGTTTCTGCCCCTCTGACAACTGGGTTACAGGTCGATCAGCCCATGACTCTATTCCCTGCTCGGCCAATAAAGCCAACGCCGAAGCTCTGGCTTTTTGCGTTGACTGGCCTAATTGCTCACAGCCAAATGCCAGCTCTTCTGCGACCGTTGGAAAGATCATTTGGTGATCGGGGTTCTGAAAAATAAACCCAACCAACGCAGGCATCAGCGCTGCTTGCTTCACCGTATCATAACCAAACACCGACACCCGCCCTTGCTCCGGTGTAATCAGTCCATTAAGTAAACGCACCAATGAGCTTTTACCTGAGCCATTATTGCCAATCAATCCGACACGCGTTTCATTCCAACTTAATGATAACTGCTGAAATAGAGGAGTATCAGCACGCTGAAGATCCACCTGCTCAATGCAGATGTTACCCGCAAGCGATGGATATAGTGGCGCTTCGTGAGTCAACGCGGGAGTTTTTTGTTTTCCTGAAAACCAAGACACGGTGATATTCGCTACAAGATTAAAAAAGGACCGAAAGTATAGCCGCACTTGTCGGGCATGAAAATGTAAACCGCCCATGATTTGAATGCTTATAAATCGACATATCACAATGTTATTCTCTAACGATAGACAAAAGATAACCAACAAACATAGAGAAGTAATCCATGAAAAAATTGCGGTTATTTTATCCGGCTGCGGAGTATTCGACGGATCAGAAATTTACGAATCTGTTTTAACCCTGCTACGGATTGAACAACAAGGAAGTGAATATCAATGCATGGCACCCGATATTGAACAACTTCATGTGATAAATCACCTCAATGGTGAAGTAGTTGAAGGTGAGTCACGTAATGTATTGGTTGAAGCCGCGCGCTTAGCTCGAGGGGACATTATTAATTTAGCTGAAGCAAACTCAGATGATTATGCGGGGTTGATTATTCCCGGCGGATTTGGTGCTGCCAAAAACCTGTCGGATTTCGCTGTTAATGGCGCACAGAGCACCATTAACAATCAGGTAAAACTGTTTGCTCAAGCAATGCATCATGCAGGCAAACCTGTTGGCCTTATCTGTATTGCTCCTACCATGACACCCTTAATCTTTGGCGAAGGGGCTACTTGCACCATTGGTACCGATACCGACATAGCCGGAACAATCGAAACGATGGGAGGCTCGCACCAAAGCTGTCCTGTTAGTGAAATAGTCATCGATCAGGAACGCAATATCATTAGCACTCCTGCTTATATGTTGGCGGGTTCCATTAGCGAAGCGGCCAGCGGTATTAATAAGCTAGTGGATGAAGTACTGCAGCGAGCTTAAACACCCTAAGTATTCGTTGGCCATATGAGATTCCAATCCATAAAAACGAATCGTTTAAAATTTTTTAGTGAGTACTAAGTTTGGTTTTCGCTAAAATGAGACTATTTTTTAAATAAGGCTTAAAACGTGTACTTCATCAACCCTTTAGAGAACCAAGTGCAGGATGCCATATACTTTTCTTCTGAAATCACTGATGGTTTTACTCTTTTGCAGCCACGCGGTGGCTGGGGATTTCTTCAGATTAGCCGGAAAGAGTACACTCGAAATAAATGAGATAGGCGTCTGGCATAAAGTAGATTCACAAGAGCCTCTCTCTGACTTTTCCTCAATAGAAAAATGGCTAACACATGCTCAACCGATTGAGGGAACATTAGTAGGACACTCAGGTGGCTATGTAACAAGGCTCGCTCTAAAGAATAATAGCGCCCACACTCAAACTTGGTTTGTAAATCCTACCTTAACCTTTGTCGACATTGGCCTCGCCTTCTGGCAACGCGATGACGGAAGCGTAGAAAGACTCGATGAGTTCTCTCAATTAAACGATGACCGAACGCCACCATTAATGCATTCACAAGCCATTAGGCTTATTACACAAAAGCAAGAACAAGGCTATTTATGGCTATACGTAGACGCCAAACACTATGCAAATCCCTTGTCCATCAAGATCTATAACGCCCCTGCATTTTATCAAAATCAACTTATTGTTAACGTTATAACAATAGCGGCCATAACTGTGATGCTGACACTAGCGCTCATCGCGGTGATTATTTTCTTTAGAACAAAAAATAGTATTACGATCGCTTGCGCCGGATATATTGGCTTCCATGGCATTGGCTGGGCTCTTGCCGCTGGATTACTTGACGATATTTTCTCTATAAACAGCGTCAATTTAAGCTATGGCGGCATCTTAATTTTCCCTTTCGCCATCGCATTTGCCAGCCAATTCACAAAACTACTCTTTAACTGTCAACAAGAGTCTTTCATACTCGCGCGGTACCTTAACACCCTTGCTTTTGCTTGCATCGTAATAGGTTTGTTGCTCCCGTGGATTAACTATTCTATAGCTTTTGCCATCTCACACATTATTGCGCTAGTGTGGATAACTTCGAGCGTGGCAATTGGCACAAAAATGCTTCGTAGCAAATTCCCTCGCGCTAAATACTACCTCTTTGGAAATTTAAGTTACGGCACCGCTCTGCTAATTTATGTTCTATTACATGCCAAAATTATTACAATATCTGCATACCCAGAGTTGATTGTTTTATTTGCACTGGCCATAGACTGCATTTGCATATTACTCTCCTTAGCGGAATGGCTTTACAGCCAACAAAAAAATTATAACCGCTCAATCTATCTTGCCCGTATTGATCCACTAACTAATACTGGCAATCGCCATTTAATGAATGAAAAATTCGCCGAACTTAAAAATAATTTCATTATAGTATTTATTGATTTTGATGGTATCAAATCGATTAACGACCAACTTGGACATGAAAAAGGCGACCTATTTTTGATTGAAGGCGCTTCGCTCATGAAAAGAAAAATCCATGATAAAGGCGATGTATTCCGTACCGGAGGAGACGAATTTGTGTGGCTATTTGATGTACACAAAAAAAATGATTTAGCCGCACTGGTACGCAAAACCAGCATTCTAATCGCCGAATGTGAGCATGAATTACGTCAACAAGGCTGGTATAGCGCCGGTATTAGTTATGGAGTCGCCACCAGCCTAGAAGGTAATAATCAATCAGAATGTTTATCGCTAGCCGACAAACGAATGTATAAGCATAAACGCAGTAAAAAAGCGTTACTGAATCCTCATGAAGATCAAGGTATTACTTCTCATATTTAATCGAGAATACAACCCTGTATCAGCCCTCCCTTTACACCTAAGACAGACCTGCCATGCCGTTTTCAGACGTATATTAACTTGTTATAAGGTTTATAATCTCTGCCTATTTCATACTTGAATACTCTAATAACGGGACTCTTTATTGACTCCAGTTTTCTTCGTTTTAAAGGTTAGTAATGTTATATAACGCAGTAGGTATGCTCAGTTCCATATTCTTTATTGGTTGCCTTTTTGGTCTTGTGGACCAACTACGACGGATCAAAAAACGTAAGACCGACGGGTTATCAACAGTCTCTGGCTATGCTACACAGTCCATTTCAGCTAATGCATTCTTCTCCAGTTTCATCGCATTCTATGCATTTTTCCTTTATTCCATCATGCTCGATGACGTCGAATACTATATGTTAGTAACGCGTTTTTTTGCCGCCTCAATGACTCTGTTCATTCTGTATGAAATTTATATCGACAGAGACTCTATATCTCAGAAAGTACCCTTTTTCACTGGTCTAGTCTGTATGGCGATAGCCTGTATAGCTTTTCTATATCGTGAGGATGTACTGGTCATCGGACGCTCCACTTCCATAGCTCTGGCTCTTGGCGCAACACTGGTTATGTTACAGGGGGGTATACAGCAGATACGCAAAATTCATAAAGAGAAAACGACCGGTGTACTCTCTCTACCAATGAATACAGTTTTCATGTGTAAAGATCTGGCTAATGTGGCATTTGGACTAGTATTGGGGTTTACTGATGGCTGGCCATTATTATTGCTAGGCACTATCAGTGCGCTGTTAAAGTTAGGGATAATTATTCAGTTTTTTTACTACCGTAAACGATGCGAAGACAATACAAAGAGAAGGCAATCATCAGCTATGTGACTATTAACTTATTCAGATTCGTCTTAGTTGATAAAGTGCTACAGCGAGCTTCATTAAAGCGCTACAAAAATTTGTTGTAGTCATCACTCGCCTTAATTGAGATACATAGCGAGTGATGTGAGTATAGAGTAACCGTCTTTTAACGCACAGTACCGAATGAGCCACGGTAACCTTCTACACCACTACCAGTAACGGCGAAAACACCACCGGCCTCTTGTGCCGCCGGACCGTAAAAGTGGCCACTTGCAGAACCGGATAGTGCACTTACTGTACTAACCGAACCTGAAAAGCTATTAGAGCCCGCAGTGTAAGCGAGAGTACCTGATAAGTTTAGATCTGGACGGCTCGTATCTATAGCAGAGATCAAACTGATCGCCTCACTATTCGATGTTGTAAATATTAAACTACGGCTGGAAAAGTCTGCATTAATTAGGCTCTCCGAAACAACAACAAAACGTTCACCAGAAGCATCAATATAAGAACCTACCGCCCCTCCTGTAAATGACGCAGCCCCCGACGTTGGCACTGCAGCACCATTAGTGCGCATCCCAATCGAACTAGCTCCAACACGCCCTGAGGTAGTCACTAAGCCAGTCACCCAAACACCAAATGTTTGATAGTCAAAGCCAAGATCAACAGCGTGAGCGATGAAAGCATAATTATTTCTATCTGCTGTAAAAACTTGAGAAACGCCCGGATCTGATATGAACATATCCACCGATGAATTCCACGTCAGTGTGCCATTATCCGTTGCTATTGAAAGCCGGGTGAGCTGCCCCGCAGAGTCGTATGTGAGGGAGGTTGTCATTGTTGTGTCTGTGCCCAGATCTGTCACGCCAGTGACAGGGTCTGTAGTAGCCGCTCCTGAAACATAACTAGTCTCAACTGAGCGGCCAACAACGTCAACCTTAGTGTTAGCAGGAATACTAGAAAACGATGTATATCCTGCTTTTACTGAGGAGCTTCCACCGCCACCACATCCAGTGAGCAGTAATGCTGTACTGATACATACTATTGTCGCTGATAACTTTTCCATGGCTGCAATTTATCCTTAATATGCAAAAACCTGCTTCCCTGCTCGACCCGCATGCTATCACCAACGAATCCATCTTAATAATGCAGAAAGCATGAATCAAATGTAGACAAAACGAATGCATACTATAGGGGTTTATAAGTACTTTATATAGGAATTATTCCTACTTATTGCGTGGTAATGCCATCATTAAACATACCTTTTTTCCCCTCTACCCCCCTTATACCTTCGCCCAATCTATTCTGCTTTATTGATCTAGATCGGTATTCTCCCTTATCAGCACCGCTACACTCGAAAGTGATTCATATTTCCAGAAAGACACTAATAAAAATTATCATATCGTATTGGAGTGATGTTATGTCGGCTGCCGAGCAGGTTAAGAACAACCCACGCATGTTCATTTCTGGTAACGAGGCTGTCGCTCTAGCCGCTCGAGATGCAGGATGCCGGGTTGCATCTGCCTACCCTGGTACGCCTTCTACAGAAATTTTAGAATATATTTCTGCCTACCCTAATCTGTACTCAGAATGGTCAATCAATGAGAAGGTTTCATTAGAGGTCGCTATAGGTGCTTCCCTGGCTGGTAGCCGAGCATTATGTGCGATGAAGCACGTCGGAATGAATGTCGCTTCTGATGCACTGATGACACAAACATTAATTGGTGCTGTCGGTGGCTTAGTTATTGTTGTTGCAGATGATGTGGGATTGTCTTCTTCACAAAATGAGCAAGACTCCCGCTATTGGGGGCGTTTTGCTCACCTTCCGGTGTTAGAACCTTCCGACTCTCAAGAAACTTACGATATAACCCGCTTTGCTTTTGGCCTGTCTGAACAATACGCTGTACCTGTCATTGTGCGCTTAACCACTCGAATCTGCCATGTAAAAGGGTTAGTGCAGTTATCCACACCCCAAATCAAAGAAGGTCAAAAGTTCAATAAAGATGCTAGCCGTTTTGTGATGGTTCCAGGCAATGCAAAACAACGTATTCCACTGATGCTTGAACGAGATAAAACACTGGCAAATTTTTCTGAGTCTTGCTCCCTCAATGTAATTGAACAAGGAGATAATCGTAGCGTCGGTTTTATTACTTCCGGCGCAGCATACTGCCATGTTCGAGAGGCATTTCCGGATGCGCCATTGATCAAGCTAGGGCTTAGTCACCCTGCTCCTATTGAACTAATCAGAGAGTTTTCTCAAAGCATTGATAAATTAGTTGTCATCGAAGAAGTCGAACCTCTATTGGAAACAGAATTAAGGGCTGCCGGTATTGAGCTATTTGGTAAAGATATCGTCCCCCGTATTGGCGAGCTAACACCAACCGTTATCACTCCTGCCATTGAGCGTTTGCTCGGTAAAGAAAAAAGTATTGCCACTATTGGCATGACAGATGTATTTCCTCGCCCACCAACCATGTGTGTGGCATGCCCACATTTAGGAATTTACTACTGCTTATCACATGTAAAAAACACTATTATCGCCGGTGATATTGGTTGCTACACACTAGGGGCAGGCCACCCTTGGAATGCGCTAGATACATGCATCAGCATGGGCGCATCACTGAGCGTTGCACAAGGAATCGATAAAGGACGTAGCGAAGAAGATGCCAACAAGAATGTGATCGCCGTTATCGGTGATTCAACCTTTTTACATATGGGTATGCAGGGCCTTTTAGACATCACATACAACAAGGGCAACATCACTATTTTATTGTTAGATAACCGCGCGGTGGGCATGACAGGAGGGCAAAACGCCCCCTCTTCTGGAATTGATATTCATGGTGAAACCACTATTCAAGTTGATTTTCGAAAGCTCTGCGAAGCATTAGGCGTTAAGTCAGAGCGCATTCATGAGCTCAACCCCTATGAATTGCCTACACTCTTCAAAGCATTGCGTGAAGAAGTAAAAGTTAAAGAACCTTCGGTTATCATCACCAACCAGCCTTGCGTATTAACTGAACGCTACGCCAAGCAACCACCCCTGACTGTTGAAGATGATAAATGCACGGGATGTAGTAACTGTTTAGATGTAGGTTGCCCAGCTATTTTGGTGACAAAGCGAGAAACAGTAGTAAAACCTAATGGCAAAGAGAAAGAACTCTCTTTTGTTAAAATCGATACCGCAGCCTGCACAGGATGCAATTTGTGTATTAATACTTGCGCACCCGATGCAATCATCCCACTCATCAATGTCGACTACATTAATGCCATGGAGGTCAAATAATGAAGCCGATCACTAATATCATGGTCGTAGGCATCGGTGGACAAGGTGTCATGACCGCTGCAGATATCATCTCCCAAGCAGCCATAATGGAAGGGCATGACGTTAAAAAAACTGAAGTAGCAGGCATGGCGCAACGCGGCGGTGTTGTTACTTCACATGTACGCTTTGGTGAAAAAGTACTGTCTCCTTCTATCCCTCCCGGTACTGCTGACCTTATGCTGGCATTTGAGCCCGCCGAAGCCCTGCGCTGGGTAACACATGTAAAAGACCAAGCCACTGTGATGGTCAATACGTATCCACAAGCGCCACCTGTTGTCTCTATTGGCCTGTTTGACTACCCAGAGCAACCTGAAACGCAGTTACAAAGTCACCCTATTGAGCTAATTAGTTTTGATGCAGGCTCACTATCTATAAAGTTGGGTGACCGCCGGCTAGTTAACTCCATCATGTTAGGAGCGATTGCTAAGCAATTACCTTTTAGCCCTGAAGTGTTAAAAGCAGCTTTACTGACACGTTTCAAAGACAAAGGGGAAAAATTACTAGCACTCAACGAAACTGCATTTAAAGCAGGACAACAGGCTTCTCAGCTTACTCCCAGGCAGGCAAAGTAAGACGTAATTAGATGGCCAAAATAAGCGGATAGTAACCGTGAGCATTTAAAATACGCCAGATTATTGCAAACCTATTAACTATCGTTAATGCTGTCCGTAAAGTATGCCTAAAATACTGACGCACTCATTCCTAATCATTAACACCAGGCGGGTTACCAATTTGAACATTCAGGCTAATTGGGCAACTTTTAAAACCTACTTGGTTCCTCTGCTCATTAGCTTAACCCTAACGGTTTTAATCAGCTCCTCATTCATTGTCGAACAGATAGAAAATGAAAAAGAATCTCGCCGTCAATCTCTACGCGATGAAGCGGTTCTAGTTGCTGATTGGCTCGACCAAAACTTTAGTTCAATCAATAATATCCTATTTTCACTAGAAACTTTCCATGGACACTGTGATAAAGATACTCTTTTCAGAATCCGCAGTATGTTGTTTACGCTACCTCAAATCGTAGAAATGGGCTTTGTTGACCATTATGGATCATTGCTCTGCACTAGCTGGGAAAAAATCAGAGGCATCATAAAAGTATCTAAGCCCCCAGATACCTACGGATTACGCTTTCTAGGCCCGCTAACCGTCGAGTTTATGCAACAACCTACCTTTGTTTTAGCGAGAACAACCGAAAACAAAGGGGAGGTAAATGCTCTATTTCGTATAAGCTGGCTCAAAGATCAATTACGCAACCACACAAGTACGAAAGGCTTTACGGCACTCATCGATAGTACAAGTGGCGTACCTATTGCAATAAATGGCCGTTATAGTCTGCCACTTAAACCAACACCAGCAAGATTTCCTATTCAATCGTCTCGTCTTATCGAAGGAGTATTTGATAATGGCCGCAAACAATCGATCATATTACTACCCTTATTAACATTACCTAACCTGAGTGTTGCCATTAGTGAAGATCAAGAGATCCTCTATCATGGAGTTAATGACATTCCTCATACCTGGTATTTGGAAGCGCTAAGTCTGTTTATCTTTCTTTATGTTTGTAGTGCGTTTTTTCAACGACAACTCACCAATCCTACTCTTCAACTCAAAAAAGCTATTCGCAACAATGAATTCTTTTCCGTATTCCAACCTCTCGTCGACTCACGCACCCGGCAACTGGTTGGCGTTGAAGCCTTAGTCCGCTGGAACCACCCAGTTGAAGGATTACGTATGCCGCTTACGTTCCTGCCACAAGCAGAACAATCCGGCCTGTTAATGCAGATGACCAGCCAGCAATTAAAACAAGGCGTTCAAGATCTTGCCCCCTTCATTAAACATTGCCCAAATTGCCTGGTACATATCAACATCGCGGCTTGTCACTTGCTGAACGAAGATAGCCTCAATGAGTTCATTTCATTTCGTGAGCAGATACCCGGCCTAGTATTGGAAATTACCGAAAGCACCATGCTGGAACTAGAATCAAACCAAATACGTCAAGCATTAGAGCGCTTAAGCAAAGCTAACATACCCATTGCGATAGATGACTTTGGTACGGGGTATTGTGGCCTGAGTTATCTACGCTCTTTACCCGTTAGTATTTTAAAAGCTGATAAGAGCTTCATCGCCTCAATGGGTACTGATTCGGTCAATGCAGATGTTCTGCAAACCATTATCAAACTAGCCAAAACACTCAAGCTGGCGACCGTTTCTGAAGGAGTCGAGACCGAGTCACAGTGCTCCCAGCTACTAGAGATGGATGTCGACATACAACAAGGTTGGTTCCACGGAAAGCCTATGTCAGCAGAGGCTCTCGCGAAGCTATTCAATTACGATGGCTCAAGGCGTAAGTAAGGTATATAACGATCGCTTAACCCTCAAGTCTTTGGAAAACCCGTTCTTAATACAGCAACAAAACTTGTAAAAGAGAAAGCTTTCCACGCCTCTGCCGCATCAATAACGAGCATGTTTAGACCTTAACCATTGGCCGTTCAACTAGGTTACGCCTCTTATTTTTAGGAGAACGGCCCATAAACAGACGATACAGTAGTGGAACAACAAATAATGTAAGGACAGTAGAGAAGGCTAATCCACACACAATAGCAGTAGCAACTGGCCCCCATATCAATGAATGCCCACCGAGCCCCGTGGCCAGTGAAAACAACCCGGCAATAGTCGTCAGTGATGTAATCAGAATAGGAATCACTCGTCGGCGCGATGCATAAAGTGTCGCATGCAAAACACTCATACCACTTTCTAAACGCTGGTTTGCAGCAGATATCAACACAATCGCAGCATTTACAGCAATCCCTGCCAGTGCCACGACACCATACAATGTAAATAAGCTTAATGGGTTTTGCGTTACCCACAAACCTAGTACCACACCGGTAAAGGCCATGGGTACTGTCGCCATGATCATAAAAGGCTGCCAGTAACTTGAAAACTGCGTACCTAAAATAAGATACATAAGGCCTGCACCAAACAAAAATAGCAGCGCTATTGCGTCCATACTTTCTTGGATATCATCCAGTTCTCCCGAGAAATCCAAATTAATATTCGGATAACGCGGTTTATATTCTTCATCCCAATGACTTAGCAACCAAGCATTTGCTTGTACTGTATCCATTCCACCTTCTTCTATATCGGCTTCAACAGTGATCGCACGGCGAAAATTATAGTGGCGTATATTACCAATGCTCATTTGATAATCAGCATATACCAATGACGAGAGCGGAATCATATTCCCTTGAGCGTCAGGAAGGCGAAATGCCAACAAGTCATCAATATTTTGATACGGCTTAGACTGAGCTCGCACGCGAACCTCGAGCTTTTTCCCACGCGATTGCATATCGGCGACCACTTCGCCATCAACCAACAACTGTAGTGTACGAAGCACTTCAGTGGGGTTAATACCTGCACCAGTAATCGCTCTATAATCTGGCTTAAGCGTCATCGCCATACGGCCATTTGCCGCATCATCACCTATATCTTTTACGCCAGGTAAGCCCAGCAACATTTGCTGCATATCCCTCGCTGCCTGGCTAATTTCTGCATAATCATTACCGCGTACTTTAACGCTAATAGGTTTGGATACCGGTGGACCACCCGCCATACGTAAGAAAGACACGCGCACAGGGCCTGCGACGCGCATTACCTCAGCACGCATAGCATCCATGATTTCATCAACGCTTCTGTTTTGCTCTGTCTTAGGCTGCAGTCCAACCAATATTTGCCCGTATTGATCACCAAAAAAAGGCTCCATTTCAGTGAACATCTGCCCAGCATAACTGGCTACTGCGCGAACATCTTCCGGATTAAGGCGAGCTTTTACTATTTTCTCAACCTCCAACACCTTTTCCAAGGTACGCTCCAGTGGCACTTCGGGAGGCATTTGAATATTCACATAAAAGAGCCGTAACGGGTCAGCGGCAAAAAAGTCCATTTTTATCTGCCCCGATGCAATCAAGCCAATCGAGCCTACAAATAACATCACCATAGAAACGAGTGTAATCACGGGCCGGCGTAACGTTTTCAACAAAGTACGAATATAAAAACGCTGTACTTTACTTGTCATGGATTGGCGTAATAACTGCGTACGCGAGGGCTTATCTAGAGAAATTTTTGCCACCAGCACATGTGCAGGCAACATCCAAAACGCTTCAAAAAGGGAAATAGCCAATGCAATAGTCACCACCATAGGGATGACACGCATAAAGTCACCGAGAATACCCGGTAGTAACATTAAGGGTAAAAACGCTGCCATGGTTGTCAGTACGGCTGTTGAAACCGGCTGGGCAACTTCACGTAATGCGCTAAGTGTTGCATCCATTGGACTGTCACCATGCTGCAAACGATAATAGATCGCCTCCACTACCACCACGGCGTCATCTACCAACATCCCAAGTACAATAACTACACCTAATAAAGCAACCACATTGAGCGTCTCTCCCGCTCCCCAGAGCACCCAAAAAGTACCGGCAAGAATAAAGGGAATACCAATCGCGGTAAGTAAGGCGATACGCAGGCCCAGAAACAACCAGGCTACCAATAGAACAAACAGTAAGCCAATACTGGCATTGTTTTGCATTAAGGTAATGGCTTCACTGGTCGGCACTGTTTGGTCGTCAATCAGCTCAAGCCGAACACCCGCTTGTACTTCAAGTTCGTTACGCTCGGCCATGTACGCTTTAACACGTTCAATGAGCTCAAGCGTGTTAGCACTTTCTTTCTTTAAAATGGCCATCATCACGGCCGGGCGACCATTTAAACGCGCTAACTGCGTTGGCTTCTCATGCCCACTCACAACCTCTGCAATTCGATCTAGACGGATATCGCCGTCATTACCAACGAGAGGAATCTGTTTTACTTGGTCTGGGGCTGCGTTACGTCCTTCTAAACGTACCAACCAACTTTGATCACCTACGTTAACGCTGCCGGCGGAAACATCTTTAAACCACAGAGCAACTGAATTCGACACCTGCACCGGCGACAAACCTAGCGATTGTAATTCATCCAAATCTAGGTTTACTTGAAGCTCCGGATCATCCAAGGCGACAGGGTCAATCCGGTCAACCCCTTTTATACGCTCTAGGTCTTTTCTAATATTTTCAGCTTGTTGACGTAAATTATCATCGTCAGATACCGCTGTAATCGCCAACATAGCACTAGGAAATGCGTTGGAGGAGGTAATCTCTAAAATATAGGGTTCTGTGGCTTCTGCGGGTAGATCTCGTTCTGCATTTTGAATCTCACGACGAATAGAGCTGACATGTTTATCAAATGTTCGCTCATCAATATCCTCAAAGCGAATCAGCATACTGGATATGCCTTCGCGGCTATTGGATGAAACAAAACGAATATCCGCTATATTGCGAACCGCATCTTCCAAAGGATTAGTAACTCGTAGCTCAACATCCTGGGCAGATGCACCAGGCAGTGCAGTAGTGACAGCAATCCAATTAAAATTGATCGTAGGGTCTTGCTGGCGAGGTAGCAGCATGTAAGCAATGGTGCCGATTAGCAGCACCAGAACAAAGGTCAGGTTAGCCAGTACATGATTATTGAGCAGGCGCGCCAGCATCAGCCTTTACCTCATCCTTTGAGTCATTATTAATACCTGCGACTTCAACTTCTATTTTGTCTCCCTCTTCGAGCACATGCTGCCCCTGTACAATGAGCATTACATTATTTGCAGAAGTAGACGACAGCCTGGATTCAGCCGTTGTTTCAAGCTCAACTGTTTGACCTTCTTTAGCGTTCGCTAAAACAATAAATCTTGCGATGCCTTTTTCTGCCAACATCACACCGAGAGAACCGCCCCTTCTGACCAAATATTCAGGAGGAATAGAGGAAAGTGAAGACTGCCAAACAAGCTCACCTGAAGCACCACTCAAAGCAGTATGGTTAGTAAAATTAAGACGTACTTCTTGTGTCCTAGCGGCTTGATTGATCAGCGGAATGGAAGCTCTGATAGAAACCGGGTATTTCTCAGCGGCAACTTTTAAGTATATTTTTGCCCCCGTTTGCAGCGCTACAACCTGCTTTGGTAATAAACGAGCACTCACCTCGGCCTGTTTTACATTGAGTAACTTTACGAGCGATGCACCGACTGGTAAATAAGCACCTTGTGCTGTCATAACATCTGTAACAACACCATCAAAAGGCGCTTTAATCACACAACGGTTGGTATTGCGTTGTGCTTGTTGAACTTGAATTTTTTGGCCTTTGAGTTGCGCTGTTAATGCGCTTAATTCTGTTTGGCGCTGGTTAAGTAATTCAATAGAGGCACTGCCTGATTTTTGCAGTGTACGGGTGCGTTTAAATTGTTGTTGAGCAAGTGTCACCTGGCTTGCTAACGCACTAACACCTTGCTTTGCCTGCGCTTGTGATAAACGATAATCTTGGCACTCTAATGCTGCAACCTCTTGCCCTTTAAGGACAGAATCACCGACCTGTACATGTAAAGCTTCCAGCACACCGGCAAGCTCCGTACTCAGTGAGACATGCTGCTCATTCACCACATCAGCTGGCGCTGAATAAGATACTTGCTGTAAAACCTCTACTAACGGTTTCACTCTCACCAGCGTCGTATCGGCCCAGACACTCTGCACTCCTAGCAACATGACTAAGCAGGTGATAATCCGGTACTTCTTATTCATTTCCCTTTACCCTTTTAAATCCTTTGGTTCGTGTGATGACAAGCCGTTTGGCACATACAAAAAACCCAGCCAAAGCCGGGTTTATCATAGTAACAAGTTACAAGCGTACTTCTATACCTCGTTCCCTCATATAGGCTTTTGCTTCGGGTATTGAGTATTCGTTAAAGTGAAAAATTGATGCGGCCAATACAGCATCTGCTTTTCCCTGAATCACACCATCTACCAAGTGCTCAAGATTACCCACACCACCTGAGGCGATAATCGGTACGTTCACAGCATCCGAAATAGCACGAGTAACGCCCAAGTCATAGCCGTTCTTAACACCATCTTGGTCCATCGAGGTTAGTAAGATTTCACCGGCACCTAGGTCGACCATTTTTTTAGCCCATTCAACCGCATCTAAACCCGTTGGCTTGCGGCCACCATGAGTAAAAATCTCCCACTTATCAGGCTCACTTTCAGCAGAGACTTTTTTAGCATCAATCGCAACTACAATACATTGCGAGCCAAAGCGCTCTGCCGCTTGGCGGACAAAATCAGGATTGGTCACGGCGGCACTGTTGATAGACACTTTATCAGCACCGGCATTTAACATAGTGCGGATATCGTCACAGGTACGTATACCACCACCCACAGTTAATGGGATAAACACTTGGGATGCCATACGCTCAACTGTATGTACCATTGTTTCACGGCCTTCATGTGTAGCCGTGATATCCAAAAAGGTAATTTCGTCTGCGCCTTGCTCATCATAACGCTTGGCGACTTCAACTGGGTCGCCTGCATCGCGGATATCCAAAAACTGGACACCTTTAACCACGCGTCCATTTTCAACATCCAGACAAGGGATAATTCGTTTTGCTAATGCCACGCTAGTTCTCCTTAGAAAGGCTCACGTTAGAAGGCCTAAAGCTTGTGCCAATGGCTTTGCTTAAGGCTTGCCATCCCAGTTCAGAAAGTTTTTCAGCAACTGCAGCCCGGCCGTATGACTCTTTTCCGGGTGAAACTGCACAGCGAACACATTGTCATGCGCTAGCGCCACATCAAAATCAACGCCATAATTACACGTGGCGGCTACTTGCTGGCGCTGAGCGGCCTTCACATAATAACTGTGTACAAAATAAAAACGGCTTCCGTTCTCTATTCCCTGCCAAAGCGGATGTTCGCCACTTTGCATCACTTCATTCCAACCCATGTGCGGTACTTTTAAGCGCTCACCTTGTTCATCTTTATGGTGATCACCAAAATAGTTAACAGAGCCTTCAAACTCACCCAAGCAATCGACACCGTCATTCTCTTCTGATGACTGCATTAATGCCTGGTATCCAACACAGATACCTAAAAAAGGACGTCCCGAACGAATCGCTTCGGCCACCTCTTTATCAACACCTTGCTTGTAGATCTCGGCCATACAGTCACGAATTGCACCGACCCCCGGCAATAGTACACGATCCGCATTGGCAACTTGCTTAGGATCCGAGGTTACCAGCACTTCAACACCGGGCTGCACATGCTCTAACGCCTTAGCAACGGAGTGCAGGTTACCCATGCCATAATCAATAACGGCAATGGTACTCATTTATAAAACACCTTTAGTAGATGGCATCATCTCAGCTGCACGCTGATCAACTGTCAGTGCCATACGTAAAGCACGACCAAACGCTTTAAAAATGGTTTCTGCCTGATGGTGAGCATTAAAACCTTTAATATTATCAATATGTAAAGTGACACCGGCATGATTAGTAAACCCTTGGAAAAACTCCCAAAACAGCTGAGTATCCAAGCGACCGATAGAGCCCCGTGTAAATTCACAATTAAAACTCAGACCTGGGCGGCCAGAAAAATCGATAACCACGCGCGATAGTGCTTCATCTAGCGGCACATAAGAATGCCCATAGCGCGTTAGGCCTTTTTTATCCCCGACGGCTTCTTTAAATGCTTGCCCCAACGTAATACCTATATCTTCCACCGTATGGTGATCATCAATATAAATATCTCCATTAGCTTCAATATTAATATCAATTAGCCCATGACGAGCAATCTGGTCCATCATGTGCTCTAAAAATGGCACTCCCGTATCGGCACTAAACTTACCTGTGCCATCAAGGTTAATAGATACGGTGATCTGAGTTTCCAGAGTTTCCCGGTTTACTGTAGCCTTACGCTCAGTCATGCTGCTCTCCGATGTTCAACGCTTATTCAAAACACAAAACCAGCATTATATAACTACCAGCCTCAGGATGCACCGCAGTAGATGATTAACGTCGTATTCACGTCATACGTGCATGCTATTAGGTACAAGTGTTAATAGTTTTCGCTACACTGAGAGTCAGTTGTGTACTGAGTCTGAGTAATCATAAAAGGAAATAGGTCATTATGGGTAAGTTGATTAAGATCGTTCTCGGTCTGCTACTGGTATGCGTCATACTAATTGCAGCAGGCGGTGCACTATTAAGCGCGTTTGTTGACCCAAATGACTATAAGGCCGAAATTGAGCAAGCGGCTCTTGATCAAGGCGGCATTGAATTAAAGATCGGTGGCGATATCAATTGGTCCGTGTTTCCACGCTTAAGCTTAGCGGTAGACAATATTGACGTGCGTTTCCCTGAGCAACCTTCTCTTGCTCACCTGCAACAAGCACAAATTTCTGTTCGTGTTATGGAACTACTCTCCGGTAATGTGCAGATGAACAGCATTATTATCGAGGGCTTAAACCTCGATTTGGCAAAAAACAAAGCAGGGCAAGTTAATTGGCAAAGCAGCGCCAATAGTGAAGCAGCCAAAAGTAGCGTAACGCAAGAAAGTAACCCAGCTAAACCAGCACCAACCGCATCAGGCACAAGCCTTAAGGTAGATATTGAAAGCGTACAGGTCATTAGCGGCACAGTGAACTATAGCGATGAACAAACAGCGCAAAGGTTTCAATTAAACAATATCAACCTTAAAACCGGTCGCATTACTAACAATGAACTGTTTCCCTTTAGTCTGAGCCTGAATGCTAAACAATTACAAAACGGCAAGCAGGTTATGGAAGCAGCTACGCAATTTGATGGGCAGATTCTTCTCGATCTAAACAAGCAGCAGTATCAGCTAAAAGACTTTATCGGCGAGCTAAACATCCAAAACAGTACCAATCTGCAGGTCCAGTTTAAAACCAATGCCAATATTGATTTAATCACACGCCAACTCATTGTGGATAACTGGAATGCAGAAGTTGCCAACTTACATCTTAACGGCAAGCTCACCATTGCTAACCTAGACACTCTAGATATGAGCGGTACAGTGACAGCGGCTCCTTTCGCACTTAATCCACTGCTAGCGACGCTTGGACAAGCACCAGTACAAACATCAGACTCAGCAGTACTTAAAAACATTGGTCTAATCAGTACGTTTAGTGGCAATGCCGATGCTATTAATACCTCCTCTCTGACTATCAAACTCGACGATACGAGTTTTGATGGCAACGCGGGTATTAACCTCAAAACGAGCCGAATCACGCTCAAGCTCGCGGGTAACAGTATCAACTTGGATCGCTACCTACCTGCAGCAGAAGAACAAACGGCTACGACAGAAAAAGTGGCTAACAGCTCTTCTAGCGCAACAGGGGAGCGCTACTCAAAAGAAGAAATCATACCGATTGAGCCGCTACAAAGCCTGAACTTAGATGCGGCTATCTCTTTGAAGTCTGCCACCTACCAGAAATTCAAAATGAGCAACATCGACCTAGCCGTAGACGCCAACAACGGTATTGTTAAAGCTAAACGTATCAATGTAGATATGTATGGCGGGATAATTCGTAATAGTGTGACGTTAGATGCTCGCAAAAAACCACTAAAAATCACCACCAAAAAATCAGTCAGTGGATTGCAGATAGGCGATCTTCTAACAGATCTTGCAGGTGAGGCTCAATTAACAGGAACACTCAGCACAAAAGCGAATGTGACCTCATACGGCCAGTCGGTCCACAGCATTGTGAACAGCATGAACGGTACAGCTAACATCACGGTTCTAAACGGTGTAGTAAAAGGGATTAACGTAGCACAAGAACTTTGTCAGACCATCAATAACCTTTCTGCTGCGGGCTCTGTGAAACCTGCAAAAACGGTTGATCAATCAACTCCGTTTGCAAAAATGGGCGGCAACTTCAACATCAAAAAAGGTGTCATCAGCAACAAAGATTTAGGCGTAAGACTTGATGCTATGAACATCAAAGGCAAAGGTGCCGTTAATTTACCCAAAGCACTTATCGACTACCAATTAGCACTCATCATAGAAGAGAACCTCTTCAAGAAAACATGCCCCGTCAACAACCGCCTTGAGGGTGTCGAGTGGCCTATGCGTTGCAAAGGCTCCTTCGATCTTGAACCCACTCAGCTATGCAAGCCTGACGCTAAAGCAATTCGTAACATCCTTAAAAAAGCTATCACAAGCAAAATTAAAGATGAACTGAGCACTAAGGTCCAAGATAAATTAAAAGACAAACTTGGTGGCGACGATGCAGTAAAAGGGTTATTAAAAGGGCTTTTTAAATAAACATGACTCCACAGCAATTTAATACTGCCGTGCTGGACTGGTTCGACCAGCACGGCCGGCACAACCTACCTTGGCAACAAGACAAAACGGCATACTTCACCTGGGTCTCTGAGATAATGCTACAACAGACTCAAGTAACGACTGTCATTCCTTATTTTGAGCGATTTATTGAACGCTTTCCGGATGTTCAGAGTCTCGCTAGCGCCGAGCAGGATGAAGTACTTCATCTATGGACAGGGCTTGGCTATTACGCTCGTGCACGTAACTTACACAAAACGGCGCAAATCGTTACAACAGACTACTATGGCGAGTTTCCACAAACCGTTGAGGCGTTAGAACAACTGCCGGGTATAGGCCGCTCCACGGCGGGGGCCGTCTTATCTATATCCACGGGTAAGCGCGCCGCTATACTCGACGGCAATGTGAAACGCGTGCTGGCACGTTTCTACGCGTTAGAAGGCTGGACCGGCTCTACCGCCAACCAAAAGACACTCTGGGAGTATGCTGAGCGCAACACACCTCACAAGCGAGTGGGTGAATACACACAAGCCATGATGGATCTGGGAGCAACGCTGTGCACTCGAAGCAAGCCAAGCTGTCCTAGCTGCCCACTTCAAAGCCACTGCACAGCGCTTAAGTTAGGCCGCAGCAGCGAGTTCCCACACCCTAAGCCTAAAAAAAAGATCCCTGTTAAACAGACTATTATGCTGTTGCTGCAAGACGAGCAGCAGCAAACACTGCTTCAGCAACGCCCTCCAACAGGTTTATGGGGCGGGCTTTGGAGCTTACCCGAAGTTGCAGACCTTCGGGATGCCAATAGCATCACAGGGCTCTCTCTTGATATCAATAAAGCTGAACCTTTGGAACCTGTACGGCATACCTTCAGCCACTTCCATTTGGATATCACACCAGTACGCATCCCCTGTAATAACCTTACAGACTGTGTCATGGAAGGCGACTCCACTCTCTGGTATAACATACAACAACCACAGAACATCGGGTTAGCCGCACCGGTTAAGCGGCTGCTACAAAAATATACCCGCATTAGTAAATAGATTTGGAGAGTTAGATGAGCCGTACTGTTATGTGCCGTAAATACAAAGAGGAACTAGCAGGTCTTGAAAAGCCACCTTACCCTGGCCCCAAAGGACAAGAAATTTACGAGACAATCTCCCAAAAAGCTTGGGCAGACTGGACCGCACACCAAACGATGATTATCAATGAAAAGCACATGAGCTTAATGGACCCTGCTACGCGCAAGTTCCTACAAGAAGAGATGGAAAAGTTCATGGACGGTGGAGATTACGAAAAAGCAGAAGGTTACGTCCCTCCTTCTAAATAATTTAAAGTAAGGTGTTGACAGGCAAGCTGATTAAGGGTTTAATACGCGCCTCTTTGAGATGCCCGGATAGCTCAGTCGGTAGAGCAGAGGATTGAAAATCCTCGTGTCCGTGGTTCGATTCCGCGTCCGGGCACCAAAGTACACAAGCCTCACAGTCAAATGTGGGGCTTTGTTGTATCTGGCGTTTGGTATATTTCTTCTTGTGCATACCCTTGGCCTTTTGGGCGCACACTCTACGCGCAACTTCACAAACTCCCTGTAAATGAAAACTTTTCAGTAGATATCGCTCACGACCTCCGCGCACAAAATACAGCTATCAAATAGCACTCTGAAATCTAGAATAACTATCGAGTAATTCTTCTTCAAATAGACAGTGTATTTATGAGCTGGCGATATTTATCCTGTTTTCACATCAATTGTAACGGGACAAATGCTTGTATTGCTTCAGGCGCTGAGTTAAAAATATAGGTAAATCAGACAGATGGATATGCAGCCTCCGTATATACAAATGTTAGGTTCGTGTGAAATATAAGAAGCTTATTCGTGCAGTAGTTTTAGCTCTGGAACTATTTTCGATGTACTTAAGTTATGCATATTTTATTGGTGCAGAAATGCTTCCGAAAGAAAGCATGAGTTGCCGGGATATTTTTATGTTTACAAGGAGCTTCAGGGTCAAAGAAAAAATAGAATTAATAGTAATCGTCTAGCAAGTGTCGTTCAGGGCACTTCACCGTTGCTCACCCTGAATTCCACACTTTAAACGCTATTCCAAAGAGAATCTAATTAGATGCCTGAAGCAGATCCGTTAAGAATCATGACATTTGCAACACCGCAAGCTCTCGACGAGTGGCTTCAGGTGAACCACGCAACCGAAAGTGAGTTGTGGGTACAGATATTTAAGAAAAATTCTGGGATTCAAAGCGTTACCTGGAATGATGTAGTGATAGAGATTTTATGCTGGGGTTGGATTGACGGTGTGAAAAAGTCACTAGATGATCAAGCCTACCTTCAGCGCATAACTCCCAGAACAGCACGAAGCAACTGGTCTAAGAGGAACACCGAGCATGTGGAACGTTTGATAAGCGAAGATAGAATGAAGGAGTCTGGCCTTGTGCATGTTCGAGCAGCAAAAGCTGACGGTCGTTGGGAAAACGCCTATGTGGTCAGCGAGATGGAAGTGCCCGAAGATTTCTTAGCGGCACTGGAAAGTCAGCCGAGCGTAAAACAGTTTTTTGAAACACTTAATAAATCGAGTCGTTATGTTATCGCTTACGGATTAACCAGTGCAAAGAAGCCCGAAACCAGACAAAGACGATTTACAAAATACATGGAAATGCTTGTTCATGAGGAAAAGCCCAAATAAATGGTATTCGCTATAACAAATCACTTACCGAAAGTATCCTCTCCCCTCACAAAACAAACGTGCTAAAAATAGAGAAGAGGCCTAAGCCTCTTCTCTGTCCTTACTGTTCATCATTATCTGATGGGGCCGCAGAGGCTCAAATGATAGCGCTCATAAAGCGTTGTTTTATTTGCACCGCTTTGAGGGGTATTTCTTCGCCCGACTTTTCATTGCCGGCTTTGATCAGGTAGTGAATGAATGTTGGCTGCTCTTTAATAAGTTCAGAAAAAGTGCCGGGCTGGTCAGTAATAACCGAACTCTCAACGCCCATGGTCTGCACCCAAGAGCTCAGGTTCATGCCGCTAGAGCTAAGCGTTGGCTGATTACCGGTCGAGCCGTAACTACCATTATCAAGGCAAATTACAGTTAAGTTCTTCGGCTTTAAGGCCGCTAGGTCGACCAACTGGTTAGGGTTAAAGAAGAATGAACCATCACCATCCACGATGTATACATGACGCCCCTGAATGGTATCTGCCAGACCAATGCCGACCTCGGTAGCAGAACCCAGCGCCCCTAACATGTAAAAGTTTTCAGCACGATCGTTCGCGTTGTATACCTCTTTGGAAGGGAAGCCAATTTGTGACATGACCACATCCTCAGCACTGACGTTATCCATAATCACCTTAATGGCTTCAGCACGAGTCTGGCTAGGGTTACCTTCATACGCTTCGGTACTCACACGGACAGGAGTGAAACGAGGCTGACCAAACACGTGATAGTCATCCACTTTCTCTTCCCACAGTTCAGGAGATAACAGATACACCTTGACCTTTTTCTCAGCAAAGCAGTTAGCTACATCTTTTTCAAGATCAACTAGGTCTTCAGTTCTTTCCAGAATTCGGTACTCAACATCGATCGCTGTTAGAAGGGTCTCCATATTGCTGCCATAAATAATCTGAGCTTCGATCGGTTCTTGGAAGTAACCTCGAAAAGAAGCAAAAATCGGTAAGCCTTCCTGATACAACTTTTGCATCGTATATAGCTCAGTAATCAAGTTACCTATACCGGTATTTTGAATAAACATAGCCGAACGTTTGCCACCCAAGCTGCGCCCAAAGCACAAGGCCAAGCCAGCAGACTCCTTGGTGATATCCCATACTTCCATCTCTTTTGGCACGTACTTCATCACCAAATTGAGCTTATTACAGGGGTTAAAGGCAATTTTATCTACCTGGTTTTGTGACAACGCATGCCAGATCATTTCGCTATTATTCATGGTTTTACCATCCTCTGATTATTATATTTATATACTTGTAGGCACTTACTTAAGATCACAGTTCACCCTGCTCAGTCGCCCTTAGCGACAAGCATAAATAAGTACCTATAGTGATTTTTAAAAGACTAACCGATCACAGTAGGGTGTCCGGTTGCAGCACTATTTTTGCGGCGGCTACCTTACCGTTATGTAGATCTGTAAAGGCCTGAGCGCCTGTTGATAAAGGTCGAACGTCAATCCAAGACAAGTCCCCTAACTGGCCGCGATAGAGCATATCGATCGATGCCTGCATATCAGCACGTGTATAGCAGTAGTTACCCAGAAAAATAACTTCCTGCAGAGTCAGCTTGCGTGTATCCAGCCCCTCTGCATCATCCTGTAGACCTACATGAGAAATAATCCCGCCTGGGCGTACCGCTTCACTAGCGCTTCGCCTTGTAGCGCCGCAACCTACACAATCAAACACCACGTCATAACCATTAGGGGACGGTAACGCCTCCTCTAGCGGGTTAAAGCAATTAGCACAATCCTGCTGCTCAATACTGCTGCGTCGCAACGCGTTAGTTTCTGCCAGATCAACCGACACACAGCCTTTGGCTTTTAAGATGAGCGCCGTGAGCAACCCGATAGCACCGCCGCCGATAACTAAACAATGTGCTTCTGATAATGGCCGTGGTAAAACCCTCTCCACCAGTGCCACCGCATGTAATCCTGTCGCGGTGGGTTCGGCCAAGGAAGCGTGAATAGGATTCATATCAGCAGGAATGGGTAATAAATTTCGCTCTGCAATGGCTACCTGCTCAGCAAAAGCGCCGGGCAGGTACATACCAATGAGTTCGCGGTGGCGGCACAGATTACTGCGCCCACCAACACAGTCTTCACATTCTCCACAGGTCATCAACGGATTAATGACCATGCGTTGCCCCGCATAACGACCATCCAACACAATACCGCTCACCTCATGCCCCAGAATCAATGGCGGTACTCTACGCGCATCCTTTCCATGGTAAGCATGCATGTCGGACCCACATATCGCCGTTGCTGTAATGTCTACCCGCACATCACCTTCGCGTGGCTGTGGCAGCGGCTCTCGGCGATAGGTAACCTCCTGCGTATCGGTATAGACCAGTGCATTCATTGATTTACTGCTCATTTGGTACCTCACTTTGCGGTAAAACCGCCATCGATATAGATGGTCTGCCCAGTAATGTAATCTGAACCATGACTCGCTAAGAAAACACACAGTCCGTCCAAATCAGACAACTGGCCATTACGACCGATAGCCGTCTGATCAGCCAACTGCTGACTTAGATCGCCCTGAGCAAACACAGGCTCGGTCAGCTCCGTCGGAAAAAAACCTGGCGCTATTGCATTACAGCTAATACCTTTGGAAGACCACGCTTGAGCCATCGCTCGAGTCAGCTGTAAAATTCCGCCTTTAGAGGCTCCGTATGCAATCCCATTGGCAAAAGCCCGTTCCGACTGCAAGGATGCGACATTGATGATCTTGCCCCATCCTCGTAAGGCCATTTGAGGTATGAGTTTTTGTGCTAGAAAAAACGGAATTTTTAGATTTAAGTCCAACGTCTGATCCCAGCTCTCGGGTGTCACCTCATCAGCATGCTGACGCAAGTTCACCCCTGCTGTATTGCACAGAATATCAATGCGTTGCCACGGCTCCATACAGCGGCTAACAATATCATCTAGCTGTGCTAAATCTCCCAGATCAGCGGCTAGCGTTGTGGCATGCGCTCCACTAGCCTGTAGCTGCAGTTGCAACTCATCTAGCCGGTTTTGGCGTCTTCCCAATAGCACAACACTAGCCCCGGCAGCGGTTAATGCACGTGCTTGCTGAGCGCCTATCCCCGATGAAGCACCAGTAATCAACGCCACCTTACCGGTTAGGTCGAAGCAGTTCATTCCACTGCCTTTAAATCAAAGGTTTCATTAGGGAAGTATTTTTCCAAGCGAACGTCACCCGTGCGAGCATGCGCTTCCATCCCCTCCATGCGTGAAATACGTGCAGTGACAGCAGCAACATCACGGTTTGCTTCTGGAGTCATACGTTGCGTGGTCACTGTTTTAATAAATTTACCTGCTGACAAACCACCGGTATAACGTGCCGCACCTTTGGTTGGCAAAATATGGTTAGTACCAGAACACTTATCCCCAAACGCGACGGTAGTCTCTTCTCCAACGAATAAAGAACCGTAGTTGCGTAAACGCGGTACCCACCAGTCCAAGTTGTCACACATAACTTCAAGATGCTCCGCTGCATATTTATCGCTAATAGTGGCAACTTCTTCATCGGTATCACACAACACAACCTCACCATATTCGTCCCAAGCATTGGTTGCAGCTAAGCGTGCAGTTTCTGGTAACTTTTCAATGTAGGAAGGCATCATCTCAATAACCTTTTCTGCCAAAGCCCTATCAGTTGTGAACAACCAAGCAGGAGAGTCTGGGCCATGCTCAGCTTGACCAACAAGATCAGTAACCACCAAATGTGGATCAGCGGTTTTATCAGCAATAATGGCAATTTCAGTAGGGCCTGCGAATAGATCAATACCAACACGGCCATACAGCATACGTTTAGCCTCAGCTACAAAACGGTTTCCCGGCCCTACTAAGATATCGGCTGGCTTTCCGGTAAATAGACCAAACGCCATTGCCGCTATACCCTGCACTCCACCCAATGCCAAAATAGTATTCGCCCCCGCAAGATTGGCGGTATAGATAATCGCAGGATTAACACCTTGACCAGGTTTGGGTGGCGAACAAGCAATAACGTGTTCAACACCCGCCGCTTTGGCGGTAGCCACTGACATTACCGCCGAGGCAATATGGGAATAACGCCCGCCAGGCACATAGCAACCGGCTGCCGTCATAGGAATTTGGCGCTGCCCCGCCCATAGCCCTGGAGAAAGCTCGGTTTCAAAGTCGATCAATGATTCTCGTTGCTTAACCGCAAAGTTGTGCACACGATCATAAGCAAACTGGATATCATCTTTCATTCGCTGCGACAGAGATTTGCCGGCAGCTTCTATCTCTTCTGGTGTAACAACAATGTTACCCTCATAGCTATCCAGCTTTAGCGCAAATTCACGGCACTTATCTTCCCCACCCGCTTCTATTTCAGACAGCATCGAGGATACGATGTGGCGAGTATTATCTTCGCCGGTGGCAGCGTTTTTTTGTGCCTTTTTCAAATATTGAGTTGTCATATTTTTATTTTCCTTGATTGACATAAAAAGTGGCTAACTAGTAGCTATAGCTGGGCAGGGCCCACAAAGAGAGTTCAGGAACAAATGCCAGTAGCAGCACAACACTGAGCATTGCCAGCACGAAAGGCACAGCATTGCGTGCAATACCTAAAATTGGCGTGCCAGTCAGGCCTGAAACAACAAACAGATTGAGCCCCAACGGTGGGGTAATAAAACCCACCCCAAGAGCGGTGATCATCATGATGCAAAACTGAATATCGGCCATACCGATCTCTTGTGCTAAGGGCAGCATAATCGGCGCAAGGATGACGATATTTGGTGTAGTTTCCATCACACAGCCCGCCAAGATAAGAATGCTGATCATCAGTAAAATAATCATGGTCGGATCATCAGTGATATCCGTCACCATATATACAAACCCTTGCGGCACCTCGAGTGCAGCCAACGCTTGAGCTAACGGCAAAGAGAACGCAATAATCGGCAGGATGACTCCATTAACTTTAGCGGAGCTGGCCAGCATGGCCGGGAACTCACTTAAGCTAATAGTTTTTTGCCACAACCCGATAATGATCGTTGTGATGACCGCAATGGCAGCCGCTTCAGTTGGGGTAAATACACCGCTGTAGATACCTCCTAAAATAATGACCGGCACAATCAGGGCATATCGTCCCACATAGATTGCAGTAATGATGCGGCGTAAAGAAAAGCCTCCTCCTGCGTTCTCAAAACCATGAGTCAGATTAAGAATGATGTTGCACACCATAATACAGCCCATCACCAACAGGCCCGGCACCAAGGCCGCCAAGAACAGCGTCGATGCGGAGATGCCCAACACCAACCCAATGATAATGTAGGCAATAGACGGAGGAATCAGGATGCCAGTACAAGCTCCAGCAGCAACCAGTGCACAAGCGTATGGTCTGGGGTAGCCTTGCTCAACCAGACGATCAATGGTCATACGACCAACCCCAGCAGCACCAGCAGCATCGGAACCGGAGATACAGGCAAAAAAACCACAGACCAATACCGTTGCAGTACCAAAACCTGATTTTGCTCCGCCCGTCAGCGCTTCAGCTATATCCAGCAACTTACGCGACAGCCCGGTACGCACCAACACATCGCCGGTAAGAATAAATAAAGGTATGGCAATCAAAGCAAAAGCATCAATACCATCAAATAATGCTTCACCCAGTAGCGACAGTGGCAAAGCTCCGCTAAGTTCTAGAATCAACACGGAAATTACGCCCAATACAGCCCAAACCGGTACACCTAACGCAAACATAATCACGCCAATCAATAACGGTCCACCTAACTCCCACCCCCAATCTAGGGTGACTTCAGGATTCAAATAATTATACATAGGAAGGTTTCCTGTCTAATCGAACAACCGTTTTCCGGTGTAGATCGGCGAATCATTTCTGAGTGCGCGAATATCACGACTCAAGGACTGCCACAGGCGAAATAGCATCAAAGAAAAGCCCAATGGAACTGCAGCGATAAACCAAGCCTGACTAATGCCCAAACCATGAGTAACCGAGCCAAACTTAATAGAGACCAAAAGCGTTTCAACCGAATATGAAAAAGCGAGTCCCGAAACGCCGATCATCACCACGTCACCTAAGATATAAACGAGTAACTTGCCGTTGCGAGGCAGAAAATTCAAAATCACATCAATACGAATATGAGCACGATCTTTCACAGCCGATGCGGCACCAATCCAAGCGAGATAAATAAAGGCGTAACGAGCAACCTCTTCTCCCCAAATTGACGAATAAGAAAGCGTGAAGCGGCGTATTACTTCCACTCCGACGGTTACAACAATCACGACGTAAAAAACTAACAGCAACCACCGTTCAGCATTTTCATCCAGCTTTTGCCAGATTGTTATCTTGTCTGTATTCAAAACATACACCTCTAAATTGAACAGTAGCGCTACTACGGCTACAGAAAACTAGGCACAGGGCATAGGTGCTCAGTGCCTTCGCTCTAGCAGATCAACTTAAATATCATGTACGAAATGACGTCCTTGGGTATTAGCTGCATCATGTAAGCTATCAAATATATCCAGAGATCCAGCCAGTTCAATTTTAGTGTCGTCCCACACAGGTAACTGGTGTCCGGCAGCATCTTTCCATTGTTGCAATTCACCCGTTGTTGGTGAGTAGAACTTAACTCCGGCAGTTGCTAATTCAGCCATTGCAAACCCTCGTGCTGCAGGCACTTTCGCCAAGTTCTGCTGCGCCGTCACTTCAGCGGCAAACATAATGCCATCTTGAATTTTGGCAGGTAACGATTTAAACCAGGCTAGGTTGCAGGAATAGACTTGGGCATCGGGAACCGAACGAATAAAGGAAACATGGGAGATAACATCACGAAAGCCAAAAACATTCAGCGCTTCAACGGAAGGATCCAGCGCATCGGCAACACCTTGCTTAATAGCAGAAGGTGTTTCACCCCAGGCCACGGGTGTTGGGTTAGCACCTAACAAGCGATAGAACTGCTGCAAGATCTTCGAACCCGGTACTCGAAACTTAATTCCGGACATTTGATCAGGTGTCTTGATAGGCCCATCAATTCCATGCCGTAATGCAACAACACGAGGATCTATGTTGACATACCATAACGGTAGGAAACCTCTTTCTTCTACTTTCGGGTTTACCTCACGACGCCATGCATCAGAACTCACAAGGTTAGTGAATTTTTGGTTTTCACCACACCAGTAAGGGATGTTGATCAGATCAACTACCGGTGCAAATGCAGCAAAATTTGAAAGCGAGTGCTGAGCAGCCTGAATAGTGCCCTGCTGTACTTTTTGAGCCAGTGCGCCACCTGCGCCTAATTGGCCACCTGGTGCTAGCTTCACATAAACCTCACGGTTCGTTAAGTTCTGGATATTTTCTTTAAAATCCAGCTGCATAATCGGATAGCTACGCGATGAACCCAGAACATAAGCGGTGGCAATCACCATCTTATATTTTGCTTTCGCCTCGCGTTCTTTTTCCTCTTTGGATATCGCTGCAACGGCTTGGTCTGACATCATAAGTCCTGATGCAGCAGCAAGTGTGACTGCGGTAAAACCAAATTTACTGGTCAGCGCCATAAAGCGACGACGCTCCGGACAGACAGGTTGATTTGCTTTGCTCATGGGTTGCTCCTGATTGATCTAGTTATTTTTGGTTCAGGCTTTCACTTCGAAGTATTCCGACCACAAAAAAGATACATGCAACACACAGAACCAAGAACTCAACCACTCCACTGAACCCCAGAGGTAGCTGAAGATCGAACAGCCACATCGATATTTTTCCCACCACTACATTCGTGAAAAAAACCAAAAACAGCACAATAGCAATTCGATAAGCATGTTTTATTAGTCTTTCTGTAAACATTGGAATACCCTGAAGACAATATTTGTAAGCGCTTACAAATTAAACTTTAAATGATTGTACTGTCAACCCTGATTGCAAATAACTATCTGGACTTGTGTGAAATTTTGCTATCATGCAGATTGTAAAAAGGGAGAAATATGCGTAGTTCAAAACCAACATTACAAGACGTTGCAACGGCTGCCGGAGTTTCGACGGCAACAGTGTCTCGCTGTATAAACCAACCCGCGCAAGTCAAAGAAACATTACGCGATAAGGTCAATGAGGCTATAAATCGCCTCGGGTATGCTCCTCATGGAGCAGCCCGAGCACTCGCCTCGCGCCGCTCTCATACGATAGGTGCAGTCATACCTACCATCGATAATGGCATCTTTGCTAACGGTATACACTACCTGCAACGGGGCTTATCAGAGGCTAACTTTACGTTACTTTTAGCCAGCAGCAATTATTCCCTTGATGAAGAACTCCATGAAGTGCGGAGCCTTATCACCCGGGGTATTGACGGCATGGTACTGATCGGTGAAGAACACCACCCCGAAGTATACGAAATGCTCGATCGCCACCAAGTTCCGGTGGTCAATCTGTGGACTTACAACAACCAGTCTTTACATAGTTGTATCGGCTTTGATAATGCAGCCGCTGGGCGCAAGATTGCTGAGCACCTTGTTAATATGGGGCACAGAGATATTGCCGTCATATCTGGTATCCAGATCGACAATGATCGAGCCAGGGAGCGCATCGAAGGTGTTAGGCAATACCTCCAAGAAAAAGGCCTAGAACTTAAGCCTGAACTAGTTCGCGAATGCCGCTATAGTGCGGAGCAGTCAAGCCTTGCACTCACCGAGCTCATCACCGCTGGTCACCACTTCAGCGCGGTTATCTGTGGTAACGATATACTCGCACTGGGCGCCCTGTCCGCTTTGCGACAACTGGAAATACCTGTGCCTAAAGCACTTGCTGTCACAGGTTTTGATAACCTTGAGATAATCGCAGCATTATCCCCTAGCCTGACGACCATTGATGTACCGGCGCGCCGTATGGGTACACTTGCCGCAACCTACTTATTAAACTGCATCCAAACTGGCAACCGTGACATTACTCGGGTTCAATTACCGGCAGACTTAAAGGTGCGAGAAACCACCAACACAGTCCACTCAACATAACAGAGTTCAGAGCAGGTAGTGAGGCAACTGATATGGTGTTGGACATCGCAGCTGCTCCATTACCTGGAGCAGCTCATTACGCAACAATTCAATAGTATGCGCAGCTCCTGGCTCACCAAAAGCACCCACGCCATACATAAAGGCCCGACCGGCAAACACCATCTGCGCCCCTTGAGCCAGGAATCGTGCAATATCAGGGCCGGACTCTACTCCACTATCAACCATCACCACGGTACGGTCACCAACCGCAGCAACAATCTCTTTCAGTGCTGAAATAGAAGGATACGCGGCATCCAGTTGTCTGCCACCATGATTAGATACTATTAGGCCATCAGCACCTGCTGCCAGTGCTAGTTTAGCATCGGAAACGCTCAAAATGCCTTTAACTATTAACTTTCCCGACCAAGCATGGCGGATCTGCTGCAACATCGGAAAATCCACGACATCCTTAAGGGTTGTACGAATATAATGGGCGATATCACGCAGGTTCGTCATGTTTTTCATATAAGGCATCATCGATGCGAATTGCGGCATTCCCTGCAAGGCCGTTGCCATCGCCCAAGAAGGCCGCAGTATCGTCTGAGCGATACTGTCCACACTGATTTTAGGTGGCACAGCTAGACCATTGCGAATATCACGTGGGCGCCTCCCTGCGGCTGGCACGTCAATGGTGACCACCAGATGACGACACCCAGCGGCTTCAGCACGACGCATCAAATCAGCTCGAATCTCTAAGTCTGAAGGTGGATACAACTGAAACCAGAAATTATCTCCCGCACACTCAGCAGCTCGCTCTATCGAAGTACTAGCTAAAGTACTGAGGACATAAGGGATATTTGCTGTACGCGCAGCACTTGCTTGGAACTCCGATGCCTTCGGCCAAATCAGCCCACTCAAACCCAGAGGTGCCACACCAAAAGGCGCCGCATACTGCTGACCAAAAACCTCTGTGCTCAGGTCAGCCCCTGCAGATGTTGATAAGTAGCTGGGGTGCAGGTACACCTGATCCAAAGCCTGACGGTTTTGTCTCAGCGTGTTTTCTGCATTACAGCCCCCTGCCAGATACTCAAAAGCAAATCGAGGAATACGCCTACGTGTCAAGATTTTCATATCTTCTATGCAGGCCGCTCGATGTAACAAAGATTCTGACATCATATGCTCCCTAAGAGTATAGTTTGATCGTTATGCAGAACCGTTATTTTGCTCAAAGACCGAACATACAACTGAGCCCACAACAAACAGGAGAACATAAGTTAATACTTTTTTGCAAGCGCTTACATTTTTAATTGAATGTCTATTTTAAACAACAGGTATATATTGATATCAGGTTAAGAACTTCTCATCAGTGATAGAAATACTCACATGCCATGGAAGGTAATAACGATCATAGCGAAGAACCTTCTACTCTGCGTGCAGTAAAAGCTCATGGCCAATAACCTTATCAATCAAACCATAGGGGACTTTATATTTAGACCCTTTGTATTTGATTAATGCATAGTCAAGGCACATTTTAATCACGGTACAATTAACAATTTTACCGTCATCAATCACACGTACAATGTTGTAGTTATGCAAAACAATTGCCATTAGTCTTCCTTATGATTACTCCATGATTTCACTGCGATTCTCTGCATTTGTCTAGAACCGGTCCACGCGAAATGGCTCATAGTTAATGGTAGGCAAATCCCCTGACATTAACCCGACTACCAGCTCGGCACTAATTGCCGCTTGTGTCAGCCCCAAATGTTGATTTCCAAAAGCAAATAGTAACTGAGAGTGTTTGGGATGCCTATCAATCACAGGAAGCGAGTCAGGCAGCGTGGGCCTGTGTCCCATCCACTTACTGACCTCTAAAGTTGGATTATTTAGCTGCGATAATAACTGACCACTATGATGTTGGAGCGAATCAAAACGCTGCTTAAAAGGCTTTAACTTTAAGCCCCCTAATTCAGTAATGCCAACCACACGTAGGCCGGAATCTAGCGGAGTCATAACAAAACGACGTTCTGCAGACCCTATTGGATGATTGAGCTTAATATGTTCTGCATCGATGGAGAGATGATATCCCCTCTCTGCTTCCAGCGGTACGTCTAGACCCACCTCCCTTAGCAGCTGTTTACTCCATGCACCGGCACAAATAATAGTGTTATCGAACTTTAATGAGCTCTTCTCAGTTTGCACCAATACGCCTTTGCCTTCGGACTGTAAGAAAGTAACACTTTGCTGTAAGAATGTTCCACCGCGTGCCTGAAAGGCAGATAAAAGAATTTTACAGAGCTCGTAAGGCTCTTTAACACGACAGGCTTCAGGAAAATACAGAGCATGACTGAGGTTTTCAGCCAATTCTGGTTCCAGATATGCTAAGCGCTCACCCTGCACTAATTCAGTTTTAATGCCATTGTCTTGCATATAGGCGGCATGTTTTTTGGCCTCTTCAAGCTTACCTGCTGATTCCCAGACCAGCAGATACCCCGATTGAACCAACTGCTCTTGTGCGCCGATATCTTCCAAGCAGCGTCGCCAAGCCGGGACCGATGCCACGTTTAGCTGCTTAAGTGCCAAGCGCCCTTTTTTAGTCGTCTTGGGAGCAGCAGCACAAATAAAACGAAATAACCAAGGTAATATACGGTGCAAATAACCTAGCGGTAAAGACAAGGGCCCGTAAGGGTTAAGCCACATAGCAAAGCTTGAAAAGAGTGTTTTGGGTGTGGACAATGGGTCAATCAATTCCGTAGCCAAATATCCGGCATTACCAAAAGAGGCGCCCAGCCCTGCTTCATCTCTATCAATCAGTGTTACTTGATAGCCTTTTCGCTGCGCCTCAAGCGCCGCACAAAGACCAACAACTCCAGCTCCTACAACCGCAACAGCTTTAGATGAGTCATCTGCTATCGTGCTAAAGCCACCTTGTTTCATAAAAAATGCCATCAGACGTCATGCGTCTCAATTATTTTATTATTAAGAGTAAAAAAGAGCCTTACCGGAAGTAAGACCCAAAGTTAGGTCACAATAAACCTAAACTAATCGCTGGTAAGCAAGAATGGCTGCGGCGAGATCTTCCCTTGAATCACCAACGGATTTAAAAATAGTCACAGCGTTACTGGCATCATCTAAACCTGCTCGACCGAGATGCTGACCGCTACACAGTTCTGAAAACTCAGCAATAATGCTGCTTTCAGTCATCACGCCTTCCCGGATAGGGATAATTAGATCGCCGGTTTCACTTAACGCTCCGGCTCGAGTATCCACAAATACAGCACTGCGCTGCATAGCAGTATTATCAGTCTCTCGCATTGAGGGGGTAAAACTTCCCACCAAGTCAAGATGCGCTCCCGGCTTTAGCCAGTCCCCCAAAACTAAAGGTGTAGTTGCCATCGTGGCGCAACTAATAATATCGGATTTTCTAGCCACTTCTTCCAGCCGATCTTTAGCACAGACTTCGGCATTTATATCTGCCGCCTGAAGTTCTGCAACCAGCGCTTGCGCGGCCTCCTCATTGCGATCCCACACCCGAACAGTTTTAACGGAACGCACACTCATATGCGCAGGAATCAATCGGCGGGCCATTCGGCCGCTCCCAACCATCAGCATCTCGCTCGCATCTTCATGTGAGAGGAAACTCGAAGCCAGTGCTGAAGCCGCGGCAGTGCGACGAGCGGTAAGCTCATTACCATCCAATTGTGCCAAAGGCCGCCCGGTCTTTCCGCAACTCAGCATATAATAACTACTTAGACCCGGGATATTACGAGCATTATTACCAGGAAATACATTAACCTGCTTAACACCAAGGAACTCCCCTTCTAGCCATGCTGGCATCAACAGTAACGTTGCATCCGGCTCCTGAGGGACATTAATCGTATGATGATGGCGAACCGGCGAGCAAACCTCACGAACGAAGATATCATTCAATGCGAGAATCAGCGCATCCCAGGGAAGTGCATTTTGAATTTGAGTCGCGTTAAGTTGCATGAAGGAATCTCTTATTGTTAGTCTTTAAGCAATGATAACGATTAGCAAATTGATATAATTGACTCAAACTATGATGCTTTTGACTCAAACTCTTGAATTGCCCCTAAAATTTTTTTCGGGCTGCTGCAGTGGTAACTAGCAAAGCACGTCGTAACTTGATTGCGCGTCAAAGCGGTGAGCACTGTCATGAATATTCTCAGATACTATTTGGTTGGCGTGGCCAAATGGAATGCGAGTTTCATAAAGAATCAGGCCAACTCTCGAACGGCACTGTGGCAATAATTCCAGAGCATACGGCTCACCTGTTCAGCGGTTTAAATGATGACTGTGAATTATTAGTTATCGACTTGGCTTTGTCTGATCCATATATTCAAGCACTAGAACAAGCCTGTAATACTTCATTCAAAGACACCTTGTTTCAGCAACCTGAGTTTGTCTCATTAAACTCTGAGATACTGCCCTTGCTAGACTTTGCCGCAAAACAATTACTCAGCACAAAGGATCAACTAAACCCTCAATTAAACTGTCAGCTCGTCTCCCTGTTCATGACTCAGCTATGTCAGATGTCCGCTCCTAACTTAACTCTATCCTTAACTCACAACCGGCTCGATATCGCCCGACTCAACGACTTTATTGACCAACGGCTTTCCAACCCTCCGAGCAATTCGGAATTAGCCAATGCACTTTACGTAAGCGAGAGTCACTTTTACTGCCTCTGTCAGAGTCAGCTTGGTATGACACCACAGCAATATCTTATGAGCCGGCGAATGCAGCGAGCAAATTTCCTACTGACTAACAGCAAGATAACGTTAGCAATATTAGCAGCCGAACTAGGTTTTGCAGACGCCTCTAGTTTCTCCCGCTCTTACAAAAAATATTATCATAAGACACCTAGCCATGCCCGACGTTTACTAGGTCTCTAAGCAAAGGCAGTAACTCTGCTGCCCCTAAATCTCAAGATCTAGACACCTCTTGAATACAGAAATAAGCCTCTCTTCTTAAATTAGGTATGAAAAACACAGTTTTTCGATCTAATTTGCAATAACGTGCGTATAACTGCTCCAAGATTCAACAATATGATCGGAGGTTACATGAAATATTCTCTGCCTTTAGCTGCAGTGCTCTTACTAGCCATGTTAATCCTATCTCCCCACAGCACCGCTAACAGTGAAGCCAACCCCAAAAGAACCAGTTGCGCAGATGAATCAATGCAAGTACTTAACTATAGCTTTTCATTACTCGGTAATGAGCAACAGTTAAATTTGTGTGAGACCTATGGCAACAAATTAATTATGGTCGTAAATACCGCGAGCAAATGCGCTTTTACACCTCAGTATGATGGCCTGGAATCACTCTATACGCGTTACAAGGAGCAGGGGTTCGTTGTGCTGGGTTTTCCTTCAAATGATTTTGCTGGGCAAGAACCTGGAACAGAAAAGCAGATAAAAGATTTTTGCCAGCTAACCTATGGTGTCAATTTTCCCATGTTCGAAAAAGTACACGTGAAAAAGGGAGGTGAAAACCTGTCTCCTTTTTTTAAACGGCTAGCAAAAATATCTGGTGAATACCCGGGTTGGAACTTTCATAAATATTTGATTAGTTCCGATGGAAAAATACTTGCCAGCTTTAAGAGCCATACCAAACCGAATGATAAGGTTGTGATTAATATGATAGAGCAACATTTACCCAATGTAGCCACTTATGAATAACCCCAAAAACCGAAAGAGTGCGCCGGTACCTCAATCAAGAATGTCACGTCTGGCACGTATGGGGTCATTAGCTGGGCGCATTGCCGGTAATGTCGTGTTAGAAGGCAGCAAGCATTTGGCGCAAGGCAAAAAGCCCATTATATCTGATCTGTTACTAACACCGAACAACCTTCATCAGGTAGCCGACAAGCTATCAAGCATGCGCGGTGCAGCCATGAAAATGGGGCAACTACTCTCTATGGATTCAGGGAATTTACTACCTGATGAACTATCATCCATACTGGAACGGTTACGCTCAGATGCGGTAACTATGCCTATGTCGCAACTGGTAATGGTACTGGAAAGGCATTGGGGTGAAGATTGGAATGAGCGCTTTAGTCGTTTCTCATTTGAACCATTGGCTGCCGCCTCTATAGGCCAAGTTCATGAAGCCACCTGCACGCAAGGCCGTCATTTGGCCATCAAGGTACAGTACCCAGGTGTCCGCCAAAGTATCGACAGCGATATTGATAACGTTTACAGCTTATTACGTATGACGGGGCTTATTCCTAAGTCACTGGATCTACAACCGTTACTCGATGAAGCGCGCCAACAATTAAAACAAGAAGCAGATTACCTGATGGAAGGCGCTCATCTAGATGCTTATCGACTGCATTTACAAGCCTTTGAGCGCAAAACAGATTTAGTGATACCGGCTTACCATGCAGACCTGTCTACCCCTGAAATATTAACGATGGGCTATGTGGCAGGTGATTCACTGGATACCCTGCGCTCAATGTCCGCTGAAAAGCGAACGGATATTATGTCGTTGATATTTAGCCTATTCTTTTCAGAATTATTTGACTTTAAATGCGTACAGACCGATCCAAATCTGGCGAACTACCTCTATCAGGCCGACACTCATAAACTGGTGTTATTAGATTTTGGAGCCGTGAGAGCCTTTAATCCAGACTTCGTCACTAAGTACCAAGATGCGATGAGTGCAGCCGTTACTGAAGATAAAGAAGCGTTAGATGCCGCATTACAGCACTTAGGTTTTTTCCAGAACGGTATGAAAGCAGCTAACCGGGAAGTGGTACTAGATATCTTTATGATGGCAGCAGAACCACTGCGTTATAACGGCGACTATGCATTTGGGCAATCGGATCTGGCCAAACGGATTCAAGCACGCGGCTTAAGCGTTAGTAGCGACCCAGATGCCTGGCATACACCGCCGCCGGATGTGCTGTTTTTACATCGTAAAATGGCCGGTTTATATTTGATGGCGACAAGATTAAATGCCTCTGTCAACGTGCAAGCTTTGTTTGCGCGGTATCTGAAAAGCTAACACATGTGGATAACATGGAGTTATTCACTATTTATCATCACTATCCAACTTCGCGAAGAGAATCACATGAGCTTTCAAGGCCAGACAGAGTATGAGCATAAAGGCCCTAAGCCTAAAAAAGGGATATTACTGGTTAATCTCGGCACACCCGATGCCCCTAAACCAAGTGCACTGCGGCGCTACCTTAAAGAGTTTTTAAGCGATCATCGAGTGGTGGAGATCCCTCGCTTGCTATGGCTAATGATTTTGCACCTATTTATCTTACCCTTTCGCTCCAAAAGCTCAGCTAAATTATATGCATCCGTTTGGACAGACGAAGGCTCTCCCTTATTAGCGATCACTAAGCGCCAAGGAGCGGCACTGCAGCAACAGCTAGATACCCATTATGGCGAAGGACAATTACCGGTAGTGGTAGGTATGCGCTATGGGAACCCCTCTATTAAAAGTGCGCTCAAGTCACTTACTGAACAAAATGTCCGTGATATAACAGTCCTACCTCTGTATCCACAATACTGTGCAGCGACAACAGGCTCTACTTTTGACGCCATTGCCAAAGAACTACAAAGCTATCGCTGGGTCCCTTCTATTCGCTTTATTAACGGTTATCATCAAACGTCTGAATATGTAGCCGCTATTAGCCAGTCGATAACACACTATATCTCGCAGTCCGGCATGCCCGAACGGTTAGTATTTTCATACCATGGCACGCCACAACGCTACCTAGAACAAGGTGATCCTTATTATTGTTTTTGTATACAAACTACTCGCTTAGTCATTGAGGCACTCGGGCTAGACAAAGAACGTGTCATTAGCAGTTTCCAATCTCGTCTCGGTAAGGCTACATGGCTGCAACCCTATACAGATGTCACGTTAAAAACGTTAGCTGAGCAAGGCGTGAAACGCGTCGCGATTATCTGCCCTGGTTTTTCCTCAGATTGCCTAGAAACAATTGAAGAGATAGAGGTTGAGAATAGGGACTACTTTATGAATGCCGGAGGCGAGTCTTATGATTACATCCCCTGCCTAAATGACAGCCACGCTCATATCGATATGATGCACCAACTAATTAAGCAGAATATGACATAGCGAGCTCAGCAATAGATTTATTGAGGCTATGATAAAACAAGAGAGTCAAAAAAAGCGACTCCCAACGACCTTAGCCGTTGGTCAGCCGCTAAAATATGGCTGGAGGACACCAAAAAACTCCTTCAGTAATGGCAGACTGCACTGTCATCGTCCTGCTCTTGCCCATGACTGAAGGTGATATAACACTAGCAACCTCAGTAGTTGCTAGATGTAACTAGCAGTAATCTTCAAAGTCTAAGGCTTGGCGATAGCCAAATAGAGCCTGAGCACCCCCGGTATGCAAGAAGACGATATTGTCATCTTTATCAAAGTGACCTTTACGGATCAGGTCGATAAAGCCTGCTGCACCTTTGGCAGAGTAAACAGGGTCTAGCATGATGGATTCTTGGCGGGCAAAAAGTTCGATCGCTTCGATACCGCTTTCTGTTGGTATTCCGTAGCCTTCACCCACGTAGTCACAGTTAGCCACAACATCTTCACGCTTAACCACACCAGGAATACCCAGATGTTCAGCGGTTTTTTCTGCGAGACGAAAGACGTTACCCTCTTGCAGATCACGGGGAGCACGCACACCAATACCTAAAACAGGGATCAAGCTATTAGAAGCCACTAAACCTGTGACCAAGCCTGCCTGTGTGCCTGCACTACCGGTAGCATGAACGACTCTATCGATCTTAAGCCCCATATCATTTGCCTGTGTGAGCAGCTCTAAAGCCGCATTCACATAACCCAAAGCACCGATAGGGTTAGATCCACCACCGGGAATAATATAAGGCGTTTTACCTTGTGCACGTAGCTTTTCGGCAACCTCTTCCATCGCTTGATTCATGTCAGTATCAGCGGGGTACTTGCTTAAAGAGGCACCAAACAGCTGGTCCAGTAGCACGTTACCATTGTAGTTATAGTCAACATCTTTACTGCCCGTACGGTCTTCTAATAGTACATGACACTCCATACCCATTTTGGTCGCGATTGCCGCCGTCTGGCGAGCATGGTTAGACTGTGTTGCACCTTGAGTAATAATGGTATCAGCACCCTGAGCAATGGCATCGCCCATCAGGAACTCTAGCTTGCGGGTCTTGTTACCGCCGCCAGCTAAGCCGGTGCAGTCATCCCGTTTAATCCAAAGATTAGGCCCACCAAGAAGCTTGCTAAGATTTTCCATGGGCTCAAGTGGTGTTGCCAAATGTGCAAATTGTAAGCGGGGAAAGCGAGATAAATGCATCGTAATGCTCCTGTTATTATACTTGTGCAGCTCATAGGCTTTGTTCAAGTGACGCTATTGAACTGTGATTTATCATAGGATTTCTCAACAACAACTGACCAATGCTGTTTTCTGTACAGCTTGGTACTTTTTGGCATACTCTAGATATAATGCAGCTTATCGGGCACATCTAGGGCCAAATATAAGCATGATCAATGATAAAACAGGGGTAAGAAATGGAGCTAAAATGGCTGGAAGACTATCTTGCTTTGGCAGAATACAGCAGCTTTTCGAAAGGTGCTGACGCCCGCTTTGTAACACAACCTGCTTTCGGACGCCGTATCAGAGCCTTAGAAAACTGGTTGGGAGTTGAGCTTGTCGACCGACAGCAATACCCTACCGCTCTCACTCCTATGGGGATAGAGTTTGTCGAACAAGCCCAGCAATGGGTGGAGCAGTTCTACAATACTCGTGCACAGATGCGAGAGCGACTCACCAGTACAAAACGGGTTGTTTTCGTAGCCCAACACTCCCTGACCGTTTCTTTCATACCCTATTGGGTTAAATCGTTACAACCATTGATTAATGATACCTGTGTACGGATCAATGCCTATAACCTCCATGATTGTCTTGATACGCTGTTATCCGACCAAGGTGACTTTTTGTTGAGTTACCACTCTCCTGAGATATTCCCCCAACTAGAGAGAGACGATGTAGTGAGCCTACAGGTCGGAACTGATGAGTTGATTCCGGTATCTGCCATTGACGAAAACGGAACACCCCTGCATACCCCCCATTTGCATGAGCCTCTAAAGCTTTTGAACTATCCCGATGAATCTTTTTTCGGGAGATTGTTACAACGCGATTATTTTTCACGTAAGAAAAACAAAATTAAATTTCAGATTCAATGTGAGAACGCCTTAGTTGATGGACTAAAAGCACTAACGCTGGCTGGTAACGGTATGGCGTGGTTGCCTGCCAGTGCCATTAAACAGGAGTTGAAACGAGGCCTATTGGTGCGAATTAACGAACAGCTTCCTGCACCAGAGCTGAAAATAATGCTGTATCGCAAAAAAGATCCAAGGTTAAAAGAGGTCGAGCTCATCTGGGATTATCTGAAAGATTTGAAGAACTAATTTATCATTCTCCAGCTACCGGGATGTCTTAAAATGGCGAGCAGTTACGAGCAGTTATCAGTGCTATCACTGTTACTTAATAAGCTCTGCCGCCATCTCAAGCGAGGTTTCCATAATAACCTGTTCGCGGGCAGAGCTAACAGAGTGGTGGTAATAGAGGCGAATATCGTACTCAATATCCCAACTGCTATCACCAGCACTGCAGAGCTTTCCATCTCTAAGCTCTGAAAGAATAGAGGACTTAGGGAGCCATGCAAAACCTAACCGTTCGACAACCATCGACTTCAACACATGAGAAAATGCATTTTCATAACGTCGAGATAGATAACATCTACGCCCCTTGTCCTGTATCAGCTTATCGACTGTTTTACCAAACAACGAGTCATGGGTGTAAGCAACAAAAGGAGTCGGGTTTTCAGGGCTGCCCGGCAAAGTAAAGGCGGCCGCTTGTGTGTTATTGCCCGGGAGCGGTGTGGTCACCGGAATCAATGTATCCTTGCCTATCGTCATATACGAAAATTTATTTTCATCAATGGGCAAGCTTACGTTCTCATTTGCATAGCAGAGCATGTAATCAACATGGCCCTGATTAAGCAGCTCAATGCAATCAGTGATTTTTTCCGAAATCAAGCGAACATACACAGAGTCTAAGCGCTTCTCAAATCGTTTGGTCCAATCAAGAAACAGCGTTTGGGCGATTGAGCTTTGTGCCGCCACCCTAATCTCACTTTCACCGCTTGAACCCAATGCTCGTACAGCTTCACGAGCATTATATAAACGCCTCAAAATGACTTCAGCCTCCGCAACAAATGCCACGCCCTGCGGAGTAAGGTCAAACGAGGTACTATCACGATTAACAAGTGTTGTACCCAGCCACTCTTCCAGCGCCTTGATACGCCGGCTCAAAGCAGACTGAGTGACATGTCGCTCTAAAGCAGCAGCGGTGAAATTTTGTAAATTCGCAAGGCATACAAAGTCTTCGAGTAGCTTTATATCCACCAACCCTTCCTTCCAAATAAGATCTTTTAGTTATTATTATCACTGTATTAGTCGACCCTAAAGATGTCCGCTGACAACATGCTAAAAAATAGCAGTGACACAAACATTCTAGAACAAACTTCTTTTCAGCATGCACTAGCAGAGTCAAATAGTGCAAGCAGAATAGCTTCAAGAGCCATTTTTCTGCTTCCAAAGCCTCTTTCGTCATACAACATCACATACATCTTCTGCTGAATAACTGCGTTGCAAGACGTGTAAACATGCGGGCTTGTCATTTTTAGCATGGGGTCAGTCTGAATAAGCATTAGCCAATAATGTAAAAAAATGGAAATACTAAAAGCATGAGTAAGAACATAAACCCAACTCATATGACTATGACGACAATAAAAATAATGGTGATTCAAATGATGAAAACTACATTCTTACGAACAGTTTTAGCCAGTGCCGTTGTACTGGGCATGACAGCAAGCGCTGTTCAGGCAAAAGAAACGATTCGTGTATCCACCTACGTTAACGAGTCAGATATTCGTTATGACGGTTTTAAAAAGTTTGCTGAGTTGGCCAGCCAAAAATCTAATGGCGATTTAGACATACAGATTTTTCCATCGTCTACGTTACATGGTTGGAGTGAAGGTGTTGATGCCGTACAGGGCGGTGTGTCTGATGTTAGCTGGATTCCAGCCGATAAACGTCTTGCGTGTTATCGCGTGACATCCTTATACCCTGCCGCCGTAAGCCTTGAAAACCAAGTCGAACTGGATGCTGAGTATGCTGAGCTAATGCGTAGCGAGTCAGCCAAAGTCGGCTTGGTGCCGCTGATCAATTCTAACTACTCCTACGACCAAGAGTGGTGGTTCGAAGAGCCGATTAAAGATCTGAATAACTTGGACGGAAAACTGGTTCGATCGATCGGCCCATTGGTCAGTAGCATGATTGAATCCTGGGGTGGTAAGCCTGTGTTTGTTGCACCCAAAGAAGTCTTCCAGTCAGCGGAACGTGGCGTGGTCGATGGCATCAATATGGGAGTGGCAACCTACAGCTCATGGAAGCTGTGGAGCGTGATGCCCTACATGGTCAATGCCAACCTTTTCTACGGCAACATCATGTACATGATGAATAAAAACAAGTTCGAGTCACTCAGCGAAAGCAACCAAACCGCACTATTGGAAGCAGCAACAGAAGCAGAGACTTGGTTAAAGCCTCGCTATGAAGACTGGGTCGATCAACGTGTCGGTAACGCGGTTATGAAAGGCGGCGGTGCCGCTGTCACGGTCTCTCAAGAAGCCCGTCACTCAATGATCGAAAAGGCACAATCTTCATGGGATAGTGAAGTGGATGCGGCCTGCGGCAAACCTCTTGCTAACAAGGTTAGGGCTTTATTTGCTAAGCACGCTAACTAAGTAATTTTTTGCAATAAGAGGGTGTCAATATGCGACAGGCATTGGCTCGACTACTAGAACGATTAGCACTGGTGCTGCTGTATTGCGGTGGTGTAATCGTCCTCATTCAGGCGGTTTGGATCAGTTATGGCGTATTCATGCGCTATGTACTGGATAGCCCTGACGGCATGGTGACTGAGGCAACAGCATTGATGCTAGTGCCTGTTGCATTCTTTGGGCTGGCGTATGCACTTAGCAACGACGCCTATCCAAAGGTCACATTGCTGCGGGATTTACTGCCTATCAAGGTGCAAGGAATCATCGATAGAATCAACCTGCTAATCATGACGCTTACTGGCATGTTTTTCAGTGTCTCCGCGTGTGAGGCTGCTTATCGCGCCTTTCATTCGGGGGCCGCTTCAGAGATTTTACTCTGGCCGCGGTTCTATTTCTGGGTTCCCGTTGCTATTTCATTGTTAATTTTTACCCTGCTAGCGATTGTTCGTTTACTTAACTACGAACATCCATCGCGCCGGGTAGATGCTGTACAGGAGGCTCCCTAATGGAATGGTACACTGTTGGTCTAGGTTTACTGGGTCTGCTCATTCTATTTATCTCGATTGGTCTGCCAATCCCATTCGCGCTAGCAGCGGCTTCGGTGCCGTTTCTTCTCAGTATTCAGTCGCTCTCGACATCACTGATAACAGCAGAGTTAAAACTCTGGGGAGTATGGGTTGATTACATACTGCTGGCGGTCCCCCTCTTTGTACTCTTAGGAGAGCTCATTGGGCGGTCGTCGATTGGCCCCAACCTCTACTGGTTTATGCACAGTAAAGTTCCTGTGAGAGGCTCGGCTGCCTACGGGAGTATCGGTGCTTGTGCCGGTTTTGGTGCGGTCTGCGGTTCTAGCATGGTGGGATCACTCACCATTGGAGGCGTTGCTCTTCCTGAAATGTTGAAACTGGGTTATGGCAAGCGCTTATCCAGCGGTGTGTTAGCGGCCGGTGGTACGCTCAGCGTATTGATTCCACCCAGCCTGATTCTGCTGTTTTACGGTATCGTGACGGACCAATCCATTGGTGATCTATTTATTGCCGGTGTTATTCCGGGCATTATTTTAGTCTCGTTCTTTATCATTATCGTCGCTATCTGGGGCTGGTTACGCCCTAGCGATGTACCTGAACGTGATAACACCAATCCGATCCCTTGGGGATTGGCACTGTGCGCCGTGTTGCCGGTTATCTTTATCGGTCTGATTATCACAGTATCAATCTATACCGGTATAGCAACACCCACTGAAGCGGCGGGCATCTCCTGTGTCGCCACCATGATTATGGCCTTTACAGTTGGAGGCTTACGTTGGGATGGTTTTCTTGGGGCGATACGCGCCACCATGCAAACCATGGGCTATCTCGGTCTACTGCTATCGGCCGGTGTGTTGTTCGGTTTTGTGATGACTTACTACCGCGTGCCACAACAGTTCACTGAAATATTCAGTGCGATGGAGCTGTCTCCCTACCTAGTGTTGGCGATCATCATCGTGTTTTACGTCATCCTTGGCATGTTCCTTGAACCGGTCTCCATGACCTTCATTACTCTGCCAACGATGTACCCACTCGTGGCCGCATCCGGTTTCGATTTAATCTGGTTTGGCGTGATCTATACCATCACCATGGAGTTGGCGGTGCTCACCCCCCCCGTAGGGCTCAACTTGTATGTCATACAAGCCCTGGCCCGAAAGGAAATCACCATCATCGACGTCATTATTGGCTGTCTACCTTTCATTGGTGCACTGATCGTTTTATTGGGCTTAATGGTCATGATTCCCGATATAGCACTGTGGTTACCGAGCATCATGGATTAGGAGAGTGATTATGGGATGCATTAGAGTCGGGAAGGGACCCGTGTTGGTCTTAGTTCACGGGTTCTTAAGCGGGCTTTCTTACTGGGATAAACAGATTGAAAGCTTAAGTACACGCTTTGAAGTGATCGCCATGGACCTGCCCGGTTATGGCGGAGAAACACAACAAACCGGGCTTGATACCGTCGCTGGTTTTGCCCGCACGATACTCGAACAGCTGGATAAGTTGGGCGTAAAAAACTTCCACCTAGTTGGGCATTCGATGGGCGGTATGATTGCTCAAGAAATAGCCCTTCAGGCGCCAGAAAGAGTTAATAGGTTGGTACTGTATGGAACCGGGCCTATGGGTGAGCTGCCTGGTCGTTTCGAGCCGCTAAAAGTCAGCATGGAAAAAGTGGAAAAGGATGGCACTAAAGAAGCCAAGCACTACACGGTCGCTAGCTGGTTTAAGCAAGGGGATCAAGACGCGAACTTTGAACCCGGAATGGAACTGGCCAAAGATGTGTCACTGCAAACCTATATTAATGGATTGAATGCGATGGCGGGCTGGAGTGCCGTTGGGCGACTAGATCAGATCCAATCCCACACCTTGGTGATATGGGGAGATATAGACCGCAGCTATATATGGCAGCAGCCTTACGCTCTGTGGCAGGAGATACAAAACTCGAGTCTGGCGGTAATGCCACTGTGTTCACACAATGCGCATTTGGAAAACCCACAGCTATTTAACCAACTGCTGTACGACTTCCTAACTCATGAATGACACCTCAAGTAGGCAAAGCATTAACTAAATGCTGACAGCTTACATCAACAAAATTATCACTATAGAGGATGATAACTCATGCTTATAAAAGGCCCTAATGGGCCTTTTATAAGCTCGCGGGGCCTTATTAGAATAAACAACAGTTTCTATTTAACTTGCGGTTGATAGGGAATTCGGTAAAGCAATGTAAATAACACAGGTACAACAATCAATGTCAGTACCGTAGCAAAGCCTAAACCAAACATAATGGTAACCGCCATAGATTCAAAAAAGACATCAAATAGCAGTGGAATCATACCAAGAATTGTTGTGATTGCCGCCATGGCTACGGGTCTTACTCGACTAACCGCCGAGTGGAAAACGGCGAGGTAAGGGTCCTTACCTTGTGAAAGTTCAAGATTGATTTGATCAACCAGCACTATCCCATTTTTTAGCAACATTCCCGACAAGCTTAGTAAGCCTAACAACGCCATAAAGCTGAATGGCGCTCCCATAACTAACAAACCAACAGATACACCAATGATAGCCAACGGAACGGTAGCCCAAATCACCAATGGAGCTCGAAGCGAGTTAAATAGAAGTACTGTAATGACAAACATCCCTAGATAACCTAATGGCAAGCCGCCAAATAGTGCTGCCTGTGCATCACCAGCAGATTCATACTCCCCCCCCCATTCCATTTTATAGCCCGGCGGTAAAGCAATAGCCTCGATCCCCGGCCGAACTCGGCTAAACAGAGTGGCGGCCGTTTCATCACCTAATACATCGTGGTCGGCCATGACGGTAAGTGTGCGTTTACGATCACGACGTACAATCAATGAATCTTCCCAATCAGTCTCAAAGCCATTGGTTACTTGGGCGATAGGCACGTATGCATTGGCAGCCTGACTGTAGACTTGAAGTTCGGGTAAGCTATCAATGGTTAGACGTTCCGACTGCGGAGCCCTAGCAATGATTGGCAACAACTGGGTACCTTCACGATACAACCCTACTTGCTGGCCAGAGAAACTAGAGAGTAGTAACTGATCAAGATCCTGCTTACTAATACCGACCCTACGCCCCATCGCTTCGTTAAACTGCGGACGAATGACCTTGGTTCGCTGCCGCCAGTCATGGCGAATATTATGAGCACCAGCGTCAGCTTGTAATACCTCTATAGCTTGGCCTGCTAGCTTACGTAGCTGATCCGGGTCGGGACCTGTAAAGCGAGCCTCAATCTTTGCGTCCGTCGACGGACCTATCTCCATCTGCTTAATTTTAAACTCAGCTTGGGGGTAGTTATTTGCCATATAATCGCGAAGGTTGGCCATCATAGGGCGCAGCGCCTCTCGATTCTCTACTCTAATGATCACCTGCCCAAAGGCTGCGTAAGATTTTTCCTGACCATACGTTAGCATAAACCGTGGAGCGCCACGCCCGACCGTAGTCGTCACTTGCTCTACTGGTTTCTGCGTTAAAAGATAAGTCTGAATTTCCTCGATATCTTTCTGCGTTTCACGAATGTCTGACCCCTGAAAACGCCAATAGTCTAGATAAAACATCGGCGTATTAGAAGGAGGGAAGAACGACTGCTTAACTTGCCCAAAGCCCACAACGGCAGCAACAAAGAGCACCGCCATTAACAACAAAGTGGATATGCGAAAGCGCATACAAAAACTCAATAGGGCCTTATAAACAGTAAATATCACCCCTTTATAAAGCGACTCATCCTCTTCTTCATTTATGTTATTGCCTGCATTTTCTTTAAACATTAAATCGGCAAAAAAGGGTGTTAGCGTGATAGCCGTAACCCAACTTAGCAGCAAGGATATCAACAGCACCCAAAACAAGCTGCCGGCAAACTCCCCCGTAGAATCAGAAGAAAGGCCGATAGGAGCAAAAGCCGTAATGGCTATCACTGTTGCTCCTAGCAATGGTAGGTTAGTTTGGCGTGTAATATCTAAGGCGGCCTGTAGCTTTGTTTGGCCTTTCTTAATACCTATCAAAATGCCTTCGGTAATAACAATAGCGTTATCAACCAACATACCTAAGGCAATGATGAGTGCTCCCAATGACACTCTTTGTAAATCAATAGCAAAGAGCTTCATAAATATAAAGCTACCAAAGACAGTAAGCATCAGGATCAAACCGATCAAGATGCCACTTTTCAAGCCCATGAATACCAATAGCACTGCAATCACAATTGCTACAGCTTCCGCTAAGCTCAGCATAAAACCTTGCATAGAATTATCTACTTCAGCGGGCTGGTTATAGACATGAGATACTTCCATACCGATAGGACGAACATACTCTAATTCGGCCATGCGTTTTTCGATTCTCTCACCAATATCTACAACATTAACTCCACTAGCAAAAGAGATTCCCAGTAATAAAGCTTGCTGGTTATTATAGTTAGTGATGTTTTGCGGTACTTCAGCATAGGTTCGACTCACCTTAGCAACATCACCAAGGTAAATCAGCTCAGAAGCTCCAGGGTTAGAAATTAGTAAACCTTCCAGCTCTTCAACGCTTTGAAACTCACCCGTTGGATGCAAACGAATGTACTCGCTTCCTATCTTGATGCTACCTGAATTAGAAACTTGGTTTTGTGTCTGCAAAAGCTGATAAATTCGATCTGGAGAAATACCCAAAGACGATAGCTTACTTCGAGCAACCTCAACCACGATTTGTTCCTGTTGCTCACCCGCCATTGTCACTTTTCCGACACCTTGAATTAGTACTAATTCACGTCGCAAGTAATCAGCATAATCCTTAAGTTCCTCATAAGAGTAGCCTTCACCATTAATGGCCAACAAAACACCATAGACATCGCCAAAGTCATCCATAACATTAGGAGTCATCACGCCAGGAGGTAAGTGTGGGCTAAGGTCATTCACCTTACGCCTAAGCTCATCCCAGATCTGTTTAAGGTCATCTTTACGGTAAGTCCCCTTCATTTCAACAATGATTTGCGACAAACCAGTAGACGATACAGAGGTCACAAAATCCACATAAGGTAGTTGTTGCAGAGCATTCTCAATAGGGTAAGTCACTTCCTCTTCTACCTGCGCCGGCGAAGCGCCAGGGTAGCTCGTCATTACCATCGCCATTTTAAGGGTAAACTCTGGGTCCTCTAGCCGCCCCAAACCATTATAGGAAACAACGCCACCTAGCAGTAATATCAGAGCAAACATCCAGCTAGTAACAGGGTTTCTGATCGAATATTCAGTCAATTTCATTTACAACCCCTCTTCCCTGTTCCAGGGGCGAACCTGCATACCTTCAGTCAGGAAATACACACCAACGGAAACCAGCTGATCTCCTGGTTCAATACCGCTTAATATTTCAATACCCTGATCTCGCATCTCTCCTACGGTTACCTCTGCTCTACTTACTTTCATCGTTTCTGGATTCACCTTCCAGATGTAACGAACGCGACTAGCAAGTGGAGCATCTTCTGCAGAAAATACAGCGCTCACAGGCAATATAAAGTTATTGCTGCTGACGTCGGCCACTTTAGCGAGGTCAATTCGAATATTGGCAGACATGCCCGGAAGCACAGTAAATGCCTCGGGCGAGGATAAAGAAAAGACAACTTTGTAGGTCAGTGTAGAAGGGTCAGCCTGAGTATCCCACTCTTTCACGCTAACCAGGAACTCTTTACCCGGATGAGAATCAAAAATCACCGTTGGTTGATAATTAGTTTCTTTCTTAATACGCGAGACGACACTTTCGGGCATTTGAATTGATACATCTACCTGATCCCGAGTTTGAAGTATTAAAACAGTTTGTTTGGCCTGAATATTCTCATGTTGCTCTACCATTACTTTAGCAATAGTGCCGGTAAAAGGTGCTCGCAAGTATGTGTACTCTAGGTTTGCTTTCTCCACGTTTAGAGAAGACAGAGCGACATTCAATTCCGCTTTCGCCTTATCGTAATCAGACTGGGCTAATAATTTGCGTTTCAGCAGTTTTTGAGCACGTTTAAACTGAGATTTAGCCAGCGCATAACGAGCTCGACGATCATCTAAGCTAAGTTGAAAGTCCTTAGGATCCAGCCGCGCCAGCAACTGATCCTCTTTCACTTCACTCCCCGGCTTTACCAGAAACTCAACAAGCTGACCGCTCACCCTAAATGCCAGCTTAGAATCAGCGTTTGCTTCTACTTCAGCTGGGTAATTACGAAAAGTTTCACTGGCAGGATCTATCACTTGGAAAATTTTTGCAGGACGAACAACTTTAACGGCCGACAGTTCATCCGTCTGCTCGCTACAACCGGCAAGACCAACTAACAGTAATACAACGACTGAAATCAGCCTTTTATTCAAAGGAGCATGGGACAAAATATGCATATAAACCTCTTATTAGCTCGGATAGATGAAGCGAGTATAGAGTGCCGAGAAAAGGTCAGATTGAAAGCCTTCGAGTAGGCACCTCCCAATAAAGCGAGCACTACTAAGATTCAGTTTAACGGCTATTTTCGCTCTACGTAATTAACCAGTGAAGAATATACTCAAATCTGCTTAAATAATATTCACTATTTATTGTCAAGATGTTAAGAATTTTTATGACACTAGAGCAACTACGCACTCTCAACCATATTGTCGAATGTGGCTCGCTAAAATTGGCTGCTGAAAGCCTGAATAAAACCCAGCCGGCACTATCAATGGCCATCAAAAATTTAGAGGCTGAGTACGGTTTTCAAATTCTTAACCGTCAAAACTACCGCTTAAGTCTGACTCAAGAGGGCACGTTATTTTACCGTAAGGCGCAGGAACTCTTACTCAATGCAAACCAGCTCCAATCTATGGGGAAGCATTTAGGTAAAGGTAATGAACCTTTAATACGTTTTGCCTATGACTTAGCTTCTCCGCATGCCCTTATTTTTAACGTATTAAAGCAATGCCAACGTCAATATCCTGAGACCGAGATACATGTCCTCTGCAAGTCTCGCTTTGGAGCATTAGAGCTATTACAAAATAGCCAAGCAGATCTTGCGGTTGGCCCATGGTGGCCAACATTACATGGTGTAGGCGATTTAGATACTGTAGCTATCAATCACTTCAAGGTTTTACTCGTTGCCTCACCCGAGCTATTTCAACTTGGAGAAGTTACATGTGCTGGCCAACTCAAACCTCAATGCCACTTAACCGTTGAGGAAAGCGGCCTAAGCTTTGATTCAGAAAACCTGATGATGATGAAAGGGCTGAGGCAGTGGAAAACTCAAGATGCACACACGCTAAAAAAAATGCTACTAGGGGGACTAGGCTGGGGCTTCATTCCAGAACATATGGTGCAAGACGAACTAAGCCAAGGGGTACTAGTTCCACTGCAACCACAAGATATAGAGCACACTATTAATGGTGAGATCCGCCTGATTCGCCGTAAAGAACAAACCTTAGGCCCGGTAGCCACAATGCTTTGGGAAAGCTTCATTGCCGCTAACAATAAACTACCCTTATCTTAAGCTATACATTTACACTCAACTAGACCTTCTCCTGCCCCATAAGTAATGATATCTAACTGGACACAATGTATTGCTATTTTCAGCGCGCCGCTACCCACTCAAAGTGTTATTAACTTTAAAATACGATGACATCATTAGCATGTTTCTAGTTTTTCGGCTGACTCTAACGTTTGACTAATCAATGCATTAATAGTCATTGGCCCCACGCCGCCTGGTACGGGTGTTAGTGCAGCCACTCTATTTTCTAGGCCTGCTTTCTCAATATCACCGATACCGCCCGCATGGTAACCGGCATCTACCACAACGGCGCCATCCTTAATCCACGCGGCTTTAATTAGCTCTGGTTTACCTACAGCACCCACGATAATATCCGCTTGAGCTACCAGCGCAGCAAGGTTATTGGTACGCGAGTGACAAATTGTCACTGTCGCATTAGCATTGAGTAACATCGCCGCCATCGGCTTGCCTAAAATAGGACTACGTCCTAACACTACTGCATGCTTACCTGAAAGTGGGATATCGTAGTGCTTAAGTAGAGTCATAATGCCTGCCGGTGTTGCCGAGCCAAATGCCTGCTCACCCATAGACATTTGACCAAAGCCCTGGGTGGTCACACCATCGACATCTTTCTCGATGGTTATAGCGTCAAAACAGGCGCGCTCATCAATTTGCTCCGGCACCGGATGCTGTAGCAGAATTCCGCATACGTCTGGATCTTTATTTAATTGATCAATCTTAGATAGTAACTCTTGTGTGGTAGTGGCCGCAGGTAAACGGATAAAACGAGAGCCCATACCCACCCGAGCGCATGCATTAATTTTCATCTGTACATAAGTTGCAGAGGAAGGATCATCACCCACTAAAATAGTTGCCAAAACAGGTTGTAAACCACCCCCATCCTGAAACTTTTTAACAGCGGCTTGCAGTTGTTGCTCACGACTCTTAGCCAGTGCTTTCCCGTCCAAAATTAATGCAGACATCAATCAAACCTCATCATTGTTCTTGGGTTATTTTCATATAAGAAAGCAACCATATAGCCCGCTTTCAGGGCCCCAATAAACCGGCAGCAACCTAGCACCGGTTTATGAACGAGTGGACTATACAATGCTTCTAACTTTTCAGGCGCAATAGCAGTAACGGCCTATTAACACTTAATTTTCTCCATGGCCGGGTCATAGAACGAACGCAAAGATGGTTTGACTGAGTAACGCTCACACTCAACTTCAATCTCAAAGTTAGTATTATCCAACCATTCTTTTGTCACACCTTCAACGTGCTCAACATAACCCATTGCCACAGTCGCACCTACCGTATGACCAAACATACCTGCGGTGGTACGCCCAACAATCTTGCCGTTAGCATAGATAGGTTCTTCGTGGTAACACAAAGGCTCTGGGTTCTCGAATAGAAACGCAATGAAACGTTTCTTTAACGAGCCTTTAGCCTTCTGTGCCAATAAAGCTTCCTTACCAATAAAACCACCTTCTTTATCAAAATCAGAAGCAAAGCCTAAACCCGCTTCCAAAGCGGTATCATCGTCTGTAATATCATGCCCCCAATGACGGTAGCATTTCTCCATGCGTAGCGAGTTCATCGTATGGTAGCCGTATGGCTTGATAGCAAACTCTTCACCGGCTTCCATTACTAAATCATAAACACTCGGTGCATACTCAGTTGGGATATACAATTCCCATCCCAGCTCACCTACGTAAGTAATTCGTGATGCACGAACCACCGCATACCCCATCTCAATTTCTTGAGATGTAGCAAAGGCAAAGCTCTCATGAGACAAGTCAGCACCTGTTAGTTTACTCAATGTTTCACGAGACTTCGGTCCCATTACCGTCACTACAGCGTAGGCAGAAGTCACATCGGTAAACACAACCATCGCATCAGCGGGTTTATTTCTGCGTAACCAGTCCATGTCACGCGTTTGGCAAGCAACCCCAGAAACAACCAAATAACGCTCCTGAGCTAAGCGAGTTACGGTAACATCTGCTTCAATACCACCGCGCTCATTAAGCCACTGGGTATACACCATCTTACCTACGGCAACTGACACATTGTTACTACAGATCCGATTCAGCAGCATTTCAGCATCAGGGCCTTCAATCTGATACTTACAGAATGAGCTCTGATCAATAACGCCCACCGAGGTACGTACAGCTTCATGCTCTTCGCGGTTATTATCAAACCAGTTCTGGCGACCAAAAGAGAGTTCATACTCAGGCTTTTGCCCTGCTCTTGCGAACCAGTTAGCACGCTCCCAACCATTTTCTGAACCAAACACAGCGCCTTGTGCTTTTAGCTGTTCATGCAACACGGAACGGCGAACACCGCGGGCTGTTTTATACTGTTTAAATGGAAAGTGTGTTTCATACAGCAAACCCAATGATTCAGTCGTACGCTCTTCCAAGTATTTTTGCGTCCCCTGGAACGGCAGATTACGACGAATATCAACATCCCATAAATCTTGTGGCGCATGACCTTTATGGATCCACTCTGCTAGCATTTTACCCGCCCCCCCTGCAGACTGAATACCTACGGAGTTAAAGCCAGCAGCCACAAAATAATTACGCAATTCTGGCGCCTCACCCAAGTGGTAGCGATCATCTGGTGTGAAGGATTCAGGCCCATTAAAGAATAACTGCAAGCCAGTACGCTCTAAAATCGGCAAACGATGCATAGCCGCTTCCAGGTATGGCTCTAGATGCTCAAAGTCATCCGGTAACGCGTCGAAGAAGAAGTCTTCTGGTATGCCTTTCATTCCCCATGGTTTAGCATGCGGCTCGAACATTCCGACTAGCAACTTGCCGGCATCTTCCTTGTAATAGCAGTAACCGTCCATATCACGCAGTGTTGGTAAACCACGTGTCAGATCCGGCATGTTCTCAGTAACAACATAAAAGTGCTCAGCAGCATGTAACGGTACATTAACGCCGGCTTTTTTACCGAACTCTCTAGCCCACATACCTGAACAGTTAACTACGTACTCTGCATCGATATCACCTTGTTCGGTGATAACACCTACGGCTTTAGCATCGTGCGTTTTCATATCCAGCACTTTTACGCCTTCAATGATTTTTGCTCCACCGAGTCGGGCACCTTTAGCTAGAGCCTGTGTAACATCAACCGGGCTGGTCATGCCATCCATTGGCAGATGAATAGCACCTAACACATCATCAACATTCATCAGCGGCCACAGCTCTTTAGCCTGATCTGGTGAAATCACATCGCAAGGAAAACCGGCAACTTTGGCCATCGATGCACCACGTTTCAATTCTGCTAATCGCTCTTTATTGGTAGCGATAGTCAACGAACCGTTACGAACAAAACCTGTCGCCTGCCCAGTTTCAGCTTCTAATTGCTCATAAAGAGTGGCGCTATAATTCGCCAGCATCGACATGTTATAAGTAGCACGAAGCGTTGGCACAAGCCCAGCGGCATGCCATGTAGTTCCGCACGTTAGCTGGCGGCGCTCTAGTAGCACTACATCGGTAAAGCCGAGTTTAGTTAAGTGGTAAGCCACGCTGCAGCCGATAACACCGCCGCCAACGATGACAACCTGTGCAGAAGTAGGTAGTTGCTTAGTCATTATTATTCTCCAAAATTCTACGGCTCTGGCGCAGAATTAAGTTGGTAAAGTTATTATTAGCTGAATACCACTGTTTTATTGCCGTGCACTAAAATGCGATCTTCCAAATGGTCGCGTAAGCCACGAGCGAGCACCGTCTTTTCAACGTCTTTACCCAAACGCACTAGGTCTTCTACTTTATCGCTATGCGTAACACGTGCTACATCTTGATCAATGATCGGACCTTCATCCAACTGTTCCGTTACATAGTGGCATGTCGCACCAATCAATTTCACTCCACGGCGCGAAGCTTGGTGATAGGGTTTAGCGCCAATAAAGGAGGGCAAAAAACTGTGATGGATATTGATTACCCGATGTCGATATTTTTCACACAACGCCTGCGGCAGAATTTGCATATAACGCGCTAAAACAACACAGTCCGCATCATATTCATCAACTAAACCTTCTACCTGAGCAAACCCTGGAGCTTTATTCTCTTTATCAATCACCACATGGTGATAAGGAATACCGTACCATTCAACCAACCCCTGCATACCGGTATGATTTGAAATAACACAGCTGATTTCACAGTCCAGATCGCCACTTTTCCAGCGATCCAAAAGATCAGATAAACAATGACTACCTTTACTCGCCATCAACACGACTTTTTTAGGTGTAGCACTATCAACGAGACGAAGATTCATTTGGTATTCGTCGATCATCGGTTCAAACTTTTCGCGTAGTTCTTCAATTCCAAACGATAAAGAGTCAGCCAGAATCTCAATGCGGGAAAAAAAGCGATTGCTGTCTTCATCAGAATGATGCGCAGCTTCAGATATCCAGCCACCATGACGGGTGATCATCTCGCCAACACGAGTAACGATTCCAACTTGGTCCGGACAATCCAGAATTAAACGAAAAGTACGTTTCATGATATATATCCTTTAATAACGCAGTCACAGAAGTTGTTGCGCGCCTGCATTACCTTGTTATTTTTAGACACTTTCTATATTTAAAAAGAGTTAATGCAATGCTTTTTCAAGTTCAGGTAAAGCCCCAAACAAATCAGCCACTAGGCCGTGGGCAGACACACCAAAAATCGGTGCTCCTGCATTTTTTTGAGTAGCTTAAAAACCAGGATGTGAAATTATTTTAATTTATTTCATTTATGTATTTATATATATTTTTTATTTCATGTCAATGCATTCAAAACAATACGTTTCATGAAAGCGTGATGCTTTTATAGTTATCAACTAGATAGCTATTTATTAACGAGAGATTTAATAATTTAAAAGTCGTTTTTATTTCGCAACTCTTAGCCACTTCCTATAGGGAGTTTTTGCTGTCAGATAAAATCTACAACAAAGCAATATGTTGAATTGAAAAATGGACTGCCTTTCACTCAGAGGATGCGAAAAGAACGAAATAAGGTGATGTTGAAATAGATTATTTTAAAGAAATGCCAATTACCTTAGTCGGTATTGGCGAGTGCACATACCGACTTGGCACAGCACAAAAATTTCTGGCGACGTAGATGACAAATCAGTATCCCAGCAACACTCACTATTAAATAGTCAGTACTTACTTAGACCCCGGACTCTTGCAAGATTTGTTCTCCAATTCGTTCCAGAGAATCAACAATAAGTGTGGGTGTAACCTCCCAATCATCAAACAATGCTGCGTCAGTGCGTTTAACCCAAGCCGCTTTCATCCCAAAGTTTAAGGCACCGATTACATCGAAGGGATTACTGGATATCAGCCAGCTTTGCTTTTTATCTGAAGCGCTGCGTTGTAAAAAGTACTCATATACAGCAGGATCTGGTTTGAAGCTTTTAATATCATCAACACTAACAATATCGAGCAAGTACTGGTCTGCTCCAGAAGCTTGAAGTAACTTTCTAACGGCAGCTTCAGTACCGTTAGAAAATGCGTAAGGGCGAAACTGCTCATGATTCAACATCGCTAATCCATGCTGGGTATCCTGAAAAGCGGGTAGCTCGGCGTACAATGACAGCAACTGGAATTTCTGCTCAGCACTCACATCTACCCGATGTGACTTACAGGCATATTCAAGTGCGCTGCGGGTACATTCAGAAAAGGGAAGATAGCTTCTCATTAAACTTCTGCGAAACGAATACTCCAGCTGTTTTTCACGCCATGTATCCGAAAAACTCTGTGCGCTATCACCCATTAGCTCTTTAAGCTGTGTCAGCAATCCATGAGTATTAATCAGGGTTCCGTATACATCAAATGCTAATGTGATCGCCATAATTACCTCTGGTAAATTATTTGGATACTGCCTGCTCGTAATATTTTAGTGCAAATAAACATCAAGCACGGCTAACATTTTTTACACAATAGCTAAGCTAACCGACTTTCACAGATACAAAGAACATCAGCCTAATACAATTATGCTGATAAATAAGTACTTAAGAGTTCTTAAATCTGAGGATGACACGACACATGAACTACCAAAACCCCTTATCTACTAACAATACGGGTAGAAAAAGAAGAATCCTGAACTAAACTATATATCTGATATCTCTGCAGTAATCCGTTATTTATACAAGCATACTCATGGAATTATAAAGATGTTTTTTTCAAAGAAATTGCACGCACAAATATCTCACTACGAGAATGAAATTTTAAAAATTAATAACGAAAAAGAAGCAGCTCTTCAAGAAAACCGAGAACTCAAACAATTGCTTTCAGAGTTTTCAGATAAACCTTCGGCAGATTTAAACGATCAAAAACAGCTATGCTTGGCTTGGATCAAAGGTAATAATCTAGTCACTAATGCACGAGATACAATCGCAAAAACCGCTGAGAGCCTTCATTCAGAAAAAGGCGCTCTGAGTGAGTCTATGGGTGTTTTCGATCAGACAGAACAAGCTGTTAATATCATTCTAAGGAAGGTTGAAGTAATTCAAAGCAGCTCGAACACTTGTAACGACAAGATTGAAGATCTGCTCAGCGTATCTAAACAAATAGAAGATTTTGTAGACATTATTGGTGGTATATCTGACCAAACTAATTTACTTGCACTCAATGCAGCAATCGAAGCCGCTCGTGCAGGGGAGGCAGGAAGAGGCTTTGCGGTTGTCGCCGACGAAGTAAGAAATCTAGCAAAAAAAGCAAGTGAGGCTAGTGATAACATCGCCTCTTTAGTGAAGCAAATTGCCATTAAAACGGGAGAAGCATCGCACGATATCCAAAATGTGCAAAACACCAGCTCTGAAGTGGTCGCTTCTGCTGAACAAATAAGGTGCGGTGTCACACAAGTTGTCAGCTTATCAAGCCACATGAAGCATGTTATACAATCCAGTTCCAGCGATGCTTTTATTCAAACCGTAAAGCTAGATCATGTCATATGGAAAAATGCGGTCTATGACCGCATTATTACGGGTGATCTGCATAACGTTAACTCGCTATCTGATCATACCTCCTGTCGCTTGGGTCAATGGTACTTCACCGGAGATGGCCACAAAGACTATAAACATTTACCAAGCTATAGCCGCATAGCTTCTCCTCATGAGGATGTACATAAACAAGGACTAGCGGCAGTTGAAGCGGCACGTATAGGCGATATGGTGATGACAGCCGATCACCTTATGAAGATGGAGCAAGCTAGCTCCACAGTAGCTGAGTACCTCACCCAACTAAATGCAGAACTATCTTAACATTACGGCTAGCAGAGCATGGAAACTTTGTTGAAGTAGATGAATCCTTTAAGCACTTATGTAATTCCGCAAAAGAGTGCTACCTTGCATAAACATTGTTGCAATTATTTAGCATCAAAATAGAGAAGTGTACTACTTGTTGCTCATCAATTTTTCATTGTTAAATCAGCTATATGATGCCTGATAAACGTGAATAAAGTCTAGGAGCCTCACATGCCGACAGATGTAGAAATAGCTCAACAGTTTACACCAAAGCCTATTACCCACATCAGTGAAGCACTGGGTATTGAGGAGCAATACCTTTACTCTTATGGCCGTGACATCGCAAAGGTCGACTTAACAGCTCTCACAACACCAACCCAGAAAAAAGGTCTGTTAATTCTGGTTTCAGCCACCACCCCCACACCATCAGGTGAAGGTAAAACAACGACTACGATTGGCCTTGGGCAAGCGTTTACTCAGCTGAATGAGTCGGTATGTATGGCGCTACGCGAACCCTCTCTTGGGCCATGCTTAGGTATGAAAGGCGGGGCAACGGGCGGAGGTTATAGCCAGATAATGCCTGCTGATCGAATCAACCTGCACTTTACGGGTGATTTTCATGCCATCACCAGTGCGAACAACTTACTCTCTGCAGCACTGGACAATCATATCTACCAGGGTAACGCGCTCAACATCGACCCTCGGCAAATTGTATGGCGCCGCGTCATGGATATGAATGACCGGAGCCTGCGAAAAATTGTACTCGGTCTTGGCGGCAAGATGCAGGGCATCCCTCGTGAAGGAGGCTTTGATATTACCGCGGCTTCCGAAGTGATGGCCATGCTCTGTCTAGCTAATGATGCTGAAGATTTACAGCGACGCTTAGAGCAAACCTTAATTGGCTTCACTTACCAAGGCGATCCCGTTTATGCAGAGCAGTTAGGCATTACTGGTGCAATGATGGCGCTGCTTCGCGATGCGTTACAGCCTAACTTAGTGCAGAGTTTTGAAGGTACGCCGGCCTTTGTTCATGGCGGGCCTTTTGCAAACATTGCTCACGGTTGTAACAGTGTGATTGCCACACGCATGGCGATGCATCATGCAGACTGGGCAATTACAGAAGCCGGGTTTGGTTTTGATTTAGGCGCCGAAAAATTTTTTGATATTAAATGCAGAGTAGCCGAATTAGACCCAGACGCTGTCGTACTGGTCACAACGGTACGTGCCTTGAAAATGCACGGCGGCAAAAATAAAAACGACTTAGAAAATGAAGACCTTATCGCTGTTGAACAGGGCCTAGAAAACCTAGATAAGCATATAGAAAGTGTAGAGATATTTAATAAACATCCAGTCGTTGCCCTGAATCGGTTTGCCACCGACACCGATGCAGAAATTGCCTTAATTCGTGCGCGTTGCGAGGTGCATGGTGTTTCTTTTGCCGAAACAAACCACCACGCTGAGGGAGGCAAAGGCGCCATTGAGTTGGCTAAAGTCGTGATGGCATCTGTTGAAAAAAACCGCCCTTTCAAACCACTCTATGAGTTAGATGCTAGCGTATTAGAAAAAGTGCGTGCCGTATGTAAAGCCATGTACGGGGCCGATGATGTTGCCTTCTCAAAAGATGCGGAAAAAGACCTTAAGCAGGTCGAAAAACTAGGGCTCACGCACCTTCCCGTTTGTATTGCAAAAGCACCTAGCTCATTATCTGACGACCCTGCTTTACACGGCAGACCACGAGACTTTGAGGTCACCGTTAGCGCCATTCAGATTAATGCGGGCGCAGGATTTTTAGTGATACTAACCGGTAAAATCATGCGTATGCCGGGGCTACCCAAGAAACCCGCAGCCAATAGTATTAAGTTACTAAAAAGTGGAATTATCGAAGGCCTAGAGTAACGGTGTTGTAAGTATTGTCCCTAGCTTAATGTAGAGCACTCTTATCTGCTTCTTATCAACATTAAGCTAGTTTCCTTCCATTAGCATGGCCGCGTTGTCCTGTGCATGGCGCTTTAAGTGCTGCCAAACCTTGTTCACACGAGCTAGCTTTTTTTGTTCAGGGTGAACGGCTATCCAAAAAGTCCGCACGACGCTCGTTTGCTGCGGCAAGACCGGAATTAAATCTGCATGCCTTCGTGCTAAAAAATGAGGCAGCATCGCAAGCCCTAGCCCTTCGCGCACAGCTACCGATTGAGTAACAACACTGGTGCTACGAAAGCATGGGTTTGAATTGGGCAGTAAGCGTTCTAAATAGGACAGCTGGTCACTAAACACCAAGTCATCTACATAACCAATCAGTGGATGGTTATAAATATCCTCTGGCACATTAATAGCTTCTGAGTTCTCAAGATAATCACGAGAAGCATACATACTAAGGCCGTAATCACAGAGTTTAGAAACCACGAGTGAGGTATTTGGCGGTTTTTCAATCGTAACAGCTATCTCTACTTCCTGATGAGACCACTTAACGAAGCGCTGTAAAGGCAATAGATCAATAATGATCTGGGGGTTCTGCTGGCAAAAACGCGCCAGCTCAGGTGCAATAAAGTCATTGCCAAACGCTTCAGTAACGCCAAGGCGCACTTTACCTTGATTCTCTAAATTTTTACCCTGCAAAATATCATTAGCTGCTTGGGCCCGCTGGTCCATATCACGCGCAGTTTGTAACAGTAACTGACCATGCTCTGTGAGGCTATGACCTTCAGTACTGCGATCAAACAACTGGGTAGCCAACTGATCTTCTAGCCGGTGTAAGCGCCGCGATACTGTCGACGCATCTATGCCTAAGCGTTTAGCCGCTTGTGATAGCTTCTCAGTACGCGCGACTTCTAAAAAGACCTTTAAGTCATCCCAGTTCATATCTATTCTCTTTGTGATCATATCCTTGCAATTATGCAAGGCTGCATTGCCAAACTGTCTATTGTTAAGAAGATACCCTGCCGCTATCCTCGATATCAAGATAAATACACTGCTTGCATAAATGCAGCATTATATGCAGTGCAACATAACCCAGATATCTATTAACGATGTCTCTGGAGGTAATAATGAGCATTCCCCAAGTATCAATGATTATTAACGGCGAAAAAGTTGAAACCACCAGCGGCATTTGGGCTGATGTGCTTAATCCAGCCACTCAAGAAGTAGTTGCCCAAGTACCGTTTGCAACACTTGATGAAGTCGACACTGCCGTTGCTAGCGCAAAAGAAGCTTTCAAAAGCTGGCGCAAAGTGTCCGTCGCCAAACGCCAAGCAATTATGCTGCGATTCCAACAATTGGTACGCGACAACATCAAAGAAATCGCTGAGCTAATAAGCTTAGAACACGGTAAGACACTACCTGATGCCGAAGGTGAAGTTGGCCGTGGGCTAGAAGCCATCGAAAATGCCTGCCTAATCACTAAACTCCAATTGGGCGAGATAGCTGACAATGTTGCGGGTGACGTTAATGTCTATACGCTCAACAAACCGCTAGGTGTTGGTGTGGGTATTACTGCATTTAACTTCCCGATTATGCTGCCTTGCTTTATGTTCCCGATAGCAATCGCATGCGGTAACACATTTGTTTTAAAGCCTTCTGAACAAGACCCTACGTCAACTATGCGCTTAGTTGAACTGGCGATGCAAGCAGGCGTTCCTGCTGGCGTATTGAATGTCGTGCACGGTGGCGCTGATGTTGCTAACCGTCTTGCAGACCACCCTGATGTTAAAGCACTGTCTTTTATCGGTTCTACTCATGTCGGTACATCTCTTTATAATCGCGCTAGCAGCACAGGTAAACGCGCACAGTGCATGATGGGTGCAAAAAACCACGCCGTTATCATGCCTGACGCCAATAAGGACCAAGCCATTAACCATATGCTGGGGTCGTGCTTTGGTGCGGCAGGCCAACGCTGCATGGCTAACTCTATTGTGATTTTAGTTGGCGAAGCACGTGAGTGGCTGCCAGAAATGGTTGAGCGTGCTAAAAGCATGATCATAGGCCCTGGTACTAACCGCGAGGCAGACTTAGGCCCGCTAGTATCTCCACAAGCACAAGCACGTGTTGAAGGACTTATTGAAACAGGTGTTCAGCAAGGCGCATCCTTATTACTCGACGGTCGTGGTGTCGTTGTTGAAGGTTACCCACAAGGCAATTTCGTCGGCCCTACCTTGTTTTCTGACGTCACTACTGAAATGGATATCTACACTCAGGAAATCTTCGGTCCTGTCATGTGTGTGATGGGCGCTGATGATCTAGAGAGTGCTGTTGATATTATCAACGCTAACGAAAATGGTAATGGTACTGCTATCTTCACCAACTCAGGCTGGAGTGCACGCTGGTTCGAAAATAACGTCGATGTAGGCCAAGTGGGCATCAACATCCCAATTGCTGTACCGGTTGCTTATTTCAGCTTTACTGGCTCACGTGCATCTAAATTAGGTGACTTAGGACCTAACGGCCAGCAAGCCGTACAGTTCTGGACGCAAACAAAGACAGTATCAGCTCGCTGGTTCGAGCCTGGTACAACGTCTAATAAAGTCCACACTACTATTTCTATGAAGTAATCAGCAGCTTTTTGCCAACAAACATTGCTGGTAAGAAGACATAATAGCGGAGGGAAACCTCCGCTTTTTATAACCGTTACAAAGCCCCTTAATATTTACGACGAAGATCCACCTTAAATATTTTTATATTCTCTTTCTGCCCTACCAACACTACCGAAGCACACTTCTGAAAAAGGCTCATTGACAGCTTATCAAAAGCTTTCTTTTCGAACCGGCCACCCCATGCGACGACATGCATCACCCGCCTCTTTTGAGAGCCCTTTTGGCCCACAAATAAAACAGTGTGGTTGATAGCCACTACGGCCAATATCAGATGTCAGTTGCTGCCAATTGGGTCGCCCATGCTGCACTTGTAATGAGGCTCCACGGCTAAAGCTCTTTCGTAACAAAGACAAGTCACCAGTATCTGCTGTTAGGTAAATATGCCAATGACAATCAACCGCTGCTATCGCTAATAGCCTCTCTATTAACGGGCGTAGCCACTGTAAAAGCTCAGGTTCACGAATAACCCATACAAGGTGCAACATCCCTCTACGATTAGGGTCCCGTTTACATTCACGCAGCAAGCTAAGAAAAGGCGTAATGCCGATTCCCCCTGCTATTAATAACCAATGGTTGGACGCAGGGGCATGAGCTGCCGGGCTGGCATACGGCCCTCGCACATCAACGCCTAACTTTGTTGATTCGGCATTAGTTACCATCTGTTGTAGGCGTTTTGTCCAATCTCCCACACAACTGATTTTAAGCACCAAGCGACGTTGATCGTTGCGTATTCCTGTCAATGAAAAGGAATGCCACTCGTGAGCAGATAATGCTGGAATACGAAGCTGAACATAATGCCCAGGAAGTAGCGCCAAAGCCTTTGGGCGTTCAATAGTTAAACAAACGACCTGCTCATTAACTCTCAAAGCATGAGCCACGCAATTGGTGTACCGCTGGCGTACTCTGGAGCAATATAGCTCAATCACCAAGACCAGCAGTGGAAAAACGATCCATTGCAGCGTCGTGATATGTAGCAATGCTAATAGTGCTAATGCGTAACCTAAGCGGTGCAGCTGCTGAAACCGGTGGTACAAATGTATTCTTACCCATTGGAGGGAACTCAGCCAAACAATCAACAAGATGAATAACATCGACAAGCCACTCATATTGATACGAAATTGCCGAGAGCTAATCCCCTTATCGACAAAAGCCAGTACATCTTCATAGTGACTCAATGGCATATTAGGGATGGCATATGTCATCGTTGAAGTACGGTTATGGCATTTAGTGCAATCTTCCTTAAGGATCGGTTTAATTTTTGATTCAAACTCATTTTGCTGTGCGCCCGCTGCTATCCACTCCTGCATCACATCGATAGACTCATCTTCACTAACAAATTCATACATATTCGTACGCATGGAACGTACCAAATCAGCCTCTTCAGCAAGCAATGCTTCTTTAAAAGGTATCTCCAACGTATCGTAATAAAGTAAATATTGGCTACCATGCAGCAGCGCTGCCACTATCAACAAATGACCAAGCCAGCGATGACAAACTTTAGCCTGATCAAGTGGTAAACATCTCCCCCAACGAGAACAGCGTAGCACCGTTATGCTCTTTCGCATGACCGGCAGCCACATAACTGCGAGTATCAGCAACAACAGATAGGCACTACCACGCGCTAATCTCAGATAAATATTAGTGGTATCGTTCGAGTTGTAATCAAAGCCAAGCCAAAACTGATAGCTGCCGACAGCAAAGAACAAGCTCAGCCAAGGTAGCACTTTCAGTAAAGTAGAATAACGCTTAAACCACATAAGGCCAGTTACAGGCCCTCTGTACTTTGAAGGGGAATCAGGCAGTGTAGATGATAGCGATTTCATATTATTGTTGATAAGCGAACAGCTTCCAACAGCACGTTAACATTGCTGTTGGAAACGAATTCTCTTCATATCAGTCCATAGATATCATTTAGAGAACGTTAGCTTCAGTGATTTCTTATGATAAAGGTGATTCGTCTGGCTATTATCAAACACAGTCACTCCAAAATAATACTTTTTACCTAGGTCACTAAATTGAATATCCTGAGTCGCAGAGTTTTCATGCTCAGTCACTAATTTGCGCTTCACTTCTAAGGTCCAAACACCATTCTCCCAAACACCTAGCGCACTGATATCGCCTCGTGAACCTGTCGATGGGTTCGCGACGATACCTCCAACGACATCTCCGGGCTTAAATCGGTCTAAAAAAGGCACCTTTGTCGCGTCCATTACCCAATAGCGGCTCTCTTCACTGGGTACAGGATTCATCCAAGCAGGAGCGGTTTTCTCAGCATTACGATTATTCGCATAGCCTCCTCCTGTTTTGTCATCACTGTGTCGCCCCCAACCTTTATTTTCCTGGCGGTCAGAGTTCATATACTGATCATCAATTTGGCCTACAGGGTTTGATCTAGCGCCCTTCCAATGCCACATGTCGATTGTTTCGCCCGCATTAGCCGTATAATGACGCCCTGAAGAGGTATCTTTGACACCATCGATTTCACCATCTTCTGCAACATGACAAGACTTATCACAGCCTTTCTTAACAAACCCTTTGGAATGAATATTCCAAAACAAAGCAAATTTGTCTTCATAGAAGGTATTGTCATGACCTGTTTGGTCTTTCTTCATCAACTGCTTCCACGAACCATCCTTCTGTTTCACCCAAGGAAAACGCTCAAGACTCATCGTTGGATCTTCCCAACGAATTAAAAAATAGATATTTTCAGCGTCATAGGCTGAACGCATATCTACCTCGACCTCCTTCATTCCCGCATAGCCGTTACTCGGCTCGTACGGAAGCTCATTCAAAGACACCGTCAATGGTGCTGCTTGGTTCCAAAATGTTTCTTGTAAGCCATCAATAACAACGGGATGATCAATGCGAATCGACTCCAGTGTATTTTTTGCAGCTTGAGCTACGTGAGGAACAAATCCAACCGATGCAATGCACCAAAAAACAGCTATCTTCTTCATGTTTTTCGCCAAATCCATACAAGTGTTTAATTTTAGCGAATAATAATGATAATCTATATCATTTACAATACAATATTAATTATCATTCTTGTTTTTAGGCATAGCTTTTTAGAAAAGAGCAGTCGACGGGTAATCCACATAGCAGCAAAGGAGGCGAAATCTACACAACTATCTTTATTTACAAAAACGGCTACTCAAAAGAATGACTTGCTCAAACACTTACAACAACGAATCTTTAGACCTGTTTATATCAACATCTGTGGATAACTTGAGTCTGGCTGCAGCCCTGCAGAACTTCCAAGCGTCTGGTGCTACTGACTCTGTAATGTCTTGGGGTGTGCAGGCAGTCTATGATGCTGACTTTGCCACGTTCGGAGCTGATTACAGCTCAATGGCAGATACCGCTAATGCTTATAACCTAGTAAGTGCATTCCCGATAACCAACACAACAAAAGCAGCGCTTGATATTCAAAGCATTGATTACGAAGATAAAAGCAGAGATGACGTGACGGGCTGGTACGCAAACGTAACCTATCAATTCCCTCAACAGGAGAATGTAGGCGTGTTTGCCGAGATAGGAGATACGAATGAAGATGATAGTAGCGTTGGTTACTTGTCAGGGATGCAGCTTACGTTTTAATAATATGTAAACCTAGCCTTGAAAGATCTCCTCCTCTTCAGGTTTCTCAGAGCTACATAAAAAAACACCCGCACGACTGACACAGTCTGCGGGTGTATAAAAGAGCATCGATTTATTAATGCTAACTATCCAAATATCACTCCAGGTAACCAGAGCGCTATCTGTGGAAATGCCACCACCAGTGCCAACCCGATAACCTGCAAAATAATGAACGGGATAACCGCTTTATACAGGTCATATATGGTTATTGAAGGAGGCGCCACCGATCGCATGTAAAACAGGTTGTACCCAAAGGGGGGCGTGAGATAGGCCGTTTGCATACTAATAATAAACAGTACTGCAAACCACACCGTATCAAACCCTAGCTCCTGAACAATAGGCACAAACAAAGGAACGGTAATAAAGACAATCGCAAAATCATCTAGGAACATACCCAACACGAAGTACGTTACCAGCATCGCGATAATGACCCAGTAAGGCGAAAGGTTCGAGTCTTCTACCAGCTCAGTAAGCAAAGAGCCTGCTCCCAAACCAATATAGACTTTACTGAAAAATACTGCCGCTACGGTAATCCAGATCAGCATTCCCATTAGCTGCGTCGTACTCATAAGCACTTCTTTCAGCATTTTCATATTTAATGTGCGATAGATTGCCGCACATATAAGCGAGCCTGCCGCACCAACAGCTGATGCTTCTGAAGGAGATGTCACACCACCAACAATAAAGCCTAATACAGTACCGATTAAAATACCTGGTAAAATCAATGCTTTAAGCGCTTTGATCTTACCTATGCCACTGACACGCTCCTTCAAAGGAATTGAAGGTGCTTTTTCTGGATTTTTAACAGCAAACAGGAAGATGTAAAGCATGTAGATGCCGGCCAACATAAGGCCTGGCATCAAGCCTGCTGCAAACAATTTACCTACCGACTCTCGGGCTAAGAATGCATAAACGATCATCAGCACACTAGGGGGAATTAAAAATCCTAGCGCGCCACCTGCCATAATAGTGCCGGTAACTAACTTCTTGTCGTAGCCTCGTTTCAGCATCGCAGGTAATGCAATAATACCTAAACTAACGGTTGCAGCACCTGATACCCCAGCCAACGCGGCGATAATCGCGCAGACGATAACAGTGCCCATTCCCAAGCCCCCAGGAACACCACCCATGAGCTTATTAATCATTTCAAACAGGTCATCGGTGATACCGGATCGCTGCAGCATTAATCCCATAAAAATAAACATTGGGAGTGCCACTAGCAGGAAGTTATCCATTGCTCCGAAAGCACTGTGAGCCATTAATTCGAGGCCAGCAGGCCCCCAAAGAAAATAAGCAGAACCTGTGCCTACGGTAAGCAACGCCCAAGTGAGCGGAGCCCCCATCGCCAACAGTACCAGCATGGAGCAAAACATGCCGGCGGTAACTAATAAAGGATCTAGATCTAACACGGATACACCTTCGTTTTTACAGTATATATCTGCCCAATTCTTATCAGCATCTTAGACAATCAAGGTTCTCTGAAAAAAAATCACAGATATAAAAACTTACAGAGTTATCAACCCTTCCAAAAATCAGCCAAGTATCAGACTACTTCAAACTAACTTTCTTCTTCCAACTGCATACCTAGAGCAACAACCAGGCTGCGAATTAATCCTGCTAGGCTCTGCAACATCATTAGGGCAATAGCCAGAGGGAGAACGGATTTAAAAGGGTAAACAATGGGGCCCCAAGTACTCTTTGAAGAGACCTCTTTAATTGCCCATGATTCCGCAGCATAATTAAAGGTGACCACAAAGAAAACGCCGAATACAACCAAGCCAAGTGAGCCGGTTATCACATCCATGATAGCTCTGGTGCGAACTGAGAACAGGTTATAGATCACTTCACTTTTCACATGGCTGTGGTGTCTATGGGTATAGACACCTGCCAGTATGCAGAAAGTACCATATAACATCGTGGTACTTTCATGCGCCCATGAGGTAGGGCTGTTAAACAAATAACGCGCTGCCACCTCATAGCCAAGCACTGCAATCATGGCAAGACACATCCAGGAGACGGCCTTGCCCACCCACTCAGATATCCTGTCTTGAAAAGCAAGATATTGAGAAAGTGTTGACATTAAGCTCTCCCAGTAGCCTTGGCAGTCGCAATGATCGCATCAATCGCTTTGCTGTTACGCTCAGACTTCTTAGCTTCTTCTTTCCATACATCCATAGCGGCAACTGTCAGTGCTTTAGAGTCTTCAGCAGGTAAAGAAGCAAACTCAAAGATGCCTTCGCCATTCACATCAAGACAGCCATTTACATTCCAAGCATGCATGTTAGTTGAATGCTTAGCGCTAGCTAGTTCAATAACTTTTTGCTGATCAGGAGACATAGAGTCCCACTTTTTCTTGTTGATCAACATACCATCAGCATAACCAGGGTTGATCATGTTTAGGTAAGTGTAATGTTTAGCTGCTTCGTGCAGTTTTAATGCTTTATATTCCAAAGAACCGCCATAAATCACACCATCAATCGCGCCAGTAGATAGTGCAATATAGAGCTCTTGGCTTGGTAGGTATACAGTTGGAATACCAAACTTTTCAAGAATCGCAGCGACAGTAGCTGTTGCGCGAATCTTCATGTTTTTAAGGTCGTCTAAGCTTTTAACTGGCTTAGTTGTTAGTAGATCGTACGGACCACCAAATACTGGGCCTAAATAATGTACGCCTTTTTCAGCATAAGCTTCTGAAAGCAGATCGCCCAGGCCTTTAGCTTGGTGCAAGTACATAGCTTCATCATAGCTAGTCCAGGCGCCTGGAATACCACTTTCAATTTTAGCGATATCTAGCTGACCAGCCCAATAACCGCCATAGCCCTGACACATATCCAAAGTGCCTTTAGATACGGCGTCTAGCATCTGGTCATTTGCTACCAGCTCGCTACCACGGAAACGCGTGATACGAACGCTTTTGTTAGAGCTTGTTTTAACATCGTTTGCAAAAGCTTTATACAGATCATCAGTTTCTGTTCCGTATAGCGTTTGCATTCTAAGATTAACTTTTTCGCCTGCCTGAGCAGACGTCGCAGAAAGGGCCAATGGCGCAGCAGCGATACCCGTGGCAGCTGCTTTCAGTAAGTCTCTTCTTTTCACTATCTGATTCCTTTTTTCTTATATATATTGATAGCTTGTTTAGGTTCGAGCACTAGGAACGGTCTAAACTAATTCTATCTATGCTCTACCAGAAGCTCTCTGATAACGTCTCTACCTACTACCGGGTAGCTGTGCAGTATTTTTAACACCGTTTGGTGTAAATTAAAAGCTACGTTTGCATGCTGCTTTGTAAAATTTAATGCGTTCAACCCGATCCCATGAAAAAAAATCAAGCATACCCAAGCAAGCAACAACGAGGATAAATTAATGCAAGTCATTGTTTATATTGAATAATAAGCCTAAAAATAATGCTAGGCATTTATTTTAAAACCTTTCTATTTCGCTGTTATCACTTACTTTGATGAAAAACGCACACTCAACCAATGTTTAATATATCGAACATAAGACAATTATGTTTTAGCTATCATCAAAGATTAGGCTGATATCCATAGCTTCTCAAGAGCACCTTACATTTCTGGGTAGCCAAGTGACTCAGCGATGGTATCAAGCGGCTCTACATTGCCAACTTCTAAATCATTTCGTGTCCACCAATAGGTAAAGCCGTTATCCAGCATCCATTGTGCTACACGATCTAATGTTGACCACTCACGACAATCACCACGAGCGCTGTTTAAGCGCAATGGTAAACCATCAACATAAACAATAGCGGCCCAAGCAAACGGGTGCTTATCAGGGTCGCCGAAACCACCACCCTGTTTATTTCTATAGACGCGATAAGCGACTGCATAATCACCCAGTCGCCCTTGATCTCGTACAAAAGAAAGTTCGGCTTGAGTAATCTTTCCTGCTATTTGGAGGAAGGTCTCCAGACTCTCATTGTCATACATCATGATTCATAGTGTTGCTTTTTCAGAGAGATGATTTTACATTATGAGGCATGTTGTAAGGCTCGACAACCAGCAAATACGAAGTATCTATGCACTTCAAGCGGGTTACACAGAAGCCATTAATAATAAGTATAATGAAGGACTCTTGATGAAACTGGGCAATAAAACAGCTGTTGAACTCGTTGCAGATCTGCGCGCTCACCGTATTTCGGCGAAAGAACTTCTCGAAGAGACAATCCAGCATGCAGAGCATGTCGCACAAGCTTATAATCCATTTTCAATCAAGCTCTATGAGCGAGCACGCAAAGCAGCCGCTCATGCAGACGAGCTACTAGCCGAAGGCTTAGGAGGCCCATTATGCGGTCTACCTATTACCATCAAAGACTCACAGTGGCTCGAAGGAGTGTCTTGCTCTAATGGTTCACGTACTCAACAAGACTTTGTGCCTCATGCTACCAGCGCGGCCGTTCAGCGCCTGGAAGATGCCGGTGCTGTCATCTTCGCTAAAACCACATGTCCAGAGTTCTGCCTAACAGGCACAACTTCATCACAGCTATACGGCACTACCTCTAACCCATGGAATACTGAACGCACCTGCGGAGGTTCTTCAGGGGGTGCTGGTGCAGCCGTGGCGGCAGGGGCGGGCACGTTATCGCTTGGCGGTGATGGCGGTGGATCGATTCGTATCCCTGCAGCATTTTGCGGCATTGTAGGTTTTAAGCCTTCATTTAAGGCGGTGCCTCGCGAGCCCTGCTTTCCGTCATGGAGCACCATTGTTTCCTACGGCCCAATGGCACGCACGGTAGCAGATGCGCGTTTAATGTACTCCGTGGTCGCTGCTAACAACGAAGATAAAGCCTATTTAGATGACCTATCGGCTCATGCCCTTCACCCCTTAGCACTGGCTGGACAAAAAATAATCATCTCTGAGGATTTAGGTTTTGCGCCCATCGATGATGATGTTCGCCTGACCTTTCGTGGGATAGTAAGAAAGCTTGAAGAGGCCGGTGCAGAAATCGTTTACGACCATCCTCACCTACCTTCATCTGTTATTGCTTGGGCAACATCTGCTCATTACGACTCATGGAGCTTTCAAAAGAAGAAAGAGTCCCCTCTAAAGGGCCTAGAAAAAGGCACTTTGGATACACTCCACTTTGGAGCAAGCCTGACAGAAGATGAATTTAACGCAGCCGAAGACCATCGTGAAGTCATCCATACCGCTTACACTGCTATGTTCGAGAGGAATGCGTCCTCATTTTTTATGACTCCTGCACTAGGCATTGAAGCATTTAAACACACTCGTCGTTACCCTAAATATGTCGGTTCAACCAAGATCACAAACCCTTGGCTAGATTGGGTGTCTTTTCTCTATGATGCCAATCTCACCGGGATGCCTGCATGTGTAATCCCTATGGGGCTCGGCGATGAAAACCTTCCTTTATCAGTTCAAATAGCCGCTCCCGTTGGGAGTGATGCCTCGGTACTCGACATCGCCGAGCAGCTTGAAAACATTATTGGTTGGGACAACTCTCCAAAAGACTCTTTGAACGAGAAGCTGACTGAGCAGCCGCCGAAATAACCGCGCTCTACTCATACTCAATGACCCGAGTATTAAATCAGCCAAACAAGAAGTACGGAGACAGTACCTTAGTGAGAAATCTGCAGTTTGACGTGATAAATGAAGTATCACCAGGCGATAAATTTAGCCAGTTATTTAACAAAAACTGGCCTGCTTACCGTGCTTGGTATCTGGATGAAGGGGAAGAGGCACGTCCTAGTTATTTGGAATGTATTTCTGCTTTACAAGCGTACATGCCAGAGCTTTACCCACTCTATCAAGACATTTTAAAACTACTAAACTGTGATGATCTGCAAGCCAGGTTTCTTAGCTTGTACTGCCCTCCAACCTTTTATTCTGCCTGCTCTCAACTGATCTATAAAAAAGAGCAAACGGCACTGATCCGTAATTATGACTTCCCTGCATTTTTATGCGAAGGCACCATTTTACGGAGCAAGTGGCTCGACAAACATGTCATTGCGATGGCAGATTGCGTGTGGGGAGTGTTGGATGGCATTAATGATGACGGCCTAGCTATTTCCATTAATTACGGAGGGCGCTTAGTCGAAGGCAAAGGTTTCGGTATTACACTTGTTGTTAGATACATATTGGAAACATGTCTTAGCGTCGAGGATGCTATTGCCGTACTAAACAGGGTCCCTGTGCATCTTGATTACAATATCGCCTTACTCGACAAACATGGAAACCATGCCACCGTAATGATCGCTCCAGATAGAGATCCACTGGTTACACAAGAATCTACATCCACCAACCACCAAGATCCTATTGAAACAGGCAAGCCTCTGTTTCTTAAAGACTCAGGCACCAGACTAGAAGCGCTTAACTGGATTAATGCCAACAATGAAACCTCTTTAGCACACTCTGTCACACAATTTTTACACACACCGTTATACCGCCCTCACGACAGTAATGCTTCGGGGACGTTATACACAGCGGTGTATAAGCCAGCAACAGGGCATGTCAGCTACATCTGGCCTCAACACATCTTAAACCTAACATTCGACCACTTTCCCGAACAAACACTGGATATTAAGTATGCCTAACAAGATAAGCCTCTGCTTTTTAAAAAATAAAGAACACTGACGGAGCTGCATGACCTCTTTGATAATAAAAATAACATCATTACCGACCCGTATTTTCAGATCTATTTTCCCGCAGAAAGCGGGCACAGAACTGGAAGAAAACACAATTTTAGTTAAAGATAATAATAATGAGGACGTAATTATGAGTACGCCAGAAAAGCTTCGCGGTTTATCCGACATTTATCGTTTTTTCCGTAAGAACACCACGCCTATCTACTTCGTTTCGCCAACGGCCTACAACATTCTTGGCTTAGGACAATGGATACAAGGTTTTAAGTATATTACCCATTTCGACTCGTTTGACGGTGGCCACTTCCGCGTTACCAACCCAGAACAAAACACTGAAAGAGAGTTTCAGTCGATGGAGGATATGGTCAATTACCTGTTAAGCCATAAAGAATCTGTCGACTTATTCCAGAGAAACGGCGGTAAAGGCAAAATACTGACCGTTATGTTCGATGAAAAAACCGAAGAGATTGCCAAGCAACTCGGTGTTGATATTGCGCTGCCTCCTGCCGAGCTGCGCACTCGTCTAGACTCTAAGATTGTCACCACTCAACTCGCTAACGAAGCAGGCGTCGCTAGCGCCCCTAACATTGTTGATGTAAAAGCCTCCAGCTATCAAGAGCTAAGTGCCTTAGCCGCTGAAAGTAAGCTTGGAGAAAAACTAGTTGTACAAACCCCATATGGCGACTCCGGCAAAACAACCTATTTCATTAGCAATGAAGCTGATTGGGATAAAGTAGCCGATAAAGTGGTTGGCGAAACGCTCAAGGTGATGAAATATATTAATCACATCCCCGGCACTGTTGAAGCCGTTGCTACCCGTTGCGGTACCATGGTTGGGCCACTACAAACAGACATCACCGGTTACCAAGAGTTAACACCGTATAAAGGCGGTTGGTGTGGTAATGATATTTTCCCTGAGATCCTACAAGGCGCTCAGCGCGATAAAATTATCAGCATGGTTAAGGCCATGGGGGACAAGCTCTACGAAACAGGTTATCGCGGCACTTTCTGCTTTGATTACCTCGTCGACACCGATGACGGTGAAGTGTACCTAGGGGAAATCAACCCTCGCATCAGTGGCGCCAGCCCGCTTACAAACTTAGTCACTTCAAAATATGGCGGCATCCCATTAATGCTGTTTCATCTGCTTGAATTCATGGATGTCGACTTTGAAATTGATGTAGATGAGATTCAAAAACGCTGGTCAGATTTTGGTAGTTGGACACAGCTTGTACTTAAGCACACTACCGATGAAGTACGTTCAATCACAAAAGCGCCGCAATCAGGTATCTGGCGTATGCTCGACGATGGCAATATCACCTTTGTTCGTAACAGCATCGACTGGAACAATGTAAGTGATGGTCAGGATGCCTTTTATATACGGGTTTATAATGCCGGTGATTATGCCTACTTAGGAGCAGACATGGGAATCTTAGTTGCACGTGGACGCATGCAAACAGATGACCGTCAATTGCTACCCCGTGCTCATCAATGGGTAAGAGCCATTAACGCAGAGTTTGAATACAAAGCACTGGATGAATTAGAAATCCCATACATTCCAACTGATAACGTTCGCAAAATGATCTAACTATCGACCAATCAGGTTCTTTTCAACCAGTCCTTTAGAGCTAGTCCTTTGGCCGCTTTCTCAGAGAGCGGTCTTTTTTTGTACATGTCATACCCTTTGCTGTAATACAAAAGCCCCACACCAATCCATTAGCAATAAATATAAGCATCTTACTTATGCTCTTTACAGATCTATTTTAATTTAATATATTAGATAAATCTAATTTAATAATATCTAATTTATGCCTTTACCTTTATAGTGAGAACTTATATGAAATCAATCAAACACATTGCTGCAGCATGCTTAGTTGCTGGCTCTTTATCCATCGCAGCGGTACAAGCAGAAGATAGCGCCACGCAAGCAAATCAAGCACTCATTATCCTCACTAGCGCATCGCTGCAAACTCAGGGTATGGCAATGGTTTTAGGTAATGCAATGCAAGCGAAAGGCGTATCTGTCGACGTACTTTTATGCGATACGGCTGGTGACTTGGCCCTGAAAACCACATCAAACGCCACATTAAAACCACGTAATGTGACACCAGAGCAACTTATGCTTAAATTACAAAAGAGTGGCGGCAATGTCAGTGTTTGTGCGCTTTACCTACCCAATAGCACTCATAGCAAACAGGACTTACGCCAAGATGTCAGTGTTGCTACACCACCACAAATGGCGAGCATGATGTCATCAAGCAGTGTGCGTGTTTATAACTTTTAACTTATGTCTATAGTGAGTACTTGTCATGAAACACCTAATTATTCGCACCCTACTTGCAACAGCATTGGCGCTACCCATATACGCTGCTAACGCCAATGAAATAGGCATTAGCCCACAAGACACTCAAACACTGATAAAGCAAAGCGAGAATGTTCTCTTCATTGATGTTCGTGATCCAGTAGAGATCATGTTCATTGGGTTCACCGATGAAGTAGATCTTAACATCCCTTATTTAATGGTCGACCGCTCCCAGTGGGACACCAAGAAAAAGCGATTTCGCCTTTATAAAAATCCAGACTTCATTAGCCAAATAAAAGCCGCATTAACCGCGCAAGGGCTGGATGAAAGTGCCACTATCATTACCATGTGTCGTTCAGGAAGCGAGCGAGGCTTACCCAGTGCACAGTTCTTACAAGAAAATGGCTTTAAAAATGCCCGCTATGTGATTAATGGTTTTCAGGGTGCAAAAGTAAAAGAGGGAGAGAAATCTGGCTTGCGGATTAAAAACGGCTGGCAAAACGCAGGCCTCCCTTGGAAAGCTAAGCCTAACCCAACCAAGATATACAGAACAGATAGATAATACTTCAAGGGCTCTTCTTAACAGAGCCCGCTTTTTTGAATGACTCACTCGGAAAGCAGCACTTATCTTCCTTAGTCAGAACTGACATTCATTGTGTCGTTTTTAGCACACCTCTACTGCATCAATACCAGCAAGCTCATTAAAAATAAAGTAACCCTTTATTATCAACAAGCTATAAAGAATAAATTTTGTGGCACAGCACATGCTTTATCTTTTAGTTAGGGTGAATAATCTAACAACTCACACCCCATTTAATCGCAACAAACTAAAAGGGTGAATAATTATGTCCATTAGCCGACGTAACCTTCTTATAACAGGTGCTTCACTTGGTGCCGCCTCAGCTGCAGGCATTTTAGGCTGGGAGCTAAGCAAACTAGAAACTAAAGCCCGCATACTCATCGCCGGAGGTGGTGCTGCTGGCATAGGCATCGCCAACAAACTCCAAATGTATTTAAAAGGCGCCCACATCACTGTCGTTGATCCTCGTCCGTATCATTGGTATCAACCTGGGCAAACGCTCTTGTTAGCCGGGGCTTATAAGACCCAAGCAGATGTAGTAAGTAGCAACCAACAATACATAAACACTGATATAAAATGGGTAACCGCTGAAATTAGTGAGTTTGATCCTGACCATAACCGGGTGCGCACTAATCAAAACGATACTATTAACTACGACTACCTGATTGTCGCTACTGGCTTAGAGTTACGCTACGATTTAATAGAAGGTCTGGATACCCAGCAGATAGGAAAAGATGGGGTTGCCAGCATTTACTTGAGCCCTGAGGCAGGTATTGCCAGCCACCAGCAAGCATTAAAATTTGCTCAATCCAACGGTGGAGAGGGTGTTTTTACCCGCCCACATGGTGCAATGAAGTGTGCAGGCGCTCCGATGAAAGCAACTAATTTGGTAGAGTATTTCGTTCGCCAAGGAGGTAAAAGAGAGCAGTTTAACATCAATTACATGACAGCCGAAAACAGCCTATTTGCCGTTGAAGTATTCGATAATCGTCTTCAAGAGATCTGGCAAGAGCGGCAAATAACGGCGCACTACCTACATGAGCTTAAAGCCATTGACAGCCAGAGTAAGCAAGCATGGTTTGCAACACCCAACGGCACTCAAGCACAACCATGGGACTTCATACATATTGTACCTCCTATGTCTGCCATTCCTGTTGTTCGCAATTCAGTACTGGCAGACAACAGCAAGTTCAAAGGCTATCTTGAGGTCGACCAATACAGCTTGCAGCACAAACGCTATCCAAACATTTTCGGCCTAGGTGACACGGTTGGCACACCCATAGGAAAAACAGCAGCGTCAGTAAAGGCACAACTCCCTGTTGTCGCTAAAAACCTCACATCACTTATGCGTGAAGAACCCATGACAGCCCGGTGGAGTGGTTACACCTCTTGCCCAATGATTCTTGATGTTGGTCACGCGATGCTTTGGGAGTTCGACTACAGCATGCAACCTGTCACCGCACTACCTTTTGAAGTGGTTGATCCTTTGAAGAAAAGCCAACTGGCTTGGGTAATGGAAAAATCACTAATAAGGCCTGTTTACGACGTAATGCTTGAAGGCTATACGCCTATTTAGCTGTTTGTTTAAACCACTACTAAGTTGTCATTTTAGTCAATTTTAAGGCAAGAAATGCCAGAATTGACATCGTCTTATCAAAACCCTACGTTCCTGCTATAAATACATCATGGTTAGCAGGCTTTTAAGCACTTTTGAAGACGTAAAGAAACTGGCACAGCTTATGCTAATACTTGAGTAAGATGCTCGGCTTATTGCTGAGCAGCCATTGTTCACTACTTCCGGCATAAGCCAGATTTACATTTGATAAAAGGTCATTGTTTATGGTTTCCGAAACAGTTGTGGAGCTTTCCCGCTGGCAGTTTGCCCTAACAGCGTTGTATCACTTTTTATTTGTCCCCCTAACTTTAGGGTTGTCATTTATGTTGGCTATCATGGAATCCGTTTACGTGATGACCAACAAGCAAATCTACAAAGACATGACCCGTTTCTGGGGAAAACTCTTTGGTATCAACTTCGCACTAGGCGTGACTACCGGCCTAACCATGGAGTTTCAATTTGGCACTAACTGGGCCTACTATTCACATTATGTGGGTGATGTTTTTGGTGCACCACTGGCCATAGAAGGCCTCATGGCTTTCTTTTTAGAATCCACCTTTATTGGTTTGTTCTTCTTCGGTTGGGACCGCCTCTCTCGAGTGCAGCATCTTTCAGTCACCTGGCTAGTTGCCATCGGCTCCAATTTCTCTGCCCTGTGGATTCTTATCGCTAATGGCTGGATGCAGAACCCTGTTGGCGCTTATTTCAACTTTGAAACCATGCGTATGGAGATGGAGAGCTTTACAGAAGTGATTTTTAATCCGGTTGCGCAAGTCAAGTTTGTGCATACCGTATCAGCAGGCTATGTCACCGGCGCCATGTTTGTGCTGTCGATCAGTGCTCTCTACCTGTTACGTAATAAAGATGTAGGTTTTGCTCGGCGCTCCTTTGCAATTGCTTCAGCCTTTGGCCTAGCTTCTATTATATCGGTCATCATTCTTGGCGATGAAAGTGGCTATGAGGTCGGCGATGTGCAAAAAGTAAAATTAGCGGCCATCGAATCTGAATGGGAAACACACCCAGCGCCTGCCGCATTTACTCTCGTTGGCTTACCTGATCAGGAAAACCAAACCACAGATTACGCGGTGCGAATTCCCTATTTACTGGGCTTGATAGCTACCCGCTCCACCGATACAGAGGTTACTGGCATAAAAGACTTAATTGCTGCCAGTGAAGTGCGCATTCGTAACGGGATGATCGCCTATGGTTTACTACAGAAACTACGCAATGGTGAAGACAATGCTGAAAACCGTGCCGCATTTAGTGCCGTAAGTGATGATCTCGGCTATGGGTTACTATTAAAGCGTTTTACCGAAAATGTTGTCGATGCAAGCGAGACGCAGATCAAAGCGGCTGCCCGAGATACTATTCCGCAGGTGGCACCCATTTTTTGGACCTTCCGTATTATGGTGGCATCAGGCTTTACCATGCTACTAACCTTCGCGGCAGCTTTTTACTTCACTGCACGACGCCGTGAGCATAAGACCCCATGGCTGTTAAAGCTCTGTCTAATCAGTTTGCCTCTGCCGTGGGTTGCGATTGAAACTGGCTGGTTTATCGCAGAGTTTGGCCGCCAACCTTGGGCCATTGGTGAAATCCTACCCACCTATGTAGCCACATCGAACCTCACTGAAACTGATTTATGGATGAGCATTGCAGGCTTTGTCAGCCTTTACTCACTATTTCTAGTTATCGAAGTTTACTTAATGGTGAAGTATATCCGCAAAGGCCCAAGTGCATTAGAAACTGGCCGCTACGACAACGAACAACAGGGAGGACTGCAGCATGTTTGATTACGAAACTCTGCGACTAGTGTGGTGGTTACTTGTTGGCATTTTATTGATTGGTTTTGCTATTACCGACGGTTTTGACCTTGGTGCTGCTATGTTGCTACCTTTGCTCGGCAAAACGGATACTGAACGCCGTGTCATTATTAACACCATAGCGCCACACTGGGACGGTAACCAAGTCTGGTTTGTGACAGCCGGCGGGGCGCTCTTTGCCGCCTGGCCACTCGTATATGCCACAGCATTTTCTGGCTTTTACTGGGCGATGCTACTGGTATTGTTTGCTCTGTTCTTTCGCCCTATTGGCTTTGAATATCGCAGTAAAATGCCGAGTCAACGCTGGCGAAACCATTGGGACCGAGGCCTGTGCATAGGCTCATTTGTGCCTGCATTAGTGTTTGGCGTCGCCTTTGGGAATTTATTCTTAGGTGTGCCTTTTAGCTTTGATGAGTTTACCCGCCCAACTTATACCGGGTCTTTTTGGGCACTACTCAACCCATTTGCTCTGCTGTGTGGCTTAACCAGTGTAGTCATGCTTATTTCACATGGTGCTACGTGGTTACAAATGCGCGCAGGAGGCGAGGTGCAAAACCGCGCCAGAACAGCTGCAGCCTTAACTGCGCCCATGCTAAGCCTATTACTTATTCTTGCAGGTGCTTGGCTAGTAACGGCGATCCCCGGATACGAAATTAGCAGTGCTGTTATAGGCGACGCTAGCTCTAACCCATTAAGTAAAACCGTTACTCGTACCGATGACTGGTTTGCAAATTTTGCGACTTATCCACAACTCTGGTTACTACCCGCTTTCGCTGTGGCCTTACCTTTATTAACGAGCCTACTGACAAAACTAGCGCTCTACGGCTGGGCGTTTCTAAGCAGTGCGCTCTCAATAACGGCCATTATTTTACTGGCAGGCACCACGCTGTTTCCCTTCTTAATGCCATCATCATTGGACTTAGCGAGTAGCTTAACGCTGTGGGACGCAACATCTAGCCAACTTACGCTAGAAATAATGCTATGGGTGGTGATCTTTTTCGTGCCGCTAATCTTAGCCTATACCGTTTGGAGTTATTACAAAATGTGGGGCCGTGTTGAACCAGAAGCGATCGAAAGTAACAGTATTTCATTTTATTAATAGGAGATCATCATGTGGTATTTCGCTTGGGTCTTAGGTGTTTTACTCGCCTGCAGTTTTGGCATTATTAACGCCATGTGGTTAGAAAACCAGATGGAAGATGAAGAATAAAACTGCATACATGAGCAGCAGTAAACTGGCATTTTCCAGTTTACTGCTCCAGTTTTCGATACAAGGTACGCAAGCTGCATCCGGCAATGTCGGCCACCAGCCCTTTATCCGGGTATGTTTGTAGCAGTGTGTGTAAGTATGCTTGCTCCAACTGCTCTAGGTTCAGCTTCTTATCAGCTAAAAGCTGAAGAGCACTTTCTGACGTTGCACTTAGAGCATCATGATGTGCAGCCTTGTTTACCGGTAACAGGTGCAAACTTTGCTGTATAACCTCAACATCTATCTGATCGTCATTACGCAGCACAACCGCACGTTCAAGAATGTTCTTCAGCTCCCGAATATTGCCCTTAAACGCTTGCTGGGAAAGCAACGCTTGCGCTGTTTCGGTCAGACTCAAAGGTTGGTTCTCAGAGATACGCAACAAAATGCTTTTTACCAGCAACGGCAGATCCTCTCTTCGTTCAGCCAACGAAGGCAAACGAATCGGGAACGTACTGATTCGATGGTAAAGATCTTCACGAAATTCGCCTTTCTCCACCATATCCAACAAGTCTTTATGTGTAGCACAAACCAACCTAAAATCAGCAGCAGCCGGCTTACTGTCTCCGACAGGACGAAAAGTTTTAGTTTCAATCAAGCGCAGCAATTTAACTTGAAGATGCAAAGGCACATCACCGACCTCGTCAAGAAACAAGGTACCACCATGAGCCGACTTCACCAGCCCTGTCCGCGTGTAGGTAGCGCCTGTAAAAGCCCCCTTCATATGGCCAAACAGCTCACTTTCAAACAAAGTGTCTGTCAGCCCCGAACACTCAACGGTGACAAATGGCTTGCTGGCTCTGGGACTAACCGAGTGAATAGCTTGAGCAGCCAGCTCTTTACCCGTTCCCGAAGCCCCCATCAAAAGAACATTGGTATTGGTTTTGCCCACACGCTGAATCAGATCAACCAGCCTATTAAAAGCTTTACTACGCCCAATCATTTTATTGGCAATGGGCTCTGCACTCACCTCAAGAATCGGTTTCATGACTTCGATAAAATAAGCACGCTGCTCCTCATCAACAATCGGGATAGTCTCTATCCCAACATGCTCTTTACCTTGAGGTGTATTATGAATATGCAACACACTGGCACGCTTACCGGTATCGCGCGCTTCTTGCATTGGGCATGTCTCACCTTCCAAGTCGCAAGGGCGTTGATAACCATGCGAGAGGTAATAACATTTTGCAGGGCCACGGCTATCCAACTCGCCAAAGCGAAAATCATAGTTACTATTGGTAGCCACCACGTTGTAGTCAGCATCCACCAAAACGGCAGGGTTGTTATAGCTATCCAATACATTGCGCATTGTTTCCAACCAGCTGGCATTGGTCATAATCGTGTCCCGTCAATATTGTCTTGTATATGACGATAATGACAAAAAAATTGATTCTCTGCCAGAAACCTTGTCCCGACTGGCAAGGGAGCAGCACAGACTTGCCTGTACTAACGCACCAACATAAGGCTTACATAAGAGTTACTCTATATGAATAACCGCACAGCACATTTATATGACAGCCCCACTGCTAAAACGCTATTGCGTAACGCGGGCAAGATAGCGCGCCAAGAGAACTATTGGCTCACCGGCATTGGCATAGTCCAAACTTTATCGACTATTGTTTTTGCAGCCACCATTGCACTGCTCATTAATAATGCGGTTTACCTACAACAAAGTATTTGGCAACAAACTCACTGGTGGTGGCTGTTAACATTAGTTCTCAGCATTAAAGCGCTTTTACCATTAGTTCAATCTCGGCTGGCCGATAAAGCCAGCGCCAAAATTCGCAATGCTTTACGCACTGCGACATTTCAGCATTGCCAACACCATCACATTCACTTATACCCATCCTTTAGTGCGGCAGAACTCAGCAGCTTAATCAGTACTGAAATTGATAGCACTCGAGATTACTTTGCAGAATTTCTCCCGCAGCAACGACTCGCCGTACTGGCTCCATTGCTCATTATCATTGCTTGTAGCAGCATTAATTGGCTAGTACCGCTCATTTTTGCACTGACAGCGCCATTGGTTCCATTATTTATGATCATCGCCGGCCATAAAGCAGCAGAGGCCAGCCAGCGAAACCTGACACAATTAAATCGTCTAGGTAACTTGCTCGCTGATCGCATAAAAGGAATCAACGCTCTGCAGTTAGCCAGGACAACTGTTCACGAAACAGAGAGTGTCTATGCGCAGTCCGAGAATTACCGGCGCTCTACTATGCAAGTTCTCCGGTTAGCGTTCTTATCAGGGACGCTACTCGAGTTTTTTAGCGCTATTAGCGTCGCCTTAGTCGCCGTCTATCTAGGTTTATTATTTCTTGGAAAGTATCAAATTGGTACATGGAGTGGCGAGATCTCGCTAGGGCACGGTATATTTTTACTGATGCTAGCACCCGAGTTTTACCTCCCACTTCGTCGCTTAGGCACGTTATACCATGCACGCGCAGATGCAATCAGTGTGGCCGAACACCTGTTGCGTTTATTTAGCAACAATCCATCTAACGACAGTACCTCTGCCAGATACCCAACTACAGAGAACCAGCATAAAAGATTACCCGTAAAAATTAACGCCATTACGTTTCGCGATCTACAAACAGCACGACACGGCCAACTTCTTAATAAACCGCTAAACCTAACGCTAACTCCCGGACAAAGCCTCCTATTACGCGGCTCTTCTGGTATAGGGAAAAGCACATTACTGGATACGTTAGCAGGGTTTTTACCGATTGCAGCAGGGCAACTACTCATAAACCAGCAGACAATCGACGTTTTTAATCATACGGCATGGCAAAGCAGGATTGGCTATATAGCACAGCAACCAGAATTGCTGTTTGACAGTATTCGTCACAACCTTTGTCTGGGCAGAGCATTTACTGATGAACAGCTCTTTGCCGCACTCGCGGCGGCACAAGCTGACGCTCTGGTAAAAGAACTTCCTAAACAATTGGATTATCACATCAGCGACAGCGGCGGTTACTTATCAGGTGGGCAGGCACAACGTATTGCACTGGCACGTATATTTTTGCATCAACCCGATTTACTCTTGTTGGATGAACCAACAGCCAACCTAGATAACGATACCGCAGGCCTACTTTTAAAAGCGCTGCAACAGTTTACCCAGCAAGGAGGTATGCTAATTATGGCGAGCCACCGCACCAGTGATACGGCATTTTTCCAGCAAATAGTTACCCTACATAGTAAAGAGGAAGCCACTAATGCCTAGGTTAGTCGCACGTTATTTCAGCTTATTGTGGGAAGAACGCTCAATGGCCGTTATCGGACTATTACTAGCGGCTATCACTGCTATCGCAGGAATTGCGCTGCTAGCAGTATCCGGTTGGTTTATTAGCGCCACAGCATTAGCAGGATTAAGTATCGCAGGAGCACACAGCTTTAACTACTTTGCCCCAGGCGCTATCGTTAGGGGGCTATCAATAACACGTACCGTGGGCCGTTATGGAGAACGAGTTACGACTCACGAAGCAACGTTACGTGTAATATCCAAGCTTAGAGCAGAGCTGTTCAAGACGATAGCCAGTAAAAACTGGCAAGAAAACCCACTCAATAGCCACGATACCAGCAGCCGTTTATTAGAAGATATTAAACATGCCGAGGCACTGTATTTATCAGCTCTCGTTCCCGGCTTTGTGATGCTTCTATGTAGCCTGTTGTATCTTTTCACCATGGCTATTTTTTTACCTAATAGCGGCATTTGGTTAGTGCCATTAGTACTCACCTCAATCTTATTCATGCCTTGGCTGTACCTGCGTAAAGTACTGGCACCGCAAGACAAACTCCATAGAGAGCGCAACCAACAATGGAGCACTGCCAGCTCTATATTCAATAACCTACGCTTACTCACCCTACATCAACGTCTTGAAAAGGTTGGCACTGCACTATTGGATCAAGCAAGTATTGCCGATGCTACCGAAAAACAAACCAGTCTTGCCCGAGAAACCGTACTTTCAATCAACCAAGTAATACTGGCCATTCTCTCGCTCGTTGTTCTCTGGCAAGGCCTGCTCGCTTTATCAGCAGATCAGATTGAAGGCTCGCAATTATTTATGTTGCTGTTACTGACACTAGGCACACAAGAAATAATGTTAAACGGCACCAGTGCATTGGCAAACTTTGGGTTAGGGTACGCCGCATTAGAAAGAATTGAGAGCCTTTCGCCCTCTCACAACCAGCCTAAGAATGAAGACAAGGCTAGACAATCTGTTGATACCGAAGAGGTTTCAGTAAAAATATCTAACCTAAGTTACTACTACCCTCAACAAACATCAGCAGTCATTTCTCAGTTCAGCGGCACTTTAACTGCTCCCCATTGGTACTGGCTAACAGCACCCAGTGGACATGGAAAAACAACATTGCAGCATTTGATAACAGGCCAACTCATGCCTCACACTGGGAATATAAGTATTCACGGCTGCCATGCCGAGCAAATCAACAGCATGCCTCAGAAAATCGACCTGCTACGTGGCACTGTACGATATAACCTCTGCTTGCACCAAATACATACTGATGAAGCCCTTATTGAAGTATTAACGCTGGTCGAATTAGATGATTGGCTACAACAGCTACCTGACGGGCTCAATACCTGGCTTGGCCATGGCGAGCGCATGCTATCAGGAGGGGAATTAAAACGGCTCGGCATTGCACGACTGTTGCTCCAAGATAGCCGTATATTATTGCTGGACGAACCTACGGCAGGTATTGACCAGCCACGCGCAGCACGCATACTCAACAAACTTCATCAGCACTGGACAGGAAAGCTTGTCGTCATCAACAGCCATGACTCATCACTAATGAGCAACTCGGACAAAGTTTTTAACTTTTAATTCTACACAACTGTAGACAGAACCTGGTCTGGAAAACCCTAACCCATTGTTAAAAAAGCTGTATTTCTATAAATACCTGCAAATAGTGTTAGCTATCTCAATGTAAATATTTGCAACCTAGTCTATAGTCAAAGAAGCAGCGGATGCTTTTTATCAATACTAGTTATACATCCTTGCGTGTTAGTAGCGCAGACAATATTGAGTAATGCTGGAACCCTATTAGAACGATGAAAATAATATCCGATCAGAAACTTATACGTCTTATCAAAGTAGCTCCTGTTCTGGTCGTTGGGATTTTTATCGTATTGCTCAGTACTATCACCATTTACAATAATCATACGAAAGCAAAAAGTGATATCACCTCGCTACGCGATAACTTTATGGACCTTCAAAAAGCAGTCGCTAAAAGCCAGGTAAATCAAGTTTTTCAAGATATTCAGTTCGAAAAGAGCCAAACTAAAAGCACTCTTAAAAATGATATTAAGCAACGTGTTCATGAAGCCTATGCGATTGCTAAAAACATTTACCAACAAAATAAAGATAAGCCAGAAGCCGAAGTAACCCAGCTCATAACCGACAGCTTACGTCGAATATCCTTCAATGGTGGCCGCGGTTACTTCTTTATCTATAAAACCAATGGCATCAATGTGATGCATCCGCTACTTCCACAAATGGAAGGCACATCAAAGTGGGATTTAAAAGATATAAGAGGCCGTTATATCGTCCGAGAGATGGGGGAATTAGTCAAAACCAATGGCGAAAGCTTTTACCATTGGTGGTTTGTTAAGCCCCAAAATAAGAATGACGAATTCGAAAAGATTGGCTTTGGAAAGTACTTTGCTCCCTATGACTGGTTTATTGGTACAGGTGAGTACCTGATTGATGTTGAAAACGACATAAAGTCACGCCTCTTGAAAAGAATTAGTAATATCCGCTACGGTGATAATGGCTATGTTTTTGTCATTGATTACCAAGGTAACTATCTTTCACATTTCAAAAAGTCACTTGTAGGCACAAACAACCTCGATGGTAGAGGTGCGAATGGCTTTCCCTTCGTTAGAAAAATTATTCAAACAGCTCAGCAAGGTGGCGATTATGTTCAATACATCGGTTCAGTTATGCCTACTACAGGCCAACCTGCAAAAAAAATAAGTTATGTAAAAGGTATTACAGACTGGAATTGGGCTATTGGCACTGGCGTGTATATAAAAGAAGTCGAAAACTACTTATTGAAGCGAGAAGCCATTGTTCGCGGCCAAAATAAAGATGAACTACAAAAAATATTACTACTCAGTTTTTTAGCCACTCTGATTCTGATAGTCGTATTAGTCTATTTAAGTCGCAGTATTTCTAAAAGGTTTGAAAGGTTTCAACAACATATAAGCAGCAATATTGATGAATTGCAGCGCACCAAAGATCAACTTCACCATGTTGCCCACCATGACGCTCTTACTCAATTACCAAACCGCCTATTATTGAAAGAACGAATAACACAAGGCATAGAGCGCTCAAAACATAGTGGTACGCAGTTCGCGCTAATGTTTGTTGATCTTGATGATTTCAAGAAAATTAACGACCTTTATGGGCACTCCACCGGTGATGAACTACTCCAAGCGGTAAGTCATGAGTTTGAACACGTCTTACAAGCAGGCGACAGCATTATCCGATTTGGGGGTGATGAGTTTATTTTTTGCTTTCCTGAGTTACAAGACTTGCGAGCCGCTGAGAAAAAAGTAGAACGCATTCAGAGTATTTTTAGAAACTCATTCTCTATCGCAGGTAAAGTCATTCACTCCAGTTGTAGCATCGGTGTGACCATGTACCCCGATGACGGCGATGATCCAGAAAAACTCATTAGTAAATCCGATATCGTCTTGTACAAGTCTAAAGCACGACAAAAGGGAGGCTTTCTATTTTTTAACACGCAGATCAACCAACAAGTACATAAAGACCTACAAGTAGAATCGGCGCTGCGGTTAGCATTAAAAAACAACGAAATTAGCGTAGTTTACCAACCGCAAATTCTTATCCAAAGCGGTAAAATACATGGCGTGGAAGCACTCGTTCGCTGGAACAGTGAGCAACTAGGGCAGATTTCCCCCGTAGACTTTATTGGTATTGCTGAAGATACAGGACTCATTCACGAGATTGGCATGTTCGTGTTAGAGCAGTCTCTAGCAGATATAAGTTACTTCAATACCAGTCAAGAGCACCCCATTGCACTTTCTGTAAACCTGTCTCCACGACAGTTAAATGCCCCCCAATTCGTGGAAAATCTCGTTACAACTGTATCCCAGCATGACTTAGATAACCAACTGATTACCTTAGAAATAACAGAGAGCCTTCTCATTGAAGACTTAACCTATGCATCTCCAATATTGCAACAGTTAAGAGACCATGGGTTTAACCTATCCCTCGATGATTTTGGTACCGGGTATTCATCACTGAGCTATTTAAGCAACTTACCTATAAATGAAATAAAAATAGATCGTTCATTTGTTGATAAATTATTAACCAGTAGTGAGAGCGATAACTTGGTAAGAGCCATCATTGCTATTGGGGAATCATACCGTCTCACTATGGTAGCGGAAGGTGTGGAAACAGCAGAGCAACTGGCACAACTGAGCAATTATCACTGCCACATTGCTCAGGGATACTATTTTGATAGGCCGCTATCTTTAACAGATTTATCCCACAAATACAGCGCAAAGATAAGTAGCTAAAAAAGCTGCTTTTCACCTTTCTTTTCTAGATTTGAGCCAAGTGGATTCGTAACCACTTGGTATTCAGGTACCTTAATTGTTGGTTATGTAGTACACAACCAACAATTAATGACTACAATACGCACATTGTTCAGCTAAGATACATAAGTAAAGGAAAATGCATTTATTGCATCGCAACATAGCGTATAGTAACTACCGCTCATAGCAACAATGTTCTGAATTTCAAATAAGTCAGCACACCTACAAAAAGTCTCTAAAGGAAGCAGAGAAAATGGCTAGCATTGAACGTAAATTTTCCAACGATGTAAGGTTAATTTCAACAACCGATTTACGTGGAAATATCATTTATGCCAACCCCGAGTTTTGTAACGTTTCAGGTTACACATCTGAAGAGTTAATAGGCCAACCCCACAGTATGGTAAGACACCCAGATATGCCACCTGCTGCTTTTTCAGATCTATGGAGCCACCTAAACAGTGATCAGCCATGGATGGGCATGGTTAAGAATCTTTGTAAAAATAAAGAGTATTATTGGGTGCAAGCCTACGTCATGCCGCTTTTTGATATCAACGGTCAAAAAGTTGGTTATCAGTCGGTACGCACACGTCCAAGCGATGAGATGATTGCGCACGCTGAAAGCGTGTATGCCAAAATAAACAACAATCCTAATATCAAAATACAGCGCGTCAATACAGCTAATAAGCTCACTATTGTTACAAGTATCTTAGCAGCTCTATTAGTCATTACTCACTTCTTGCCTATCGCTACATTCTTACAACATTCTCTGATCATAGCTCTCGCATTAGTATTAATCGCAAGTATTACTTGGCTAACAGCACCTTTCAGGAAAGTATTATCCCTCACCGACGAAGTGTATAACAATAAACTTGCTCAATGGGTAATGACAGACAATATGAATGAGTCTGGAGCGGTAGAGCTATCACTATTAATGATGAGAGCCCGATTAAGAACCGTGATAGGAAGAGTAGAAGACAGTATTAATACGCTAGCAGATGTCATGCAGCATACTAATGAATCCATCGACCAAACAACATCAGGTATTCAACAGCAAGATCAAGAAAGCGATATGCTAGCGACGGCCGCCAACCAGATGTCGTCAACTGCTCATCAGGTTGCCAAAAATACAGCGCAAACATCAGAAGCAACTCAAAAAACAGCAGCACTGGCGAGAGCCGGAAAAAGCAAAGTGGAAGAAATGGTATCGGGTATTCAACTACTTGTAGAAGATGTGCAGAACGCTAGCCATGCATCTTTGGAACTGAAGAAAGAAGCAATCTCAATTGAAGATGTTGTCAACATCATTAACGGCATTGCTGACCAAACCAATTTATTAGCACTTAATGCCGCCATTGAAGCGGCACGAGCAGGCGAGCAAGGACGAGGCTTCTCTGTTGTCGCAGATGAAGTTCGTGTACTGGCACAACGCACTCAACAATCAACAAGTGAAATAAGACAAACCGTTGAATCAATCCAAGACAAAGTAGACCTTACTGCACAAGCAATGGAGCGCTGTCACCGGCATGCAGCTACCAATATTCAATGCGCTGAAGAAGCTGGTGATGCTTTTCAAAAAGCCAACCTCGCCATGATCGAAATTACTGATAGAAGCACTCAAGTTGCAGCTGCCTCAGAAGAACAAAGCGCAGTTTCAGAAGAAGTCAGCCGAAATATTCAAAATATCAGAAACATTTCGTCTCATAACCTATCTGCTGCGGGTAAAACTGCCGACGCATCTAAAGACTTAAATGAACTCATATTGGACCTCAAGTCTACTGTCAAAGCGTTCTAAACACCTTCCTCTAAATGGCACCTTCTAAGGCGGATAAATACATTAGAAGGTATCTGCTTCTCTTGGCTTTTTCCCATTAAAACAGCAAACTATTCCCTATCACTGCAAAGGGAATAGTTTGCCTTTTAATTAAGAAACTTCTAATGAATATGGATAATCGTGCATGAGCAACGTTTTACTGATTGTAGACGATAGCCGCGTCTCAAGAATGATACTTTCTAAAGTGTTCCAATCGCTGGTATCAGACTGGATTATTATCGAAGCACCAAATGGTCAGGAAGCCATTACTTTAGCCTCTGAGCACCAGCCATCATTAGTCATCATGGACCTTAATATGCCTGTACTAAACGGACTTGAGGCAGCATTAATAATGAAACCACAAATGGCGACATCAACCATCATCATTCTGACAGCGGATATCCAAGCGTCTAATAAAGCCAAAGTTAACGACCTAGGCGTCCACTTCGTTGAAAAACCGATTACTGAGGCCGTTGTACAACAAGCATTATCATTTTGGAGAGCCGAGCATGACTGATGAGATGAATGCTCTAGAATTAGACGCCTTACAAGAGGTTTTTAATGTTGGTGTTGGCCGAGCCGCTGCCAGCCTAAGTATGCTGACCAACGAACCTGTCTCTATGTCAGTACCAGTTATTCATATTCTTTCACCTCAACGAGCTGCTGAATTTTTAGACCCCCGACATGACCAAAACCTTACGAGTGTTTCTCAGCACTTCAATGGAAGCTTCTCTGGCCGAGCCTTATTGATCTTTCCCAGCATCAACAGCTTAGAAGTAGTTCGCCTCATGCTTGGCTCCGACGCACCAGCAGAACAACTATCTGAAATAGAACAAGACGCGATGAGTGAGGTCGGTAATATTATTCTTAATGCCTGCTTTGCAATCATCGCTGAAATGCTGAATGAGCGTTTCAAATGCCAATTGCCAACATTTTCGACTGGATATATTTCGGATATTCTTAAGCCCTCAATGTCAGAGAAACAAGTGCTAATCCTGCAAATCAGGCTTGGGCTAGAAAACCATAAAATCGAAGGATTTCTGGCATTTCTTTTAGGGAATGAATCACAAACCAGCTTACATAAAGCAATAAAGTTATTTCTTTCTAACGTTGAGGCTTAATTGATGAAGCTGTACAAAGAAGTCTTAGAAAACCTCAATGCAGGCGTGCTAGTTGTCGATCAAAACCTTTCAATAGTTTTTGTGAACCGCTGGTTCAAGAAAGCACTCAAGATGTCGCCAACGGATATTCTTGATCGATCATTTATTGAGCTCTTCCCTGAAACCAATGATAGCCGGCTCCATTTTGCGATTGCTGACGCCCTTGTGAATCATCTTTCCTCTTTATTATCTCCCAGCCTGAACCACCGCCCTTTTCCTCTTTATAAAGGGCAACACAAGGTAGAACCCATAGAGCAACTTATTCGCATTCTTCCCATTCCATTTGATGAGACTCAAATCTGCTGCATGATTGAAATTACAGATGTTAGCAACATGGTGAAGCGAGAAAAAGCGCTGAGCAATCTCACCAAAAGATTTAGTAACCTTGCTTTAACCGATGAACTCACCAATATCGCTAACCGCCGACAATTTAATATTACACTGGATAAAGAGATCCACCTTGCCACCAGGGATAAAAAACCCTTATCACTTATTTTTTTAGATATTGATTTCTTTAAGTCATATAACGACTCATTAGGGCATTTAGCAGGAGACAACTGCTTAATTACCGTCGTCAACACGTTACTACAACGAATACGCCGCGGCAGTGATCAAATATCTCGCTATGGTGGAGATGAATTTTGTATTATTCTGCCTGATACCAATATTCAAACGGCAGTAGATACGGCAGAAAGCTTACGTGCAATAATCTACGCATTAGACATGCCTCACCCCAAAAATGAGATCGCCTCTTGTGTCACCATAACCATTGGTGCGGCCTGCTGGGATGAGTTCAATAATGAGAGTGCTTCCAGCTTTATTTTACGTGCTGATAGTACGCTGTACAGAGCGAAACAGTCAGGCCGCAACAGTGTTTTAGGGCATTACAATGATACTTGGATAACACCCTCGCCTATTACGTGAGGAGCAGGCAATTACACTGTGAACGCTGAAAAAGATACCTGTGCATAAATACTTTACTTTATACTGATAGAGCGTCGTTACCTGTTTTATCTCTGTCCACTTCACCCATACACAAACCGGAATTAATAAACAAATGCAGCTGGAAGATATTAATAAGGCCCGCTATAACAAGCATATAAAAATCACATTTATTGCTATCTGTATTTTCATGCTAGCCGTCTCGTTAACAATATCTTCCTTATTCATCCACTTTTGGGGAGGCCCTGAAGGCGAAAATCTGCATTGGAATATTGCGGGAGTGGTCATCGCAGCTCTTTTACTTGCGAAAATACTTATTACTTATAAACAGCACCCGTTTCTTTACGAAGCGGTGTATATGCGTAAAGTAAAAGCTGAGCTAAACCGAATCTACCGAAAGCAGCGCCAAATTAAGGCCGCTGCAGCCGAAGGCGATGCTCGCGCCATGGCAATTTTAGACTTCAGTTACCGTGCCTCTAGGCATGTTTTTGAATTAGACAACAACACCATCACACTCGATGACCTCACTAAAAATCAGAATGATTTGCTAACATTGCAACAGAAATTCAATATCGAAGATTTAGAACCTTATCAAGCCGAATGGGTTAAAGAATATTAATCATCGAGTTTTTTTGCTTGTCATAAAAGCCATAAAGGGAAAGCAATATGGATATATCTAATACGCTGGTCAATGAGTGGAACACCCTACAGACCCAATCAGATTCTTATGAAAAGCACTCACTTTATATCAAGCTATTGGCCATTGCTATTACAGCCAGCACAGCTCTACTAATAGCTAAAACTAGCCTGTACATAGTCATCATTCTTGCAATTTTATGGCTACAAGACGCTATCTGGAAAACCTTTCAAGCAAGAATTTCTGACCGTCTAATTAAAGTAGAAACAGCATTACAAGAGACTAATTCGGCTAATAACCTCCCGCCCTGCCAGCTTAATTCAGAGTGGTTAGCGAAACGTTCCGGATTTGTTGGGCTTATAAAAGAGTACTTATGCCACGCTGTTCGCCCAACTATCGCTTTTCCCTATATTCTGTTGATTGGCTTGATCCTTTGTATATAAAGAGGCGCGAAACCGAAACCTTAAAAACTCAGCACCGATACTTTTGTTGGCACTGATTCAGCTTTATTCTGTCACACTAGGGTATCGTTATTATTGGGGATATAAAGCATGGGTTTGGGCTCCAAGTTAAAAAACCTTATTGGTGAAGAACTACTGGATGATATCCAGCATCAACTTAAAGAAGTCGCCACCCAAGGCCTAGACAAGCATTTAAAAATTGCCGTAACAGGGCTTAGCCGTAGTGGTAAGACCGTCTTTATTACCTCGTTGGTTCATCACTTATTGGAGGCGGGCCAAAGCCGCTCTTTACCTTTTTTTGACGTCGCCAGTGAACAGCGAATTATCAGCGTTAAAAACCTCAGCAGTTCATCAAATAGCCCTTTTCCTTTAGAACAATCTATTCAAGCATTAGGGCAGGAACCTCCCAGCTGGCCAGAATCGACAACAGGCTTATCTGAAGTAAAGCTCGCTATAAAATACAAACCCGCTAGCCGCCTGAAACGCTTAGTAAACGATACGGCCACCTTGTATCTCGACATTATTGATTACCCCGGAGAGTGGTTACTAGACCTTCCATTACTTCACTTAAACTTTGAGCAGTGGTGCAATAAGCAGCAAAAACTATTCTTGCTGGAGCCTAGAGCAACGCTGGCTAAAAACTGGGTAACGGCACAAAATACGATCGACTGGTGCGCTCCTGCTGATAAGCAGCTGCTGTCTGTTTTGAGTGACGAGTACACTAAGCTTTTGCACCTACTGCGCAATAATGAGAACGCATTAAGTATGATCCAGCCGGGGCGCTGCGTTTTACCAGGTGATTTAGCATCTAGCCCCTTATTGCAGCTATTTCCGGTCTTGCACCCTCCAAGCGACCTGGAGAGCATTCCCGAAGGGTCGATGTATCAGCTATTAGAGCAACGTTACGAAGCTTATCGAGAGGAGATCGTTAAACGTTTTTATCGCGAGCACTTCTCTCGCTTTGACCGACAAGTCGTTCTCGTGGATTGCCTCAAAGCATTAAATCATGGCAAGCCATGCTTCGATGACATGAAACTCGCACTCACCGATATACTTCAAAGCTTCAACTATGGATCCTCAGGCTTCTTACGTCGACTCTTCAGCCCACGTATTGATAAAGTCCTTTTTGCTTCCTCTAAAGCGGATCATGTAACATCAAATCAACACCATAATTTAGACAAATTTCTTGAGTTAATCATTCAAGATGCTCAACGTGAGATTCGCTTTGAAGGTATAGATACCCGCTGCATGGCGCTCGCATCGATCCGCTCAACTGAAGCCGCTGAAGCCGTACTCGATGGCCAAACCATTTCCTGTTTGAAAGGAATCAACAAACAAACAGGTGAAACAATAGCCCTTTTCCCTGGCGAAGTACCGACTGAACTACCTACTGAGCTCGACTGGAATAGCAGCCGCTTCCGCTTTCTCGACTTTGCCCCTCAAAAGCTCCCACAAACTGATTTAAAACCTGCGCACCATATCCGTTTAGACCAAGCACTAGAGTACTTAACAGGAGATATATTCTGATGAGCAAGCGAACAGAATGGAAAGAGCCTGTATTAATCGATCCAGACAAACTGCAAAGTCACACAGACAAAGAACAGGAAACACCCAAGGCACAAGAGATTCCTCTGCAATCAGTATCAGTGGTAACAGAAGACAACAACGACACTCTGCAGACTGACAAGCAACCCCGTACAGATAAAAAACGCAGCCGCTGGACAACGGTCTTTACGGCATCCATTATCCTGTTGTTATCGGCAGGTGTTATTGGTGAAATATATCGCCTTATTAACTGGGGGTTCGTTATACACCCGGCACTGGGTATCACCTTTAGCGCATTAACCGGAGTAACCATTATCAGTGGTCTATTCTGGATATGGCAGGGTTTGAAAGGACTACGTCAACTCAAAAAAACCGAAGAGTTACATACTCAAGCAGAAGCCTTGCGAGGTCAAAAAACTCATGGGCAAGCCCAGCCCTTACTCAAGAAGTTAGATGCATATTACGAAAACACACCGATTAATAAATCCTTTAAAGAGGCCGTTCGACAAGTAGATTCCGCTTACAATGATGGCGAAATTATCAGCTATATCTCCCAACATGCGCTACAAGAGCAAGATGAGGCTGCCCATCAATGCGTTCACCGCTACAGCGTACAGTCAGGCATCATGGTAGCGCTAAGTCCCTACGCAACATTTGATATGTGGCTAGTTGGTTGGCGGAACCTTAAGATGCTACGCGAAATAACAAATATTTATGGAATCTCAGCCGGAGCGACAACACAGTGGAGTTTACTAAAAAAAGTATTACATAACATTGCTTTTGCTGGCTTGAGTGAGATGACGATACACGCCAGTTCGCACATATTAGGAAGCTCGCTAACCTCCACTATTTCGGCAAGAGCAGGACAAGGAATAGGCGCGGGCTTGTTCACCGCTCGGTCGGGTTTACAGGCCATAAAGCTGTGTCGCCCTCTTCCACAAGAGCCGAGTGAGCAACTGCAACTAGCCTCCGTGACGCAATCCATTCTCCGTAATATCAAATAAGATAAGTAGATACCACTAATAACCTAGTTAAATGCTAAGTTATTGACTCTCATCAACTATGCGATTAGGTTGTTAATATAGTATATGGAGCTTTAATTTCTGAACGGAAACTGAATGGCCGGATGGATAACTTTCACAGGCTCACATTACAATCTATTTGCTCTGGCTCATTAGTAGCAATAACCATAGATACCTCAGTGCCAGACATTGTCCGCATAATGAGAGAACAGCGGCTAAGTTCTTTGGTTGTGCTCGATTTAGCAGAAAAGCTAGTCGGTATAGTGACAGAAAGTAATATTATCCATGTGGCCAGCTCTACAGATATTCGTTCGCTACTAGCCGCAGATGTGATGACATCCCCTGTTATCTCTGCATCCTCAGATATGCTATATCACGAAGCTTATCATTTGCTCACTCAGCATGACATTAGACACTTAGTGGTTGTCAATAGTGAAGCGCAGCCTATAGGTATCGCCACACCGACCAACTTTATTCATCATCTGGGTATTGAATACCTGATGGATGTACAATTTGTTGATAATGTCTTCGACCATAAGCTTCAATTTGTTCCGAGCAATGCCAGCCTTAAAGAAACAGTCCAGCTACTTTCAAAAAACAAAGCGAACTGCCTTCTCATTGGCTCACGTAGCAACGTACAAGGCATACTGACCGAAAAAGATATTGTACGCTTACTCGATGAAAAGACAGATCTCGATACCACAACTGTCCAAACGGTAATGAGTACACCTGTTTTACAAGTTAGCTATGGCACACCACTGAGTGACGCTCGGGCACAAATGATTGCCCAAGGTTGCCACCAGTTACTCGTAACAGATGAACATGGCTTTGCCGCCGGTATAATTACCCGAAAAGGGTTAATCAGCGGCATAGAGTCACGCTATATAGCGCTGTTACAAGAATCAGTTCTCAAATTAAATCACCAGCTAGAAGTTGCAGAAAAAGAGATAAAGGAAAGTCACTTTGCCCAAGCTTTAGAGCATGTGGCGGCTCGTATGCTAAGTGCCACAGACATCAATACTCTTTTATCAGAGTCTATTACAGACCTATGTAGAGTGCTCTGTGCAGACCGCGTAAGCCTATTACTGGCAAACGATATTGAGCTCTCATCGGCGACCATTCTTTATGAAAGCTGTTCTCCCGACTTTCCTGGTGCACTTGCTCAGTCAAACCAATTGCCCTTTACAGATGCAATGAGAGAGGCTGTTCAGCAGACACTGAAACAACAGAGTATTCTCATTGATCATGACTCTCCTACTTCACCTCTGCACAGTATTTATCAACAGTGGAAAATAAAAACACTCTTTAATGCGCCTCTTCGGATCCCACAAACGAACCCTGCTTTTCTATCTGTGCACTTTTGCAAGGAAACACGCCAACCGTCTTCATCAGAACTGCGTTTACTGCAAGAATTTACGGCCTACTTCTCTTCAGCTATGACGAGCCAGTATTTACAGGAACGCTTAGCCCAAGATATTAAAACAAGAGAAACCACTGAACAGCACCTGCAGGCAATTCTGAATACATTGCCCCACGGCATTCAGGAACATGATCTTCATGGGCGTATTACCTTCAGCAACCCTGCGTACCATAAAATACTTGGGTATAACGCAGGGGAACTCATCGGTAAATATGTATGGGACCTAGCCTTCAACACACAAGAGCGCACAAAAACCAAAGCACTCTTCAGTAAAATATTAGCGCAACAACCCGCCCCTTTTCCAATTGAAACAACCAAAGCCCATAAAGATGGAAGCCCGATTGATATTCGCCTTAACTGGTCTTATCAATATGACCCGCAAGGAGGTCTAACAGGCTTTCTTTCGGTAATAACTGATATCACCCAACAGAACCTTATTGAGCATGAGCTGTTGATAAAGGATCGCGCCGTTCGTTCCACAGAAGATGGCATTCTTATTACTTCTGCACAGGGCGACTTACCTATTATTTATGCTAACCCGGCAATTGAAGAGATGACGGGCTACCCTCAAGAGGAGTTGCTAGGAAGAAATTGTCGGTTCATGCAAAATGAAGACCGAGACCAGCCCTCTTTAGACACTATTAGAGAAGCCATAGAAAAAGGCGACTCTTGCTCAGTCGAGCTTCGAAACTATAAAAAAAATGGCCAGCTGATGTGGGTAAGAATCAGCATATCTCCTGTTTATAATGATTCAGGCACACTGACACACTTTATTGGTGTTCAAAGAGACATAACGGCGAGTAAAGCCGCGCTCAAGGCTCTAGAAGACAGCGAGCATAAGTACCAAACATTCTTTGAAGATTCTAACGACGCGATTCTTGTTTTGAACCCGAAAGATTGGAGTATTTTTGAAGTAAATCCAAAAGCAACCCAGATGTTTGGCTTCCCCTCGCACACAGAACAATCGACTAACAAGCAACCTAAAGATGGGCAGTTCAAATCTAAAGTCATTATTACTGAGCTAAGCCCATTCAAAAATACTGTATTTGATAATATGCAGGTGGCTTTTAGTAAGGGAGGCAAAGATTATCGCGGTCATGGCTATTGCGTCTCTTGCTCGGGGCAACGTATACCTGTCGAAATATCAGCAACACAGCTTAATATTCAAAATCATACAATGGTAATTGCGACGCTACATGATCAGAGTTTTCAAGTTGATGCTGAGGAGCGATTACAACAATCTGCCGCAGTATTTGAAAACAGCTTGGAAGGCGTGATTATTACTGACGCTTTCACACGCATCATTTCTATCAATAAAGCATTCGAAAGTATTACAGGCTATTCAGAGAAAGATGCTCTCGGCCAAAAGCCTGCCATTCTACGCTCTGGCCGCCATAATAGTGATTTTTATCATACAATGTGGTCCGAAGTCCGCCGTAACAGAAGATGGACTGGCGAAGTATGGAACCGCCGTAAAAATGGTGAAATATACCCGCAGTTATTAACTATCACCGCCATTGTGGATAAACAAGGAGATGTACAAAACTATGTAGCGGTTTTTTCAGATGTTTCAGCGCTTAAGGCATCCCAGCAAGCGTTAGAGCATCAGGCACATTATGACTCTCTAACAGGGTTGCCAAACAAATTGCTACTAGAAGCACGTGTGTTACACCTTCTAGAACACCTCCAACGTGCAGGCGGGCAGTTTGCCATCTTATTTCTTGATCTTGACCACTTTAAAAATATTAATGATAGCCTCGGTCACGTGGCTGGCGACACGCTATTAGTCGCAGTCACAGAAAGACTGCAAAAATGTATTCGCAAGGATGATACTCTAGCAAGGCTTGGCGGAGATGAATTTGTCTTTGTAATGGAAGATATACGACAAGTAAAAGAATCAGCGGTAATGGCCGAAAAAATCATTAACCAGTTCTCTCTTCCCTTCACCATTGTGGACCAAGAAGTTTATATTTCAGTGAGTATTGGTATTAGCCTCACCTCTAAAAATAAAGAAACGTATGATGAACTTATTAGCAATGCTGATGCAGCCATGTTTCAAGCAAAAGCGGAAGGACGTAACACTTACCAGTACTATTCAAAAGAGATGACCAGCCTGGCTTTCGAGCGCTTAAGCTTTGAAGCAATGATGAGACAATCATTACAAGCAAACGACTTTACCCTCTACTATCAGCCTCAAATTCGCTTAGCCGATGAGCAACTCGTCGGTTATGAAGCACTTATTCGCTGGGAACATCCCAGTTTAGGGCTAGTGATGCCTGATAAATTTATTGCGATTGCAGAAGAGAGCAATATCATTTTAGCGTTGGGTGAATGGGTACTTTTCGAAGCCTGTCGAAAAGGAAAGCAGTTACTCGAGTCAGGCAAATCATTTGATTACATCGCTATCAATGTATCAGTCCCGCAACTAAAAAAAGGGGACTTTCTCTCTTCAGTAAAAACAGCACTCACAGAAACGGGCTTCCCAGCCAATAAGCTTGAGATAGAAATAACTGAGTCATTCTTGATGGGCAATGAGCTAGAAGCCACCCGAGTACTCAGCCATTTACGCAACATGGGCATACATATCGCTATTGACGACTTTGGAACAGGTTATTCATCACTCAACTATCTAAAACAACTACCCATTGATAAGCTTAAAATTGATCGTTCATTCATTCAACACCTGCCAGGTTCACATAAAGACCGAGCGATTGTGCAAACCGTGATTGCCCTGGGGCGAGCGCTTGGCTTAGAAGTTATTGCTGAGGGCGTTGAGACACAAGAGCAAAAAAACCTACTACTATCGCTTGGCTGTTTTTCTGCACAAGGGTACCTCTATTCTCGCCCTCTGCCTTCCGAAGAAGTTTAATATGACTATAGTCTTCTTCGTATTTAAAAACGGTGAAATCGATCCTGTGCTAATATTAAATTAGCTTACACTTCATAAGCCGTTTTCTTTCTGCTCTGTTAGGAAGCCGCATGGTAAATAACATAGGGATATGATTATCAATGCGAACTCAGCATTTACTAGACATTAAACATCGCCTTTACTTACTCCCTCTTATTACTCTTTTTGTAATGCTGATCATGAGTACTAAAGCACTTGCACTGGAAAAAATTTCTTTACAGCTAGACTGGAAATTTCAATTTGAGTTTGCTGGTTTCATCATGGCAAAGGAGAAAGGTTTTTATCAAGAAGCAGGGTTAGATGTAGAGCTACTAGAATACCAAGCAGGCTTTGATACCGTTGAAAAAGTGCTTTCTCAAGAAAATAATTACGGTATTCATAACTCCAGTGTCATTATCCACGAAGGAGAACTACAACCCATCATTTTATTAGCGACTTATTACCAACAGTCGCCACTTATATTTGTCACTTCTAAAGAGATAAAAACCCCTAAGGACCTAATAGGTAAAACTATTATGGGCACCAAAGATGAACTTAAATACAGTTCATTAGCACTGATGTTAGACCACTTTTTTATAACCAAAAACAACTCAAAATTAATTGAGCACTCTTTTAATATCGAAGACTTTATTAACCATGAAGTAGATGCAATGAGTGCTTTTAGAACCAATCAGTTATTTGAACTCGACAAACAAAATATTGAATACAATATTATTGACCCTGCCGATTACGGCTTCTTAATGAGTGCTGTTAATCTATTCACATCACAAACTGAAGCATTGCAACACCCAGAAAGAACGCGAAAATTTATCGATGCATCAAATCGAGGCTGGACGTACGCCCTAAAGCATCCACGAGAAACTATTGCCACCATCTACAAAAAGTACTCCCAGAAAAAATCCATCGACGCACTTGCTTACGAAGTGGCCGTCACAAAAAAAATGATGCTATTAGATTTTTTTGAAATTGGTGCAATTAATACAGATTTAAGCCTTAGAACAGTAAAACAGTTACACCACAGCGGCCTATTACCCGCCACTCAAGAACTGGGTACCTTTCTATTTGACGACCTACTATTAACATACAACCACAATGTGATCTTTAACGAAAAGCAGCAACTGTACTTACAAAATAAAAAATTCATTAACCTTTGTGTAGATCCCGATTGGATGCCATTTGAAAGCATTCAAAACGGCAAACATGTTGGCATTGCCGCCGATATAATTTCTTCCTTAGCTAAACAACTACCTATACCAATTCATTTGATACCGACTCAAAGCTGGCAAGAGTCTATAAAAAAAGCAAAAAATAGGCAGTGTGATATTTTTTCAATGGCATCACATACACCAGAACGCTCACTCTATATGGATTTCACGACATCCTACACGACCTTTCCTGTCGTAATGGCAACCACCACCGATAAGTTTTTTATCAGTGACATTGCTGACATCAAAGATAAAAAGATTGGCGTGGTAAAGGGCTATTCCGTAGAAGAAAGTCTGCGTAAAGCAGTACCAGGGATCAATATTATAGAGGTTAAATCTATAAATGACGGGTTACAACAAGTAGAGAATGGCCAGCTCTTTGGCTACATTGATAACCTCATGACGATTGCGACAGCCATACAGAAAGACTTTACTGGCAGCCTAAAAATATCATCTAGGCTAGAAGATGATATCAACTTATCAATAGCCACACGAAATGATGAACCTCTGCTGCAGGAGGTATTTCAAAAACTTATATACAATATTGATCCAGAATTTAAACAGTCCACATTCAATAAATGGGTACCTATTAAGCAAGAAGTCTCCTTTGATTATTCTCTCATGTGGAAGATTATCATTGGCATATGTCTATTATCACTCGCTTTTATCTATCACTACCATCAGTTAAGAAGGCTTAATCAACGCCTTAAAAAGTTATCCGTTACCGACAAGTTAACGGGGCTTTATAACCGCGTAAAAATGGATGATGTTTTAATCGAACAAAAAGCAGAGGTTGACCGTTATAGCGTTAATGCCTCTATCATCTTGCTCGATATAGATTTCTTTAAGCGTGTAAACGACACCTACGGACATGCCATGGGTGATGCCGTCCTAGTTGAATTTGCTAGCGTTCTACAAAAAAACGTTCGTAGCACCGATTATGTCGGCCGATGGGGAGGAGAAGAGTTTATTATTGTCTGCCCTCATATCGATGTTGAAGAAGGCAAAAACCTAGCAGAAAAATTACTGGCAAAAATACGCGAACATTCCTACAAACATATTGGAAAAATGACCGCCAGCGCAGGGGTTTCAAACTTCTTACCATCTATCACGATTAAAGAAGCCCTCTATAACGTCGACCAAGCCCTTTACCAATCTAAGCAAGCAGATAGAGATAAAGTGTCCGTAAAAAAAGGAATGGACTTAACACCATAGTTTTTAAGCAAAAAAAGAGGGCCTAAGCCCTCTAAAAGATCCAAGTAGAGCGTAAGCTTAGAAGAAGCCCATCGGATTAATATCGTAGCTAACCAACATATTTTTGGTCTGCTGATAGTGGTCCAACATCATTTTATGTGTTTCACGGCCAACACCCGATTTTTTGTAACCTCCGAATGCAGAATGTGCTGGATAATGGTGATAACAGTTAGTCCACACACGACCCGCTTGAATACCACGACCCATGCGGTATGAACGATTCATATCACGTGTCCATAAGCCTGCACCCAAACCAAACTCAGTATCGTTAGCAATTTCCAACGCTTCTGCTTCATCTTTAAAGGTTGTCACAGACACGACAGGACCAAAAATTTCTTCCTGGAATACACGCATACTATTGTTACCTTTCAGTAACGTTGGCTGAATATAGTAACCGTTATTTAAACCATCACTTAAGCTTTCAGCACCGCCACCTATCAATACCTCTGCTCCTTCATCACGACCAATTTCGAAGTAGCTCAAGATCTTATCAAACTGTTCTTGTGAAGCCTGAGCACCCACCATAACTTCAGTATCAAGAGGGTTACCACGTTTAATCTGGCCAATACGCTGAATGACCATCTCGATGAACTTGTCGTAAATCGATTCCTGAACCAACAAGCGTGAAGGGCAAGTACATACTTCACCCTGATTAAAGAATGCGAGTACCGTTCCTTCTACGCACTTACTAATGAACTCGTCTTCATAGTTCATGATATCTTCGAAGTAGATATTCGGAGACTTACCCCCTAGCTCTACTGTTGAAGGAATAATATTTTCTGCTGCACATTTCAAAATATGCGAACCAACTGGCGTTGATCCAGTGAAAGCAATTTTGGCAATACGCTTGCTAGTCGCCAGTGCTTGACCGGCTTCTGCACCGTAACCATTGACAACATTCAGCACACCCGCTGGCAGTAAATCACCAATGACTTCCATAAGCACAAGAATTGATGCTGGCGTCTGCTCTGCTGGTTTCAGTACAACACAGTTACCTGCAACAAGTGCTGGAGCAAGTTTCCAAGCAGCCATCAATAGAGGGAAGTTCCAAGGAATGATCTGACCAACAACCCCCAACGGCTCATGGAAATGGTAAGCAACAGTGTTGCCGTCAATTTCACCGATAGAACCTTCTTGTGCACGAATACAACCCGCGTAGTAACGGAAGTGATCAACACATAAAGGGACGTCAGCATTTAGGGTTTCACGAACGGCTTTACCGTTATCCCATGTTTCTGCTACAGCCAGCCTTTCGAGGTTAGCTTCAATTCTGTCAGCAATTTTGAGTAAGATATTTGAACGTGCTGTAACAGAGGTTGCCGCCCATGCATCTTTGGCTGCATGTGCTGCATCCAGTGCTAAATTAATATCGGCTTCTGTTGAGCGAGGGATTTCACAAAAAGACTCACCATCTACAGGTGATACGTTTTTAAAATATTGTCCATTAACCGGTGCAACCCATTCGCCACCGATGTAGTTACCATAGCGCTCTTGAAAAGTAACAACTGAGCCTTCAGCTCCTGGCTGTGCATAAATCATCTTATTGGCCTCTTTCTTGTTATATCAGCCCTGCCCAACCAGCAGGCGCCATTCAATTAATCACAGTTCGATATTAGCGATTCAGAAGCCAAGTCAGGTATCACCCTTTGGAAGCGAAAAACTACTACTTTAGTGCTTATAATAAGAGAAGGGCCTTACAGAAGCTCAGTAAAATCATATAGAGAAACCCAGAAAAACTTTAAAATACTTATAACTATTAAAGACTTATAAATAATAAAGTTATTATTTTTTTCGCATGTTTTATTTTTATGTCACTTATCATCGCGCTCTCTTTTTTCCCTAAAAAACCACCTTTAAAGTCTTTTCATCCCTCTATCTGAATATTTTCAAACCTCGAAAAACATTTCCTAATAAGGAAGCGGGCTCAATAGTTAAGGTGCCTTTATTGAAAAAAGGATAAAATAAGTAGGGTAATTTTTGCTTTTTTATCAAAATAATTTTGATTATATTTATGGAATCATCTTTTCATGAAGCTATCTGATCTAGATCTTTTTGTTCGCACTGCCGATAGCGGTAATATTACAGCGGCAGCCCGAGAACTAGACATATCACCCGCCACTGCCAGTGCCGCACTGAAACGTTTAGAGCAACAATTAGATACCAGCTTGTTTATCCGCTCCACTCGCAAACTACGCTTAACAGAGACTGGAGAGCGCTACCTTCCTCACTGTCGGCGTGCACTATCTGAACTTAAAGAAGCTCAACAAGCGATTGAACAAGACAAAACGCAACTCAATGGTGCGTTGCGCATATCTGTTTCTTCCGATTTTGGAAGAAATGTTTTACTGCCTTGGCTAGATGACTTTATGCAACTACATCCTCAACTTTCGATAAGCCTAAATGCCAGCGATAGCCTCTCTGACTTTTATCATGATCGAGTGGATATCGCATTACGTTACGGGAAACCCGAAGACTCTTCCCTGATTGCCTTTCCCATCTGCGAATCTGATCGAGTGGTCTGCGCATCACCCACATACATTGAGCGTCATGGCCAGCCAAGACACCCTAACGATCTCACCGAACACAACTGTCTTTTATACTTGTTAGGAGATCGCACATACGATTTGTGGACTTTTCGCGATGACCAAGAGCTAATGCGTATCAGGGTACAAGGCAACCGTATTTGCAATGATGCTGACCTCGTTCACCGTTGGGCCGTATCAGGCCAAGGAATTGCTTTCAAATCTAGACTAGATATGGCTGAAGATCTTCAAGCAGGGAGAGTGGTTGAATTAATGCAGGGGTACTCAACAGAAGCAGCTAATTTATGGCTGGTCTGCCCCAATAGAAAACAGGTCACACCCGCAGTAATCATGTTCCGTGATATGTTGCGCCAACGCTGTAGAGCATTACTAAAGCGTTAAAAAAAGCCTGGCTCTTACGAGTTCAGGCTTTTTAGCATTCCTATTTCAAGGATCAAATTTAAAGCGCTAGTCCTTAAATCACTTAGTTATTTGCGAGGTTAGCGTTCTGCTTTGGTAACTTAAACGTCCAGACCGTGCCCCCTTGGTTTAAGTTTTTAATACGTTTAGCCACTTCACCGCCCCACAATGGAACCGCTCCACCCCAACCGGAAACAACGGAAACATACTGTTCGCCACCCATATCCCAGGTAATTGGCGTACCAACAATCCCAGAACCTGTGTTGAACTTGTACATCTCTTCGCCAGTTTTAGCATTAAAGGCTTTCAGGTAGCCTTCAGGCGTACCCATAAACACTAAGTTACCCTTAGTAACCATAGTGCCACCCCACAGTGGTGAGTAGTTCTTGTAATCCCAAACCACTTTACCGGTCTTAGGATCTATCGCACGCAATACACCAATGTAGTCTTCATTAACGGCTTTAATAGTAAAGCCTGCACCTAGATATGCTGCACCTTTCTTGTACGATACTGGTTCATTCCAGATATCCATTTCCCACTCATTAGAAGGCACATAGAACAAGCCCGTGTCTTTACTATATGACATCGGCATCCAATTTTTACCACCTAAGAACGCAGGCGCTGCTGCCACAGGGCTACCCTGCTTACCATCAGCAGATGCTGCCGGATTTCCTGGACGAAATGCCTCGTTATAAATTGGGCGCCCGTTTTCATCCAGACCTTTAGCCCATGTCATTTTATCGACAAAGGGGAATCCACGGATAAAGCCGCCATTCTCACGGTTCAAGACATAGAAAAAACCGTTACGGTCAGCAGTACCTGCCGCCTTAATGGTTTTCCCGTCAGCTTTGTAGTCAAACGAGATTAACTCGTTTACGCCATCATAATCCCAACCATCATGTGGCGTAGTCTGAAAATGCCATACGATTTTTCCATCGTCAGGGTCAATCCCCAAACGAGAAGAGGAGAATAGATTATCCCCAGGGCGCAAGTGAGAGTTCCATGGTGCGGGGTTACCTGTACCAAAGAAGAGCAGATCTACATCCGCATCATAGGTGCCGCCTAGCCATGTAGCAGCACCACCCGTTTTCCATAAGTCGCCAGGCCAGGTTTTACCCGCTTCGCCACCGGAAATACCGTTTTCAACTTTTTTACCATCTTTCCACACATAACCCATGTGGCCTTCAACCGTAGGACGTGTCCAGGCTAACTGTCCTGTTTTAGCGTCATACGCTTCTACTTTACCGACAACACCGAACTCACCACCGGAAACGCCGGTAATGACTTTACCTTTAACAATGATAGGAGCAGCGGTTAATGAATAGCCCGCTTTGTAATCTTCAACTTTCTTTTTCCATACCACTTTACCGGTATCTTTGTTCAGTGCGACTAGCTTGGCATCCAACGTACCAAAAATAACCAGATCACCGTACAAAGCTACACCGCGGTTGATGACATCACAGCACGGCATGATGGCATCAGGTAAGCGGGCATCATACTGCCACAACTCATCACCGGTTTTAACATCAATAGCAAAAACACGTGAATAAGAACCCGTTACAAACATCACACCATCTTTAACAACAGGTTGGGATTCTTGCCCACGTTGTTTTTCACCACCAAACGAGAACGCCCACACTGGGCGAAGGTCTTTTACGGTATCTGGGTTTACAGCCGTCAATGAGCTATAGCGCTGCCCGCGTAAACCCATACCATTGGAAACAACATCACCCGTTGTTGCCTGGTCATTCATAATATCTTTATCAGTTACACCGGCCGAGACAACAGCAGAGAACGAGATGGCTGCGGCGAGCGTGCTAATCGCGAAACCTGTGCCTAAAGTCGTTTTGTTCATCACTAGCTCCTTTACGGAATCGTTTTTTATTGTGGGGTGAGCCGGGAAAGCTTCCCCGAATCATGTCTCTCATTGTGAAGTTTTGGTAGATTCCAACAATTACACCCCAGAACAACTTTTCTCGTTACTTAGTACTACTACCTGCTCCAAAGAGACAAAAAAAGACGCCACGAGGGCGCCAAAAGTCTTGCAGATGTTTTGTCATATGATGTCTTTAAAAAGAGGCTTCTTCGTAGCGGCTATAAAGGTGAAATACCGAACGCACAAACTCTAATCTTGTCAGGGATATATCACTAAAACGTGCATCGATAGGTAATTCCATAACCTCATTCATACTAAGCCCTTGTGACGCTGCAGCAGTTAACGTTTTATCCAGCCAACGCAAATAGTCGGCCATCTGCTCTACCGCCAACCCTGTTGTATCTATAGGACCGTGGCCTGGTACAAGCGTATGGTATTGCCAGTTTTTAAGTTGCTCTAAATTCTCTATCCACGCACTTAAGCTGGGTGTATGTGGTGTCGTTAAAGCGCGTTTAAAAAACACAATATCGGAGGCAAAAAGTACGCCTGTCGTTTCATCTAACATAAGAAGGTCGGCACCGCTGTGCCCCTTCATTTGAATAAACCGAAAACGATGTTTCCCCACATCCATCAGCGGCGTAGCGGCTAGATCCAGCGGCTCAGTCGGTAACTGCACCTCAGTAGAGCGCATCCAGTCTCCCACCAAACGATACATGTTTTCAGCGAAAGCATTACCCTGTTGCGCTATGAGCTTACCGGTTTCGGGTAACGCCCAGATTTTGCTGTCACTAAAAGCCTGATTTCCCAAAAAATGGTCCGGGTGATGGTGGCTATTAAACACATGAATAATCGCTTTATCCGTCACGGAATCTATCGCTTGGCGCATTGCCTCGCCATAGCGTTTAGAGGGCCCAGTATCAAAAACTACTACTCCCTCTTCAGTGACAATAAAGGCTGTATTGACAATATTGCCGCCATTTTTACGTGTAAAATCCTCTAACTTGCCTTGTAAAAGCCAGGTATCATCAGCAATTTTCTGAGGCTCAAGCGAATAGCTTAATTTGGCGGCAAATACAGAACAAGAAAGGCTCATCAACAAAGAGAATAGCAAGTACTGTAGTTGTTTCATTGATCTCTCCTAGAGTGGCTGCTCAAACTCATTACCATTGTTATCCCGCAGCCATAAGCTATGCTGCGCACTTGGTTGAGTGACATCAAAGGAAAAAACCGGATTCTCACTGACAGGTTGCGACAGGTCCATTTTCACAAGGGCTGCGCCTTGTGCATCGCGTAGCTCAAGCTGTTGCAGATAAAACTCAGGAATAGCATCCACCAGCCCAGTATCCATAGGGTGGACCACTTTGAACTTATAACGGCCAAACGTTTCTCGTTGGAATTTCTTAGCGCTAATCTCACCTAGGTGGCTTTCCCAGTATGGAGCAGCATTAGCTACACTGGGTGTTGTACAACCGCCACCCGCCGCATCCAGATAGATGCCACCCACCAGCCACTGACCTTTTTTTGTTAAGACCGCGGCACGTATAGGAGTGGCCTGTTGTACCTTGATACGTAAAGAAACGTTAGGTTTTACATCTTTAAGCGGATAATAAGTATAGATATGCTGAATGGGATTTAAGTCTGCCCACACCACGATTTTTTCTATCTTCTCAGACAGCGCAGTGGCATCTACCGTCACCGGCACTTGCGTTGGGTCTTCAGCAAAAGGAGGCACAGAAACAACAATACGATCATCAAATTGATAAGGCGTATCGCCTAAAAACACATTACGTAAATAGTCCCACATAGGAGACTGAAGCGGGTCATCAGAGGCGTGAATAATCGGGCTAGCAACAAAACAGAGCAGCATAGTGACACGACACAAAATCACATTGGCAAAATGCATCTAAACCTCCTAATAACACTCACGGCGGGTAGCCAGCTATTCCGTTTCTCTATTGTATTTCTTGATACAGCCCCGGCAGTTCGTACGTTAATCCATACTTGCTAAACAGTGTTTCCATTTCACCAGAACGCACCATGCCATCCACGACTTCTTCAATAGCATAGCCTAGCTGTCGGTATGTACTTTTTACTGCCATACCCACATCCCACTTCTGCTTACCCATCGACGGAAAACCATTTTCAGCCACCTGATAACGCGGGTTATTCGCTTCAAATAACAGATGATCGATCTCTGAGCGCATCGCCATCACTGCATCAACCTTACCCTCTTGCATGGCGCTAAAGGCTTTTCGTGCGTTGCCGTAATGATGAACATTTTTGCGCATACGTCCCCGAAAACCCGATGTCAGATAAAAATCAGGCAGGCTGTCTATCTCAACACCAATGGGGTAATACTGAAAAACAGCCATGGTTTTTACTGCTTCTATCTTTTCAGCATCAAACGAGACCCGCCAAGACTCACGCTGATACGGCCCAAACATAACAACCTGCTCATTCACCACTTCACCGGTCTGGGGATCTTGTCGATAAGCAAACTCGCGATCATAAGGAACCCGCATCATTACATCAGCGAGCTTTTTCATCGCCAATGGGTTTTCTGTATTCTTGTCGAGATAATGACCTTTCCAAACATTATTACGCAGATCATCTTCCAGATTTTCATCTGGCGTAATCCAGTGTAACTTCAGCTCAAGATCAAATGCGGCGGCTATTGCTTTACCGAGTTCGATATCAACACCCTTAGGCTGACCATCAACAAGGTAAGAATAGGGGGGGAAATCATGATAAACGCCTACCGTAAGATACCTTGAGGCAATCACGTCATCGTAGGCTCGCGCTTGTACCTGCCCGGATAACACCAGACAGATACTGATTGCCAGTACGCAGAGCTTACTCATCAACACTCACCGACTCTAACCAAGTACGGATCGCCCATAGCGCTTCCTGGCTCAGGTAATCGGCCATTTTTGGCATGTAAACAGCACCGTCTCGTACCGCACCGTTGACAACACGATACTGATACCACTCATCACCCTCAAGACCGGCTTCAAGCATACGTAAATCAGGCGCGATACCTCCAGAAATCCCTTCCAAACCATGACAACGAGCGCAGTTTTGCGTATAGGCAGAGAAGCCAATCTTGATAGCCTGTGCATTCTTTTCATAAGGAGGACGGTATGGGTTCTCTTCACGCCATTCTTCGCCAAGTGGATCCAATCCCTGTGTATCAACACCTTGAGGTGTCACATCTCCATGTGCCATCGCTTGAGTTGAAAGACCCGCACAAAACACTAGTGCAGCCGTCGATAGTAATAGTTTATTTTTCAGGAACATCAGATTCACCACTTTTTTGTTTTCACGACACATCTGCCGATTTTAAGTAGACAGTGTTTCACTCTTCATCAAATCATGACGCAAGCCTGCCAATCCAAAAAGTGTACTTTGGCGCGCAAAAACTAGTTCCTTGGTACTAGGTTGTAACGTCAATGCACGGACAACACGCACCTTTGTAGCTGAGTGTTTTTTATTAATTATCAAAAGGTAACTTAAGTAAATATTGAAACTAGAACAAACGGGGCTTGAGTATTGGAGAGGGACATTTGATACCAACATACCCTCTATGAATGCGAGCACATTCATCGAGGGCATGGGGAAGTGGATATTTGTGCCAGCAAGGGAGAACGGCGCCCTACTTCACGCTAAAAATTCCTTTCATACCTTTCACTTCCAAACCCGCTGAGTAAAACTCAAACTCGCCCGTTTTTATAGGTACGAAGTAAATCTCAGCTTCACCTTCCTGCTCAAACTCCAGCTCAGTTAAGCTCATTGCTTTAATTTCCATATCACCTGCTTCTACTTTTCGAAGAAATATAGACTGGAAAAATCTGGGTGCTTTTATTGCATATTCGGTTTGGCCGCTAGAAATTATTTTCAATTTATAAGACTTACCTGTCTCCAGTTCATAACGCGTTTGCGATAGATAGTAACGATTATCTTCCGTGCCAAGTACCAAATTTGGCAACTTTACAGGGCGGCGAGTTAAGTCTCCTTCGGCAAGCGCCTGCTGCCCTGACAATAACATAGCGGCACAAATGGCCGGTGTAAGTAACTTATTAATCAATCGCATTTCATCACCCCGTGCATAGCATCTGTAATTTTCTCTTATTCATGCTAAAGCGCCCACCTGACAACAAAATACTACTTCAGTACTAAAAGTTTTGTACTTTCTTCATATTCCCCCCTCTGTGCTTCCTGCTTATGCTGGGTATTCCACTTTACGAATAAAAATATGAATGAGTCATCATGAATAACTACATAGGTTGGCCAGGCTCGTATCTGTTGCGCTTTCTACTCTGTAGCCTGCTATTTTTTATGCCTTCTGCACATGCGCAGCTCGACGTTGATATTGCCTATATAAAGCTACAGCAAGAACACCGCCCGGTGCTGTCAAATATATTGCCTGAGCCGGGGGATGCGGGTCTGCGTGGTGCTGAGTTAGCCCTGCAAGACAGCAACACCACAGGACGATTTCTTAAACAGTCTTTCCATCTAAAGGTAGATATTAACGACACTCTTGAAGAGACCCTCACACAGATACAGTCTCGCTACGCACAAGGCATACGCTTATTTGTTTTCGACCTGCCCATCGAGGCGCTAAAAGCGGCTTCAGCGTGGCTTAACAAAGCATCACTTAACTCTGGCCCAACCGATGATGTACTCATTTTTAACACCCGCGCCAAAGAAAATGCCCTACGCGTTGATCAATGCATAAGCAATGTACTGCACACGATCCCTAGCCGTGCCATGTTAGCCGACGCGCTCGCCCAATGGCTAACAGAGAAGCGCTTGAATAAGTGGTTACTGATTAAAGGCAGTACAGAGGGTGATCAGGCTTATGCACAATCAATGCAAAGAGCCGCAAAACGCTTTGGTCATAAGATAGTCGCCGAGAAGCAATGGAGCTTTGACACAGACCTGCGGCGTCTAGCACAAAAAGAGATGCCTCTGTTCACGCAAACAGAGGAATACGATGTGGTCGTCGTGGCCGATGAGCAAGGAGATTTTGGTGAGTACGTCTTGTATAACACCTGGTATCCACGCCCTGTCGTAGGCACTCAAGGCCTCACCCCTGTTGCTTGGCATCGCGTTGTTGAACAGTGGGGAGCAGCGCAATTGCAGAGTCGTTTTGACAAGCTCACTGGCCGCTGGATGAACGGCCAAGATTATGCCAGCTGGCTGGCTGTGCGCTCTATTGCTGAAGCGGTCACGCGCACCAATACCACGGACATAAGCACACTCAAGCAGTACATTATTTCAGATAAATTCGAGCTGGCAGGCTTTAAAGGCCGCAAGCTTAATTTTCGGGCGTGGAATGGCCAGCTGCGCCAACCAATACCGCTGATCCATCCACGCTCACTTGTCTCACAATCACCACAGGCTGGTTTTTTGCACCCGATATCTGAACTGGATACGTTGGGATTTGATGCACCAGAGAGCCAATGCCGTCTAGCAAAGCGCTTATAGCGACAGGAAAAACTATGAAAACATCACAGCGCCTCACTCAATTTTTTTCTATCTCAGTATTGTTATTGTGTGTGCAAACAGCACTTGCTCAAACGGCTTATGTGTCTAACGAGAAAGATGACACGCTATCTGTTATCAACCTTGATACCTATGAAGTTACCGCTACCATTGATGTAGGGCAGCGCCCACGTGGCATTATCCTCTCCAAAGATCAAAGTAAGCTGTATATCTGTGCTTCAGATTCTGACACCGTTCAAGTAATGGACTTATCCACACACCAGATCATTAAAGAACTACCCTCTGGTGAAGATCCGGAGCAGTTTGCTTTGCACCCTAATGACCGTCACCTCTATATTGCCAATGAAGATGATGCTCTCGCTACCATTGTGGACACACAAACGAGTGAAGTGCTGGCACAAATAGATGTCGGTGTTGAGCCTGAGGGCATGGCCGTTAGCCCCGATGGAAAAATAGCAGTCAACACCAGCGAAACCACTAACATGGTGCATTGGATCGATACAGAAACCATGCAGCTTGTGGATAACACACTGGTTGATCAACGTCCTCGTCATGTAGAGTTTTCAAAAGATAGCAAAGTACTATGGGCCAGCTCAGAGATTGGCGGGAATGTCTCCATCATTGATGTTGCCAGTCGCCAAATCACGCACAAGGTTTCATTCAAAATTCGCGGCGTTCATCCCGATAAGGTTCAACCCGTCGGTATTAAGCTTAGTGATGATGGGAAATATGCCTTTGTTGCACTAGGCCCCGCCAACCACATTGCTGTCATCGATACAAAAACATTTGAAGTCTTAGAATACATTTTGGTAGGGCGCCGTGTATGGCATATGGCGTTTAACGCAGACCAGTCACTACTACTCACTACCAACGGCATTAGTGGCGATGTGACTGTGGTTGATGTTGCTAAAATGAAAGCCATAAAATCCATCAAGGTAGGCCGCTACCCTTGGGGCATTGTGGTGAAATCACAATGAGCATTAACGTTGAGCAAGTAAGCTTTAATTACGGTAAAAAAAAGGCCCTAAACACTCTTAACTTCACATTAGAGAGTGGCCAGTTTAGTGCGTTGCTCGGCCCAAACGGTGCAGGAAAAAGTACCTTATTTGCTCTACTAACACGCCTTTACTCATTACAAAGTGGCAGCATCCAATTACAAGGCTTAGACCTACAAAAAACACCCACACAAGTCATGCAGCAAGTAGGCGTAGTCTTTCAGCAAAGCACGCTGGATCTTGATCTTAGCGTGCAACAGAATCTCGCCTACCATGCGGCATTACATGGATTTAGCAGCGCAGAAGCCAACATACGTATAGCACTAGAGCTTGAACGAATGTCGATGGCCGACAGAGCCAATGAAAAAGTGAGAGCACTCAATGGAGGTCACCGAAGACGCGTTGAGATTGCCAGAGCACTGCTACATCAACCCAGCGTGCTGTTATTGGACGAACCCACGTCTGGGCTCGATCCGCAAACCAGAAAGATATTAAACCAACATGTCCGCCAACTCTGTGAAGACCAACAACTCACCGTGCTGTGGGCCACCCACCTGATTGACGAAATCCACTCTCAAGACCGGGTTTTATTGCTACATCAAGGAAGCTTGCTCTCCTCTGGTACAGGAGGGGACTTATGCACTCTCAGTGGTAAGAAGCAATTAGCTCATGCTTTTGAGTATCTAACACAACACACGGTAGCCGCCGCATGAATATGACTTCAGCACAGTACTGGCACTGCTTTAAAGGCATTCTGATACGCGAATACCTACGTTTTATACAACAGCGCACACGCTTTTTTAGTGCGCTGGTGCGCCCCCTTTTGTGGCTTGTGGTATTTGCGGCAGGATTTCGCGCAGCACTTGGCATTGCTATTATCGAGCCCTACGAAACCTACATCACTTATGAAGTGTATATTGCACCCGGGCTTTGCTGCATGATCTTGCTATTTAACGGTATGCAAAGTTCGCTATCTATGGTCTATGATCGCGAGATGGGTAGTATGCGGGTACTTTTGATGAGCCCTCTACCACGCTGGTTTCTGCTGGTCTGTAAGCTTCTTTCTATCGCGCTAGTATCTTTACTGCAAGTCTATGCTTTCTTACTCATAGCGCTGTTAGTCGATGTTGAACCGCCCTTGTGGGGATACCTTACGGCTCTACCCGCACTTCTGCTGGTCGCTGTTATGCTCGGCGCTATTGGCCTGTTTATTTCATCGTGGATAAAACAGTTAGAAAATTTTGCGGGGGTGATGAACTTTGTAATTTTCCCGATGTTTTTTCTCTCATCAGCACTTTACCCATTATGGAAAATGCAAGAAGCAAGCGAGTGGCTTTATTGGATCTGTTCTACCAACCCTTTTACCTATGCAGTAGAGCTAGTGAGACATGCGCTGTATATGAAGTTTGATCTTCTCGCCGCAAGCGTGACTCTGGGTACTACGTTACTTTTCTCTTTATTGGCTATTAACGGATTTAATCCACAACGTGCTGCAAAAGGAAAATAGTCATCAAATTAGCGATACGCTCACTGTAAAACAGGCGCAACTCGTGTCCAATACAAGGTGTGCTTTTTAACATCACTGAAGTAATAATTTCTCTCTATTGCATGTAACTCTAATGAAGCGATATCCACATTAAATTTATGCTTCATCAGCTCAGAGAAACCATCTTTATTGCATTCCAATGATTCACACAACAGCACTGCTACAAGCTTACTTTTTGCTCCAAGACTGCTTTCTTCTTTGCGAAAACCTTCAGCATATTCTGGGGTAATGACTCGCGCCTTTTTAAAGTAATTACGCGCATTACCTCCGATCAACCTTGATTCTGCAAAAATAACAGTGGGACTACCTAGCGAAGATGATAGTGATTGATTGATACTTTCATAAGGAACGTTAGGCCGGCTGGAACGTTTAACGTCATCAAATAAAATAATACGCGCACTCAGCGCTACAGACACAAGAACTGCGAATATCACACCTAACAAACAGAAAATTTTAAACCCACGCCTAGATGGCTTATAGAAAGCAGCAATCGCCAGCGGAATAAAAAACAATAGTGGCTGAAACCACCTGTCTTTTATCTCTTGAGCGCCAGTTAACCACACAAAAATAGCGACAAAAACTAGCTCTAATACCAGTAGGTTTATGAGCATTTTTTTATCAGGAATTTCGACATTACTAGCCGAATTCTTGCGCCCTAGTAATACAAGAGAGAACAACCATAAAGGAGATAAAAACGCTAACGCTGACAGCAGCGCATGGCCGATACCGGAGAAAAAACCACCACCCTCAGACTGCAGCTTATGGACACTGCCCGATACAATATCGAGGTGATTTAGCACCCAATAATAATGCGGAGAAATAATCAAAAATACCGGAATAAAAGCGAATAAAACACGCTTATTCAATAATACAAAGCGATATTGAGGTGTCAGTAAAACAGCAAACGTAAGCGCCATCAAAAAAATAAAGTAATTGTATTTACTGAGTAACCCCAAGCCTACCAAGCAGCCTGCCACTATGTAATTTACGACAGAAGGCACTCTTTGTAGGATCACAACTTGGAGTAGCGTAACGGCTGCCATGGCCGTAGCTAGAGGCGAATGGGTAAGGTCTCTTTGCGACTCCCAAATAACCTGAGGAATAAAAGCGATAGAAATAACCGCTATAACTTGTTGCTGGGTCGTAAAAGAAAATAGCCTGCCAATAAAAACGATTGAAACCGCCAGCATACTTAAAATAATGGATTTTAAAACGAGTAATAATACAAGGCTGGGGCCAGTAATAGAGAAGAGAAGTTGCACTATCCAAGTATATAACGGTGGCTGTGCGGAGTAGCCTAGCTTGAAGTCTTGACTGACTATCAACTGCTCAGCTTGATCTAAATCGGCAGTACCTGAAAACACAAACTGTGCTACCTGGTTACCAAGGAAATAAACAAACACTAACCCAAGCAGAATAAAGAGGTGATGCTTCTCCCTATCTAGCACAGCCGCACTTCCCATAACGCATTCGCCCTTCTATCTAAAGACTGCTTTTCAATAAAAGAGCAGAATAATATCAAACTTTCGAAGGTACTACCTACGCTTGTGCGGGCTCGTTATTTTCATCAGCGCTTTCGGTTGCTTTTAGTTTCGCTTGAGCCTCTTTCCATTCACGCATATCTTCGTAATAGATATCCCAGACGCATGGCTCACACGCGCTTTCGCAACATTCATAATCCCCTGGAGGAGTAGGTTTTTCTAACATCGTTGTTCCGTCATCTTTATAAAGTATATTGCTATTTTACCACACACAGACCTATAACCAACTATCCTTAAGCAGCCACTTTCTTAATTACTCTGAACATTTAACCTGCTCAAGGTAATGCTGCAAATTGATGCTTTCACTTGTCTCGAAATTTTTTGCAACTAGCTGTAAACGGCCAATTCTATCCAATCGAAACATCCGATACGCTTGTCGCAACTCGCACCAAGCAACGAGTGTCCACGCACGCCCCCAAAAAACTAGCCCTAAAGGCCAAACTACTCGCGTTGATAAAGCTTTATCTTCTCGGCTGTAATCAAGTTCTATTATTTGCTGTTGCTTAATCGCTGCACGCAGTTGGTCACTATACGGAGCACTTTGCTCACGGTGCATATCAGGCACGAGTAGCCACTCAGGTTTAATCGTATGTTCATGGTATTGTTGCTCAGACAGTACTGCACGAATTTTTTGAAAAGCACTGTCCGCTGCTTTGCCAAGCGCTTCATCACTCCACCCCTGAACCATCCGCACCCCTAGTAGTAGTGCTTCCAATTCATCCTGATCAAACATGATCGGAGGCACAGTAAAGCCAGGATGTAATCGATATCCGACTCCTGCCTCTCCTTCAATCGGCACACCAGAAAGCGATAACGCCTGTATATCACGATAAATTGTTCGTTCCGACACCTGCAAACGCTCAGCAAGATAGCAGGCAGTAACCACTGTTCGCCGGCTACGTAATATCGTTAATAGTTGAAACAGACGCTCCGCTTTTCTCATCTTATTTAATTACCTCTAACCTCGAATTGAAGCTGTTTATGCTTAGTTTTAATTAGTTATCTGGATCACACCCCATGGTACTGGTAGCAACTGGCATATGAAGCACTTTACAGCTTTCTTCATCAATCAGAGCGCACAATGCTTGTCCAGCTGAGCTATCAATAAAGGCGGCAGAGCCTGCTTTAGCCATCTCCATATTTTCCCAATAAATCACATCAAACCAATTCCCTTTCCCATCATGACTTTGAGAGCGATAGTGAAACCCTGGCTGGGCAACCAAAATATTATTCACACCCTCATAAGTTTCTGCCACCTGTGCTTCGTTTATACCTGCTGCTAACTTAAACGTGACCATCTCAACGACTGTTGTCATGCTGTCTACTCCTTAACTAATTGAAGTACCCAGCATATTGCCCCGCTACTGACAGCGTTGTGTCAGTAGTGTTTGATACATGTTATAAATTCATATTATGTTGCTGGCAACTCACTCCAGCGACCAGTAGCGAGGCTAACCCCGTGTCTTTCGAAAGTGCTATTACATTCTTTATCGCCATTTTTATTTTTGGTATTACTCCAGGCCCTGGCATCTTCGCGATTCTAGCGCGAGCCATGACTGAAGGTAGCCGCTCATGTTTTTCGCTCGCCTTAGGGATGACCATCAGTGACATTATTTATCTAGTGCTGGCCTGCTTTGGTTTAGCCGCCATTGCTGAGCATTGGGGAGGCGTATTTACGGTGATTCGTTTTGCCGGTGCTGCCTACCTTTGTTACCTTGGCTGGAAGCTCTGGACTACACCGATAGACTTATCAGATGACGCTTGTGTTGCCAAACCTAGACATGGCATCATGAGCTTTGTACAAGGCTTTTTGATCTCTGCATCAAACCCTAAAGTCATTCTATTTTATATTGCTTTCTTACCTACATTCATGGACTTATCGGCACTAAGTGCCACCGATATTGTCTTGGCTTCCACTCTGCAACTTGTCGCTCTCATGCTGGGCTTAATGATCGTTGCTTATATGGCATCCAAAGCCAGAAGCTTCTTTAAGTCAGAAAAGTCCATGCGTAACCTAAACCGTTCAGCGGGGTCTATTATGATAGGTGCTGGTACCTATCTTGCTACTCGTCACTAGTCACCATCTTTTATTCCAAACGCTCAAAACCAGTACTTTAGTACTGGTTTTTTCACTCCAATGCAGAATGTACCTCACCCTCAGTAGCGCGGTGTAATACAGACTGCTAGAAAGAGTGCAGCTGCATGAAAAAAATGATCGCTTGGTTTTGTTTACTGTACTCGTGCCCTCAAGCACTGACGGCGCAAGAACAACAGGCTATTCATAGTGAAACAACGCCCTGGCCAAGCTCACTAGAAAATGAAAGTGAGCTTTACACCATGGAAGGCTATCGGCTTTTTCGCTATCGCAGCCCAACACCTAAACAGCACGACCAAGCAATAACGGTTTCTACCCAACAGCTGGTCACTTTATTAAAACAACTGCCCGCACCGATATTACTAGATGTGCAGCCACTGATCTGGAAGAGTGGTTTTTTTATAGAAAAAGAACCTCGCTTACACATTCCTAGTAGTTATTGGCTACCCAATGTCGGGCAAGGCGAGTTAGAAGAGGCATGGGCAGATTATTTTCTGCAGTATTTACAAGATTTAACACAAGGACGACAAGACTACCCTATTGTGATTTACTGCACTGCAGATTGCTGGATGTCTTGGAATGCAGTCAAGCGTGCGGCACAATGGGGATACTCTCATCTTTACTGGTACCGGGATGGTTCCGATGGTTGGCAAGAAGCTGACCTAGAAACAGCAGAAGGAAAACCAGAAAAATTTACACCCTGATCTTCAGCTTGTATTTCTTGCTGTCTGATCAATAATAACAATAAGTACGGGAGAGTCTTGTGTATAAAATACTGATTGCGGATGACCACCCTCTGTTTAGGGAAGCGATTAGCAATGTCATTCATACCAGTTTTCCTGAGTGTGAGCTACTTGAAACCCAAACCCTAGAAAGCGCACTTGAGACCACACTAGATCATGACGATTTAGACCTTATTCTATTAGACTTAAATATGCCCGGTATGAATGGTTTGAATGGCCTTATTACCTTACGCAACGAGTCCCCAACGATTCCTGTCGTGATTGTTTCAGCAGAAGAAGATAAACAGATCGTACTTCAAGCCATTACTTACGGTGCTGTAGGCTTTATTACTAAGTCATCTTCTCGCGAGCAGATGACCGATGCGTTGAAGCAAATTTTGGCAGGCAATGTGTATTTACCTTCCGATATTATTCGCAGCAACTCACCTGAAACACGCCGTGCGCCACGTCACGATGACAACCGCATTGCACCTGAAGCTTTATCATCACTTACCCGTCGTCAGCTACTCGTCTTAGAAAGAATGTCCACGGGTGAATCAAATAAACAGATTGCCTATAATCTCAATATTGCAGAGACAACCGTAAAAGCCCATGTATCTGCAATCTTGCGCAAGCTGAACGTACACAATCGTATTCAGGCGGTTTTATCAGCAGGTAATATCAATTTTAGTGAATACCTAAAACGCTAACGATTTTTCAATAGGTGCAATAGCGTCGTTTTTAGTTTTAGCGGCTTAACGGGCTTGTTCATCAGAATGTAGCCCCGTTCACGAATCTCTTGTTTCAAGTCCTTATTGTAATTAGCCGTAATCATTAATACTGACAGCTCTCCTGCCATTCGTTGTGAGATCGAACCTGCCGCATCAACGCCATTCTTACCATTATCCAAGTGATAATCTGCAATCAGCAGGTCAACACGATCACTAGCAGGGTCAACCGTAGCCAACAAATGTTCTGACGATAAAGCAGTTGTCACACAACAACCCCAACCTTCCAGTAACGTTTGCATACCCTGACAGATTGCTAGGTCATTATCTATCACCCATATATGTGCGCCTCGCAGGCAATCCTGAGCAATCTCATGACCTAGCACAGGCATGGCAGAATACAACGCGAGTTCACCGTACGGTACCTCTACAGAGAAAACTGAGCCTTTGCCTTTGATAGACTGAACTGAAATAGCATGCCCCAAAACTCTTGAAATCTTATCCACAATAGCGAGTCCCAACCCCAGGCCTTTATCTTGCCCCTGGTCTTGCGGGTTAAGCCGCCTGAACTCCTGAAAAACCTCCTGTAATTGCGTCTCATGAATACCCATACCGGTATCCCACACTTCAATAACAAGTGACTGCTGCTTACGCCGACAGCCAAACAAAATACGGCCAGAAGAGGTATAACGAATGGCATTTGAAAGAAAGTTCCTAATAATACGTGCCAACAATTGTGAATCAGTGGATATCACCGCAGATGATGGAACATAGGACATTTTTAGTCCTGCTTGCTGTGCAAATTGACCAAATTCATTAGCGATATTCGCCATTAACTCTCGCACTCTAAATGTTGTGATATCCGGCGTTACAACACCGGCATCCAGCTTAGAGATATCCACCAATGTACCAAGTAATGATTCAACATCGCTCAGAGCATGCGACACAGAGTTAACCAGAGGACGAGTCGCTTCACTTAGCTGCTTTTCGGCAAGAGCTCCGGTAAATAGGCGCGCCGCATTTAATGGTTGTAACAAGTCATGGCTAACGGCCGCCAAAAACTTAGTCTTAGATAAATTCGCCTGTTCTGCATCTTTTTTTGCTTCACGTAGCCGTGCTTCTACTTGTGTTCGCTCTTCTATTTCAGAAAGTAAGTGCTCATTCACTGCGGTCAGCTCTGACGTACGCTCATCGACACGCTGCTCAAGATTTTGGTAAGCAGCCTCAAGCTCTAAAGCCACTCTACGACGATCAGTGATATCTCGAATCATGACAAAGAAACCGACCGTTTTACCATCCGAACCTATATTGGGCACATAGGATTTCAGCATGTGACGCTGCTCACCGGCACCATTACGTTCAGCAATATCAAAGGTAACATTTTCGCCAGAAAGCGCTTGTTTGATATAAGGCAGTAACTCGAGAAAGCTTTGCTCTCCATGCACCTGAGTGATACTTTCTCCTGCTAAAGCCCCTCTCTCCCAGCCATACCATTCATCATATACTTTATTGGTAAAACGATAACAAAGATCATCACCCATATATGCAATCAGTGCAGGTACGTGGTCAGTTATTAAACGTATCCATTGCTCACTTTCTTTTAATGTTTCTGCATATTGGTAGCGCTCGGTAATATCGGTGTAAGTATTTACATACCAGCCATCAGGCATAGCGTGAGTCCTTACTTCTATAATATGCTCATCATGGTGCATCACATTTGAGGTAGTCGATTGACCGCCTTTGGCTTTCATATCATGAAAGTGCCTAACATTTAGCGCTCGAAACGGTGGATAAGATTCAGCTTCAGAGCGAGAAACGCCAGTTAGCTTCAAAAAACGATCATTCCAAATCTCAAGCTGATCACTGGCATTAACCAAAGCCACACCTTGTGACAAGTTATCCACAGTACGCTGCAGCAATTCAGATTTTTGCGCTAAGGCCGCTTCCCTACGCTGTGTTTCGGATGCCTTCAATTGGCTGATATCAGTATACAAAACAACCATACCGCCATCCGCAGTGGAGCGTTCACTCATCTGTACCCATTGCCCAGAAGACAAGCGAAACACTTTATTGCCATCGCCGGTTTCACCATACTCTTCTGCTATTAGGCCATGTTCGTCTGCTAAACGACGCACATCCTGAATAGTGGTTCCGGTGGCAATAACCTGTCCCGTATTTTTCCAAACAGACTGAAACTGACTATTAAACAGAACAATACGCCGCTCACGATCAAACAGCACAAAAGCATCAGAAATGCTTTCAATCGCATCGACCAAGCGCTGGTTGGCAAGATCGGCTATTTGATTAGCATTTTTTAAAGCTCTGTGGCTAATTTTAAGCTCTGATAATGCTTCGTTTAACGCTTCTGTGCGTTCACGTACTTGATCGGCCAATACAACGGAGTGCTCAAACGCCGCATATGGGTTGGCCCCTTGAGCAGTACTGGATTCCACTCGTTCAATCAGCGCTTGGTTTATACGTTGGAGTTTGTAGTTCTCCTTTTCTAACTGAGCCAAGCGTGCTTGCTCTACCTCAGTCATCACAAGGCCTCCCTATGACAACACCGGTAAATGTCTGGTTGATATGCATACCTTCTAGGTGTTCACCATAGGTATTAAAACCAACCACTTTATGCTGACGTAACAGCTTAGAAGCTTGTGCAGATATACCCAAATGCTCAATTTCAAGACGACGTAAAAAACAGTCACAACCAATGATGAGCTGTGGTGAACCGACTTTCTCTTCGATACGCTCCAGTTGCGTAGTTAGGTTTTTCAACATATCGCCACGCTGCATCCGCGTGAGTACGATGCCATTCTCAACAGCACAGTAAAACGTCAGGCTCAGGTCCGAGTTGACCTTTTGAATGGAGCGTACATAAAAGACTTCGCCAATTTTGACCGCTAAAGGGTTTAGTGCGAACACTTCTGGGGTTAACTTTTCTACGGGCACACCAATTAGGTTGGCATACTCTTGAGCTGCGGGTTCAGCATTTAGCTCAAATACTCGACGGTTATCACGCTCTGCGGCCGTCACCACCAACTTTTCACTGAGTGATTCAAGATGATGCGTGGTAAACACTTCAAATTCACAGTCCGTATTAAAGAGCAGTACAACGGCGGCCCCAGTGTGAAAAGCGCCGTGGGCGAAAACATGTGTGTGAGCCAAATGAACATCGTCACCTGCAGATCCACCAAAATGCGGGATGTTTCCCAGTGCAGAGCTCAACGTTGCTAATACTTGCTCCTCCTGAACCGACAAGCCATCAAGGAGTGTTAATACAAAGCTATTGCCTTTAATCGGTGCTAACTGCTTTTTCCGGCCTTTATTAATAAAAGACTCAACCACCGACTGTGCTTGAGTTAGGGTGAAATTATCCATCGCCTCAATAAGGCAAGTCTCTACCGTGAAGTGACCACGGCTAAAACCTATAGCACTGATAGCCCCTTGAGCATAACCTTCAGAAGTAATCTCTCCTGCCGTTGTACACCCAGCTAATGCTATATCAGGAAATGCTAAATTCATCGCCTCCGCTAGCTGTTCTAGATCATATTCTGTCGAGCAGAAGAACAACACGAAGCTCAAATCGTCAAAACATAGTTGGTGACGTAACTCTGCTGCTGCAGAAAATGGGTCGCTCTGATTGGAAAAACAAGACACGGCTGGTTCAGACATAAATATGACTATCCTTATCTGATGAGATCTTTCTTCAGTCTAGGCAGACTATTAGCTAGAGAAAATACTACTTGCGACCTAAATATTTTCGCACTTGCAGAAATTATCAAGGTGCTGATAACGCATGCGTTATGAACGCACGCAACTTTCCGGGTTTAACCGGTTTATTTAACACTTGTAACCCAAGTTCACGAAACAACTTCAAACTTTGATCTGCTCGCTCGGCTGTTAGCATTGCTGCGGGTATTCTTTCATCAAAGTGTTGCTCTAATTGTTCCAACACATCGATACCGGTTTCATCATTATCTAGATGATAATCCAGCAATAGCACGCGCGGGACTACCTTGTATTGCTGGCACAATTTAATAGCGTTAGCAGCATCAGTGACGGTATATGGCCTAAGCCCCCACTGCTTTAGTAAAGTGCCCATGCTTAGCAAAATATCACGATCATTATCGACGACCAAGACTACTTCATCGCTAAAATGGCTATTGCTCTGCACATGAGAAATCGGCAACGGTGGTCTATTACTAGCTGCCGCCAAAGGTACTCTTATAGAAAATACAGACCCCTTATTGGTTTTTGATTCAACATAAATAGGATGTTCAAGCACCCGGGCGGTACGCTCAACAATGGCTAAACCAAGCCCGACTCCTGTGCGCATTCCATTACGATGTTGGGCCAACTGGTTGAACTCTTGAAAGATATCCACGAGGCACCCGTCTGGGATGCCTTCCCCACTATCCCATACCTGAATATCAAGATGCTCACCCCGCTTTCGGCAACCCACCAAGACGCCACCACTATTGGTGTAGCGCAACGCATTGCTCGCAAAATTGCGAAGCACTCGCATCAATAAACGTGCGTCAGAGTTAACAACGCACGTCGTAGTTCGTATTTTCAAACGCAAGCCCGCACTCTCGGCGACGGGTTTAAACTCACTCTCAAGCGTACTCATTAGCTGTGACAAGTAAAATGCAGAGGGGTCAGACTGCACCGCATTTTGATCCAGCTTTGAGATATCAAGTAGGTCAGTTAGCAAGCTCTCTGCACCTTCTAGAGCAACATGAACACGTTCAACCAAATGGCCATCTTTTGCTGCCATGTCTCGCTCACGTAACGCGGCAACCAGCAAGCGTGCGGCATTCATTGGCTGTAATAAATCATGGCTTGCCGCCGCTAAATATTTATCTTTACTGTGATTGGCCGCTTCGGCTTGGTCTTTAGCGACAATCAGCTGTTGCTGCGCGACTTCTCGCTCGCGAATCTCTTCCCAGAGCTTCGAGTTCACCGCAGCCAATGCATTCGTACGATCTTCTACACGTTGCTCAAGCTCTTCATTGAGGTTTTTTAAACGTGCCTGGTCACGCACACGTTCACTAATATCCTGTACAAATGCCTCAATAGTGATGTCGCCCTCTTCCTGTTTTAACAAAACATTCATCGACACCGGCAACGCTTCACCATTCGATTTAAGTAACCGCGTTTCAAAACGATAAACTTTGCCGTCGCGACGCAACCGTTCCAGCAATATTTGGTAGTCCTGTGGCTCAACAAATAGCTGCTGATCAATCGCTCTAATACGGTGAACCAATTGGCTTTCTGAGCGATAACCACACAAGGTTGCCATAGCTGGGTTAGCCGCCCGAAAATGCCCGCTAAGATCTGCCTGAAAAATACCGTGTAAAGCATTTTCAAACAGCCACTTGTAACGATTACGTTCAGTTTCTAGTTCCTCTAGTTTCTGCGCAAGCTCAGGGTAGTAGTTCTTACGAGCAGAGTGATCACCAAGACCAATCAGGTCTTCAAAAGAGGGGTTATTGTCATCAGAGCGCTTCTTCATAGACCGCTTCAACATCTCTCTGGTTTGATTTACGCGGGTTTGTCACGATACAAGGGTCCTGCATCGCCTTAGACGACAGGGTGGGTATATCCGTGAGACTCACCCCTTGAGCGGCTAATTTTTGCGTCAGCCCGACATCGGCTTTGAGTAAGATTACATGCTGCATTAAGCGTTGCTTTATCTGCGAAGTAGTTAAGCCACGCGTATCAATACCCATCGTTTGGGCAACAACTTTAAAGCGATCTGTCGCTTCTGAGTAGTTAAAATCAATCACATGCTCTAACAGCATGGCATTGCATAAACCATGTGGTAGATCTAAAAAACCACCCAAACTATGAGACATAGCATGTACGGCTCCCAAAATAGCATTAGAGAAGGCTAAACCGGCTTTCATTGAACCCAGCATAATCTGCTCACGCAGATGCATATCACTTGGGTCTTCCACTAAAGGAACAATGTTCATATTGATCAGGCGAATAGCATCCAGCGCATGCATATCCGTTAATGGACCTGCACCCGTAGAAACAAAGGCCTCAATGGCATGAACGAGTGCATCAATACCCGTACAGGCACTCAAAAATCCATCCATTGTCGAAGTAGTTTCAGGGTCAATAAGCGATACATCTGGCACGACTGCTTTGCTGACAATCGAGAATTTCACCTTCTCATTTTGATCAGAAATAATCGCAAACTGGGAGACATCTGCCGAGGTGCCCGCGGTGGTGGGAATAAAGATAAGCGGAGGGATAGCCACATCGATGGTATCGACACCCTCAAACTCTAAAATATGACGGCCATGCGCGCTCACAATACCGATACCCTTAGCACAATCCATAGGACTGCCACCACCAATACCAACAATAACATCGCAGCCTTGCTGCTCATAAAACTGGGCACCGTTCATCACTTCTTCACAACGCGGATTTGGCGAGACACCTGTAAACACAGCATAGGGGATCTGTTGATCTTCCAAGCTGGTGATAACATCATCAACCCATCCCGCTGTCATCACACCAGGATCAGAAACAATCAGTACCTTACGTGCTCCAAAGGTTCGCACATAATTTGCAACCGTGTGGCGTGCGCCTGCACCGAAGATAATTTCCGGTGATACAAATTTACGTAAGTTAGAAATATCAGTGCTCATGACCCGTACTCAACTTTCTTATTATCTTAGACGCCACAATGAACCTGACGTATTAGAGAGGATATGAAGTTTACACAGTTTTTACAATCAAGCCGGTATCTAAGGCTATGCTGCACCTGCCCAATAAACTACCACTAAAAGCCCCCTCACAGTATTACACCTAGACCCAAGACCTTGGCACTAAGCCACTATATTACAAAGAGTTATAAGCTTTAAGACATGAGCACAACACGGCTAAGAGCCGAGCCATCCAGTGCCAAAGAGGCATTCGCCAATTGCCTGCTAAACCTGATGATATGTGCGTCACAGCGCTAAGCTAAACACACACTTTCGGGGACAATATGAAAAATAAAAAGCCACACCTTAAGTCACATCTAAAGCTATTAACCTGCGCGGTGGCCGTTGGCCTCTGCAGCCAAGCATCAGCAGGCCTTAACCTTTATGATAAAGATGAAACTACTTTTAGTACCGATGGGCTCATCAACACTTTTTACGTGAATAGCCAAATTGATGATGTCGACAACACACTAGACCGTAGCCAGTCGCGTGTGAAAATGGGTTTCTTACCTAACTATATTGGTTTCAACTTTGGAAAACAGGTAGACGATCTTAAACTGGGGGCCCGCTCTTCTTTTTGGGTCTCTGTGAATGATGCAAATACCAACCTTACCTCTACCGGTATCGATGTTCGTCAATTTTACGGCACCGTAGACGGCGAGTGGGGACAAATACTCATCGGTAAAGACTTCTCGTTATTTGGCCGCAGCAACATTCTGGGTGATGAGCTATTACTCGGTTACGGACAAGTAGGCACTGATGGTCTCGTTGATGGACAAGGCGTATCATTTGGTAACATTGGTACAGGTTACTTATATCCTTTCCCTAATGCACAGATTACTTACCGTACCCCTACATCTAATGGTTTCCAGCTGGCCATAGGTTTAATGGACCCAAGTAAATCAAGTGCAGGCTCAGAAGAAAGCGCACCTCGAGTAGAAGCAGAACTAACTTTTGCTACACAGTTAAGTGAGAACGTACCCCTTAAAGCATGGGTCAGTGGTATGGCACAAAGCTCCGACTCTGGTTCAGCTGATGTTGACTCTAGCGGCGTGGCTTATGGTGTCAATATTAAGGTATCGGATATCTCTATAACTGCTTCTGGCTTTAGTGCTAACGGTGTTGGTACTGCGGGTTTAGCCAATTTAGTCACCTCTGACAGTGCTGATGTAGACGGCTATTTAGTGCAGGCTTCTTATACAATGGGTAATGAGCGCCTAGTAGCATCTTATGGAGAAAACTCAGGTGGCACAACGGCAGCCACTAATGATCTAGATGCGCAAAATACAGCCGTTGCTTGGTTCCATACGGTGAATAACAACCTCAAACTAGTCGCAGAATACGACCGTACCGAAAGTGACGCTCGTGAAACGGACACTGTTGCATTGGGTGCCGTATTGACCTGGTAAAAATACCTACCACAGAGTGCGGCCCCCCTTCACTTCACTCTGTGGTTTTTACACTACTTATCCTTACTAAATATTTTCTGTCCCAAGCTCACAACCCCAACAGTTAAAGCACCGGCAACTATACCAATACCAAAATTCAATAACGTCGGCGTTAAAGCACCTAAAATAGAACCGACTGCCGGTAGCATTTCAGCTTTAGTTTCAGCGCCTTCAATCAAGTGATGTAGTACAGGGACTCCATGCGAAATAATACCGCCACCAACAAGAAACATAGCGATCGTACCTACCGTTGCTAACCCTTTCATCAGGTAAGGCGCTGCAATAATAATCCAGTGCCCCAGTTTTTTCTGAAAACTAACCCAAGCACTCATGCCTTTTTTAGCGTTCAGATAAAAACCTAAATCGTCTAATTTCACGATGCCAGCAACAATCCCATAAACACCAACCGTTACCGCCAATGCTATTGCGATGAGCACGGCCAACTGAGTCACCAATGGCGCTCCTGCAACCGTTCCCAGAGTGATCACAATAATTTCTGCGGATAATATAAAATCGGTACGAATGGCACCTTTGATTTTCTTTTCTTCAAACGCCACCATATCAACACTGGCGTCATCGATTGCAGCTTCAAGCTCAGCATGGTGCGCTTTATCTTCATCCGCACTGTGAAGATACTTGTGAGCGACCTTCTCAAAGCCCTCGTAACAAAGAAACAACCCTCCTAGCATAAGCATAGGAATAATGAGCCACGGTAGAAAATAGCTAATCGCTAAAGCACCGGGCACCAATATAACTTTATTAAGTAACGAGCCTTTGGCAACAGCCCAAACAACGGGTAACTCACGGTCGGCTTTGACACCCGAGACCTGCTCGGCATTAAGAGCAAGGTCATCACCTAAGACCCCGGCTGTTTTTTTAGCCGCGATCTTGGTCATTAACGCCACATCATCAAGCAGCGTCGCAATATCATCAATTAAGGTTAACAGGCTAGAACCGGCCATCTTTCATCCTACTTAAAGAAACACAAAGAGCTAAATCATAGCGGATTACGATGAATAATGTCTGACTCTATAAGCCTTCAGGCATAAAAAAACCCGCATTAAATGCGGGCAAAAAGACCTGTTGGTAACAGTAGAACACCAACAAAAAAACAGGGATGAGTTGAAGAAACAACAGGTACATTATGCGGTTTCTTGTGATTTAACGCTCTTCTGCAAAAGCTCAAATAGGCTACTACTGTCGAGTTGCTGCTTTAGTATTAATTCGAGAAGGGAGCCTTTAATTACTTCTCAGCTTTTTTATAAGCCACAGATAGCTCTTCATCCGTTAAATTAATCGCCTCAGCCACTAGCGTGTTAATTGTGCGCGTGCAGAGCTGCGGCTGCACACGTGGGTAGCGAGGAGTGATGCGATCATTAAGTGCCGGAAACTCCCAGCCTTTTGTTAGAGATATGAATTCCAAAGCAAACTCGTGACCATGCTCAATACAACCCGCTAAAATTACGTCGGCATAACTCAAAGCGATCGGGCAGTCTTGGGTAGGGGGAGTGATTTCACAGGCGTGGTAGATCCACAAGATCCCTTCAGGCAAAACAATCTCTTGATAAGCCTCTATTTGATGAGGTTCGATTCTCGAACGCTCGTAACCCTGCTCACGTAAATCAAAATGAGGAATTTCGCTCTCAGGCACCTCGACTAACACGCCATTACAAAAAGCACCTTCACGCTGCACCACAGCAACAGAACTCATGCCAAAGTCAGGTGACATCACTGACCAAGATCTTTCGTATCCCATCACTTTTACAGGTAATACAGCACCAGACTCTCCTGTTACTGCTCGGCTAAGGCTATTGATTAAACTGCCATAGCCAAAAATATAGTGCTTATTTAGCGTATTCATTGACGTGTGCTTCTCTAATAATATTTAAACTAAATACATTCTGCGGGATGCCTTCCCCGATGAAAAGCCCATTAATCCACTCTTTGCACCCGTAAATAGGCCTTCAGACTTGGCATATAAGGCCTAATCAGCTACTTTAACGGCCATATATCTCATCTTTTGTATGGTTTTACGCTTATATGCGCCAAGTTATGATGAATGCGGATCTTTTTTGGTCCCGTTTACCTTCGCTCCACAAATTTCTATCTGTGCTTCTTGCTCTATTAGTATTTCTAATACTGTTTTTGGGTGGAAGCGATTCCAGTAAAACTCTGACACTACCAAAACTTGTTTCTTCAGAAGTTGACCTTAACAACTTTGAATACAAAACAGACACTAAAGATCCCGCAAATTACGCCTACAGTATCTCCAAAGGAGACTCTCTTAGCTCGATTTTTGAGCTGCTACGTATCCCGCAATCAACCATGTATGCCATTCTGGAAACAGACCTTGCCATTCTTGCACTGGACACGTTAAAGCCAGGTAATACATTACACTTCTGGTTAAACCCAGAAACTCACAAGCTAGACAAATTAGAGATTGAGTTCAGCTTGGCACACCGGGTTGTTTATCAACAGGTCGCTGCTGGTGGATTTGAGTACCAAGAGTTGATTATTCCAGGCACCTGGAAGCAAGAAGTACTGGCTGGTGATGTTAAGGGCAGTTTTTATAACTCAGCATCGCGCGCAGGCCTTAAAGCTGGCGACATAATGGAAATATCCTCTTTATTGAAAGAGAAAATCAATTTTAATAAAGGTTTCCGTCTGGGGGATACGTTTCAGATTATCCGCTCCAAGCAAGCGGTGGAAGGCCAAGAGACAGGCGAAACACGTGTTGAAGCCATCCGTATCATTAATCGCAAACAAGAAGTCACTGCTTACCTCTATAAAGACAGCTATTACGATAAAAAGGGTGTGGGCCTAGAGCGTGCTTTTTCACGCTATCCTTTGGTTAAAAAGTTCCGTATTACTTCTGGCTTTAACCCTAGACGCCGCCATCCCATTACTCGCTTAATTAGGCCACACAATGGTACCGATTTTGCCACTCCGATTGGTACACCGGTATTATCAACCGGAGATGGCATTGTCACTGAAGTAAAGAAACACACGTATGCAGGCCTTTACATCAAAATAAAGCATGGCCAGAAGTACAAAACACGCTATTTACATCTAAAGAAGGCTTATGTTCGTAAAGGCCAGCGCGTGTCTCGTGGCCAAAAAATTGCCTTATCAGGTAACTCAGGACGCTCGACAGGGGCCCATCTACATTACGAACTACATAAAAATAACCGTGCTGTAAATGCTATGAGCTCAGATATTCCTATCATGACCGAGATTGAAGGCAGAGACCGTACTGCTTTTAAGAAGATGGTAGCGGCTCACAAAAAGAAAATGGGGTAAAGCAGAAGAGCCCAAATCATGCGTCAACAATGCGCTGGTAGAAATCATACTCTTTTTCCAGTGCGTCAGCCAAGTTCTCACTCGACCTAAAGCCATGCCCCTCTTGTGCATAGTAATAGGCTTCAACGGGTATCGATTGATCTTGTAATGCCTGCACCATAGCCCTTGTCTGCTCTGGTACAACCACCGCATCTCGCTCCCCTTGAAAGAAAATAACCGGCACCTGAATCTGCTTAGCATGCGCTAAAGGAGAACGAATCTGATAAACCTCTTGCTCTGTAAGAGGCGAACCAATCAACCAATCCAAATAATGCGATTCAAACTTATGCGTAGCCTTAGCAAGGGCTAAAGGATCTGTAACGCCATACAAGCTGGCCCCTGCGGTAAAGCGATTTGAAAAAGCTAAAGACGCTAGCGCTGTAAAACCACCCGCACTGCTACCGCGAACAAATACCTTCTTTACGTTGATTAAGCCTCTTTGTGATAAAAAATCGACGGCAGCCTCTGCATCTTCCACATCACTAATACCCCACTGCTTATGAAGTAATAACCGATAAGCACGGCCATAACCGCTGCTACCACGGTAATTCAGATCCATTACCGCATAACCTCGCTGTGTCCAATACTGAATACGCGGGTTAAGCACAGGATAGGCGCACGCCGTAGGCCCTCCATGAAAAAATAACACTAAGGGCGGTGAAAAATCATCCGCTTGCTGCGCAAGATAATCATCAACTGGCAGATAAAACAAACCGAATGCTTCAGCGTTTTTTACGGGAAAACTAACATGCCGTGGTAAGGAAAGCTCAGCGACAGTAACATTATCATCAGAGCCAGTGAGCTCTAGCGCCTCACCACTTAACTGATCAATTTCGATCACCACTGGCAAGCTCGAGGGAGAATTCGCAACGGCATATATTTTATGCTCAGAGCCAACGACTGCTCTAAACTGGCTGTACTCGCTGCCTAGCTGGCGAATCACTTCACCTTTGTGCAACTGTAATAATGCCGCAGAAGCTTGCTGAAGACGCACCAGTGTGACTTGGCGCTGCGTAATCACATAATGATAACCACCAAACTGCCAAGGCGCGGTGGTGCAATCTGCTTCTACTGTCCAGTAGGGTTTGAGTGCTTGCTCTTTACGATCGTAACAACTCAGGTTCCACCACCCTGACTGATCAGTGATCGCCCAAATATTGCCTTCTTCATCAAACGACGGCTGTAAAATAGACTCCTCAACAGCACGGTTCCCAGATAAGACGCAAGCATCAATAACATTGCCTGTTGAATCAAATGAGCAGTGATGTAGCTGCGTCGCTACCCATGGCTGATGGGGGTGATCCCAGCTAATAAATAGGCACTGCCGGCCATCCTGTGAAAGTGCTATAGAGCTATAAAAATCGTGGCCTTGGTGCAATACCGTGAACCTACCACTAGACAAGCACAAAGACACCACTCGATTTAACACATTCTTATCGGAATGTAGTTCCTCAAGCATGATAACACGGTGATGCTGCGCATCATAATGAGGCTCACCAAATCGAGATTCCATCTGGAATGTTATCTGTTTAGGCAACTCAGTGAGAAGTGTTTGCAGGTATAGCTGTTGATCCTGCTTATTCACAAAGACCCAGCTCTGTGAATCAATTAAACACCAACTTAAACCACCGTATTCATGCACAGCACTACGTACATCAAACTCAGGGGGTGTTAAGTTCTGCTGGTGTCCATTTGCATAACGAATGAGGCAATTTCGTCCCGCCTCTTCTGGACGGTACTCAACCCAAAATAAAACGCCTTCGTCATCATAAGCTAGCTGCCCATAATCTTTAAGGCCGACAACGGCCTGCTTAGCAGTCAGTGGTGTTAATGGCGCTTTAGCCTTTACAGAAGACACGTGAATTACGCTCATTACGGTATAAGAACGGCTCAGCGGCGGGCTGTTCGGCCTCAGCTCTGGCGTTTAGGATGATGTCGTGATTCGGGGATTTACTGCACACAGGGTCAGTATTATGCGCATCACCTGTCATCATATACGCCTGACAACGACAACCGCCGAAGTCTTTCTCTTTCTCATCACACGAGCGACACGGCTCTTTCATCCACTCATAACCACGAAAGTGATTAAAACCAAATGATTCATTCCAGATATGATCAAGCGAGTGTTCACGTACATTAGGAAACTCGATAGGCAGCATTCTTGCGCTATGACACGGCAAGGCTTGCCCATCTGGTGTCACTGTCAAAAACACTTGTCCCCAACCATTCATACAGCCCTTAGGGCGCTCTTCGTAATAGTCTGGAGTAACAAAAATTAGCTTAATTGGATTACCCGCAGCGGCCAGCTTAGCGCGATATTCGTTAGTAATACGCTCAGCGCGTTCTAGTTGAGCCCGTGTGGGCATCAATTGCTGGCGATTTTCATACGCCCAGCCGTAATACTGGCACGTCGCTAACTCAACATAATCCGCCTCTAACTCAACACAAAGCTCGATAATACGGTCAATTTGGTCGATGTTATGCCGATGTGTCACAAAATTAAGCACCATCGGATAACCCTGCGCTTTTACCTCGCGGGCCATTTTCAATTTCTGTTGAAAAGCCTTTTGTGAGCCTGCCAACATATTGTTAACGCTTTCGTCACTGGCTTGGAAGCTTACTTGGATATGATCGAGCCCCGCATCACGAAACTCCGCGACTTTGCGCTCGTTCAGACCAACACCCGAGGTGATCAAGTTAGTATAATAACCTAGCTTGCGTGCTTCATGAATTAGCCTGCTCAGGTCTTGACGCACCAAAGGCTCGCCACCAGAGAAGCCTAGCTGCACTGCACCCAGCTTACGGCCTTCCTCAAATACTTTTATCCACTCTTGTGTCGTTAATTCTTCAGAAAAGTCGGCGAAGTCTTTCGGATTAGAGCAATACGGGCACTGTAAGGGGCATTTATAGGTTAGCTCAGCTAACAACCATAATGGCTGTCCATGAGTAGGGGTTTCAGGCAATGAAGAGGGTTTCCCCTGGCAACTTCCACTCATACCACACCTCTAATCCAATTTTGCTCTAGGGCGTCATCAATAAACGCCACTACATCTTTATCAAGATCTTCAGCCTGCGGATATTTATTAACAAGCAGATCAATGATATCGACTAAGTTACGCTTCCCATCGACTAATGACAAAATCTCACCAGCCGGGCCATTTAGCTTCACCATCCCCTCTGGATAGAGCAACACATAGCACTGCTGGGCTTCTTCCCACTGAAAACGAAACATACTTTCCAATGCGGGGATCATCTCCATACTCATCATACAGACAGCCCTCGATGGTAAACGCGTTGATCCGTGACGGTATGGTACGGTGGCCGGTTTAATTCGTAGGCCATGGTCATCGAATCTAACATGCTCCAGAGAATGTCAAGTTTGAACTGCAGTATCTCTAGCATCCGATCTTGTTGTTCACGCGTTGTGTAGTGATCCAATGTAATGGTTAATCCATGCTCAACATCACGGCGAGCTTCCGTTAAACGGTTACGAAAGTACTGATAACCCTCCGCTTTTATCCACGGATAGTGTGTCGGCCAAGTATCTAAGCGGTTTTGGTGAATCGTGGGAGCAAATAGCTCCGTTAATGAGGAGCTAGCAGCTTCTTTCCAATTAGCCCGGCGAGCAAAGTTAATGTATGCATCAACGGCAAAGCGAACACCGGGTAATACGTGCTCTTCAGAAAGTATCTCTTCACGCGTTAAACCGACAGACTCACCTAAACGCAACCATGCTTCAATACCGCCCTCAGCACCTTCATAACCATCATGATCCAAAATCCGTTGCACCCATTGGCGGCGTGCATCACGGTCTGGGCAATTGGCCATAATCGCTGCATCTTTTACCGGAATACTGATTTGGTAATAGAAACGGTTCGCTACCCAGCCCTTAATTTGTTCTGGCGTACAACGCCCTTCATACATCGCTATTTGGTATGGATGCTGCGTATGATAAAAATTCCCCTTAGCACGTAAAGCAATTTCAAACTCTTTACGTGTCATAGGCAATGTTTCTATTTTATCTGCTTGATGGCTCATAGGAACACCTACAATTCTATACTCATCCCGTCATATGAGATCTCAATACCGTGCGCTATCACTTCTTTGCGCTCGGCAGAGTCTTCATCCAGAATCGGGTTAGTATTATTGATGTGGATAAGTATCTTGCGCGGCTTAGTAAGCGTATCTAGATACTCAATCATGCCACCCTTTCCGGATTGCGGTAAATGCCCCATGGTGACACCTAACTTATCGCCAACACCGGCTGTTATCATCTCGTCTTCACGCCACAAGGTGCCGTCCATAAGTAAACAGTCAGCATTAGACATAAGAGGGTTCAAATGAGGTTCTATTTTTCCTAAACCCGGTGCATAGAACAGGGTTTTTCCGCTGCGTGTATCTTCTATGAGAATACCAATGTTATCCCCAGGGTGAGGATCATTTCGGTGTGGCGAATATGGTGGTGCACTGCTACGCAAAGGAATAGCCGTTAGCTTTAGCTGCGGAACTTGAGGCACCACAAAACTACTACCCTCTACATTGCTATCGCTACTAACAGGAATAGTGTGGCGCTCAATGCCACCATTCCAGTGTTTCAACATAGAGAACACCGGAAAGCCTGATGTCAGATCCTGATACACCATATCGGTACACCACACCTGATGCGGACAACCTTCACGTAGCATCAACAAGCCCGTGGTGTGGTCTATCTGACTGTCCATATAGACAATAGCGGCAATACCCGTATCGCGGATAGTTCTGGCGGGTTGCATGGGAGCAAACGCGGCTAATTGTTCGCGAATATCGGGCGAGGTATTGAACAAAATCCACTCAACACCATCAATACTCACCGCAATAGAAGATTGTGTGCGTGCTTTGGCATTTAAGGTGCCATCACGAAATCCCTTACAGTTACGACAATTACAGTTCCATTGCGGGAAACCGCCACCGGCGGCAGAACCTAACACCTGTATTTTCATAAAAGACTCATGGCTCAGAAGCGTTTAATCGTTATTATTATAAAATGCTAGAAGCGCAGCACCGGTGAGCATGAACCCGGTGCTGACCTAGGCACTCTGTGCTCTTAATTCTGAACACAGAACACCATCAACACTTAGCGGTTTGCGAAGTACATTGTTACTTCGAAGCCGATACGCAGATCTTGATAAGCTGGTTTGGTCCACATAGTAGGTACCTCTATTGTTGTTATTAAGTGATATCGATAAATGTCCGAAGACTCACTAAATCATATGAGAGGTCAATAGATACCTATATGGTACTTTGGAACGAGAAATCACCTGTTTTGGTCGTAAGGTTGTAGTGTAATGCAACGCTAAACCTGATTAGCCACTAGCGCTCTTCTGTTTTAGCGCCCGCTTTAATTCTGTATCTTTGGCAATACTGCTTCATTAGACGTACTGAAATCGGTCAAATTTATAGTCATTGTGTAGCCAACATCTCCTCGTTGATACACAAGCAGTAATGACTCTTTACCCGTTAAAGAGTAACCAACCACACGATCGATACCCTGCAACACTTCACGATAGGCTTGGCCACTTGGCTGCGATAACGCTACGTTTTTAACATCTTTCGCCGTAAGCCTGTCATCACCGTTTGTATCTGAAGCTATCACCGTAAAGAGAATAGCCAGTGCCGCAGATCGTTGACCAGAACTTGCGCTATCAGACAGCACATCGGCTTTCATGATGAGATGATCATTACTGCTTAACAGCCAATGCTGCTGGTTTTCCTGCTTGTTGATAAACAAGTAATTACGTATGGATAACGCCGATTTATCATAATATGACTGTGAATACTGCTGATCCGAGCTTAACGGAATCATCACAAAAGAAGTGCCCTGTATTGACGAGAGATAACCCAACTGCCACTTCTCTTTAACTTCACCTGATGCTTCGATATTCACAATACCGCTAACACCACGTTCACGTATTGTCTCTTTAAAAATCTGATACGCAGCAAACATCAAAACACCGATGGCCAACAAACCAGCCACCATAATGATGACGCCATTAATGCGCCAAACCTGCTTAAAAAACTGACTATTTTCCATATCGGACTTATCCACAGAAGATTTCAATATTGTATTCTCTTTTAATGCCCTAAGGCTCCTAGCAGCATAGCAAGACTGTGCTTTGGACTAACACCTGCTGTATCTAATAAAACCTGTCTTAATACCCGCTTACAAGGTGACATGAGCAATGAATAAAGCAAGCACTTGCTACTGGGCCCTTCCCCTTGCTTAAGTTATCATGCACTTCGTTATTAAAAGTTCACGGAGCCCCCATGCTAAAAGCCCTCTTCCTCGATATGGATGAAACCCTCTGCGATACACCTGGCGCTAATGAGAAGGCCAAGTTATTAATGGCACAGGCATTACAAACACAGCATGGCAACAAATTTAATGGACAGGGGTTTGCCGACGCCTATGTAACAGGCATTTACCGTGAATGGAGCAGCGCACAACGATCGCGCTATATGCCGATTATTGAACAACAAAGTGAAGAGGCTTTTCGCGTACAACTCATTCGCGACCTGATGGCCGAGTACGGCGTGAATGACCTGAGCGACGAATCAATTCAAAGCCTGCAGAACAAATTTGATCAGGACCGTATCGACGCCTTTGATTTTTATCCCGGCATTAAAGAATGGCTAGCCCAGGCGCGTAAGATTTTCACACTGGTCGTGATCACCAACGGGCCAGCGTTTTCACAGATCCCCAAGGTCGAGCAAGTGAATATGATCGAACATGTGGATCATCTGATTATCGGCGGCCAGGAGCCAGAGGAAAAACCCTTCCCCTCCATCTTTGAAAAAGCCCTTAGACTCGCCAACTGCGAGGCCCATGAAGCTATCCATGTAGGCGATAGTCTGGCATCAGATATTGCTGGCGCTAACAACAGCGGTATCACTTCGGTGTGGATTCAACACCAGCGCCCACTGGATGCAGAACTGGGTATCAACCCAAGCCATACGATCGTACATCCCTCTGAAATACCCGCACTGGTCAACAAGTTACATCAGCAGTAAAAAACCACCTATATGCGCGCTATCAAGCGCGCAAACAGGTTAATTTGGCTCTTCTATGGCGCTCGCTACCGAGTGCTTTAGCTAAGCTGGAGAGCGGAATACTTGGTGAACCTAGAACTTTTTGTACCGTAACTCCCTTCCACTGTGCACTCAATCTCTAACTCTAAATTAGAGAGTGGTATTCACCTTAATCATATTGGCCTCTATCGTAAGGCTCACGAATAAACCTCTCCACTTTAAAGATCAATGAGTTATCGCTATTTTTTCTTTATTAATGGGGAACGTTATGAGCGCTTAAAGGATGCGCGGAACAGAGAGTTGTTTGCCACTAAAAACAAAGACAAATATGACAAACAAATGCCATTTTTGACCATCGCTATATCACCCCACATCACTTTACTGCCGCGTATTTATTACCGCCAATTAATAAAATCATCTAGAAACAGATACTTATAGCTAAAACCACAAAACTGGCATTGTCATTGCAATATCTATGGTAATTAAACATACATGCGTGGAGATACGACAATGACACATACACATGAAGAAGGCGTTGAAGTAATTGGTGTAGTTCCCTCTATCCTAATGGTGTTAGGTGGGTTAGCTATCGCTATTTTACCCGCCATTATGCAGGTTATTATTCTCGCTAAGTAAGCCCACTTTTCTACTCACCTTTTTGCCGGGTTTGTCCCGGCTTTTTCATGCCTAAAAATCAATAACACACCTTAGCTAAGCTCGAATAAATACAGCCATGCGCACGAAAATTATCAAGGCAAAAAGCAGCAAAAATAACAGTTGATAGGCATAACAAGGTTAGGGTGGGAGATACAAAATAGGGATGCTATAAACAAAGCATTAACCGATTGGTGCAGATGGGGAGACTCGAACTCCCACGCCCGTGAAGGCACTAGCACCTGAAGCTAGCGTGTCTACCAATTCCACCACATCTGCATCGGTCTTACTTTTAAAGAAGGCATGCAGAAAACACACCTCTTAACTTTCTACTTTGGGCACCAAACCTGAAAGCTCAGAGTTTGGTGCAGATGGGGAGACTCGAACTCCCACGCCCGTGAAGGCACTAGCACCTGAAGCTAGCGTGTCTACCAATTCCACCACATCTGCTCGAAAGTGGGCGGTATTATATAGACCAGCTTTGTCTTTTGGAAGCCGTTCAGAATGTAATTTAGCTATTTCAATAAACCACAGCTGCTAGGCTTTTTTTAATCCTGTAAACACTCCTCAAAGACCTGTGCAAAATCAGTAAGAAATGCCAGATACGCACCTTTTTCAGGCTTTATTTTTTGCCCCAGAGGGTCTAGCTCTGCAGTACGAACACTCGTCCCAGAAGCAATTGTTTTCAGTATAGACCCACTAAATTGCGGCTCACTAAAAATACAGACTGCTTTACTTTGAATGACCGCCTCACGTAACTCGCTTAAGTGCTTTGCCCCGGCTTTACGTGACGGGTTAATAGTCACCGCACCTAGTTGTTTCAGGTTGTAATGCTTAACAAAGCGGCTGTATGCATCGTGAAATACAACAAAACCCCGATCACTGAAAGGAGCCAGCTGAGACATTATTAGTTGGTCTTTTTCTAATAAAGCGGCTGCAAATTCTGCATAGTTTTGTTCGAGTAACGCTTGCTTGTTTGGAGCGACTTTGATCGCTGCATCACGAATTATTTCGGCCATTTCTAATGCATGCACAGGGTCAAGCCAAAGATGAGGGTCAATACCTCCGTGGTCATGCTCGTCATGTTCCTGGCTGCTTTCTAAAAGGTTTTCATCGCTATCGTGATGCGGTGACTCATGCTCATCTTCATGAGCCGCTTCACCTTCGTGTTGATGCCCTTCCTCCTCTTCTAGAAAAGACAAGACTGTCGCATCTGTTTTACTGAGCGTTTTTTCTAAAAAACGCTCCAACTCAGGCCCAATCCAAAAAATCAGATCCGCTTGTTTCACTTTGCGTACATCCGAAGGGCGTAACGAGTATTGATGCGGTGAGGCACCCGGGGGCAATAGCACCTCGGGCTGTGATACACCAGCTAGGACTTCACTCGCTATGAGCTGTACAGGCGTGATACTCGTGAGAACTTTTAACTCTGCGGCCCCTGCAACAGGTATAAATAAAGTAAGTAATAATGACGATAATAATCTTTGTAGGTGCATGCTCTTTTTCCAGCGTAATTTGATGTTACAATATAACAAGCTCATATAGTTGTTACAATATAACAAAGCTTAATTGTTGCCCATGGCTCATTACCTATGAATAACTCAGACATTGCTTTCCAACCAGAACATGACCATAGCCGCTGCATTACACAGGCGTTAAAAGACGCAGCGGAACTTTGCTCTAGCCGTCAACAGCGCTTAACGCCTGTTCGAGAACTGGTACTACAACTCATTTGGCAAAGCCATAAGCCACTGGGGGCTTATGATATTTTACCGGCGTTAGCTAAAGCAGGTTTTAACTCTGCGCCTCCTACTGTTTATCGAGCACTAGACTTTCTTCAAGAGCAAGGTTTAGTCCACCGCATTGCTTCTCTCAACGCTTTTATTGGCTGTAGCCACCCAGAACACCAGTGCAACAATACCTTTTTGATTTGCACTCGCTGCCACAGCGCTGTTGAACTCGAATCTGCTAGCGTCTCTAAAGCCATTAAGGCTTCTGCCAAAGCTGTTGGATTTAACGTAGAAAGCGAAATGTTAGAAGTCGCAGGTATATGCCCAAACTGCCAACAGGAAGACAACACTCCATGAGTCACCCCGTCGATTTAATTAGGCTCGATAATATTAATGTTGAGTTTGGGCATAGCCATGTACTGCAAGATGTTAACCTGACGCTACATAAAGACTGTATAACCACACTGATAGGGCCAAACGGTGCAGGCAAGACCACACTTGTTCGTATTGTTTTAGGCTTGATCAAACCAACGAGCGGGCAGGTCTGGTTGCAACCTAATTTACGTGTGGGTTATATGCCGCAAAAGTTACACATTGACCGCACATTTCCATTAACGGTTAAGCGTTTTTTACAAACCGCACGCGTAAAAGAGCTATCGAAAATGCATGGCGCGCTTAAAGATGTGAGTGCCGAGCACCTTCTAGAACACTCCATGCATGACCTTTCGGGCGGCGAAACACAGCGTGTTATGCTAGCACGAGCACTATTGCGCGAACCGGAGTTATTAGTATTGGATGAGCCGGTTCAAGGCGTTGATATTAATGGTCAGGTTGAGCTTTACAATCTAATCACGAGCATCCGTAAACAACGTGGCTGTGGTGTTTTAATGATCTCTCATGACTTACATCTGGTGATGTCTTCTACTGATCATGTGATATGCCTTAATCACCATGTCTGCTGTTCTGGACGTCCAGAACATGTCAGTACAGATCCATCCTTTATTGATTTATTTGGCAAACAAGGCGCTGAAAGTCTAGCTCTCTATAGCCACCATCATAATCACAACCACGATACCCACGGTGATGTTATTGCGGACCACCCTCATCCCAATGAACATAGCGCAACAGCACATAGCGAGTGTAATCACTAAATGACTTATGATTTTTTAATTTACGCCATTATTGGCGGTCTTGGTGTCGCCGCTGTTGCAGGCCCACTAGGCGCCTTTGTTGTGTGGCGTCGCATGGCCTATTTTGGCGACAGTTTGGCGCATTCGGCTCTTTTAGGTGTAGCGCTAGGGATTTTGCTCGACATTAGTCTCAACCTTGCCGTTATTGCCTGCTGCGTTCTCTTAGCACTCATATTGGTTTCCCTTCAAAAACAGCGGCTAATCGCGACCGATACCCTGCTTGGGATCATGGCCCACAGTACCCTTTCATTAGGCTTGGTCGCTATCTCTTTTATAGATGGTGCTCGGTTGGATTTGATGGACTATCTATTTGGCGACCTACTCGCTATAGCCCCGGCTGACCTTGCATGGATTCTAGTAGGTGGTGCCGCTGTCTTGCTTACCATCCGCATCTTCTGGGAGCCATTACTTGCCATAACAATCAACGAAGAGCTAGCGCAGGTTGAAGGCATCCATGTTAGCCGCACTCGTCTTATTTTGATGGTGCTTATTGCTGTTGTAATTGCCGTATCAATGAAGATCGTTGGTATCTTGCTCATTACATCTTTATTAGTAATCCCTGCTGCGGCCGCTAGGCGCCTCTCTAGCACGCCAGAACAGATGGCTGTTTACGCATCAATGCTGGGCTGTGTAGCGGTATTAATCGGTATCTGGGGTTCATGGACATGGGATACACCAGCAGGCCCATCGGTTGTGGTAGCTGCTTTGTTTGAATTCATGGTTATTTACCTGATGCCATCTAGGCACTCAGCAAATACCTGATGTTTAAGACACTTCCAACCTATTGGCCAACTCAACGCGACCATAAAGAGGTTTGGTCAATCGCATGGCCAATGATTCTTTCCAATATTACCGTTCCGCTGGTCGGCTTAGTCGATACAGCAGTTATCGGTCATCTACCCGAAAGCCAGCATCTAGCAGCAGTAGCCATTGGCAGCATGATTTTCTCGATTGTCTATTGGGCATTTGGCTTCTTGCGCATGGGTACTACCGGCTTAACCGCTCAAGCTGTTGGGGCAGACGACGACACCACCAATCGCACTTTATTGGCACAATCGCTGGTGATGGCAACCTTCATTGGTATCTGCATTATTTTGCTGCAAGGTCCCATTATTCAGTTAGCGTTACACTGGATTGCTGCCGAACCACTGGTAACAGAGGAAGCGCTTAACTACGCGTCTATACGCATCTACGGAGCACCCGCAGTGCTGTGTAATTTTGCATTACTCGGCTGGTTTGTGGGTAATCAAAATACCAAAATCCCTCTGCTGTTATTAACAGTAACCAACCTACTAAACATGGTGATGGATATTATTGCGGTCTACGGACTTGGCATGTTTGCAGACGGCGTAGCTTTAGCAACGGTCATTGCAGAATATGGCAGTTTACTACTGGGTTTATATCTTTGCAGGCGCGTCTTAAAACCAATGGGAGGCCAGTTATTAAGGAGCTCCCTAACACAAATTAAACACTACACTGAGCTATTCAAAGTCAACCGCTATCTCTTTGTACGAACGCTCGCTATTCTCTTTTCACTGGCTTTTTTTACCGCTCAAGGCGCCCGCCAAGGTACTGATATTCTCTCAGCTAATGCAGTCTTACTGAATTTCCTATTATTAATATCAAATGGGCTCGATGGCTTTGCACATGCGACAGAAGCCTTAGTAGGAAAGCGCACCGGACGACAAGACATAAAAGGCTTCTATCGCACCATTACCACGGCCGCGATCTGGTCACTCATAGCTGCCCTTCTATTTACACTATTTTTCTGGCTGTTCGGTGGAACAATCATCCGCTTACTCACATCACTTGAGAACGTGCAGCAACAAGCAATGATTTACCTGCCCTGGCTTATTGTTTTACCCATTATCAGTGTATGGAGCTTCTTACTGGACGGTATTTTTATTGGGGCGACACAAGTTAAAGCGATGCAAAACACCATGTTATTTTCAGTGTTTTGCGTATTTCTGCCTATTTGGTGGTTACTTCGTCCATTAGAAAATCACGGTTTATGGATCGCATTTCTAACGTTATTTTTCGCGCGCGGAGTCAGTGGTGGTTGGGTGTTCTGGCGTTTATCTCACCACCAACAGTGGCAAATTAAACGCAAATAAACTAGCTAAGAAGCCCTTAGGTTAAAGAAAAGGCAGCACCTGCATCACAACATGCCTGATACCGGCAGCAGCTCACTTCATGATCATTCACCATGCCGACGGCTTGCATATAAGCGTACATAATTGTTGGACCTACAAAGCGCATCCCCTCTTTTTTGAGCGCTTTAGAAAGCTGTATTGAGATATCCGTTTCGGCTGGTACTTCGGTGTGGTCTTTCCAGCTATTTTGTATCGGTTTATTATCTACAAAGCGCCACAAGTAACGCGCAAAGCTACCATGCTCCTTCTGCAAGCGTAAAAACTCACGCGCATTTGAGATGGATGATGCCACTTTAAGCTTGTTACGAATAATGGCCGGATCAGCCAGCATTATTTGCTGCTCAGCGTCGCCAAATGCCGCAACGGCCAGCGGATCAAAATTGCGGTAATGATGACGATAACCTTCTCTCTTTTCCAAGACAGTGCGCCAGCTCAAACCTGCCTGAGCGGCTTCTAATACAAGAAACTCAAACAGTACGTTATCGTCTGTTTGCGGCATTCCCCACTCTTTATCGTGATAATCCTGCTCTAACAAAGTCTGATTGGTTGCCCAATGACATCGCTGACACATGAATAGCTCCTTTTTAGCGCTAGCCTCCCATTTAAACCAACATCGATTAAATGAGCGGCTTAATTAGCACTTACTCTTTTTTCTTTTGACCCGGGTTGGGTACAAACATCAACGGTTGAGCTGCTGGGTTAGGATCAGGTTTAGGCTCTGCCTGCTTAGGCTGCTGCTTATTTACGCGTGTTTCTAGCTCTGCTTCCTCAGGTGAGCCATCTAGGTTTTGCCCATCTACGTAATCACACTTAACGCACTCACGGTATTCGCGAATCTCATTGCGATAAACACGAATAGTATCCATCTCACCACAACGAGGGCACACAGCCCCCGCTACAAAACGTTTAATAACCGACATAACTATTCCTTACTATAAATCTAAACATTAATACCGGAATGTCTTAACAAGGCATCAACTTTGGGCTCACGACCACGAAAAGCAACAAACAGCTCCATAGGTTCTTTTGAGCCACCTTGTTCTAGTACGGTTTCACGGAAACGCTGCCCTGCTTCTGGGTTAAACACACCCTGCTCTTCAAACATAGAAAAGGCATCAGCAGACAGTACTTCTGCCCATTTGTAGCTATAGTAGCCCGCCGCATAACCGCCACCAAATATATGGCTGAAACTATGTTGAAAACGATTAAACTCAGGCGGGGTAATTGCAGCTACTTGCTGGCGAACACCCTGTAGTAATGAGCGAATATCCGTTTTACCGGCTTCAAACTCATGATGCAGTTTAAAATCAAAAATAGAAAACTCTAACTGGCGAACCATCATCAATGCAGACTGGAAGTTTTTAGCGGCTAGCATCTTATCTAGCAGCTCAGCAGGCAGTGTTTCGCCAGTTTGGTAGTGTCCAGAAATAATCTCTAGCGCTTCAGGCTCCCAACACCAGTTTTCCATAAACTGGCTCGGCAACTCTACAGCATCCCAGGCAACGCCATTAATACCACTAACATCAGCGTACTCCATTTGCGTTAGCATGTGATGTAAACCATGGCCAAACTCATGGAACAAGGTAGTCACCTCGTTATGTGTTAATAACGCAGGATCATCACCTACCGGGCCGTTAAAGTTACACACAAGGTAAGCTGTTGGCAGCTGTAACGAGCCATCTTCTAAACGTCGGCGGGTACGGCACACATCCATCCATGCTCCGCCACGCTTATTAGCACGTGCATAAGGATCTAAATAAAAGCGTGCGATGGTTTCTGCGTTGCGCTTAACAACAAACAAACGTGCATCACTATGCCAGCTATCAACCTCGGAGACTTCTTCAATTTCAATGTTAAATAAGCGCCCTGCTACTTCAAACATTCCTTCTAGCACTTTAGGAAATGGGAAGTAAGGACGTAACATTTCTTGCGATAACGAATAGCGCGCTTGTTTGAGCTTTTCAGAATAGTAAGACACATCCCACGACTCAACGCTCTCTGCGCCAAACTCATCTTTGGCAAACGCACAGAGTTCTTTGTATTCCTGGCGAGCCACATCCACACTTTTATCAGCAAGGTCATATAAGAACTGCAACACTTGCTCTGGTGTATCTGCCATCTTAGTGGCTAGCGAGTAATGAGCATAACTATCAAAACCCAACAGCGCGGACATCTCTTGGCGCAATGTCAGGATTTCAGTCATCACCTCTGAGTTATCCCACTGGCCTGCATTTGGCCCTTGGTCTGAAGCACGTGTGGCAAAGGCTTCATACACTTCACGGCGTAATGCTTGGTCATCACAATGCGTAATCACCGGAAAGTAAGAAGGGAATTCAAGCGTGAGCAAGTAGCCTTCTTTACCTTTTTCTTCGGCGGCCTGTTTTGCTGCCGCTAGCGACATTTCTGGCATACCTTTTAACAATGCTGGATCAGCGATTAGCTTTTCCCAGCCTTGCGTAGCATCCATCACATTTTCAGAGAACTTTGTACTCAACTCAGACAAGCGTTGGCTAATATCAGCATAGCGCTGTTTTTTATCCACAGGCAGATCAATACCTGATAAACGAAAATCACGTAGGTTATGTGCTATGACTGTTTTCTGAGCCGCATCTAAGTTTGAGGACAGTTCAGCAACGCGCTGATAAGCATTGAATAAGTCTTCATTTTGACCCATCTCCGTCCAATAGACAGATAGCTTAGGTAAATTCTCGTTATAAGCCTCACGCAGTTCATCACTGTTCAACACGCTATTTAGGTGTGATACCGGTGACCACGCCTGACTTAGCGCATCATTAATACTATCTAACGGCGCAATGACTTTATCCCAGTCTGCACTGCTCACGTCAGTATTTAATTTAGCAATTTGCTCACGCCCTTGTTGTAACAGTTGATCAACCGCTGGGGATATATCAGCCGGTTTGATCAGGCTAAAAGGAGGTAACAGGGTAGATTCCAATAACGGGTTGCTCATTGATTTCTCCAAATCGGGCTTTTGTATGTCTGCACGCAGCCATATACATGTCAGTACAGCCGTAAATACTCTCGTAACTGTTCATGCCAGTGCTTGGTAGCTGCTTATGCAGTACTTATGTCAATACAACAGAAAATAGTGATTAGTATACAATGGGGACTGATTATGGCGATGCAAGCGAGTGAGTTTAATGAATATTCGATCTTTTCAAGGAATGACACCCACACTTGGCGATAAAGTCTTTGTGGATCCATCTGCGGTGGTACTGGGTGATGTAAAAATCGGTGCTGATAGCTCGGTTTGGCCACTTGTTGTGATTCGTGGCGATATGCATCGTATCCGTATTGGTCACTCGTGCAGCATACAAGATGGATCCATTCTACATATCACACATGCAGGCCCTTATAACCCTGATGGCTACCCTCTGGTCATTGGCGACCATGTAACTGTTGGGCACCAAGCAATGCTGCACGGTTGCTCAATTGGCGATCGTGTTTTAGTAGGTATGGGTGCAATGATCATGGATGGCGCAGTCGTTGAGTCAGATGTTGTTGTAGGGGCAGGAAGCTTAGTTCCTCCAGGCAAAACACTGGCCAGTGGCTTTTTATATGTTGGCAGGCCTGCCAAGCAGGTGAGGGCGCTTACAGAGAAAGAGATGAGCTATTTTACCTATACTGCCGGTAACTACGTAAAACTCAAAGACCAGCATCTCCAAGAAGAATGGGTATAACACGAGTTATCATTTTTGTTAGAGGAAATACAGTGATGCGGGCAGCATACAAAATTGTTCTCTTACTCTCTAGTATACTGGCAGTAAGCCTTGCACACGCACAAAGCCAAGTCAGTATTATCTACCAAGCGCCTGTGGATAAAATTGAAATCCGCATTGAACAGCAGCTTAAAGCATCTAGCGAGATACCAGAAACGCTGGACCTGATAAACGATACATTTCGTTTAGAGGCACCGTTGCAGATCATCTTTGGCGGTAAAGATGGCCCGTTGTTTGATGGAGACTCTCTACAGATCTTGATTCCCTACAGCTTTATCAAAAAAGTGGAGTCACGCTTTATTACGGCCAAGTATGATGACTCAGGCCGCAGTATCGCTGCAGCTACAATGGATGCCGTCATGCACACCTTGTTTCATGAGCTGGCCCATGCACTCATATTTATGCATGAGCTTCCCATTGTAGGTAAAGAAGAAGATGCTGCTGACAGCCTGGCTTCGGTTTTATTAATCGAGTTCTTTAATGAAGGCCAAGAAATTGCCATTAGTGCGGCCGATTTATTTGATTTCGAAAGCACTGACAGCGAAACCTTTGAGGAGGATGATTTCTGGGATGAACATAGTCTAGACGTTCAGCGCTATTACAGCACCTTATGCCATGTTTATGGCAGTAACCCAGAAAAATATGCCCATATCGCAGAAGATGCCGACTTTTCAGAAGGTCGTGCGGAGTTGTGTATAGAAGAATATAACAGCCTCAGCCATAGCTGGTTTACTCTATTGGCGCCGTATATATATGATGAGAACGTCTCGCAAAAGTAACCGGAGTTTACTCAATGCCCAGTAGGCGTCGCTTTTTGCAGCTCTTATCGCTTCTCAGTGGTGGTTTTTTAGCGCAGCGTGCTTTTGGGCAAAATCACATGCCTGATGAAAGCGCCCCACATAAACGTACTTGGATGGCATTTATCGCTAGCTACGACATTTGGGAAGCGCACCAAGTACCCGAAGTTCAACGTAACTTAGCGACTATTGCTAAAACTATTGCCAAATATGAACCTGTCTCCTTATTAGTACGCCAGCAAGACTACGACACGGCATTAGCGCTTCTGGGAGGCTTAGACAACCACAATCATCCCATCGACTTAATTGAGTTCCCCTTAAATGATTTATGGATGAGAGACACTGGGCCAGCATTTATAACCAATAGCGCAGGGGAAAAAGCAGCGGTTAGCTTTAACTTTAATGGCTGGGGTGAAGATCAAGCCTATAAATACGATGCAAAAGTAGCTGACTTTGTTGCCCAGCAAGCAGGAGCGAAAAGCATTGTTTCTAACGTGGTAATGGAAGGGGGCTGCTTTGAGTTAGATGGTCACGGTACCGCTATTTTGACTGAAAGCTGCATTCTTAATAAGAATCGCAACCCAGGAAAATCAAAAGTAGAGGTGGAAGCTGAGCTAAAGCAGCTACTTGGATTAACCAAAATCATCTGGCTGAAGGGCATTAAAGGCAAAGACATTACCGATGGCCATACCGATTTTTATGCCCGCTTCATCAAGCCGGGTGTTGTTGCGGTTAGCCGCGATACAGACAAAGACTCTTACGATTACACAATCACCCGCGACAATATAAATACTCTGAGTAAAGCGAGCGATGCGCAGGGCAATAATCTTGAACTGGTTATTTTAGATACTCCCTGGGATATCAATACAAGATACGGAACTAGAGACTTCGCGGCAGGCTATGTCGGCTATTACGCCTGTAATGGTGCCATTATTATGCAAAAATTTGGTGACAAAATAGCCGATAGCGCTGCTAAAAACCAACTAGTCAAAGCCTTTCCTGAGCACCAAATCGAACAGATTTCTATTGATGGAATAGCCAGTGGAGGAGGGAGCATTCACTGCGCGACACAGCAAGAACCGGCTAATTAGCCGGTTCAAAAAAATGCGCTTTAATGTAGATAAGCAATACCCCTATTGCTTGTAGAAGTCCGTACTATTTTAAAGACTAGTCCCCTAATACTAAACTTCGCTAGAGTGTGCTGGAACGTCTAAACCAAAGCTCACTACAGCGTTACTATGTGCCTGATTTACGTTGCTGTGACTGCCATCACCTAAATGCGCTTGTGTAGATGCGCCTAAGTTAGTCAGCGGGCTGCTAGCAGACTCAAAGCCTTGCGCAGTTACAACATGGCCTGCCGCTAAGTTAGCTTCAATAGACTGAGCAGAAAAATCACTTAAACCACCGGCAAATGCCTGTGAAGCGAAAAGAGCTGAAGAAAGTAGAGCCGTCGTTAGTATTGTTTTCATGGTCGTTTCCTTAAAGTTGTTCAGCGTGATTCGCTGTGATGGTGCTACTTTAAAACCTGTAGCTGAAACCAAACTGAAATAAGAAAACATTTTTTAATATTGTTTTAGTTATATGTAATTAAGCATGGTCACCGTCAGATGATAGCTTAGTAAACTGCTGCCAACTGTGATCTATTTCCTTAATCTCTTGCCGTATCCATCCTTCAAATTGAACAACCTTAGGGCGTTTAAAATAAGACTCAGGCGCTACTAAGTAGTAGTCGTAAATAGACTTAATATAAATAGGCAAAGGGCAGATGAGTTGTCCACGTTGTAATAGTTCATACGCCAAACTAAAGCGTAACATCGCAAAACCTTGGCCGCTTAATAATGCCTCTACAAGCATGGTAGAGTCGGATACATACAAGCGTGTTGTGTTTTGCGGTAAAGGCATACCCAACGCCTGCTCAAACTGAGGCCAGACCTCTTTCATATCAGGGGCATCATCAGCTAATAGCGGTAGCTTTACTAATTGCTCGGCAATCGGCTGCATATGATCAAGCAGCGACGGATGGCACACCGGTAGTAAATACTCTTTTTGCAGTAATCGAGCACTCAATCCGGGATATTTTCCTCTACCAAAACGTACCGCTAGGTCCAAATCGTTTGCCTCAAATGAACCTAACTTTAAGCTAGGCGTCAAATGAATAATAAGTTCAGGGTAGTGCTGTTGAAATATACCTAACCTTGGTACTAACCAGCGCCCAGCAAATGACGGTAGAACACTCAGCGTTAATCTATTTGGCTGCGCATCCTGCCCTAGCTCAGCTACTCCTTGCTCAAACAAAGAAAACGCCTTATTAACAAAAGGCAAAAGCTGCATGCCCTCCGGTGTTAATACCACCTCACGCGTCATACGCTTGAACAACGATACTCCAAGCTGCTGTTCCAAGGTTTTAATCTGCTGGCTAATAGCAGCTTGTGTTACATGCAAACGCTCAGCAGCCTGTTTAAAGCTCTGATCTTGCGCAGCGTAATAGAAGGCCTGAAGCGCTTTTAATGAAGGTAGTCTGTTCATAGATGCCCACATATAGATTAGATTTTCTTAATCATACTGACGAATTACTCGTTTGTCGTCTGCCATCCGTTCGATAAAAATAACCTCATAAGCCGCAAAAACGGCGTTTTATTTTTTAATAACGTAGATAAAACCGAACACTGATGAGGAAGGACAATGAACACTAACGATATATGCTTAAGAAAAACTATATTTAGAGATACCCAAAATGCTAAATTCACAACGCAGTTACAACAGACGCTACAACACTGGAAGGAGCGCCTACAACATTGGCGTATGAACTGGAGAACTCGCCGACAGTTATCCCAACTCAGTGCTTATCAATTAAAAGATATCGGTATTAGCACGGGGGAGGCACAGCAAGAAGCGGATAAATCCTTTTGGAAGGACTGATAAGGGTAAGTAGAACAAGGAGATTACGCTGGACGATAGAAATAGCATGGGAGGTAGCCTCCCATCTTTTAACAACTACCGTTAAGCAATGTATTAAAAAAATTACGTTAAATACTCGGCGCTTATAATAAAGCTTCTTGTGACTGAGCTGGTACATCCAAACCCGCTACAAAATTGTAACTTGTAGTACTAACAGTACGGTGACTATCGTTACTTAATTGCGCTTCCACTGATGCACCTAAGTCAGACAGCGGGCTATCAACTGATACAAAACCTTGTGCTGAAGTCAGATTGACTGCTGCTAAGTTTGATTCAACAGACTGTGCAGAAAAGTCACTTAGGCCACCAGCAAACGCCTGTGAAGTGAAAAGGGCAGAAGCAAGAAGAGCTGTTGTCAGTAAAGTTTTCATAGTCGTTTCCTTAAAGTTGTGCAGCGTGTTTCGCTGTTGATGGTGCTACTTTAAAACCACTAGCTGAAACCAAAGTGAAATAAGAAAACAATTATAAAATATTTTATATTATTGCTTCTAATCAAAAAAACACGAATAAAACCGTACTTTAATTAATAACATTAAACCGTAGGCATAGTTTTAATAATATTATTTTTCAGGCTCTTTATACCCCTGTTCTTCAATGCTTTTATTGATAATATAATTTTCTGCTTTTATAGTCTTTATATAACTTGTATGAACATATGCTTTTAGTAGCACTCACGTTGTGTTTCTAGCTTAGTGATTAAAAACAAAAGGGGTTATATTATGCAGCTCTTACGTTTTGTTATTATCGTTCTATGTTTAATTCCCTTACATGTAAACTCTAAAGAAATAGCCCCCTCATTATCTGCAGATTCTTTATATAAAAAAGGTATTAGCTACCTTGATCGTGCAAACCGTCACCCCCAAAAAGCTGTTGAACACCTTGTTATCGCCTCAGATAAAGGCCATATACATTCATCATATTTACTCTATCTTTTGTATACGAATGGAATTGGCACTTCTGTAGATCACCGTAAGGCGAAAGAATATCTAGTTATAGCCGCTAATAAAAAACACCCTGATGCTTTGCATACACTCGGGCACAACTATGCTGCTGGCGCTGGTGTAGCGAAAGATATAAAACAGGCCGCTGAGTTATTTAGACTGGCCGCTGAAGTAGGGCATAAACATGCAAAATTTGACTATGCCATTCAGTTGTTGCGGGGTGAGGGCGTCGCTAAAGATGTATTTTTAGCTGAAAAATGGATGCTTAAATCAGCACAAGACAAGAACCCCATGGCTCAAAAGCAACTTGCTTACTGGTACAGAGACGGCCGTGAGGGTATTGAAAAAAACCAGAAAAAATCCCATTACTGGTTTAAGAGGGCTTTAGGCAACTTTAAAGTTGCTGCAGATAAAAGCAATACAACGGCTCAGTTTGAATATGCTTACATGCTTTCAAATGGTTATGGCATTAAACCAAACAAAAGCAAAGCAGCGAAAATTTATCAGGCCTTAGCAAAAAAGAATCATGCGGCGGCACAGTTCTGGCTTGGCCAAATGTATTTACGGGGTGAAGCGGTTACTAAAGATATGAGCAAAGCAAAAGAGCTAACCTTAAAGTCTGCAGCACAAAACTTTAGGCCTGCTTTAACAGTTAAGCAACAAGCGGGTTGGTAAAGGATTTACATAAAATAACGGGAGGCGGCATTAGTGACTACTTACCTGTTCGACTGGGGAGATACCTTGATGGTAGATTTCCCTGATATTGACGGAAAAATGTGCGACTGGGCCAATGTAGAAGCGGTTACGGGTGCAGAAGAAGTATTGGCCCAGCTCTCTAAAGATGCGCCAATATATCTAGCGACAGGTGCGGTTGACTCATCTGAACAAGATATCAAAAGAGCCTTTCAACGTGTCGGGTTAAACCAGTATATTACTGGTGTCTTTTGTAAAGAAAATTTGGGTGTAACCAAAGAGTCTCCTGACTTTTTCAGAGTAATTTTACAGCAATTAGATATTCCCGCTTCACAGGTCATCATGGTGGGCGACAGCTATGCAAAGGATATAAAACCAGCGCTTAGCTTAGGGATTACACCCGTCTGGTTTGCTCCAGATAACAATCAGCCGCCCTCGCAAGAGGTAAGAACTATCCGCTGTTTGAGTGAGTTATGCACAGCAACATAATTATTAAGGCCCCCTCATGCCACACTGTATTATTGAATATTCTGAAGGTTTAGAAGCATCAACAGCCCCAGCTGATTTGATTAATGCCGTTTTTCAAGGAGCACTCTCTTCTGGATTGTTTACAGAGCCAGACATTAAGACCCGAGCGCTCTGCTATAAGCACTATCAAACGGGCTCGAAGCAACAAGAATTTGTTCACGTAACTTTGAAGATTTTATCCGGCCGAACCATTGAGCAACGCAGTGATCTATCTGAAGCGGTCTTAAAAGGGCTTCAAGTAATAGAATTATCAGATGTCTCATTAACAGTGGAAGTCTGTAATATGGAAAAGTATTCCTACGCAAAAGCTGTACAGTAAATGCGTTAATCATCAGGAAACATAATAGCTAAAGGCGAATAAGCAATATGAATATCAAGGATTTGTTAGGCATTGAGTTACCTATTATTCAAGCACCTATGGCTGGAGTGCAAGGGAGCGAACTGGCCATTGCGGTATCTCAAGCCGGAGGATTAGGCTCACTACCTTGCGCCATGCTTACACCTGACATGATTCGTAGCGAACTAACCACCATTACTACAAAAACCCGTAAACCTTTTAATGTAAATTTCTTTTGTCATACCCCCCCCTCGGTAAACACAGAACGTGAAGGTATTTGGCGCAACGCACTACAACCTTACTTTCGTGAGTATAAAATCAATGCTGACGAGATCCCTGTTGCGCTTGGCCGCGCGCCGTTTTCCCATGAAATTGCCGATATAATTGAAGAGTTTCAACCACCTGTAGTTAGCTTTCATTTTGGTTTGCCTTCACCCGATTTAATCACACGCGTTAAGAGCTGGGGCGCCAAGGTAATCTCATCAGCAACAACGGTTGAAGAGGCCCTATGGCTTGAAGCAAATGGTGCCGATGCCATCATTGCGCAAGGGCTCGAAGCCGGTGGGCATCGAGGAATCTTTTTATCTGATGATATCACCACACAAATAGGTACTTTTTCGTTACTACCTCAAATTGCCCAGGCCGTGAATATTCCTGTTATTGCCGCTGGCGGTATTGCCGACGCTAAAGGTATTTCAGCAGCTTTGTCTCTTGGTGCAGCCGCAGTACAAGTGGGTACTGCTTATTTACTTTGTCCAGAAACAAAAACAAGCGGGGTTCACCGCGCAGCACTGAAAAGCCCCTCGGCACAACACACCGCTCTTACTAACCTTTTCTCAGGTAGGCCGGCGCGTAGTATCGTTAACCGCGTTATTAAGGAAATGGGCCCTATCAGTAACTGCACACCTGAATTTCCATTGGCGACAACAGCCATTACGGCGCTGCGCTCAAAAGCCGAAGCCAATGGCAGCGGTGACTTTTCACCCTTGTGGTGCGGGCAAAACTCGACAGGGTGTAAAGAGATACCAGCAGCAGAGCTTACAAAGCAGCTAGCCAAGGGTCAGCTATAGCAGGGTTTTAGGCTCACTCAAACAATGATCTGAGCATGTGCGCCCTACAAAAATGCCGCTGAATTGTTCTACATTAATTTGAATAATTAGCGGCAAAAGGCCTGTGTTAATTGAGAGAGCACATAACTCTCTAATAAAAAATTAAAGCTGTGCTTCTGTTGATCCAGCCGGTACAACTAAACCTACCAGTGCAACGGTGTTGCTATAAGTGCTAACTAGGTTGCTGTTACCGGCCAAGTGAGCCTCTACAGATACGCCTAGATCAGACAATGGGCTGCTAACAGAGGCAAACCCCTGCGCTGTAGATACATGGCCCGCAGCTAGGTTAGCTTCAACAGACTGAGTATCAAAATGGCTTAAACCACCGGCAAATGCCTGTGAAGCGAACAGAGCAGAAGAAAGAATAGCTGTCGTTAGTAACGTTTTCATAATGTCGTTTCCTTAAAGTGGTTCAGCGTGTTGCACTGTGATGGTGCTACTTTAAAATCCGTAGCTGAAACGAAACTGAAATAAGAAAACTTATTTTAAAAATCTTTTGTTATATGTAATCCTTGTATTTTTTAGCTTAAACGTGACGATAACGCCTTATTTACTCAGAACAAAACGCTAATCGTTATTCATACTTCTTATCAGTCAATGTTTTTAAAAAAGCCACCAACGCATCAATACGCTTATCATCCAAAGCAGGGCCTGTTTCTAGTTCTTTACGAGAGAGGGTTTGCGCAATTTCTGGCTCACGCCATTGCTCGCCCGTTTCAGGGTTGATCTGTCGTTTAACACTACGGCTGTTGTATTTGTTATAAAACAGAACAACGGTGCGTAAGTCGGTAAAAACGCCGTTATGCATATAGGGGCCAGTCACCGCAACGTTACGCAATGTTGGTGTTTTAAATTTGCCACGCTGGGCTAAATCCTCTACATCAGGATGGTTAAGCAAACCCTGATCAACCTGTGTAGCACCATTGATTGCTCGCAAAGCTGTGTTAGCAGGCACACCGATGTTATGGAACTCATAATTACTAAATGTTTCCTTTTGTTGTTCTGGCAAGGTACGTAACTGGTGGCAAAGATTACAGTTGGTAAACTGCTGGGAGAAAAAAAGAGTACGCCCTAAATCCTCTTGCGGTGTTAATTGGTACTCACCGCGTAAATAACGATCATATTTGGCATCAAACGGGGAGAAAAATTCACTTTCTTCAAAGGCTGCAATAGCATCGCTCATGGCAGCATAGGCCTTATCTGCATCCTCAAAAATAGCGTCACCATAAATGTCTTTAAACGTCACTTGGTACTGGCTGTTTTCTTGTATTCGGTCAACCGCACTGGCTTTATTTGCTAGCCCCATTTCGCCAGGGTTTAGCGGCGGCCCACCGGCTTGTTCCGTTAAAGAGTCAGCACGCCCATCCCAGAACTGTCCTCCTTTAAAAACACCCTCTGATGTTTTCTGAAAATGCGGTGAAAACGCCGCATAACTGGCTGATGGCGCATTTCGATCGCCTAGCGATTTTCCATCATCACCTAGCGATGCAGCTAAAGCAGTACTTAAACCGCGATGGTCCGAAAAGCCTTTATCAGGCGCATGACAGCTCGCACATGACTGTGTTCGGTTTTGTGACAAGTTAACATCAAAGAACAACTGCTGCCCTAGTGTTGCTTTTTGAGCACTTTCCAGCGAAAGAGGTTGAGCTGCATATACAGCACTAATATTTAATAGCGCAACCGAAGCTAACAAAAATACGCTTGCCGTTCTCAAGGTAACATCTCCGAAAATACATATAAAAAAACAACAACACTATTTGTAATGATAACGCTTATCATTTATATTTTCATCCAAGAATTTCATCTCAGGGCTTTTCTAATGAAAACATTGACAAAACTAGCACTCACCGTTGCACTTGGAACCACTAGCTGTGCAGTGCTAGCCAACAACGCCACCTCTGTTATCGACACATATGCTGATATTGCCGAAGCAACTTATGGCGACTCTCTTTCCACAGCTAAAACGCTCAAAGCATCAATTGATGCCCTGTTAGCATCGCCTACTCAGGCAAGCCTAAATGCAGCCAAGCAGGCATGGATTGATGCTCGCGTACCTTACCAACAAACAGAGGCGTTTCGTTTTGGCAACGCGATTGTTGATGAGTGGGAAGGCAAAGTAAATGCATGGCCTTTGGATGAAGGGCTTATTGATTACGTTAACAACGGTAGTTATGGCGAAGAGTCTGACGAAAACTTGCTATATACCGCTAACGTCGTTGCTAACCCTATACTGAAACTCGGCAATACCACTATTGATGCAAGTAACATCACTCCACAATTGCTATCCGAGACATTACATGAAGTTGATGATGTCGAGGCAAATGTTGCGACTGGCTACCATGCTATTGAGTTTTTATTATGGGGCCAAGATCTTAATGGCACAGAAAAAGGGGCAGGTACCCGGCCCGTCACTGACTACAGCCTAACAGACTGCACTGGCGGCAGCTGTGAGCGCCGTCGTGAATATCTAAGCGCTGTTACAACACTGCTAATTACCGATCTAGAAGAGATGACGAATAACTGGAAAGACGGTGGTGCGGCACGTAAAGAGTTGGCAGCTAAAAGTGATAACCAAGCGCTCGCTACTATTCTGAACGGTATGGGTAGCCTCTCTTATGGCGAACTCGCAGGGGAACGTATCAAGCTAGGTCTAATGCTGCACGATCCTGAAGAAGAACATGATTGCTTTTCAGATAACACTCATAACTCACACTATTTTGATGCCAAAGGGATTAAAAACGTTTACCTAGGCGAATACACTCGCGTTGATGGCAGCGTTGTTAAAGGGCCCAGCCTATCCTCGATGGTACGTGCTCAGTCATCTGAAGTTGATCAGCAATTACGTGCAGAGTTAAATGCTACAGAAGCCGCTATGCAGGCGATGGTTGACCAAGCAAACATGGGTAATACCTTTGACGTATTGATTGCCAGTGGTAACCCAGCAGGTAATGCTGTCGTACAAAAAACGGTTGATGCTCTAACAACACAAACTCGCTCAATTGAAAAAGCGATGCGTGTATTAATGCTAGAAAATATTGAACTAGAAGGTTCTGATAGCCTAGATAACCCAAGTACTGTACTAGCGAATTAATACGGGCACATGAAAAAATCATTTTTCATCTTGGCACTTCTCGGCGCGATGGCTGCTTTTACAGCAACAATCGCGTCTGGCCTTTCTTTGTTTCCTAAAGCGTACGCTGCGGCCCCTGTACCCTCAACTCAAAACACCAGCAACTCCACACCTGCAGTTAGTAAACATATTTTTTCACTACCCCAAGCCAACCTGACTCAAGAAGAGCAGCTCGTATTTATTCTGGGGAAAAGTTTATTTGAGAAGATATGGGTATCTTCACCGTCGTCAACAACAGCCAGCGACGGTCTTGGACCACTTTATAATGCTCGATCATGCCAAAGCTGCCATATTAGAAATGGCCGTGGACAGCCGACGAGCCCCAAAAAACCAAGCCTAATGGCAGCATCTATGATGATGCGTCTTAGTATCCCAGCACAAACAGAACAACATAAAGCAGACCTAGCAGCAGGGCACATTGGCGTGATACCCGAGCCAATCTATGGTACTCAGCTACAAGATTTTTCGGTGCAAGGGCTGCTTAGTGAAGGAAAAGCGACGATACGTTATAAAGAAATACCGATTAAGTTATCCACAGAGGCTCCTAACCCAACAGAGCAAAGCGTAATCTCGTTGCGTGCTCCAATATATACAATAGAGCAGCTTAACTACGGCCCACTGCCAAACAATATACAGATGTCACCGCGCATCGCCCCTATGATGATTGGCCTTGGTTTACTGGCAGCCATTAGCGAAGCAGATATTCTTGCCAAAGAAGACCCCAACGACATAGACGGGAATGGTATTTCTGGGCGAGCCAACCGCGTCTGGAATATTCAGCAACAACAAACCACTCTAGGACGTTTTGGTTGGAAAGCAGGTAACCCCACGCTGCTACAGCAAAATAATGCAGCCCTGCATTCTGACATCGGTATCTCATCACCGATGTTTCCTTTGGGGGCAGGGGAGTGCACCGTACAACAAACGGACTGCCGATCATTTCCCAATGGGAATAGCGTACATTTGGATAATGCTGAAGCATCCGCTCAAATGGTGGATTTAATTGAATTTTACACACGTAACCTCGCTGTTCCCAAAAGAAGAAACAGCCAAACGCCCGCAGTCCTTAGTGGACAAATTACCTTTGCACAAATCGGCTGTCATAGCTGTCATACACCTCGTTATGAAACACCTAGCAATGCGCCCACAGCTCAAGCTAACCAAGTAATTTGGCCTTATACAGATCTATTACTGCATGATATGGGCGAAGCGCTGGCTGATCATCGTCCAGAGTTTCAGGCATCGGGCCGTGAGTGGCGCACTCCGCCTCTATGGGGAGTCGGCTTAACAAAAGCCGTTAGCCAGCATACTCAATTTTTACATGATGGGCGCGCGAGAAATTTATACGAAGCCATTCTTTGGCACGGTGGGGAAGCACAAGCGAGTAAAGCTAGTTTCATGCAATTACCACTACAAGATAGAAACAATCTGATCACTTTTTTGGAGTCTCTCTAATGTTACCTACCGGTTCGCTGACACCTGTGTTACTCGGCGTCACTTTATGTATATTAGGAGCAGGGGCTGTTCACGCGGCATCGTCACAAGCCCCTTCTGAGAAGCAATGGCACACATTAAACAATGCCATTATCGAGCAACATGTCTTACCGCGTTACCAGCGCTTAGCTGACAACAGTGATGTGATGTCACAACAGTTAAAGCGTTTGTGTACAACCCCTAACAGCGATAACTTAAACGCAGCCCAGACAAGCTTTAATGCCGCTCAAGCAAGCTGGCAAGGTGTACAGCATATACAGTTTGGCCCCGTCACCATGCTGATGCGTAATCACTCACTACAATACTGGCCGGACAAAAAAAACACAGGCGCAAAGCAACTCAAGTCTATTCTAAAGACAACTGATCAAGCATTTGACGATGAGTTTTTCCGCTCAGCTAGCATCAGCTTAAAAGGTTTCCCTGCTCTAGAGCGCTTACTGTTTGCCAAAAACAAGCGCATACAAAACAGCAAAGCCGTTGAATGCAGCCTTGCTACTGCAATCGCCCTGCATATTCACGAAACATCACTGTCGATCCAGAGCGAGTGGGCAGAAGAAGCCCGACAGATCTCACTGGCAGGCCAAGACGCACTTCCCAGCGATAGCCATGCTGCTGCCTACCAAGCTTACGAAACACCTTCTGAAGCATCCACAGAGTTCATGAAGTCGCTCGTTGAACCCGTAGAAGCAATTCGTGACAACAAGCTGCTAAAACCACTAGCCGCCTCTGCTGAAGAAAGCCGCTGGAAGAAAAGCGAATCATGGCGCAGCGAGCAGTCCGTTAATAATATCCAACAGAATCTAGCTGCTTTACATGAGCTCTACAGTGGTACACAGCCAATCAGCGTTAAAACACTACTGGAAGCGGCGGGTGATACGCTAAATGCCCAAGCAATTGATGCAGAATTTAATCGGATCAGTGAAGACCTCAACAGCGTATCTGCCATTGCTCAGTTAAACGTCACACCAGAAACACATCAAACATTGATGCACACCAGCGACCAGTTAAAAGCCCTTCAGGGTAAACTAACAGCGGCTATGCAGACACTCAATATTCAACTGGGGTTCAACAGCCGTGACGGGGATTAATCGGCGCACGTTTCTTGGTTGGGCTGCTGCCGCGCCCGTTCTGTTACACAGCCGCGTAACGCTAGCGGTTGTGGATAACTTCCCTGCTCAGCGCTTTGCTTCAGCAAACCACGCCGCTGATGGCTTATTCTACCTGAACATATTTGATGGTCTTGGCAAAGAGGTTGCCAAACACTTATTACCAAGCCGTGCTCACCAAATAGTAAGCCATCCCACTAAACCATGGGTACTAGCGGTAGCACGCCGCCCCGGCACCACTATTGATATTTTCGATTATCAAACAGGGAGCTTGGTAGCACGTCTTAATTGTAGTCGTGGTTATCACCTATACGGGCACGCTCAAATCACTATCGATGGCCGCTACCTACTGACCACTGAAAAAAGTCCCTCACACGAAGATGGACGCTTAGTTGTTCGTGATATCGAGCAAAATTTTAAAATAGCAAAGGATCACTCCACCGCCGGTATTGGTCCACATGAGTTACGCCTCTTTGCGGACCAAAGAACCATGGTAATTGCTAATGGAGGCATACAAACCAAAGGCCGTGAAAAGATCAACCTAGAATCAATGCAGCCCTCATTAACTTATGTAGATATCCACAGCGGTAAGTTACTAGAGCAAGTATATTTGCCTGCTCAATATCACCAATCCAGCATTCGACATCTTGATATTTCACCCAATGGCCAAGTGCTTATCGCTATGCAGTATCAAGGAAACCCTGGCGACTCAGTGCCTCTTATCGCTCTGCATTCTCGAGGCGAAGCGATCCAAGCATTAGCGATCCCAGCACACATCAATGGACGCCTTAATCAGTATTGCGGCAGTGCTTGCTTTGATAGCACAGGTGATTTTGCAGCGGTGTCTGCACCTCGAGGTAACTTGATTACGCTGTGGAATATTAAAACACAACAGTTTCATGCCGCCATTAAGGTAAACGATGGCTGTGGTATCGCCAAAACTAAACATGCCGGAGAGTTTATAGTGAGCTCTGGAGCCGGACGCTTGTATACATTGGATAGTCAGAAAATGACTCGTACTGCAATCCCAACAACACTCAAGGTCAAATGGGATAACCACCTATCCATAATCGCGCAGGTTTAACCTGCGCGCCTTAACGACCACCGCTGTTGCAAGTATTTCTCGTTAGCTTGAACCAATAAAGCTAGAATTTTTAACACTTATCAGTCAAAAAACACTCAGGCTTACGAAAGCAAAGCAAAAACAACCAATAACGTTGTTTATTAAACCATGTTGCTTTGTTTTCGTTAGTTAGTCTCTACCTTCCACGTATATTCCCACCTTACAATAGCTCCATTCAAGACCTTCTATTGGACCCTACATGTATGAACACACTGAAACCATCTCACGCACTTCTCGTTTTAGTTGCCGCTATTTGGGGTTTTGCCTTTGTTGCACAAACCACTGGAATGAAACATCTTGGCCCACACAGCTTTAATGCTGCACGATTTTTATTAGGTGCGCTTTCTCTTGTTCCTTTATGGCTCGTTTTAGGTAAGCACAAACTTACGCTCAACAAAGACTTGTTCATTGGTGGTTTAGTCGCCGGTACAGTCATGTTTGCAGGGTTTAGTTTTCAGCAAATAGGGCTGCAATACACCACCGCGGGTAATGCCGGCTTTATTACGGGTATGTATATTGTTATGGTTCCGATTGCAGGTATTGCGCTAGGGCATGCGACTAATATGAAAACGTGGTGTGGGGTTTTACTCGCACTTGCTGGACTTTTTGCACTGTCAGTATCTGATGATTTAACAGTCAATAAAGGCGATGCTCTGGAGCTTGTGGGAGCGCTGTTCTGGACAGCCCATGTGCTTATTTTAGGCTGGTTATGCAGTAAAGTAGATGCCATTAGCTTAACGATCGTACAGTTTCTGGTAGCAACAGTTTTAGCCACTGTCGCCATGCTTATTTTTGAAGAACCCACACTTGCACAGTTTGAACTGGCACTTTTGCCTTTGCTTTATGCTGGTGTCGCCTCTAGTGGTATCGCCTTCACACTTCAGATCATTGCTCAGCGCCAAGTGGAGCCCAGTGTCACGGCGCTTATTTTATCCACAGAGGCTGTTTTTGCTGTCATTGGAGGATGGTTACTCCTCAACGAGCAGCTCACTAATAACCAGCTGACAGGGTGTGGGTTAATGCTATTGGGAATGCTAATTAGCCAGTGGCCTCAGCGTAAAAGCAAAGTGACCATTGAGCAAAGTGCCACCTAGAGACAACTAACAGAATCAGCTTTTACAAAAAACTTATTCAAAACGCCTACTCAAAAAAAGTATCGGGCAGCGTACGATGTACAGGTGTTGACAGAATCATCATGGTGTTGGTGTCACTCATATCACCAAACAGTTCCAATATTTCATCTAATCTGGCCATTGATACGGTGGCCATTTTAATGACGAACGCTTGCTCTCCAGTGGTGTTATAACACTCAATAATGTCCGGTATTGTTAGCAGCAACTCTTTAAACTGGCGCTCCATCGCGCGAAACACTTTACACTGCACAATCGCTACAACCGGAAGCCCCAACTTATCCATATCCACTGATACGCAATAGCCGCTGATAACGCCTTCTTGTTCTAATTTTCGGATGCGCTCAGCTACTGCCGGTGCTGAAAGGTGGACCTGCTTGCCAAGCTCTGCATAGGAGATACGAGCGTTATGCTGCAATGCTTTCAAAATACGGCGGTTTATATTATCAATCATACCTACAAAATCATTCCTTAAAAGCGACTAAAAACAGCGGTATTAGCGCTGTCGATAGGGAATCTGACAATAGCCAATTCCGCGCTTTGGCGCTACTCCTTCCTTAGCCAAGTACATAGATAAAGAGTTCATTGAGAGGTTAATATTGGGAGTAGGCCCCAAGAAAATATGCTGAATCTGCAGCTTTTCTTCAGAGGGGGCCACCAGCGAAAACTCAAAGAAGGGTACTAGCATTGAGGTACCTTCACGATAATGCACTGACGGGTCTTTAAAATCAGTAATGACCGGTGAAACAATGCGCCATTCCTCTTCCTCCTGAAAAGAAGGATGTTTAAGTACCGCAGCAATACGTAGCAAATCACTCTCGACTTGTTCAAACACTTCGGCAAATACTAAGTCATCACGACAGCCATGCGTACCACACGACAACGCGGCAAGGTCTTCCACAAAGTCTACTATTTGATGGATCAGGGCCCGTTGACGTTGGCGATCATAGATGCACTTACCCACCATAAACGACTGCTGACACGCGCACGAGAGTATTTGCCTAGGGTCAAAACCAATACTAACGCCTTTACCTAGCTCGCTATAACCTCTCCATTGGCTCAATAAATTACCATTAGCTCTGAACGAACCAGCAAACAACATATGCCCGTTTGTCACCCGCCGGGCTATCCAGTCTTCAAACTGGTTTAGTAACTTAGGATTCGGGTGGCCCAGGGTAATACGCTCGTTCACCTCTTCACGTATCAAGGTCACCATATGATTCAATTCAGCGGAGTCATTCATGTAGCGAATATCACTGGCCCATAGCGAGCCACTGCCCACAATACCTAACAAACCCGAGAAAGATGTATAGTGGTAAATCGTTTCACTGGGTGTATCGGAGTAGAGTTGTTGAGTAATTTCGCTAACCATATCCAGAGCCACTACCTTTTAAATTAAACATACCAACGCATAACTAACATTAGCACACTTTATGCGGCAGCCTACCTCAGCAAGACAATGCTTAAGCAACGCACAAATACCGCGATTAGAAAAAACATCCATAAAAAAGGGGCCTCATACGCTGTATGAGAACCCCCTTTAATATAGCTCAGCTATTATTTATAGCTTTTTAGACAGCTCTGTTAGTTCGCGAATAACGACCGTAAAGGTCGCACTATCGGCATCAGTGGTAGAGCGTAGCTCCCCTAATACACGCTCCCAACGCTTCAAGCCTGGCTCGTTTTTCTCAAGCCAACTTTGCGCTAGTGCTTGCCCACTTAACTCACTATCACTTATTAATACAGAGCGTGTCAGGCGGCTTTGCTGCGTGTTCAGGTCTTCATTAAATCCCTCCCTCGCCAACAACTGCCAATGGTTTTCAGGCTCAATTTGGCGAATACGTTCACTCACCCAATCCAGCTGCAAGCGTTCACCCAACCAGAAGTCGACTTCGGCGGTGTTGAGAATCGGTTGGTTAACCTCATCAGACACGTCACTGATAGCCAGTGCCGCATACAAACGCTCAGCACAGGTAATACGCGCTGCAAGGTCTTCAGGAATACCTACATCAATGAGCTTCTGGCACTGACCTAACCAATGCGTTTTCAAGTCTCCTGAAAGTAGCTCAGTAAACGACGACCTGATCTCTGCGACTGCTGGCTTAAAGCGATTAATCACTTCCTGTACTTTAAAGCAGCCTCGGTTACAGACATTTCGTAGCAACCAATAGCTTGCACGGCGCATCAAGCGCAACAGGTCAACCATCATTCGCTGCTGCACACCTGTTGGCACTATGTTATCTAATGCTTCAATCTGTTCCCAGATCTCACGTAGCTCGAACACATCTCGCGCTACCAGATAAGCAACTGCTACCTGATCGGCAGATTGGCCAGCGGTTTCCATCATGCGGTTGGTGAAAGTGATACCCATATGGTTCACCATCGCATTAGCAACCTGAGTTGCAATGATCTCCTTCTTCAGCTGATGGTCTTGCACGGCCTCAGGGAAGCGTTCAACCAATTGCTCAGGAAAGGCTTCTTTAATCTCATTTTTGACGTACGGGTCGTCAGTAATCCAACTATGCGTTAGCTGTTCTTTAAGCTCCGCCTTGGTATAGGAGATCAGCACCGACAGTTCAGGTCTAGTGAGCTGCAATTTGGCCTGCTGGCGCTGTTGTAGTGCTTCGTTATCAGGTAAGAATTCCAAAGCACGATCCAAACGACCTTCATCTTCAAGGCGATCCATCAAACGCACATATTCATCCTGAGATTTACCGGCATGCTCAAGCGCTAAACTGAGTGCTCTTGCCTGTCGGTCATTACTTTTCAGAACTTGCACCGCCACAGCATCAGTCATATCACGCAACAAATCATTACGCTGTTTAACTGTTAAGTCACCATCGGCAATACATTTATTAAGCAAGATCTTGATATTTACTTCATGGTCGGAGCAATCAACCCCACCGGCATTATCGATAAAGTCAGTGTTACAAGCGCCGCCATTGTGACAGAACTCAATACGCCCTAATTGAGTAAAGCCTAAGTTACCGCCTTCACCGAGTACTTTACAGCGCAGTTCATTACCGTTTACACGTAATGAGTCATTCGCCTTATCTCCCACATCTGAATGACTTTCTTGACTGGATTTCACATAAGTACCAATACCACCGTTCCAGAAAAGATCGATAGGTGCTTTCAGTAATGCTGAGATCAAATCATTCGGCGAAAGCTTGTCTTCTTTAATATCGAAGTGCTTCTTCATCTCGGGTGTCAACGTAATCGATTTAGCCGAGCGTAGGAAAACACCACCACCTTTAGAAATTAGTGTGGTGTTATAGTCTTCCCAGCCAGAACGCGGCAATGCAAACATGCGCTGGCGTTCTACAAAGCTACTGGCTTCGTCAGGCGTTGGGTCGATAAAGATATGCATATGGTTAAATGCGGCCACTAAGCGGATTTTATCCGACAACAACATGCCATTACCAAACACATCGCCTGCCATGTCACCCACAGCGATAACGGTGAATGGGTCTGTTTGGGTGTTGATACCCATTTCGCGAAAATGTAGTTTAACGGACTCCCAAGCGCCCTTGGCGGTAATTCCCATGCCTTTATGGTCATATCCTTGGCTTCCGCCCGAAGCGAATGCATCGCCCATCCAGAAGCCGTAGGTCTCGGCAATCTCATTGGCAATATCAGAGAATGTAGCTGTGCCTTTATCAGCGGCGACCACCAAGTAAGGATCATCTTCATCATGGCGGACCACATTTACAGGAGGGATAACTTCGCCATTTTGTAAGTTATCAGCCACATCAAGTAAACCACGAATAAAGATTTTATAGCTGGCAATGCCTTCAGCCAGTATTTCATCACGTGTGCCACCTTGCGGTAGACATTTAGCAACAAAACCACCTTTTGCACCCACCGGTACAATGACTGCATTTTTAACTTGCTGAGCTTTAACTAAACCCAGAACCTCAGTACGGTAATCTTCCTGGCGGTCTGACCAACGCAAGCCACCACGAGCAACCTTACCACCACGTAGATGTACACCCTCTACACGAGGTGAGTAGACAAACATTTCGAACATGGGTAACGGTTTAGGTATATCCGCTATCAGATGCGGATCGAGCTTAAAGGATTGATATTCTTTAGGCTCATTGTTCTCGTTGAGCTGAAAAAAGTTAGTACGTAACGTCGCTTTGATCAGCTCCAGGAAACGTCTCAGAATTTTGTCATCGTTAAGGTTATCAACCTTATCCAAGGCATCAAGGATACTGCTTTCAATACGCCCGACTAATGCTTGTACTTTACCCTTAGTCTGGCGAGTTGGATCAAAACGTGCACGGAACAGAGCCACCAGCAAACGGCTAACCTGTGTATGACGCGTCAAGGTTTCAGCAATATAAGCCTGACTAAAGCCAAAGCGGATCTGCTGATTGTAACGAGCATAAGCACGTAACATCGCTACTTCACGCCAATTTAAACCTGCGCCCAGTACTAAACGGTTAAATTCATCATTATCAGCCAACCCCTGCCAAATAGCAGCATAAGATTGCTGGAAAATATCTTTAACTTCATCTAATTCAATCGGCTCTGAGCCACCACGGTGTGATAACGAGAAATCATGAATCCAATAGGTTTTTCCGTTCACACAGCTCACGACATAAGGGTGCTCACCCACCACGCGTAAACCTAAGTTTTCTAACACAGGAATAACGTCAGATAGAATTAGCGGCTCTTCTTCAGTAAATAACTTAAAACGCAATACAGACTGAGATTGTTCAAGGAGGCGATAGAAACTCATGCTTAGAGGCTGCTTAGCCAGCTGTTCCATCTTTTCAATATCGTGTACCGCATGTAGCGTCGTAAAATGTTCGCGATAGGCAACAGGAAATGACTCGCGATACAGGTTACTGCGCGTTGTACCTTGCTCTTCACCACAGGCTTCAATCAGTGCGCTCTGTAGGTCATCGTTCCATGAACGTGACAACTCTTGAACTTCTGCTTCGAGCTGCTCAAGATCAGGTGCTTCTTGGCCCGGCTTAACACGCAATACAAAATGTGTACGGGCCAACACTGACTCACTAAATGAGTTGGTAAACTCAATATCCTGCGCATTAAACACTTTCTCTAGCAAGTGCTGCACATTCAAACGCAGTGCCGTACTAAAGAGATCACGTGGTGCGTAATACAAGCATGAAAAGAACTGACCACTCTTATCTTCACGTACCAACAAACAGGCACGTCGCCTTTCTTGCAAATAGAAAATCTTAAGCGCTATCTGATACAGCTCTTCTTCTGATGCTAAAAATAGCTCGTCACGTGGAAGATCAATCAATACTTGCTCTAGAGACTTGCCACTATGGCCGTGAGGGTTAAAGCCAGAGTGTGCCAATACGCGCTCTACTTTCTGGCGAATCATTGGTATGCGCTTAGGTCTTTCACGATAAACAGGTGAGGTATACAAACCAAGAAAGCGCGTTGCACCAACACATTCGTTCTTTTCATTAAAGTGACTAATAATGACTAAATCTAAATACGCAGGGCGATGTACTCTGGAGCGCTCGCAGTGACGCTCAACACGCAAAGGTAATTCAGAGCGCTCAGTATTTCCCAGGTGCACCAACTCAGGTAGCGTTAACAGACCTAGTGCTGAATTCTTTTTCACCAGCATTTCGGTGCCGTTAAACTCAACCTGATCGCTTGCTAAAAAAGTAAAGTGATCATCCATTAACCATTCAGTAAATGCATTCTCTTGTTCATGGCCTGCTGCGGACAATGCTGTTGCGCATCCTGCGGCACGGTCTTTCATAGAAATGAAATCATTAACAGAAACAGATACTGCAGACATTGCAAGCATCAGTTCTGATTGCAAGTCTTTAAGTAATTCTGGTTCAGTGTGACGATCAACTTCTAGATAAATGTACGACTCAGAAACACCCTCGCCGTTACTGGTTAACGCATTGAGAGCCTCGCCTTCACGATCTACCCATAAGACAACATTCTGAATCACATGGATCCCTATACCTTGTCGATTCAACTCCATACGAACTGAATCAACAATAAAAGGGGAGTCTACGGTCAGAATTTGTACAACAGTATGGTTACTATGCCAACCATGCTGTTCTAAGTCAGGGTTAAACACCTGAATTTTAGAACACGAGGCATCAAACTGTTTTAGGAAAGACCAAGAAGACAGAGTAGCGCCATAAATAGCTTCTATCGGTCGTTGCGCAATTTCGTCTTCAGGGGCGTAAGTGAAAAACTGATCAGCAAACTGCTCAACTTTTGGGGCTTGATCGCCACCTAGTCTTTTTTGGAGCAATTCCTTTAATTTGATCAAGGTTTTATTATTTTTTTATTAGCTATCTCGCTGTCCATTTAGTGTGAGCTCCACTGTTTGCTTATCGGGATAAAATGGGATCAATGAAAAATCATAACGCTTAAATTATCAGATCTAGCTGTTTTCAGTATGATATGCCCTGAAAAGGTGCGCATCAAACTTTAGTCTACTCTTTAATAGATTTCTGCAAAACTTCACGAGAATGACGCAATTTCTCTATTTAGTGGCGCAATTTTATCGCCGCCAAGTACCGCCATACGGCATATCTAGGACATCTCTTAAGCCGGTGGCCAATTCAGGTACTTTAGTCCTATAGAACCGGTGCTTTTGTAGAACAGCCTAAGAAAAGCCTTACTCAATATACTGTCTTTACCTGTTATTGAGAGGGGATACCTAATGAAAGCAACCTTGCTATCGTCTTTAATTTTATGCTCTGCACTGGCTTCACCGTTATCGGTACAAGCAGAAGAGGGCGGTATGACTGAAGCCGGACGGCAGATTTTTAACCACCATTGCACCGCCTGCCATTCACTTGAGCCGAGCAAAAACTCCTTCGGCCCGAATCTGATCGGCGTTGTAAATCGTAAAGCAGCGTCAATGCCTCGCTTTGCTTATTCTGAAGCGATGAAAAAATCTGGCATTACATGGGATGAAGACAACCTGCGAAAATGGATTTCTGACAACGAAGCCCTTGTACCTGGAACTCGCATGCGTCATGTGTCCATCACAGACAAAGCAGAACAGGACTACCTCATAAGCTTCTTACGCTCGCTGAAATAAGCATCCGTAGCCTTAACAACCAGAGGGGCAGGTGCCCCGTCTGGTTCATTACCTTCAGCCCGCTGTTGTCGCTTTATGTAACTCTTTAAGACGCTTAACTACTTGGTGGTTAATGCTGCGTTGAGTAAAGCTTCCATCAGCTTTACGTTTGCCCACTGAGCGCCCCATTAAAATTTCTAAGCATTCATCAACCGTAGCAACGGCATAAATTTTGAACTCACCACGCTCAACGGCCTCTACTACCGTCTTTTTAAGCATCAGATTACGTACATTTGCCCGAGGAATGATGACCCCTTGCTGGCCCGTTAAACCACGGGTTTCGCATAGTTTATAAAAGCCTTCAATTTTTTCGTTCACACCACCAATCGCTTGAACTTCACCGTACTGGTTGATTGAACCGGTTAGAGCATATTGTTGAAAAATAGGAATATGCGTCAAGGCAGAAATAAGCGTGCATATCTCAGCTAATGAGGCGCTATCACCATCAATGTAACCATAAGATTGTTCTAATGCGATACTGGCAGAGAGGGTTAACGGAAAGTCTTGAGCATACTGATGCCCTAAATAGCCAGAGAGTATTAACACGCCTTTCGAGTGTATCGACTGGCCCAGCTGTACTTCACGCTCGATATCGACAATACCACGACTACCAGGGTGTACTGTCGCAGTTATACGTGCAGGTGTACCAAACGAAACATCACCTACCTGTAACACCGTTAGGCCGTTACTTTTCCCGATGGCCTTACCATCAGTATCGATCAGCACGGTTTCGTTTAAGATGCTTTCCAAAATTTTCTGTGCAAGCCGACCGGTACGCTTCTCTTGAGCATCTAGCGCCATTTCAACATGCTTGGCATTAATCAGGTCTTCACCTGCTGATTTTCGTTTGTAATCAGCTTCGCATAACAGATCAACCAACTCACCAATATGCGCCGATAACAGATCCTGATCACCAGACAAACGTGAGCTTTGCTCAACTAAACGCGCCACTGCATCACGTGTTAGAGGCGCCAAGCTCTCTTCAGCCGCTAAGGTTTTCATCAAGCGCGCATAATTACGGATGGTAGCTGGCGCTCGCTCCACGTCTTCGTCAAAATCGACAACGACACGAAACATCTTCTCGAAATCTTGATCCATCTCTTGCAGCAAGTAGTACGTATCGCGTCCCCCAATTAATACAACTTTTACATGCAACGGCATAGGAGCAGGGCTGAGTGTAATGGTACTGATACCCGAATACTCGCTCATTGGGTTTTCTATGCGAATCTCATGCGCTTTAAGTGCACGCTTTAGCGCCCCATATACAAAGGGCTGCTCTAACAGTTTCTCAGCCTCTAAGACAAGATATCCACCGTTCGCATTATGTAATGCGCCCGGGCGAATCATTTGATAATTAGTGACCATTGCCCCCATATCATTATTGTATTCAACCCGACCAAATAGGTTCTCGTAACTAGGGTGAGCTTCAAAAATAACAGGCGATCCTTTGGTTTTACTGTTATCCACAAGCAGATTCACACCAAATTGGTCATCCAGTAATGTGCGGCGGCCGTTCTCTGTGCGTGCTTCAATTAGTCTTTCATCATTAATCAAATCGGCGCTATTTTTAACAATATGGCTTTCTAACTGATTAAAGTAATCAGCCAAACCGCTAATATTATTATATTTCTCTTTCACTGTTTGAATCAGAGGAGATACTGTTTGGCGTGCGGTATCGCGGTCGAGTATTTTCATTTTTTCGGCGGCTTCACGGCGCCATTGCGGTAATTCAGTCAGGCTCTCTGTAAGATAATCTTCTAACTCAGATATGTTTTTCGAGAATGTATCTCGCACCTCTTCTGATAGCTGAGAAAACATTGCCTCATCCATTGCCTGACCTTCAGCAACGGGAGTAAAACCTACCGTTCCACCTTCTTGATAGACTGCAATACTATTTTCACGCGCACGTTTTTCCACACTATCAATGGCTTGATCATAGTGGCGATTAAAATCTCGCTCTATTTTACTTTTCTTACGCTGATAAGCAGGGTTCTCAAACACGGCGGGCAACTCTGTCATGATCGTTTCAATCATGCGCTTATTATCACGGCGCAGCTGTGAAGCTTTGCCTGCTTGCAGCTCCATCGCAACAGGGTAGCGGTCATCCAATAAATTATTCAGATAACACCAGTCGCTGGGCTTCTTTTCTTTTTTCGCAATGCCTTTTAAGCTTTCCATCGCGAATGAAAAACGCCCAGTATGCGGATTACCCATAACAAAAAGATTATAACCGGGGCGGCGCATTCCCACGCCGAAGCCCATTGCTTCAATAGCACGTTCCTGACCAAAAAAACCATTGAAGTTCTCTAAGGTTTCCGTGGTTAAAAAAGGCAAAATATCAGTGTCACATACTTTATAAAGGGCTTCGGTAGGGAGGGATTTCAACTTTTCCATCAGTACATCCTGAGCCGGAGGGTTTATAAACTTTATAAACCCTGATCGGCAGGTATGCAAGAAAACAGATGAAATTAGTCTAGGTTTAAGGCTTCTAAATCAATGATTTAATATCTGTTCACGCAAACGACTAATTAGTGAGCTGGTATCGGGGCGCACACCCCTCCAAATATAGAAAGATTCGGCAGCCTGCTCAACGAGCATGCCAAGACCATCGAGTTGCCGACAGGCTCCTTCATTACTCGCCCACCGGTTAAATGGGGTAGGCTCAGTACTATACATCATGTCATAACACCATGACTGGGAGTGCACCATCCCTTGTGGCAATACCGGCATCTCTCCTTGAAGGCTTGCAGCAGTACCATTGATAATAAGATCAAATGGGCCGCGCAGTGTATCCAAAGATGAAGCGCTAACATGTCCGAACGGCGAAAATAGCTCGGCCAAGGTTTGTGCTTTTGAAACGGTCCGGTTAGCAATCACGACTTCGCCCGGATTTTGTTCCAATATAGGCTTCATAACACCACGAACAGCGCCCCCCGCACCCAGCACTAAGACCTTTTTTCCCGTTATCGAATAACCGTGGTTTTCTTGGATATCTCTTACCATACCCACACCATCAGTATTTTCGCCGCACAATAAGCCTTCATCGTTGAAATACAAGGTATTAACGGCACCCGCAAGCTCAGCGCGTTCTGAACGCACTTTCGCTACTTGCCATGCCTCTTCTTTAAAAGGAACGGTCACATTAAGCCCTTTGCCTCCTTCAGCCAAAAAGCTCCGGACCGTTTCTTCAAACTTACCCACAGGCGCACAAATAGCTTCATAGCTCAGCAGCTGAGAGGTTTGTTGAGCAAACTGCGCATGTATAACAGGAGACTTTGAGTGTGATATTGGGTTACCAAAAACGGCATACTTATCCACAACTACGCCTCCAACCAGTTTTGCGGCTGCAAATAACGCTCATACAACTCAGCCTCTTCGCTACCTTCTTCCGGCTTCCAGTCGTAGCCCCAGCGTACTTCAGGCGGTAACGACATTAAAATTGATTCGGTACGCCCACCTGACTGTAAACCAAATAAAGTGCCACGATCATAGACCAGGTTGAATTCAACATAGCGACCACGACGATGTAGCTGGAAATCACGCTGCTTTTCACCATAAGGCGTACCATTTCTACGCTGAATAATGGGTACATAAGCAGGCACATACGCGTCCCCAATAGACTGCATCAAAGCAAAACTCTTCTCAAATCCGAATTCATTCAAATCATCAAAGAATAAACCACCAATTCCACGAGGCTCATCACGATGCTTCAGATAAAAGTAATCATCACACCAGGTTTTAAAGCGAGGGTAGACCTCATCACCAAAAGGATCACAGGCAGCTTTAGCAGTCATATGCCAATGTCGACAGTCATGATCATTGCCATAATAAGGGGTCATATCAAAGCCACCACCAAACCACCATACAGGCTCTTCACCTTCTTTCTCAGCAACAAAGAAACGTACATTGGCGTGTGAGGTTGGAATGTAGGGGTTTTTAGGGTGCATCACTAATGACACGCCCATCGCTTCAAAACTACGCCCAGCAAGTTCTGGCCGATGCGCAGACGCCGAAGCGGGAAGGGCATCACCAAAGACATGCGAAAAGTTAACACCACCTTTTTCAAAGATAGCACCATCAGCAATGACACGCGTACGTCCGCCGCCACCTTGTGGCCTTTCCCAGCTATCTTCAACAAATTTCTGCTGGCCATCGGCTTCTTCTAGCGCTTGGCAAATACGATCTTGAAGGTCTAATAAATAACTTTTTACTGCGTCAATATCGGGTGCAGACATAATCAGCCACTCTCCAATGTTGTCAAATATTAAGAACGAACTACGCGACTATCACGCAGGTCTTGTATGCGGGTTGGTTGGGCTGAATCACCCAGCGACCCTGGAAGGTAATAATCTAGACCATGACCGAAGTAAGTACTCACTCTCAATAAGGTCTTTGCTGGATCTGTTCCGGAAAGATTTGCTGACGTCGACACCACAGGCCCATTAAATGCGTTACACATTGCAACAATACCTGGATGAGCACTCACTCTAATGGCAACGGATGTGTGCTGCCCTTTAATCCAAGACGGTATAATGTTAGTAGGGTCAGGAATCAACCAGGTATTTGGACCAGGCCAACTACTCTTGAGACGAGCTAAACTTTCGTTATCTAGATGGTTTAACAAAGGCTGTATCTGCAACATACTCGCGGCAACCAGAATCACCCCTTTATTCACCGGGCGTTTCTTCAGCACTAATAACCTTTGCACTGCTTTTTCATTGTACGGATCGCATCCCAAACCCCATACTGCTTCTGTGGGGTAGGCGATAACTCCACCACCGTGCAATATTCTGGCGGCCTGAGAAAAATGCCACTGATTCATACCAAAAACTCTTTGTATTAAAGCCGGGAAACTACCTGTTTCACATCCTACTTGCAACTCTACATGAGTGCATCAACGTATCCTTTGATAGCCACCTGCCGTGGCTTCAATCCAGCCGAGTAACTCCAATTCTACTAAGTGTGATTGCAACTGGCAGTCGAGACTATCCGTTCGTATGATAATCTCTTCCAATAATGTTTGCGAGAAATCGACTGAATTCAATACCATATTTTGAATATCCGATAAGCCTTTTTGAAGCTCATTCTGATTGCCCGTTGCCTCTGTATCTTCTGACACACGCCGCAACAAACCCAGCATGGCCGATAGCTCATCCAACATATGGTCTACAGACTCAACTAGTACTGCGCCTTCCCTAATAAGCGCATGGCAACCTCGACTTCCTGGGTGATCAATAGAACCGGGTAATGCAAACACTTCTCGTCCTTGATTAAGCGCCATTCGTGCCGTAATTAGAGAGCCACTTTTCACGGCCGCCTCGACCACCAGAACCCCAGTCGAAAGCCCACTGATAATTCTATTGCGCCTAGGAAAATGTGCAGCCAATGGTCCTGCGCCAGGTAGTAGCTCAGTCATCAGCGCCCCTCCTGTTTCCAAGATTTTTTCTGATAATTTTTGGTGACGACGTGGATAAACCTGGTCACTTCCTGTGCCCATCACAGCAACCGTAGGCAAACCTAAATCTACAGCAGCCTGATGTGCAGCACCATCAATACCCAATGCCATACCACTGGTAACCACAAAGCCTCCCGCCGAAAGTGCTTTTGAGAACTGGTAAGCGTGACGCAACCCCGCAGCGCTGGCATTACGGCTACCCACAACGGAGACCATCGGCATGTGTAAGGCATCAATAGAGCCCTGTAAGAACAACATCACAGGATGATCGGGTGCTTCTCGAAGAAGGGCAGGATAAGCATCGTCATCTGCCAACAAGCATTGAACGTTTATACGCTGTAGCTGCTCAACACACTGCTGTGTTGAATCCCACAAAGACCCTCTTTGCATAACATAATTGTACAGCTGAGCTTTTTGTAGCTTGTTTAACCGAGGAGTATTACTTGAGGTGGCCGACTGGCTATCTTGATCTGCTATCAGCTTCTTAGGCGTCCATTTACCGCGGAATAACTTACCTAATGTTGCAGGGCCTATACCCGGCAACTGGCTGATAGCGATCCAGTCCTTTGGATCGCTTGGCATATTGCTCTCTCATTTTTATATCATTGATATTATTTCTTAATTATCCGCGTCAGGGGAGCGAATCGTATCTCCAATAGACAACACATTTGTTGCTGTCATGATTAAACCGTAACTGACTTTGTCATAGGTTTTAAAAACCATTAATGTGCCGGCTTCTTCAGCGGGAAGTGTGACTTTCTCTTTAGTGAGCGGATCTTTAATCGTTTCACCCCGTGTGAATACCTTAAAAACATGCCCCGATTTTAAGCCTTCACGTTTACCCAAGTTAATAGTCACTGCATCATAACGACCAATTTTGGTTACACCACGTAGAACAGCCAGAATCTGACCTCTAGATTCAAGCGGCGCCGCCACGGGGTAAAAGACTGACTGTATACGTGCTTCAGGCGCGGGAATAACCCTATCTAACACCCGAACCTCTTCACGAGATTTGATAATTTCCAAGCTCGTAATATCACCATTTAAAGCACTAATTCTCGCTTCCGCTACTTTTAGCAACTCATAACCTAGCAACTCTTTAGTGCTAGGATCGATGTACTTTTTGGCAGGACGATAAACATTTTGTGCTATATGCCCTTGATCAATTTCACCACGCGCATAAATTCGGTCACCTGCACCCGCAATAATTCGCTCGTTACGCCCCCCCAGTACATAAGGTGTTTTCTTCAGTAACTCTTCATCTAATACAACGTTATCACTGAGGAAGGCAAATAAGTCTTTTAATGGAATAGCGGGAATAGCACTATCCAGTTTAGAAACACGTGCTCGCGGTTGCATCCGATCATTTTTCAAACGCAATTTCGGCTGACCATTAACCCATGTCAGATAAAGAATGTCTCCAGGGTAGATCCAATGTGGGTCATCAATCTGCGGATTCACATCCCACAGCTCAGGCCAGCGCCAAGGTTTTTTCAAAAAGTGTCCAGAGATATCCCACAGAGTGTCGCCTTTAACAACCACATACTCTTGAGGGTGGTTCTCTTGCAGCTGTATTTGATCAGCTCTTGCTTGCACTTGAATTGGCGTTGACAAAGCAAGCCATGAAGCCAAACATATACCAAACAGTCTTTTCATCTCAGTTCCCTTGCTGAGTGCCCGGAATGATCCATTGCACCTATAATAAACAATGGTAAACGACAAATGCATCGTAGCGTCATATCAGTATAATAGGTTAAATGATATTTTGTGCCGAATATGGCTCTTATAATAATTTTGTGAAGAATATGTGAATTTATGGCCCTGTTAACCGTTCTAGAATTTCCTGATCCACGACTGCGCACCATCGCAGAGCCCGTTGAACATGTCGATGATGCATTACGCCAAGTGATCGACGATATGTTTGAAACCATGTACGACGCTCCTGGTATTGGTCTTGCGGCAACACAAGTCAATATTCATCGTCAAATCATCACTATTGATATATCAGAAGAGAGTGATGAGCCTTTGGTTTTGATAAACCCTTCATTTGAAACTATCTCGGATGAACTTGAGCAGATGCAAGAAGGCTGCTTATCTGTCCCAGGCTTTTATGAAGAAATTAAACGCCCCAACCATATCCGTGTAAAAGCATTAGATCGCAATGGCGAATCATTTGAAATGGAAGCTCACGATCTACTGGCTGTTTGCATACAGCATGAGATAGATCACCTTAATGGTAAGTTGTTCGTTGACTACCTATCTAACTTAAAGCGAAGCCGTATTCGCTCTAAGCTAGAAAAAATACATAAACTTGAACAGACTAACTAAAGCTGTTCGATTTTGATTACCAACAGGTTTGCCAGACGCAAGCCTGTTTTTGTTTATGGACACCTAATGACAACACCTTTAAGAATAATCTTTGCTGGCACACCCGACTTTGCAGCGAGTAGCCTAGCGGCTCTGATTAACAGCGAACATGATGTTATTGGCGTTTACACTCAGCCCGACCGCCCAGCAGGTAGAGGCCGTAAGCTTAAAGCCAGTCCCGTTAAATCACTTGCGCTTGAGCATGATATTCCGGTGTACCAGCCTCAACGCCTTAAAGGGGAGATAGAACAGGCGGAGCTAGCATCACTTAATGCTGACCTCATGGTTGTCGTTGCTTATGGGTTATTGTTGCCTTTAGCTGTCTTAGAAGCGCCCAAGCATGGGTGCATTAATGTGCATGCATCATTATTACCAAGATGGCGCGGCGCAGCTCCTATTCACCGCTCACTTCTGGCAGGCGATACAGAGACCGGCATAACAATTATGCAGATGGATGAAGGTTTGGATACCGGAGACATGTTATTCAAAAACACTTGTCCCATCTTAGCAGATGACACCAGTGGCAGCTTACATGACCGCTTAGCTACCTTTGGCGCTAACGCCTTAATTGAAACACTGCAGTTGATTCAAGCAAACCAACTCAAGCCTCTTAAGCAAGATGACGCTGATGCATGTTATGCGCACAAGCTAACAAAAGAAGAAGGGCTGATCGACTGGTCAAACTCTGCAAAGGTAATCGATAAGCAGGTGAGGGGGCTTTCACCCTGGCCCATTGCTTACACTTCTCTAGGTGACGGCAACTTGCGGATATTAAGCGCTACTCCTCAACCAGAAATAGAGAATGTTAGCGCACAACCCGGCACTATCATAGAAACACACAAAGACCGCATCATTATTGCTTGTGGCAACGCTACTGCACTAGGTATAACTCGCCTTCAACTACCGGGAGGCAAGCCTCTAGCGACCAGAGATGTACTTAACTCTCGTAAAGAGCTCTTCTCTATAGGAGCACAATTAGGCATATGATTAACGTTCGTGGCTTAGCCGCTCTCGCCATAGCTCCTCTGCTTGAAGAAAGAGGTTCATTAAAGCAGTCCTTAGCTGATTCACTGCAACAGTGTGATGAAAAAGATAAGTCACTACTTAGGCAAATATGCTTTGGTACCACTAGAAACTACCCAAAACTACAGCTCATAGCTGACGCGTTGCTTGAAAGGCCGATTCGTAAATCTGACACTCACATTCGCGCATTACTACTCGTGGGCCTTTATCAGTTGCTAGAGATGCGAATCCCTGCACATGCAGCCATTAGCGAAACAGTTGAAGCGGCGCACCAGCTTGATGCAATGAGAGTTACAGGGCTTCTTAATGCCGTACTTAGACGCTTTGACAGAGAAAAAGATCAGATCATTGAGACCTTATATGACGAGCCAGTTTTCTTATTTAATCACCCGAGTTGGTTTATAGAAAAACTTAAACATAATTGGCCACATTTTTGGCAAGAGATTCTGGCGCAAAATAATCAGCAAGCGCCAATGACCATTCGTGTAAATCAGCAGCATGTTTCACGTGAAACATACTTATCCATTTTGGCTGATATGGATATTAGTGCAAGCCCATGTATTTATTCTGAACACGGTATCACGCTTGCCGTACCCATCGATGTGTCAAATTTACCAGGATTTGATGAGGGCAATGTTAGCGTACAAGACGAAGCTGCTCAGCTGAGTACATCGTTATTAGCAGCAAAAGAGGGCGAACATATCCTCGATGCCTGTGCAGCTCCCGGCGGAAAATTATGCCATTTATTAGAGTCAGTAAAAGGCATTACTGTTGATGCGTTAGAAATATCTGAAAAACGTGCCCAAAGAATTAATGAAAACCTTGAAAGACTTAGGCTTAATGCAAGACTCATTATCGGTGACGCATCAACGAATGAATGGTGGGATGCTACTCAGTACGACAAGATTCTAGTAGACGCTCCATGCAGCGCAACGGGTGTTATTCGTAGAAACCCCGACATTAAAGTCTTGCGTAAAGCAGAAGAAATTTTAGCTATATCAAACCTTCAGCTGAAAATTCTTAATAATTTATGGGACATGCTAAAGAGTGGCGGAACGTTAGTTTATGCGACCTGTTCAATTTTCCCTCAAGAAAACGAACGTCTCATCGAACGTTTCTTAAAACAACACGAAGATGCTAGCCACCTCCCTATTGATGCAAGCTGGGGTGTAGAAAGACCATACGGAAGACAACTTTTCCCTCAGCCAAATGGCCATGATGGATTCTTCTACGCAAGTCTAAAAAAAGCTGACGATTAACTTTAGCGGAAAAGCGGATGAAAATAGTTATTCTAGGAGCAGGCCAGGTTGGCGGCACACTTGCAGAAAACCTAGCAAACGAAGCCAATGACATTACGATTGTCGATACTGATATCAATCGAATTCGTGAGCTACAAGACCGATTGGACATCCGCACCGTGGAAGGTAACGCATCCTACCCAGGCCCTTTAGCACAAGCGGGAGCTCAAGATGCAGATATGCTGATTGCGGTAACCAACAGTGATGAAGTAAACATGGTAGCGTGCCAAATAGGGCAAACTCTATTTAATATCCCAACCAAGATAGCACGCGTACGAGCTCATGATTATCTAGAACAAGACAAGCTACTTTTCAATAAAGAGGCTATGCCTATTGATGTACTCATCAGCCCAGAACAACTAGTAACTCAACATATTAAGCGACTGATCCAGCAACCCGGCGCACTACAGGTGCTCGACTTTGCTGATGGCAAAGCCCAACTCGTTGCCGTTAAGGCCTACTATGGAGGCCCTCTCGTAGGGAGAGAAATAGCTTACTTGCGCACCCACATGCCAGCAGTCGACACCCGAGTCGCCGCAATTTTTCGACAAGGTAAACCAATTATTCCTCAAGGTGACACTGTTATCGAAGCTGATGATGAAGTGTTTTTTATTGCTGCCAAGAAAGATATCAGAGCAGTGATGAGTGAGCTACGCCGTTTAGACAACCCTTACAAGCGAATCATTATTGCCGGCGGAGGTAATATTGGGGCGCGTTTGGCCAGTAATATAGAGTCTGATTTTCGAGTCAAAATTATTGAACGCAGCATGCAACGTTGCAACCAACTGGCACGCACACTGAACAACACGATTGTTTTGAATGGCAGCGCCTCAGATAAAGAGTTATTGCTGGAAGAGAACATCGAAGACACCGATGTATTCTGCGCATTAACGAATGATGATGAGGCCAACATAATGGCTTCAATGCTTGCTAAACGCCTTGGTGCAAGAACCGTCATGACGCTCATCAACAACCCTGCTTATGTCGACCTTGTTCAAGGCGGTGTCATCGATATTGCTATATCACCACAGCAAACCACCATTGGCGCTCTACTTACTCACGTAAGGCGTGGTGATGTAGCTGCAGTTCATTCTTTACGCCGTGGTGCAGCTGAGGCTTTAGAAGCAGTTGCTCATGGTGACAAGCGCAGCTCAAAAGTAGTGGGGCGTGCAATTGAAGATATTGACCTTCCTCCTGGAACTACCATTGGGGCTATCGTGCGAAACGATGAAGTATTAATCGCACATGATGATGTTATCGTTGAAAATGGGGATCATGTCATCTTATTTTTAGTTGATAAACGACGCATTAGCGAAGTAGAGCGGCTATTCCAAGTCGGCCTCGCATTCTTCTAACCCTGAGAACTCGTTATGCACTATCGCGTTATACTAAGAATTTTAGGCATACTTTTAATGGTATTCAGCATAACTATGCTGCCGCCAATCGCCGTTTCATTATTCTATGATGATGGCCATGACTATGCCTTTGTGGGCGCCTTTGCGATTACCATAACCACCGGGTTTCTCATATGGCTTCCGGTTTATCGTGTACGCCAAGACTTAAGAACACGAGATGGGTTTCTCATAACAGTACTCTTTTGGGTAGTACTAGGTATGTTTGGGGCCGTCCCATTAATACTGTCACAAAGCCCACACCTAACGGTTGTTGACGCAGTTTTTGAGTCGCTTTCAGGCTTAACTACCACCGGGGCAACCGTCATAACCGGCATCGATGCCCTCCCAAAATCAATACTTTACTACCGCCAGCAACTTCAATGGCTAGGCGGCATGGGTATCATCGTACTCGCCGTTGCAATACTTCCGATGTTAGGGATCGGTGGCATGCAGCTATATCGAGCAGAAACACCAGGGCCGGTAAAAGACAGCAAGCTAACACCACGCATCACCGAAACAGCAAAAGCACTCTGGTATATCTACCTATCGCTCACTATTGCCTGCGCTCTAGGGTACTGGGCCGCAGGCATGACACCGTTTGATGCCATAGGCCATAGCTTCTCAACGGTAGCAATAGGTGGCTTTTCAACTCATGATGCGAGTATTGGTTACTTTGACAGCTCAGTTATCGAAGCAATTTGCATCTTCTTTATGGTGATTTCTGCCGTAAATTTCAGTTTGCACTTCTTTGCATGGCGTCAAAAAACCATACTACATTACTTCCAAGATCCTGAGTTTCAATTTTATGTCAGCATATTGGCTGCCGTAACATTAATCACAATGCTCGTACTGGTTAGCACAGAAACATACGCACCCATTGATTCTATGCGAAAGTCTATTTTCATGGTTGTTTCGATAGCTACAACAACAGGCTTTGCAACAGCAGACTTTGCGCACTGGCCTGTCATGTTGCCATTTATGTTGTTTGTTGCAGCATTTGCTGGAGGCTGTGCAGGCTCTACCGGCGGTGGGATGAAGGTAATTCGCGTACTGCTTATCCTTAAGCAAGGCTACCGAGAGATCATGCGCTTAGTACACCCCAATGCAGTAATACCCGTAAAGCTTGGCAATAAGCCCATCTCTGATCGCGTACTAGAGGCAGTATGGGGTTTTTTCTCAGTCTACCTGATCGTATTCATCATCATGCTGATTGCACTACTAGGAACAGGGCTTGATCAAGTCACAGCATGGTCTGCTGTTGGTGCTGCACTTAACAACTTAGGGCCAGGCCTGGGTGACGTTGCTGTTTACTATGGCAACCTAAACGAAACAGCAAAATGGATCCTTTGCTTTGCCATGCTGCTAGGACGCTTAGAAGTATTTACACTGCTGGTTCTCTTTACCCCAGCATTCTGGAAGCGCTAGTCTTAGCGCTTCCGATAGGGCCTTAATACGCCGTCAGGCTGATGATCGAAGCGTTTATACTCCCACTGATATTGCTCAGGAAGCGCTCTAACGCAGCGCTCTACTGAGCGATTCATCCCCTCAATTGCGACAGACAGATCTTTCTCATAGATAGACGGGTCTGCCTCTATGAAATGAAGATTAAAACCTTCTCCATTTCCCAAACGCTCGGCATAACCACAGATAACTTTAGCCCCTGTTTGTTTAGCGAGTTGCGGTAGCAGCTTCATAGTGTATGCAGAATTCCCAAAAAACGAAGCGTACTCACCACCGATAGCCGGTTCTTGATCAGGTAATATTCCAACCATTTCGCCTCGCTTAAGTGCCTTCATAACAATCCTGACACCTGAAGCATCAGCTGCAGCAAGCTTTGTACCTAGGCGTGCACGCATCTTTTTAATCATATCGTCCATCAATTTTAGTTTGGGGGGACGATACATAGCCGTAAAAGTATAACGACCAGACAAATATAAATTAAGAATTTCCCAGTTACCCAGATGAGGAGCAATTAGAATAACGCCCTTACCATGCGACAAGCTCTCTTCAACAAGTGACTCATTATTAACTTGCTTAATAGTTTTAAGAGAGCGTGCGGGAGGCCATAACCAAGACATACCCATCTCTGAAAATGTCTTACCAGTTTCAATAAGGCTGGTAGCAATAAGCTTCTCTTTTTGTTCAGGAGACAATTCAGGAAAGCACAGATCAACATTAATCTTAGTAATACGATACAAGTTTGAGTCATGATTTTTTGATGAGCGCTTACCAATAAAAGCACCTAATGACTGGGCCCACTTTAATGGAAGTAATGACATCAACCCTAATACTAAAATAGCGAGAATCGCTTTTAAGTGCTTCATTGCACGCCCTCAAAACAAAAATGACATTATATATAATCCTATTCAAAAAATTTAATAAAAGAGGAATTCATAATTAATTAGTCCTGATTACTACATGACCTACGCTTACATTTAATAAGAAACCACTGACTTAGATGATTTCAGCCCGACGACCTGTCTTTTGAAAAGGAAAAACAGAGTCAATGGTGTATAATTTAGCGCTAAATTTTTCATTCTATTTCAAAATGGTGGTTTCCGTGACGGACAATGTGACTCCGGATGTAAGTACGTTCCAGGGATTGATCCTGGCACTCCAAACCTATTGGGCTGAACAGGGCTGCGTTATCATCCAGCCTCTGGATATGGAAGTGGGCGCGGGGACATTTCATCCTGCTACATTCTTGCGTGCAATAGGGCCAGAGACATGGCGCTCAGCGTACGTTCAACCAAGCCGTCGTCCAACAGACGGCCGCTATGGTGAGAACCCAAACCGCCTGCAACATTATTATCAATTCCAAGTTGCACTGAAACCTTCACCAGATAATATTCAAGAGCTGTATTTGGAATCGCTGCAACGTGTTGGTGTTGATCCACTGATTCACGATGTGCGCTTTGTGGAAGATAACTGGGAATCACCAACATTAGGTGCGTGGGGTTTAGGCTGGGAAATCTGGCTTAACGGAATGGAAGTATCGCAATTCACATACTTTCAACAAGCCGGCGGACTAGAGTGTTATCCCGTTACAGGTGAAATCACTTATGGCCTTGAACGTATTGCCATGTATTTGCAAAACGTCGATAGCGTTTATGATCTCATTTGGGCAAAAAGCCCAGACGGCAGCGTGGTGACCTATGGCGATGTTTTCCACCAAAACGAAGTAGAGCAATCTACCTACAACTTTGAACACGCCGATGTTCCAAAGCTTTTTGAGAATTTTGATCACTACGAAGCAGAATGTAACAAGCTTCTTGAAGTCAATTTACCACTACCAGCTTACGAGCAAGTTCTAAAAGCTTCTCATACATTTAACCTGCTTGATGCTCGTCATGCCATTTCAGTGACAGAACGACAGCGTTATATATTACGCGTTAGAACTTTAGCCCGCGGAGTTGCACAAGGCTACTATAACACGCGTAAAGAACTTGGTTTCCCGTTAGCGCCTGAAGCATTGCGCAACGAAATATTAGCCGCTCATCAGGAGGATAAGTAATGACAGCTCGTGATTTCCTGGTAGAACTCGGTACTGAAGAGTTGCCACCGAAGGCCCTCAAAAACCTGTCTAATGCCTTTACCAAAGGTATTACTGATGCCCTGACTAAAGCTAACATTAGCTTTGGAGAAGTCAGTTCATTTGCTGCTCCGCGCCGCTTAGCCGTTAAAATTTCTGCATTGAGCAGCCAACAACCAGATACCGCTGTTGAGAAACGAGGCCCATCTTGTAAAGCACCTCAGCAAGCCATAGATGGTTTTGCTCGCTCTTGTGGTATTGAGGCTAGCGAGCTTGAGGTTCTTGAGACTAACAAAGGTGATTACTTTGTATTTCGCGCAACAGAAAAGGGTAGCGAAACCATTTCGTTGTTGCCTAGCTTTATACAAGATTCAATTAATGCACTACCCATTCCAAAGCGTATGCGTTGGGGTGCGAGCCGCATTGAGTTCGTAAGACCATCTAAATGGTTAGTAATACTATTTGGAGATGAAGTAGTTCCAGCTGAAATTCTGGGTGTGACTTCAGGACGTAAAACACGCGGCCATCGCTTCCATTACAACCAAGAAATTGAGTTGATGGCAGCCTCCGAGTATGAAGAAAAACTACTATCACCAGGCTATGTCATTACTGATTTTGCAAAACGACGCGCTAAAATTGAAGCGCAGATCATTAAAGCAGGCAGTGATATTGGTGGAACAGCAGAAATCGACCCTGAACTGCTTGATGAAGTTACGGCCCTCAACGAGTGGCCAGTCGCACTCACAGGCCGCTTTGAAGAGCGCTTTCTTGATGTTCCTCCTGAAGCACTCATTCTATCCATGAAAGAAAACCAGAAGTACTTTCATGCAGTAGACAGTGAAGGCAGCCTGATGCCTTACTTCATTACGATTGCTAACATTGAGTCTAAAGACCCACAACAGGTAATCGCAGGTAACGAAAAAGTTATTCGTCCTCGCTTAGCTGATGCTGCATTCTTCTTTGAAACAGATAAGAAGACTACACTTGAGTCACGTGTGGAAAAGCTATCTAGCGTAGTTTTTCAAAACCAATTAGGCACTGTACTTGATAAAGCAAAGCGCATTTCTGAGCTGGCAGGCTATATAGCAGAGCTTCTGAACACTGATGTAGATAATGCTAAAAGAGCAGGGTACCTTTCAAAAGGTGACTTACTTAGTGATATGGTATTTGAATTCACAGACCTCCAAGGCCTCATGGGTTATCACTACGCATTGAATGATGGTGAAGCTAACGAAGTGGCTACAGCTATCAACGAGCAATATCTTCCAAAATTTGCTGGGGACGAACTACCTGCAAGCAATGCCGGTATTGCTGTTGCTTTGGCGGATCGTTTAGATACATTGACTGGTTTGTTTGGTATCAAGCAGCCACCTACAGGCTCTAAAGATCCATTCGCACTGCGTCGCGCATCACTAGGTATCCTTCGCATTATCATTGAACGTGAATTAAACCTCGACCTAACAGATGTGGTGGCTAAGGCAGTGTCTTTACATAAAGATTTACCCGCTGCAGATACTGCAACGAAGCAGGTAACGGACTTTATGCTAGAACGCTTACGCGCATGGTATGAAGACAAAGGGGTTTCTATTGATAGCTACCTTGCCGTTGTTGCTGTTCGTCCAACACAACCTTTAGACTTTGATAAGCGTGTTAACGCTGTAAATAGCTTTAAGGCATTGCCACAAGCCGCATCACTGGCTGCTGCGAATAAACGTGTTTCTAACATTCTTGCAAAAAATGAAGCCAGCGAATCTGCGTCTGTCGAATCGTCTCTGCTTACTCAAGCCGAAGAGGTCTCGCTAAACAACAGTGTTGATGCATTGCAAAATCGTATACAGCCACTATTTGAAGCGGGTAACTATACTCAGGCACTTGCTGAGCTAGCTACACTTCAGACTGATGTTGATGCGTTCTTCGATGCTGTAATGGTTATGGATGAAGATATTAATGTTCGTAATAATCGCATAGCGATTCTTGCCAAGCTTCGTGCTTTGTTCTTACGTACTGCAGATATTTCATTACTGAACAGCTAAACAATACCTAGTTTACTGTATATAAAAAAACCGGCTTAGGCCGGTTTTTTATTGTCTGCTATTACAGTGTTTCACGTGAAACATTAGGCTTAAGCACTATTATTTAAAAAACCAAGACTAGGTAAACGAACACCCAGTATTAAACCATTGCCTAACAAAACCAATAATAAGCCAACCACGCTGCCAAGGCTCCACACATAGCCTTCAAAAACGGTCGAAAGACTAAGCGCGACAACAGGAAACATGACAGTCGCATAGGCTGCTTTGTTAGCGCCTATACGGCCAACTAAAGACAAGTAAGCAGTAAAGCCTACAACCGTCCCAATCATAGCCAAATACAGCAGACTCCAGACATAACGAGAACTCGAATCCCATATCAAAGGCGTACCAGTAATCCATATCAAGCCGGCAAGAAAGAGTGCACCATAGATCATTGCATAACCATTACTTGTTAACGGCTTCAGTCCTCGCTTGCTGTGCCTCAAGGAAATCATATTTCCTAATGAGAAAAGGTAGGTACCCAATAGCCCCAAACCAATTCCTTTCAAATCAGATACGTCAAAACCACTATGGCTAAGCTCAGGCCAAAACATTAAGCAAAGTCCAAACACGCCTAAAATGCCTGCGAAAAAAACTTCAGAAGAGGGGCGTTCTCCCCAAAAAAAACGACTATTCATTGCATTAAACAAGGTGGCAGCAGAGAAAATAACTGACAACAGCCCACTCGCAATAGTATGACTTGCTATGTAAAAACAGACGAAGTTCATTGAGAACAAACATACACCTTGCAGCAGCATAAAGCCGTGATCCGCTCGCGTTGTGGTTTGTACACGTCGGAGCAAGTAGAGCAACGGCAGCAGCACTACACCCGCAATAGCAAAGCGATAAAATACTGACGCGAGTACCGGCACATCACCTGCCTGCCAATGGATAGCTATCCACGTCGAACCCCAAATTAGTACCGTGTTTAAATATAAAAATGCATTCATGGCTTTCTCCTAAGACCTGGCATGCTAAAACTTATACCTAAGAGCAGATATCACGATCTTGCTATTTTGTTCTTATCTTGCGGTTAGCTGACAGGAACGCCTCAATTAGCAAATACTCTGACAAACACTGGTGATAGACTAAAACCATGACGCAGATAATAACCGCACGAGAACATAGCCCCTATAAGCAGCCATCCAGAAGGGTGGATGACACACTAGCAGCTTCGAATGCTATACAGCGTAATATCTGCAACCTACCTGGGGGTCTTAGTTTTGCTCACTGGGCTAACGACTGGGATCGTGTGACCTACCAAAACCTTAATCATCATACACTCAGTATTTACCTGCAAGGTGGTGGCTCGCAGGTGCGCCGATGCGACCTTCCACAACTTAGAGGAGAGCCAGGTAGTGTTTGCCTTTTCCCGGTTGGACATGACTCAAAATGGGAAATTGAAAGTCATCTCGAGTTCATACACCTGTACTTCAGCGACGATGCTCTTCGCAAGCTCGCCATCACTGCTTTCGACTTAGATCCACGCTGTATAGAGTTGCCCGATTTAACCTATGTAAATGATCCGCAGCTAGTACAAATACTGCATAACGAAGTGCTGTCACTGCACTGGAAAGACAGTAGTGACTTCCTAGCGTTGCAGCAGGGTAGCGAAGCAATAATGCTGCACTTACTCAAACAACACATGCGCCTAGGCACTGCGCCTAAGTTATTTCGTGGGGGCTTAACAACAGCTGTGCGTAATCGTATCGTTGAATATATTCACAGCAGATTAGGAGAGGCTGTATCATTAGAAGAACTTGCTGGCGTAGCACAACTCAGCCCCTTTCATTTTAATAGAATGTTCCGAATGAGCATGGCATGCACTCCCCACCAGTACCTTACCCAGCGAAGAGTTGAGCATGCTAAAGAGCTACTGATCCGTTCGCAGCATGAAGAGGAGCTGACATCCTTAAGCGGTATAGGGCTACAATGTGGCTTCAGTAACCAAAGCCATTTTGGTCGTACCTTCAAGCAGTATGTTGGTATAACCCCCGCTCAATATCGCAAACTAGTACGCGAGTGACTCATAGTAATACCAGTAGAAAAAACACCTTAACAAGCGAAACTCTCCATCTTAGGGTTTTATGAATTCACCGAGCAAGCCTGTCACTTAGAAGAGAGCTTACCACTTTTAGTAATGAGGCTCGGTTACGGTTAGAGAGGTGTGCAATAGCCCACTATCGGATTTGGGCTCTTCTGTACAAGCACATTTGGGAAAGGGTAATAACAACTTAGTTAGTGCTTATAGCATAACAGTTGCACTGGCAGGTTTAGTCGCTCCAGCTGAATCAACTGAAGCTCAACTATAATATTGTGATAGTGCATAAGAGAGGCAAGCCCTCCCTTAAACATTCTCCTTAGCACATAAAAAATAATACATTTCTACTGGCATGTATTATTAGCCAAATAGCGTTCCGCGCCACGATATTAGGGTAATTCACTTATTGATACAGCTAACAGGCTATAGTCTCGTTCTAACTTTAATATTGTTAAGTAGAATACGAAACCATGGAGCCGTGTTTATGTTTCAAACTAATTGTTCTAGCGCTGTGGAAGTAACAATTTTTTCTAATTGCGGTAATTCTGCTAGCTGTTGGCGGACCTGAGTCAAACGCTCCATTGATCGTGCCTCTACAAACACCAATACATCCGTTGTTCCGCTCAACGCGTGTGCTTGGCGGACTTCTACAATCGCTTTTATCTCCTTCTTAACTGTCGGGAGATCAAAAGGCCTAAACGTCAGCTCAAAATAAGCACATACGCTTTGCTGCTCTTGCGTATCTCCTCTCTCAATCGTGTAACGACAGATCACTCCTTGGCTCTCAAGCTTACGAATACGGTCATTAACCGCTGTACGTGATAGGCCAATAGCTTCACCTATTGCAGCCAATGGCTGCCGAGCATTTTTTGCAAGAAGATCAAGGATGGCGCTGTCAAATTTATCCATTACAGCTCTCTCATTACTTTCATGTTTTCACAAACGAACAGCACAAATCATCTCGACTGATAAATTGCTTCTATTCACGGCATTTTTACTGAAATAACGTCACTTTAACAGCAAATTCGGCGTATTTGGCAGCAGTACTCAAAGGCCTATTTTCGTAATCTTATAAATACATCGACAACGTCTTTTACCATCATATAGGTCTTCATAATGACACCGCCACTCACTGAACATATTATCTATACTAAAGGCCAGCTGCACATCGAAGCATGTAGTATCGAGTCGATTGCGGCAAAGGTTAATACACCTTTTTATTGCTACTCTAAAGCCCAACTCTTATCCAATATCCATCGCTGCCAAACAGCGTTCCAGCCCCATAGTATTGATATCCACTATGCGATGAAAGCTAACAGCAATCTAAGTATTTTAAGGCTAATAGCCGACCAAGGGTTAGGCGTTGACCTCGTATCTAGCGGAGAACTACTGCGTGCTCAAGCTGCCGGTATACCTGAGAAATCAATGATATTTTCTGGGGTAGGTAAAACGGCAGCCGAATTCACGTTGGCTATTCATGCAGGTGTTGGTCAGTTCAATGTTGAGTCAGTAGAGGAGCTGGAAATGCTCGCTACGTTGGCAACACAACATGCGAGACCAATTAACGCGGCACTTCGGGTTAATCCTGATGTAGCAGTCGATACTCATAAAAACATAACCACAGGTAGCAAAGGGAATAAATTCGGCATCACAATAGAACAGGCCTTATCTCTCTATCAGCGCTATGCAGACCACCCTTGGATAAAGTTAAATGGGTTAGCAATGCATATAGGCTCACAAATCCAAAGCGTTGCTCCTTACTCCCAAGCAATTGATAAGTTGATGGCTCTGACAGCAAAACTTGAAGAAGCGGGCTTTTCTATTAACAGCCTTGATCTAGGAGGGGGATTCGGCGTCGATTATGGAGATGGAGCACACTTAGATTTATCATCAGTTGCGCAAGATATAGCGCGCTCTACAGCCGGCTTTAAAGGCCGTATTATCGTTGAACCAGGGCGCTCTTTAGTCGCCAATGCGGGTGTGTTGGTTTCACGTATAACCTACATCAAAGAAGCACAGCCCAACCCATTCCTAATTCTTGATGCAGCTATGAACGATTTAATGCGGCCGGCACTCTACCAAGCATCGCATCCGATTGTATCAACCGACACTAATAACGACTCTGCAATGCGTCACTATGACATTGTCGGCCCTATTTGCGAAAGCACTGATACCTTTACGCGAAACTACCCACTAAGTAAATCACTGAAAGCAGGAGAGCTCGTTGCTTTTCTCTGCACGGGTGCTTATGGGGCTGTGATGAGTTCGGCTTATAACAGCCGAAGTATTCTACCGGAGCTACTGGTTAGCGGTACTGAAATGCAGGTTATTCGTAAAGAGATCACGCAAGCCCAACTCATAGAATATGAGCAGTAAGGTTACATCACTCTTAATAAACAAGCAGCCGCCGGGCTGCTTTTACTTATACTTTTCCTGCATCTGCGAGAGCATGCTCTCTCTTTCATAAGCTGTTATATACTCAAAAAATGTATGTGCAACGACAGACAGCTTTTTAACCTGTAAGTTTGCAAGATACCACTTAGTTGTAATAGGTAATTGCTGTACGTCCAGCACAACCAAGCCGCCACTACCGCCAAACGCAAGCGTATGGCTGGAGAGAATAGAAACACCGAGGCCAGACATCACCGCATGCTTGATGGCTTCATTGCTTTCTATGGTCATCCTCACATTTGGTATAATCCCATGCTGTGAAAAGTGCTGCTCTATTGCATGGCGAGTTCCAGACCCTGCCTCGCGGATCAAAAACGGCTGATCAGCAAAAATTTCTAACGGAATACTTTTTTCATTAGCAAGCGGATGATTCTTTTGAGCAATCGCTACCAAAGGGTTCGGTAAAAATTCATGCAAATGCAGCGTAGAACTTTCAGGTGGGTGATTGAAAACATAGAAGTCATCCTCACCTGTCGCTAACCGATCCATGATCTGCTGACGGTTACCAACTTTAAAATTTATATCAATATCAGGATAGAGCTTTAAAAACTCCCCCAATAGGTGCGGTATAAAATATTTTGCAGTAGTAACAACCGCCAAACGCAATGTGCCCGCCTTCAACCCTTGAATATCGGATAGCTTCATTTCGAGCCGCTCGATCCCATTTAAAACATCACGAGCACTGTTGATAACTTCTAAGCCAGCCTGTGTAAATACTAGCTTACGCCCTACATGATTGTAGATAGGTACTCCTACCGCATCAGACAGTTTTTTAAGCTGCATAGACACTGTCGGTTGCGTTAAGAACAACTTTTTCGAAGCAGCGGTGATTGATCCCGTCTGGTAGACAGCCAGTAAAATCTCTAATTGCCGGAATGTTCCAATCCGGGAGTGTAACTTAGCCATAAAAAGCGACCCAAAACATAGATTATTATCTATTTATAACATAGTTAATATCAATTTCTATCTATATAAAAAGCACCACATAATAATTCTATCGCTCTTTCTAGCATTCCAGTTTTTCAAGTTGAGAGAAAAGCAGTCAACGATAATGTCAGTAATCTCGTCATTTAACACCTGAGGTGAAATAATGAAAAAATTTGCACACATCTTCACAATATTGGCTTGTTTGTTTTCCCCAGCTTTACTTGCAGAAAATATACAAAATGATGATATAGATAGTAGCTATGTTGCCGGTTTTTTAGCTGGGGCGCAGTTGACCGACCGTGTAATTATTAAACGGTTTAATACTTATATTAAAAACGATGAGCCATCAGACTTTTTCAAAAGGGCATTCAAAACTCGTGTAGGTGAGCGCCAAGCCGCTGTACCAGCCACATACTATGCCGGTTTTTGTATCCCAAAAGAAACTTCAGAAAAAACGGTAATAAGCGCTATTATTAAAGAAGTTAAAAGCGCGAATAGTAGCAAAGACTTACAAAAAGCCAGCTCTGTTTATCTGGCTTTACGAAATCTTTATCCTTGCCAGCAGTCATAAGTGCTAATTGGCAATAAATAGGTGAAATCTTGCGCGAAATAATTAAACATACGTCTTTTGTGAGTTTTATACAGTTTGAGCTAAATCTCAGAGGGAGATCATAATGAAGCGCAAGCGCAGGCTTTTAGGGAAAGAATACATAGCGCCTTGGGAGCGAGCATTTGACAAGGTGCTCTCACCCATAGATGAATTTATTCACAGACAAACGACCAGTGGTGTTTTGCTGATGCTTTGTGCTGTTATCGCTCTGTTCATTGCCAACAGTTCGATGGCTCATCACTATCATGACTTTTTTATGCTCTATTTCACTATTGGGCTAGAAAATTTCCAGCTATCAAAATCACTGCACCACTGGATCAATGACGGCCTCATGGCCATATTTTTTCTTGTAGTAGGACTGGAGTTAAAACGTGAGCTTCTAGTGGGCGAGCTTGCCAATGTGAAACAGGCATTGCTACCAATTATTGCTGCTGTTGGCGGAATGCTAGTTCCCGCTTTGATTTATATATCCATCAACCCAAGCGGCCATACCCTCGATGGATGGGGCATCCCAATGGCCACGGATATAGCATTTGCGTTAGGAGCCTTAGCGTTATTAGGCAATAGAGTTCCGCAAAGTCTTCTGATGTTTCTTGTCGCTCTAGCTATTGTTGATGACTTGGGTGCGGTAATAGTCATTGCGCTTTTTTATACCGAAAGCCTCAACATAACAGCACTAATGTTGGCTGGGTTCTCAATTTTCATTTTAGTCTGCTTCAACTTAGGAGGCGTGCGCACCTTACTACCTTATATACTCATAGGCATCATCCTGTGGATAGCCATGCTAAAGAGCGGTATTCATGCCACATTAGCAGGGGTTATATTGGCCTTTACTATTCCCATGAAGCCCAAATATGATCCAAAGCGCTTCCTTTCTCAAATTCAGGAAGGTGTAGAGAAAATAAAATCAGCCTTTAAAAAGAATGAAAATATACTCGTTAATGATGCTCTACGCTCACGTGTCCGAGCGCTTGGTAATGGTGTTAATCTAGTACAAGCACCAGCTCAAACCCTTGAGCTCAAACTACATCTTTCATCAGCCTATCTCGTCATCCCTATTTTTGCGCTTGCCAATGCAGGCGTACCTATAGACTTTGGCAATATTGGTGGCGTTTTATCTCACCCCGTAGCTATGGGTATAGGCTTAGGCTTAGTATTCGGGAAGCTAATCGGGATCGCTGGCTTCACCTGGGCTGCTGTAAAATTGGGAGTAAGCGAGCTTCCTAAAGGCCTCAATATGAACCATATTATTGGTGTTTCATTTATGGGCGGAATAGGATTCACCATGTCTATTTTTATCGCCGAATTGGGCTTTGTAAACCACCCTCAAGACTTACTGATGGCTAAAACGGGGATTCTATTTGCTTCACTCACCGCAGGCTTAGTCGGATTTACGTGGCTTTATCTAACGTCTAAAAAAACGCACACCGAAGATGAGGGTCAAGAATTAGAGCCTGAAACGCTTCATCATTAGGCCTTGAAGTAACATCTAAGAATAAACAAAAAACCGCTCAATAAGAGCGGTTTTTTTATACGTTATTTGCTAAAACATTCCGCATGAATTTTATTGAAACGCACCCTTGATGCTGGGTGCTTCTCTAGGTGTCTAATCGGCCGTATTGGCCGCGGTACAAACCCACCACCGCAGTTTGGGCATACTCCGTCAAACTTTACATCAGCACAATCATTACAAAAAGTGCACTCAAAGCTGCATATTCTAGCGTTGAGGCTTTCCGGAGGCAGATCAACATCACAGCATTCGCAGTTTGGTTTTAAAATAAGCATTCCTGTTTCCTATTCAGTGACTTGATGTTTAGAATAGCAATTTTATTTTTGGCAAAAATGCCACAATAACCTCATTTACTGCCATGCTATCTCAATACAATAAACAACGGCCTATCATTGCCTTTATAGTGTATCCAAATATCAAGCTACTTGACCTTGCAGGCCCTCTACAGGTCTTTACAGACGCCTTGGATGAGAGAGGTGTTGCGGTATATAAAACCGTTATTTTATCTCTAGACGGCAACTCGATTAATTCTGACACCCCTGTTTCACTGTCCACTGAGCCTATATTGGAGTGGACAGAGCAACATATTGATACTCTAATCGTTGTCGGGGGCTTAGGCGCGAGAATAGCTAGCCAAAACACTGACCTTTTAGCAAGTATCACTGAACTAGCGTCTAAATCAAAAAGAATAGGCTCAATATGCAGCGGCGCCTTTGTATTAGCGGCATGTGGCTTACTCAAAGGCTATCGCGCGGTTACTCATTGGGAATCTTGTGAGGAGCTTGGCGCATCGTACCCCGATATAAAAGTAGAGCCGGAACCCATCTTTATTAACGATCGTAATGTATGGACCTCTGCAGGTGTTACTGCCGGGCTTGATATGGCATTAGCTATGGTCTGCGATGATTTAGGTAGGTCAGCTGCACTCTATTTAGCACGATCATTAGTGACCTACGTTGTTCGACCCGGAGGGCAATCACAATTCAGCGAAGCTTTAAAAGTACAGACTGCGGATGGTAACGGGCGTTTCGATAGTCTTCATCAATGGATGCGCTGTAATCTTGATCAAGACCTTCGTGTTTCAACCTTAGCAAATCAAGCGTTAATGAGTGCTCGAAACTTTGCGCGGCTGTATGTTGCTGAAACAAAGCAAACCCCAGCTAAAGCAGTTGAAGCGATGCGCGTAGAAGCAGCACGTACTATGTTAGAAAATGGGAAGATATCAATAAAAGTTATCGCCAAGCAGTGTGGTTTTGGCAACGAAGAGGGGATGAGACGATCCTTTGTCCGGTTGATAAAAGTAACACCCAGTGACTATGAAAAGCGCTTTAAGGTAAGATACCTTCCTTTTAACGCCGTTGAGTCTTAGCCGACTGACAAATATTGTCAACCAGCTCTATATGAAGCAGAAAGAAAACGAGTATGACAGAAGAATGCCTAATGCTACTGAAAGTAAAAAAGCAGCCAATCGGCTGCTTTTAATATTTAAACTCTAGAGGTTTTTAAAGCTAAACATCCACATTCGTAGCATGTAACGCATTGGATTCTATAAAATTTCGTCTAGGTTCCACTTCATCACCCATCAGTGTCGTAAACAATTGATCAGCTGAAATAGCGTCTTCAATGGTTACCTGTAGCATGCGACGAGCATCAGGGTCCATTGTCGTTTCCCACAGCTGATCTGGGTTCATTTCACCTAATCCTTTGTATCGCTGTATAGAGTTACCACGCTTAGATTGCTCTAGTAGCCAATTGATACCCTCTTTAAAGAAAGTAACAGGGAAAGTTCTCTCGCCTCGTTTAACAAACGAGCCAGGCTCTAGTAGGTCATGTAGCTCAGTCGCTAGCGCTGCAATTGATGCGTATTCACGTGATGAGAAGAAGTCCCTACGAAAAACAAAACTAGTATCTACACCGTGATTGATATGCACAATCTTAGGTAAGTAAACACTATGCTCTTTATCGTACACTAATTCAGACTCATAACGCTCACTGACGCTAGCTTGCTTCTCTAATGCTTCTACCAGCGTTTTTAACCAGCTCTCAACAAGTTCAGAGTTAGTTAGGTCATCAACACTTAGCACTGATTGATAAATCATTTGCGTAAGGGCTGCTGGTGGGTAAAGTTTACACAGACGATCAATGTGCTTCTCTACACCACGGTATTGGTTAATCAGCGCCTCAAGCGCGGCACCAGTAATCGCTGGAGCCCCTTCATGCACATGGAAACTGGCATTATCAAGTGCACCTTGGAGTAAGTAGCTTTCTAGTGCTTCGTCATCTTTTAGGTACTGCTCTTGCTTACCTTTTTTGATCTTATACAAAGGCGGTTGAGCAATATAAATGTAACCACGCTCGATTAATTCTGGCATTTGACGGAAGAAAAAGGTCAACAACAAGGTACGAATGTGTGATCCATCGACGTCGGCATCGGTCATAATAATGACACTGTGGTAGCGCAACTTATCTGGATTGTATTCATCACGGCCAATACCACAACCCAATGCAGTAATCAGCGTGCCCACTTCTACTGAAGAGAGCATCTTGTCAAAACGTGCTTTTTCAACGTTTAGAATTTTACCTTTCAACGGCAAAATAGCTTGTGTACGGCGGTCACGACCTTGCTTAGCCGAACCACCCGCTGAATCACCCTCTACTAGGTAAAGTTCTGAAAGGGCTGGATCTTTTTCTTGGCAGTCTGCTAGCTTGCCTGGCAAACCTGCGATGTCTAGAGCACCTTTACGGCGTGTCATATCACGCGCTTTACGTGCCGCTTCACGTGCTCGTGCCGCTTCAATCATTTTATTAACGATTGATTTAGACTCTTGTGGATTTTCTTGTAAATAATCCGAGAAGTGCAGAGCAAACATTTGCTCTACGGCGGTTTTAACTTCTGAAGAGACCAGTTTGTCTTTGGTCTGTGAAGAAAATTTAGGATCAGGGACTTTCACCGAAATAATAGCGCATAAGCCTTCACGGCTATCATCACCCGAAGTGCTAACCTTACTTCCCTTGTTTAAACCTTCGCTCTCAATATAAGAGTTAAGCGAGCGTGTTAATGCCGCACGAAAACCTGAAAGATGCGTTCCGCCATCACGTTGTGGAATGTTATTCGTGAAACAATGCAGGCTTTCTTGATAGCTATCGTTCCACTGCAAAGCCACTTCAACGCCGACACCATTTTCATGCATACCGGTGAGGTGAACCACTTTATTGACAGCGGTTTTGTTCTGGTTAAGAAATTCTACAAACGAGCTTAAGCCGCCTGTATATTCGAAGATATCCTGGCGAGCACTGCGCTCATCCGTCAGAACAATACGTACGCCTGAGTTAAGGAAAGATAGCTCTCGTAAACGTTTAGCCAAGAGATCAAACTGGTACTCAACATTCGTGAATGTTTCTTCTGACGGCTTAAATCGTACTTCTGTACCGGATTGCTCAGTTTCACCCACAATAGTAAGCGGCGCCTGCGGTACACCATGAACATAAACCTGCTCGTGTACTTTACCATCACGGCGTACTGTTAGTTTCAACTCAGAGGATAGGGCGTTTACAACAGATACACCTACACCGTGCAAACCACCGGATACTTTATAGCTGTTGTCATCAAACTTACCGCCGGCATGCAGAACCGTCATGATGACTTCTGCTGCAGAGACACCTTCTTCATCGTGTATGCCCGTAGGAATACCACGGCCGTTATCTGAAACAGAAACACTTCCATCTGGATGGATGATGACGCTAATCTCGCTACAGTGGCCTGCAAGGGCTTCATCGATTGAGTTATCTACAATCTCGAAAACCATGTGGTGCAGACCGCTTCCATCATCTGTGTCACCTATGTACATCCCAGGGCGTTTACGAACCGCATCCAGCCCTTTAAGGACCTTAATACTGTTGGAATCGTAATTTTGCTCTTCGCCACTCATGGTATTCTCCTGACTCAGTGTGTTTGTACCAATTGGCCTGCTTCAATATTGAAGTAGGCCACTGCTGTATCGGGCTCCCAAAATCGACTTAAGGATTCTGGGTCAACACAGGTGATGAAACATTGATTATTAGTTTGTTCTAAAAATTCACAAAATAAACGGCTATGGTGTTTATCCAATTCAGACGGCAAGTCATCAATCAGATAAACACAGGCTCTATTACTTAAACGATGAAACAGCGCTCCCTGTGCTAGTTTTAGTGCACTGACAACGAGCTTCTTCTGTCCACGGGATAAACGTTCCGCAGCACTAATACCTTCAGATTTAACTTTTAAATCCGCCCGCTGGGGGCCGATACTGGTGAATCCTTGCTTAAGATCTCTGGATAAATTTTCTGCTAACAGTTCATCCAGAGGCCTTTTTTGATCCCATCCAGCAGAAAACTTAAGTGTGATCGATAAGTCACCGACCAACTTTAATAAAATCTCTTCAAAATCTGGTTTTAACTGCTCAATATAGTGTTCACGCATGCTAGTTAACTGCTCAGCATACTGAATAAATTCCTGATCCCATACTTGCCGCAAAACAGGATCAATTTTACCACACTTCAGCAAAGAATTACGCTGTTGTAATACACGTTTAAAAGCACGCCACAGTTGAATAAACACGGGCTCTGAATGAAACACTCCCCAATCTATAAACTGACGTCTTGTTCCCGGACTACCTTCCAGTAACTCAAAGGTATCGGTATTAATCAATTGAAGCGGAACAAGGGAGGCAAGCTCAGATAAATCAATGCTATTGCCGTTAAAACGTATGGCAACATCACCATCTAAACCACGGCTAACACCCAATGGTTTTAGCTGACCATTCCCCGCGGCATCTATTTTCGAAAAGACCAGCGACTCTCTCTCTGAAGAAGTGACCAAATAACGAAACTGATTCGTTCGAAAAGAGCGCGTGAGACCAAGAAAGTGCACAGATTCAAGCAGAGTGGTTTTACCACTGCCGTTAGCACCATAAATGATATTTATACGCTCTGAAGGCTCAAAAGATACGGCATCGATATTACGTATCTTCTTAACAGAAAGGGATCTGATTGGCATAAAGTGTAGCGTGAAGCCGAAACCGACTCCACACAAGTCATCCTATCTTACATTCTCATCGGCATGACAACGTAGAGGTTACCCTCTTCATCATAGCCTTCGATTAATGCACTGCTATTAGAATCAGACAGGGTAAAACGAACCACATCAGAATTTAGGATAGATAGCGCGTCAAGCAAGTAATTAACATTGAAGCCGATCTCAAGAGAGTCACCTTCATAATCGATAGCGATAGTTTCTTCTGCTTCCTCTTGCTCTGGGTTATTGGCCATTACTTGCAAGAAGCCACTGGTCAACGTCAAACGAACACCACGGTACTTCTCGTTTGAGAGAATCGCGATACGACTAAACACTTTACGCAAGGCTTGGCGATCACCCAATACGTATTTATCCCCGTTACGAGGAATAACACGCTGGTAGTCTGGGAACTTCCCATCAACTAACTTAGAGGTGAAGATAAAATCACCTACATGAGCACGAATATGATTAGCACCCACGACTAACTTAAGCGGCTCATCGCCATGTTGAAGCAAACGCGCCAATTCTAGAATCCCTTTACGAGGAACAATAATCTGTTGAGCCGTTTGTTGATCCGTTTCAACACTAGCAACGCTCGTTGCCAAACGGTGCCCATCAGTAGCTACCGTACGTAATGAGCCGTCAGCAATCTCCAAGAGCATACCATTTAGGTAGTAACGAACATCCTGTTGAGCCATCGAGAAACCCGTTTGCTCAATCAGGTAACGCAATTGTCCTTGTGACAAAGTCAGGTCAAATGTTTGCGGGCTATCTTCAACATTTGGAAACTCAACAGCTGGCAAGGTAGACAGCGTAAAGCGACTGCGACCAGATTTAATAATCATTTTTTGGCCAGTAAGCGTCATTTCAATCTGTGCATCATCAGAAAGTGATTTACAAATATCCATAAGCTTACGCGCTGGCACGGTGATAGAACCCGGCTCTGCGGGTTCATCAAGCATCACACAACCAACCAGCTCAACTTCAAGATCGGTCCCTGTCATCGACAGTTTATGATCTTCAGCAACCAATAAAATATTGGACAACACTGGAAGTGTCTGACGACGCTCCACCACACCCGCTACCAATTGCAGCGGTTTAATTAGTGCTTCACGTGAAATAACGAATTTCATGGCAATCTACCTTTATTCCGCTCCGGTACTACGCCGTCAGATGACGTAGCAGGTTCTGATAATCTTCTCTAATATCCGGTTCGCTTTCCCGCAACTCTTTGATTTTACGGCAAGCGTGTAACACTGTCGTATGATCGCGACCACCAAAAGCATTCCCAATCTCAGGTAAACTGTGATTAGTGAGTTCTTTAGAGATGCTCATCGCAACCTGACGTGGACGTGCTACCGAGCGGCTTCTGCGCTTAGATAACAAATCGGATATCTTAATTTTATAATACTCCGCGACCACACGCTGAATATTGTCAATACTAACTTGTTTATCCTGTAATGCCAGTAAGTCTTTCAATGATTCTTTAATGAAAGGCGTAGTTATTGCATTACCTGTAAAATGAGCGTTCGCTATGACACGTTTAAGCGCTCCTTCAAGCTCACGAACATTAGAACGAATCTTCTGTGCAAGGAAGAAAGCAGCATCATCTGGCAATACAATTTTTGCCTCAGCCGCTTTCTTCATGACGATAGCGGCGCGTGTTTCTAATTCCGGTGGTTCAACAGCCACTGTTAAGCCCCAGCCAAAACGTGATTTTAAACGTTCTTCAACACCGTTAATCTCTTTAGGGTAACGATCACTAGTCAGAATCATCTGCTGGCCACCTTCAAGCAACGCATTGAAGGTGTGGAAAAATTCTTCTTGGGAGCGCTCTTTGCCTGCAAAAAACTGAATATCATCTATCAACAAGGCATCAACAGAACGGTAGTAACGTTTAAAGTCATTAATGGCGTTTAGCTGCAATGCTTTAACCATATCAGCAACAAAGCGCTCAGAATGCAGATAAACAATATGAGCGTTAGGGTTCTGACGCAGCATCTCCATACCAACAGCATGCATTAAATGGGTTTTACCTAAACCAACACCACCATATATAAAGAGTGGGTTATAAGCACCACCTGGGTTGTCTGCGACTTGTTGTGCGGCGGCTAATGCCAACTGGTTAGATTTACCCTGAACGAAGGACTCAAACGTAAATGCTCTATTCAAGTTTGATTGGTGACGCAAGCCACCCTCAACATTTACATCGATCGTTCTTCCCGGCTCAGAAACACCCACGTCCAACTCAAGCTGCGGAGCTGGTATAACTGCAACAGGAGCAGAGTGAGTGCTTACTTCTTTACGAGGTATTGGTGGTGCTTGCTCATATTCTGTTTGCGCAGGCTCCACATAAGCTGACACGGGTGGCGGCGAAGTAGGGCGAGGCCTTGGAGGCATCCGCCGTCCTTGAGAAGCGCCGGCAGATATCGCTGCAATATCAACACGTACATCAATACTAATATCGCCGGATACATCACTGACAACTTGGCGAATACGAGAGAGGAATTTATCATTAACCCAATCACGAACGAATCGATTGGGAGCAAGAAGAACCACAACAGAATCTTGGCTTTCATCGGCACTTAATGGGCGAATCCAAGTATTATACTGCTGGGCAGGGAACTCACTTTGCAAGCTAGGCAAACAACGTTCCCACAAATCTCCCGACATAAACTCTCCGCAAAAATAATGATTCGCACTGAAAACAGCATAAGTTACTGTTATATAGCCGCTATTCTACAGTGATCCACAGCACTTATCCACACAGCAATGCTAAATATTCATAACTTAAGTAAATATTATAATATGAACACCAACATACAAATAATTGTATGTTTTTTATACTATTTATGACTTACAAACAGCAAATCAACATGATATATAATAACTTATTAACAGGATAACTTGTTGTTATATAATGAAATAATAGCTTATGAACATTTTTATACAATTTTATTTGTTTCCTGACTA